>CAVYPB010000012.1:0-670895 GCA_963770305.1 uncultured Actinomycetota bacterium
ACACCCGAACTGCAGGCAACCCTGCCACTGTACTCCATGTGGACAGAGACGTCAAACCTCGTCCGCCAATCCATTTGGACTGGGGCCGTTGGCTTCTCGTTAAAGACTACGCCTTGTCGGGCCCAGCCCCAAACGACGTTGCCGACCCGCGGTCGGGCAGCGCTCCTACACGACCCGCTCTATTTCCGCGCCCAGACTGACCAGGTTCTCGACGAACAGTGGGTAGCCGCGGTCGATATGGAACACGTCGTGTACCTCGGTGTCACCGTCGGCGACCAGGCCTGCCAGCACCAGCCCCGCACCGGCCCGGATATCGGACGACCACACCGGCGCGCTGGACAGTTGCGGGATGCCCCGCACGACCGCATGGTGGCCATCGGTGCGGGCGTCGGCGCCCAATCGGATCATCTCCTCGACGAACCGGAACCGGGCCTCGAACACATTCTCGGTGATCATCGAAGTGCCGTCGGCGATCGACGCCAGCCCGATGGCCATCGGCTGCAGATCGGTCGGGAAACCCGGGAACGGCAGGGTCGCGACGTTGACCGCCTTGGGCCGCTCGTACTGGACCACCCGGAAGCCGTCGTCGGTCTGCGTGACCGTGGCGCCGGCGTCGTGCAGCTTGTGCAGAACTAACTGCAGGTGTTGCGGGTCGACACCCGTCACCGAGATGTCCCCGCGTGTCATCGCAGCGGCGATGCCCCATGTGGCGGCGACGATGCGGTCGCCTATCACCCGATGTTCGGTGGGATAGAGCCGATCGACGCCGGTGATCGTCATGGTCGGCGTGCCCGCCCCGGAGATCTGGGCGCCCATCTGGTTGAGCATCGTGCACAGGTCGACGACGTCGGGCTCGCGCGCCGCGTTGTGAATCGTCGTCACGCCCTCGGCGACTACCGCAGCCATCAGGATGTTCTCTGTCGCTCCCACCGATGGGAACTCCAGCTGAATTTCAGCGCCGCGTAGGTGATCTGCCTCGGCCACAACACAACCGTGCTCGATATTGCAGCGCGCACCCAGCTGTCGCAGACCTGCTTGATGCATATCCAGCGGACGCGACCCGATGGCATCGCCGCCTGGCAACGCGACCTTGGCACGTTTGCACCGGCCGACCAACGGTCCCAGCACACATACCGATGCCCGGAACTGGCGGACCGCGGCGAAATCCGCGTCGTACTTGGGTTCGTAGGGCGAGGTGATCCGCACGGCATCACCGTCGAGTTCCACCGTGGCGCCCAAGCCGCGCAGGACCTCCGCCATCAACGGCACATCCAGGATGTCCGGGCAATTGGTGATCGTGCTGGTCCCCTCCGCCAGGAGCGTCGCCGCCATCAGCTTCAATACGCTGTTCTTGGCCCCCCCGACAGCAACTTCGCCCGATAACCGGTTTCCGCCGGTCACCACGAAACGCTCGCTCACGCGGTTAGTGTAAACAGCGGGATTGGGCCCTGTCAGTTTCCCAGCCAGTCTGTCCCGCTACGGTTTAACCATGGCAGTACATCTGACCCGCATATATACCCGGACCGGTGATGACGGGACCACCGGTCTGAGCGATTTCAGCAGGGTCTCAAAGAATGACGCTCGGCTTGCTGCGTATGCCGACTGCGATGAGGCCAATGCCGCAATCGGCGTCGCGATCGCAATGGGAAACCCCGGTGAGCAGATTCTCAACGTGCTGCGGCGGATTCAGAACGACCTCTTCGACGCGGGGGCCGACCTGTCCACCCCCGTGGTCGAGAATCCCGAACATCCCCCGCTGCGGATCACCCAGAGCTACATCGATCGGTTGGAGTCGTGGTGCGACGAGTTCAACGAACCGCTGCCGGCTCTGAATTCGTTTGTGCTGCCAGGGGGTACGCCGCTCTCGGCGCTGCTGCATGTGGCCCGCACAGTGGCGCGCCGGGCGGAACGCTCGGCGTGGCACGCCGTCGACACCCATCAAGAATCGGTCAGCGTGCTGCCGGCCAAATATCTCAACCGGTTATCGGACCTGCTGTTCATTTTGTCACGGGCTGCCAATCCCGCTGGCGACGTGTTGTGGCACCCAGGCGGATGAGCGTTTGCGCGAAGACCGAAAAGCCGGGCCCCGCAATCGATTGAATCAAAGCGTGTGGCGCCGAGCGCGCGGCGACGGCCGCGACTCGAGCCACGACTGAAATGCGGTCAACGCACCGCGATCGAGTGCCACTTCATAGCCCCGACGGCGTTCCGGGCTGGTGTCGCGCAATTCCAGGACGACGATCTCGTGCGTCATGATGTCGAATTCGTCGCCGCGGGGTGACCGTCGCGCAACGATCTCCAGGCCACGACGGCTCAGCCTGCGGTCGGGCCACCAGCGCAGGCTGGACAGCCGATAGAAGCCGGCTTCCCCACCCCGGTAACGCATTACACCGTGGCGCCACCCGTGTCCGCCGACCGCGGGCACATCGCGCAGTATCGCCGCCGTCCCGCCCACCTGCCTCAGCTTCCACAGCCTGTAGCAGAGCGCGACGACAACGAACAGCAGTACACCGACCAGCGCGACCATGGCCATCATGGACGCGCTCATCGGCGGCCTCTAGTCGATCTGGCCCAGGGCGCGAAGCCTCGCTCGACCCTTGGCGGCGGTAGCGGGATCGTCGGATTCGGCGTCGCGCTGCGCGGCGGCTTCGTCGATCTCCGAATCGAATTCAGCACTCTCGGCCAGGACGGTCACGCCTTGCTCGGTGACGGACAGAAAGCCTCCGTCCACCGCGATGCGCAGGTCGTCCTCACCCTCGCGCTCCACCCGCACCATCGCGTCGTCGACCAACTGTGCGACCAACGGGATGTGGTTGGGCAGGATGCCGATCTCGCCTGAGGTGGTGCGGGTGAACAGGAAGGTGCCCTGGCCCGACCAGATCTTGCGATCGACAGCGACGATGTCGATGTTCAGTTCGGCCATCTCACATCACCTTTCGGCGCGGGCAAGGCCTAGTCATCCTTCTTCTCGCCCTCGTCGTTCTTGCTGTCCGACTTGCCGCCGCCCTCGAGCTTCACACCGAAGCTCTCGGCCTTCTTCGCCAGATCGTCCAGGCCGCCGATCAAGAAGAACGCCTGCTCGGGCACGTGGTCGAATTCGCCCTTAGACAGCCGGTCGAACGCCTCGATGGTCTCCTTGACCGGAACGGTCGAACCGGGCTGGCCGGTGAACTGCTCGGCGGCCATCATGTTCTGCGACAGGAAGCGCTCGATGCGACGGGCTCGTTGCACCAACTGTTTGTCCTCTTCGGACAGCTCGTCGATACCGAGGATCGCGATGATGTCCTGAAGGTCCTTGTACCGCTGCAGGATTCGAATGACTTCCTGCGCGACGCGGTAGTGCTCATCACCCACGATCGCGGGGTCGAGGATCGTCGAGCTCGACGCCAACGGGTCGACCGCCGGAAAGATGCCCTTCGAGAACACATTTCGGCTGAGCTCGGTGGTGGCGTCGAGATGCGCGAACGTCGTCGCAGGCGCCGGGTCGGTGTAGTCGTCGGCGGGCACGTAGACGGCCTGCATCGACGTGATGGAGCGGCCACGCGTCGAGGTGATGCGCTCCTGCAGCTCGCCCATCTCGTCGGCGAGAGTCGGCTGGTAACCCACCGCGGACGGCATGCGGCCGAGCAGCGTGGACACCTCCGAACCGGCCTGGGTGAACCGGAAGATGTTGTCGATGAACAACAGCACGTCCTGGCCCATCTCGTCGCGGAAGTACTCCGCCATCGTCAGCGCCGACAGCCCGACCCGCATACGCGTGCCAGGCGGCTCGTCCATCTGACCGAACACCAGAGCGGTGTCCTTGAGCACGTCGGCCTCACCGAGCTCGACCCACAGGTCGTTGCCCTCGCGGGTGCGCTCGCCCACACCCGCGAAAACCGAAGTGCCGCCGAAGTTGCGGGCAATACGGTTGATCATCTCCTGGATCAAAACCGTCTTGCCGACGCCAGCGCCGCCGAACAGGGCGATCTTGCCGCCGCGCACGTACGGGGTCAGCAGGTCGACGACCTTGAGGCCCGTCTCGAGCATCTCAGTGCGGGGTTCGAGTTCGTCGAAGGCCGGCGGCTTGCGGTGAATCGGCCAGCGGTCGAAGTCTTTTCCGTAGTCCTTCTCGTCCAGGCAGATGCCAAGGGCGTTCCACACGTGGCCCTTCACACCATCGCCGACCGGTACCGAGATTGCCCCCCCGGTGTCGATCACGTCGACACCGCGCACCAGGCCGTCGGTCGGCTGCAGCGCGATGCAGCGCACCAGGCCGTCGCCGAGGTGCAGGGCCACTTCCAGCGTCAGCGTCTTGGCGAGCTCCTCGAACGTGACCTCGGCCTGCAGTGCGTTGAACAGTTCGGGCACCGAGCCGCGGGGGAATTCAACATCGACCACGGGACCGGTCACCCGAACCACGCGACCGTTGGTGTCCTTGTTCGTTGCCTTGTCGGTCTTTTCGGCGGTAGCAGTCATCTCTTCTTCTTTCTAGGGGCTAACGGCTCGCATCGGCGAGCGCGTTCGCACCACCGACGATCTCGCTGATTTCCTGGGTGATCTGGGCCTGCCGCTCGCGGTTGGCCTCAAGGGTCAGGGCCTTGATGAGGTCGTCCGCGTTATCGGTGGCCGACTTCATCGCCCGCTGACGCGATGCCAGCTCCGACGCCGCCGACTCGAGCAGCGCGGCATAGACGCGGGTCGCCAGATAGCGCGGGAGCAGCGCGTCGAAAAGCGTGCTGGCGTCGGGCTCGAACGAGTAGAGCGTGCGAGGACCGCTGTCCTCCTCGACGTACTCCACCACCATTGGCGCGATTCGGTTTGCAACGGCCGACTGCGACATCATCGACTTGAACTCGGTGGAAACGATGTGCAGCTCGTCGACGCCTAGGATCCCGTCGGGTCCGGGATCGTCGCCTACGTCGTCCGCTCCGGCAAGGAAGGTGTCGACCAGGGTGGTGGCGATCTCCTGAGCGTTCTCGTACGTGGGTTGCTCGGAGAATCCGGTCCACGACTCGGTGATCTTCCAGTTGCGGAACCTGTAGTAATTCAGCGCCTTACGGCCCACGGTGTAGACGATCGGGGTCTTGCCCTCCTGCCGCATGAGGGAGAACAACTCCTCCGCGCGACGGAACACGTTCGAGTTGTATCCACCACAGAGACCCCGATCGGATGACACCACCAGAATGCCTGCCCGCTTGGGTTCATCGCGCTCGACGAGGAGCGGATGGTCCAGCGCCGCCTCCGCGGCCAGCTCGGTCAGCATGTTGGTGATCTCGGTCGCGTATGGGCGCGCCGACTTCAGGCGGTTCTGCGCCCTGCCGATACGCGACGTGGCGATCAGCTCCTGAGCCTTCGTGATCTTTTTGATCGACCCGGCGGAGCGGATGCGCCCGCGCAACTCCCGAAGTGTGGCCGCCATCGTTTCTACTTCTTCTTCGGTGCTGGCTTGCGAACCTTCACCGATTCCTTCTCGAGGTCTTCGTCGGCCAGCGCGTCGACATGCTCGTCGGGCACGACGGAGCTGCCGTCGGACGCCGCGAAGCCCTTCTTGAACTGGTTGATCGACTCGGTCAGCTTGTCGTCGAGCTCGTCGCCGAGCTTCTGGGACTCGCGGATCTCCTTGAGGATGCTGTCATCCGACGCGCGTAGGTGATCGAGGAATTCCGTCTCGAAGCGGCTGACGTCGTCGACAGGAACGGAGTCCAGATGCCCCTTTGTACCAAGGAAGATCGCGACGACCTGCTCCTCGACGGACAATGGCTGGTATTGCGGCTGCTTGAGTAGCTCGACGAGTCGGGCACCGCGCTCCAGTTGCGCCTTCGACGTGGCGTCCAGGTCCGAGGCGAAGGCCGCGAACGACTCCAGCTCGCGGTACTGCGACAGATCCAGCCGCAGCGATCCTGCCACCTCCTTCATGGCCTTGATCTGCGCGGCGCCACCCACACGGGACACCGACACACCGACGTTGATGGCCGGACGGACACCCTGGTTGAACAGGTCGCTCTCCAGGAAGCACTGGCCGTCGGTGATCGAGATGACGTTGGTCGGGATGTAGGCCGAGATGTCGTTGGCCTTGGTCTCGATGATCGGCAGACCGGTCAGCGAGCCGCCGCCCAGCTCGTCGGACAGCTTGGCGCAGCGCTCGAGCAGCCGCGAGTGCAGATAGAACACGTCGCCCGGGTAGGCCTCGCGGCCAGGCGGACGGCGCAGCAGCAGCGAGATCGCACGGTAGGCCTCGGCCTGCTTGCTCAGGTCGTCGAACACGATGAGTACGTGCTTGCCGTCGTACATCCAGTGCTGAGCGATGGCCGAACCAGTGTACGGCGCAAGCCATTTGAAGCCCGCGGAGTCCGAAGCCGGTGCGGCGACGATGGTGGTGTATTCCATCGCACCGCCTTCTTCGAGCGCCCGGGCCACCGCGGCGATGGTCGTGCCCTTCTGCCCGATCGCGACGTATACGCAGCGAACCTGCTTCTTTTCGTCGCCGGACTCCCAGTTCTGCCGCTGGTTGAGGATGGTGTCCACACAGACCGCGGTCTTACCGGTCTTGCGGTCGCCGATGATCAGCTGGCGCTGGCCGCGACCGATTGGGGTCATTGCATCGATGGCCTTGATGCCGGTCTGCAGCGGCTCGCTCACGCCTTGGCGCTGCACCACTGAAGGAGCCTGAATCTCCAGCGGGCGACGGGTTTCCGCCTCGATGTCGCCACGGCCGTCGATCGGCTGGGCCAGCGGGTTGACCACCCGGCCGAGGAACTTGTCGCCTACTGGGACTGACAGCACCTCGCCGGTGCGCTTGACCTGCTGGCCCTCTTCGATCTTCTCGAAGTCACCGAGGATTACCGCGCCGATGCTGTGCTCGTCGAGGTTGAGCGCCACGCCGAGCACTCCGCCCGGGAACTCCAGCAGCTCCTGCGTCATCACCGAGGGCAGGCCCTCGACGTGCGCGATACCGTCGCCGGTATCGATGACCGTACCGATTTCCTCGCGCGCGGTGTCGGCGGTGAAACTCGAGACGTAATCCTCGATCGCACCCTGGATGTCGTCAGCGGAGATGGTCAGCTCTGCCATGGTGTTCTCCTCTTCGCGCAAGCGCTCATCGGTGGCTTTTCGTCTTCCTGCTTCTTACGGTGTGGGATCTTGTCGTTCGTTCGGTCAGTCAGGCAGTTTGGTCTCGGCGGCCGCCAGTTTCGATGAGAGCGTGCCGTCAATCACCTCGTCGCCGACGGCGATGTTCAGCCCGCCCAGCAGCCCCGGGTTGATGTGCAGCTGCAAGGAAACCGGGTGCCTGTAGATCCGGGTCAATACTTCTGTCAGCCGGGTCCGCTGCGCGTCGCTGACGTCGGCCGCGGCGCTGACATGCGCAACGACCTCGCCTCGGCGGGCCACCGCGAGCTCGGCCAGATCGAGCACAGCCTGGTCGGCGCGCTCGCCGCGAAGTAGCTCTACCGTCTGCGAAAGCAGCTGCACCGTCGTGGCATTCACTCCGGAGCCGCTGTCGAGGATATCGCGCAGCAGCTTGACCCGGCCCTCGGTTGGCGCGCTGTAGTCGGTCAGCAGAATGGCCAACCCCGGCTGCGCATCCAGGATGCGGCTGAACCGGAAGAGCTGTTCTTCGACGTCGCCGGCCACCTCTTCGCGCTCCGCACGTACCAGTAGCGCCAGCCGCGCGACATGTTCGACGGCGTCGACCAGGTTCGCGTCGGACGACCAGCGTCCCGACACCGCGGCCTTCAGCACCTCCAGCGCCGTGTCACCGACCTTGCCTTCGAGCAGCGTCTCGAGCAGGCCCAGTTTGGGCGACGGGTCGTCGGCCGGGTCGGCGAGATGACGCGTCAGGATCGACTCGCGGGCCAGCAGTTTGGCGACCGAGGCCAAATCATCCGCCACCGAAGACAACTGGTCGGGTCCGAGGTCGGCCGTTACCTCGTCGAACTTCACTACCAGCGCCGCCAGCGACTCCCGGCTCGCTGCACGCAGCCGTGCCGACGCCCGGTCTTCGATCACCGCTTCGGACGGTGCCATCGCATCGAGTTCGGCTATGAACCGATCAACGGTGGCCGACCGCGCACCGGGATCCGACACGTGTTCGTTGACCAATGCGCCCGCACGCCGCACAGACTCGGTACCCAGATCCTGACGCAGTTGGCGAACCAACTGGGCACGCAGAAGCTGAACCTGTTGGGCACCTTGCACTTTGATCCGCTCAACCTCGGCATCGGCCTGGGCATGCAGCTGCTCTACCAGCCGCTGGGCGTCCACCCGCGCCTCCTCGGTCACCTGCTTGGCCTCGGCCTTGGCCTGCTCGATGGCCTTCTCGTGCGCCTTCTCGGCCTCGGCCAACCGCTTCTTGGCCTCGGCGCTGTCCTCCAGCTGCTTGCGCACGGTTTCCTGCTGATTGGCCATCATCCGGCGCACCGGCGGAACGACGTAGCGCCACACGATGAACACGATTAGCGCGAAGCCGACGAGCTGACCGATGAATGTCGCCATTGCCTACCGCCCCGAAGCCGATGTGGCCGTGTTGATCTCGATGCCGAGCACCCGGCTGGCCAGGGTTTCAGACAGGTTTTCCACGGACGACCGCAGGCCTGCCTGGATGGATAGGGCTTGCTCCTTTAGCTCCGAGTCGGCTTGCTGCAGCGTCGACGCCACTTGGTCGGAAGCCCGGCCTCGCATGTCCTCCAAGACCTTTCGCCCTTCCGCTCGCGCCTCGTCACGAAGTTTCGAGGCTTCGCCGCGCGCCTTGGCCATCTCGGCCTGATAGTCCTCGTCGGCGGCGGCGAACTGGTCGGCTGCCTTGCGGCTGTCCTCGACGGTCCCCTTCACCATCGCGTCGCGTTCGCGCAGCACCTTGGAAACAGGCGGCACGACCCACTTGCCGATCACGCCGAGCACGATCAAGAAGATGATCAGCACGACGAAGAAGGTGCCGTTGGGGACGAGGAAGTTGCTTGTGCCCCCGCCTTCCTCAGCCGCCAGAAGGACGACGTTCGGGTCAGCCATGGTGGGCATTAGCCAACCGGGGTGGCGAAGACGAACAGCGCCATGAACGCCAGGTTGATGAAGTAGGCCGCCTCGACCAGACCGACCGTGATGAAGAACGGTGTGAACAGTCGGCCCTGCGCCTCCGGCTGCCGGGCGATGCCGGCGATCAGTGCGTTACCAGCCACACCGTCACCGATACCGGCGCCGATTGCGCCGCCCGCCATGATCAGTCCACCGCCGATGAGCGCGCCGGCAGCGATAGTGGGATCCATTCCTTATCCTCCTTGATAACTGGTAGTGGTCCTACCAGGTTGCGGGTCCTGCATGTTCGGGTCGGCTAATGATGGTCTTCATCGAGCTCCATCGACTGGCTGAAGTACAAGATCGTCAGCAGCGCGAAGATGAACGCCTGGATCGCGCCGACGAACAGGTCGAAGCTCTTCCAGATCGCGTTGGGCAACCACAGGATCCACGGTGGGAACAGCGCGATCAGCGCGACCAGGATGCCGCCGGCGAACATGTTGCCAAAGAGTCGGAGCGACAACGAGATCGGCTTGGCCAGCTCCTCGACGAAGTTTATCGGCGCCAGGAACGCGACGTGGCCCTTGAGCAGCTTCACGGGGTATCCGATGATGCCGCGGCGCCAGATGCCTGCCGCGTGGTAACAGATGAAAACGAACAGGGCGAGCGCCAGCACGAAGTTGATATCGCTTGCCGGCGGCTTGAGCAGCTCGTGGGTGGCGCCGGTCCCGTCGGTGTACTGCACCGGCAGCACCGACAGCCAGTTCGCAACAAGAATGAAGACGAACAGCGTGACGGCCAGCGGCAATACGAAGGGGGCGATCTTCATGCCGATCGCGGTCTCGATCTGGTTGCGCAGCTGGACCGTGATGGCTTCCCAGAACAGCTGTACCCCGCCGGGCACGCCGGTCGATGTGACCTTGGCGCGCAAGAAGAATGCCAGCGCGATCACGATCACCGCGGCGATCGCGGTCGCCAACACCGTGTCGGTGTTGACGGTCAGCCCGAACCACTTGGCGGTCTCGTGATGACCGACCTCGATCGCGGCTTCGGCGAGGAACGTCTCGGTCATTGCTGTGTGGCCTCCCCTTCGAGTCCTTCAGCGGCACCGGCCCTGATCTTCTTCATCACCGGCAGCGCGGTCGAGATCACCAGCACCACCTGGAAGAGGGCCATTCCAAACACCACGCCGAGCCCCTGCGGCCGGAAGATGAATGCGATCGTCAGCCCGATCACCGTCATCAACAACAGGCGGGTGGCGGAGTTCAGCGCCATCTTGCGTTTGAGCGGATGCGCGTCCGCGGTGATGGCTTCCACCGACCGCTGCACCAGCAATGCGTTGAGCAAACCCAGCCCGAGGCCGACGCCGAAGAAGACGCCGACCATCACATGGCCGAGCAGTCCGGCGGCCAGTGTCGCAAGGCCGGTCAGCACGACACAGATCGCAAGCAGGCGCAGCGGCCTGAAAGCAACGGACGGAAACACCAACGGCGCGTCTTGCGCTGGCGTCGTCACTGCTTCACCTCAATCCCGCGGTTCAAGAGAGTTGTCCCGTAGTTCCTGCGAGTGGCGCACCGAGCGTATCGGAGGGCGACAGGCTCACTGGAATCACCCAAGGGGCAGCTCCCTTTGTCGGTCGTTGTTCCGTGCCGATCGGCGGTGAACCGACGGCCCGGAGGCCGGCAACCCGCGAGGTTTTTTCGGGTTCTGCCTGCACCCTAACACATGGTTAAGGGCAGAAAAGGGGTCTACTACTTTTCGTCGTACATTTCCTCGAAACGGTCATCGCGGCGGCGCAGAAGCGGGATCAGAGTCACCACGATTGCGACCAGAATCGCGGCCAGCATGACGGCTCCGGTGTAACGGGGATCGAAGAAGATCGTGCTCGCCGCGCCCAGCGCGATGATGCCGACCCACAGGTAGACGAGCAGCACCACTCTGCGGTGCGAATGACCGATCTGCAGCAACCGATGATGGAGGTGCATCTTGTCCGGCGTCGAGAAGTGCACGCCCGCACGGGTCCGGCGAATCACGGCTAGCAGCATGTCGAGGGCTGGCACGAACATCACAGCCACCACCAACAGGAACGGCGACAGCAGAGCGAACACGTCGCGCGCGCCGTAGGCGGTCTGCGAGATCGGGCCTGCCGCGGTCGTCGAGGCCGCGGCGAGCATCAGCCCGATCAGCATCGAGCCGGAGTCGCCCATGAAGATCTTGGCCGGGTGAAAGTTGTGCGGCAGGAAGCCAAGGCACGCGCCGGCGAGCACGACCGAGATCACCGCGGGCGGATAAAAGAGGACGTCGCCGCCGTGGTCGCGCAGCAGGCCTATCGAGAAGATGCAGATGGCTGACGCGGTTATAAGGCCGAGCCCGGCGGCCAATCCGTCGAGGCCGTCGACGAAGTTCATCGCGTTGACGATCGCCACCGTGAGTGCCAGCGTGAGCAGGATGGACGACACCTGGTCGAGCACGATCGTGCCGACGCCGCCGATAGGGATGTAGAGCACGCTCCAGGCGACGCCCATCGTGACAAGCACACTCGCGGCGGTGATCTGGCCGGCGAACTTCGTCAACGCGTCCAGACCCCAGCGGTCATCGATCAGGCCGATGGCCATGATCAGTCCGCCCGCGACGACGACCGCGGGCATGCCCGACGAATAGACGAAGCCCCGGGTCAGCGCCGGCAGTTGCGACGCCAACAAGACGGCCGCCACGACGCCGATGTACATCGCCAGGCCACCCATCCGCGGTGTCGGCTGCAGGTGGACGTCGCGCTCGCGCGGATAGGCGACCGCGCCGAGCCGCCTGGCCAGCACCCGGACCCAGCCCGTCGCGAAGTAGGTGATCATCGCCGCGGTCAGCCCGACAAGCGCCAGCTCGCGCAGCGGGACACCCGCGCCCCGATCGGAGAGCGCGAGCAGTCCGTCGGCCACGTCACTCACCACTGGCGCAACCGTACTGGACGGAGGTGAGAGCGGACGGTTCGCGCATGCCGTCGTTCTTCAGCCGATGACCCTGCCCGACAACGTGCTCGCGGCGCTGCCATCGCGGTCGTTGGCAGTCGAAGTGTCGCCCGACTACGTGTTCCATCTGCTCGGTGTTCGGGTGCGAACCTGATCAGTCCGTGAGCGACTCGGGTTCCACACCGAGGACCTTCGCGATGGCCTCCACCGTCACCGGGCCTTGCCGGAGCACGCGCGGATGCGCGCCGGTGAGGTCGACGATCGTCGACGCCGCTTGTTGTTCCGAGGGTCCTGCGTCGAGATACACCTCGACGAGGTCGCCGAGCTGATTGCGCGCATCCTCAACGGCGACCGCCGCGGGGCGGCCGGAGATGTTGGCGCTCGACACCGCCATTGGCCCGACCTCGCGCAGCAGCTCGATCGCGACCGGGTGCAGCGGCATGCGCAACATCACGGTGCCGTGTGCATCGCCGAGGTCCCATTGCAGCGACGGGGCCTGGCGCACCACCAGACTCAATGCACCGGGCCAGAACGCCTGGATGAGTTCGCGCGCGCTGTGGGCGACCGTGTACACCAGGCCGTCGATCGTGTGCCACGAACCCACCAACACGGGGACGGGCATGTCGCGGCCGCGCCCCTTCGCCGACAGCAGAGCGGCGACGGCGGCACCGTCGAAAGCGTCGGCCCCGATTCCGTAGACGGTGTCGGTGGGCAGCACGACGAGACGGCCCCCCTTCAGCGCGCTGATCGCCGAAGCGATGCCCGTCTCCCGCTGTGAGGGATCAGTGCAGTCGAACACCTCGGTCACGCCTCGACTCCCACTCGCTCCGGTCCTCGCTCGTACCTCGCTGCGATCCTCACTCGCGGTCCTCTTCGGGCGGTCATCGCGTCAGCCTCTCACGCGTCCCGCGGTGACGAACCGGGGCCGGCCGGTCAGGTCGTGTCGGGCGGTGACGTCGACGAATCGCTCTGTGCGGGTGAACGCTTCGACGGTGCGGGCGGATGTGGTGTCGTCATGCTCGAGGCCGCAGCGACCGCCGTCACGCAACAGCCGTGCGGCCAGCTCGACAATGCGATCGATGACCGCCATCCCGTCCACCCCTGCGAACAGTGCGTGCGGCGGATCATGTTCGGCCACTTCGGGTTCCAGTGCCGCGCCATCGGGAATATAAGGCGGGTTGGCGACGACGAGGTCCACCTGGCCGTCGAGCTCGGCAAGCAGCCCGGCCTGGGTGACGTCTGCTCGGATGAGTTCGACAGGAGTTCCGGCAGTGTTGCGTCGAGCGTAGGCGAGCGCGTCCTCGGAATCGTCTACGGCGATGACGCGGGCGTCGGGCCGGTACTTCGAGAGCGCCACCGCCAGCGCACCAGAGCCTGTGCACAGGTCGACGATCACCGGGCGCTGCGATAGTGGTTGGCCTACAGCCCATTCCAGCAGTGATTCGGTCTCCGGCCGTGGGATGAAAACGCCGGGCCCGACGTGCACCGTCACCGGACCGAATGGCGCGGTACCGGTGAGGTGTTGCAGCGGCACCCGCTTGGCGCGCTGCGCGACGAGCTCGTCGAAGCGTTCGAAGAACTCAGGCCCGGTGTCAGCGAAGGCGAGACGACCACGGTCGGTGGCTGCCGCATGGGCCGCGAGCAGTTCGGCGTCGATGCGCGGCGATTCGACACCCGCCTCGGCCAGCGCCACCGCGGCGGCATCGATCACGTGGCGGAGCCTGGTCATGCTTGCAGCAGCCTGGTCATGCTTGCTGCAGCCTGGCCTGCTTGTCGGCGGCAGCCAGCGCGTCGAAGAGCGCATCGAGGTCGCCGTCGAGCACCTGATCGAGGTTGTGCGCCTTGAAGTTGATCCGGTGATCGGCGATCCGGTTCTCAGGAAAGTTGTACGTGCGGATGCGCTCGCTGCGGTCGACGGTGCGGATCTGGCTGGCCCGGTCGGCCGACGCGTCGGCCTGCGCCTGCTCCTCGGCCAGTGCCTGCAGTCGCGCAGCCAGCACCTGCATGGCGCGCGCCTTGTTCTGCAGCTGCGAGCGTTCGTTCTGGCAGGTGACCACGATGCCGGTGGGCAGGTGGGTGATGCGCACCGCGGAGTCGGTGGTGTTGACGCCCTGGCCACCCTTGCCCGACGACCGGTAGACGTCGATGCGAAGGTCGGACTCGTCGATCTGGACTTCCTCGACCTCTTCGGGCTCGGGATAGGCGAGCACGCCGGCCGCCGACGTGTGCACGCGGCCCTGCGACTCGGTGACCGGAACCCTTTGGACGCGGTGCACGCCGCCCTCGAACTTCAGCCGCGACCACACGCCGTCGGTTGAATCGCCCTTGCTCCTGATCGACAGAGTTGCGTCCTTGTAGCCACCCAGGTCCGACATGGTTTCGTCGAGAACGGTGACGGTCCAGCCGCGCCGCTCGGCGTAGCGGATGTACATCCGGGCCAGGTCGGCGGCGAACAGCGCCGATTCCTCGCCACCCTCGCCGGACTTCACCTCGAGTACGACGTCGTCGGCGTCGTGCGGGTCGCGCGGCGCCAGGAGGTCGGCGAGCTGCGTGCTCAGTTCGTCCACGCTTGCCTCGAGCCCTGGCACCTCAGCGGCGAACGACTCGTCGTCCGTGCCCAGCTCCCGCGCGACCTCCAGGTCCCCGCGAGCGGCCTCGAGCTTGCGGTAGGTCGCGACGATGGGCGAGATCTGCGCGAACCGGCGACCGACCTTGCGGGCCGCTCCCGCATCAGCGTGCAGTCTGGGGTCCGCCAGCTGACGTTCGAGGTCGGCGTGTTCGGCCAACAATCCGTCAATCGCGGGCGCGTTATCCGTCACGACATCCTCCTTCCCCGAAACGCACTCCGGCGGTTTTCTTCGCTAGACGCGAAGCGACGCCCGGCCTGCGCTCGCGCAACAGATCCGGGCGTCGGGAAGACAGCTAGTTGTCGGCAGCCTTGTCAGCACCGGCCTTGTTCTGTCCCGTCGCTGCGCTCGCCCCGGCTCGCTTGCCGTAGCGCTTCTCGAAGCGTGCCACACGGCCGCCGCTGTCGAGGATCTTCTGCTTGCCGGTGTAGAAGGGATGGCACTGCGAGCAGACCTCGACGTGGATCTGTCCGCTCTTCTTGGTGCTGCGCGTGGTGAACGTGGCGCCGCAGCCGCAGTGCACCGTCGTCTCGACGTAGTCAGGGTGAATACCCGATTTCATGGTTTCCTCTTCAGTCGTGGGCCCCGGGTCGCCCCTCCATGACGTGGAGGTATCGGCGTGAACCGGAACCGAGGGTCGGCGGTCCATTATGCCAGTTCAACCTCCAACAGCCTAAACGCGTGCGATGGGCTGGCTATTCCTCGCCGACCTGGTCAGCGCCCACTCTCAGCAAGGTGAACAGATCCAAAAAAGTGTCTACGATGGCACAATGCTCTGACCGCCCCGAAGGGGGCCGGCGAAAACGACGAGGAGACCACTGGGTGACGAGCGGCACCGCCACGAAGAACGTGCGCGATCGACTGATCGATGCGGCGGAAGTCTGCCTGCGTGCCAAGGGAATTCGGTCGACCACGGTGTCCGAAGTGGCCGAGGTTGCCGGGGTGTCGCGTGGCTGGCTGTACCGGCACTTCCCCGACAAGGTCTCATTGCTGGGCGCCGCGATCGTGCGCCTCAACGACGCGTACTGGTCGAAGGCGCACGCGATGCTCGAGCAGGTCGAGGGCCTGGATCGGCAGATCGCCGCGGGCATTCGGCATGGCCGCACCGCCTACGACGATCCCGGCGCGCTGTTGATGAAACTGCGAATCGATGAGCCCGAGGAATTCGCAGCGTGTGCTGGCGCGGGCGTGCAGGGGCTGGTCCCCGATCTGGCCGACTTCTGGTCACGCTATCTGATCGCTGCGCGCGACCGCGGTGAGATCCACAAGAACACCGACATCGCCGAGGCGTCGGAATGGGTCGCGCGCGTACTGCTTTCGCTCGCCACCGTTCCGGGTGACACGCTAGATCCCACTGACGCCGACGCCGTCGCGGCGCACATGCGCCGCTACGTCATGCCCGGTTTGCGGGCCGATCCGGCCTGGGCCCACGCGTCTGGGCCCACGCGCCAGCTGGGGACTGGGGATTAGTCGGAGTCCATCGAACCCGGCGCGGTCTTGGAGACCTGCATCAGGAACTCGTAGTTGTTCTTGGTCTTCCGCAGCTGGCTCATCAGCAGGTCGATGGCCTGATGTGGGTCAAGGCCCGACAGCACCCGGCGCAGCTTGTGCACGACCGCGAACTCGTCCGGCGGGAGCAGCAGCTCGTCCTTACGGGTGCCGGAGGGGTTGACGTCGACGGCCGGGAAGACCCTGCGCTCGGAGATCTTGCGGTCGAGCTTGAGCTCCGCGTTGCCGGTGCCCTTGAACTCCTCGAAGATCACGGTGTCACCGGTCGACCCGGTCTCCACCATGGCCGTCGCGATGATCGTGAGCGAGCCGCCGTCCTCGATGTTGCGGGCCGCGCCCAGGAACCGCTTGGGCGGGTACAGCGCGGTCGAGTCGACGCCGCCGGACAGAATGCGGCCCGACGCCGGTGACGCGTTGTTGTAAGCGCGGCCCAGCCGGGTGATCGAGTCGAGCAGCACGATGACGTCCTTGCCCTGCTCGACCAAGCGCTTGGCCCGCTCGATGGCAAGCTCGGCGGCCTGGGTGTGGTCCGACGGCGGCCGGTCGAAGGTCGAGGCGATGACCTCGCCCTTCACCGAGCGCTGCATATCGGTGACCTCTTCAGGACGTTCGTCGACGAGCACGACCATCAGGTGGCACTCCGGGTTGTTCTTGGCAACACCGTTCGCGATGTCTTGCAGGATCGTGGTCTTACCGGCCTTCGGCGGCGACACGATCAGCGCGCGCTGACCCTTGCCAATTGGCATGATCAGGTCGATCACACGGGTGGTCAGCCGCTCCGGCGTCGTTTCCAGCCGCAACCGCTGGTTCGGGTACAGCGGGGTCAGCTTGTTGAAGTCCGGGCGCTTCTTCGCGTCCTCGACGGGGCCGCCGTTGACGGTGTCAAGCCGGACCAGCGGGTTGAACTTCTGCCGCTGGTTGGGCTGCTCGCCGTCCTTAGGCACCCGCACGGCGCCGGTGATGGCGTCGCCACGGCGCAGGCCGTTCTTGCGCACCATGTTCATAGACACGTACACGTCGTTGGGGCCCGCCAGGTAGCCGGAGGTGCGGACGAACGCGTAGTTATCGAGCACGTCGAGGATGCCCGCGACGGGCTGGACGACGTCGTCCTCACGCAGTTCGGTATCGCGGTCGCCACCGCCGCCGCCCTCGCCGCCGCGCTCCCCGCGGCGCCTGCGGTCACGGAACCGGCGGCCGCGCCGGCCGCCACGGTCGTCGTCATCGCCGGCGTTGCCGCCGCCGCGATTCTGGCCGCCCTGCTGATCGCCGTGCTGCTGATCGCCAGTGTCGGCCTTGCCGTCCCGCTTTGCGGGCCGGTCACCTTCGGTGTCCGCCTTTTTCTGCTGGTCGGACTCCCGCTTGCTCTCGTCCCTGCCGTCGGCAGCGCCGGCCCCGCGAGAGGCACCGCGACGCTCGCGGCGCTGCTGGGTCTGCTCAGTGCTCGCTTGGTCCGAGCTCCGCTCATCAGTGGCGGGTTCAGGCGCGGCATCGGCGGCGGGCGCCTGAGTCGAGTTGGTGTCGGTGGCCTCTGCAGAGGCACGACCGTTGGACTCGTCGCGGCGTTCGCGGATGGCAGCGACGAGTTCGCCCTTACGCATCCCAGAAGCACCCTCGACGCCGACCTCCTTGGCCAGCGCACGCAGTTCGGGCAGCACCATGGTCGAAAGCGACGCGGCGCGATTGCCGGAGGCCACATCGGCCGTCGGCGCGGTTTCCGCGGTGGGCGTCGCGATCGACGCGTCTGCTTCCGCGGTAGTTGAAGTGTCTGAGTTCACGGTATTCGGCAGCTCGACGTCTTCGCTGCTGCCACCAGCCGTGATGAGGTCCGTTTCAGTCACGGATTTCCTTTCTATCCCTCGCTGATCAAGTCACGCGGGGGTCCGTTGCGATCAGCTGATGGGCTGATTGCGAAGGGTTCGCCGGTATGCGGCTAACCGTCATCCACAAGAAGAATTGGTGGTCGTCCTAGTGTCGGCGCAGGCACAGACGCTGCGATTGCTGGACGACAGCGAGGATAACCCTCTTCGGAGCCGGAAGCAAGAAACACCCTGATTCGCATGTGACTCGTGTTACCAGCAAGTCAGCTCCGAACAGCTACGCCTGACGTCCATCGGACGCCCTCACCAACACCTATCTTGCTGACGGTGAACCCGTTGGCCGTGCCGTACTCCAAGGCCTCCGCGGGCAGTTCTGGGTGGGTACTGAGCGCGATAACCGCAGGACCGGCGCCGGACAACACCGCCGCAACCCCACAACGCCGCAGTATCCGTAGGTATTCCGCCGAACTCGGCATGGCGGCTGCGCGCTGCGGCTGGTGCAGGACGTCCTCAGTTGCGTCCATCAGCAGATCGGGCCGCTCGGTCAACGCCACGACGAGCAGTGCCGCGCGGCTGACGTTGAACCGGGCGTCAATGTGGCTGACCTGATCGGGTAGCAGCACGCGGGTCTCGGCCGTCGAGGAGCGCTCCTCGGGAATCGCGGGAAAGAGGTGGATGTCGGGGTGCAGCCGCAGCGGCACGGCACCGTAGCGCGGCAGCACCCCCTCGTGTTCGGTCCAGGACACCACCGCCCCGCCCAGGACAGCAGCCGACGCATTGTCGGGATGTCCCTCGAACTCGCTGGCCAACTGGATCAGTTCCGATTCTGCGAGCGGCGACGAACCTACTTGCGTCACAAGGCCATTGACGGCAGCGAGCCCGCCGACGACCGCCGCGGCCGATGATCCCAGTCCGCGGGAGTGCGGTATGTCGTTGCGGCAGCGGATATTCAGGCCGGACGTTTTGACACCCGTCGCCTCCAGTCCATGTTCGATAGCTCGCACCACCAAGTGCGTCGAATCAAGGGGAACATGGCCGGCGCCTTCACCCTCCACTTTGACGGTGAGGCCGGATTCGATTGTTTCTATGATGATTTCGTCGTAAAGGCTCAGCGCCAGGCCCAGACTGTCGAAACCGGGCCCGAGATTGGCGCTCGAGGCTGCCACGACGGCGGTGGCCGTCAGCCCGACCGGCAGAGTCTGCGTCACTCGAACTCTCCTGCTCCTCACGTGCGCGGACTAAACCAACCCCAGCTTCGCGACCACGGCCACAGGATCAACCGGCACCGCAGTGACAGCGGGCATGCCCTTGAGCGCGGTGTCGGGATCCTTGAGCCCGTTGCCGGTCACCGTGCAGACCACCGTCGAGCCCTTCGCCACCCAGCCGTCTTCGATCGACTTGAGCAGGCCGGCGATGCTGGCCGCCGACGCGGGCTCGACGAACACGCCCTCGGTCCGCGCCACGAGGTGATATGCCGCGAGGATCTCCTCGTCGGTGGCGGCCACGAAACGGCCCTTCGACTGCTGCTGGGCCTCTACTGCCGAGGTCCACGACGCCGGCGAGCCAATCCGGATCGCAGTGGCGATGGTCTCGGGGTCGCTCACGGGTTCGCCGAGCACCAGCGGCGCGGCACCGGCGGCTTGGGTGCCCAGCATGCGGGGCAGCCGGTCGCAGAGCCCGTCGCGGTGGTACTCCGTGTAGCCCTTCCAATAGGCGGTGATGTTCCCCGCGTTGCCGACCGGTAAGGAGTGCACGTCGGGCGCGGTGCCGAGCGCGTCGACGATCTCGAACGCCGCGGTCTTCTGCCCTTCGATGCGATACGGGTTGACAGAGTTGACCAGCGAGATGGTCGGGAAGTCGGCGGTGAGCTTGCGGGCCAGCTCCAGACAGTCGTCGAAGTTACCGTCGATCTGGATGATCTTCGCGCCGTGCATCACGGCCTGTGCGAGCTTGCCCATCGCGATCTTGCCCTGCGGGATCAGCACCGCACAGGTGATCCCGGCGCGGGCCGCATACGCCGCGGCCGACGCCGACGTGTTGCCCGTCGACGCGCACAGCACGGCCTGCTGACCGCGGGCGACCGCTTCGGTAACGGCCATCGTCATGCCGCGGTCCTTGAACGAGCCCGTGGGGTTGAGCCCCTCGACCTTGAGATGAACTGTGCAGCCGGTGTATTCGGACAACCGTGGCGCTTGGACAAGCGGAGTGCCGCCCTCGAGCAGGGTGATCGCCGTCCAGTCGTCCTCGACAGGAAGTCGGTCGCGGTACGCGGCGATCAGCCCGGGCCAGGGCTGGTGAACGGTCTTGTGCGGGGCCGTGCTCACAGGGTCGTTGCGGCGTGAAGTCCTCTTGCAATAGCCATGGGGAATAACACCGCCTCTCCTTTCAGTGACTTGTCGGTGGCGTTGTTTACGGACTTGTCGGTGGCGTTGTTTACGTTGCCAGTGTGTCGCGTTACCGGTTGCTTCCTACTGCTGAGCAGGCGGTGGTGTTGGCGGACCATTGTCGACACGCCCGGTATGTGTGGAACCTGGCCGTCGAGCAGCAGCTGCACTGGCAGCCTCGTCGCCGCGCGCCCGCTTACAACGAGCAATGCGCTCAATTGACCGCGGCCCGCGCCGAGCACGACTGGCTGGCGGCCGGCTCGCAAACCGTGCAGCAGCAGGCGCTGCGGGATTTCGCTCAGGCGATGCGCAACTTTTTCAACCGAACGCACGGCCGCCCGACGTGGCGTAAAGCCGGGGTGCATGAGGGGTTCCGGCAGGTCGCCGTGAAAGCGCATCACGTCGAGCGTCTGAACCGCCGGGCCGGTCGGGTGTGGGTGCCCAAGGTCGGCTGGGTGCGCTTCCGCTTGTCGCGGCCGGTCCCAGAGGGGGTGAAGTCCTACCGGGTCACCCGGGATCGGGCCGGGCGCTGGTTTATCGCGTTCGCGTACGTCCCCAGTCCCGTCGCGGGCCCCGGTAACGGCAGCGTGGTGGGTGTCGACCGCGGTGTCGCCGTGTCGGCGGCATTGTCGACCGGCGAACTGCTGCACGCCCCTGGCCTGAGTCGTGGTGAGGCCAGGCGGGTCAAGGCGCTGCAGCAGCGCCTCGCCCGCGCCAAGCGCGGCTCCAACCGGCGAGCCCGAACAAAGCTGGCGATCGCGAAGCTCAAAGCGCGTGAGAGAGACCGGCGCAAGGACTGGGTCGAGAAGGCCACCACTGATATCGCGCGGCGGTTCGACACCATCCGCATCGAAGCCCTCGACGTACGCGCGATGACCCGCAGTGCACAGGGAACGGTGGCGCAACCTGGTGTGCGGGTAGCTCAGAAACGCGGTCTGAACCGAGCTATCAGCCGGAGTTGTTGGGGTTTGCTCGCTACGCGTTTGCAGCACAAGGCTTTCGGTCGCGTCGAGCAGATCGCGGCCTTGTACACGTCGCAACGATGCTCCGCGTGCGGGTATGTCGCGCCCGAAAACCGCAAGAGCCAAGCGGTTTTCGAGTGCGAAGCCTGCACTGCGGGGCCGTGCAACGCCGACGTGAACGCAGCACGCAACATCGCCGCCGGACGGGCGGTGACAGCACGGGGAGACCTCGGCGCTAGCCGGTCTGCGAACCGTGAACCTCAACTCTGCTCTCCTGCCGCATAGGTAGTTAGGTGGGGTTGAAATCCTCCGGCTTCAGCCAGGGGAGGACGTCAATCGGTGGTTCCCTCCATGCGCAGCACGCTGTTGACGCTTTGCACGACGTCGAGGTCGGCCAGTGCCGCGACGGTGTCCGACAGTGCGGCGTCGGTGGCCCGGTGGGTGACGACGACGATGCGTGCACCGCACCGCTGACCGCCCTCGTCGACCATGCCTTCTTGGCGGACCTCGGCGATGCTGACCTCGCGCTTGGCGAATTCGGCTGCGACAGCGGACAACACGCCGGGCCGGTCGGCGACGTTCATGTTGACGTAGTAGCGGGTGGGGATGAAGCCGATCGACGAGATGGGCAGCTGGGCGTACTTCGACTCCCGCGGGCCCCGGCCGCCCTGCACGCGGTTGCGTGCGGCCATCACCAGGTCACCCATCACCGCCGACGCCGTCGGTGCACCGCCGGCGCCCTGGCCGTAGAACATCAGTCGGCCGGCGGCTTCGGCCTCCACAACGACCGCGTTGAACGCTCCGTTTACCGCGGCCAGCGGATGGTCCAGCGGCACCAGCGCCGGGTAGACGCGGGCCGAAACCCGTTGCTGTCCTTCATCGGTGGAGAGTCGCTCGCAGATCGCCAGCAGCTTGATCGTGCAGCCCAGTGCGCGCGCCGACTCGAAGTCGGCCGGCGTGACCTTGGTGATGCCCTCCCGGTAGACGTCGTCGGCGGTGACGCGGGTGTGGAACGCGATCGAGGCCAGGATGGCGGCCTTGGCGGCGGCGTCGTAGCCCTCGACGTCGGCGGTCGGATCGGCTTCGGCGTAGCCGAGTGCGCTCGCATCGGCCAGGGCAGCGGCGTAATCGGCGCCGGTGCTGTCCATCTCCGAGAGGATGTAGTTGGTGGTGCCGTTGACGATCCCGGCCACCCGCAACACTGTGTCACCCGCCAGGGATTGCGTGAGCGGCCGGATGACCGGGATGGCGCCGGCCACAGCGGCTTCGAAGTAGAGGTCGACATGGGCGCTTTCCGCAGCCTGCGCCAACTCGCCGGTGGACACCGCCATCAGCGCCTTGTTGGCCGTGACGACGGACTTGCCCTGTTCCAGCGCGGCGAGAATGGCCTTGCGGGCGGGCTCCACAGGCCCCATCAGCTCGACGACGATGTCGACGTCGTCGCGGGAGACAAGTTCTTCCACGTTGTTGGTGAGCAACCCGATCGGCACGCCGCGATCGTCGGCCACACGCCGCACGCCGATGCCGCGCAGCACGAGCGGCGCACCGATGCGGGCGGTCAGGTCGGTGGCGCTTTGCTCGATGATGCGGACCACTTCGCTGCCCACGTTGCCGAGCCCCAACACCGCTACGCCGATGGGCTTTTCACTCATCGCTTACCTCACTTCCAGACTGAGCAGATCGTCGACGGTCTCCCGGCGCAGAATCAGGCGGGCCTGCCCGTCGCGCACGGCTACCACGGCGGGACGGCCGATCAGGTTGTAACGGCTCGACATGGAGTAGCAGTATGCGCCCGTGGCGGCCACGCCCAGCAGGTCGCCGGGCTTGACATCGTCGGACACCCACGCGTCTCGCACCACGATATCCCCACTCTCACAATGCTTTCCGACGACGCGGGACAGCGCAGGCGGGGCGCCGCTGGCGCGGGACAGCAACCGAACGTCGTATTCGGCGCCGTACAGCGACGTGCGGATATTGTCGCTCATCCCGCCGTCGACGCTGACGTAGCGGCGGTTCGCGGTCGCGCTGACTGCGACATCCTTGACCGTGCCGACCTGGTACAGGGTGATGGTGCCCGGGCCGGCGATGGCGCGACCGGGTTCCACCACGAGTCGAGGCGCGAGCAGGCCGACCGCCGCGGATTCGTTGCGGACGATCGCGCGGAGCTTGCCGGCCAGGTCCTGCACCGGCGGCGGATCGTCGTGCGGCAGATAGGAAATGCCGAATCCGCCGCCGAGGTCGACCGTCTCGAGTTGGCTTGTCTTGTCAACGCCGAACTCGGCGACGACGTCGCGCAGCAGGCCGATCACCCGGTGGGCGGCCAGCTCGAAGCCGGCGACATCGAAGATCTGCGATCCGATGTGGCTGTGCAGGCCGACCAGGCGCAAATTGTCGGTGGCGAACACGCGCCGTACCGCCTCCATCGCGGCGCCGCTGGCCACGGACAGCCCGAACTTCTGGTCCTCGTGCGCGGTCGAGATGAACTCGTGGGTGTGCGCCGCCACGCCGACGGTGAGCCGCACGAGTACGTCCTGAACCACGCCGGCCGCACCGGCGATCTCGTCGAGACGCTCGATCTCGATCATCGAGTCGAGGACGACGTGGCCGACGCCGGCCTTGACGGCGGTGGTCAGCTCGTCGACCGACTTGTTGTTGCCGTGCAGGGCGATTCGCGCTGGGGGGAACCCGGCGTGCAGGGCAACGGCCAGCTCGCCGCCGCTGGCCACGTCCAGCGCCAGGCCCTCGTCGTCGACCCAGCGCGCCACCTCGGTGCACAGAAATGCCTTGGCGGCGTAGCGGACGTATTCCGCGCCGCCGAATGCAGCAGCGATCTCGCGGCAGCGCGACCGGAAGTCGTCCTCGTCGATCACGAAGACCGGGGTGCCGAACTCGGCTGCGATGTCGGTGACGGGCACGCCGGCGATCGAGACCACGCCGTCGTCGCAGCGGACGGCGTTGTGCGGCCACACGTTCGAGGCGAGCTCGAGAACGTCGGCCGGGGACTGCGGCCGGGGCTGGGCGCCGCTGTGGTGGGTCTCCGCAGCGTGCCTGGGCCCGGCGGGATGAGCGATCACATGCGCTCCGGGGCGGTGACGCCGAGGATGGCAAGGCCGTTGGCGATGACCTGGCGGGTGGCCTGGCACAGCGCCAGTCGCGCGGTGTGCAGATCGGTGGGTGCCTCATCGCCTTGCGGCAGCACCCGGCAGGAGTCGTAGAACCGGTGGTAGTCGCCGGCCAGGTCCTCCAAGTAGCGGGAGACTCGGTGGGGTTCGCGCAGGGCCGCAGCGGTTTTCAGCACGCGGGGGAACTCGCCGAGGTTGCGAATCAGCGTGCCCTCCTTCTCGTGCGTGAGCAGCTCGAGGTGCTCCGTGCTCGGGATGAGGCCCAACTCAGCCGCGTTGCGGGCCAGCGCGGCGAGCCGGGCGTGTGCGTATTGCACGTAATAGACCGGGTTTTCGTTGGACGCCGAGGACCACAGCGCGAGGTCGATGTCGATCGGGGTGTCCACCGAGGACCGGATCAGGGAGTATCGGGCGGCGTCGACGCCGATGGCCTCGACGAGGTCGTCGAGCGTGATGACGGTGCCTGCACGCTTGCTCATCCGGACCGGTTGGCCGTCGCGGACCAGGTTGACCATCTGCCCGATGAGCACCTCGACGGTGGCGGGATCCTCACCGAGGGCGGCGGCGATTCCCTTGAGTCGGGCGATGTAGCCGTGATGGTCGGCGCCGAGCATGAGGATACACAGATCGAATCCGCGCTGGCGCTTGTCGAGGTAATAGGCGATGTCGGCGGCCACGTACGCGGGTTGGCCGTTGCTCTTGATGACGACGCGGTCCTTGTCGTCGCCAAAGTCGGTGGTGCGCAGCCAGACTGCGCCGTCCTTCTCGTAGATGCTGCCAGCTTCGCGAAGTTTGGCGATGGCCTGCTCGACCCGGCCGGAGCTGTGCATCGAGTCTTCGTGGGTGTAGACGTCGAAGTCGGTGCCGAAGTCGTGCAGCGACTGCTTGATGTGGGTGAACATCAGGTCGACGCCAATGGCGCGGAACGTCTCGCGAATCTCGTCGTCGGCCAGGCTGAGTGCGCCGGGGTCCTTGGCGAGCACCTGGGCGGCGATCTCTTTGACGTAGTCGCCCGCGTAACCGTCGTCCGGCGTTGGTCCGCCCTTGGCGGCGGCGATCAGTGAATTGGTGAACCGGTCGATCTGGGTGCCGTGGTCGTTGAAGTAGTACTCGCGCACGACATGGGCACCCTGAGTGGACAGCAGCCGGCCGAGCGCGTCGCCGACGGCGGCCCAGCGGGTGCCGCCGATGTGGATGGGGCCGGTCGGGTTGGCGGAAACGAACTCGAGGTTGATGTGCTGACCCTTGAGCGCCTCGGAAGCGCCGTAGTTAGGGCCCGCATCGATGACGTTGTTGATGATGACGCCCTGGGCCGAGGCCTCGATGCGCAGGTTGACGAAGCCGGGTCCTGCGACATCGGCAGATGCGATGCCGTCTTGATTCGCCAGCGCCTCGGCCAGCCAGCCGGCCAGCTCACGCGGGTTGGCGCCGATCTTCTTGCCGAGCTGAAGGGCAAGGTTGGTGGCGTAATCTCCGTGCTCGCGGTTGCGCGGACGCTCGACGGTGACGGTGGCCGGCAGCGCGGACGTGTCGAGGCCATGCTCAGCCAGCACCGCGGCGGCGGTGGTCTTGAGCAGCTCGGCCAGGTCGGCGGGGGTCACGAGGGTCCATCCTATGGTCTGGGGTGGTCAGGCCTCGAATCCGTTTCCACCCCCGCGATGCGTTAGGCTGTCGGAGCCCATCGGCGCAGTCTCTTCTTCGTGCGCCCCCGTAGCTCAGGGGATAGAGCGTCTGCCTCCGGAGCAGAAGGCCGCAGGTTCGAATCCTGCCGGGGGCACTATCTGAGCAGCGAAGATATGCTGTCGTGCAAGATTCGTGCAACACTCAGAACATCGGCGTGGCTCCGAACACAAGATGGAGTCAAGAGCCATGACAGCAACCGCCAGAACCGACCTCGCCAACGTCCCGCACCCCGCAGGCGCTAACTACGTCGCCGAATGGGACAACGACGTGTCCGAGCCGCGCCGCTACTTCCGCGGGTCCACGCGGGTCGTCGAATGAGCCGGCGACCCGCACGGCGACGACATAAGCGTGGAGATCTACGGCACCCAGCGGGCAGCCGGAGACGTCACGCGCTACATCGCGATCGATGAGGGCAATCGCGAGCGTATTAGCCTGACCAGCAGTGCCCACGTCCGTCAGTTCGCCCGCGCACTCATCGCCGCGGCCGACGAGGTCGAGCAGATGGCCCAGTACGACCGGATCACGTTGTCGTGAGCTGAACTATCCAGGGGTCGCCGTCATCCTGCTTGGGTGGCGGGCCGTTCAGCGCGTTAGCGTGTCGCGGCGACTGCTCTCGGGCGCGGGGTGCCACACGGAAACAGGCTGACGGCCGACCACCAAGCGGATTGGCACCAATCGTCCAGGCTGCTCACAGTCTGTGAGCGTATTTTGCTACGCCTCTGCAACCTGGCAACCCCCGCGGGTCGCACGAGGTAAACCAATACCGAGCCGAAATGAAGTGATCACCCATGAAGTCGAATCAGCAAGTCCGGCAGGGACGGGTCAAGGTGTTCGCAGCAGTTATGGGTGGCAGCGCAGTCGTTGCGATGGGTGTCCTGAGCGTGGCCCTTCACGAGGAACAGGCATCGGGAGGATCCGGTGGTGTCGCTACGGGTGCAACCTTCATCCAAGGCAGCATGACCATGGGACAAACCGCCACCACGACGACGCCGCCTGCGGCTCCCGAGACGTCCGTCGCGGCGCCGCCGGTCAAGGCGCCGCCCTACGGCGGCGGCGGATAAGGTCCAGCGCCGCTGAAGAATTGGCGAAAGCCCGGTGGGCGGGCTCCTGAGAGCGGCCGGTGTGGCGGGAGCCTAAGCCCCCGACCGCGAACCTAGATCGGCCCGTCATCCCGCCGCTTGGGTGGCGGGCCGATTTCTTGCCAAAGAATGTACGACTAATACACCCTTGTCGGTCTCGCACGAGGTGGCCGCTACTTGTGTTGTGGGGCTGGGTGATTCCTCGCCAGCCTGCGTACGTCAGGCTGGCGAGGCCCCCATTAGGAACCATCGGTGTCACCGCGCGACCTGGCACCTGGGGAACTTCCTCCCGAAGGCGATTCTGGCGACGCGGTTCCCGCGATCGTGGCCACATCGCCGGCAGCCACGGGCTTGGGGGTTTTCGCGTCTGCATCGCCGGAGTGCTGCCGTCCGCGGATCTGCTGTCCGTACACCCCGAGCGGACCGCGCACCAGTGGGCGCGGTGTCTCGTGCCGACCGGCACGCTTCCACGGCTTGGATGTCGAAACGGTGGGCGTTGTCGGTTGGTCGGTGTCGGTGATCTGCTGTCTGGTTGTCGGTTGGTCGATGTCGGTGATCTGCTGTCTGGTTGTCGGTTGGTCGGTGTCGGTGATCTGCTGCCTTGTTGTCGTCTCGTCGGTGTCGGTGGCCTGCTGCCTTGTTGTCGTCGGGTCGGTTTGGATGGTCTGGTGCCTCATTGTCGTCTGGCCGGAGACGTCCGATGTGGTGATTACGGCCGGCGCTGCGGGACTGCTCAGCAGCGGTGGCAAGCCAATGATGGCCGCGGCGTTGTTGACCTCTTCGCCGACCGCGTTGACGAGATCGCTGGCCACCGTCACCAGTTCGGATGCAGCACACCAGGACAAAGCGCCGTCCAAGATCTTGCGATTTCAGGTGCTCACGATGGCTCGGTGATCTGACGGGACGTTGAGGCATCGGCGCCGAGCTACGGCTACTCGCAGCGGTGTGGAGGTCGATCCGCGAACAGGGCGCGCACCCGGGAAGCCGGCAGATCGATGAACTCCTAGATGAGCGACTCAAAACCAACCGAGACGAGTAGCTCTCCTCGGCCCGCCATCCAAGATCCCCACGGGTGGCGGGCCGACAGCTATTCGAGGACACCGGCTGCCCGCGGTATGTCCCCCAATTGGAGGACATCGAGTTCATCTCGTGTGCGGGCCGGTTGGCGGAAAGACGCGTCCCGTTTGCTGCAGCACAGTGGGTACGTCGCCGGAACAAACCGGTGAACATCCGGAATGACAACGGAAACGAGAATTGAGATGACTGCCAACACCACCACCTCGGCCCGTCGAGTGGCCGCGGGAGCGGTCGCGCAACATGACTGCGCGGATCGCGGCTGCCTGGCCGCGATGCTCGGGCTCGCGCTGGGTGACGCCACTACCAACCACGCTGGGTTCACCACGAAACAGCCGGGGAGTTCCCCCGTCCCGTCATCCTGCTTGGGTGGCGGGCCGATTTCTGTAACAAGACAGATAGGTACTAGCCGGGACGCCTAACGGGTCACCTGTCGCTGTCGTGGTGAGGACTAAGCAGCTGGATCGAAGTGAGACACACCAGCGACGGTGTTCATTTCCGGATCGACGGGGACGGATGGAGAGGCTTGGATACAGGCCGCGCATAGGCCGGCACCTAGTCGTGGGTATCCGCACGCCGGACAGATCGTTATGGGCCTAGCTCCTGCACCGGCGGTTGCGTCCACCAGAGTGGTGTACGAGTCGGACCCGTTGATGAGGTTCGGCGTGTCGTAGCCGGATAGATGAAGGTCATCGCGTGATTCTTCGAGAGACCGTCCAAAGTCACTCGAGCAAAGGAATCGACGCGATGACCACTGCCCACGATATCGACTGGCCCCAGGTGCTGGCTGAACGACTCACCACGACGCATCCCGATGTGCTGCGTGAGCTGCTGGCGACGTTCATCCATACCCTGATGGGCGCGGAGGCCGAGGCATTGTGCGGGGCCGAATACGGGCAGCGCAGCAGCGAGCGGACCAACTCCCGCAACGGGTACCGGCATCGCCAATTCGACACCAGGACAGGTTCATTGGATTTGGCGATCCCCAAGCTGCGGCACGGTTCCTACTTCCCGGACTGGCTGCTGGAACGCCGCAAGCGCGCCGAGCGGGCGCTGACCACCGTGGTGGCCACCTGCTATCTGCTGGGGGTGTCGACGCGGCGGATGGACAAGCTCGTCGCAACGCTGGGGATCACCGGCTTGTCGAAATCGCAAGTCAGTGTGATGGCCAAGGAACTCGACATCGCCGTCGAGGCGTTCCGCAGCCGGCCGTTGGATGCCGGCCCGTACACGTTCGTGGCTGCCGATGCCTTGGTCCTCAAGGTGCGCGAGGCCGGGCGGGTGGTCAACGTGCACGCGCTGATCGCCGTCGGGGTCAACGCCGAGGGCTACCGGGAGATCCTGGGCGTCGACGTCACCACGGCCGAGGACGGTGCGGGCTGGCTGACCTTCCTGCGCTCACTGACTGCCCGCGGCTTGTCCGGGGTCAAACTGGTCACCTCCGACGCGCACGCCGGGCTGCTGGCCGCCATCGGCGCCACCCTGCCCGGTGCCACGTGGCAGCGCTGCCGCACCCACTACGCGACCAACCTGATGGCGATCACCCCGAAGTCATCCTGGCCCTGGGTACGCACCCTGCTGCACTCGGTCTACGACCAGCCCGACGCGCAATCCGTTGCTGCTCAATATGATCGGATCATCGACGCGTTATCCGACAAACTCCCTAAGGTTGCCGACCATCTGGAGAACGCTCGAGCTGATCTACTGGCATTCACTTCTTTCCCCAAACAGATTTGGCGCCAGATCTGGTCGAACAACCCCCAAGAGCGGCTCAACAAGGAGATCCGCCGCCGCACCGACGTCGTCGGCATCTTCCCCGACCGCGCGGCGCTGATCCGCCTCGTCGGCGCCGTGCTCGCTGAACAACACGACGAGTGGGCCGAATCACGGCGCTACCTGGGCCTGGACGTCCTCAGCAAATCCCGGTCCGACCAAAGCTCACCGACAGAACAGGAGGCCGAACCGGCGGCGCTAACCGCCTGAACCACCCAGTCGAAGAATCACACGACGACGCCGTACACCACGTCCCTGGACTTGACCGCACCGGCACTGGTGGCCATCGGGGTTCCTCTCGCTGTTGCCAGAGTTCGTACCCGCTGCAAAGGCAGTTCAAGCAAACCTGCCTAGCCGGGAGGATTGTCACCTAGATCCCCACGGCGGCGCACCGACTCGCGTCTCGCGTCAGGGCTTAACCGACGCCGCTCGTGGGTACATGGCAATAACAACGGCACCACCGGGGCCGCCAACCTCCAGGAGCATCCGATGATAGTTCTAGGTGTGATCCTTCTGCTGATCGGTTATTTCACCGGCATCTCGATCCTCTACACAATCGGCGGAATCCTCGTGGTGATTGGAATCGTGCTGTGGGTGCTCGGTGCAGTCGGGCGCCCGGTCGGCGGCCGAAAAGTTTGGTTTTGAGGTCAACGCACGATCAGCGGACTGAACGAGCAGGGTGCAGTTGACGCTTACGCTCGGTCCGGCACCTAAGACATCGGCCCGCCCCCTAGACGGGCCGACCTCTGCGTCAGGGGCGCGAGCTGGGTGGCCTCTTCAGCCACCTCCTAAGGCGGAGCAGCTGATCCGCCACTAAGCCGACCGCCAACAGCACCAGCAGCGTCACGACGATGGCGGTACCCACTCCCTAATCATCCGCCCACAGGGAGTTCGCGGTCAGCCGGGCTTATCGGGGAACCGAATGGCTGCCAAATCCGTCTGAACTACTACTCGGCCCGCCACCTAGATCCTCACGGTGGCGGGCCGAACCGAACCCACCGGCGTCGTTGGCGTCGGCTGCATTGCCGTCGGAAACAAAACCCAGGAACGAGTTTCCACATCGCGGAGTGCCACGTCAGGATTGCGATGTGGCCATCAATCTCGTGTTCATCATCGCTATCGTCGCTTTTTGGGCGATATGTGCGGCCGTTGCGGCAGCCGTCGCTCCCCAAGGACGGCGAGCAGAATTCGCGACCCTTACGATGTTGTTTCTAGGACCGTTGGGTATTGCTGCAGCCTCCATCGCCCCCGAGCGTGACCATTGCCTGCGGATCGGCGACCAGTCGTATGCCCGCGCTGCGCTGCCCGCCAATATGTCGACCACGAAGACACCAGCTGCGAGTGCTGGCGATGCTCCACAGTCGTCGGCGGTGTCCAATAAGCGATTGAGTCCAGGTAGTCGCTAACGATGAGCACCGAGGGCGGAGCGGCATCGTTCTCGACCTATGCCGGGGCGATGATGCAGACGACGGGGATGTCCTAGTGCAGTTTGACGGCGAGTCTGACGTCTACCCGTACGAGTACGAAGAGCTAAAGAGGGTGTGAAGACCGTTCTGGGCGAGCTGGTGCAGACCACTACCGGGAAGTGGATCACCCACCCGCCGGGGGATGCCCGAATGGCTGAGAGTGCAGGTGCGCTAGACGTGGGTGGAACTGGAGGACCATGCGCTGCGTCTGACCTACTACTCGGCCCGCCACCAACATCCCCCCGGTGGCGGCCCGACTTGCAGCCGCGGCATTCAACTAGTTGTCAGAGGCGGCGACACCCGACTATCGGCCGCAAGACCCGTGACTAGGGGCACCAGGTGACATGCCCAAACGGACCGGTGATGCAGCCCCAGCCTCCACCGTCACCCCAGCCTCCACCGTCGCCCCAGCCTCGACCGTCACCATGGCCCCAATCGCCCCCATCGCCCCCATGGCCTCGATCTTGCTGCCACAGAATCCCCGTGACGACGGGCGCAGGTGGTGCCGCGCTCGCGATGCCCGCACACAGTCCAAGGGCGCTGAACCCCAGTGCGCCGACCATCGCAGCTCCGGCCGCAATCTTCTTCAGATACATTGACAAACTCCCTTCCCCAACTCCTTGCGTTTGCAACGTTACCAGGTCTAGATTCATGCCCACGGTCAGCGATTTGGTGCAATCCACGACGAAACGGTGGATCACCCACCTACGCGCTGCCAGCGCGGATTGGTTCCAAGCCGGTCGATCGCCCCTCGGCGCGATGCGCTATTGCCTCTCTATCGTCGAGACCTGCACCGTTGCAGGCCCATCGAGGGCGCTGCAGTGGGTGTTGAGCGGCGGCCCGTACCTCGACGCTGCAGTCGAGGGATGGGTGCTCCGATTGGACGACCTACCTCGGCATGGCCGAAGCGTTGGCCGGCGTGCCCAACGAGACCGCCATGCCGATGACCGAGGTCGGCCACGGCGTTGGCGCCGAAGATGGCGAACTCGCGCAGACCGCCGAGTGGTTCCGCTGACGTGACCGTTCGCCTCGTTTTGCCTAACGCCCATTCGGGGTAATGACTGTTACAGGTCGTACAGGTCTTCCCTGGAGGCAGTCAATCATGGTTAAGGCATTCCGCGTCCTGATCGCCGGAGTGGTGTCTGTGTCGGCGTTCGCGGTGATGGCCGCAGCGCCCGCTCAAGCCGACGCAGCAACTTATCTGCGCCAGTTGCTGCCCACGTACACCTTCCTTAATCCGCAGCAGCTGCTTGCCGAGGGCTACAGGGTGTGCGAAGCAGAGCGCAGCGGCTTGAACTCCTGGGATGCCGTCAACATGGTCTACAAGGATCTGCCCGTGTCGATGACCGCGGCATGGGACATCGTCAGTGCCTCCGTTGTCGGCCTCGGCTGCTGACGGGAGCGCCCGGCCCAAAATATCGAGGGTGGGGGTCGCTTGGACTTGACGAACGTCAGGAGATTTTTTTACATGGTCGAGATCCGCACAGTCGCAGGCCCATCGAGCACCGAGCAGTGAGTAGTTCTTCGGCGGCCCTTGCACCGTCTGGTCGCAGGCGCGGCACGTCCATGTGGTGTGCCAGCCGCGATCACCGAGGCAAGCCTGGTGACCGACGAGGACTTCGCCGGGGCCGAGACTGTGCCCGTCAGCGAGCAGACCGCGACGCGGGACCTTCAGGCGCTGACCATTGCGGGACTTCTTGTGCCCCATGGCGAGAAGCGCGGCCGGTTCTATACGGCTGGCGTCGAGATCGTCAACATCCGTAATCGCGTTGTCGGCAAGCGCGACCCACGAGACGACACCGATCCGTTCAGCATTAGCGCGACCGCAGAGCCGGGACAAACACGGCTATTCGAGGTCAACTAGTGTCGTGAGTCATTAATTCACCTGTAGTGTTTTAGACTTGGTGGGTGCCGAGTCCTTTTGCTCCTGCGGTGACGTTGACCGACGATGAGCGTGCCCAGTTGGTGGCATGGTCGCGGCGGCCCAAGAGCGCGAATGCGTTGGCGACGCGGTCGCGGATCGTGCTGGCGGCCGCTGACGGGCTGAGCAACACCGCGATCGCCGACAAGCTCGACGTCCATATCACCAGCGCCCGCAAGTGGCGGTCGCGGTTTGTCGCCGATCGGCTGGCGGGCCTGTTGGATGAGCCGCGGCCGGGTCGGCCGCGCACGGTGTCCGATGACCAGGTCGAGGCGGTGATCACTCGCACCCTGGAGACCACCCCGACCGATGCCACGCATTGGTCCACCCGATCGTTGGCGGCCGAGCTGGGGATGAGCCAGTCGGCGGTGTCGCGGATCTGGCGGGCGTTCGGATTGGCGCCGCACAAACAGGATTCGTGGACACTGTCCAAGGATCCGCTGTTCGTGGACAAGGTCGGCGACGTGGTCGGGCTGTATTTGAACCCACCCGAGCGGGCGCTGGTGCTGTGTGTGGACGAAAAGACCCAGATCCAGGCGCTCAACCGCACCGCACCGGTGTTTCCGATGCTGCCCGGCAGCCCGGCGCGGGCCAGCCACGACTACGTACGCCACGGCACCTCCAGCCTGTATGCCGCCCTCGACCTGACCACCGGCAAGGTCATCGGCGCGCTGCACAGCCGCCACCGCGCCCAGGAATTCCTGGCGTTCCTGAAAACCATCAACGCCAACGTGCCCGCCGACCTCGACGTACACCTCGTCTTGGACAACGCCTCCACCCACAAGACCCCCGCCGTACAGCGTTGGCTCACAGCACATCCCAGATTTATTCCGCACTTCACTCCCACCAGCGCATCCTGGCTCAACCTGGTCGAACGCTGGTTCGCCGAACTGACCACCAAGAAACTGCGCCGTGGCACCCACACCTCGGTACGCAAACTCAACGCCGACATCCGCGCCTGGATCGACACCTGGAACGACAATCCCCGCCCCTACGTATGGACCAAGACCGCCGACCAAATCCTGGCCAGCATCGGCAATTACTGCACTCGAATTAATGACTCACGACACTAGCTCATGACCTTGCTCGGCGAACTTTGTCCAGACCACTAATGGCAAGTGGATCACCCACCCGCCCGCCAGCTGTCCGAACGGTCACCAGTTCGGCGCCGACCAGGTCCTCGTCGGCCACCGGGCGTGCCTCGGGCACGGCGGCGGCCTAGCGCAGACGTAACCTCGTGCAAGGTTCGTGCAACTAAGGCAATCGGCGTGGCTCCAAACCGATTGGAGTCAACCATGACCACGACCATCCCTGATGTCCCAGTCCCAGCCGGCGCCCGCCCGGACGCCTGGCACGACGATTCCCCGTTCCCGTACCGGGTGCTGCTCGGCGAAGTCCGCGGTATCGACGGCGTGGACACCGACCTCGTTCGCGTTCAGCCCACAGCTATCCAGTTCTCCGACGGCCGGGTCGACGACGGCAGTGCGCACGAGCCGCCGCACGTCTATCTCCGCGGGACTGTCCGGATAACGGTGGATCTGGTCTTGGTCTGACACGCCGGGCGTGAGCTTGGCGGGAAGGACTGATGATGTCCGAAACACTCGAATCCGTGGCTACCGAAGTGGATCAACGGCAGCTCGCTGAGCAGCTGCTTGCGCAAGCGAAGGAACAAGGTGTCGAGCTGGTCGGCCCGAACGGCCTGCTCAACCAGTTGACCAAGAACGTGCTCGAGACCGCGCTGGATGCGGAGATGGCCGAGCACCTGGGCTATGACAAACACGACCCCGTTGGGCGCGGGTCGGGCAATTCCCGCAATGGGGCTCGGGCCAAGACGGTGTTCACCGAGATCGGCGCGGTCGAGATCGAAGTGCCCCGCGACACCAACAGCACCTTCGATCCGGTGATCGTCAAGAAGCGCCAACGACGGCTGACCGGTGTCGACGAGATCGTATTGTCGCTGACCGCCAAGGGACTCACTACCGGCGAGATCGCCGCGCATTTCGATGACGTCTACGGGGCCACAGTGTCCAAGGACACCATCTCCAAGATCACCGACAAGGTGATCGAGGAGATGACCGAGTGGTGCAACCGACCGTTGGAGTCGGTGTATCCGGTGGTGTTCATCGATGCGATCTTCGTCAAGGTTCGCGACGGCCAGGTCACCAACCGGCCCGTCTATGTGGCCATCGGGGTGACCTGCGCCGGGGAGCGCGACATCCTCGGGCTGTGGGCCGGCGACGGCGGAGAGGGGGCGAAGTTCTGGCTCTCGGTGCTCACCGAGATCAAGAACCGCGGTACTGCCGATGTGTGCATCGTGGTCTGCGACGGCCTCAAAGGGCTGCCGGAGGCGATCAACACCGTGTGGTCACGCGCGGTCGTGCAGACATGCGTGATCCACCTGTTGCGCAACACCTTTCGCTATGCATCGCGCAGGTACTGGGATCAGATCGCCAAGGACATCCGCCCGGTCTACACCGCGGCATCCGAAGCCGCGGCCAAAGAACGCTTCACCGAGTTCACCGAGATATGGGGCGCCCAGTACCCGGCGATCACCCAGCTCTGGGAGAACGCCTGGAGCGAGTTCGTGCCGTTCCTGGACTACGACGTCGAGATCCGCCGCGTTATCTGCTCCACGAACGCGGTGGAATCCTTGAATGCCCGCTACCGGCGGGCCATTCGGGCCCGCGGGCACTTTCCGACCGAACAGGCCGCGATGAAGTGCCTCTACCTGGTGACCCGATCCCTAGACCCCACCGGCCGCGGTAAGGCACGATGGGCAATGAGGTGGAAGCCCGCACTCAATGCGTTCGCGATCACCTTTAACGGCCGGATCACTCCGACTGGCAACTAACCCATGCCAAGTCAGATCCACCGTTTATCTGACAGCCCCATCTCCGCGACGACGCACTATGGGAGGGTGGATGACCGGGGTGTTTGCACTGGTCAAACTGGTGAGGTTTAGTGCTAAGCGGCTTCGGGCACTCGAATCGTCGAGCTTGCACGAAGGAGCAATCCCGATGTGGTTGACCGTGTACTTGTGCGGATGGGTGATTACGACGATTGGTGCCTTGGCCGTTCTCGATCGGGAGTGCGCTGGTGAAAGGCCGCCACTGCTCACGCAAGTGTTGTTCGGTGTTATAGCCGGTATCCTCTGGCCCGTCGTGATCACGGGGTTGGTGCAAGTGGCTGCGATCGCGATCATTGCGCGGTCGGTGCGAGCCGTGCCGGTTCGCCAATCTGGTCTGGCATCGATCCAACTCAAAGAGGTTCTCGCCGTCTCTTCGTACTGAGGTGTAGCGGGTTCTTGCCAAATGCGCCTTGTGCGATCATTAGCGAGCGACCTCGATCACGGGATTTGGCAGTGGCAACGTAGGCACTGATCACTGCCCAGCTCCGTGATCCCGCTTGGGTGGCGGGCCGACTGCTATGCGAGCCAGCGTGGCCTGAGGTTGTATCCGATCTGAGGATTGTTAGCGCCGGTCTCGCGCGGTCAAGTCGTGCCGGTGCTCGTCGAGGTCGGCGCCGATCCGCTCTTGCGCGCTCGGGCTGCCAAAGTAGGTCAGCGTGCCGGTGAGGTCACTGCCGACGTAGATCTTCCCGTTCGGGTAGGTGATCTTGTAGACCTGTTTGCGGCGCGCCATAGGCTGAACTTAGCGGCTAGGCGGCGAACGTCCCGCCTTAGTTCGGCGCTAGCCGGGCCATAGACGCCTCTGTCGTCGCCCTGTAGCACCCACGCGTGTTGTTGGTCGGCGGGCTTGGCCACCGCGGCCCGCCGCCGAGCCTCGGCCTGGGCGCGCCGGGCATCCTCGGCCTCGACGGCCTCGATGGAACGAAACGCCTGCCGGGCCATCCAGACGAGCGCAGCGACCGCCGCAACGGCGGCGATCCCCCAGAAGTAAGCGCCGACGAACCCAATGAGCAGCAGCGTGCTGACCAACTGCCACACGAGGGTCGCTGGCTCTTATCCGAATCCGCGTGGCCGCGCTGCTCGCATCGGGGGGCTGGCAAACTGCGTCACAATAGCCGTCGGCGCGGTGGTCGAGGTGGTGGTCTGTCCGGTATTCATCCGGCCTACGGCCACAGGCAACGTCCCTTCTTGCCCCAATACAGTCGCGGCTAGTGTTCCCATGACGACAACGGCGCCGGCGGCTATTACTGCAAGCTGCAATTTGACACGTTGACGCGGATTCGATTCCACTTCGATCCCTCCCCTTTCGGCTTCGCTGCTTCGCCCCCCGCGAACTACTTTCCTCGGACGTGAACCCTGTGTATAGCCTCCAGCGCTGGAAAGCGCCTGTGATTGCGCTTGAGACTGCCGTACAGAAGTCCGGTGTGCGTCTCGGATCGCCGTCGGTGTCGCCAGGTCCTTGGGCGTTGGCAAGGCGACGTGCTGCGGCGACTGTAGTCAACGACACCGGGCGCCTCCGCTTCGACGGGCCCAGCCCGAGCCGAGCCACTGATACGCGACGTGCTAAGGAATGTCAGCGACGTCGCCGGGCCCGTACACCGTGCCCGCATGCACGGCCTGGATGTGCGGCTTAACAACGACTTTAGATTACGGGAACTCGCGACGGCGATGCAGGACAGTGCCACCGCGAGACTGCCGAAAGCCGTTGTGCCGCCATACAGGATCAGCGGGCCCGGGCTGGACGGCGATGAAGTCTATTTCCCGGTTCGCAACGGGGTGTTGCGGCTTCGCGAACGTGTGCTGCTGGAACACGACCCGAATGTGTTCTCTCCCAAGTCACTGCCGGTCACCTACGATCCACACGCGAAAGCACCGATGTTTCACGAGTTTCTGGACAGTAGTTTCCCGGCGAGGCGAGGCAGACGCTGGCGTTGCAGTTTCTCGGGTTCAACGTCTCGGGGCTGAAGTACCCGCAGAAAAGGCTGATCATCACCGGCCCCGCCCGAGGCGGCAAGGGAATCTACGTCTACATCATCGAATTGGTTGTGGGCAAAGACAAGATGAAGACTTTGAAGCCAACGGATGGAATACACCTTCGGCGTTGAAGGTCTGCAAACGGCGATGGTCGGCGTGTTCGATGACATCCGGCAGATGAGCACCGAAGACAAGCGCAGGATGGTTGAGTTCATTCTGAAAGTGGTTGGGAACAGAGCCATTTCGTTTGGACGCAAGAATAAAACAGGACAGTGGAACGACCGCGTGCCCGCACGCCTGGTCTACATCGGCAACCAGTGGCCCACGCTGGAGGACAATGCCAACGCGTTGGCGACACGGTTCGGGCATTTGGACATGCCGAACTCGTACTTCAATCCGATGCGACGCCGACCGACGATGCCAAGTCGAAACCTCGGAGTCGGCCCGCGAGCACGCCCGCACAGGCGGTCCCATGATGCAGTTCATTGACGAACGGTGTGAATGTGAAACCGATGGTTGGATTCCCGACTCGTATTTCGTTGTGGGAGAGACGTTCCGCAGCGACACGAAGAAGTGGGCGGCTAGGCACGGTTTCGCCAGGCATCAGGATTTCATGTCCGATGCCGGAATCCTCAACGCGTTGCAGATGGTTTTGACGGCCAAAGGTGTAACGAACTTCCGTAGAGGCCAAAAATTTCTCGATGATGCCGAAGGTAGAGCGGTGCGCGGTTACTTCGGTATCCTTCAGAGGAACGGATAAACGCGCTTGAGCACGATGGCCCGGAAATAAGCGACCAATACCGCTTCCCTAAACCGCGGCCACTGTTCTGTAAGGCGTTGTCTTCGAAATTGCCCCGGCGCACTGGCTCCTCGACGCCGACCCAAGAGCACTGTCGACATAGTCCGTCAACGCTTCGCATTGGGCCTCCGCAGATTGCCGGCCCTCTGGCGGACAATCGCTGTATCTCACTCCCCAGTAGCCGATACAGGCGAACGCATGCATGATCCCGGCTAGCTCACAGCAACTTTGGTGTCCTTCCACCCGCTGACGGCTCAACGTCCATTGGGAGACGCTGGGCGCGTTTCCTCAACGACGGCCTCGGACGGAAAGAGCTCCTCCGCTATCCGCTTGAGCACTAACAGGTGCGATGCCGAGGACCCCACCGCACTCCGCGCGGCTTCATCGGCGGTGGACTCGCGGCTGTTGGCCGGACCCGAGCGGCCAGACGCGGTCGTGCCATCGCACATTCGCGTCCTTTACGCTGTCGCTGTCAACGACGAGCGAAGGGAGACGTGCATGGCGTGGTTTCTCGCCCTTCAGGGTGTGGCACACATGAGCCATCAGTCATCGGTCTACGAGCTTCAGGACTCGGTGGATGTGGACCAGATCGCGAAGGAATTGGTCAGTTCCGCGACGCTGGACCGAGTCGTCCCCGTGCCTGTCGTGGTACCGCAGAACACTCGTCGACAGCAGAAAGTGACGCTGTATGTCCGGCCTGCCGCCTGGGGCCTGTGGACGTTCTATCAGCTGTCCGAAGAAGACCGGCGCCAACTGGCGCAGGGAAACCCGTTGCTCAACGCGCTCAACCAGGCCGCGCAGCAGCAAGCGCAGGCGGCGCAGACGGCGCACACGGGACGGGTGAACCCGCTCACTGGCCAGGTGGGACCTGGCAGCTAAGGCTACCTGGGAACTTGCCGCTAGCCGACTCTCTGCAGCAAACAGATTATGAGTGGCAAAAACCGCACCAGAAGAACCAGACCGCTCGGCGGTGGCTCCTCCGGGTGATCTCAATCTGGGTGGTCATCGTGTTCCCCTCCTGGCTGTGAGGTCGTATGTCACAACCTGCCCGTCCATCGCGACGACGATTTTCGCGTCGACGCCGACTGCCGGGAGATATGACGCCAGGTCGGGGAAGATCTCTGCCTCAGCACCGTATACCGCAGCGGTGCGGCGAATTTGGCGCTGGGAGACGATGGCGTCATCCTCGGCTCCCAGTACCAGCATCGGGACGCGGTTGACGTGTTTGGTCTTGACCAGATCGAGGGCAAGCATGCCAAGGAAGGCCAGATAGGACTCGTCCTCGAGTCGCTGTTGATACGTGTTGACCTGCTTATCCGGCGTGGACGCGGAGAACAATTAGGTCTCGCACCAGTTCCGGGGTAGCAACCAGCGGGGCCAGCCTCAATGAGGCGTTGACCTTGACGAATTGCATAGGGTGGTAGCACGCGATGTGCAGGGTCGCGCGCAGCACGCCACTAGGCGGAATGGCTGCGACAAGAATGGCCCCGGCAGCGTCGTGGTGTTCCAGGTACTTCTGAATTACGAAGCCACCCATCGAATGTCCGACCAGAACCGGCTGAGTCGGTAGTTGCGCCGCCGTCTCGGCGACGACGCGTACGTATTCCTGAAGTCCTGTCCAGCGCAGGCGCTCCCTGCCGGGGCTTGCGCCGTGTCCGCGCAGGCTCGGGGCATAACAGGCGTACCCCTGGTCGGCGAAGAAGTCGAGAAAGTGCTCGTCCCAGCACCACGCTCCATGCCAGGCACCATGGACAAACAGAAGCGGTACAGGATGGGATTCGGTAGCAAAATCACCTCAAGCACAAGCCACCCCTTCGATCCGTTGCGCCACCGCTTGAGCCATCTTCACAGGCTCTATGCGCGCGAAAGGCTCGATTCGGTTGACTCGCTCGCCGGTTCGTCGGCCAGGTCGTCGGTGCCGATCTGCTGGGCGGCTGCAGCCAATTCAGCCAGCGCGTTGGCGCTCAGGTTTGCGGTCACGATAGGTCGCTGCCGTCTTGGCTGTGCTGACAGCGCAGCGCCGCTGTTTCGCGACCTGCGCTAGCGGCGCGGGGACGGTGTTACTTTGGACAACCGTCGCTGCCGATCGCTGTCACGAACCACATCGACGGATTCGGCGGTTCGCTCAACGATGGAATTACTTGACTCAGAGCTCAATCCGGCATCCGGTTCGGATCCCTACTGACTACCTGGAGTAATACGCATGGTCGGTTCACAAAAGCAAACGCAACGTGCGTCGGGTGAGAAAGCCACCGTTGGCCGCCTGTTCCCTCTCGGCAGCTTCGTCAAAAGAATAGGGAAATGACGTGAGCGACAATCAGATCCGGCTAATTGCTGCTATCGGAGCAAGCGCTGTTGTCACGGTCGGCGCCATCGCCGTCGGCATAAATCAGGAGAGCAGCAGCCTCGGCACCGACGCGAGCTCCGACATGTCCACCGGGGTAACCGTCACTGAATCGCTTGCGCCGACAGAACTTTCCGTTCCCGAGGCGAAGCCGGGCATCACCGGCCCCGCCCCCCTGCCCTCCGAAGAACAGGGTCTACCCGGATAGATCCCTGCTCGCGCTCGTCGGGAACCTCAGGCCGCGGATGCACGCGATACACGTGGTGATGCTGCAGAGCGGCGGCCCAGGCCGTAATCGACGGCGACTATCCCTCGAAATATTGATAGCCCATATCCATATGATCGTGTAATGGGCGTCGAAGGAGCCGCCGTCACGAGTGCCGAAGCAGCGCAGTACCGAGCTGCCGGCTGGTGGACGGATATCACTCTGTCCGAGTGCGTCGTACGCAATGCCGCCTCAACACCGGACAAACCGGCCTACGTCGACTTCTCCATCGACTCGCCGGACCGGATATTGACCTGGTCCGAGTTCGATCGCGCAGCCACCAACCTCGCCCACCGACTGCTCGCCTCCGGAGTCGTACCCGGTGACGGGGTGGCGGTCTGGCACAAGGACACCTCAGCCATTCACGTTCTGCTGGTCGCCATCGAACGCTGCGGTGCGGTCGCGGTCGGGCTCGGAGCCCGGGCCGGAGTGCGCGAGGTGACGGCGATCCTGCGGACCGCACGACCGACGCTCGTGGTCAGCGATGTCGAACGGCTGGCACGGGCACGGCAGGCGGCCGGCGACGCCGACCCGACGCTTCGCGTCGTGCCGCTGGGAGATGGCTCTGCTGACCTGTGCGTCGACACCACTCCCCGACCGGAGGGCGCCGGCGGCCTGTCACCCGTGGGGCCCGACGACGTCTTCCTGATCAACTCCACGTCGGGTACCACCGGGCTGCCAAAATGCGTTGTCCACACCCAGAACCGGTGGCACTACTTCCACCAGAAGGCAGTCTCCAACGGCGAACTCAGAGCTGACGACGTGTTCCTCCCGGTGATCCCCACGCCGTTTGGCTTCGGTATCTGGACCTCGCACACCACGCCGATTCAGTTGGGTGCCACGGCGGTCAGAATCGAGCGGTTCGACCCCGTCGCCACCTGCGCAGCCATCGCGCATCACCAGACAACAGTGCTGTGCTGCGTCAGCACGCAGTTGGCAATGATCCTGGCCATTCCGGCCTCGCGGGACTACGACCTGACCAGCCTGCGGGTGGTGTTCACCGGCGGTGAGCCGCTCCCCTACACACAGGCGGCCCAGTTCGAGGAGCTGACCGGCGTCACGATCCTGCAGTTCTACGGTTCCAACGAAACCGGGATGCTGAGCGCGACCACCCTCGCAGACTCGTTGCACCGCCGGCTCCGCACGGCCGGCCGGATCGTCCCGGAGATGCAGGTGCGCCTCTTCGACGGGGATCGCGACGTCACAGAGTCGGGGCGCGGACAACCCGCGTGCCGCGGGCCGGCCCTCAGCCTCGGGTACCTCGGTGGCACCGACCACGACAAGCTGTTCACGAAGGACGGCTGGATGCGCATGGGCGACATCTGCGAACTCGACGCCGACGGGTACCTCACCCTGACCGGCCGGACGTCGGACTTCATCCTCCGCGGCGGCAAGAACATCAGTGCGGTACAGGTCGAGGACGCTGTGGCGACCCATCCCGCGGTCGCCGTGGCGGCGGCCGTGGCGATGCCCGACCCGGTCTTCGGCGAGCGGGTCTGCGTATTCGTCGAGCTCAAACAAGACTCCGTCCTCGACCTGCCTGCCCTCGTCGAACACCTTCTGCAGCAGGGCGTATCCAAGGAGCTGCTGCCAGAGCGACTCGAAGTCCAGCACGAGCTGCCGCGGTCGTCGGGCGGCAAGATCGCCAAAGGCCAACTTCGCGAACAAATTCGATCGACACTGGAGGGGTCATGACCACCCGAAGACGAGCGCGAGTGAGAATCGCAGCGAGGAACGAGCGAGGACCGGAGCGAGTGGGAGGCGAGGCATGACCACAGAAGAAGTGCGGCGCGGCGGCTTGGAGGTGTGGGCGCCGTCCAAGGTCCCGCCCATCGGAGTCGACCTCACCGATGAACAACAATTGGCGATCGCCTTCCGGCACCTCGCCGACATCGGCTTCGCCGAGAACATGGCTGGGCACATCACCTGGCAGCCCGACGGCCGGTCCGACATGTACGTCAACCCGTGGGGCCTTTGGTGGCAGGAACTGACCGCCTCCGACATCTGCGTTGTCGACGAGGACGCGCGGGTGGTCCGCGGGCGCTGGGACGTCACACCGGCCATCCACCTCCACACCGAGCTGCACCGGATCCGGCCCGACGCCCGGGTGGTGGTCCACAACCACCCCTACTACGTGAGCCTGATCGCCGCTCTCGGCACGCTGCCCGACCTGGTGCATCAGACGGGCTCGTTGTTCCTCGACGACATGTACCTGGTCGAGCGGTACGACGGCGAGATCGATGCACCCTGGCGGGCAGCCGAACTTGCCCAGCAGATCGGTTCGGCCAATCTGGTGATCCTGGCGAACCACGGCGTCATCGCCACCGGGCGCAACCTGGCGGAGGCCGTCTACCGGGCCGTGTCCATCGAACGCGTCTGCCGTCTGGCGTACGACGTGATGGTCAGCGGGAGGACCCCGTCGAAGATGAACCGCGGCGACATGGCGGGCATGCGGGCGTCGCTGATCGAACGCGCAGCCGACGTGTACTGGGCGGGGGCGGCCCGGATGACCATTAAGACCGACCCCAGCGTTCTGGCATAGAGCTCCAGCGGATTTCGAGAAACGAGGGTCACGCACCATGAAGTCCATCGACGAGATGTCGGCCGATCTCAACTTCACGACCGCCAAGACCGGCGCCGACAAGACCGTCACCTTCCTGCCCGAACCCGAACGCGCCGAGCGCCGCTACACCGTCATCTCAGTCGACGACCACATCGTGGAGCCGCCGGACACCTTCGAAGGGCGCGTTCCGCGGAAGTTCGCCGACCGCGCGCCGAGGGTCGTCGACACCGACGACGGCGGTCAGACCTGGATTTACGACGGGCAGTCACTGCCCAACGTGGGCTTCAACGCGGTCGTCGGACGACCGGTGTCCGAGTTCGGCTTCGAGCCCACCCGGTTCGACGAAATGCGGCGCGGCGCATGGGATATCCACGAGCGCGTCAAGGACATGGACCTCAACGGTGTGTACGCCTCGCTGAACTTCCCGTCGTTCCTGCCGGGTTTCGCCGGCCAGAGGCTGCAGCAGGTCACCAAAGACCGCGACCTCGCGATGGCGTCGGTCAGGGCGTGGAATGACTGGCACATCGAGGCGTGGGCCGGTGCCTACCCCGATCGGATCATTCCCTGCCAGCTGCCGTGGCTGCTCGACCCTGAAGTCGGCGCGAAGATGGTCTACGAGAACGCCGAACGCGGGTATCGCGCGCTGACGTTCAGCGAGAACCCGGCGATGTTGGGACTGCCGACCATTCACTCTGGTCACTGGGACCCGTTGATGGCGGCGTGTGCTGCGACAGGGACGGTGGTGAACCTCCACATCGGCTCGTCGGGCACGTCCCCGGCGACCACCGACGACGCACCGCCGGATGTGCCCGGTGTGTTGTTCTTCGCCTACGCCATCACGGCCGCGGTGGACTGGCTGTACACGGGTGTCTGCACCAGGTACCCGGGCCTGAAGATCTGCCTCTCGGAAGGCGGGATCGGCTGGGTGGCAGGGCTTCTCGACCGACTCGACCACATGCTGAGCTACCACGAGATGTACGGAACGTGGAAGGCGCTCGGTGAGACGCTGACACCTGCGGAGGTGCTGAAGCGGAACTTCTGGTTCTGCGCGGTCGAGGACCAGTCATCGTTCATCCAGCACGAACGGATCGGCTCGGACAACATCCTGCTCGAAGCCGACTACCCGCATTGCGACTCCACCTGGCCGCACACCCAGCGCACCATCCATGAGCAGATCAGCGGGCTCCCCGATGACATCATCCGAAAGGTGACGTGGGAGAACGCGTCCCGGCTCTATCAGCATCCGGTTCCGGTCGCTGTGCAAGCCGATCCCAACGCATTCTGATCCGCCTTGGTCGGTCCGCCGGCGCCCGTGAGCGCCGTCCGATGGTCAGCCGGGTGCGCTCATCGGTGTCGGCGTGCCTGTCGAGGAGCTCGATAGCGTCGGCATGCCGAGTGTGGCTGTTGGGCTGTAGATGCTCGTGTCGACCGGCCCGCCGAAATGTTCTGGGATGACAGTGTTCGCCTGCACCCGCGTAGCGCCCGCAGCGACGAACAAGGCGCCCATCACGACGACGGCACCTGAACCGACGAGGGCCGCCGCAACTCGGAACGTGTGCTTCTTCACCTTGATCAACCTCCGATCGATTTCATCGGTGTTGATCTCCAATGTGCCAGTCGAATGAGTCTTCATGTGATCCTGGCAGTGGATTCTCAACTACATCGGAGCCGCACACAGCATCGGCCGGAGCTCACAGCGCACTTCAAGCGCACGCTATTCGGGCTCTCATACATGCGGCCTAGCGTCAAATTGCATTGCATTGCTTAGTCATGAAGGGAGCAGACTAGGAAAACCATCGCTACGTACACTCGCTATGGCAGCGGCCGGAGTTTCGCTCACGGCTGCACCTGCCTTCCCCGCGGTCGCGTCGGCGACCGTACCCGCGGAGCCACTGGGCGGTTATGCGACCGACTGGGGACCCTACGGCCGGTACGGGCCTCCGCATCCGCGTGACTGGGATCACCCAGAGTGGGGTCCCGGCTGGAACAACGGCTACCCAGCCCCAGGCTGGTATCCGCCTGCCGGCTGGGTGCCGCCCCCGGACTGGACCCCGCCCTCAGGTTGGTATCCCCCGCCCGGCTGGGCTCCACCGCCGTCGTGGGTCGGACCTTGTGCCGGACCACTTTTCGATCTGTTCCACCCACTGCGCTGCGCGTAATCGATACTCTGAGCCTGCTCCTGGATGGGGCAGGCTCAGAGCCGATCGAAGATCGAGTTGAGGACGTCGTCACCATGCCGATGCCGGCGTCGGTCACGGCTCGCGGCAGCGCGGTGAGATCCGCAGCATCGCCACGTCATGGGGGGCCACCGTGCGGCTGATCTGGCCGGCGCCGGTGGTGTCGGTATGCGACCACAGGTCACGGACCGTGTAGCAGGGTCCACGTGGCAGCCCCACCGCGGTCGCGTCGACTGCAATGGTGGCGGGCTGTTGATCGGCGTTGAAGAGCGCGACGGCCACGGTGCCGTCCGCCATTGGTTTGGTCAGCACGCGCGGATCCTGGACAGACGGTGCGGCCCGCGCCACGAGTGAATCCTGGTCGACATCGATGACGTCGACGTTGGTCAGGATGTTGCGCGTCGAGTCAGTCATCGACCGCACGTCGTTGCCGGCGATCAGCGGTGCGGCGAGCATAGCCCACAGCGAAAAGTGCGCGCGCTGTTCGGATTCCGTCAAACTCGGCTGGGCAGTCGCGCGCCAGACGAGTTGGGGGTCGGAGAGGACGAACTTCTCGCTGAGTTTCTTGAGCCGCTCAGGGGTCACCTGGTAGCCGGCGATGATTGCGCGGTTGACGGCTAGGTGGTTGACGAAGTACTCGCTCCAGGGCAAGCCGACCACAAGCATGTCGGGGTCGTTCGAATAGCCCGGATGTTGTCGCCCGGCGACGATCCGCGAGGCGGCAAACGCATCCGGCACACCGAGATAGGCCCCCGTCAGGAAGGCATCCGAGCTGTCTAGCGGAGGGAGCGTACTACGCCACACGGGGACCAGGTCGGCGGTGGTCCGTGCCATGTCGGCAATGCCCGACCAGTCGTATTTCACGCCGGCAAGGTGATCGTCGGAACTGTTGGGATTGATGCTGTAGAAAATTCGGCGACCCGTGGCGTGCAGTGCATTTCGCATGGCGGTGAAGGCTTGCACTTGGTCAGCATGGTCGGCGTTGCTGCGGCACCAATCGTACTTCAGATAGTCCACACCCCAGTGGGCGAACGTGCGCGCATCGATGGTCTCGTGTCCTCTGCTAGCGATCCGCAGATCCTGGCCGCATGTCTCGTCGAACGGGCTGGCGTAGATGCCGAGCAGCATCCCGCGGTCGTGGGCGTAGGAGGCTACCGCCGCGATCCCGTCGGGGAATTCGGTCGGATCGGCACGCAACGTGCCGTCAGCGCCACGGGTCGGCGCCGCCCAGCCTGCGTCCAGGTTGACGTACCGATAACCGGCGTCGCGCAAACCAGACGAGACCATCGCCTCGATGGTCTGCTTGACCGTCTGCTCGCTGAGCGGGATTCCCGAGTTCCAGGAATTCCAGCCCATAGGTGCGGTCAGGCGAACTGGGGCACCCGAACCGACCGGTGCCGTGCCGCCGCATCCGACGGCCACCGCGCAGACGAGATTGAAAGTCACGATGACCGATATGAATCGTGCTCCCACCGGCCGAGGATTGCCGATCGAGATTAGCGGACGCTGTGCGTTGTCTGCGGTGATGCTGTGTGCCCGTCGAGGGCGGCGCGAAAGCAATTGATCCCAGACGTTCCTGGCTAATCCTGATGGACTTGCCGTCTCGACGGCACAGTGCCACGGACCCGAGGTCTGCCTTGTTGCGCGGAGTTAGCCGCCGTTGCTCATGACAACCCCGGTAGCGATGGCGCGGCTGACATCTGATCCGGCCACCCCGGACGCTGAGGGGCCGCAGGACAAGGATCAGGCAGAGCCTGTCCACAACAACGGATTGCCGTGCCGCTGTGTTTGCTTGACCTGCCGCCTGCGCCGTTCGCCCTTCCGCCACCCCCGCCACTCGACATTCCGCCGCCCGTCCAGGTGACCGTTCCGGTTGGGGTGTCGCTGGGCCTGCCGTCCCTTCCGCCGCTGCTGATGTCCGTGCGTTGGTTGGGCGCGACCGAGCCGATGCCGCGAATTCTGCTCTACTACTTCCTGTTGTCCACCGTGATGGCTATCCCCATCGCGGCGATCCAATGGCATTGGGTCCCGGGACAGGCCTGGATCTACTTGCTCGGCATCGGATTTGCGCAAAGGTTGGCACAGGTCTTGATCGTGCTCGCATACCGCTACGCGTCGTCGGTCAAGCTCGGTCCGTTCATATACACCACGATCGTCTTCACCGCATTGATCGACTGGGTGGTGTGGCATCATCCGTCGACGCTGTTCGTCGTCGTGGGCATGGTGCTGGTGATCGGCGGCGGGTTTATCGCAATTCGTGGCAGGCGTCGAAGAATCTCACCGGACTCGTCGGCGTGACGATGATGCGGTTCATCGGCCCGAGGTTCCTGTCGTCGTACTACAAGAAGGTCTACGACGGGCTCTGACGGTCCAGCTTGGCGGCCTCCTCGGCGGCCACCTTGCCCACCACGTCGTCGATTGCCCGACGGAATGCCTGGATGCCGAGACCGATTGCCAGCGGCCGCAATTGAGAAGTCTTGTCTGCGATCGAGTGCCACCGTTTGCTCGGTAGACCAGCGTCGGTGAACGGCTGCCAGATTTCCGAGCGATACAGGTCGATGAGGGCATGCACACTCGCGACGTGGTGGTCGGCCATCCGGGCCAGCGCCTCGGCCACCTTGTCCAGCGGCATCCCGATGGCCACAAGCTTCTCGACGTAGTCGAACGTCGAGGTGTCGGTGATGGCAACAAGGTCGTCATCGACCACCTCTATCAATCCGCACGCCGACAGATGGCGTTCCGCGTCGTCACCGAGCCGGTCAGCCAGATCCGCACGCTTCAGCTCCATCGACGTCGTCAAGTTCGCGGGATCGAACACCTCGGAAGCCAGGCGACGCACGTCCGGTGCCGACTCCGGCGAGCGATCGAGCATGCGACGAATCACATCAAGGGGAAATCCTTGGGCGCGAAGTGATTTGATCCGCTTGATCCGCGACCTGTGGTCGTCGGTGTAGATCCCTACGCGACCGCGGCGCTCCGGAGGCGGCAGCAGGCCGTTGGTCTGCCACTCGCGGATGTTGCGCGCAGTCATGTCGACGCGCCGAGCCAACTCGTCGATGGTCATGTCCACAGCTCTGGCCCTTGTCGTTTACGGTCATAACCGTTACGGTTTTCTCCGTAATAGTACTCGAAGGGGCTCGACGATGACCCTCAGCCAGAACGTCCAGTTCGCCGGCTCACTGGTGAAGCCCCTGGGCACTGCCGCCCGGATCAACACCGTCTCGGGAATCCGCGCTCGCTGGCACAGCCATCGCTCCCCGATCAGCGCCGAAACCACGGCCTACGATCCGCTGGATCCGGCCACCGCGGCGCAGCCGCACGAGGCGTACCGTCGGCTACATCGTGGGGCCCGGGTGCATTACAACCGGAAGCGTTCCATCTGGATCCTCACCCGATTGACCGACGTGCGCGCCGCAGCGCGCGCCGACACGTCGCTGTCCAGCGCTGACGGCGTCACGCGGACGAAGTTCTCGCTGCCGATCCTGATCACCACTGACGGAGAGCGGCACGCGCAGATGCGCCGCCAGATCCTGCCCGCGTTCACCAAGGCGGCGCTGGACAGTTGGCGGCCGACGATCGACAAGCTGGCCACCGAGCTGGTCGGCGACGTGCTGGACAACCCGGGTTCCGACGCGGTGCAGCGGTTGGCTGTGCCGATGCCGATGCGGCTCATCGCGCACATGCTTGGCGTCCCCGACACAGATGTCGACAAGTTTCGGCGCTGGTCCGAGGCCGCCGTTCAGGTGACCGACCTTTCTCTGACGCGTCGCGGCGTCAACAAATTGGCAGCCTCGGTCAGCGGGTCGCGATCGATCTACCGCTACTTCTATCGGCAGTTTCGCGTCGGCAGCCTGAAGGGCTCCGACACGATCCTCGGCAGGCTACTGGCCAAGAATGAGGACGGCACGATCACCGAGGACGAGTTGTTCTACTTCGCGATGCTTCTGCTGCTGGCCGGCAACGAGACGACCACCAACCTGCTCGGCGGCATGTTCGACACACTGGCGCGAAACCCCGAGCAGTTCAACCAGATTCGCGAAGATCCAGACTTGATTCCGATGGCGATCGAGGAGCTGCTGCGCTACTCGTCACCCGTGCAGAACTTGTACCGGACCGCGCGCACTGAGTACCCGGTCGGCGACGTCACGATTCCGGCCGGTGCACGCGTGCTGTTGTCGTTCGGCGCCGCCAACCGCGATCCACAGGTGTTCGACGACCCCGACGCGTACCGGGTCGACCGAAATCCCAGCCAGCACATCGCGTTCGGCTTCGGCGCGCACCTGTGCCTTGGCGCCCAGCTGACCCGAATGGAGGCACAGGCAGTGTTGCGTGAGCTCGTCACGCGAGTCAGCCGGGTAGAGCTCGTCGGTGAGACGCGATGGTCGACCAACAGCTCGCTTCGCGGGCCGGCACAGATGCGGGTCAAACTCACACCGGCCTAAAGCTCGAACGACGCCGTAGCTCTCCGCTAAGCGAACTGTTTTGCCACCTCGGCGACACGGCGCAGCTGGTCGATGTCCGAGCTAGTCGGGATGAGGTGGATCTCGTCGGTACCGATGTCGGAGAACTTTCGCATGATGTCGAGCAACTCGTCGTCGTTGCCTGCCCAACCGGTGGTGGGCGCCATCGCGTCGACGACCTTGGCGGGAATCCAGTTCATATAGCGCAGCAGATGCCGGTGTACCTGTGCCCGTGCCGCCTGCGCGTCGTCGCCGATGGCGAACCAGAACGACGTCGCCAGGTGTGGTTTGCGCTTGCCGGCCTCCGCCCATGCGCGGCGGGCGACGTCGAACAGTTCGTTCTGCTTGCTGACGTCAAGGTCGAGCGTGACTCCGGCCAGTCCGTCGGCCCAGGACGCGGCGCTGCGCACGGTCTTCGGGCCCGTCGTACCGATCAGCAACTCCGGCCCACCGGGCTGCAGCGGCGGCGGCCCGACCGGCACGACGGAATCGGTGATCTTCTCCCCCGCCCAGATGCGCTTCATCACCGCGACATTCTCGACCAGGCCACGCATCGTCTGCGCCCCGGTGTCGGCGCCGACGGCCCGGTAGTCCTCGTCGCGGCCGCCGACGCCGATGCCGACGGTCAGCCGGCCGCCGCTGAGCATGTCGCCGGTCGCCAAACCCTTCGCCAGCATCACAGGATCGTGCAGCTGCGGCACAATCACCGTCGTCACCAACCGCACCCGGTCTGTCCACGCCGCCAATGCGCCCAGCAGGGTCAGGCTGTCGGGATTGTCGAACGCGATGCGCTCGCCCCAGCACAGCGACGAGAACGAGCCGTCATCGATGACGCGGGCCCAAGCCTTGAGCGTGGCCGCATCGAGGTCGGGTTCCATCACGGGCATGGTCATCCCAATTCGCACGTGGGCGATTCTGGCACGGCCAAGCGAACGAACGACCCTTGCCTGCGAGTCCGCCGTCCATCGCAGCCCGACGACTCGCAGCAATTCCGGTCGCCGCAGGGCGAGGCCGACCCACATCAGCACACCCAGAAATACCGCGAACAGCGTGTGGGAGAGACTGCGGCCCTCTTTGACCTGGGGCATACCAGCCAGCTTGCCTGCCGCGTCGAAGGTCAGAAACGCGGTGACATCGACGCCTAGACAGACCGAGGTAGTACCGAAGAATCATCGCGCCGCCGTCACTGGCAGCATGAGTGCATGCCGATCACTGCCTCCTCCATCGCTCATGTCCGGCTCACCGTCACCGATATCGAGCGGTCGCGACAGTTCTACGAGAGCGTCTTCGGCTGGCGGGTGTTGATCGAGTCACCCGAGCGCGCCGACGCGGCCACCCGTGAGGCGCTCGGCTTTCTGTTCGGTGGCGTGATCTACGACCTCGGCGGCGCGCTGATCGGCCTGCGGCCCGTCGCGGCCGACAGGTTCCACGAAGACCGCTGCGGACTCGACCACCTGGCGTTCCGCGTCGCCAGCAAGGCCGAATTGGATGACGCCGCAGCCCATCTCGATGTCCTCGGCGTCGACCACGAGCCGGTCAAGGACATCGGCCCGACCTACATCCTTGAGTTCCGCGATCCGGACAACATCGCGCTGGAGCTCACCGCCCCGAAGTAGTCGCTCTCAACGCGTAAGGCGGACAACCCCGCTGTACGTATTGTTGCCCGGTTTGCGCGGATCGGGCTACGGCAGCCACGCCAGCGGTCGCATCCACCGCGGGAGCCGGTCGAACGATGCGCCGCGTCGGGACGTGCCGACTCCACCGCCCGATAGGTCGCAACCCAGCGCGCCGTGTCGGAAACGTTCGAGATGAGGGGGTCTGTCGCTGCCACACTGCGAGTCTCGCTCACCGCCCTGGCGTCGCGGCAGGCGGATCCTTCAGCGCCTTGACGGGACCCGCAGGCGGCGGCGCGAATATGTTGCCCCGCAGGCCGCCCCGGAACGTCCGAACCGCCACCAGACACCAAGTGCTCAGCAGGCCGACGTAGGCGATGGCGGCGGCAACGCGAAATGACGGCAGACCCGTGTGGACGGCCAGCTGCGTGGTGCCGGTGACAAAGGTGCCGACCGGGAACGTCAGGCTCCACCACGTCAACCCGAATGGCATGCCGCGCCGGATGGTACGGACTGTCAGTGCCGTCGCCAACGCGATCCACAACACCGCGAATCCCCAGACAGGAACGCCGTACAGAATCGCGAAGACACTCATGCCGTCTGCCAGGTGCGGCTCGACGGCCAGCGCGGCAGTGGTACCGAGAAGTCCTGCGGCCGTGATGGATTGGCCAAGCGGGCCCAGCACGATCCACAGCGTTGGCACACGGGCCGTGCCCGACGTGCCGAAGTGCGCCAGGCGACTCCACACCATGGTGATGATGATGAGCGACGCGACGAGCGACAGCCCGAACATCGCGTAGCAGCCGTAGAGCATGGTTTCCCTGCCGGTGCCCGGCGCCATGTGCGGGATCAACAGCGCGCCCGTTGCCGCCGACACCATCGGCGGCACTACCGGCATCAGCCAGCCGCCGAATGCGGCGTCGGCCTCGACGCGATATTGGGTGAACATCAAATACGGGATGCTTATCGCTGTGAATAGCCCGCCGAGCGTGCCCGTCCCCCACAGCACCCAGTCGAGGTTGACGGCCGCGCGCTCGCCGATCAGGTCCTTGCCGACGAGGACCGCACCGGCGCCGACAGTGAGCAACGCCATCGGGGCCGCACCGTAGAAGTGACCCATCTGCGGGTTGTACGCGTGGCTTCGGGCCACGGTCGGGTTCCGCACCCAATGTGCGACCACCGCGACGATGAGAATCACCAGCCACACCGACGTCGCCACCCACACCGCCTGGGCGAACGCGCGCAAACCGGGGACATGCAGCGGCAACGTCGCACCGGCCGTCGCGACGATCCCGGTTCCCATGACCGAAGCGAACCAGTTCGGGCCCAGAAAGCTCAGAAACCGGTGCCGTTCAGTCGTCGTCATCCCTCCATCATCTCGCCCCGAGCCGATATGCGTGCAAACACGCACGATCGCGCCGATGAAGGGATACGGGGGGTCCCCCGACACGAGTCCTGATGCCGCCGCCTCTGGAAACCACTGGCCACCACAACCTTCGGATGATCTACGACATGCTGGCCGCGGGTGTTGCACTTGCGCTTCTGGTCTTCGCGTTCCTCGGGCCGCGATGAGCCAGGACGGCGACGTGATCATCGACGATCTGCGATAGCGGCTTGCGCGTTGGCGGCTCCCCGGTTTGAGGACCAATCGATGGTCTCGAAACCTGATATCGCATGTGATATCAGGTTTGAGGGTGAACGCGCTAGCCTGTGATTTCCAGTGGCGAATCGATCAGCGGCAGACCGAACAAGGTGACCAGGCCGGGATCGCCGAATACGACGATGCGTGCGATCCCGGTGGCCGTCACGTCGAGCGCCGCGATCCCGAACGCACGCAGCACGTCGTCCTCGTCGCGACGGTAGGCCGCGGCGGCAGGCTGGCCGTTGGCGGCGATGGCCACCATCCGCCAATCACCCCGCACGCCAACGACTTCGGCGAGGTAGGGCAGGCAGGTTGCGCGGCCGGCGAACCATGTCCGCGACCCCACCATCTCCAGCGCGGCGTCGTGACGCAGCACCTCCTCCAGCAGCGCGGTGTCCGCGGTCTCGAACGCTGCCATGTACCCATCCAGCAGCTCGCGGGCACGCGGCTCCGTGGGCTCGACGACATCATCGGCGCTCGGGGCGACGTCACGCAACCGTACCCGCGCCCGCTGCAGCGCGCTCTTCACAGCGGCGACGCTGATGTCGAGCATCGCCGCGACATCCGCGGCGGGGAACGCCAACACGTCGCGCAGCAGAAGTACCGCGCGCTGCTGTGCCGGAAGGTGCTGCAGGCTGGCGACCAACGCCAGTCGCAGGCTCTCGCGCGTGGTAATGACCGCGGCCGGATCGTCGGTCACCCAGTCATCGGGTATCGCCCCGAGCCACAGCACATCTGGCGCGAGCACCGGCTCGATGTGCGGATCGTCGGACGGCGCGCCCAGACCCGAGGGCAGCACGCGCCTGCTGCGGTGCGCAAGCGCCGTCAGGCACGCATTGGTCGCGATGCGGTACAGCCAGGTCCGCACCGACGAGCGGTTTTCGAACTCCCGATGGCCGCGCCACGCGCGCAGATAGGTTTCCTGCACGGCGTCCTCGGCGTCGTGCGCCGAGCCCAGCATCCGGTAACAATGCGCGAGCAGTTCGCGGCGAAACGGCTCGGTGTCGTGTATGAAATCGCTCATGCCGCAACCGGCGGGAACTGGTAGACCTTCTCCGGTGTGATCCGCACGATCAGCCGTTCGGCGCCCGGTTCGGGCGGTGGCGCCGTGCCGCCCATGTAGCGGTGATACATCTCATAGAGCAGTCGCTTCTCGGGGTCCTCGGTGATCTCCACGGTGCCACGGATCTCGACGTAGCGCCCCTCGTCCCTGTCGACCACCAGCAGGCTGACGCGCGGGTCGCGCGCCATGTTGTGCGTTTTCAGCCGGCCCTTGATGGTGCTGAACACCACCGTGTCGTCGTCGCGTTTGACGAATATCAGCGACGACTGCGGTCGTCCGTCGGCGTTCGACGTGGCGATCGCCGCGATGTGCGGCCCGTCGAGCACGTCACGGGCGGTTTGAGTAAGTGTTGTCTGCATACCTATATGACCAAACCCAACCCGGAAACGAATCGGTCGCCCAACCTGAGCTTGTCCTCGACATCTGGCTGAGACGTCACACATGGGGCTCAGGTTCGGCCGGGAACCCGTCACGGATTCCTGACGTGGTATTGGCGTGGATCCATTTCTCGGCACCGAGGCGCTGGCAGCAGGCGTGGTGAATCGATACCAGCTCGCGACGCACTCACCTCCGCCGGTCTGCGGCCAGAACGCACCCAGATTGAGGTCTACGACAACTACGGATACTTCGTGGGCCACATCGATATGGGATGGTCTCGGTGGCGGGTCGGCGTGGAGTACGACGGTGCACAACACTGGACAGATCCCGAACGGCGAACCCGGGACATCGACCGTCAAGCAGAACTCGAAGCGCTGGGCTGGCGGATCGTCCAAGCTCAGGTTCGACGAGAAGGGTTTAGCGCTGCCATGATGTCGGCCACCGAGCCGTTGCCGATCTTCTGAAATCCGGTGCCCGCCCATACGTTGACGGCGTGCGGATCGCCTGCACGTACCGCCGCCGCACGCACCGGACTGGTCAGCCAGTGCACCTCCGGGTACCCGAATGGTGCCTCGCCTTCGTGCTCGTCGATGAACCGGTTGCGCAGCCCCCGCGCGTAACGGCCCGAAAATGCCTTTGTGACAGCGGTTTCGGTGAACCGCGGATCCTTCAGCGCCGCCCGGTGCACGGGGCTGCTTCCCGCTTCGTCGGAGAGCAGGAACGCCGTTCCGAGTTGGGCCGCGACCGCGCCCGCCGCCAGGACGCGCCCGACGTCGTCTGCGGTCATCAACCCGCCAGCAGCAACGACCGGCACGTCGGCGGCTGCTTTGACATCCGCCAGCAGCTCGTCGAGCGGCTGGGTGGCCGGCCGCGCGGCCGGGTCGAAGGTGCCGCGATGCCCGCCCGCAGACGGGCCCTGCGCGGCGAGCGCGTCGACGCCGCGGGCAAGCGCGATCTGCGCCTCCGGCAGTGTGGTCACGGAGCCGACGACAGCGATGCCCGCCTCGCGCAGCCGCAGACACTCCTCGGCGCTCGGCATGCCGAAGGTGAACGACGCGACGTCTGGCCGCAGGTCCAGGAGCACCTCGATCTTGGCCGCCCAGTGGTCGTCGTCGAACCGAGGTTCACCTAGCTGGGCGCCGTAGCGCTCGGCCTCAGGGGCGAGCGCCTTGGCGTAACGCTGGATGTCCGCCGGTGTGCCCGCACTTGGTTGTGGCACAAACAGATTCGCGCCGATCGGGCCGGAAGACAGTCCGCGGGCCGCGGTGATCCGCTCGGCTAACACCTCGGCAGTCAGGTATCCCGCAGCGACGAAGCCGAGTCCGCCTGCATTCGTCCCGGCGGCCGCGAGTTCGGGCGTCGACGGCCCACCGGCCATCGGCGCGACGATGATCGGGACATCGAGATCGCGAAAATCGAACGCCATCTGTCCTTCGTATCACGGCCGCGGAGATAGCCTGACCGCAGCATGTTCTCCGAAAGCGACGGCTATGAGCGGCTCATGGGCCGCTGGAGCCGTCGGCTCGCCCCGCTGTTCGTGACGTTCGCCGGCGTCACCGAGGGCGATCGCGTGCTCGACGTGGGATCGGGCACCGGCGCACTGTCCGTCACGGCCGCGGCCATCGAGTCTGTGCGGGTGGCGGGCATTGAGCCGTCACCGGCCTACACGCGGTACGCGCGTGAGCACGCGAGCGGCGACAGGGTGCGGTTCGAGGTCGGCGACGCCCTGGCGCTGCCTTTCCCCGACGACGCCTTCGACCGGACGTTGTCGATGCTCGTGCTGAACTTCGTGCAGGATCCGGCCGCCGCGCTGCAGCAGATGATCCGGGTCACCCGCCCCGGCGGCGTCGTGGCGGCGGCGGTGTGGGACTACGGCGGCGAAATGCAGATGCTGCGGACGTTCTGGGACGCGGCTGTCGCGGTCGATCCGGACGCGGCGCCGCGCGACGAACGGCACATGCCGCTGTCCACGCACGGCGCACTCGCGGAGCTGTGGCGTACGCACGGAATGCAGGACGTCGACGAGCAGTCGCTGACCATCGAGATGGCGTTCGCATCGTTCGATGACTATTGGCAGCCGTTCCTATGTGGTCAGGGTCCGGCGGGTGTCTACGTGTCGTCGTTGGCCGAATCCGGGCGGCAGGCGTTGGCCTCCAGACTGCGAAAGCGTCTGGGCGAAGACGGTCTTGCACTGCGTGCGAGCGCGTGGGCGGTGCGCGGCGTCGTCACCTGAGCGCCTTGCCGAACAGCAGGCAGTCCTGCGGCTCGACGCTGATGTTCGGCAACACGGCGTAGCGCGCCAGCCGTCCTTCGAAGGCCAGCCCGCTGCGTTCCAGCAGCGCCGCGGATGCGGCGTTGCCGACGTGGCAGTGCGCCGTCACCCTGTACACGGTCGGGTCGCGCTTGGCCTTGTCGAGCAGAAGTTGCACCGCCTCGGACATGATTCCTTGCCGCCACCATTGGCGACCCAGGTAATAGCCGAAGTCGATGATGTGCGGCTGCGGCCGCCGCCAGCCGCACACCCCGATCGGGCCGCCACCGTCGCGCAGTTCGATGATCCAGGTAGTTTCACCACCGACGTTGAAGATTTCGGTGATGACGCGCCGCGTCTCGCCCACGTCTCGATGCGGGCGCCACGACATATAGCGCGACACCTCCGGGTCGGACGCCATGCGCTCGAACAGCAGCTCGGCGTCATCGAGGGTGGGCGCGCGCAGGGTGACCCTTGGACCGTTGAGCACCTCGACGTCCGACATGGGTACATCGTCCATTGTTGCCGTCGCACCATCGACAGTGGTTGACTGAATTGGTATGGCAATCACGTTCAACCACACCATCGTCGCCGCGAAAGACCGCGAGGAATCGGCCACCTTCTTCACCAAGCTGTTCGGCCTGCCAAGCGCCAAGGAATTCGGCCCGTTCCTGGCGGTGGAACTCAACCACGGTGTCAGCCTCGACTACGCACAAGTCGCCGAGGGCGAGGACATCCGTCCGCAGCATTACGCGTTCCTGGTATCCGAGGACGAGTTCTCCGAGATTTACGGACGTATCCGCGAGCGGGGCATGCAGCATTGGGCCGATCCGCGGGGCGGCCGGCCCGGCGAAATCAACCACAACGACGGCGGCCGCGGCGTCTACTTCCAGGATCCCGGCGGGCACTACCTGGAAATCCTCACCCGGCCCTACGGATCGGGCGGCGGCTGACGACTGGGCGACTCAGGTCGCCTGCGGGTTTTCCAGGACGACGGCAACGCCCTGGCCGGAGCCGATGCACACACCGACTGCGCCGTAGCGGACGTTGCGCTCGCGCAACTCGGTAGCCAGCGTCAACACATATCGGGTACCGGTGGCCCCGAACGGATGGCCGATGGCCACGGCGCCGCCATTCGGGGTGAGCTTCTCGTCCGGAATCGTGAAACCACCGAGTTGATTCGGCAGCTCGCGAAGCACACCCAGCGCCTGCGCGCTGAATGCCTCGTGCACTTCCCACACGTCGATCTGCTCGGGGGTCAGGCCGGCACGCTTGATCGCCAAGGGTAGGGCCCATGCCGGCGCCAGGCCCATGATCAGCGGATCGATCCCGTACACAGCCGACGACACGACCCGCGCCAGTGGCTCTACGCCGAGTTCGGCCGCCCTCTCCCCCGACGCGAGGACAATCGCACTCGCGCCGTCGGTCAGCGGCGTGGAGTTCGCCGCGGTCATCTGCCTCGTCCCGGGCTGCACCGGCAGCGCCGCCAGTTGCTCAGCGGTCGTGTCGTCCCGGATGAACTCGTCATGCTCAAACGTGCGAGCCGGAGTCTTCTTCGTCGCCGAAATCTGCACGGGCATAATCTCTTTGGCCAGCCGCCCGGAGTCGCGAGCGGCCTTCGCGTGCTGCTGAGACCGCAATGCGAACGCATCGATCTCCTCACGCGTCAGCTTGTAGCGGTCGGCGACGTTCTGCGCGGTCTCGATCATGCCGATGTAGGCGTTACGAGCCAGCAGGGTCGGATTGGGAGGGCCGCCGGCGCCCGCCCACATGGTGTCCAGCAGCAGGACCGGTCCTCGCGGCGCGAACGGAGCGTCGCCCTTCATGTACGCCCAACCCGACCGGGACATCGATTCCACCCCACACGCGATCCCGACGCCCAGGTCGCCGGCCTTGATCGCATGCGCCACGTTGATGGCCGCGCTCACCGACGAGCCGCAAAACCGGTTGATGGTGACGCCTGCGACGCTGTCGGGAAAACCGGCCGCCAGTGCTGCCCACCGGGCGACGTCGCCCATGCCCTCATGGGCCGGGTTCACACAGCCGGCCACGATGTCTTCGACCTGATCAAGGCCGACACCCACGCGCTCACACGCGCCCTTCATCGTCATGCCGAGCAAGTTGTCGGTCCGGATGTGTGACAAGGAACTGCCATACCGGGCAAACGGGGTTCGAACCCCGCCGAGCACAAAAGCGTCAGTCATCGTCGACCTCCCAGAGATGCACGTCCATGCTACTGACTCGCGACGCCAGCACCTCTACACCGTCGCCGGCGAGACTGGGCAACATCGCGGGCCGGTTGCCCAGCACGGACACCAGGTCGGCGGCGCGGCCCCGGACGATCGGACCTCGCTCGGCGTGCGTCCAGTCCGCGTCGGTTGCCATCAGGCGTAACCCGCGGCTGTTGCGGAATGCCGGTACGAACGGATTCGGAACGGCCACTTGGGTATTCAGTACGTCAACTAATGCAACCACCGGTATGGCCGGCTCGCGGTTCAGTGCAAAGAGGATGTCGAGTTCGTGGGTGATGTGGTCGCCGAGAAGTAGCCGCGGCGGGAAGTAACGGCCGAGCCCGCGTGGCCGGCGGGTCAGCCGCCCGAAGTCGTCGAGCAGTTCGCCGGGGCTGCGCATTGTGGCCAGCGACCGGGCCAGCGCGGCGTTGGCGCGGTCGAACGATCCACTGTGACGCAGCATCTCGGACGCGACGACACCCGGTCCTGCACCGTAGCCGACGACGAGGTGTGCCAGCACGTCGTGGTTGGACCAGCCGTCGCACAGGCTTGGGTGCGACCACTCCTCGGCGCTGAACGCGCCGGCCAGAGCGTGAAAGCGCGCGTCGTTGGCCCGCAGCAGATCACGCGTGGACACCGAGATGCTCCTGGAGAAAGGCGGTTTGGTCGGCGAGGACACGGGGCAGGAGCGGCGGGTGGTAGATCGCGAAATGGTCAGAGTCGTAGTGTCGAGCGACGCCGAGGGGTGCACGACGGGCGACCAGCGCGGCATACGCGGGATCCATCAGGCTCTCCCGATCGCACACGCACGCCAGCAACGGCGCATCGATGTGAGGGGCGTGCCGTGTCGCCGACGTCAGCACCATCGCCACGGCGTCTGCAGCGGCGATCCGGTTGTCGAACTGGCCGCCCGGCGGAACCGTGGAATACCAACCAGATTCGGCACCCACGACGGTGACCATCGCGAGGCTTCCAGGCGGCCGACGATCGGCACGTACCGTCGGCCGCGGCGGGAGACCACGCGCAGGAAATCCTCCGCGATGGCGGGCGTCAGCCGCAGCGCGCCGCGCAGACCGAGTCGGCGGGCTGCGCCCGGCCCGTGCACGATCGGGCATTGCACCGCTGCGACCGCGACATCGGTCCGGTCCGCAGCCACCCGGATCACGTTCATACCGCCGAGGCTGGTGCCCCACAGTCCGATCCGCCCGCCGTCGACCTCCGGCCGCGACTTGAGGTGCTCGACTGCCGCCGCGACGTCGTGACACTGTCCCCGCGTCGAGATGTGCTGGCGCGGTTGACCGTCGGAGGCCCCGGTGTTGCGGTAGTCGAACGCCAGCGTCGCGATCCCGGCCGCGGCGAAGTGCTGTTCGTACTGCGGCAGCATCATGTCGTGCGTCGCGCCGAGCCCATGCGCCAGCACGACCCCCGGATGCGGCCCCCGCCCGGCAGGCAGCGTCAGCCACGCCGCGCATCTGATGCCGCGGCACCTGAAATCGACCCGCTCGGTCGGAATGGTCGTCCGCATATGCATCTCCATCATAAGTACGGTGTACGTGTTCTAGGGTGCTTCACGTACGATGTACTTGTCAAGGGCACGATGGGCGCTTGCGCGAAGAGCAGAAGGGCACGATGAGCCGCTTGCGCGAAGAGCGAAAGGGGCGGTTGCATGCGGGCTCGGTTCACGACCGATGAGATCGCCGCCGCGGCGTTGGGCATTGTCGACGCCGCGGGGCTGAGCGCGCTCAGCATGCGGTCGTTGGCGGCCGCGCTGGGCACCGGCCCGATGACGGTTTACAACTACGTGCCCGATAAGGAAGGGCTGGAGGAACTTGTCGTCGCAGCGGTTGTCGCGGGGGTGCGGCTGCCCGAACCGACCGACGATTGGCAGCACGACGCTTATGGGATCGCCGACGCGATGTGGCGGGGCATCCGCGCGCATCCCGCCGCGATTCCACTCGTATTGACCCGCCGCACGTTGTCGGCGACGGGTTTCGCCGCGGCCGACGCACTGATCGCCGCGCTCGGGCGGGCCGACTTGCCCGACCGTGATCGACTCGCCGCATTCCACGCCGTGCTGGGCTTCGTGGTGGGCGCGGCGCAGGCCGACTTCGCAGGCCCGCTCACCCGCGGCCGTGACGCCGCCGCCGCGGCCGCGGCCGCCCGGATCGGGTCGGTGGCGGGTACGACATATCCGCACATCGAAGCGCTTTCGGTGGTGGCGATGCAGACGACGGTGGAAGAAGACTTCGACCGGGGCCTGCGCATGCTGCTCGACGGCGTCGCGACCCGCCGATCACGTAAGCGCCCCTAGCCGACCGAGTGACCGCGCTGCTCTTCCTGACCGATGTAGTCGCCGGCCAAGTTCGCGACGTGCCCGGGTAACACGCCGGAGGCGACGTCGGCGAGGCTCGTCTGTTCGAGCACCGATCGCATGCTGGCCCGCAGCGCGCGCCACACGTCGGTCAGCGCCGCGGTCGGTCCTGAGTACGGCAGATCGCCGAGCCCGATGTCGCGCACGCTGGCCAGCGGGCCATCGATGCAGCGCAGGACGTCGGCGATGCTGATGTCGGCGGCGGGGCGGGCCAGCTCATAACCGCCGTCGCGGCCGCGGTGGCTACGCACCAGACGGTCGGTGCGCAGATTGGTCAGGATGTCGACGAGGAACTGGGGCGGGATGCCCTGGACCTTGGCCAGGTCGTCGGTCTTGACCAGGACACCTTCGTCAACGGTCGCTAGCTGCACCATGGCCCGGACGGCATACTCCGCCTTGGCCGACATTCGCATGGTGGCCAGGTTAGTCGGGGATGCGCACTAGATCCGGCACCACCACGGCGTCAGCCCGTCATGATCGTGCGGAAGAGCTCGCCCATCTCGTCGGCGGGTCCGCCTGGCACGGTGAAATCGGAATCACCGCGGATCTCGTCGAGGTGGTCGCGCACATCCTCAACCGAGAGCGCGGGGTTATAGAAACCCTTTGTCCGCCCGATGAAGAATCGTGCAACGTGCCCGGCGCCTGCTGTGTAGATCTCCCCGGATACCGGACAGTCCTGATGCGCGAGGAAGGCCACCACAGGAGCTACCAGGACGGGATCGAGTCTCTGGATGTATTGGGCTACAAGGTCATCCAGGACGGCTTGTGCCGCTGGGTCGTCCTGCTGGCCCGCACCGCTGATGGAGTGAGTCAGCATGCGGGTTGCTGCGATCGGGGCGATGGCGTTCACCTTGATGCCCAGGTCGGCTCCTTCGGCGGCCAACACCCGAGTGAGACCGATGAGCCCGGTCTTGGCGGCGCCGTAATTACTCATGTTCTTCGCACCGAGGATTCCGGCAGCGGAGGTGGTGTTGACGATGCGGCCATACTCTTGTTCGCGCATCGCCTTCCACGCCGGCAGCGTGACGTGAAATGCGCCCTTCAGATGGACATCAAGCAGAGGTGCCACCCGCTCCATGGTCAAATCGTCGAATGGTGAATCGCGCACGATGCCAGCGTTGTTGACCACGATGTCGACACGCTCCCAGGCGTCCAGCGCCGCGTCGATAATCGCCTGACCACCTTCCGGGGTAGCCACGTCGCTAGTGTCGGCGATCGCTTCACCACCACGCTCTTAGATCTCCCGCACCGCGGATGTTGCGGCCTCGCTGCCCGATCCGTCTCCTGTGACGGACACGCCGATGTCGTTGACCACGATCCGCGCGCCCCTCGACGCGAGCAGCAGGGCGTATTCGCGGCCCAAACCTCCCCCAGCGCCGGTGATCACGGCGACGCGATCGTCGAACCGCAGGGCGTTGGTCGATGTCACCATGCGACGGGTAGCTCCTTCATGCCGTAGATGTCCGATTCACCTTTGAACTTCAGCGCGTCCGTCGACACCGCCAACCTCAGCCCGGGTAGGCGGCGCGCCAGTGTGGCGAATGCGGTCTGCATCTCGACTCGGGCGAGATTCTGTCCAATGCATTGGTGCACGCCGTAGCCGAAACCCAAGTGCCCGCGGGTGTTTCGGTCGACGTCGAGGGTTTCCGGGTTTTCGACAAACTCGGCGTCCCAGTTGCCGGCGGGCAGGTTCATAACGACCATGTCGCCGGCGCGGATCAACTGGCCGCCGATCGTGAGGTCTTCGCTAGCAACCCGATCGACCTGGCTGTGCACAACGGTGAGATAGCGCATTAGTTCCTCGACGATGTTCGCGATGACGACTCTGTCGTCGGCCTGGCCGAGTCGCTCAAACACATCGCGATGCTGAAGCAGCGCAACGGTTCCCAGCGCGATCATGTTGGCTGTGGTTTCGTGGCCGGCCTGCATCATGATGACACCGTTAATTGCCGCGGTCTCACGGTTGAGCTCGCCTGGCACGACGTAGTCGGTGACAAGGTGGCTGATCAAGTCATCGCCGGGATCGTGCTCTTTGCGGTCCACCAATTCCCGTATATACGCATACATTGCCCCGAATGCCTGCGCTTTCTCCTCCTCGGACGACCTCATGTCCATTCCAACCGTGGTGTTGTGCTGGAAGAACTCGAGGTCTTCTTGCGGCACCCCCAGTAGAAGCGCGATCACGAGTGAAGGCACCGGCAACGCGAAGTCGCGCACGATGTCGGCCGGCGGCCCGTTGGTGATCATCGCACTGAGATGTCGGTCGACCAGTTCCTGAATCTGCGGCCGCATCGCATCGGTTCGCCTGAATGTGAAGACGCTGGTCATCATGCGCCGCAACCGATGATGCTCGGGATCGTCCGCGCGAGCGAACATCACAGGCGTGTGGTTGTCAGGGCCCGACGGCATCAGGGAGTTCGGAATCGTGTCCGCGGACATGCGTGGATCAACCAGCGCGGCTCTGATGTCCTGGTAGCGGCTCACTACCCAGGCCGGTCGGCCCTGGTACATCGCCCGTCGCAGCCCGGGCTCCTCCCGCCATCCAACGAACTCGGCGGGTGGCGCGAGTGGACACTCGGCAGCGCGTCGGGCCGGAATCACGGGCAGATCCGTGTCGGAGCCGACGTCGGAAGGCATTGAGGTCATTGGCTGTTCCCATTAAGTGTCAGTTGGCTGCCAAGTCCAGCGTAGAACCGACGAGAATGGCAGTCAACTGTCACTTGCTATTCTGGCCTAATGACGACGGCTGCCGAGCGGCCCTTACGAGCAGACGCGGTGCGCAACGCGGAGCGCATTCTGCGTGCGGCGCGTGAGGTGTACGGCGAGCTGGGGCCGGACGCCCCCATCGAGGCCATCGCCCGTCGCGCAGGGGTCGGCGAACGAACGCTCTACCGGCGGTTTCCGACCAAGGGCGACCTGGTTAGGGCAGCCCTGGATCAGAGCATCGCCGAGGACCTTTCACCCGTTGTCGAGCGGGCCCGCCGCGCCGCGGACCCGCTACGCGGACTCACCGAGCTGATTGAGGCGGCGATGTCGCTGGGCGCCCGCGAACACAACATTCTGGCGGCGGCGCGCAAGGCCGGCTCGCTGACTCCCGATGTATCGATCGATCTGTATGAAGCGCTGGGCGACCTCGCCCGCCGCGCTCAGCGCGCTGGGCTGGTCCGCACAGACCTGGTGGCCGAGGATCTACCCCGGATCGTGGCGATGCTCAACAGTGTGCTCTGGACAATGGATTTCGGCAGCGACGGCTGGCGACGCTACGTCGCCCTGATGCTCGACGCGATTACCGTCGATCAACGGCGTCCGCTGCCTCCCGCCGCGGCCCTGCGCTATGGGTCCAGTTCCACTGACTGGCCGTTGTGAAATGCGCAGGTTAGTCGGGGATGTCAGTCCGGTATGTCACTGGCGCCGGGAACCACGACGGCAAACAGGTCGGCCAACGCGGCGAGGCTTGCGGCCTGCATCGCCTCCGCGGACACCGTCGCGTCACCCAATCCGGGCAATGCACGGGTCGCGGTCGCCGAGGCGACGACAGTCGGCGAATAGCCGAGGTTGAACGCGCCGCGGACAGTGGAATTCACGCACATGTGGGTCATGAAGCCGGCCAGCACGAGGTTCGAGGCGTTTGCCGTCTTCAACACCTCGTCGAGGTCCGTCTGCACGAACGAGTTCGGATAGTTCTTCACCACCACCGGCTCGCCGTTATGCGGGGCCACCCGCGGCACGATCGCGCCGCTCTCCCCCTCGATGTCGTACAGCGAGCCGGGGCCGTCGTCATGCTGGATATGGATGATCGGGATGCCCGCCGAGCGCGCCCGGTCGAGCAGCGCGGCGGCCTCGTCGAGCGCCTCCTGCACGCCATCGAGCTCCATCACTCCGCGTGTGTAGGTGTTCTGGCAGTCGATCAGGATCAGGGTCGAGTCGGACAGGCCTACCGGCTGTTGGGGCAGATCGGCCAGGACGCGCAGGGTCGGATTGCTCACGCGCCCGAGCGTACTGTGCGCCGTCACCCCGTGACGGCGAGCACCGTGTCGGCGAACTCCGGACGGCACACCACCAGATCCGGCAGCAACGGGTCGGACTGGTTGTACACCAGCGGCGAACCGTCGATACGCGACGTGTGCAGCCCGGCCGCGCGGGCCACCGCGACGGGTGCGGCCGAGTCCCATTCGTACTGGCCGCCCGCATGCACGTAGATGTCGGAGAGACCCTGGATCACTGACGCGACTTTGGCGCCTGCCGAACCCATTTCGACCAGCGTGCCGTCCAGCGCATCGCGCACGGCGAGCGCGATGGCCGGTGGCCGGGTGCGCGACAGCACGATGCGGGGCTTGTCCGCTGTGGCAGGTGGCGGGGTGACGGTCGGCGTGGCGAGCGTAATGCCTTGCGCCGGAAGGGCGACTGCGCCGGCAACAAGCTCGCCGGCCTGCCACAGCGCGACGTGCACGGCCCAGTCGTCGCGGCCCAGTTCGGAGAACTCCCGGGTGCCGTCGAGCGGGTCGACGATCCACACTCGCTCGGCGGTGAGCCGCACGGGGTTGTCGACACCCTCCTCGGACAGCACCGCGTCGCCGGGCCGCTCGGCAGCCAGCGCCTCCATCAGGAAGTCGTGGGATCGCTTGTCCCCCGCCGCCTTCCGCTCGGCCCCGCTGGCGTCGGCGAGCTCGGTGCGGATTTCGAGCAGCAGCTTGCCCGCGTCCGTCGCCAAGCGGGCGGCAACCTCGTGGTCGCTCATCGGTGATGTCTGCTCTTCGCGCAAGCGCTCATCGCCTGCTTTCCAGCAGCTCGATCACCAGTTCCGCCAGTTCGTCCGGCGTGAGGTCCGGCGTCAGCCGCAGGTCGGGATTCTTGGGCCGCTGGTACGGGCTGTCGATCCCGGTGAAGTGCGTGATCTCGCCCGACCGCGCCTTGGCGTACAGCCCCTTCGGGTCGCGTCGTTCGCAGTCATCGAGCGGGGTGTCGCAGAACACCTCGAAGAAGTCGAGGCCCGCTTCGGTGGTCAGCTGCCGCGCCAACGCGCGGTGCTCCTCCAGCGGGCTGATCGCGGGTACCAGCACCACCTGGCCGGAGTCGGCGAGAATAGCCGCGACGTGGGCCAGCCTGCGTTGGTTCTCGGCGCGATCGGCCATGGAGAACCCGAGATCGGCGTTGAGGCCGTGGCGCAAGTTATCCCCGTCGAGAACATACGCGGGACAACCCTTTTCGAGAAGCTTCTGCTCGACGAGCATCGCCACTGACGACTTTCCAGATCCGGACAGCCCGGTGAACCACACAGTCCGGCCCTTCGACAGCCGGTCCTCGGCATTGCACAGCGACTCGTGGCGCACGGTGTTCGGACTGGAGGTACGCGCTGAGACGTACGGCAGGATCATCCCCGCCGCGACCGTGCCGTTGGTTGCCGGATCGATGAGGATGAACGAGCCGGTGGCCGAGTTGCGGCTGTACTCGTCGAGCAACAGCGGCACCTGGGTGCGCAGCGAGATGCGTCCCAGCTCATTGAGTTTGAGCGCGGTGGCCGACTTGTCGCGATGCAACGTGTTGACATCGAGGCGGTAGTCGAGCGCGGTTACCTTGGCCCGCGTGGTCCGAGTGGTGTGTTTGACCAGGTAGTCCCGTCCCGGCTCCAGTGACGATTCATCGGCCATCCAGCACACGGTTGCGTCGAATTCCTGCGCCACCCTTGGCTGATTGTTCGGCCGGGCGATCAAGTCGCCACGCGAGATGTCGATGTCGTCGGCGAGGCTGACCGACACCGCCATCGGCGGGAACGCCTCGTCGACCGGTCCGCTCGGGCCCTCGATCGTGGTGATACGGGAGGACTTTCCAGTCGGCAGCACGACAACGTCGTCGCCTACTCGCATCACGCCACTGGCGACGGTGCCCGCGTAGCTGCGGTGGTCGTGATGGTCGTGGGACTGCGGCCGGATCACGTACTGAACGGGGAACCGAACGTCGACGAGGTTGCGGTCGCCTGCGATGTAGACATCTTCGAGATGTGACAGCAGCGAAGGTCCGTCGTACCACGGAGTCTTGTCGGACTTCGTGACCACGTTGTCGCCGAGCAGTGCCGACAGCGGAATCGTTGTCACGTCATGGACATCGAGCCGGGCCGCGAAATCATGAAACTCATCCCGAGTCGTCTCAAATGTCTTTTGGTCCCAGCCGATGAGGTCCATCTTGTTGACCGCCAGCACGATATGGCGGATGCCGAGGAGCGATGCCAGAAACGCGTGCCGACGGGACTGCTCGAGCAGGCCGTGTCGCGCGTCCACGAGAACGATCGCCAGCTGCGCGGTCGAGGTGCCGGTCACCATGTTCCGGGTGTACTGAATGTGGCCCGGTGTGTCGGCGATGATGAATTTGCGCTTGGGCGTGGCGAAGTAGCGGTACGCGACGTCGATGGTGATGCCCTGTTCGCGCTCGGCGCGCAGCCCGTCTGTCACCAAAGCCAGGTCGGTGTAGTCATGTCCACGCTCCTTGGAGGTGCGCTCGACCGACGCCAGCTGGTCTTCCATGACGGCCTTGGAGTCGTAGAGCAGACGGCCGATGAGCGTGGACTTGCCGTCGTCGACGGATCCGGCGGTGGCCAGTCGGAGCAACGACGTCATCAGAACCCTCTCTTCTTCGCGCAAGCGCTCATCAGAAGTACCCCTCACGCTTGCGGTCTTCCATACCGGCCTCGGAGATGCGGTCGTCGGCGCGGGTGGCGCCGCGTTCAGTGAGTCGTGAGACCGCGGTCTCGGCGATCACCTCGGACACGGTTCCGGCCAGCGACTCGACGCAACCGGTGCACGTGACGTCGCCGACGGTCCGGAAGCGCACGGTCTTCTCGACGGTCTCTTCGTCCTTGCGCGGCTGCAGGTACTTGTGCACCGCCAGTAGCATTCCGTCGCGCTCGAAAACCTTGCGCTGGTGCGCGTAGTAGATCGAGGGCAGTTTGATCTTCTCGGCCCCGATGTAGGACCAGATGTCGAACTCGGTCCAGTTGGACAGCGGGAAGACCCGGATGTGCTCGCCCTTGTGGTGGCGGCCGTTGTACAGGTTCCACAACTCCGGCCGCTGCACCTTGGGGTCCCACTGGCCGAACTCGTCGCGGAAGCTGAACACCCGCTCCTTGGCGCGGGCTTTTTCCTCGTCGCGGCGGGCGCCGCCGAACGCGGCGTCGAACTTGTTCTCCCGGATGGCGCGCAGCAACGTGAAGGTCTGCATAGGGTTGCGCGACGGGATGGTCTCGACCACGCGGCCGGCGTCGATGTCGTCCTGCACCTTGGCGACGACGAGGCGCACTCCGGACTCGGCGACGAGCTCGTCGCGGACCTGGAGCACCTCTTCGAAGTTGTGACCGGTGTCGACGTGCATCACCGGGAACGGCAACCGGCCCGGCCGGAACGCCTTGAGCGCCAGATGCAGCATGACAATGGAGTCCTTGCCGCCGGAGAACAGCAGCACCGGCCGCTCGAACTCCGCGGCCACCTCCCGAATGATATGGATGGCCTCGGCCTCGAGCGAGCGCAGATGGCTCAACTCGTAGCGGCCCGCTTGGGTGAGCTCCTGGGCGGCGGTCATCGTTTCACCACTAAGTTGGTAGAGATGACCAGATTTATCTGCATAACCCGATATGAAACCAGCCCGGGCCTGCGATGTCAACGCGCCCCCCCCCGCGCGAGCAGACGCAAATGGCCACGACACGCCGCGGTTTTGGAACCTTTTACGTCTGCTGGCGCAGAGGCGGTTACCCCGGAGGTAATTGATCCGCCCTCGATACTGGAGCCATGTCAACTCCCACGCAGCCCCAGACCGGCGCGGATGTCATGGCCCAGTTCATCCCGTCCTCGCCGTTCGTCGCCAAACTCGGCATCGTCGCCGATGTCCTCGACGCCGACGAGGTGCGGCTGCGCCTGCCCTGGGATCCGACCAACGTCACGATCGCCGACATGGTGCACGGCGGCGCGATCGCGGCGCTGGCCGACGTTGCGGTGATGGCCGCCGCCTGGGCGGGCGCGGAGGTTCCAGACTCGCTGCGCGGCGTGACCACGTCGATGTCGATGCAGTTTCTGGCGCCGGCCCGCGCGACCGACCTGATCGCGATCGGACGGGTGCTGCGGCGCGGCAAGACCCTGGTCAACGTCGACGTCGACGTCGTCAGTCCGGACGGCGAACCGGTCGCCAAGGCCATCGCGACGTACAAAGTGGGGTGAATCGTCCTGCTCGGTCTACGGCGGCTCGGGTCGCGGTCCTCAGCGCAACGTGGTATTCCGTGAAATGCTCGGGAGCCGTGAGCGAGCTCGATGACCTCGATCAGCTCGGGAATCGATCCCCAAAACGGTGACGCGACACAGCATTCCTTCGCCGGGCTGTTGAAGTTCACCGTCAGGGCGGCGTTCCCCCGTCCGACAATGGTCAGGTGTCCGAGGACCGTGACACCTGTGCCGCCATCGTCAGCGTCGTATTGACGCCGAATAGAAACACCGAAGGGCGAGTAGGTGCTAGTGCACTGCGGCTCGCAAGCGCAAGCGCGGGTGACCGCGGAGAATTAGGGCGAACTCAACGAGTCTGGTGTGCATGTTGTCGGTGAGCCACAGGTAGTCCGCCGGTTCCAGAGGCGCGTCATATGTTGCGGAGGTGGTGAGCTCGGGCTGACGAGTGTCCAGCGGTGCGGATGTCTTGGCGGCTGCTGCGTCGCCGCGTGCGGCAGCCTTGGCGTCCACCACGTCGTCCCGCAGTCGGCGGATACTCATCTTTACTTCCTGATCCGTCCAGCCGTGGAGGCGCCGTGACGAGTCGGTGAGCAGCGGTGTGAGACGCAAGAACGCCTCACGGACGGCGTCAACGCGGACTCCCTGCTCAGTCAGCGGGCTTCCCGGTTGCGGAAAGAAGTGGGTCTTGGTGAGGGCAGACGCAATCATGGCGTCCAAGGATGAGTGGGCGCGGTCGAGTGCGGTCCCTGCCGTCGCCCTGCGGTCCGTCTCGCCTGGCTGCTGAGATTCGAGGGCCGCATCGAGTGCTTCGAGATACTGCAGCACCGCCGGACTGAAGTCGCGCGAGAGCCGGATCGGCGCGACGGTAAACGCGACAGCGGCTGCGACGCACCCTCCGATGAGGGCCGCGACCGCCTTGTCCCAAATCATATCGAGGTAGCGCCCTTCGGTCGCGAACAGCGGGACGAGTGCAATGCTCAGCCAGAACACCATCGCCGGGTAGGAGACAGGTGCGGTAACGATGGTGAACAACACGCCAATCGTCACGACGACGACGGTCCAGACAGCGTTATCCGGGATGCTTGCCGCGATCACGACGCCGGCGGTGGCTCCCACGATCGTGGCGACGAGCCATATCCACGCTCGCCGGGTCGACGCCTCGGCCGATCCGGCGATGATGACGTATGCCGTCCACGCCACCAGGAGGCTTTGTTCGTTTCCCAGCGATTTGGCGATCAGGCCTGCAAGCACGGCCGCCACGGCGGCCTGTATCGCGAGAGCCATTGTGGGTGCAAGGGTGCGTACAGCAGGCGGCGTATCCGAGCTTGTCTGCGCAGCGGCGGCGCTCGCGGGTTTAGCAGCGCTCGGGGATACGGGCGACACGCTCGCCAATGCTGTTGCCTGCGAGGTTGACTGGGCGACGAGGTGGGCTCCCCCGACTGTGGTCAGAGCTGCCAGAGCGGTCCCCGGCGGACGGTGTGGTGCATCATTGGCCGTCGGTGCGGTGGTCGTCGCGTCGTGAAGGCGGCCGCGAAGGTATTGAAGTTCGCGTGCGACCGCGTCCAGTGACTGCACGAAGCACTGTCGCGCAAGCGGTTCTAGCACCACGACGGCTTCGAGCGAAGCCGGGGTCGACCACTTCCAGTCGCGCTGCAACGCGAACCATCATGGCGAGCCCAATCTGCCAGCTTCCTACAGGCCGTGAATGCCCTTGTACAACAACAGAACTCCGATGATAAATAGGATGGCCGCCACCAGCGCGGCATTGTGTCGCTCCATCCAGTCTTTGAGCCGAGTCAGCGGCCCGTCGAGTCGCTCACCTGCCACGGCGTAGGCCAGTACCGGGATCGCGGCCGACGACGCGGCGACAAGGACATAGAACACCACGGAAATCCAGGCACCCGCGGTACCGAGGCCCGCAGACCCTATCGCCAAACCGGCTGCTGCGCAGATGAAGAGCACCTTTGGATTCACCACTACCAACGCCGCCGCGATGACCGCCGCCCGACCGGGGGTGGCACTGGTGATCTTCTTCATCCAGGCTGGCGAGTGAGCCGATCGCTTGCGCGTCAGCCATCGAAACACACCGAACACGATCAGCGCGATACCGATTACGATCCGCAGCCAGGACGCCCACCTCGGCGATTTGTCCAGCCCGCCCAGCAGGCTGGACACCTCGACGAAGATCGCCGTCAACGCGGCCAGCCCGAAGATCCAGCCGGCCAGGTAGGCCAGGCTGGTGGGCTTCGGCCGCGGTGTGTGCAGCACCAGCACGGCGGGAATGATCGACAGCGGGGAGATCGCAACGACAAGCGCAAGGGGGACGAGTTCGGTCAATTCCGAGCCCAAGCTGGCCGTCATCTGCGGTACCTAATCGACACGGGCCGTTAGTCGTTCGGTGTGATGACGGCTCGTCCCTGGATCTTGCCGTCATGCAATAGGTGGTAGGCGTGCGCCGCATCGTCGAGGGCGAAGTGTTCGACGAGCATCTTGATTTTGCCGGTCTGGGCGAGGCTGATCACCTCGATCAGCTCGGGGATGGTGCCCCAGAACGGCGACGCGACGGAGCATTCCTTCGCCGGGCTATTGAAGTTCACCGGGAGGGCGGCGTTACCTAGCCCGACGATGGTGAGGTGCCCGAGCACCCGTGACACCTGAGCGGCCATCGTGAGCGTCGGATTGACCCCAACCAGATCGAGAACGAGTTCGGCGCCCTGAGCCTTCGTGATGTCCTTGATGCGCTTCACCGCATCATCGCCGGAGATGAGTACCTCGTCCGCGCCCATCGTCTTGGCGATCTCCAGCTTGTCAGCCGAAGTATCCACCGCGACAACGGTTGTCGCGGAGGCCAGCGCCTTGAGCACCTGGATGGCCATTTGACCCAGGCCCCCTGCGCCGATGACCACCGCGGTAGAGCCAGGCCCCAACAGGTGCAGTGAACGCTTCACCGCGTGGTAGCTGGTGAGCCCGGCGTCGGTGAGCGGCGCTGCCTCACGGGGGTCCAAGTCGCCCAATGGAATCAGGTAACGCGTCGCCGGGACGAGGAGATACTCGGCCATGCCGCCGTCGGTGCCACCCAGCCCGCCCGGGCTCGGCTTCCCCGGTGTCTGGCAGTAGTTCTCCATCCCCTGGCGGCAATTCACGCACAGCCCGCAGCCCCACGGGCCGTACACGATAACGGGGTCACCGGGTGCGAGACCCGTTGCACCGGGCCCCATGGTCTCGACCCAACCGGCATTCTCGTGCCCGAGGGTGAACGGCAGCGTCATCGACTTCGATCCGGCGGGGGCTTCTAACAGATGGAGGTCCGAATGGCAGGCACCTGCTCCACCGACCGTTACCAGAACCTGCCCGGGGCCAGGTTCGGGTACTGGCACATCACGCAACTGGCCCGGCTGCTGCCATTCAACGAACTGGAAGGCCTTGATGTCGCTACCTCAGTCCTTGATCCGGTCGAACTCGACCTCGAGATGCAGCGGGCCGCGGAAGATCTGGTTCTGCCGGTAGGGCGGCGGATCGACCACCAGGCGCGGGTTCTCCACCCGGCGCAGGAAATTCTCCACCGCCAGGTTGACCTCCAGGCGAGCCAGCGGACCGCCCACGCAGCTGTGGACTCCGCGGCCCCAGCCCACGTGCTGGTTGTCCGGGCGCTGGATGTCGAACTTCTCCGGGTCGGGGAACCGCCTCGGGTCGCGGTTGGCGGCGCCGTATACCAGGTGAATCGCCGACCCCGCGGGGATGACGGTCCCGCCGATCTCGATGTCGGCGGTCGCGCTGCGGCTGGGGATGAACTGCACGGCCGACTGCACGCGCAGGACTTCCTCGATCGCCTTGGGGATCAGTTCCGGCATCTCACGGAGCAGGTCCTGGGACTCCGGGTTGCGCAACAGCATCAGCACACAATGGGCAATGGTGTTGACCGTCGAGTCATGACCGGCGATCAGCATGAGCATCCCGTTGGACGCGGCCTCCTTTGGGGTCATCGGGCCGTCCGGCCCGTCCTTGTCGTTCACCAACTTGGACAGCACGTTGTCCTTCGGTTCTGTCACGTACCCCTGCACCAGATCTGCCACGTATTGCGTGATCGCCGCTGTGCTTTCCCTCCCCTTCTGAAGGCGGGCCTGCCCCTCTTCGGTCGCGGCTTCCGGACCCATGTCCGTGCCTGCCATGAAGTCGAATATCCACTTATGGAAGGTCGGTTCGTCCTCTACCGGCACACCCAGGATCTTGCAGATCACCGCCACCGGCACCGGATAGGCGTAGTCGTCGACCACGTCGATGGTGTTGCCGCCCTTGGCCTTCGCCTGATCGAGCAGCTCGTTGCAGAGCGCCTGGATGTCGGACTCCATGTCGGGGATGACGTGCGGGGAATGCGGTGGCGCGAAGTGCCGCATGACCTGCCTGCGTAGCCTGTCGTGCTTGGGCGGGTCGGACACGATCAGGCTCGGCTCCCGGCCGTAGGCTTCCATGTGGTCGGCGCCGACGTCGGGTGCACCGGCCGTCGGTTGGGCCGAGATCGGACTCTTCGAGATGTCCGAGCTGACGTGCGGGTCGTGGGCCAGGGTCAGTAGCTCGCGGTATCCGGTGACGACGAAGACCTTGTCGGCCACCTGCACCACGGGTGTCTTCCGAAGTTCGTCGAAGAACTGGTACGGGTCGTGGCGGTTCTCATACTTCATCGCCTCGGTCCAGGCGGTTTCCGCGGTTGTCATGTGGACTCCTTGGGAGTTAGCGGGCTTTGGGGCGGAATTCGGCGCCCCGCGAGGTCGGATCATGGCCGGTGAGAACAACATCCGGAATCCCGGTCGGCTCCCGCGGATCCGGGAACCGGGCCGACATCGGCTCGGCGTTCGCCGGTACGTCATAGCCCGGCGGCGGGGGCGGGAACGGCGCCGATCGTTCGATGAGTCTGCCGTAGTACTCCAGCCACTTGCCGTGGTTGAAGGTGATGGCTCCGACGATGCGGCCGTTCTTGCCGAAGGCGGCGGCGAAACGAAGATCCTCGACAGAGCCCTGGGTGAAGACGATCTCATCACCGAAGGAGCACACGCCCACGCCCTTGATGTTGACGCCGAACTGGCCCGACCAAAACTGCGGCAGCGGCAGGTGCGGACGACGTCCGGTCTCGAGATTGACCATGTTGTGCGCCGCGGTCTGGGCGCCCAGTACCGCGGCATCCACGTGCTCGATCGCCATGAACTGGTACTCGTAGAGCACATGCGGTGCCCGCGCGATGTCGCCGGCAACGAAGATGTTGTCGGTCACCACGCCGTTAATGTCGAAGGCGCGGCACCCAGCGTCGCAGGCCACGCCCCAGAACCCGGCGGCCAGTTCAGCGCCTTCGAGCCATTCGATGTTCCGAATCGACCCCAGCGACGCCACCACCACGTCCACGTCCAACGTGGTCCCGTCCGACAACTGAGCCTGCCGGACGTGCCCGTCGGCGTCGCCTTTCAGCGCTTCCACCGCCACACCGGTACGCAGGTCGACCCCGGCGTCGCGCTGCATCTTGGCAGCGATATCACCGATCACCCCGCCGAGCGGCCCGACCAGCGGTGCGCTAGAGCGTTCCGCGACCGTCACGTCCAATCCGAGATCACGACAGACCGAGGCCATCTCGGAGCCGATGAAGCCCGCGCCGACAATCAGCACCCGCTTCGGCCTGGCCTTCAGCGCCGCCTGCAACTCGGCCGCGTCATCGCAGGTTCGCAGCGTGAAAAGGCCCTTCAGCTTCGCCTCTTCGGGGTTGAACCACGCGCGGGAACGGACGCCGGTCGCGATCAGTAACCGGTCGTAGGGCACCTTGTCACCGTTGGCGAGCGACACCTCCCGGTTGTCACGGTCCAATCCGGTGGCCGCTACGCCCAGACGCCAGTCCGCATCGACCTCCCGCAGGCGCGGCAGCTTGGTGTTACCCGCAGGCACCCATCCCTTGAGCACCTGCTTGGACAGCGGCGGCCGGTCGTACGGCTCGTGGACCTCGTCACCAATGATGGTCAGCGAGCCAGTGAACCCCTCGTCGCGCAACGCCTCCGCGGCACGCAGCCCGGCCAGCGACGCACCGACGATGACGATCCGACCCTCCGCCTTGAACGTCCTAACGAGGTCGGCGACCAGCGGGTGCTTCCTCACTTCGTCGTCCTGTCCGCTGGGGGGTCCATTTCCGCGATGATCGCCTGCACCGGGCAGGACGCCACTGCCCGCGCGACCTGCTGACGTTGCGAGTCATCGGGATTGGGGTCGTATGCGAGAGCTTCCTCCCCTTGCAGTTGGAGGACGTCCGGCGCGAGCGGGACGCATTGCGCGTATCCCAGACACCGGTTGAGATCAACAACAATTCGCATGCTTCGGCTCCTCTTTAACCGTCGCTGAGGGCTGGTCAGCGCCGCTCCCGAAATTCCCCGGGCAAGGGGGCCGACAGTACGCCGGGAGCCCAAGGAAATCGGAGGATTCACAATCCTGTCCAGCCCGTAACTTTCCATTTGCCCCAGTTCTTTCGGGGCTCGCGTTCCTGGTGCCAAGAGTGAAACTAGTTCTGTCGCTGCGACATTAAGGTTTCGGAATCTCGAACAATCGATGGCCAGGTTGCTGCTGGTGGCCGGTCCACTCGCTTCCTACATCGGCGCGTTCGCCGGCTGGAACACCCCGGAGCTGTCCGCGTCTTCTTCGGCGCGGATGACGTGAACCACGGCGTTGATCAGCGCCAGGTGGGTGAACGCCTGCGGGAAATTGCCCAGGTGCCGCCCGGTGCGCGGCTCGATCTCCTCCGCGTACAGATGCAGCGGGCTCGCGAACGACAGCAGCCGCTCACACAGATGCTTGGCCCGGTGGACCTCGCCGATCTCGACCAGAGCCGACACCAGCCAGAACGAACAGATGGTGAACGTGCCTTCCTCGCCGGACAATCCGTCGTCGGTCTCCTCGACGCGATACCGCAGCACCAACCCGTCCACCGTGAGCTCGTCGGCGATGGCCAGCACCGTCGCGCGTAACCGCGGATCGTCTGTCGGCAGGAACCGGGTCAGCACAGCCAGCAGGAGCGACGCGTCCAGCGCGTCGCTGCCGTAGCGCTGCGTGAGCACGCCTCGGGAGTCGACACCGTGGGCCAGGATGTCGGCCTTGATCTCCTCGGCGATGGCGCGCCACTCCTGGGTGTGCTTCGTCCAGCCATGAAGCTCGGCCAGCTTGGCCCCACGGTCCAGCGCGACCCAGCACATGATCTTGCTCGACGTGAAGTGCTGCGGCTCACCGCGCACCTCCCAGATCCCGCGGTCGGGCTCCTTCCAGTGTTTGATGGCCTCCTCGACCTGTTGCTTCAGCACCGGCCACAACGTCTCCGGAATCTGCTCGCGCGACCTGGCGTGCAGATATACCGAGTCCAGCATCGAACCCCAGACGTCGTGCTGCTGCTGGTTGTAGGCGCCGTTGCCGATCCGCACCGGGCGCGCATTGTCATAGCCGGACAGGTGATGCAGTTCTTCCTCGACCAGGCTGCGCTCCCCGCCAACGCCGTACATCACCTGCAGCGGATGGCGCTCACCGTCGTACGCGCCGGACACGTCGGCGATGAACGAGAAGAAATCGTCGGCCTCGCGATCCAGGCCCAGCGTGTACAGACCCCACAGCGCGAACGTGGAGTCGCGAATCCAGGCATAGCGATAGTCCCAGTTGCGTTCGCCCTGAGGGGTTTCCGGCAGCGACGTCGTGCTCGCCGCCAGTAGCGCTCCGGTCGGCGAGTACGCCAAACCCTTCAACGTCAGCGCGCTGCGCTGCAGATACGACCGCCACGGGTGATCCGGGAAGCTGCCGATGTTGATCCATTGCCGCCAGCACTCGCTGGTCGTCCACATCTTGTCGGCGGCCTCTTGATAAGTCTGGGCTGAGGGATTCTTCGAAAAGGTCAACGCGACGAACACGTCGTCGCCCTCTTTCAGCCTCATGCGAGCCCGCGCCTGGCGGCCCTCCAGCCCGATGCGCAGGTTGGTCGTCAGCCGCAGCGTCGGGTGCGCATCCGGATTGCTGCTTGCCCGCGCGACGGCTTCCCCATAACCACTGGCCGAGTACTCCCAGCTGGCGCTTACCCGGTTGTAGTCGAACGCCGGCTCGCAGTCCATCACCAACTCAACCGTGCCGCTCACGCACCGGACGGTGCGTAGCAGCGTGTGCTCGGCGTCCCAATCCATCGGTATGCGGCGATGCGTCCGCGACCGCGTCTCGATGTCGTGCCACGGGCCCATCACCATGGTGTCGCGGACGATCATCCAGCCGGTGTGGGTCTGCCAGGTGGTCTCCAGGATCAGGCTGCCCGGCAGGTAACGCCTGGCGGCAGGCACCGAGACGCCGTAGGGGCTGATCCGGAAGTGCCCGGCGCCGCGATCCAGGATCGCCCCGAACACGCTGGGCGAATCGGGGCGGGGCACGCACAGCCACTCCACCGATCCACTCGAGGAGATCAGGCAGGTGTTCTCGCAGTCGGAGAGGAATGCGTAGTCGGCGATCGGCGGAAAGGGGTTCCGCAAACTGCTCGACGCGTAAGGCACCGGGGCGGTCGCGTTGAGCTGCACCGCGGCGCCGTTCTCGTCGGCTGGCGTCGCATGCTCCAGGACCATCTCGACATCATCGACCGCCGACCCGTCCCGCGCAGGCGATTACGCGGTACCCAGCCGGCCGGCCGCGGACGCCGAGCAGTCGCCTAGAGCACGACTTCGTCGAGCCGACCAGTGCCGACGTCGAAGATGAACCCGCGCACGGATTCGTGTTTGGTGACAAACGGGCTCGCTTCGATGCGGCGCAGTGACTGACGCACGTCTTCTTCGATATCGGGGAATGCCTCGGCGGCCCATTCCGGTTTGATGCCGGTCTCGTCCTGGATGGCGCGCTTGAACTCGTCATCCGTGAAGGTCAGCATGCCGCAGTCGGTGTGGTGGATGAGGATGATCTCTTTGGTGCCCAGCAGCCGCTGGCTGATGGCCAGCGAGCGGATCTCGTCGTCTGTGATGACGCCGCCGGCATTGCGGATGACGTGTGCCTCGCCGTCCGCCAGGCCGAGAATTCGGTACACATCAAGACGCGCATCCATGCACGCCACCACCGCCACATGCTTGCTCGGCGGCAGCGGAAGCGGTCCGCTGAATGTGCTTGCGTAGGCCTCGTTGTTCTTCAAGTACTCGTCGGTCACGGACATTGGGACCTCCTGCATCGCCTTATCGCGACCATATCAACGCGGCCGCCCGATGCCACTAGTGAAAATCACCGCGAATAGCTGGCGACGGCCGCCCTGCCCGGGGGAAGCAGGGCGGCCGCCGGGTATCAACGGGGTCGGCTTAGGTCGTAGACCGTGGTGCCGCCGACGTCGATCGGGGTGAAGTTCTGCTGCACCCATGCCGTGATCTCTTGCCCAGCTCCCGACTTGCGGTGAGGCGGACCTCCGCGGTCGCTGCCGATGAAGTAGCGCACCTGATGGTCGGCGACATAGGCCTGGAACTGCGCAAGCGTCGGAGAGTCGTCCGAACCGGCGAATCCGCCGATCGCCATGATCGATGCGCCCGTCTTGAGCTCGAGTCCGCTCACCGCGAATGACCCGACACTGGCTGCCGCCCAACGGCTGTCGATGCCCTCGACGAGCTGGGCGAGCGCGGCGTTGTCCGCTTCGGCCCTACCCGGACCGCGTCCACCAGGTCCATCGAAAGGCGAGCCGGGCCCGCGACCGCCTGGGCCGCCGAAGCCGGAGTCACGGCTGGGCCCTGACATCGCGCCGGGGCCGCTGTGCGAATGAGCGACGTTGTAGATCGAGAACGCGGTAGGCGCAGCGAGGCCGAAAAGCGCTGCAGCGGCGACTAATACAACCACGGCACGGCCCAGCCGGTGAGCACCGACAGCAAGCATCGCGGCAACGACCACCGATCCGGCCAGGACGATCCAGCGCAGGAGGGGCAACCAATCCGGAGTGCGATCAAGCAGAATGAACGCCCAGACGCCGATGGCCGCAGCCATGATCGCGAGCACGATCCGCGGCACCAGGTGTTCCTTGCCGCGCCAAAGCTCCGACACCGAAATGCCAACGACGGCAGCGATCGCGGGCGCAAGTTCGACGGTGTAATAGGGGTGGACGGTACCGCCCATGAAGCTGAGCACGGCGCCGGTCACCAGCAGCCACCCGCCCCAGAGCAGCAAGCCAGCACGGACGCGTGCGGTGCGTGCGGTACGCCGGGTGAACCACAGGCCCGCGAGCAAGCCGATCAAAGCGGCGGGCAGCAGCCACGACGCCTCGACACCCATCGACGGGCCGAAGAGCCTGCCGATCCCGGCGCTGCCACCGAAGAACACGTTCATGCCACCGTGTCCGCCGGGCCCTCCACCCGGACCGCCCTCATTGCCGGTGATGCGCTCAATCCCGTTGTACCCCAGTGCCAATTGGAGCAAGCTGTTGTCGGTCGAACCCGCAATATAGGGCCGAGAATCGGCCGGCCACAGGCTGACCAGTGCGACGTACCAGCCCGCCGACACGATCATCGTGGCCGCCCCGACGAGCAACTTCCCGATGCGCTGCCACAGCCCGACCGGCGCCGCGACCAAGAACACGAGCGCCAAGCCCGGTACAACCAGGAACGCCTGCAGCATTTTCGTCAGGAACGCAAAACCGACCGCGCAGCCCGCCAACGCGATCCAGCGCGTGCTCGCCGTCTCGGTCGCGCGCACCATGCAGTACGCGGCCGCGATGAGCAGCAGCACCATCAACGCGTCGGGGTTGTTGAACCGGAACATCAAGGCCGCCACCGGCGTCAGCGCCAGCACCGCGCCTGCGATCAGGCCGGCGACCGGACCACTCCACCGGCGGACCGTCGAATACAGCAGTGCGACTGAGGCAACGCCCATCAACGCCTGCGGTAGCAGCATGGTGAACGCGCTGAAGCCGAACAGCCTGCCGGACAGACCCATCACCCACATCGCCGCCGGCGGCTTGTCGACCGTGATGGCGTTGCCGGGGTCGAGCGAGCCGAACAGCCAGGCCTTGAGGTCTTGTGTGCCCGCCTGCGCCGCAGCCGCGTAGTAGTTGTTGGCCCAACCCGACGAGCCAAGCGCCCACAGATACAGCAGGCCGGTGGCCACGAGCAGCACCAGCAAGGCGGGGCGGACCCACCGCGGCTGGGAGCCGTCGCCGAGAACGAGACGCGCGAGCATGCCGTCGCGGCCGGGAGGCTCGTCTGCCGCCGTCTGTGGCGGCACGTCTCGTACATCGGAGGTGATCGTCATCAACGGATTCCTTTGTCGTTGGATGAGTCAGCGCGTGCGGCCCGGGTGAAACACCCAGCCGCGCAGGAGGACGAAGCGCACGGCGGTAGCCACCAGATTGGCGAGCACCAAGACCGCGAGTTCGACCAAGTGGTGTGGCTGGGCGACGACGGTGTGCAGCCCGGCGAGAGCGCCACTGGTGATCGCCAGCGCGATGCCGAACACTACAAGGCCCTCGATGTGGTGGCGCGTCGCATTGGTGCGGCCGCCGACCCCGAACGTGAAGCGCCGGTTGGCGGCAGTATTGCCGATGGCGGTGAGCAGCAACGCGATCAGGTTCGCCGCCTGCGCGCCCGCCCACCCCTGCATCAGCATGAACAGCAGCAGGTAGGCCGCGGTCGACGCGACGCCGATGGCCCCAAACCGGATCGCCTGGCGGAACAGCGATCCCGGTGCGGCCGACAGCCTCGACGAACCGAGCTGCGCGGCAATGGTGTTCACAGGGATCGAGCCGTCGGCGAAGCCCCGCAACATCCGTCCGATGCCCTTGAGGTCGGCGGTCGCGGTGGCGACGATGTCCACGCGGCTGTCCGGGTCGTCCACCCAGTCCACGGGGACCTCGTGGATACGCAGGCCGCTGCGCTCCGCGAGCACAAGCAGCTCGGTGTCGAAGAACCATCCGGTGTCGGCGACATGCGGCAGCAGGCGCTCGGCGACATCGGCGCGGATGGCCTTGAACCCGCATTGCGCGTCGGAGAAGCCCGCGGCCAGTGTCGATTTCAGAATCAGGTTGTAGCAGCGCGAGATGATTTCACGCTTGGGGCCGCGCACGACCCGCGCGCCCCGGCCCAGCCGGGTGCCGATCGCCAGGTCCGAGTGGCCGGAGATGAGCGGCGCGACCAACGGTGCGAGCGCAGCGAGGTCAGTGGACAGGTCGACGTCCATGTACGCCAGGACGGGTGCATCCGAGGTGGACCACACCGCATGCAGCGCACGGCCGCGACCCTTCTGCTCCAGCCGTACGACGCGAACGTCGGTCAACTCTGCGGCGAGTTCGGCTGCGATCCGGGGTGTGCCGTCGAGGCTGGCGTTGTCGGCGATCGTGATCCGCGCCGGAAAGGGGAAATTCTCCCGAAGGTGGCGATGCAGGCGGTGGATCGAATCGCCGAGGGCAGCTTGCTCGTTGTACACCGGGACCACAACGTCGAGCACCGGCACGCCGGCGGCACGGGCCGCAAGGGCGGCGTTCGGCCGCGATTCGAAGTGGATTCGGTGATCCACGGCGGCGACGGGTTCGAGGGCGATGTCTGTCATGACTTCCATGGTTGAGCAGCAACGTGTGTGCCCCGTTGGCTGAAGCTATGCCTCAGCTATGAATTCCTCGGCGGCTGCGTGAGGTCGTAGATGATCACGCGGTCGACGGTCTGCGTGGTGTAGTGCGTTTCCACCCACTCGGCGATATCGGAGGACTCGCGGCTGCCTGTCGCGGTCCCGCCCCAGTGTCCGATCATCATCTTGCCGCGGATGAAGTAGTGGATTTGCCGGTCGGCGACGTAGCTCTGGAACTCCTCGAGCGTCGGCGACGGATCGGTTCCGTTGAAGCCGCCGACCGCCATAATCGGTGCGCCACTGGCCAATTGGTAGCCTGCGGCGTTGTTCGAGCCGACCACGGCCGCGACCCATGTGTAATCGTGTGCATCGGCGGACAGCATGGCCGCGAGCGCGGGCCCGGGGGCCGGCGAGTCAAGCAGCCCGCCAGGCCCGGTGAAGCCCCCGAAGCCATGCCGAGCCGGGCCGACCGACGGGATCGCGCCGCTGTGACCTGCGGCCGCCGTCGCGACCGAATACACGGCAGGCGCCGCCAGACACGCGGCGACGGCCAGGGCCGCCACGGAACGGGCGACAGGCTTGGGCAAGCGCCCGGCGACCAGCAGCAGCGCGGCCGCTCCCACTCCCCCGACGGCGACCGTCGCCCGCAGCGACGGCATCCACTCACTGTCCCGGGACAGTAGGACCGCTGCGAGGATGGCGGTGACCAGCACCGCCCCGGACAACGCGGTCGCAGCACGGATGGCGGAGCGTTTGCGCCACAACAGCGTTGCCCCGATGCCAATCGAGGCGCCGATCGCCGGCGCAAGCGCGACCGTGTAGTAGGGATGCACGATCCCGTTGGCGAAGCTGAACACCACCGCTGTGACAACCAGCCAGCTACCCCACAGGATCAACGCCACCCGCGCCTGATCTGTCCGCGGTGCGCGCCTGGTGATGACAAACCCCGCCACCAGGCAGATGACCGCGGCGGGCAGCAACCACGCGATGTCCAGACCCATCCCGCTGCCGAACAGCCGACCCCAGCCGACGTCGAAGTTGAGGTTGCCCAACCCGCCCGGCTCGTTACCGGTCAGGCGGCCCAAACCGTTGTAACCCAGCGCCAATTCGACGATGCTGTCGTGCTGCGAACCGCCGATGTAGGGCCGCGCATCCGCAGGCCACAGCTCAACAAGCAACAGATACCAGCCACCGGACACCACGACTGCCGCGGTGGCGGCGAGCAGGTCGACGACCCGGCGCCGCATTCGACGGTGACCTGCAACCAGGTACGCCGCGGCGAAACCGGGCAACACCAAGACCGCCTGCAGCATCTTAGCCAGAAACCCGAAACCGACGAGAATGCCCGCGGCGATCAACCACCAACGGCCGCTGTCCTTTTCACAGGCGCGCTGCACGCAGTACGCGGCCGCGACAAGCAATAACACCAGCAGGGCGTCGGGATTGTTGTACCGGAATATCAACGCGGCCACCGGCGTCAGCGCGAACACCGCGCCCGCCAGCAACGCTGCACCGTCGCCACTGACCCGACGGACGGCGGCGTACAACAATGCCACCGCGCCAACGCCCTCCAGCGCCTGCGGCACCAGTACGCTCCACGGGTTCAGCCCGAACAGTCGCACAGACAGGTCGATAACCCACAACGCGGCGGGTGTCTTGTCGACGGTGATGGCGTTGGCGGCGTCACTGGACCCAAACAGCATCGCCGTCCAATTGCTGGCGCCGGCCTGCGCGGCCGCGGAATAGAACGCGTTGGCCCAACCGCTGGCCGAGAGGTTCCACAGATACAGCGCCGCGGTAGCGGCCAGCAGCACGCCCAGCCCGATGCGCGACCAAACCGGAACTCGCTCGCCAGCTGCGGACCCTGCGCGAGTTTGCGTCTGTTGCGCGTCAATAACCAGGGCCGTCATCACGGTCATTTTTATTGAGCCCGCTAGGCGCCGGTTTTGGACGCGCTGTGCCTTGACTGTGAATCGGCCGGAAGCTTCACCACGAATTCCGTCTTGCCCGGCACGCTGTGCACGTCGATTGCGCCACCGTGGGCCCTGACGACGGCGGCGACGATGGCCAGTCCAAGCCCGGTGCTGCCGCCCCGCCGGGAGCGTGACGAATCACCGCGGGCGAACCGCTCGAAGATCTCCGGCTGCAGCCATGCCGGTATCCCGGGACCGTCGTCGGCGACCGTCAGCGAGGCGGCTCCGGAATCGTCGACAACCAACGATGTGGTGACCGAGGTGTCCGGCGGTGTGTGGGTCCTGGCGTTGGCGAGCAGATTGGCTAGCACCTGATGCAGCCGGGCCTCGTCGCCGACGACGATGACAGGCTCGTCGGGCAGATCCAGCGACCATTCGTGGTCGGGGCCCGCGATATGGGAATCGCTGACGGTGTCGACGACGAGCCGGGACAAATCGACCGACTCCTGTTCCAGCGGTCGTCCGGTGTCCAACCGTGCCAGCAGCAACATGTCCTCGACGAGCTGTGTCATCCGTTCGGTTTCGGATTCGACGCGGCTCATCGCGTGGGCGACGTCGTCTGGCAACTCGTCTTGTTTGCGTTGCGCCAGTTCCGTATAGCCGCGAATCGCAGCCAGCGGTGTACGCAGTTCGTGGCTGGCGTCCGCGACGAACCGGCGCACACGTGTCTCGCTGGCGTGCCGCGCGGACAGTGCGCCCGCGACGCGGTCCAGCATTCGGTTCAGCGCAGAGCCGAGCTGTCCGATCTCGGTGTCCGCGCCGGCCGGATCGACCTTGACGATCGGGGTGGGCAGCCGCACCTCGCCGCGGTCGAGTTCGAGATCGGCCACTTGCCGGGCCGCTTCGGAAACCCTTGACAGAGGGGCGAGTTGGCGGCGGATGATCACAATGCCCGCCGTCGTGCCACCGATCAGCGCGATCGCCCCCACGACACCGAAGATGACGAGCACAGTCAACAGCGTGTCGTCGACGTCCGAGGTGGGCAACCCCGTCACGATCGTCTCGCCGGGACCTCGCGCGTGCATCGCGAGGACGCGGTAGCGGCCCAAACCGTCGAGTTCCACTGTGGTCGGTCTGTGGTCCGGCGCGATGTGGGCGAGTTGTTGTGCTGCAGTGGTACTGATTTCGGCCCGGGTGCCGTCGGCGGTGATGACACCGGCATTGACCGGCGTGCCGCGGGATATCACGGCGCCGACGGTGCGCGCCGCCTGCCCCGGAGCGTTGAGGAACGCGGGTCCGGGGCCGTGGTCGTCGCGAATGATGACGCGTCGCGGATAACCGGCAGGGTCCGGGAAGCCTCGCATCGGGCCCATTCCACGCGGTGGCCGTGGCGGCCCGAATTCGAACAGCCCGGTCGAGCGGCGGCCGGTCTCAGCCAACCGCTCATCGAGCTGATTGATCAAAAAGCGTTGCAGCGCAAACTCGGTGCCCGCGCCGATCGCCGCGCACACCAGCGCAAGCAGAACGATCTGGGAGGCCAGCAGCCGGGCCCGCAGCGACCAGGTCCGCGGCGAGCGGAAGCGGCCGCGGCTCGCGTCAGCCCGGGGGCTTGAGGACATAGCCGGCGCCGCGCAACGTGTGGATCATCGGCTCGCGCCCGATGTCGATCTTCTTGCGCAGATAGGACACATACAGCTCGACGATGTTGGACCGCCCGCCGAAGTCATAACTCCACACCCGGTCCAGGATCTGCGCCTTGCTCAAGACGCGTTTGGAATTGCGCATCATGAATCGCAGCAGCTCGAACTCCGTCGCGGTCAGCGAGACGACATCGCCGCCGCGGGTGACCTCGTGGCTGTCCTCGTCGAGCACCAGATCGCCGACCACGACCTTGGCTCCGCCCGTTTCGCTGGTCACCCGGGTGCGCCGCAGCAGCGCGCGCAGCCGCAGCACCACCTCTTCGAGGCTGAACGGTTTGGTGACGTAGTCGTCACCGCCGGCGGTCAGGCCGGCGATACGGTCCTCCACAGAGTCCTTCGCGGTCAGCAGCAGCAGCGGCAGTCCCGGAATCTGCTCGCGCAGCTTGTGCAGGACGTCCAGCCCGCTCATGTCCGGCAGCATCACGTCGAGGACCACGACGTCGGGCGGAGTCTCCCGGGCCGACGCAATCGCGGAGGCGCCGTCGCCGGCCGTCGCGATTTCCCACCCCTCGTACCGCAGGGCCATCGACACCAGTTCGGCCAGGACCGGCTCGTCGTCGACGACCAACACGTGGATCGGCTTGCCGTCGGCGCGCCGCATGACAACGCGTCCGGGTTCGTTCTCGTTGACGGTGGATCCGTTGGGACTGGACACGAGCCTATTATTCGCGGCGTCCATGAGTTCAGACTGTGCCCTGTCTATGTGTCAGCTGTGAAGGTACGTACACATAAGCGACGCTGAAAAGACGCACAGCAGACTCACATGAACGGCTTGCACTGTGGTCGCATGACCGCCGAACCAGAGCCCTCGCCCCGCCGCTGGGGCCTGCGCGAAATCGCCGCGGCGGTGGGCGTCGCCGCCGTCATCGCCGCGTTCGGTGGTGCCGCGATCTACGCCGCCACCGAGGGCAGTTCGCATTCCTTCGGCGCGCCCCACCAGGCGGTCGGACCAGGTGGCGGCAAGCCGGGCGGCCCCGGTGGCCCTGGCGGGCAGCACGGCGCCATCGGCGGCCCCAGCCCGGCCGCAGTGGGTTCAACGTCGCTGCATGGCGAATTCGTGGTACCCGACGGCTCCGGCGGCTACAGCACGGTGCTGACGCAGACCGGCACGGTCACCGCGATCTCGCCGACGTCGATCACCGTTCGAAGCGAGGACGGCTACAGCCAGACCTACGTCATACCGGGCACGGAGGCAACGCGGGCGCGCCGTTCGCCATGGATGACCAGGTCGTCGTCCGCGCGACACGCGACGGTCAGACGGCGACGGTCACCGACATCGGCAATCCGCAGCAGGACGGACCTTTAAGCCCGGGCGGACCGGGCGCACCGCCACACCGGAATTAGTGCTTATCCTCCGCCGTTTGAGAAGCCCTCGGGTACTGAGGCCGTCACCGTCGGGCTGGCTATCGACGTCGCGAGCTCGGCTGGCGCCGTCGTCGACGTGGTGGTTTCGCCGAGCGTGATCTCCGGACCCTCGCCGACACTTCCGGGTGCGTCACTGAATACGACGGTGAGCGTGCCCATCGCAACGAGTGCGCCGGCGCCGATACCCGCCGCGACAAGTTTGAGCTGACTCGATTTCACCTTTGACCACTCCATTCGGTCCCTGGCGGGTCGATTGTCGACCCCTCCGCTGTTCTGGGTAACCGATGCGGTCTGAGGTGAAACGTCGGGTGCTACGAGCCCGAGTGATTCGCCTTGAGAGGCTACGGCGCCGCGGGCGACTGCTCTTCGGCAGGCAGCGGGGCCGGGCCCTTCATTGCCGGCGCGGCCATCGTCGTCGCCTCGACCAACGGCGGCGTCGTCTCGGTGGTTGTCGAGCCGATGTTCATGCTCGACGATTTGGCCACGGACTCCTGACCGGCCTGTTCCTGACCGACGGCCGCGGACAGCGCACCCATGGCAATCACACCGCCGCCGATGACCGCGACGAGCAGTTTCACGTTGTTGCGCTTTGGAGCATCCATTCTCCGAACACCACCTTCCTGGCGTTTGGCAGGTCGCCGCGACGGCCGGGCGACCGGTAAACCTGCAGGTGGACACCAGTCAACTCCCCCAAACTGGAAATGGCCTTAGACGCCGGTGCGAATTGCCTAGCCACGCCCGGGCCGCAATAACCGGCCGTCGCGGGAGCCATCTGTCTAACCTGTGCGTCATGCAGCCGCGGGGTGGAGCCATCGCCTATGATGCGCTTCCTGGCGCGCCGGCTGCTCAACTACATCGTGCTGCTGGCGCTGGCGTCGTTTCTGACGTTCGGGCTCGCGTCGTTCGCGTTTCATCCCCTGGAAAGTCTTCAACAGCGCAACCCAAGGCCGCCGCAGGCGGTGATCGACGCCAAGAGGGCCGAGCTCGACCTCGACAAGCCGATACCGGTCCGGTACGTACATTGGGCGTCGGGCGCGGTACACGGCGACTTCGGCACCACGATCGGCGGCCAACCGGTGTCGGACGAACTGTGGCGGCGCATCGGGGTCAGCCTGCGGCTGCTGATCATCGGCTCGATCGTGGGCACCGTCATCGGTGTGGTCGTCGGCGCGTGGGGGGCGATCAGGCAGTACCACCTGTCTGATCGGGTCATCACGGTCCTTTCGCTGCTGGTGATCAGCACGCCTACATTCGTGATCGCCAACCTTCTGATCCTTTCGGCGCTGGGCGTCAACACCGTGCTGGGGGTGCAGCTGTTCGAGTACACCGGCGAGACGTCGCCGGACGCGGTCGGTGGAGCCTGGAACCAGTTCGTCGATCGCCTACAGCACCTGGTGCTGCCGACGTTCACGCTGGCGCTCGGGGCAATCGCGGGTTACAGCCGGTATCAACGCAACGCGATGCTCGACGTGCTCGGCCAGGACTTCATCCGCACCGCCCGCGCGAAGGGGCTGACCCGACGGCGGGCGCTGTTCAAACATGGGCTGCGCACGGCGCTGATCCCGATGGCGACGCTGTTCGCCTACGGTGTCGCCGGGCTCGTCACCGGTGCGGTGTTCACTGAGAAGATCTTCGGCTGGCACGGCATGGGTGAATGGGTGGTGCAGGGCATCAACACCCAGGACACCAACATCACCGCCGCCATCACCGTGTTCGCCGGCATGACGATCCTGTTGGCCGGATTGCTGTCCGACATCATCTACGCCGCGCTCGACCCGAGGGTGCGAGCGCGATGAGCGCTCGCGCGAAGAGCCGAGGACACAGATGAGCGAGCCGGTGACCACCGAGACGTCCACCACCGCCAAGTCGGGGGTCGACGTCACCGCGTTCGCCTCGCGGCGCGCGTTGGTGCTGCGCCGATTCCTGCGTAACAAGCCCGCGGTCGCGTCGCTAGTCCTGTGGGTGCTGCTGTTCATCGGCTGCTACGCCCTGCCGCCGCTGCTCCCGTACAGCTACAGCGACCTGGACTACTACGCACTGCAGCAACCGCCCAACGTCGACCACTGGTTCGGCACCAACGCGCTCGGCCAGGATCTGCTGGCCCAAACCCTGCGCGGTATGCAGAAATCCATGCTGATCGGCGTCTGCGTGGCGTTCATCTCGACCATCATTGCCGCGACAGTGGGGACGATCGCCGGCTACTTCGGCGGCTGGCGCGACCGGACGCTGATGTGGGTCGTCGACCTGATGCTGGTGGTGCCGAGTTTCCTCCTGATATCGATCGTCGTACAGCGCACCAAGGGCAACATCTTCTGGCTCATCGTTCTGCTGGGCGCGTTCAGCTGGATGATCAGCTCCCGCATAGTGCGCGGCATGACGATGAGCCTGCGCGATCGCGAATTCGTCGCCGCCGCACGGTATATGGGCGTGAGTAACCGGCGGATCATCGTCCGTCACATCCTGCCGAACGTCGCGTCGATCATCATCATCGACACCGCGCTGAACGTCGGCGTGGCTGTGCTCGCCGAAACGGGATTGAGTTTCTTGGGTTTCGGCATCCAGCCGCCAGATGTGTCGCTCGGGACCCTGATCGCCGACGGCACCAAGTCGGCGACCACGTTCCCGTGGCTGTTCCTGTTTCCGGCTGGCATCTTGGTGCTGATCATCTTATGCGCCAACCTGACTGGCGACGGCCTTCGTGATGCTCTCGATCCCGGCGCCCGGCCGCTGCGGAAGGCCCGCAAGTGAGCCTTCTCGAGGTCACCGATCTGACCGTCACGTTCCCGACTGACGCCGAACTGGTAACCGCGGTGCGCGGCATGAACTTTCACGTCGATCCGGGCGAGGTCGTCGCGCTCGTCGGCGAATCCGGCGCCGGAAAGTCCGCCAGCGCGATGGCGGTTGTGGGCCTGCTGCCCGAATACGCCGAGGTATCTGGGTCGATCCGGCTGCACGGCAACGAGCTGATCGGGCTTTCCGACCAAAAGATGTCGGCGATCCGCGGCAATGCCATCGGCACCGTGTTCCAGGACCCGATGTCAGCGCTCACTCCCGTCTACACGATCGGCGACCAGATCGCCGAGGCGATCGAAATCCACCAACGCGACACCACCCGGCGGGCGGCTCGGGCCCGCGCCGTCGAACTGCTCGAGTTGGTGGGCATCGCCCAACCGGAACGGCGGGCCCGGTCCTTCCCACACGAGCTCTCGGGTGGCGAACGCCAACGCGTGGTCATCGCGATCGCCATTGCCAATGACTCCGACCTGCTGATCTGCGACGAGCCGACCACCGCGTTGGACGTGACGGTTCAGGCGCAGATACTCGGGGTCCTCAAGACCGCGCGCGACGTCACCGGTGCGGGCGTGCTGATCATCACCCACGACTTGGGGGTGGTCGCCGAGTTCGCAAACCGCGCGCTGGTGATGTACGCGGGACGGGCCGTTGAGACGGCACCGGTCGCCGACCTGTACCGCGATCGCCGAATGCCCTACACCGTCGGGCTGCTCGGGTCGGTGCCCCGGCTGGACGCGCCGCAGGGCGCGCGGCTGGTTCCGATCCCCGGCGCGCCGCCGTCGATGGCCACGCTGCCGCCGGGCTGCCCGTTCGCGCCGCGCTGTCCGCTGGCCACCGACGACTGCCGTGCCGCCGAGCCGGAACTGCTGGAGGTGGGCACCAACCACCGGGCGGCGTGCATCCGCACCGATCACGTCACGGGGCGCACCCCCGCCGACATCTACGGCATCTCCACGGAACCGCCCGCCGCACAACCTGCAGCCGACGCGCCGGTCGTGCTCCGCGTTCAGGACCTGGTCAAGACCTACAAGCTCACCAAGGGAGTGGTGTTTCGCCGCCAGGTCGGCGAGGTGCGCGCGGTCGACGGCGTCAGCTTCGAGCTGCAACAGGGCCGCACGCTGGGGATCGTCGGCGAATCCGGGTCGGGCAAGTCAACGACTCTGCACCAGATCCTCGAGCTGGCAGTCCCGCAATCGGGTTCGATCGAAGTGCTCGGCGCCGACCTTGCCTCGCTGGATGCGCGGGCCCGCCGAGCGCTGCGCGGCGACCTGCAGGTGGTGTTCCAGGATCCCGTCGCCTCTTTGGACCCACGGCTGCCGGTCTTCGACGTCCTCGCGGAACCGTTGCAGGCCAACGGCTTTGACAAGAGCCGCACCGACGAACGCGTCGCCGAACTGCTGGGCATCGTCGGGCTGCGCCGCGAAGACGCCAGCCGCTATCCGGCCGAGTTCTCTGGCGGCCAAAAGCAACGCATCGGCATCGCGCGGGCGCTCGCACTACAGCCGAAGATCCTGGCCCTCGACGAACCGGTATCGGCGCTGGACGTGTCGATCCAGGCCGGCATCATCAACCTGCTGCTGGACCTGCAGGGGCGATTCGGCCTGTCCTACGTGTTCGTCTCACACGACCTGTCGGTCGTCAAACACCTCGCTCACCACGTCGCCGTGATGTACAAGGGCACGATCGTCGAGCAGGGCGACGGCGAGCAGGTGTTCACCAACCCGCAGCACGAATACACGCGCCGATTGCTTGCCGCAGTGCCGCAGCCTGAGCCGCGCCGCAGATAACATCGGTCGGCATGAAGACCCGACGCTTCGCTGTGGCAACCCTCATCGCCGCACTGGCCCTGGCCAGCTGTTCCGGCGGTAATGAGGAAGCCCCCACCCGGGGAGGCACGGCGGAGGTCGGCAGTACCAACGACATCAACCCGCAGGATCCGGCCAACCTGCAGCAGGGCGGCAATCTCCGGCTCGCGTTGACCGACTTTCCGCCGAACTTCAACTCGCTTCACATCGATGGCAACACTGGCGACGTCGCCGCGCTCATGCGGCCAACGATGCCCCGCGCGTTCCGGATCGCTGCCGACGGCACGGCCACCGTCAACACCGACTTCTTCACCAGCGTCGAGCTGACCGGCACCAACCCGCAGGTCGTGACCTACACCATCAACCCCAAGGCGGTGTGGAGCGACGGAACGCCGATCACATGGGAGGACATCAAGTCCCAGATCGACGCCACGAAGGGTATCGACAAGGCGTTTGCGATCGCGGCACCAAACGGCAGCGACCGCGTCGAGTCGGTCACCCGCGGCGTCGACGATCGCCAGGCGGTCATTACCTTCGCCAAGCCCTACTCCGAGTGGCGGGGCATGTTCGCCGGCAGCACCGTGCTGGTGCCGAAGAGCATGACGGCCACACCCGAAGCCTTCAACAAGGCTCAACTGAGCGGCCCGGGCCCGTCGGCCGGACCGTTCATAATTTCCAACGTCGACCGCGGCGCGCAGCGAATCACGTTGACGCGCAACCCGAAATGGTGGGGCGCACCGCCACTGCTCGACAGCATTACCTACCTGGTGCTCGACGACGCCGCGCGCATCCCCGCGCTGCAAAACAACACGATCGACGCCTCCGGCCTCCTGACGCTCGACGAGATGCAGATCGCGCGGCGGACCGAGGGCATCAAGATCCGACGAGCACCGGGCCTCTCCTGGTACCACTTCACGTTCAACGGCGGCAAGGGGTCGATCCTGGAAGACCCGGCGCTCCGGCGGGCAATCGCCAAGGGCATTGACCGTAAAGCGATCGCCGACGTGACACTGCGCGGTCTCGCCGACAACCCCGTCCCGCTGAACAACCACATCTACGTCGCCGGCCAGAAGGGCTATCAGGACAACGGCGGCGTCGTCGCATTCGACCCGGAGAAGGCCAAGCAGGAACTCGACGCCCTAGGCTGGCGTCTCAACGGGCAGTTCCGCGAAAAGGACGGACGCCAGCTGGTCATCCGCGACGTGCTGTACGACTCGCTCAGCACCCGGCAGTACGGGCAGATTGCACAGAACAACCTTGCCCAGATCGGCGTCCGGCTGGATCTAGACGTCAGGCCGTCCGCCGGCTTCTTCACTGACTTCGTCACCGTCGGCAATTTCGACATCGCCCAATTCGCCTGGAGTGGCGACCCATTTCCGTTGTCAAGCCTGACCCAGGTCTACAAGTCGGACGGTGAAAGCAATTTCGGCAAGATCGGCAGCCCCGAGATCGACGCCAAGATCGAACAGACCGTGGCGGAGTTGGATCCGGACAAGGCCCGCACGCTCGCCAACGAGCTCGACAAGATGCTGTTCAACGAGGTGTTCAGCCTGCCGCTGACGCAGTCGACCGGAAACGTTGCGGTGCGAAGCACTTTGGCGAACTTCGGCGCATTCGGCCTGGCCGACGCGGACTACACCAAGATCGGCTTCATGAAGCCGTAACGCGCTGCACAGTGCGGGGAACCGCGGCAGGCAACGCCTTTTCGGCGGCGGCAGCGGCGGCGATGGCCCAGATCAGCAGCCGGACCCCGAGGCCGCCGGGCGTCGAGTCCAGCTGCTTGGCGCGTGCGGGCAGCTCCGCGCTCACTCCTTCGTAGGTGGCCTTGACGATGTCCAGCGCGGCACGCTCGCGAAGGTCGATGGCGGAATGCCCGGCGGTGGCGAGATTGACCAGCACAGCCCCGGGGATCAGCGACACGATCCTGCGGGCCACCGCCGGCGGGGTGATCAGATCGCGGCCACCGGAGATGACGACCGTCGGCCACGTGAACTTAGGCATCTCACCGACGAGATCGAACGGCTCGGCTTCGAATTCTGTTGTACCGGTGCCGACCTCGCGAAAGGCAACGGCGGGGTCAAGCGGCTTTCCGTCGGGAACGGCGGCGTAGTTCAGTTCGCGATACCCGATCCGGCCAACCAGGTCGGGCTCGTGACGGTAGGGCGTCTTGCGCTCGAACAGGAACCGGGCGCCCCGGCCCAGCGCCGACCACAACCCCCGGCGGCCTGCCAGCAAGAGGTCGAGTTGACGCCGCAACACCGCAGGCCCCGCGAAGCCGTACACCGCCGCGGCCAACTGCGTGGCCTCCGGGCTCAACAGGTCCTGGTCCACGAGTTGGCGCACCTTGGGCGCCAGGTCAGCGGTCTCGGGGGTGTCGCCGTCCCACAGCAGCCTGCGAGTCGCGTCGCGGACGGCGTCGATGTCACGGGCTGACAACACCGGTGAGTCCAGAATCATCCCGTACACCCGATCCGGGTGCCGCGCACCGACTCCGGCGGCGACATACGTGCCATACGAGGTGCCATAGACGACGGCCTTGTCCACCTGGGCGTCGTCGAGGACGGCGGCCACATCATCGACAACCTGGTCGATGGTCAGCGCCTCCGGGGGCAGGTCGTTGCCACTGTCGTCATGGCGCGACATCCCGACGCCGCGGTGCTCCATCATCATCACGTCTAGGCCCTCGGCCGCAGCGCGCCGCCGGAACCCCCTATAGAGAGCAATGGAGGCGGCGCCGGGTCCACCGGGGATCAGGACCAGCGGATGTGCTGATTTGCGGCCGGTACGCACGTAGAACAGGTCGAACTCCTGGTCACCGGCCGGAGCCACCTGGCCGGCGACTGGGGATACTCCCCTCGCAAGCTGGGCGCCTTCCCGCTCGCGGGGGATTGACCTGGGCCGGATCGGCCGGCGCACCGCGCGCACCCCCGGCAAATCAGCCAGCTTGTCGTGCGCGCGGCGACGCTTGGCGTTCATCGTCATCACCACCCATTGTGCCCCCCGCATGGTCCTTAGGTTCGGGGTATCCAAAGCGGTGCATGCCGCTGCGCGGTGTCGGTAGACCGATGCCATGACCGCCGTGGACCGCGTGACTCGCATCCTCGCAAGTTCGCCCGAACGGGCTGAGCTGCTGACCCAGACCGGAGCCGGCGCAAAGGACCGAAACCTCAACGCCGAGAACCTATTTAAGTCAGTTCCGGCGGTCAGCTCTTGGAAATGCCCACGCTCGCTAGCCACTTCTTGGCGATGTCGGAGAGGTTAGTGCCCTTCGCGGCCTCGGCGTTCATCGAGATCAGGTCGTCAGTGGTGAGCTTCGCCGACACGGCATCCAGCGTCTTGGTGATGGTGTCGCTCTGCTTGCCGGACTTGATCAGCGGAACCACGTTCTCCGCGGCGAACAACGACTTGTCATCGTCAAGGGCCACAAGGTTGTTCGTGACAAGGCCCGGGTCGGTGCTGAAGAGGTCACCGGCCTGGATCTGACCATTGGTCAGCGCAGTCATCGTCAGGGTGCCACCCGCATCGAGACTGACAAAGTCCTTGAAGTTAAGGCCGTATACGTCGCGCAGGCCGACCACGCCCTGGGTGCGTGTCTTCCACTCCGGTGGCCCACCGAGCACCAGTTCACCGGCGACCGGCTTCATGTCGGAAACAGTCTTCAGCTTGTACTTGTCGGCGGTGGCCTTGGTCACGGCCACGACGTCCTTGTCCTCGGCGGCCGACGGCGTCAGCATCGAGATCCCGGACGGCAACTTGCTCTTGAGTTCAGTCGTCACCGCTTCGGTCGTCGCGGCCGTCGACTTCGGATCGAGGTAGCTCAAGAGCGCTCCGGAGTACTCCGGGACCAGGTCGATGGAGCCGTCTTTCAGGGCCTGGATGTAGACCTCGCGGCTTCCGATGTTGAACTGCTCCTTTGTAGGAACGCCTGCGGCTTGCAGCGCCTGCGAGTAGATGCTGGCAACCAGCTGGCTTTCGGTGAAGTCGGCTGAACCGACGATGACCTCCGAACCCGAGGACCCTTTGTTGTCCCCGCCGCCGGACAGCGGGTTACCGCCGCCACCGCCGCACGCGGACAGCGCGAGAACGGAGGTGACGGCCAGGGCAGACAGTAGCGTGCGTTTCTTCATGGTGATTCTCCTGATGTGAGGGTCGGCGCCGGGCGGCACCTAGGTGGTAGCCGGCTCGAGGACGGTCGTGGATATGGGTGAGCTGGATTTCGATACGGTGCGGCGCAGGCCGGGCGAGACGATGACGCGACCAAGCCAGGCGAAGGTGAACTCCAGGACGATCGCCAGGATCGCGACAAGAATTGCCCCGCCTGCCATTTCGCTGAAGTTGGCCTGCGCTCTGCCATCGAGGATGAACCGCCCCAGACCCTGCAGGCCGAGATACGCGGCGATGGTGGCCGTCGAGATGATCTGCAGTGTGGAGCTTCTGACCCCGGAGATCATGAGTGGCAATGCGCACGGGAGCTGGACCCGGAGCAGAATCTGGCGCTTCGTGAACCCCATCCCGCGGGCCGCTCCGACGGCGTCGGGATCGGCGGTCTGTATGCCGGCATACGTTCCTGTCAGGATCGGCGGAACCGCAAGCAGCACAAGCACAATGATGGTGGGAAGGATGTAGACGAGCTTCCCGCTGACGACTGGCGAGATGATCAGGAAGAGCAGCACGAGTAGTCCCAGCGACGGCAGTGCACGCAATGCGTTCGCCGACCCGGCGACCAACGCCTCGCCCCGGCCGGTGTAGCCGATGAGGATTCCCAGCGGCACCGCGATGACCATGGCGGCCAGCAGCGCGACGGCGGAGTAGAAGAGATGGTAGCCGATCTGGGCCGGGATACCGCCTGAGCCAGTCCAGTTCGCTGGGTCGGTGAACCACGACATGATGTTCACGACGTGACCGTCCTTTGCCGCCAGGGGGTCAAGAGTTTGTTCAGCCAGATGATCAGGCCGTCGAAGACGACGGCGAGCACCACGCACAGCACGATGCCGGTGACGAGGGGAACGAAGAGGCGTAGCTGAAATCCCTGCGTGAACAGCGAGCCGAGCTGCGGGATGCCCAGCAGCGCGGCCATGGTCACGATGCTGACGTTGGACACAACCGCAACGCGCAGGCCCGCAGCGATGACAGGGACGGCGACGGGCAGTTCGACAAGCAGAAGTCGCTGCCAGCCTCGGTAGCCCATGGCCTCGGCGGCGGCAACCGTGTCGTGTGGCACCGAGTCGAGCCCGTCGGTGACGACGCGTACCAGCAACGCCAACGTGTAAAGCGTCAGCGCGACAACGATGTTGATCGGATCGAGGATCTTCGTCCCGAGGATGGTCGGAAGGATGATGAACAGCGCGAGCGAGGGAATGGTGTAGAGCAGGCCCGCGGTTCCGACGATGGCGGCCTGCCCGCGCTTGAATCGATGCGCCCACCAGCCGAGCGGAAGCGCGATGATGAGCCCGATGACCGTCGGTGCGAGGGTGAGCCAGACGTGGTGGATCGTCAGGGAGACGATCCGGTCGATGTTGGACGAGATCCAGTTCATGCCGCCGTCCTCGCTTCCTTCGCGCGCCGGATGGCGTCCATGACATCGTGATCGGATGCCGTGCCGATCAGCGCACCCGACTCGTCGGTGATCACGCAGCGGCTGCTCGGACTGGACAGCGCCGAGTTCAGCAGGTCGCGCAGCGGGTCATTCCGAGATGCCGAGGTGGCGCTCAGGTTGACGTCGCTGTCTTGTATGCAATCGCCGCGGACACTTTCGGTGTCGACCCAGCCGAGCGGTGTCCGCTTGTCATCGACCACCAGGACCCAGCGTCCTTGGGTCGACGGGATCGTCGACACCGGCTGCCCCACAGTCATCGTGGGCTCGTCATTGAGCTTGAGAAGGGCGTCGGAGTTATGGAACCCGAGCGCCCGGTAGCCGCGTGCTTTGCCAACGAAATCGGCCACGAAGGCATCGTTGGGCGCGGCCAGCAGCTCGGCCGGAGTCGCCGCCTGCGCGAGCGTTCCGCCCTGCCGAAGCACCACGACTTTGTCGCCCAGCTTGAGGGCCTCGTCGATGTCGTGGGTGACCATGACGATCGTCTTGGAGATATCGGCCTGCAGCCGGAGGAATTCGTCTTGTAGCTGGCTCCGCACGATCGGGTCGACGGCACTGAACGGCTCGTCCATCAACAGGAACGGAGGATCCGTCGCCAGCGCCCGCGCCACCCCGACCCGCTGCTGTTGACCGCCGGAGAGCTGCCATGGGTAGCGGCGGGCGAACTTCGCATCCAGCCCGACACGCTCTAGGAGTTCCATTGCCGCCGAACGGGTTTCCTTCTTACCGCCGCCGAGCAGGCGCGGTAGCGCGGCCACATTGTCGACGACGGTGCGGTGGGGGAACAGGCCAGCGTTCTGGATGACGTAGCCGATTCTGCGGCGAAGGGCGACCTTGTCGAGGGTCTGGGTGTCGACTCCGTCGAGCGTGATGCTGCCCGACGTCGGCTCGATCAGCCGGTTGATCATCCGCATCGAGGTGGTCTTCCCGCATCCAGACGGACCAACAAGGGTGGTGATCTTGCCGTTGGGCGCGGTGATCGTCAGTTTGTCGACGGCGATGGTGCCGTCGGGATAGACCTTGGAGACATCTTCGAACGTGATCATGACTATCTTTCTGGCAGTAGTGGAATTCGGGCGACGACTCAGTCCGGCCGACAGGGAGGCCGCTGCTGAGCCGAGCATTCGGCCGTATCGGGCCGCTTGGGGTGTGCTGAGTCGGTAGCTCGGAACGACCAGGCTCAGGGCAGCGACGATGCGCGCTTCGGAATAAACCGGGCACGCGATCGCGGTGACGTCGGCTTCGACGCCGCGTTCGACGATCACGTATCCCTCATCGGGCACGCGCCCGCGCAGCGCGTGTCCCGCCGCGGAGATGTCGAGCGGGACGGTGCGACCGACCCAGCTGGCGTGCCGGACCGAATGGGTGCCCTCGACAATGCTGATGTAGACCGCCGTGCCTGCGTGTCCCTCCACGCTGAGATACGCGGATTCTCCCGTCTCGGCGACCAGCTTCTCCATCACAGGCTTGGCGAAGTCGATCAGCGACTCGTTGGACAGCGCCTGCGCGCCGAGTTGGATCAGACGGCTGCCGGGACGGTAGGTTCCGCCGACCTCTTCCTTGGTGACGAACCCGGTGCTCTCCAGCGTCCGGAGGAGCCGAAGTGCGGTACTCGGCGCGAGATCGCACTCCCGGGCACTGTCGGCCAGATTCGCGCCGCCCCTGTCGCAGATGGTGGCGAGCAGGGCGAGTGCGCGTTCCACGGTCCGCGTGGACGGTTCCGCCACTGTGACCTCCTCTCGCCGGGATGGAATCTACGAGGGGTTTGTTGCAATCAACTCATCGTCGATTTCCACTGCATAAAATTCAAATTCCATCTAGCGGCAATAGTGTGGTTTCGGTGATGATAGGACTCGTCGCGCGTCCGCGATAGGGAACGAGGAGAATTCCATGCTTGTACTTAACGGATCCGCGAGTATCGCCGACGTGGTGGCGCTCGCGGACCGCCGCGAGCAGGTCTCGGTTTCGGCGCGGGTCGTCGAGGCCGTCGACCACGCGCACCGGGTCGCGGCGGACCTCAGCACCCGATTCGCCATCTACGGGCGAACGACCGGTGTCGGCGCGAATCGAACCACGTCCGTATCGCCGACCGACACCGAATACGGCATGCGACTGCTGCGCAGCCACGCGGTCGACGCCGGGGACCCCTTGGACGACAGAACGGTGCGAGCGATGCTCGCGGTGCGGCTCGCCCAGTTGTGCGTGCCCGGCGCCGGACTCGACCCCAAGATCTTGTCCGGTCTCGAGGCGATGCTCAACGACGATGCCCTACCCGAGCTTCGTCAATACGCGTCCATCGGGACAGGGGACCTCGCCCCACTCGCGGGCACGGCATTGACTCTGATCGGCGAACGGCCCGCGTCAAAGCCGCTGACGCCGATGGAGCCGTGGGGCGCCGACAGCGCGCTGCCGTTCATGAGCAGCAGCGCGCTCACTGTTGGGCGCGGTTGCCTTGCACTGGACGAGCTTTCGCGCCTCGAAAGAGCGTCAAGTGTGATCTACATGCTGAGTTTCCTCGCGCTCGACGGCAATCCCGAAGCGCTGTCATCGGTGGCAGCGCAGGCGTCGGCGGCACCCTACGTCGACACCATTGCGGATCGCCTACGGTCACTGCTGGCGACGAAAGGCGGGCCGGATCGCAGGCCCGCTCGCATCCAGGATCCCTATGGGCTGCGGGTGTACCCGGTAGCGCAGGCAACCGTGCTGGCGTCTTTGCATTCGCTGGAGGGACAACTCGAGCGAACACTGAACGCCGCGCAGGAGAATCCCCTCTTCGACATCGAGGACGACAGCCGTCGTCCATCACGGCGCCTTCTACCAAGCGTCGTTGTCGCTCGAATTGGACGGCACCACTCTGGCGCTCGCGCTCACCGCGCCCATCACCCATTCGCGGATCAGAATGATCAACGACCCGGATACCAACGGCGGCAACGCTTTCCTTGCCGCCGAAGCAGCCCGGGTCATCCGGGCTGATGATGGTCGAGTACGTGGCGGCAGGCGCGATCGCCGAGATTCGCAACGCCGCGCAGCCTGCCGCCGCCGGCACGCTCGTGCTGTCTCGGGGCGCCGAGGAGGACGCCACCTTCGCCTCCCAGGGCGCACAGCAACTCGAGCGGTCCATCGCCGCGTATCGGGTATTGCTCTGCTGCGAACTTGTTGGCGCGGTGAGGCTCTTGCGTCAGCGTGGGCTCGATGACCAGTTCAGCGGCGTCGTGGGCGACGCATTGGCGCTGGCCGACATACTCCCCCGTAACAACGAAGACCGTGACCTCCGTGGGGATATCGCGTTGGCAGAATCACTCTTGGACGACATCGGACGACTCGTACCGGCGGACACCGGGCCGTAGGCCCTTAGCCGCCGCGGATCAGATCCGCGGCCTTCTCTCCGATGAGCACGCTGGGCGCGTGGGTGTGGCCGCGGATGATCGTCGGCATCACCGACGCGTCGGCGACGCGCAGCCCGTCCACGCCGCGCACCCGCAGTTCCGGGTCGACCACGCTGGCGTCGTCGCTGCCCATCCGGCACGTGCGAACTGGGTGATAGAGCGTGTGCGACAACGAGTTCAGTGCGCGCTCGAGTGTCTCGTCGCCGAGATCCGTTGCGCCGAGCGGCCGTGCGATCTTGCCGATGATGCCGTCGAGTCGCGGGCGACTTGGCGATGTCTGCGCACATCCGCAAGCCCGCCATCAGCGCAGCACGGTCGGCGCCCGCATCGTCGGAGAGATACCGCGGATCGATGATCGGCTTGTCCTTCGGGTTGGCTGACCGCAGGGTGATGGTGCCGCGGCTGCGCGGTTTCAACAGGACCGTCGCCATCACGACGGCGTGCCGGTCGTACGGGTCGCCGATGCCCTCCTCGAAGTACGGGGCGGGCACGAAAATCAGCTCCAGATCGGGCAGTTCGAGATCCGGGTGGCTCTTGACGAACCCGTACGCCTCCCCCACGTTCGAGGTCAGCATGCCGCGCCGTCGTAGCAGGTAATTCGCCAGCTGCAACGGCTTCTCCGCGGCGAACAGCGTGTCATCGGGTACGTCGAACCCCAGTGGGACAACCAGGTGGTCGAGCAGGTTGCTGCCGACGTCGGGCGCGTCGGCCACCACGTCGATACCGTGATCGGCAAGCTGGTCGCGATCACCGATGCCCGACAGCATCAGCAGCTGCGGGCTGTTGATCGCGCCGCCGCACAACACCACCTCACGCCGCGCACTGACGGTGCGGCGGGCGCCGAGCTGCTCGAATTCCACACCAACCGCGCGTTTTCCGTCAACAAGCACCCGCGTCGCAGTGGCTTGGGTATGCAGCGTCAGATTGCGCCGCCGCAACGCCGGTTTGAGGTACGCGTCGGCGGTGCTCCACCGCGCTCCCCTGCGCTGTGTGACGCGGGCTTCGCAAAAGCCTTCGGGTGCGTCGAGGCATTCCGGCACGGCAGCCAGCCAGGCAGCCGTAGAACTCCTGGGGCTCCGTTGGCGCGAGATCACCAACGGCCCACGCTCGATGCGGTCGAAGTACTTCTCCACGTTGGCGTAGCTCCACTGCTCGCCGGCTTGCTCGGCCCACTCGTCGTAGTCGGCGGCAAAACCACGCACCCACATCATCGCGTTCATCGACGACGAGCCGCCCAGCATCTTGCCTCGCGGCCAATAGATCTCGCGCCCGTCGAGTTCCTTCTGCGGCTCAGTCATGTAGTGCCAGTCCATCTCGCCGCGGAACAGCTTGGCGAAGCCCGCCGGGATGTGGATGAACTTGTCCTTGTCCCGCGGGCCCGCTTCAAGCACCACGACCGAAACCGACGGATCCTCACTGAGCCGATTGGCCACCACCGATCCGGCGGAACCGGTTCCCACAACGATGTAGTCGGCGTCCATCTGCCGGAGTCTATGAGGCCGTCGGACGTCTCACCGTCAATTCGACCGCCGCAGAATCCTGGCCACCTCGTTCGGTCGTTCCAGCGCGGAGAAGTGGCCGGTGTCGGGCAGCGTGACCCGCTCGACCTCGGCCAGCAGACCCGCGACGCGTTCGCGCTCCGCCGGTCGTGACCAGTCCTGGTCGCTGTAGACCAGCGTCACCGGCACCGCCACGTCGCCGTAGCGGTCGCGCGCCGTGACGAATCCCTTGAGGCTGCGATAGATCGCCCGGGCCACTCGTGAATAGCCCTTGCGGCGTCCGCTCCTTCGCAGCTCGACGATGAAGTCGCCGGGCAGCGTGCTGTTGTCGACGACACCGCCGCGCATGATGCCCTTCATGATCAACCGGTTCTCCATCGCCGCGAACACCGGCCCGAGAACGGGCATCCTGATGCTGCTGATGATGAACCGGGCGAACAGATTTCCCCGCTCCAGTCCACTCGGGTAGTCGTAGCTGTTGAACGCGACAACGCGGCTGACTCTGTCCTTGAGGTCGACGGAAGACTGCAGCGCGAGCGCGCCGCCGAGCGATTCGCCTGCCAGTGTGACGTCGTGCAGGTCGAGGCCCGTGACGAACTCGACTACCGCGGCGCGCAGGTCCGGCTCTTCGTGGTGGGCCCCGGGCACGATGTCCGACCAGCCCATACCTGGCAGGTCCACAGCGTAGACGGTGAACGAGTCCCACAGCTGCGGGATGACGCGGTGGAAGTAGTCCAGCTGCGTGCGGATGGTGTGCATCAGCACCAGCGCAGGACCACTGCCCGCGGTTAAGTAGCGCAGGCGCGAGCCGTCGGATCTGGTGAAGTACTCAACGGTGCCGTGGCCGTCGGTCCATGTGTCCGTGTAGGTGCTCATGCGCACACCGCCTCGGACTCGGCCTGCTCGGCGGTGACGGGCACGGGTTGCTTAGCCCGCGCCGGCAGCAGGACGGCGACCACGACAGCGGCGGCCGCCGCGATACCGGCGCTCACCAGAGATCCGATCTGGAGACCGTCGAGGAACGCGTTGTTGACGGCCGCGCGGACGTCGGGGATCACGGCCGGCGGCAGTTGACCGATGACCTGCTGCGCCGCGGCCATCGACCGTTCCATCGTGTCGCGAATGTCGGCAGGCAGCGCCGACACGGTCGAGTCGTTGCCCAACCGGCCGGAGTAGATGGAAGCGAAGACGCTGCCGACGATCGCGACGCCGAGGGTGCCACCCAGTTCGCGGGTGGTGTCGTTGACGGCGGAGCCGACGCCGGCCTTGTCGGCGGACAGCGAGCCCATGATCGACTCGGTGGCCGGCGCCGTCGTCAGCCCGAGACCGCCGCCGAGCAGCACCATCTGCGCGGCGATCACGACGTAGGACGTGCTCGCGTCGGCGGTGGACGCCCATGCCAGGCCGGCCGCGAAGATGACCAGGCCCGCGACGACGACCGCCGTGGTGCCGATCCGTTCCACGATGCGTGGCCCGACGATGCTGGCGACGGCGATCGAGACGGCTACCGGCAGCAACCGCACGCCGGTCTCAAATGCGCTGTAGGCCTTGATGAATTGGAAGTACTGGGTGATGACGAAGATGAAACCGAATAGGGTCAGGAAGCCCGCCGTCACTGCCAGGCTGCCGCCGGAGAACCGCCGGTTCATGAACACCGAAACGTCGAGCATCGGGTGCGAACTGCGCCGCTCCCACAACGCGAAGCCGGCGAGGACGACGATGGCGATCCCGAAGCCCGCCGCGGTGCGCACGCTCCCCCAGCCCCAGTTGGGCGCCTCGATGACGGTGTAGACCAGCGCCGTGATGCCGATCGAGGACAGGATCAAGCCCGGCAGATCGACGCGCGGTGCCGCCGGGTCGCGTGACGTCGGGACGAACAGGACCCCTCCGATGATGGCCACCACGGCCACCGGCACGTTGACCATGAACACCGAGCCCCATGAGAAGTGTTCGAGCAGCCAGCCACCGGAGATCGGGCCTGCGGCCACGCCGACGCCCACCATCGCGGCCCACAGTCCGATCGCCTTCGCTCGCTTCACCGGATCGGCGAAGATGTTGGTGATCAGCGACAGGGTGGTCGGGAAGATGACGGCGGCGCCGACGCCCATTGCGGCGCGTGCCCAGATGAGCGCGTCGGCCGAGTCCACCTGCGACGCAACGGCCGACGTGATCGCGAAGACCGCGAGCCCGGCGCTGAGCCAGCCCCGTCGGCCGAAGCGGTCGCTCAGGCTGCCCATCGACAGCATCAGACCCGCCATGACCAACGTGTAGGCGTCGACGATCCACTGCAGTTGTGCGGTGTCGGCGTCGAGTTCGCGCGACAGCGTGGGCAGGGCGACGTTGACGATGGTGGCGTCGACGCTGATCACGAAGACGCTCAGGCAGATGAAGGCAAGCGCGGCGATCGGATGATCGCGGAAAACTGGTGTGCGTGTGCTCATGGACAAGACCGTAAACCTTTCAGACAAGATTTTCAAGCAATAAGACTAGATACTTGTCTGAGTGGTAGAATTATTCCGTGCCCAGGAGCTACCAGCAGAACTGCCCGATCGCCAAGGGCCTCGACGTGCTCGGCGAGCGATGGACGCTGCTGATCTTGCGAGAGCTCATCGGCGGCGCCCGCCGATACGGTGACCTGCGCGCTCAGCTGCCCGGCATCGCCACGAACCTGCTGGCCGACCGGCTTCGCGAGCTTGAGGAGGCAGGGCTGGTCGATCGCGAGGAGCTGCCGCCACCCGTCGCGCGGACGGTCTACACCCTCAGCGAGACGGGCTGGCGCAAGGTGCTGCCTGTCGTGAAGGCGATCGCGACGTTCGGGCTCGACATGGTCGAGCCGGACGAAAGCGCGCTGACGCCGCTCAACGGATTCCTGGCAGGCATCCTGCTGGCCTTCGAGCCGGCAGTGGCAGGCGATCTGAACGCCTCGTACCGCATCGAGATCGATGACCGCCGTTTCGAATTCGCCGTTGACCGAGCCGGGCTGACCGCCGCGCAGGGTCCGTTCGTCGTGACCGTGACCGCGACGGCGGCCGGCCTGATCACCGCCCGGCTGGGCGCGACCGCCGCCGAACGCAAGGGCGCGCTGCGACGGGTGAAGTTCGACGGGGACGCCCACGCGATCGAGACGATGCGACGCGTCTTCGCGCTATCGGGTGACCCCGGCTTGTTGGTCGCCTAAAACGCGAGCAGGGCCCACGCGCAAGCTGGGGAACGCAAAGGTCCCCGACACGTCGAAGAAATGGCGCACTTTGCGTCTGCTCAGCCGGCCAAAGTTGCTCGATCCAGGTGGTTGAAGATCCGTCCTACGAGATCAAACGGTTTCTTGCGCACGTCGTCGACGACGATCGGTATGACGCAGTAGCCACACTCCTGGAGACGTGAGGTCTTGATGCGGTCATGCTTCAGCGCCTCGGAGTTCGCATGCCACTCCATGCTCTCGTACTCTGCGATGACCATCGCGCCTGGCCAGGCGAAGTCGACCCGCCAGAGATCCCCGCAGCGGTCGACAATTTCGTACTGCAGCTCCGGCGTCGGTAGTCCGCCGTCGATGAACACCAATCGCGCTTCGCTCTCCATCGGCGACTCGGCGCGGCCGTCCATATGCTCCATAAGCTCGCGCACCTTGACAATGCCGCGCCGCCCCCTTTGTTCGCGGACGGCTGCCTCGAGGTCGGCAGCTGTGCACGCCCCGCAGTGGAGTGCGGCGTCAAGCGTGGCCAACGCGCGGGGACGCCGCAGCGTGCGCGCGATTTCCACCGCGGTCCACGCCGGAGCGGTCGCCAGCCGCCCTTCGACGCGTCGCAAAGGGGCTCCGATTCGCTGATGCACCGCCAGACCGGAGGTCGGCCGCATGCGGACGCCGGGATCGAGAATGTGGATCCGGTCGTTCTTCTCGGTGTAAAAGCCGTACAGCTGCGCGGCCGTGGCCATGCACGCGACGATGGGCTTCCCTGTCATCAGGTCCAGGCCCTCGAGTCGCCCGACAGCATTGGGGGGACTCAGGGCATAGATGCCGTGCCAAACGCGGAGAATGGCACCCGCCTTGATGTGAGCAGCAAGCGTCTTCCGCGACATCAGCGATAGCAACTGTTCTCGGGTGGCTAGACCGCCGCTCGAAGAGAACGCCTCGTCGATCAACATGGTCTCGAGAGTGTTCGCGGCGCCGCGGCAGGTGAAGACGCCGACGCCGATCTGTGGATGAATGCGCCGCTGTGCATTGCCCACCTGGGCCCACGCGCAAGCTGGGGAACACAAAAGACCCCGACACGCCGATGAAATGGAGCACTTTGCGTCTGTTCGCGGGAAGTGGTGCCTAAGCCGTCAGCTCGATGTGGTGGGCACCGGCCACGCTCGCGTAACGCTGCGGGCTGCACGTCAACACGATCACCTGGCCGTCACCACCGACAGCGTTGAACACTGCCCCCATCTTGGTGAGCCGATCGGCGTCGGTGAAGCCGAGCGCGTCGTCGATGACGACCGGAACGCTGTCCTCTTTGGCGACCAGCGCGGCACTGGCGAGCCTCGCGACGATGCCTATCTGCTCCTTCGCCCCGCCCGACAGCGACTCGTACGGAACGGTGCGACCCGCCAGTGTACGGCTGCAGATTCGCAGCCCGCTGTCGATCTCGACCTCGAAGCTGTCGCCGAACACAATGCGGCCCAACCGCTCCACCTGGTTGCGGAACGGGTCGACGTAGCGCAGCCGGGTGGCATCGCGATGGCGGGCCATCACCGAGCGCAGGAGCTGCGCAGCGCGGGCACGTCGATGTATACGCAGGTACTCCGCCTCGGCGTGCTCACGTTCGGTCTGTGCGGCATCGAGTTGTCCCTTGCGCCCCTCGGTGCCGTAGACCTTGAGCTGCGTAGTCACCTCGCGGAGCGCCTCGGCGGCCTCATCGTGTCGGCTTTCCACTGAGTCGGCCCTGCGGACCGCATCGCTGAGCGCGGCGGTGACGTTATCCGGCGCGCTCCGGGCCAACTCGGTGCCCAGTTCGGCGACGAGTCCGGTCGCGCGCCGCGCCTCCTCGCCGTCGGCCTCCGCCTTCACCGCGAGCTCGTCGTCCGGCACGGTCGACCGCTGCAGGGTCAACCTCTCGCGTGCGGCGGCCAATTCGATCTGAGCCGCGGTCAGTTTCTCGCGGGCGACGTTGGCCCGTGTCGCCTTCTCCCCCAGCCGTTTGGCCGCGGCTTCCGCGACTTTGCGATGCGTCTCGCAGTCCGCCATGGCCTGCTTGTGCGCGGCCACTGCGGCATCGAGTTCGGTGCGCGCGGTAGCCGGGTCGCCGGCATCCCACAGCCCCGGCTCACCGTGCTCGGCGTCGCGCAATTCGGCCAGGCGAGCTCGCAATTCGTCGACGACGTCATCGGCGACCAGCGCGTCGGACGTGGCGTTCAGCTTCTCGCGGGACGCGATCAGCTCGCGACGACATTCGTCAAGCAGTTGTGCCGCCGCTACATCCACGACCTGCGCCTTCGCCAGCGCCGCGACCAGAACCTCTTGGGCCGCTTCGAGTTTGGCTTGTGTATCCGACGCCGGAGTACCTGGCACCACCCGCGCGCGCAGCAGTCCCGGCAGTTCGATGTCGGTCGGCGAGCTGACACTCCAGCCCCAGGTCCCGCCTGCCTCGATGGCCACGGCGTCACCGTCGAGACGCACCTCGATGTCGGTGATCGCGACGAGTTCGATGTGGGCGGAGGCGAGTTCGGCTTGGCCGGCGGCCCGCTCGACCGCGAAGGCTGCGGTCTCGATGGCACGCATGGTGTCATCGGTCAGCGCGATGCGTGCGAGCTCGCGGTCCACGCGGTCGAGCTCACGCCGCGCGGCGTCGAGCTTGGCGAGACGGGTCTCGAGCCGGTTGGCCTCGTCGCGGTCGGACACCTGCTCAATCGCGCGGCGGGCGGCGTCGACGCGGGCCTGGGATGCCTCAACCGCGGCTCGCGCTTCGCCCGCCGCGGCCTCGGCCGCCTCCTGCACTTCAGTGGCGGTGGTGAGCTCGTCGAGGGCTTCGGCCGCGGCGGCCTCCAGCCCCGCAATCGCGGCGGTCCGCTCGTCGAGGTCGGCACGCAGCCGTCGCCGTTCGGTGAGTGCTGCGACCGATGCGGAGTGGGTGGCGTCCGTGGCGGCGGCAACCACCTCGGCCTGTTTGAGCTGCTGGGTCAGGGCGGCGACGGCCTCGGCCGCGGCGCGGGCCTCGGTGAGGCGCCTAGTCGCATCGACCCTGTCCTGGGCGAGCCGTGACAGGTTGTCGGTGAGCGCGGCATGCCTGCGCACCGCCTCGTCGACCTCCGCCACCGCGGCCGCGCACCGGGCCACCTCGTCGTCGGCGTCGCGCAGCCGCTTGACGGCGGCAGCCCACTCGCCGGTCGGGCGGCCCGTTGGAGTGTAGTAACGGAGGTATTCGGCGTCGATGCGGTCGATCAGCAGCGGTTCGACCCCAGAAAGCGCAGCGGCTTGGCCTGCCGCCACATCCAGCGCACGCGACAGTGCGTCGCACCCTGACAGATCCACCGCGGCGGTCGACGCCGCCTGCAGCACCCGGTGCGCCTGCCAGAGATCCATATCGACAGTCTCGTCCAGCAGCGCAAGGACCCGCTCATGCGCCTCGTCTCCGGTGAGCTGCTCGCGGCGCGGCGCCAGCACTGTCAGCCGCGTCTCGCAGCGCTTGTGGAACCGCTTGTGATAGATGAATCGATAGGGGCCGGTGGAGATTTCGGCGGTGATGTCGGCACCGACGTCGGCGTGGGTCGGCTTTACCTGCTTGACATCCTTCTTGTTCGATCGGTCCTTGGAGTTCAGCAGCAGGTCGAGCGCCTCGATCATCGAAGACTTCCCGATCTCGTTGGCGCCGCTGACCACCACCAAACCGCGGTCGGGGAATTCGATCTCGCGGTGGGTGATACCGCGGTAGTTCGTCAGGACGAGCCGGTGCAGTTTCATGCGACGCTGCCTTTTGTCCCCCTGCGCTTCGCGCGGGTGGTACCCCCACTTCGCGCAAGCGGCTCATCGCCCTTGTCCACCAGGCGCAACAGCAGGGCCAGCGCCGCACGGGCATCGTCGGCATCCTCACCGTCGGCCCGCGCGGTGCTGACCAGCTCGTCGACCGCCGCCGCGGCGAACCCGCCGATGCCGAGGTCGTCGAACTCACCGTCGGCAGGGATCACCGCGATGTCGGTCTGCTTGTCCCACGGCACCAGGGCGGCGAACAGCCGGGCGTACTTGTCGAGGCAGGCATCCAGCGCGGCCTTGTCGGTCACGGTCAGCGACCCGCTGAGCCCCAGCCGCACGACCGTGCGCTCCTTGTCCGGCATCAGGTCGAGGTTGATGTCGAGGTCAGCCACGTCGCGACTGCTGTCCACGGTGTGGCAGAGCGTGACGAAGCGCCAACGGCCGACGTGCTGCGCGTCGACCCGCACCGGCCTGCGGGGATCGTCCTCGTCGATGTCGACCAGCAGCACGTGACCCGGATCGGGTTCGATGTCGTCGTAGTTGGTGACCTCGGGTGAGCCGGAGTACCAGATGCGACCAGTTGAACCGACCTGGGTGCGAGAGTGCTTGTCCCCCAACGCGATATAGTGCACGGCGCCGCGTTCAATCGCGGCCTCGAGTGCGGCGAGCCGAATCAGCGACGGCTTGTCCTTGTCGGGTTCGAAGATGTCGGCGCCGCCGTGTCCGACGACGACGCGGGTGACGCCGCCTGCCGGCAATCCATCGAGCACATCGGAGACCAGGTCGCTGGTCGGCTTCTTGGAGCGCCACGGCGCAGCGACGATCTGCAGGCCGGGCCGCACCTCGTGCACGCCCGCCCGGTCGAGAACCGTGACGTTCTCGGGGCATTCGGCGGTGAACAGCGCGCTGGTGTACACCGATGCTGCATCGAGCGGATCGTGGTTGCCCGGCAGCAGGTACACCGGAATACCGATGGCGCGCATGGCTTCCAGCGACTGGCTGACGTCGCGAGGCGCAAGTTGGTTGTCTTCGAAGACATCGCCCGCGACGACGACGAACTCGGCGCTCGCATCCTTGGCCAGCGGCCCGATGCCTGCGACGACGTCGCGACGGGCGGCCGAATACCGTGGCTGGGCCTCGCCGTTCAGGAAGTAACGGGTCATGCCGAGTTGCCAGTCGGCGGTGTGCACGAATCGCATCTCGGCCCGCCTTCCTGTCCCGTCGTCTTCGCCTCGTGTTGCCAGGTATCGCGAGTGTAGGTCCGGGCGCCGACAAGTCCCGGGAGGTGCATCGGCATGCCCTACCGTTATCGGCGTGACCGATCAGTACCGCACGCTGCTGTTGCTCCGGCACGCCAAGTCGGACTACCCGCCGGGAGTCGCCGACCACGAAAGGCCGCTGGCCCCGCGGGGCGAACGGGAGGCCAAGCTGGCAGGCGATTGGCTGCGGGCACACGCACCCGCGGTGGATGCGGTGCTGTGCTCGACGGCCACCCGCACCCGCGAGACCCTGGCGCGGACCCGCATCGACGCTCCGGTGAACTACGTCGATCGGCTCTACGACGCGACGCCGGGCACAGTGATCGAGGAGATCAACACCGTCGAGTCACGCTTCGGACCCGATGTCGAGACCCTGTTGGTGATCGGCCACGAGCCGACGATGTCGTCGGTCGCGCTTGGCCTGGCCAGCGCGGACGGGAGTAATACCACCGCGGCCGAACGCATTTCGACGAAGTTCCCGACTTCTGCCATCGCGGTGCTGCGCACCGGCCAACCGTGGGACCAACTGACGCTCAGCGGCGCCGCGCTGGTCAGCTTCCACGTGCCCCGGTAGTAGTCAGGAGCTGGTGGCCAGCGTCAGCTCCATCAGCTTGATCACCATCCCGCACGCGTCGATACCGGGGGTCTGCGGGTTCACCCACCAACCGACCACGCCGCCGGCGTCGCTGGCCACCCCGCACGACCCGTTCGGATCATTGGGCTTCATGACGATCGACGGAACGCCCGCGATCGAGCGGTTCTCGATCTGATACTTCAGGTTCTGCGCAACCTTCTTCTCGTTGTCCAGGCTGCCCTGCTCGTACCAGAACCGGGTGATGTCGATCAGGCCCGCCGGGTTGGCGGCCTGCCAGCGGCACACCGCGCCGACGAACGTGCTCTGAATGTCGAGCGGGTCGGCGCCGACGGTCTTGGCGAGGATGTCCTCCGTCAGCACCTCGCATTCCTTCAGCAGGTTCGGGTACTGCTTGGCCGAGTCGTCATTGCGGGGAACGTCACCGGATCCAGACTTGGCGGCGGTGCCCTCGACGGTCTTGGTACAGCCGGTCAGCATCGTGAGTACGGACACTGCCGCGATCAGGCCGGCCAGCACCTTGCGGCCGTAGAAGCGGCTCATTTGGCATTCACAATCGATTGGCGGGTGAGTTCCTTGGCCACGTCGCACGGGTCCGGGAAGGGCTGTTCGTTGAAGCTGATGGACCACTCGATGAAATCGTCCTGGAACTGGATGCCGACCTCACACAGGTTGTTGCCGATCGTCGGGTCCTCGCCGAGGGCGATGAAACCGCTGTGACCCTCGATGTTGATGTCCTCGACGCTGGCACGCGACAACTCCTCGGTCTTGCGTTCGCGTCCGATCGGGCTGCCGCGATACCAAGTGAACGAGAAGTGCGGACCCAGGATGCCGCCGCCCTGCAGCCACTGGCAGCCCACCGAGTTGCGCGCCGTGTTGACCAGGCCGGTGACCCGGGTCTGTTGGGCAAGCGTCTGGTCGGTGAGACCGCCGCACTCAGGAAACATGGGCCCGTGGGAGCTGTTCTGCGTCGGTGCGGGCGACTGCGGCGCGCCAGGGGAGGTCGACCCCGAGTTGCCCGAGCATGCCGCAAACACTGGAATCATGGCCGCGGCAGCCACGGCCAGCGCCTTCGCTGACCGCGTCTTACCGGTCGCGCACTTGCTGGGGGTCACGCCATGCACTGTAGCGGCAGCCCAATACCTCAACCACCGCATGCCGACTGACCTGCTCATTTATCGAATTCTCAGGTGGCCCTGCCGAACACGACTACGCCTGGGGCGGTATGCGACAGTAACGGGATGCTGTGGGCCTTGCTGCGACGGTATGCGCGACCGTACCGATCGCTGCTCGCGATCGTTGCGGGGCTCCAGTTGATCAGCACGCTGGCGTCGCTGTACCTGCCCACCGTCAACGCCGCGATCATCGACGACGGCGTCGCGAAGGGTGATCTGCGAACCATCGTGGAGCTCGGCGGCATCATGCTGGCGGTCACCGCGTTGCAGGTGGTCTGCGCCGTCGGCGCGGTGTACTTCGGCTCGCGGGCCAGCATGAGCGTCGGACGCGATCTGCGCTGGGCGATCTTCGGCCACGTCACCGCCTTGTCGGCGGAGGAGACGGCGCGGTTCGGCGCCCCGTCGCTGCTGACCCGCACCACCAACGACGTCCAGCAGGTCCAACTATTCGTGCAGCTGACCTGCACGATGTTGATCACCGCGCCGATCATGTCGATCGGCGGCATCTTCATGGCGGTGCATCAGGACGCGGGCCTGTCGTGGCTGCTGCTCGTCAGCGTGCCGGTGCTGGCACTGGCCAACTACTTGATCGTGTCGCGTCTGATGCCGATCTTCCGCCGGCTGCAACGGCAGATCGACGGCATCAACCGAGTGATGCGCGAGCAGCTCTCCGGCATCCGGGTGATCCGGGCATTCGCTCGGGAATCCTTCGAGCGCAACCGATTCGGCATCGCGAACCAGGCGCTGTCCGACACCGCACTGGACGCGGGCCGCCTGCAGGCGCTGATGTTGCCGGTCACCACGCTGGTGATCAACATCTCCAGCGTCGCGGTGATCTGGTTCGGCGGCTTGCGGATTGACGACGGCGAGATGCAGGTCGGCTCGCTGCTCGCGTTCCTGTCCTACTTCATGCAGATACTGATGGCTGTGTTGCTGGCGACGGTCATGCTGGTGTTGCTGCCACGCGCGTCGGTGTGTGCCGAACGGATCACCGAAGTGCTGTCCACCACGCCGGGGATCGCCAGCCCGCAGCACCCGGTGCGGCCCGACGCAGTCCGCGGCGAAATCCGCTTGGACCACGCGACGTTCAGCTATCCCGGCGCTGACCGCCCTGTGCTGCAGGATGTTTCGCTTACGGCCGGACCCGGTACCACCACGGCCGTCGTCGGATCGACCGGCTCGGGTAAGTCGACGCTGATCTCGCTGATCTGCCGGCTCTACGACGTCACCGACGGCTCGGTGCATGTCGACGGCGTCGACGTTCGCGACTACGACACCGAGCAGCTGTGGTTGGCGATCGGCCTGGTGCCGCAGCGCGGTTACCTGTTCTCCGGCACGATCGCCGACAACCTACGCTACGGCAAGGCCGATGCGACCGATGAGGAGATGTGGGACGCGCTGCGGGTGGCGGCGGCCGACGACTTCGTCCGAGCCCACGCCGACGCGCTGGCTATGGGGGTCGCGCAGGGTGGCGTCAACTTCTCGGGCGGGCAGCGGCAACGGTTGGCGATCGCTCGTGCGGTGATCCGCCGGCCGGCGATCTATCTGTTCGACGACGCGTTCTCCGCGCTCGATGTGCACACCGATGCGCGGGTCCGCGCCGCGCTGCGCGATGTCGATGCGGAATCGACGGTGGTGATTGTGTCGCAGCGTATTTCGACGGTTGCTGAAGCCGATCAAATTGTGGTCGTCGACGACGGCCAGGTGGTGGGTGTCGGCACGCACGAATCCTTGCTGGCAACATGCCCGACCTATGCCGAGTTCGCCGACTCGCAGTCGCTGGCCGCGGGTGCCGGAGGCCGCGGATGACCGCCGGACCGATGGCACGTCCGAACCGCGGCGTGATGCAAGCACCGACCAAGCGGTCCCGCGACTTCAAGGGATCGGCGATCCGGCTGGTCAAGAGGCTCACACCGCAACGGACGATGACCACCCTGGTGATCCTGCTCGGGGTCTGCGGGATCGCGATCGGGGTGATCGGCCCGCGGATCCTCGGCCACGCCACCGACCTGTTGTTCAACGGCGTTATCGGGCGTCAGCTGCCCGCGGGGCTGACGAAGGAGCAGGCCATCGCGGCCGCACGGGCACGCGGCGACAACACTTTCGCCGATCTGCTGTCGGGCATGAACGTAGTACCGGGCCGCGGGGTGGACTTCGGCGCTGTCGGCCGCACGTTGCTGCTGGCGCTAGGACTGTATCTGGTTGCCGCGCTGCTGATTTGGCTGCAGGCCCGCGTCCTCAACGTCACTATTCAGCGCACGATGGTGGCGTTGCGGTCGGATGTCGAGGACAAGGTGCACCGGCTGCCGCTCTCGTACTTCGACTCGCGGCAACGTGGTGAAGTGCTGAGCCGGGTCACCAATGACGTTGACAACATTCAGACGTCGTTGTCGATGACGATCAGCCAGCTGTTGACCTCGATGCTGACCGTGGTGGCGGTGCTGGTGATGATGCTGACCATCTCGCCGCTGCTGGCGTTGCTCACCGTAGTCACGGTGCCGCTGTCGCTGTGGATAACCCGGGCGATCGCGCGGCGCTCACAGCGGCTGTTCGTCGCGCAGTGGGCCAACACCGGCAGGCTCAACGCCCACATCGAGGAGACCTACAGCGGCTTCACGGTGGTCAAGACCTTCGGTCACCGGGTACGGGCGGTGGAGCAGTTCCGAGAGTTCAACGATGACGTGTACCACTCGAGCTTTGGCGCGCAGTTCTTTTCCGGACTGGTGGGGCCGGCCACCACGTTCATCGGCAACCTCAGCTACGTGGCCGTGGCGGTCGTCGGCGGTGTCCAGGTCGCTACGGGCCAGATCACACTGGGCAGCATCCAGGCGTTCATCCAATACGTCCGCCAGTTCAACCAGCCCCTCACTCAGGTCGCCGGGATGTACAACACGCTGCAGTCCGGGGTGGCAAGCGCGGAGCGGGTTTTCGATCTGCTCGACGCGGAGGAAGAGTCGCCGGACCCGGCTGTGGCGCTGCCGTCCCTTGACGGCGGCCCGCGGGGCCGGGTCGAGTTCCGGCACGTCGACTTCAGCTACCGGCCCGGCACACCGGTGATCGAAGACCTGTCGCTGGTGGCCGAGCCGGGCAGCACCGTGGCGATCGTCGGCCCGACCGGGGCTGGCAAGACGACGCTGGTGAATCTGCTGATGCGGTTCTACGACGTCGACTCGGGACGCATTCTCGTTGACGGCGTGGATATCTCGTCGGTAAGCCGTCAGTCGCTGCGCTCCCGCATCGGAATGGTTCTGCAGGACACCTGGCTGCTGGGCGGCACGATCTACGACAACATCGCCTACGGTCGGCCGGACGCCGGCGAGGAAGAGGTGATCGACGCCGCCAAGGCCGCCTACGTCGACCGCTTCGTTCACATGCTGCCCAACGGCTACCAGACGATCGTCAGCGACGACGGCGGCAACATCAGCGCAGGCGAAAAGCAGCTGATCACCATCGCCCGCGCGTTCCTGGCCCGTCCGCAGCTGCTCGTCCTCGACGAGGCCACCAGCTCCGTGGACACCCGTACCGAGCTGTTGATTCAGCACGCCATGGGCGAGCTGCGCCGCGATCGAACGAGTTTCATCATCGCGCACCGGCTTTCGACGATCCGTGATGCCGACGTCATCTTGGTGATGGAGGCGGGCAAGATCGTCGAGCGCGGCAGCCATGACGAACTGCTGGCCCGTCGCGGCGAATACTGGGCCATGACCCAGGCCTGACCTGCCGAATCAAGCGTTCTGCTCAATACCAATTGTCGGATTTATCGGAAGCGGTTGGGGCAGGATAGCCAGATGAGTACCAGGACGGTGCACACCTTCTGCCGGTACTGCCTCGCCTCGTGCGGTGTGGAAGTGACGGTTGAGGACAATCGAGTCACCAAGATCTCCGCCGACAAGCAGAACCCCCATACCTGGCAGGACTTCTGCGCCAAGGGCCGCACCGCGAACCAGCTCGTCGAGCATCCCCGGCGGATCTTGAATCCGATGCGTCGCGTCGGCGACACCTATGTCGAGGCCAGCTGGGACGAGGCCATCCGCGAGATCGCCGCCCGAATGAACGCGCTCATCGACGCCGACGGCCCCGACGCGATCGGCGTCTACTACGGCAATCCATCCGGATTCTCGTCGTCGAACATCATCTTCATGAATGCGTGGCTGGACGCCGTCGGCACCCACAATCGCTACTTCGTCGGCTCGGTCGATCAGAACGCCATGCACGTCGTCGCCTCGGCGATGTACGGGTCCATGCTCATGGCACCGGTGTCAGACATCGACAACTGCGACTACTTCCTGTTGGTCGGGACCAATCCCGCTGTGAGCGCGTGGAATTGGCTGGAAACAGTGCCGGGCGGTTGGCGCCGCGCACTGGCACGGCAGAAGCTGGGCGCCAAGATCGTCGTCGTCGACCCACTCCGCACCGAAACCGCCGAGAAGGCCGACGTCCACCTCACGGTCCGGCCCGGGCAGGACTGGGCCTTGCTATTGGGCATGGTCAAGGTGATCCTCGACGAGGGTCTCGAGCATCGACAGGACTGCGCCGAACTCGCGACGGGCGTAGAGGAATTGCGCCAGCTCGTCGCCGACGCCGCGCTCGATGATCTGGCATCGCGATGCGATCTCCCGCGCGCCCAGATCGAACAGGTGGCCCGCGATTTCGCCGCTGCGCACGGCGCGATGGTGGTGACCAGGACCGGGGTCTCCCTGCACCTTGCGGGCACGGTCGCCGAGTGGCTCGGCCACGTACTCAATGTGATCACCGGCCGGATGGACCGTCCCGGCGGCCGCAGGTACGAGCCCGGTTATGTCGACGCGTTGCGGTTGGCGGACCTTGCGAAGGCCAAGCCGCACAAGAGCCGACTGGCAGGCCGGAACATGGTTGCGGGTGCGCACGCGCTCAGCGAATTGCCCACGGAGATAACCACCCCGGGACGCGGCCAGATCAAGGCGATGCTGATCAATTGCGGAAACCCCGTGGTCTCGGGACCCGACGGAGCCAAACTCGACGAAGCTCTGGCACAACTGGATCTATTGGTGGCCATCGACTTCGTGCAGCGCGAGAGCCACCGTCATGCGCACTGGCTGCTGCCCGCCGTGCACTGGCTGGAACGCGACGACCTGCTTGCGTTCACCAGCAACATGCACGATGAGCCGTATCTGCAGTACGGTGCCAGGGCCGTCGACCCGCCGTCCGGCGCCCGGCAGGAGTGGCGCATCTTCGTCGACCTCGCGATCGCGATGCGCAAGCCGCTGTTCGGCGCCAAGGGGCTCAACGGCTTTATTAAAAGCACACGCAGGCTCGCGCGGATGACGCGCAGGCCCGCCCTTGAGTTCGGACCCAACTGGATCGACAGGTTGGTGGTGGCTACCGGGCGAAAGCTCAACGGCCGCAGGATCAAATGGCGCGACGTGCTGGCGCATCCGCACGGATGGGTGCTTGGCCCACGAGAGTTCGGGCACTTCAAGGAAGCGCTGAGGACGGACGACAAGAAGGTGCACGCGGCGCCACCGGAGTTCGTGGAGCGGGCCCGCGAACTGCTCGCCGAACCGGGCCCAACGGCGCCTGCGGACTATCCCTTCCAGCTGGCGAACCGGCGCAACCGTCATTCGATGAACTCGTGGCTCAACGAATTGCCCGGCCTGCATCCGTCAGGAAGACACAACGATGTGGTCATCCATCCCGACGACGCAGCCGCGCTCGGCATCAGCGAAGGCGACCGGGTGAGGGTGTCCTCCCCCGTCGGCGCGATCGAACTGGCGGCGTCGGTCAACGCGCGGCCCCGCCGCGGCGTGGTCGTCATCGACCACGGCTGGGGGTCAAGAATTTTCGACCCGCGCGGCGGCTCGCAGCCGGAGTCCTACGGCGCCAACCGCAACCTGCTTGTCGACGGCGGACCCGTCGACCCGCTCTCGCAGACCGCGGCGCTCAGTTCGTCGTATGTCGCGGTCGAGCGCCTCTAGAGCTCTGGGCCCTCGGCGCGTAGGTCGTCGACGTTCTTCATGGCATCGCGCAGCTTGCCCAGCCATTCGTCGGCGTGCTCACCGACGAGCCGAACGGACCACGCGAGCGCGTCGGAGCGGGATCGCGCGACCCCGGCGTCGACAAGCGTGTCGAGCACCTGACGTTCGGGTTGCCGAAGGCGCGTCATCACGGGTACGGCGATGTGGGTGAACAGGATTCGCTGATAATTTTCGTCGCCCACCGCTCCGATTTCTATGCCCCACGCGACCTTGCGGCCGTAACGAGCCTCTGCTTCGTCGGCGATGTGCATCCGCTCGGGGCGGGTCTCCTCACGGAAGCGGGCGACGCGCCCGGAGGCGTGGGCTTCGCTTTCGGTGCCCTCGGCGCCCTCGGGTTCCTTCAGGCGGCCGATGACGGTGATTTCTTCGCGGTCGACGACGACCGTCGGGTCGCCGGCGAACCAGCCGTCGGGAAGCCGACCGGCGAACCAGTCGGCGGCATCGCTTGCATCGGGTTGCTCGGCCTGCTGCCAACCGCCGGGGCGGCCGGGGCGTCGGCCATGGATGTGATGGTGTCTCATGATTACATGATTACACCGTTACAAACCTGATGGAACGGCTTTCACCGCGAGCGAACGGCCGTGAATACGTCGAGGCTCGCCAGCTGGCGGCGGGCGACGTCGGCGAAGCGATCCCTCAGCAGTTGCTCGATGCGGCCGAGCTCGTCCTCCGGCAGGCGCAGGGACCTGGCGATGCGCGACGGTGTCGTGCCGCCGTGCCAGGCGATGATGACGGTGCCGCCTGGACGAACAACCCGGTGCAGCTCGTCCACCGCGGCTTCGAGGTCGGGCCAGATCACGACGTTGTTCACCGAGACCACGCGGTCGACACTGGCGTCGGGCAGGCCGGTGCGGTCTGCAGTACCGAGGTCGAGCCGAATCCGCCCGGTGCGAACGGCCTTCCGGTTGTGCCGTGCGGCTTGGTCGCGCATCTCCGGGGACGGGTCGACGCCACGGATGCTCGCCGCTTCGGTGCGTTCGGCGAGAAGCCGGATGAGACCGCCCGGTCCGCAGCCGACCTCGAGGACGTCGTGCCCTGGTTGGACTCCCAGGACGCCGACCACGTCGTCCTGCTTGTTCGTCCACAGCATGAACCGGCCCGCGATCCGGCCGAGCCAGCCGCTGGGTCGCGCGAATGGGTTGTTCGTTGAGGGATCGAGGATCCCGGGTCGTGTTCGCGGAGCCATGCCACCACGCTGGCACTTCAAGCCGGGTTGAAGTCAAATGGAGACATGCAGCTAGTGACGATCGGTGAGGCCGCCCAGGTGCTCGCGCTCAATACGTCGGCGCTGCGCTACTACGAGGACAGGGGGTTGGTGACCCCCGAGCGCCACGGCGGCAAGCGCATGTACAGCCGGGAGCATCTGCGCCGGGCTGGCATTCATCCAGCTGATGCAGCACCTCGGCATCCGTCTGGACGCGGCGTCGGCCGTGCTCGATGAGCCCAGCGACCAGTGGCGAGACGTGGTCCGAGAGCAGATCGCGGCCATCGAAGAGCTCATCGCCCGGGCGAACGGCGCACACGACTTCCTCGAACACGCGCTGGCCTGCCCCGCCGATCATCCGGTCGACCAATGCCCACACATGATCGAGGTGCTCGATAAGCGACTCGACGGACTCACCATCGAGGAGCTCGCCGCCGAACAGGGCCAGCCGGTACCTAGCGCTTCATGAGTAGGACGGCGCCACCGCCGACCACCGCCCCGATCAACAGCAGCACAGCCAGGGTTGGGCTCACCAACCACCAGACAAGCGCGACCACCAGGATCGCCGGCGAGACGGCGAACAGCACGATGCCCGGGTGCTGCTTGATGACCGCTAGGGCGCTCTGCGCCCGGACCCGGTCGATTTCCTTTGCCATGACATAAGAATGCCAGTGGTTGCCCTAGTTTGGTGTCCATGACAGGAACTGGACCCGGAAGCTGGCAACCCGATCCCGAAGGCCGCTACGAGTTTCGATGGTTTGACGGACAGCGCTGGACCGATCAGATCTCTCATCGCGGTCAGGTCGGCCGGGCGCCCTTGGGCGGAGGAGCGCCGCAAGCGGCCGCGCCCCAGGGAGGTGCGCCGGCGCCACGGCCTCCTGCAGGCGGATCTCCTTCCGGCGACGGATTCACCGGCATCACCGGTGATCTGGTCGATGGGCGGTTCAGCGAAAAAGAGGCAAAGCCGATCGCGAACCAGAATTCGAAGCTGCTGCGCGTGCGCCTTGGCGAACCATTCATGGCGCGTCAGGGATCGATGGTCGCGTATCAGGGCAACGTGGACTTCTCGTTCGAGGGCGGCGGGGCCTCGAAATTCATCAAGAAGGCGTTCACCGGTGAGGGTCTGCCGTTGATGCGGTGCCAAGGGCAGGGTGATGTGTTCCTCGCCGAGCGCGCCTACGACGTGCATCTGCTGAACATGAACAATGCCGGCTTGTCGATCAGTGGCAAGAACGTGCTCGCGTTCTCCTCGAGCCTCGACTGGAACATCGAGCGGGTGAAGGGCGGCAGCATGGTGGCGGGCGGGCTGTTCAACACGACGTTGCGCGGAACGGGGTGGGTGGCGCTGACCACCGACGGCCCGCCGGTCGTACTGAACGCGGCGGAGGCGCCGACCTTTGCGGACACCAACGCAGTCGTGGCGTGGTCGGCCAACCTGCAGACGCAGTTGAAGACGAGCTTCAAGGCGGGCGCCCTGATCGGTCGCGGGTCCGGCGAGGCGCTTCAGGTGTCGTTCTACGGGCAGGGCTTCGTCATCGTCCAGCCCTCCGAGGGCATCCAGGTCACGACGACGGCTTAATCAGAGTTCGAGCAGCACCGTCACCGGTCCGTCGTTGACGAGCTGGACCTGCATGTCCGCGCCGAACACGCCGGTTTCCACGTCCGCGCCGAGTTGTCGCAGCGCGTCGGCGAAGACGGTCACCAGCGGTTCGGCCACCGCGCCCGGCGCGGCGGCGTTCCAGGTCGGCCGTCGCCCCTTGGAGGTGTTGGCGTAGAGGGTGAACTGGCTGACCACCAGAATCGGAGCGCCGCCGTCGCTGGCGGACTTCTCTTCGTCGAGAATCCTTAGCTGCCAGAGCTTTTCGGCCAGCCGCTGCGCTTTCGCGGGATCGTCCGTGTGGGTGACACCGACCAGGGCGAGCAGCCCCTGGCCGTCCGGTGTAATGGCGCCGACGACGTCACCGCCGACCGTCACCGACGCCGAGGTCACCCGTTGCACGAGGATGCGCATTACCGGAGATGCTGCCACGGGCGCCAGACGAAGGCCTTTCGGGTCATACCCCCGCGGGGTACCGTCCGCGACATGAAGCTCAATTCAATTGAACGCGCTTTTGTGAACAACCCCGCACGGGCCGCACATCAGCATCACCGCGAAGCGGCGTGGTTCAAGCGACTGGCCGGCGGCGATTTGTCTGGGCAGCACGTGTTGGAGGTCGGTTGCGGCCAGGGGGTCGGCGCCGAAGTGATCCTGGACCGCCTCGGGGCCGCCAACGTGACGGCGTTCGATCTCGACGAGTCGATGGTCGAGCTGGCGCGGCGACGATTGCACGCGCGACCGGTGTCGTTGTCTGTCGGCGATGTCTGCGACATCGCGCTAACGTCCGGTGGCGTCGATACGGTCGTCGACTTCGGGATCATCCACCACGTGCCCAACTGGCAGGAGTCAATCGGCGAGATCGCCCGCGTGCTGCGACCGGGCGGCCTGCTGCTGTTCGAGGAAATCCCCCGCCACATGCTGGACACGTGGGTGTTCCGCACATTCACCGTCCATCCACGCGAAAACCGTTTCGAGGCAGAGGAGTTCGCCGCCGAACTTGCCCGCAACGGCTTACACGGCACCGGCACGATCGAGCAGCACTTCGGGGGCGCACTGTTCGTCGGGGCGGCCCGCAAATCGTGAGCTACAGCGAGGCCAGGATGCCCTTCATCGTGTCGATCTCCTGTTGCTGGCCGGTCACGATCGCGCGCGCCATCCCGACGGCGGGCGGATACTGACCGTCCTTGATTTCGCTCTGCGCCATGGTGACTGCACCTTCGTGATGCGCGATCATCTGGGTCAGGTACAGCTTGCTGGCGTCGACGCCCTGTGCGTCCTTCAGGGCCGTCATGTCCTGCTCGGACATCATGCCGCTCATCCCGGCCATCTCGTCGTGGCCGGACATCGGCGGCATCGAAGGAGTGCCCCATTGGGTCAACCAGCCCTGCATCTGCTGAATCTCGGGACCCTGTGCGGCCTTGATCTGGTTGGCCAGCTTGGTGACCCTCGGGTCGATGCCCTGCTTGGCCAGCAGGGTGTCGCTCATCTCGACGGCTTGAGTGTGGTGGGGGAGCATCTGCTGCGCGAACATCACGTCCGTGTCGTTGTGGGCCTCGGTGCTCGGTGCCGTGGGAGAGGCGGCTGCCGAAACCGACGTGCTGTGCTCGGCAGGGTGCTCGCTGCCAGAATCGCTGCTGCTACAACCCGCGATGACAATCAGCACAACCATGGCGCCGGCGCCCGCAAGAGTGGTTTTCTTCGACATCGTGTGATGATCCCTTCTCGTTGTGGTCCCTATTTACCTATACCCCCTATGGGTATACCATGGCAACTATGACGACCAGGTCGGCCCGCGCATGAGCTCAATCACCCTGACGGTGGGCGGTATGACCTGCGCGTCGTGCGCGGCGCGAATCGAGACCAACCTCAACCGGATCGGCGGGGTCGCTGCGAGCGTCAACTTCGCCACCGAGCAAGCGAAGGTCGAGTTTCCGCAGAATGTCGCTCCCGAGGATCTGGTCGCCGCCGTGGAGGCGACCGGCTACACCGCGACGTTGGACCCGCGACCAGCAGCTGGACAGCCCGACGAGGCGACGCCGTGGCGACGGCGGATTCTGGTGTCAGCGGCTTTGAGCGTGCCTGTGGTTCTGCTCTCGATGGTTCCGGTCCTGCAGTTCGATTATTGGCAGTGGGTGGCGTTCGTCCTCGCGTCGCCCGTGGTGACTTGGGGCGCGTGGCCGTTCCATCGGGCGGCGTGGTCGAACCTGAGGCATGGCACCGCAACCATGGACACGCTGATCTCACTCGGCGTGAGCGCTGCATATCTGTGGTCGGTTTGGGCGCTGCTGTTTACGCATGCGGGCCTGCCCGGCATGAAGATGTCATTCAACCTGTTGCCGACGGCCGCGACTGGGCAAGATCTGTACTTCGAGGTCGCCGCGGCGGTAACCACTTTCATCCTGGCCGGCCGCGTTCTCGAAGCGCGGGCGAAGCGGCGGTCAGGTGCGGCGTTGCGGGCATTGCTCGATATGGGCGCCAAGGACGTCTCGGTGCTCAGAGATGGTGTCGAGCAACGCATTCCGATCGGCACGTTGTCGATCGGCGATGAGTTCCTGGTGCGTCCGGGCGAGAAAATCGCCACGGACGGTGTCGTGGTCGGAGGCACTTCGGCGGTGGATGCTTCGATGCTCACCGGTGAGTCGGTACCGGTTGACGTAGAGCCTGGTGACCAGGTGGTTGGCGCCACGGTCAATGTCGATGGCCGGCTTGTGGTGCGGGCGAACCGGATTGGCTCCGATACACAGCTGGCACAGATGGCGCGCCTCGTCGAGGACGCGCAGAACGGCAAGGCCCAGGCCCAGCGGTTGGCGGACAAGATTTCCGGCGTGTTCGTGCCGGTCGTCATTGGCCTCTCGGTGGCGACGCTCAGTTTCTGGATCTTGACGGGCGGATCGGTGGCGGCAGCGTTCACGGCCGCGGTGGCGGTGCTGATCATCGCGTGCCCGTGCGCGCTGGGACTGGCCACGCCGACAGCGTTGATGGTCGGGACCGGCCGCGGAGCGCAGGTGGGCATCCTGATCAAGGGACCGGAAGTGCTTGAGTCCACCCGCCGCATCGACACCATCGTCTTGGACAAGACGGGCACGGTCACCACCGGCACGATGACGCTCCTGGAGGTGATCACCCCGACTGGTGAACAACCCGATGAGGTGTTGCGGTTGGCGGGAGCGCTCGAGGAGTCGTCGGAGCATCCGATTGCCAACGCGATCGCGACCGGCGCGCGTGACAAAGTCGGCGATCTCCCGAGCGTCGAGGAATTCAAGAGCCTCGCGGGGCTCGGCGTGCAGGGCGTCGTGGACGGGCACACGGTGTTGGTAGGGCGGCGACGGCTGCTCAATCTGCCCGAGGAACTCGCAAAGGCGATGCGGGATGCGGAATCTGAGGGTAGGACGCCGGTCGCGGTCGGTTGGGATGGGAAGGCGCGTGGGGTGCTGGTGGTGGCCGACGCGGTCAAGCCGACGTTGGCCGAGGCCATCATCGAACTGCGGTCTCTCGGGTTAACGCCGATCATGCTCACGGGAGACAACGAAGCCGCGGCGCGCACGATCGCCGCGCACGTTGGCATTGATGACGTGATCGCCGAGGTATTGCCATCGGAAAAAGTCGACGTGGTCAAGCGATTGCAAGACCAGGGCAAGGTGGTCGCGATGGTGGGCGACGGCGTCAACGACGCGGCCGCGCTGGCCCAGGCCGATCTCGGCATGGCGATGGGCAGTGGCACCGACGTGGCCATCGAGGCGAGCGATTTGACCCTGGTGCGCGATGACCTGCGTGCCGTGCCGGACGCAATCCGCCTTTCCCGCAAGACATTGGCGACGATCAAGGGCAATCTGTTCTGGGCGTTCGCCTACAACGTCGCGGCACTCCCCTTGGCCGCGGCAGGCCTGCTCAACCCGATGATCGCGGGCGCCGCAATGGCTTTCAGTTCGGTCTTCGTGGTGACCAACAGCCTGCGGCTACGGAGATTCACACCATCCAGCTAGCTATGGGTCCTCGTCTTCAGGTAGTAGGTACTTCTCCGGGTGGTGGTAGTCGTTCACCCGCTTCTGCCCGGTATCTAGGTGTGGCGGTGGGATCCATTCCGTACGGCCGTCTTTGCGCTTCCGAGTGGTCCAGCCGCCCTCTTCGACGAGGCGGTTGTCGGGTCCGCAGGCCAGGGTGAGTTTGGTGATGTCCGTTGGCCCGTCATCCTTGGCCCAGCCGTCGACATGGTGGACCTGACTCCAGTAGCCCGGGGCGGTGCAGCCCGGCCTAGTGCAGCCACGGTCGAGCGCATGCAGTACGACGCGTTGCCCGGGGGTTGCGAAGCGTTTGGCGCGCCCGCAGTAGAGCGGTTCGCGGGTGTGTTCGTCGTAGATCACCAAGTAGTGATGAGCCTGGGAAGCCTGCTTGATCAGCTCACGCATCGACAGCAAGGTGGCCCCACCGGTGACGGCCACCCCGGCGGCGGATTCGAGGTCCTGCAGCGTGGTGGACACGATGATGGTGGCAGGCAGCCCGTTGTGCTTGCCCAACTCGCCCGACGCTAAGACGCTGCGACCCATGGCTTTCAGCGCGTCGTGATTGCGCTGCCCCTGCGAGCGCGCATCACTATGGACAGCTTCTTCTCCGGGTTCGCCGTCCACGCACGGTGCTTCATCATCCGGATTGCACATGCCGGGAGCGGCCCACTTGGCCAGGACTGCCTCGACAGTGGCGCGGCACTCGGGGTCGATCAGGCCGTGGATGCGGCTCATCCCGTCGGCTTGCTGCTTTTCAATCGTGAGATAGCGACGCCGCGCCCGATCGGCATCGTCGGGCATATCGCCGTCCTGGTTGAGCAGGAACGCCAACCGGTCGGCAGCCTGACGGAACTGTGCGGGCCCCAACCCCGTCGCAATCCGTGCAAGGTCGGCCTCCGCCAGATCGCGGGTCTGGCCGTCGATATAGCCAGGCAGATCGGCGAAGAATTTCTCGATGATCTTGACGTGTTCGGACCCTATCTGCCCGCGGGCCTGCGCCGCTGCCACGTTGGGGAGCTTCGGCGGCAAGGTTTCACCCGTCAACGCCCGCCGCGGCCCCAACAGTCCGGCCTGCTTGATCCGCTCCTTGGCCTCGCCCTTGGAAATGCCCAGCTTGGTGGCCAGCACATCGGCCCACGAGGTGCCGCCGAGTGCCTTCGGATCAGCTTCGGCCACCAGCGAGTTGATCAGCTGATGCTCGACGGTGGGTGCGCGCCGCAGGTTGCGTTCCATGCGCCCCTGCAGTGCCAACTTCTCCGGCGCAGTGAGCCCGTCGAACGACAAGCCAAGCACCTTGTCGAAGGCGACGTCGAGCTCGTCGTAGGCCCCCGTTATGGCCTCTCGATCCGAACTCATACTTCGAACACTAGTTCGAACCACCGACAAGAATGCTTCATCCGAAACCAGTGAAACCAAAGTGACGCAAGTGAATTCGCCGTCAACGGGTAGCGAAATCAGGCTCGGGTGACTCGGAACAGCTTCAGCTCACCACTCACACCCTTGAGACGCCGCGCTCTGGCCAGGGACCAGTCGAAATCCCCCGCATTCACGACCGCGTCCCGCGTGGACTCCGCGACAAGCATCATTCCGGGACGCGCGGCGGCGGCAATTCGGCTTGCAAGATTTACGGGACTGCCGAACCAGTCGCCTCCTCGGGTGACCGCGCACCCCGAGGCGAGGCCAATCCGGAGGCGCGGTAAGTGGTTTGCCGCGGCCGCGTCGGCCAAGTCGAGCATCGCCGATAGCAGCGGCGCGGAGTCAAACGAGACCAGCATCACCGCATCGCCGATCGACTTGACGAACCGCACCGGCGTGAAGGCCACGTCATGGGCGAGTTCGGCCAGCCGACTCGCCACGTGCTCAAGCTCCTCGGGCGGCAGCGACTCGCCTAGGCGGGTGAACCCGGCAAGGTCGGCGAAGGCAACGGTCACCGGTCGCGCACCCGGTAGCGTGCCTGCCGCTCGCTCGGCGGCGTTCACGGCCTCCACCTCGAACGAATGCCGCAGCACCATTCGAATCAGGTCTTCCATCAACGGACCCAGCGACGGAGCTGATTTAAGCGCCAGCTGTTCCGTTCCCTCGGCAAGCTCGATCTCGGTGGAGCCCGGCCGCAGAACGGCTTTCAGCCCGGCCTCGCGCATGATCGCCGCCGCATGATCGAGGCTCTCCACGAGCACCCGCATAACGGCAACCGTGTCCTCTGGGCCTATGCCCAAGTCGAGAAACAACTTCGCCCGCGCCGCGGCCTCGCCGTCGGCGCGCAGTAACACCGCCGCGTCGGGGTCATCGATCCTAGGCAGGCCGATGGCGCGCTGCAGGCGCTGCAGCAGCTGCAGTTCGATCCCCGTCGACTCGCAGATCTCACGTGCGGACACCAGCTCTCCGTCATCGCCGAGCACCCGGAAGGCAGGCAACATCAGCGGAGCGGCGACCGAATCGCGAATGTGGTCGATGGAAAAGCCGCGGTCCAGCAGCCACGCGATCAGCTGCGCGCGCTCCTCGCGCGCCTCGCCTTCGAGGCCGTCAAGCAGGCCCAACGCCCCGATATCGAGGTCTGCCACAGCGTCAACACTATTCCTCGGCGTCAGCCCTTCGGGCACGGAACAGTTTCACTTCGCCCTTGACGCCTTTGAGGTGGCGGCCGCCTGCGACGGACCACTTAAACCCGTCGGCGGATCCGATCGCCTCGCGGACGGATTCGGAGACCAGCACGGCGCCCGGGCGCGCCGCGCCGGTCACGCGGCTGGCCACGTTGACTGGGCTGCCGAACCAATCGCCGGCGCGGCTGACCGCGTATCCGGATGCGAGTCCAATCCGCAGTTGGGGAAAGTCGTCGTATTTCTCCGCGGCGCCGAGAAGTTCCAGCGCCGTCCGCAGTAACGCAACCGGGTCCGTGCTGACCAACATCACCGCGTCGCCGATCGTCTTGATGAACCGCACTGGTGGCGAGACGACGTCGTGTGCGAGGTTGGATAGTCGGCTGGCCAGATTCTCCAATTCTTCGGGCGGGACGGCCTCGCCGAGGCGGGTGAATCCGACGAGGTCGGCAAACGCCACGCTGATGTTGCGTGCGCCAGGAACGGTGCCTGCGGCGCGCTCGGCGACACTCACCGCCTCCGTCTCCAATGTGTGCCGCAGCTGCACGCGCAACACGTCCTCACACAATGGGCCGAGCAGCGGCGACACCTGCTGCACCAAGCTCTCGTAGGCCTGCGCGAGCTGTAGTTCCGTGGCGCCGGGTTGGATAACCGCCTCGAGGACGACTTGGCGCATGGCTTCCGCCGTCTGCTCAAGACCGTGGCCGAGCACCCGTGTCACGGCGATCACCTGCTCGCGGCTCAGGCCCATGTCGATGAAAACCGTCGCCCGGGCCGCGGCTTCACTGTCGGCCCGCAGCAGGATGGCCGCATCGGGATCGTCGGCCCTTGGCATGCCGAGTGCGCGCTGGATCGCCTGGAGCAACTCCAGATCGATGCCGGTCTCGTCGCAAATCTGGCGGGCGGAAACACGCCGGCCATCATCGCCGACGATGCGCCCCGCAGGCAGGAGCATCGGCGAGACCGCGCCCCGGATCTGGTCGACCGTGAAACCCTGCCCCAGCAGCCATTGGATGAGTTCTGCCCGTTCGGCGCGCGCCTGTCCTTCGAGGCCGTCGAGCAGACCCTCGATGTCGACATCTTCGGCCACGTGCCCCAACGTATACCGCCACCAAAGGGCAGTATTTGCTTTCGTGACCTCGCCGATGCTGCACGGGCTGCCGCCGATCATCGACGACGGTGCAAGCGTCTTGATCCTCGGCAACATGCCGAGCGTAATGTCGCTGGGCGCGCAGGAGTACTACGCCAATCCGCGAAACGCGTTCTGGCAGATCATCGGCGAGATCTTCGGGTTCGCCGTCGACGGTCCGTATGACGAACGCACTGCGGCGCTGACGGCCCACGGCATCGCGGTGTGGGACGTACTGCGATCGTGCCGGCGCGTCGGGAGCCTGGATTCAGCGGTCGAGCCGGACAGCATGGTGGCCAACGACTTCGGCCAGCTGTTCGAACGGCACCCACGCATCGCACGGGTGTTCTTCAACGGCGCCGCGGCCGAGAAGAACTTCAACCGGTTGGTTCGCGTCCCAACTGATCTTCGTTACCGGCGACTGCCGTCGACGAGCCCTGCCCAGACCATGCGCTACGCCGACAAGCTGGCGGCCTGGCGGGAAGCCATAACCGCACGTTAATAACGGTCAGGCGAGCGTTCTCGACCCCTATCCTCAGTGCAGCAGGACACCCGGGGGTTACAAATGACGGCTGCAGTGACATGCCGGACGTGTGGGGGCGAGCCGCGACCCGGCGCCCGGTTCTGCGATGCCTGCGGTGCGCCGGTCGAGTCGACCCCGCCGTCTGCTGAGTACAAGCAAGTGACGGTGCTGTTCGCCGATGTCGTGCGTTCGATGGACATCGCGTCGACGGAAGGCCCGGAGCGGCTACGCGAGATCATGGCCGAACTACTGGACCGTTCCACCGCCGTGGTGAAGCGATACGGCGGAACGCTGAGCCAGTTTACCGGCGACGGCATCATGGCGGTGTTCGGCGCACCAATCACGCTGGAGGACCACGCGTTCCGCGCCTGCAAGGCCGCACTGGATATCCAGAAGGAAGTCGGAACCCCTCTCCAACTGAGAATCGGCTTGAACTCTGGCCAAGTGATTGCGGGCGAAATCGGTTCCAGTGTCGCGAGTTACACCACAATCGGCGAACAGGTCGGCATGGCTCAGAGGATGGAGTCCGTCGCACCTCCTGGCGGTGTGATGCTCAGCGAGTCGACGAGCGAACGGCGACGATCGGAGCTATCGAGAGTGGCGCGATCGCTACCGAAAGATGGCCAACGACCTCGGCTTTGAAGGCCACATGGCCATGTCAGAGGCGATGCCATGAGCGCCTGCCCGTCGTGCTCAACGGAACTACCCGAAAGCGCCAAATTCTGTCACGAATGCCCCCTGGAAGACCACGCCTTCCGCGCCTGCAAGGCCGCTCAGGACATCCAGAAGGAAGTCGGAACAACCTTGAAGCTGCGAATCGGACTGAACTCGGGTCAGGTGATCGCGGGCGAGATCGGCTCCAGCGCAGGGAGTTACACAACGATCGGCGAGCAGGTCGGGATGGCCCAACGCATGGAACCGATCGCGCCCCCGGCGGGGTGATGCTCAGCGAGTCAACGTCCCGACTCGTCGAGAACAGTGTTGTGCTTGGCGAGTCCGAACGAGTACACATCAAGAACGTCGACGCGCCGGTCTCCGCGAGGCGGCTAGTGGAGATCGGCGAGCACCGACCGACACTTCGTACCGAATCGCCTCTTGTCGGACGCAGCTGGGAACTCAACACGGTCACCGCAATTCTCGAGGAGGCGATCGGTGGCGCCGGCTGTGTAGTCATCGTTGTCGGGCCACCGGGCATCGGCAAGAGCCGACTACTCCGTGAATCGGCAGCGATCGCCGCCGGACGCGGGCTGGACGTGATCACCACCTACTGCGAGTCGCACACCCACGACGTCCCGTTCGACGCAGTGGCCCGTTTGTTGCGCGATGGATTGGGAGTCAACGATCTCGACGCCGTCGCGGCTCGGAGACGCGTACGTGACCAATTCCCGGATGCAGATCCCGATGACCTCATTCTCCTCGACGACCTGTTGAGCATCCGCGACACTGCGACCGCCCTACCCGATGTCGCTCCGGACGCGCGCCGACGGAGGCTGACGGCGCTGATCAACTCCGCAGCGCTCGGCCGCCCGGAAGCCGCTGTGTATGTCATCGAGGATGCACACTGGATCGACGAAGCCAGCGAGTCGATGCTCGCCAACTTCCTTGGTGTGGTGCCCAGCTGAGGAGATGGTGCGCGACCTGGCCGAACGCGGCGAGCGTGCGCAAAATGTCACATTTGCTCAGCGTGTTGCGTGCAGACGCACGCTCGCGCAGTTAGGAGACCGGCGGTCGGCGATCCGCCCAGGGCCGGGCGTTCTCTATCTGGGCGGCAAGCGACAGCAGCGTCGCCTCGTCGAACGGCCTGCCCACCATCTGGATTGACGTTGGTAGGCCGTTTCCGTCCAGCCCCCACGGCATGACGGCCGCCGGCTGGCCCGTCACATTGAATATCGCCTGGAACGGAACTCGCTGAGCGACGAGCGTCAGTGTCGATAACGCCCCTCGCCGCTGGTAGGCCCCGACCCGCGACGGTCCCGTCGCCGTGCCCGGGGTGAGGATCACATCGACGTCATCAAAGATCGACTGAACACGTTCGGCCACTTCGCTTTCCGACCCTCTGATGGCGTCCATCCTCCGATCAGAGAACAGGCCCCCTATCCGTGCGAACGAGCGCGTACGACGTTCGAGCCGCTCCGGATGCGGCAGCGACTTCACGTCGTCATAGACGCCGCGAAAGTACCGCGGTAGCGCTTGTCCGTACACTCCCGACGCGGGATAGTCCGGGTCGCGCGAGATGACGTTATGACCAAGCTGACGCAACAGAGCACCGGCCTCCTCAACCGCACTCCGCTGAGCCTTTCCGACGCGGGCCGTCAGCGGTGGAGGCACCTTGGTGCTCAACGCAATCCGTAGTTGTCCCGGCGGTCGCTTGGCCGCGGCCACAAAACCATTGCCAGGAGCCGTCACATCCAGGAAGAGCGCAGCGTCCTCGACCGACCTCGCCATCGGGCCGTTCACACTCAGCCCCGTCCACGCGTCATCGTGCGGCGCCAGCGGCACCCGGTCCCGCTGCGGCTTGATCCCGAACAGCCCGCACCATGTCGACGGGATCCGGATGGAACCCATGCCGTCGGAACCAAGGGCCATCGGGGCCAGGCCTGCGGCCACCGCCGACCCGCTGCCCCCGCTGCTGCCACCCGGCGTGTAGTCCGTGTTCCACGGATTTCGCGTAGCACCGTACGCGAGGGTCTCGGTGAAAGACCACAGCATCATCTCCGGCACCGCGGTCTTGCCAAGGATGACGGCGCCCGCCTCGCGCAGCCGTCGCACTACCTCGGCATCCTGCGCGCGGGCCGGCCCATGGGCCGCGGTGCCGTACGTCGTGACCTCGCCGGCGACGTCGACGTCGTCCTTGATCGCAATCGGCACGCCGAGCAGCGGCAGGCGTTCACCCGCGTCCAACCGGTCCTGCGCAACGCCGGCCTCCTGGCGTGCGGAATCGGTGAGAACGACGCGGAACGAGCGCAGTTCGCGGTCCACTCGCGCTATGCGCTCCAGGTACAGCTCCAGCAGCTCAGGCGCGGTGACGGTGCCGTCGGCGAGCATCCTGGCCTGTTCAGCGGCACCTGCGAAGGCAAGCTCACGACTATCCACGCCATTTCCTAACTTCCGTGAGTGGCGGCGTATTCGCCCGGGGTACTGCCAAGCATTGTGCGGAAGTCGTTGATGAAATGGGCCTGGTCGTACCAGCCGAGGCTAGCTGCGAGGTCGGCGTGATCGACGCCGGGATGGCTTTCGATCTCCAGCGCGGCCTGCTGCAACCGATAGCGGCACAGCACCCACTTGACCGGCACGCCGACATAGCGACGGAACACGCGCTGCGTGGTTCGTGCGCTCCACGGCGAATGCGCCATCACCTGTTCCACTCGGTGCAGCCGATCGTCGTCGCGGATCCGGTCGACCAGGGGCGTCAGGGACACATAGGTTGGATCAAGCTCGGAATGGGCGCCGATGAGCTCATCGAGCCGGGCTGAGGCCGCATCTACGTCGTCATCGAGATGGATTGGCTCGCTGAATAACTGGTCCTCCACTCGTTGGACGCGACCAGTCATGCCCGAGGCGTCGCGGTCGAACCTTGCGGCAAGGCCACCCGGCCGGAATCGTGCCCCGACAACCGCGCCCCGCTCGCTGATCGTTGTGTGAAACACGGGGGGTAACGACCTAGTGCGACGCCTGTGTTGACCGCTGAGGTTTGAGGGACTTTGAACACCCCCTCCCCCTACCCGCGAGGTGGGTTACTAACTGCTGAAGGCGCTAGTGATGGCCGTGTCGAAGTAGTCCCGCCATGTTGCGATCTTGCCGTCGGCGATTTCGAAGACACCCATGATAGGCACCGATATCTCGACACCGTCCTTACGGCGTAGCACGTCGGTACGCTCATGCATCACGACACCGTGGTCGCTGATCTGCCGATGCACGATGAAGTCAATGCCGTCCAGCGTCGCCAAGAACTCGGCAATGAACTCTCTGATGGCTTCTCGACCCTCTACCGAGGGCATCGGTGGGATGTTGCGGTATACCGCGTCTTCGGTGAAGCAGCTGGCGATTTCGTCAAGATCCGGCTTGGACCACGGCGCGCAGAATCTGGTGACCACTTCGTCGGGTGAGCGCATCATGCCTCGATGGAACGCGCCAGCGCAGACTGATATTTCAAGTCCCAGCACCCAACGTCCTGGGGTGGAGGGGTATTTGGGGGACCCCACGGCCCTCAGCCTCAACCCGACGTTGAGGTGTGGTGCATCACACATTCCCTCCTCTGCAGCGAACAGTGAAATAACCACTGAACAGGTAAGCTAGGAGGCATAGCAAACGGCATAGTCATGCGTTCTGGTGCGAAGCTGCGCGGCGTGTTGCGTCCACCTCTGAACGGCCACAACGGGATTCACCGATGCTTAAGTTGAGTAAAACCACACCAGCCTGACCCCGTTCTTGTGCATCGACGGCGCCTCGGCCGCGATCGACTTCTACGTCTCGGTGTTCGGCGCCAAGCTCGTCGACCGGATGGACGGTCCGGACGGCACGGTGGCGCACGCTGAGCTCGACTTCGGCAATGGGCGTCTGCAGCTGGGCGACCCTGCCGAGGCGTACCAGATCGCCCCGGTCGATCCGAACGCCCCCGCCACCCACTCCATCGCGTTGTACTGCGAGGACGTCGACAGCGTCGTCTCGAAGGCCGAGCAGGCCGGCGCCACCATCCGCGAACCCGCGCAGGCCTTCGTCACCGGCGACCGGTTCGCGTCGATCCTCGACCCGTTCGGCCAGCGCTGGACCGTGATGACCCGCGTCGAGGACGTCTCCCCCGAGGAACGCGATCGCCGCATGGCCGAGTGGGCAAAGCAAAACGTTGGGAGTTGAACCGCTAACGTGGCGGAGTGTCCTGTGTGTTCTGCGCCATCGTCGCCGGTGAGGCCCCAGCAGTCCGGATCTACGAAGATGACGACTACCTGGCCATCCTCGACATCCGCCCGTTCACCCGCGGCCACACCCTGGTCATTCCCAAGGGCCACACCGTCGACCTGACGGACACACCGCCCGAAACCGTCGCCGGCATGGTCGTCCTCGGCCAGCGCATGGCCAGGGCCGCGCGCCAGTCCGGGCTGCACGCCGACGGCAACAACGTCGTCATCAACGACGGCAAGGCCGCCTTCCAGTCCGTGTTTCACATCCACCTGCATGTTCTGCCGCGGCAGAACGGCGACAAGCTGTCGTTCGCCAAGGGTATGTTGCTGCGACGCGACCCGGACCGCGAGGAATCCGGCCGGCTGCTGCGCGAGGCCCTAGCGCAACTGGACGCGGCTCAACAAGACTGACGCTATGACCTCGCTCGCCGAGAAGGGCGTCTACGCATTCCTCCGCGCCCACAACGCGATCTACCAAGGCACAAATGGCTGGATCGGCCACAGGTTCCCCGGTGCGCCGGACGCCCTGCTACTGCACACCGTCGGCGCCAAAACCGGCAAGGCGCGGACAACGTCACTCAGCTATGCGCGCGACGGCGATGACTACCTCGTCGTAGCGTCTAAAGCGGGCGACCCCAAGGCACCCGGCTGGTATCACAACCTAAAGGCCAATCCCAACGTGGAGATCAACGTCGGCCCAAAGCGTTTCGCGGTCACGGCACAACCGGTAGTGCCCGGCGATCCCGATTATGTGCGGCTGTGGGACGTCGTCAACAACATGAAGAACAACAAAAACCGCTACATCGGATACCAAAAGAAGACGTCGCGGCCGATCCCGGTGGTCAGGCTGACGCCCTAGAGGCAATAGCACCCGTCAGAATGTGATGTCGCAGGTGATATCACGTTTCGACTCACATCATGCCCGGCTTTGTGGTGCTGATGTGGCGGGTGCGACAGGTTAGAACAGCTCCTTTGCAGTCTGGCTATCTCAACAACTACCGTAAGGTCGCGCTTGTTGTTGCAGGGCAAGGGTATTCGCGTGCTGACCGGTCCCATTAGCAATCGGCGATTCTCGCCAGTTCTCAGTCATATGCGATGAATAATCGATGGGTTGGTGGCCGGCGCAGGTACCGCTCGGGCTCCCAGATCGACCCGTCATGGCGGTCCTTGCCCCAATAGGAGTAAGGGTTTGACGCCGGCCCTCATGGCAGGCTCCCAGCATGGCTTACATTCAACTCAACGTCGCTTATCTGATCGCAATACTGGCCTTCGGGGTCGGTGCCGGTGAATTGCTGATGTGTGTCAACACCTTGGAGATCAGACGATGGGGACGCGCAGTCAAGCTGATGACCCCCGTTTTCGCGGGGGGCATCGTGGCAATAAGCGTCGCCGCTCGCGACAGGCATGCCTACCATGGGTCGGGTCTGGGCCATGGGTGGGGTCTGGGCGCGGTCGCAATCGCAGCACTCGTGATGGTCGTGACGATCCGGCTCTCGGAGACCAGGGTTCTCGGCTACCTTCTCAAGCCGACGGAATGAGGAGGTAATTAACTGAAACTTTGCCTTGCCGCTCGGGGGGCGGCGGTTGCAGGGGCCGCATACGACGTCGACGTCTGCGAGGCGTATGGGTTTGCCGGCTGAACGCGGCGCTGCGGTCGATGCGCGCAGCGCGCGAGGTGGGCTGCAATTGGCGGTGCATGTGATGTGGGCATTGACGCGGTTTGACCGCTAGAACAGCTCCTTGGCGAGCAGTTCCAGCGTCACGTCGCGGGCAGGTGCGGTCGCCGGGTCGGTGCCGCGGTGCGCCGACGCGACGGGGTTGACCATCACCTCGTCGACGCCGAACTCGTCGGCGAGGGCGCGCATCTCATCGGCGGCCTCCGTGGGGGTGCCGACGACGGCGCGGCGCAGCCCGGACTCCACTACCTGCAGGGCCTGTGGGCTCAGTTCCTGCTGTTCGGCATCCTCGACGAGATCCAGCGGACCGAGCGGCTGACCGGTCCGCAACCGCCCCATCATCTGTAGATTTGGCAGCAGCAAAGCCATTGCCTCGTCACGGGTTTCGGCCACCACCGCGTTGACCGTCAGGAACGTCACGGGCTCGGAGGCCAGGTCGCTCGGCCGGAACTCCGACCGATACACCTCGAGCGCCTCGGCGGTCCCCTGCCCCGAGAAGTGGTGGGCGAACACGTACGGCAGGCCCTTCGCCGCGGCCAGATGCGCGGAGTACATCGACGACCCCAGCAGCCACAGCATCGGCTCGGTCACCGCCGCAGGCGTGGCCTTGAGGACGTAGTTCTCGCGCATAAGATCGCGCGGCAAAGGCACCCGCACGCCGCGCGCGCTCATCAACGCCACCACGTCGTCGAGATACTCCGGGAACGCCTCGATGTCGCGGTCGTCGCGCCCCGCAGCGCCGCGCAACGCCAGCGAGGTGACCGGGTCGGACCCGGGTGCGCGACCGATCCCGAGATCGATGCGGCCCGGGTGGGCGGCCTCCAGCAGTGCGAACTGCTCGGCCACCGCCAGCGGCGCGTGGTTCGGCAGCATCACGCCGCCCGAGCCCAGCCGCAGCTGCGACGTATGCGCCGCCAGATGCGCGATCAGCACCGGCGGGCTCGTGGCCGCCACGGCGGGCATGTTGTGGTGTTCGGCCAGCCAATAGCGGGTGTAGCCGAGGCGGTCGGCCGTCTGCGCGAGGTGCGTCGTCGCCGCCAGCGCGTCGGACGTCGACTGGTCGGTACGCACCGGGACTAGATCAAGGACTGAAAGCTGCATTCCTTAGTCAACGCAATCATCACTGTGGGCGTTCCCCACGACGTCAGCGGCCTGAAGGAAGATGTCGTCGAGCATCGCGGGCGTGAGCTTGCCGGTGAACGTGTTCTGCTGGCTCGGGTGGTAGCAGCCGATCAGTGTCACGTCACCCACTGTCGCCGTCGTACCGTGGCCGAACTTCGGCGCCGGCGACGCAACGGCGCCGACCATCTGCAGCACCGCCCGCCACGCGAACGCCCCGAGCGCGACGATCACCCGCACCTCCGAGCCGACCAGCCGCCACTCGGCATCCAGCCACGGTGCACACGTCGCGCGTTCGGCCGGTGTCGGCGCATTGCCCGGCGGCGCGCAGCGCACAGCCGCCGCCACCCGAGTGTCGTTGAGCACCAACCCATCCGCGGCGTCGACACACGCAGCCTGATTCGCCAGTCCGGCGCGATGCAGCGCCGCGAACAGGAAGTCGCCCGAACGGTCACCGGTGAACACGCGGCCGGTGCGGTTGCCGCCGTGCGCGGCCGGCGCCAACCCGACGATCATCACCCGCGGCCGCGCCGAACCCCAACCCGGAATCGGCCGACCCCAGTACGGCTGGTCGGCGAACGACTTGCGCTTGACGACAGCGACTTCTTCGCGCCACTCGACCAGCCGCGGGCACGCGCGGCACACCGACACCTCCGCGTCGAGTTCCTCGACGCTCCTGACCGCCGCCGCCATCGACGCGACGTGCGCCGGTGTCTCGGCCACCGCGGTGCGCGTCGTGGCCGGATCGCCCGGCCAGCCGGAGCCGGGAGGCACTGGCGAATCGAACATCGCGCCGGTACGCGGGTGGGCCAGCTTCACACGACCACTGTGCATGCGCGGCAAAATCGCGTACCGGGCGACCCCGGCCGCTGTTAGATTCGGCCGCGATACCCCATGACCGATACCGAGCGCGGCCCCCTGTTCTTGATCCTGTTCGCCGCGCTGATGGCCGGAGCGGGCAACGGCATCTCGCTCGTCGCGTTTCCCTGGCTTGTGTTGCAGCGCAATGGCTCAGCGCTGGACGCCTCGATCGTGGCGATGGCAGGCACGCTGCCGCTGCTCGCCGCCACCCTGATCGCGGGTGCCGCGGTCGACTACCTCGGCCGCAGACGGGTCTCCATGATCTCCGACGCGTTGTCGTCATTGTCGGTGGCCGCCGTGCCCCTCCTGGCGCTCACCTTCGGGGTGCACGCTATCAACGTCGCCGTGCTCGCGGGCCTTGCCGCGCTTGGTGCGTTCTTCGACCCTGCCGGGATGACCGCCCGCGAGACGATGCTGCCCGAGGCGGCCACCCGTGCCGGCTGGACGCTGGACCACGCCAACAGCGTCTACGAGGCGATCTTCAACCTGGCGTACATCGTCGGACCCGGCATAGGCGGCCTGCTGATCGCCACCCTCGGCGGCGTGAACACCATGTGGGTGACCGCATCCGCGTTCGGGTTGTCGATCGTCGCCATTGCGGTGCTGCGCCTGGAGGGTGCGGGCAAGCCCGACCGCACCGCACTGCCCGATGGGGTGTGGGCGGGAATCATGGAAGGCCTGCGCTTTGTCTGGAACAACAAGGTGCTGCGCACCCTGGCGTTCGTCGACCTCGCAGCCACCGGCCTGTACATGCCGATGGAGAGCGTCCTTTTTCCCAAGTACTTCACCGACCGCAACGAGCCGGCGCAGCTGGGCTGGGTGCTGATGGCGTTGAGCGTCGGCGGCCTGATCGGGGCGCTCGGGTATGCGCTGCTGTCGAAGTACTCGAGCAGGCGGGCCATCATGCTGACCGCGGTGCTGACGCTCGGGGTCGCGATGACGATCATCGCCTTCCTGCCGCCGCTGCCCCTGATCCTGGTGCTTTGTGCCGTGGTCGGGCTGGTCTACGGGCCGATCGCACCGATCTACAACTACGTCATGCAGACCCGCGCGCCACAGCATCTGCGTGGCCGCGTCGTGGGCGTCATGGGGTCGCTGGCCTACGCGGCGGGACCGCTCGGGTTGATCGTCGCAGGCCCGCTCGCCGACTCCGCCGGCCTGCATGCGACGTTCCTGGCGTTGTCCCTGCCGATGCTGATGCTGGGCGTCGTCGCCGTCTTCCTGCCGGCTTTGCGCGAGTTGGATCGCCCACCCGGGTAGGTCGAGCGAAATACTACCCGCCACAACAGGTTACATCGACGCCGGCACCGCAACTTCTCTGGCGGTGAGCCTTTCGGCCTTGCGGGCTTCGCGCTCCAGGCGGCGCTGCTTGGCCACCTCGAACTTCACGCAGGTCTCCTCGAGCTCCTCGACCAACAGCCCGAGGTCGTCGCGCATGCGCGCGGCCTCGCCTGTGAAGTCCTCGCGCTCGAAGATGCGCCACTTCTTCAGCACCGGCATCACCACGTCATCGAGGAATATCCGGGGGTCAAACACGCCGCCGACAGCGATGATCACGGCCTTGCGCCGGAAGTCCGGAACGGTGTACCCGGGCATCTTGAAGTTGCGCAACACGTGGTGCAGTGAGTGCATCGCCTGGTTGGGCGCGATCTCGAAGCCGGCCTCGGACACGTCGCGGTAGAAGATCATGTGCAGGTTCTCGTCGGCCGAAACCCGTTGCAGCAGTTGGTCGGCGATCGTCTCGTTGCACGCCTTGCCGGTGTTGCGATGCGACACCCGGGTGGCCAGTTCCTGGAACGTCACATAGATCACGGAATCGAACAGGCCGTTGGCGATGAGATCGCTCTCGCCCTGGTCGTTCTGGCCCGGCGAAAAGCCGCGGGTCATCTGCTCGACACGCAGCTGCTCCAGCTCGACCGGGTCGATGGCGCGGGTGACGACCAGGTAGTCGCGCAGCGCGATGCCGTGCCGGTTCTCCTCGGCCGTCCAGCGGTTGACCCACTGCCCCCAGGCGCCATCGATGCCGAAGGTCGACGCGATTTCGCGGTGATAGGAGGGCAGGTTGTCCTCGGTCAGAAGGTTGAGAACCATCGCTACCTGGGCGACCTCGGACAGCTGGGACTGTTCGGGATCCCAGTCCTGGCCGCCGAGGGCGTAATAGTTCGTGCCGTCCGACCACGGGATGTAGTCGTGCGGGTTCCAGTCCTTGTGCATCGACAGATGCCGATTGAGGTTCTGCTCAACGACTGGTTCGAGCTCGTGCAGGAGTTGCAGCTCGGTCAGGTCTTGCGCCATGGCCCTTCCAGTTATCCGAAGCCAGTTGGTTGCACTAACTTACCTGTGCCTAACAGTCACAGCAAGATCGGCGCGCTGAATTGACTGATTTGATGCAGCCGCGTCCGGATCAGCTTCCTCCTGCCGCCAGGGTCGCGGGCGCAGTGTTGGCGCCCGAGATGAGCACCGCGACCCGTTCGTCGCGCGACGGCGTGTATTCGCCCGAACTGAGCGCAGCGTAAGCGGCGGCTGCGCCATGTTCGGCCACGATGCGGTACTCATTCCAAAGTTGTTCACGCGCAGCGACAATGGCGGAGTCATCCACCAGCACACTCTCGACGCCGAACCGGCGCGCGACGTCGAAGGCTATCTGGCCAACGCGGCGAGCACCGAGAGCGTCAGCGGCTATACCCGAAACCGACACGTCGACCGGCTTCCCCGCCCTCAGGGCCGCATTCAGTGTCGGGGCTGCCGTAGGCTCGACCGCCACCACCCGCGCGCGGCCATCGAGGCCAGCGAGAACACCGGCAAGCAAGCCGCCGCCCCCAACGGCGACGATCACCGTTTCGATCGACGGTTCATCGTCGATCGTCTCGTCGACGAGTGTGCCCGCCCCAGCCGCGACCTCAATTTGGTCATAGGCGTGGCAGAACACCGCGCCGGATGCCTCGGCGAAATCAATTGCGGCTGTGTGAGCCTCGGCGTACTCGGTGCCCACACGCCGTACCTCTGCCCCATAGGCAAGGATTCTAGCCACCTTCACCGGTGGTGCTGTTTCGGGAACGAAAACGGTGGCAGGCACGCCGACTCTTGCTGCGGCGTAGGCGTTCGCCAATCCCGCGTTCCCGCCCGAGGCCGCGACAACACCGACCTGCCGGTCGAGCTCACCGCGTTCCTGAGCAGCCATCACGCGATTGAGCGCTCCTCGAGCCTTGAAACATCCTGTGTACTGCATGAATTCGCACTTGATCCACAGCGGAGTAGAGGGCGCGGCGACCTGTACTACCGGCGTGCGCCGGATGTGATCGCGGATGCGCGAATTGGCGGCGAGGACGTCGTCTCTGGTGATCACGGCCGCTGCTGCGTTGTTCGGAATCTCGCCGCGAAGGGCGGGGATGCAGGTCGAGTTCGAGCCACCCGTGCCAGCTTATGTCACGATGGCGTAGCTGCGGTTGAGGGGACACGACCCGGATGAGTTCGCTTTGCCCGCACGTTGTTTCCCTGGTTTCATGCTGGGTTCAGTAAGCGACGAGCCACCGCCCGACCCGACGAGCCGCCGACACCGGGCCCGGGCCAGCTGGCCGCCCCGATCAGATACAGATCAGGTACGACGGTGGCGTATCCGCCGCGGTGCGCCGGAATGGGACGCTGGGTGAACGCCTGGGAAAGCGCGTTGTGTCCGGAGGCGTGGTCTCCAGGACCCGCGTTGGGGTTGGTGCGGGCCAAATCGGCGGGGCTCAGGATGTGACGGCCCACCACCGTCTGCTCCAGGCCTGAGATATGTTGTGCGGACTCGGCAATCACTCGGTCGGCGAATCGCTCGGCCACCGAGGTCGTCCATCCGTCGTCGACGGCGATCTCCTCGGCCGCGTCGCCCGTTGGGTGCAAGGGCACATCGAGCACCTGCAGCCGAACCACCGCTCGTCCCGCGGGTGCGCGACTGGGATCGACGGCGGTGGGTTCGTGCCAGGAGATCGACGGATGGGTCGGCAACAATCCATCTTCGGCTTGCCCAACTGAGGCCATGAGTTCGTTGAGGCCGCGGCCCACGTTGATTCCGCCGCCAGCGTCGAGTCGAGAATCCGCGAAGCGGGGTCGCGTCGACAGCGCGAGGTTGATCTGGAAGCAGCCGCGGCGGTACCGATAGCCGCGGGCCTGTGCCCTCGTTGATTCGGGGATGCCCGCCGCGTCGCGCAGCAGGCGCCCGTAGAGCTGGTCGGGTGTGGTGCTGGCGATCACCGCCTGCCTAGCGGTGAGCTGCTCGCCGTCAGTCGTCCGCACCCCGGTGGCGCGACCGCCGGTGGTCACGATCGCGTCAACCTCCACGCCGGTCCGGATTTCGGCTCCGTGCGCGGTAACCAGCCCGGTGAGCGCCTCGGCAAGCCGACCGCTGCCACCGACGGGAGCGGGGTTGCCTGCGAGCAGGGTCGCCATCAGCAGCACCGACCACAATGCGCCACCGGCGTCTTGCGGGCCGAGTCCGACGTGAAGCAGCCATGGCAGCCACGCCATGATCAATTCTTCGCTGGCGAACCGGCCGCCGAGCAGGTCACGCCCGGAGCCGGACAGCAGCGCGGTAAACGGCACGGACGATCCGGTGTCGCGGCACAATGCCTTGAGCAGTCCGGCGGCCTCCGGTGAGGCGAGATCCATGCCCAGCAGGGGTCCCAGGGAATCCAGGTGCGGTGACACATCGGTCATGAGCTGTGTCCACGCGTGCCGCTCACCAAGCCGGTCCAACTCGGCGGCCAGCACGTCGGGGTCCGTTTCGATCACCGCCGAGCGGCCGTCGGGAAACGACGCGCCCGTGCTCGTTTGCCCCTGCACATAGCGCAGACCATGTTCGGCCAGTTCGGTTCCCAACTCGGCGAACACCGGGCCCCCGACGAAGATCGGGTGCAAGGCGGAGAAGGTGTCGTGGACGAAGCCGGGCAGGGTCAACTCCTCGCTGCGGACCCAGCCGCCCGGTGTCGAGTGCTGGTCAAGCAGGCATACGCTGCGGCCATCCTTCACGAGGTAGCTGGCGGCGATCAGGGCGTTGTGTCCGGCGCCGACGAAGATGACATCGAATGTCGAAGATGCGGTCATGCACGCTGACGCTAGAAAGCACCGCCGTCGCCGACGAGCCCATCGTCCAGTGAGTGGACCTTTGCCCGCGAATCGTGGCGTCGCTCAGTCGGCGGTCGGATGGAACATGGACCCCTCAGCACACTATGGCCACGGCTCCATCTACCGCCTATTGCGCCCGCTCGCGCTCGCACAGCTAATCGAGCGCGCGATAGGTGTCGCCGATTTCAGCGTCGACACACAGGCCGTAGGTCTGCTGCAGTTTGGGGCGACCGCCGAACCCATCGTCCGCCGATATAGGCGATATAGGTCAGCCTATCTGGTCCCGTACATGCTTCGCCGATTGCGCTGAAGTATGCAACGAGTCGCTCCGCCCAGCCCATGACTGTTTGCCTGCGGGCATCGCGTCATTTTGTTACCGCAACAAGGTGTCCCAAGCGGCGGATACTGCATCTGAACCGCGGCTCACAATCAAGAGGGGCTCGATGACGCACTCACACCCGCTGCGGTCCGCGATCGCTTTCGGCGCTCAGGCGGCACAGTGATCGGCGATCGCTGCTATGCCACGGCGCTGGTCGATGAGGAACTGTGGCGGTCGCTGGCCGCGCTGGAGCCTGCACACGAAGTGGCCTGGGTGCACGGATGCGTACTCGAACACGGTCACCGTGGCGACCACCGAGCCTTGGCCTACCGCGCTGGCCCGCTTAGTTACTGGCTTCAATGGGCCGAAGGTCGCATGCCCCGTATCAGCACCACCGACCGGCCCGACCCGGTCGCGCGAGAGGCCCGCCCACGGGGTGAGCCGTCGGGCGAGCCACAACATCTGGAGCGGCCGACCATGGCCGAGCACTCGTCGATTGCGGCCGCGGAACCCGCTGGTTCAACCAACTCGGGATCCCAAGCCGAAGCGCTGTGGGCGATCGCCGCTGCGCTGGAACGCCTAGCTGACGTGATTGTCGGCGCACTCAATCCCGCGGAAGCACCCGGGCGGCATGCAGCTGGCCGAGACTGGCTGACGACACACGACCACTCCGGCACACCTACTCCTCCAGCCTGACCCGCGACATGGGCCATCGGAACTGTCCCTGACCAGCAGTTAATCGACCGTCGTGGCCGGATTTGGACGGCGCGTGGCCGCGCGGCATCGCATGCCAGCCCCGGGCGTGGGAAGAAGCCGCGGGCGGCGGGCGTTGACCAACTGCAATGAACGCGCGGAAATGTCACCGCCTGATCGCCCCGACGCCTTCTGATGCTCTTGGGGTGGCATCCCCTGCCTGGCCGACGCCGGTATGAGACCGGGAGCTGGCCGCCGTGATCGATGACCGCCATGCAGTCGTACCCGACCACTCCAATCCGGATGACGCTCGCGGCGTCATCGAGACCGCATTTGATCTGCTGGATCATGTGGCCGCCCTGCAGCCCGCGCGGCTGATCGATCTGTCCGAGACAACCGGAATCCCTCGGGCTACGGTGCACCGGCTGCTCAAGCAGTTGATCGACGTTGGGGCGGTCCGGCGTGACGGCACGCGTTATCGGCTGGGCGCGAGCCTGCTGGGACTGGGTGCGCTCGTGTCCCGCTTGGATTCCTCGCCGAGCCGGGCGCCCGGGTTCCGGCGGGAACGGCGCAGGCGCGGGTCCACGCCGAAATCGGCCGCCTAGCACCGGTTGTGGACGCCGGCGGAGTGCTGCCTGATCTCAGCTGTGTCGCGGTAGCGGTTCCCCTCGGCGGCGGTCAGATGGCAGCGGTGTCCGCGATTGTCGCCGGGATGCGCCCCTCGATCGGGTTGTTGGCTGCCACCCGAGCCACCGGCGCGCGAATCAGCGGACGGCTGCGCGCGCCATTAGCCGGTCGGTAGGCGCCGATCCTCGGGAAAGTCCACCCAGTGGTCCATGGGTCGCCCGCAACGACGCTGCATTTCTAACGTCACGGCCAAGTGCTGTCACTGCGCGCCGACGCAACGAGACAGTTCTGTCCCAACGTATGGGAGCTGGCAAGCGACCCGTTGATCAGATTGGAGCGATCTCATGTCGTACCCAAATTCGGCCAAGACTGGCGCGGAAGTACTTCTGGAGCAGTTGGAATGTCAAGGGGTGGAGTGTATTTTCGCGTCTCCGATCGCCGTGATGGCGCCGGTGTGGGAAGCGCTTGCACGGCACGGAAACGAGATGAATCTGCGCTATTTCCGTTGTCGTCATGAACTCCTGGCGGTGAGCCTGGCATCGGGCTACTACAAGGCCACCGGCCGAAGCCAGATTGTTTTCCTCCCGACATCGCTTGGCGTGCAGAACGGATCAATGGCCCTGGGCGCGGCGCTGCAGGAGCGCACACCCATGACGGTTCTGTCACCCGACACGCTGACCTATGGCGATGACCCAAACGTCGACCCGGGCGCTGAATGGCCCTCCCTTCTAACCGACCACGCTGGTCCGGCCCGCAATGCCGAAGTTGTCGTCAAGTGGACGAAGCGAGCGCGCACCCGCTCCGATCTGGTTCATGAACTTCGTCGGGCCCGCTTCATCGCCGAGTCCATCCCGCTGGGTCCAACGTTGCTTGAGACACCGTTTCAGCTGTTGATGGCCGAGGGTCACACTGAAGTCCCTGCCTGGGCTTCTCCGGCACCCGTTGTTGCGATGCCACAACAGATCGACCTAGTAGCCCAGATTCTCGCCAGCGCCGCGAACCCCATCATCATCACTGAGCACGGCGGACGAACAGACGCTGAACGCGCCGCGCTGGTAGGGATCGCCGAGGCGCTTTGCGCGCCGGTTTTCGAGTTCTGGAATCCCGCCTACCACAATTTCCCGCGGTCGCACCCGCTGTACGGGGCGGGGCCGGTTGAAGCCGTTCTAGGCGAAGCCGACGCCATCCTGCTGGCCGGCTGCAACGGGCCGTGGCATCCACCCCATACGACGTTACGGCCGGGGTGCGCGGTCATTCACGTCGAGCAAGACCCCATGCGCCCGCGCGCCGCATACTGGGGCTACCCAACCACTCATACCGTCCCCGGAGATCTGCCGGTAAATCTGGGTGCGCTCGCTGACAACATCACAAAGCGGTCGACGCCACGGCCCGAAGCGGCCGAGCGTTGGGCCCGCTATACGCGGGGCGTTCGCGCCGCGGCTATCGAGCAAGCCGGGCAGTTATCTTCGCAGGCAACCGATTTCGTGCCGGCAGCCGAGTTGTTTGGCGAGCTGCATGACGCACTGCCCGATGACGCGATCTGCGTCGATGAGGTAACGGCCCAGGTGCCCCAAATGATTCAATTCCTCTACGAGCACAAGCCCTTCTCTCAGTATCGCGGATGGGCTGGAGCGCTGGGGACCGGCCTGGGCACCGCACTCGGTGTCAAACTTGCGCGTCCGCAGCAGGTGGTCGTCTGCATCCTGGGCGACGGAGCGTGGCACTACAACCCGGTACCGGCTGCCCTCGGATTCGCACAGGAGTACAGCGTCCCGCTGCTGATCGTGTTGTGCAACAACCGCCAGTACGCGTCCCAAACGCGGAATCTCCTGAGGTATTACCCCCAGGGCGCCGCGGTCCGAGACGGGAATTCTGTCGGCAATGTAATCCAACCCACGCCCGACTATGTGAAGCAGGCCGAAGCCTATGGTGGCGCCGGCGAACGAGTGGAGAAGTTCAGCGAACTGCGCCCGGCGCTGCAGCGCGCCCTGGAGGTCGTGGGCTCGGGAAGGACGTTCATGCTCGACGTCATCGTCAACCCTTAGGGGACACCGGTACATCAAGGCGGTGCCCCGACCTCGACAGTCGGCGTCGGCTTGTCCCGCTTCGTGCACGCCGGAGCCGGAGGTCCGGCCCGCCACGTTCAAGTGTGCGACCATGCGACGCTTCATGGCCTTACTTACTTCGGTAAGTCGACCAGGCGCCGGGTCAGGCGGACTAGGTGCGACCGCAGTGTGGCGTCGTCGAGGCCGGCGACGAGCGGATGCTTGACGGTGCTGCCGATCGCACCTGACAGCATCGCCGCCTGAACCAACGTCTCTGGACCGGTGTCGTCACCGATGAGCGCCGCATACAGCCGCTCGAGGAACACCTGAAACGGTTCGTGCTCGGCGAGAAATCGGATGATGACCGGATCTGACTGCATGAGTCCGACCATGCGGCGCTGTTCGACCGCCAGCCCGATCACGCGATCGAGCAGCAATTCCCTTGCCTGCGGCTGGTCCTCGGCGGCCTCCGCGTCCTCCAGCGCGTCTTCCAGCCGCGCGAGCTGCATTTCGGTGACGGCGATGATGATCTCGTCCTTGGTCTTGAACTGGTGGTACACAGCGGCTTTCGTCACACCAATCGCGTCGGCGATCATCTGCAGCGACGTACCGCTGACGCCGTGATCGGCGAACAGGTCCAGCGCGGCGACCAGGATGCGGGTCTGCGCGGCGCTGCGCGGGATGGCGCTGAACCTCCCAACCTCAGTGGAAGTCACCCAGTCAGAGTAGCCGATCGGCTATGCCAACAACTTGCAAGCGCAATCTCTGCGTTCGCCCTGCCAGGCGCCCTCAGCGTTCTAGGCTTCCGATGTGGGGTTGACGTGGCCATTGATCGGTCGCACGGAGGAGATGCGAACCATCGTCGCCGCCATATCGGATCCGGGCGTCGCGGGGATCCTGGTCAGCGGACCTGCAGGCGTCGGGAAGAGCCGGATAGCGCGGGAGGCGCTGTCGTCGGCCGCGTCCAAGGGCTTTGAAGCGCGCTGGGCGGTCGGCACGACGTCTGCGCGCAAACTTCCCCTCGGTGCGTTCGCGCCATGGGCCGGGTCGGGTGGCACTGACCGTCTTCAACTGGTGCGCGGCGTGATCGACTCGGTGACATCCGCCCCGCCCGGTACCACGGTGGTGTTGGGTGTCGACGATGTCCATCTGCTCGACGAACTGTCGACGTTCGTCCTGCACCAGATCGTGCAGCGCGAGGCCGCCAAGGTAATGCTGACCGTCCGCGAGGGCGAACGAATCCCAACCGAGATATACGAAGTACTCAGCGGCGGCCAATTCGCCCGACTTGACCTGCAACCTCTTGCGGCCGGCGAGATCACCGAGCTGTTGACGGCCGCGTTGGGCGGGCCAGTGGATCCCGACGCCGCTACCCGGCTGTGGAAGCTGACGCGCGGGAACGCTCTTTACCTGCGCAACATCGTCGAGCAGGAAGTCGCCGACGCCCGAATTCAGCAGCAGAACGGCTACTGGCAATGGATCGGCGAACCGACCATGCCGAGGGGATTGGTCGAACTGATCGAATCCCGTTTCGGTGCGTTGTCGAAACCCGTCGGTGAGGTGCTCGACGCACTGGCCGTCGGAGAACCGCTCGAGATCGCGGCGTTGCGGCGGATCGCCGATCCCGACGCCATCGAGGAAGCCAACCTGCGCGGCCTGATCACCGTCGAGGCCGCCGACGACGGCCTCGAGGCGCGACTGGCGCATCCGCTCTACGGCGAGGTCCGACGGTCTCGATCACCCGAAACCAGGTTGCGTCGGCTGCGCGGACAGGTTGCCGCCGAACTGGCCTCGACCCCCGACAGCGACGACATGAGCAGCGTGGTGCGCCGCGCCACGTTGAGTCTAGATTCCGACCTGACGCCCGACACCGAGTTGCTCCTCAAGGCAGCAAGTGGCGCCGTCTGGCTGGGAGATCTGCGACTGGCCGATCGGCTCGCGAAGGCAGCGATCCGCGCTGGCGGCTCGCCGCGCGCGTATTTCCTTCGTGCACATGCGTTGTCGTGGCTCTTTGCGGGCCAGGAGGCCGACGCCGTGCTGGCCGAATTGTCTGCATCAGAGCTGACCGACGACGACCGCGGTCGGCTCGCGTACCAGCGTGCAAGCAATATGCTGTGGGCTATTGGTGACGTCCCGCGCGCGAAGGAAATCATCGATGAAGCGGCGCGTAGCACGCCGCCGGCGACACGCATCTGGATCGACGCCTTCTACACGGCGTACTGGCTAGCGGTGGATCAGCCGCAAAAGGCGATACTGGCGTCGAAAAGCCTTGTGCTGGAAGACCTGCCCGCCATGGCAGGGGCCGAGACCGCATGGGCGCTTGCTGTCATGCTGGCAGACGCGGGACAGACCGCCAAAGCGGTGGCCGTTGCGAACACGGGTTACGCCGTTGCATCTCGGTTCTTCGACTCCCCTCACCAGCGATTCAACATCGCCGACGCGCACGTCAGCGCACTGCTACTGGCGGGCCACATTGCGGATGGATTCAAAGTGGCACAGCGTGTGTACGAAGAGGGTGCCGAGATGCCGGGGGCAGCCCACTTGCTCGGCACCGCAATCGCGGGTCGAGCCGCGCTCTTCGCGGGTCGTCTTGACTCGGCGCGTGCCTTGTTGGGAAAGGCTGCGCCCGCATTGTCGGCATCGGTGAACGCCAAAGGCTGGGGATTCCGGTATCACATCCCGTACGCCACCGCTCTGGCGATGCGGGGCGCGACTGACGAGGCGGCCGCGGTGCTCGCCGCGCTCGACGACACCAGACGTCCATTTCGCAAGTTGGATTACGAGCGCAGCCTGGCGCGCGGTTGGGTGGCGGCTGGGCAGGGCGCCGTCACCGAGGCGATCGGCACGCTGCTGTCGGCTGCCGAAAGCGCCGCGGCCAAGGGACAATTCGCCGCCGAGGTGGTGTGTCTGCAGACCGCTGTCCAGTTCGGGGACCACTCGGTTGCAGCTCGGCTGACCGAACTCGAATCAATCGTCGAGGGCCCGCGCGTGAAACTTGCCGCCCGTTTCGCAGCCGCGCTCGCCGGCGCTGACGCGCCCGCATTAGAGGAAGTATCCGCCGAATTCGAGCAGATGGGCGATCTCGTCGCGGCGGTGGACGCTGCCGCCCACGCCTGCAGCGCGTTCCGCCACAACGATCGGCGGGGCTCGGCACTGGGATGCTCCGCGCGCGCTGAGGCCCTGGCCCAACGCTGCGGGGGCATCAGCACACCGGCACTGCGCGAGGTCAGCGAACCGCTGCCGCTTACCGCGCGCGAGCGCGAGATCGTCCGGCTGCTCGGGTCGGGGTTTTCCACTCGCGACCTCGCCGAGCGGCTTTGTCTCTCGGCGCGCACCGTCGAAGGCCACATCTACCGGGCAATGACGAAGACCGGAACGACCACCCGCGACGAACTCATCAAGCTGCTATACCCCGACCGGTGAGCGTGAGTGCCTCGTAGCATCGACTTATGAGTGCGGAGGCAGTGGCGGCCCTGATCGCCGAATTGACCGAGGGAGTCGTGGTCACCGACCCCGACATCCTGGAGTCCTACCGGCAAGACCGCGCCGCCGACCCCGCCGCGGGTACGCCATTGGCCGTGGTCCGGCCCCGTCGCACCGAAGAAGTGCAAACGGTGATGCGCTGGGCGACCGCCAACAAGATCGCCGTCGTTCCCCGCGGCATGGGCACCGGGCTGTCCGGCGGGGCGACCGCCCTGAACGGCGGCATCGTGCTGAGCACGGAGAAGATGCGGGACATCACCGTCGACCCGGTAACGCGCACCGCCGTCGCGCAGCCCGGGCTGCTCAACGCCGAGGTGAAGAAGACCGTCGCCGAATACGGGCTGTGGTATCCGCCTGATCCGTCGTCGTTCGAGATCTGCAGCATCGGCGGCAACATCGCCACCAACGCCGGCGGGTTGTGCTGTGTGAAATACGGCGTCACCACCGACTACGTGCTGGGCCTTCAGGTGGTGCTGGCCGACGGGACGGTGGTGCGCCTCGGCGGCCCCCGCCTGAAGGACGTCGCCGGGCTTTCGCTGACCAAACTGTTCGTCGGCAGCGAGGGCACGCTCGGCGTGATCACCGAGGTGACGCTGCGGCTGCTGCCGCCTCAGCACGTTGCGAGCACGGTGGTCGCGACGTTCGACTCGGTGGAGGCCGCCGCCAACGCCGTCGTCACGATCACCGGCAAGATCCGACCGTCGATGCTGGAGTTCATGGACTCGGCGGCGATCAACGCGGTCGAGGACAAGCTGCGCATGGGCCTGGACCGAAGCGCCGCCGCGATGATGGTGGCTGCCACCGACGACCGCGGACCCTCCGGCGTCGAGGACGCGGAGTTCATGGCCAAGGTGTTCACCGAACACGGTGCGAAAGAAGTGTTTTCGACATCCGACCCCGACGAGGGCGAGGCGTTTGTGGCTGCGCGCCGCTTCGCGATCCCCGCAGTGGAGGCCAAGGGCTCATTGCTGCTCGAGGACGTCGGCGTGCCGCTGCCTTCGCTCGCGGACCTGGTCGGCGGGGTGGCGAAGATAGCCGCCAACCACGACGTGATGATCTCGGTGATCGCGCACGCCGGCGACGGCAACACCCATCCGCTGATCGTGTACGACCCCGCCGACGCGGCGATGGCGCAGCGGGCCCAGAAAGCGTTCGGCGACATCATGGATCTTGCGGTCGGGCTCGGAGGCACCATCACCGGCGAACACGGCGTCGGCCGGCTGAAACGCCCCTGGCTGGCGGGCCAACTCGGGCCCGAGGCGATGGAGCTCAACCACCGGATCAAACGGGCGCTCGACCCCGACGGCATCCTCAACCCCGGCGCGGCAATCTGATCACAGCTATTGACAGGGCCCAGTGACCTGTCGTACCCATAAGACATGACCGCAACTTTGTCTCATGGCACGCCGGTCCGCTTCCGGCTCGCTGACGCGACGACCTGGCCGAACCCGTGGCCGATGTACAAAGCTCTGCGCGACCACGACCCGGTGCACCGCGTCATCCCCGAGGACAAGCCGGATCACGACTACTACGTGCTGTCCCGGCACGCTGACATCTGGGCCGCCGCCCGCGACCACGAGACCTTCTCGTCGGCGCAAGGGCTGACCGTGAACTACGGCGAACTCGACCTCATCGGGCTCGCCGACAACCCGCCGATGGTGATGCAGGACCCGCCGGTGCACACCGAGTTCCGCAAGCTGGTGTCTCGTGGTTTCACGCCGCGCCAGGTCGAGGCGGTGGAGCCCAAGGTCCGCGAGTACGTCGTCGAGCGCATCGAGGGGTTGCGCGATAACGGTGGCGGCGACATCGTGGCCGAGCTGTTCAAGCCGCTGCCGTCGATGGTGGTCGCGCACTACCTCGGCGTTCCCGAGGAGGATCGCAAAAAGTTCGACGGCTGGACCGAGGCGATCGTCGCGGCCAATACCGTCGAGGGCGGGGTCGCGGGAGCCCTGGGCACGCTGGGCGACGCGCTCGGCGAGATGATGGCGTATTTCACCGCGCTGATCGAGCGCCGCCGCGTCGAGCCCGAGGACGACACCGTCTCGCATCTAGTGGCCGCGGGGGTTGGCGCCGACGGTGACATCGCCGGCGTCCTCTCGATTCTCGCGTTCACGTTCACGATGGTGACCGGCGGCAACGACACCACCACCGGGATGCTCGGCGGCTCCGTCCAGCTGCTGCATCAGCGGCCGGACCAGCGCAAGCTGCTGGCCGAAAACCTCGATCTGATCCCGGACGCCGTCGACGAATTCCTCCGCCTGACCACACCCGCGCAGATGCTCGGCCGCACCGTCACTCGCGACGTGCAGGTAGGTGACGTCACCATTCCCGAGGGCCGTCGAGTGATGTTCATCTACGGCTCGGCCAACCGCGACGAACACCAGTACGGCGACGACGCCGGCGAGTTGGACGTGACCCGCAAGCCGCGCAACATCCTGACCTTCAGCCATGGCGCACACCACTGCCTTGGCGCGGCGGCGGCGCGGATGCAGTCGCGTGTCGCACTCACCGAGTTGATGACGCGGATTCCGGACTTCGAGGTCGACGAGTCCGGAATCGTCTGGGCCGGCGGCAGTTACGTGCGACGGCCGCTGTCGGTGCCGTTCCAGGTGACATCCTGATGGCAGGCGATTGGCTGGCGGCCCGGCGCACCGAGGTGGCCGCGGACCGAATCCTTGACGCCGCGGGCGAGCTGTTCACACATAAGGAGGCGGCCACCGTCGGCATGAATGAAATCGCTTCGGCCGCAGGTTGTTCCCGCGCCACGCTGTACCGGTACTTTGAAAACCGGGAAGCGCTGTATACCGCCTACGTGCATCGTGAGAGCTACCGGCTCTACCGCGAGATGACGGAGCAGATCAACTCGGTGGTGGATCCGCATGAGCGCCTCATCGAGGGCATGCTCGCGTCGTTGCGCAACGTACGCGAAAGCCCGGCTCTGGCATCGTGGTTCGCCACCACACAACGGCCCATCGGCGCGGAGATGGCCGAACAGTCCGAGGTGATCAAGGCGCTGACGGAGGCCTTCGTCTACTCGCTGGGATCCGACGACCCGCAACTGGTGGCGCACCGGGCCCGCTGGCTGGTACGGGTGATGACGTCACTGTTCTTGTTCCCGGGACACGATGAAGACGACGAGCGCGCGATGCTCGCGGAGTTCGTCGTGCCGATCGTGGTGCCAACCCAGCCGGAGCCGACGGCTTAGACGGCTTACTGCCGCGCCATCGCGATGCGGAAGCGTTCCTCGGGATCGAGGCAGTGGTCGGCATCCGTGGCGTCCTCACCGAGATCGATTCGCACCCAGTTGATCCGTCCGGTGAACTTACTGGTGCTGATGCAACTTGTCTCCGTCGCTGTCGGGTCCCCGTGCCTAGCCGGAGCGGACGCGGGTGAACCGGTGTAGCAGCGAGGCGACCGGGACTGTCACGACGAACGTGGCCACGAACAGGATGCCCGTCGAGCCGGTGTAGATCGGAAAGCGGACGATCTCCACCATCACCAGCTCCATGGTCAGCAGGTGGATCAGGAAGATTTCGTAGGAGATCTCGCCGAGGAACACCATCGGCCGCGAGGCCAGGAACCGTGCGTACAGACCGTCATCGCCCAGAGCCAGCGGCGCCACCATCAGCGTGGCGATCACGGCGTAGAAGGCGGCCTTGACCAGCGCCTCGCGCAGTTCGGCAGGCGACGTCGTGGGGTCGCCGCCGATCGGCGTTGACACAATGAAAAAACACGCAACTGCGAGCGGCACGCTGGCCATGGCGTACGCGCGCACGCCCATCGATTGCAGGACAGCGAGCATCATCCCGCCGATGAACCAGGAGAGGTACGTCGGCAGCCACAGCTGTGCGCCGTCGGGCAGAAAGTCGGTTGTGTGCACCAAGATCAGCCAGGCCGGCGTCAGCAACGCCAGCCCTGCCAGCCCGGTCAGCAACGGCACCGGCCGCCACCGCCGTCGGCACAGCACGACCACCAGCAGGTAGGCCAGCGGCGGTAGCACGACGTAGAACGCAACCTCGACGGCCAGGCTCCACATCTGGGTAAGGCCTTGGTGCAGATACGAAAACAGGTAATTGTCGGTGTAGATCTGCGTCAGTGACAGGTTGCGGAGAAACCCCATCCACGTGTGCCCGGGATTCGGCCCGGCCGTGCGGAAATGGTAGAGCAGATACGCCGCGATGACGGTCACCGCGTACGCGGGCATGATGCGTCGCACCCGGTGCCAGGCGTAGCGGCGCACCGACGGCGACGGGCCACCGGACGCGAGGGCCTTCACCCACGGGCCGAACAACAGAAAGCCGGACAGCACGAAGAAGATCGGCACGCCGATCTCCATCCGCGAGTACATCAAGCCGACGTAGCCGTGGGTGTAGTTGCCGGTGGTGTAGGCGGCGTGGGTGAGCATCACCAACAGCGCGGCGACCGCGCGGATTCCAGTGAGCGACGCAACACGCTCGGCCTTGCTGACCGACTCCAGGCCGCCCTGCGCTGCCACCTCCTTCGACAGGGTCATGTCGATTTGCGGTTGATCTTTCCGGCCTTGCGTGGCGGCCGGTCGGGTTGCAGATTGATGAGGGTTCCCTGAATGCGCGTCCGCTCCAACGCTTTCACGGTCTCGCGAGGCAACTTGGCGGGCAGCTCCACCAACGAGTGATCAGGTCGGATGGAGATGTGGCCAAAGTCGCTGCGATGAAGACCGCCCTCATTCGCGATGGCGCCCACGATCGCACCCGGACTTACCTTGTGCCGCTTGCCCACCGCTATGCGATACGTCGCGAAGCCCTGGCCCGGTTTGCGCGGTCCCTTCGCGGGCCGGTCGGACCGCTCGGGCCGGTCGTCGCGGCGACGCTTCTCCGGCGGCGGTTCCGACATCAGGAACTGCTCGCCGTCGCGTGCCTGCGCCGCCAACGCAGCGGCGATGTCCACCATCGGGACATCGCTCTCCCGCTCGTAGTCCTCGATCATGCGCCGGAACAGTTCGAAGCCAGGAGCGCCGAGCGCGTCGGTTATCGAGTCGCGGAACTTCGCGACGCGTTGCGCGTTGACGTGGTCGACGCTGGGCAGTTCTGCTTCGGTGAGTTGTTGGCGGGTCGCCTTTTCTATGGACTTGAGCATGTGCCGCTCGCGTGGTGACACGAACAGCAGCGCCTGTCCGGATCGACCGGCGCGGCCGGTGCGCCCTATCCGGTGCACATATGACTCGGTGTCGTGCGGAATGTCGTAGTTCAGCACGTGCGAGATCCGCTCGACGTCCAGGCCGCGGGCGGCCACATCGGTGGCCACCAAGATGTCGACGGTCCCGTTCTTGAGCGCGGCGATGGTGCGCTCCCGCTGCGCCTGTGGGATATCACCGTTGATCGCCGCTGCGGAGAAACCACGCGCCCGCAGTTTCTCGGCGACCTCCTCGGTGGCCTGCTTGGTGCGGACGAACACGATCATCGCCTCGAACGGCTCGACTTCGAGGAGACGGGTCAAGGCGTCCATCTTGCGCGGCCCGGCCACCTGGATGTAGCGCTGCGTAATGTTCTCCGCCGTGGTGGTTTTCGCCGTGACCGCCACCTCGACGGCGTCGTGCAGATACTTCTTGGTGATCTTGCGGATGGCGGGCGGCATGGTGGCGGAGAACAACGCCACCTGCTTGTACTCGGGGGTGCCGGAGAGGATGCGCTCGACGTCCTCGGCGAAGCCCATCTGCAGCATCTCGTCGGCCTCGTCGAGCACCAGGTAATCGAGGCGGGACAGATCGAGCGTGCGGCGCTCGAGGTGGTCGATGACCCGGCCCGGCGTCCCGACCACCACCTGCGCTCCGCGCCGCAGCCCGGACAGCTGCACGGTGTAGGACGACCCGCCGTAGATCGGCAGCACCTTCACCGCAGGCAGATGGGCGCCGTAACGGCTGAACGCCTCGGCCACCTGCAGCGCCAGCTCCCGGGTTGGGGCGAGCACCAGCGCCTGGGTCGCCTTGTTGGCGGGGTCGATCTTGGACAGGATCGGCATCGCGAACGCGGCGGTCTTGCCGGTGCCGGTCTGGGCCAGCCCGACGACATCAGAGCCGGCCATCATCGCCGGGATGACCGCTGCCTGGATGGCCGACGGCGACTCGTATCCGACGTCGGCGACGGCCTGCAGTACCGACGGGTGAATCTGCAGGTCAGCGAAGGTCAGCGCGGCGTTGGCCGAATCTGTGTCAACGGACGTCATCGGGGTCTGAGTCTAATGGCTGATGGGGCGATTCCCGGCCGCGCGCCTGTTCGACCGGCGATCGCGAGGACGGTACGGTGCGGATCTGTGAAGTGGGCGGTGGTGATTGGCGCGGCGGCGCTTGCGGTCGCCGGATGTGGTTCGAGCGACTCGACGGCGTCCAAGACGCCGGAGCCGACGGTCACCTCCCCTGCGCCGGCGATCGCGCGTCCGTCGTCGCCGATGCCGTCGATCGCCGCTCCTACCACGACCGAGGCGGCCGACCCGTGCGCGGTCAACCTGGCGGCACCCGAGATCATCAAGGCCGTCTCGGAGTTACCCCGCGACCCGCGCAGCAATCAGGCCTGGAACCCCGAGCCGCTGGCAGGCAACTACAACGAATGCGCGCAATTGTCAGCGGTGATCGTCAGGGCCAACACCAACTCCGAGAACCCGAACACCCGCGCCGTGCTGTTTCACCTCGGCAAGTTCATCCCCACCGGCGTGCCGGACACCTACGGGTTCAACGGCATCGACGACTCGACCACCACCGGCGACACCATCGCACTGCGCTACTCCGGCGGCACCGAGGGCCTCGACAGCGTGGTGAAGTTCCGGTGGAACGGCAACGGTGTCGAGTTGATCGGCAACACGCCCGGCTGAGAATTCCCGCGAAACAACATTCCAGGTTGCTTTTCGGCCGATTTCACGACCGGGAACGTTGTTTCGGCGAAATCTGCTGTCGGCGGGCTCACATACAGTGGCAGCGTGTTCGTCGCCGACGACCAAGTCATCTACAGCGCATCCGACCTCGCGGCGGCCTCCCGTTGCGAGTACGCGCTGCTGCGCTCGTTCGACGCCAAGCTGGGCCGTGGCCCAAAGGTCGAGGCCGAGGACGACGAACTTCTCCGCCGCACGATCGAGTTGGGCGACGCACACGAACGACGCATCCTCGATGGGTTCATCGCACGGTACGGCGACGGCGTGGTTCGAATCGGGCGGCCCGCCTACACCCTGGCCGCGTTCCAGGCCGCGGCTCACGCAACCGCGGAAGCTTTCGACCGCCGACCGCTCGTGGTGTACCAAGCCGCACTGTTCGACGACCGGTTCGTCGGTTTCGCCGACTTCGTCGCGCTCGACGGCGACAGCTACCGGGTGTTGGACGCCAAGCTGGCCCGGCGCGCGAAGATCCAGGCGCTGCTCCAAATCGCCGGCTACGCCGACGCGCTTCGGGGCATGGGCGTTCCCATTGCTAACACCGCAGGACTGATCCTGGGCGACCGCACGACGGTCGACTACCCGGTGGATGACCTGATCCCGGTGTATCGGCAGCAACGCGACCATCTGCGGGATCTGCTCGACGCACACCTAGCATCGGGCGCGCCTGTCTCCTGGGGCGACCCGACGGTGGCGGCGTGCATGCGATGCGAGTGCTGCGTGCCCCACGTCGTCGAGGATGACGACGTGCTGCTGGTTGCGGGCATGCGGATGACGCAGCGCGACACGCTGATGGCCGAGGGCCTAGACACCGTCGCGGGTCTGGCCGCCTCGACGGGTCCAGTCGACGGCATGGCGGCGAGCACCCTCGCTGGCCTACGCACGCAGGCGCGGCTGCAGGTGCACGAGCGCGAGACCAGGGTTCCGCAGTTCGAGATCGCGGACGCCGACGCACTCGGCGCACTGCCCGCCAAGAATCCCGGCGACCTGTTCTTCGACTTCGAGGGCGATCCGCTGTGGACCGACGACGGCGTCACCTGGGGCCTGGAGTACATGTGGGGAGTTCTCGACACGGCGGACAGCTTCACCCCGCTGTGGGCGGAGGACCGCCGCTCCGAGCGCAAGACGTTCACCGAGTTCCTCAAGCTCGTGCGCAAGCGCCGCAAGCGCTATCCCGACATGCACATCTACCATTACGCGGCCTACGAACGTACGAAGCTGTTGGAGTTGGCCGCTCGATACGGGGTGTGCGAAGACGAGGTCGACGACCTGTTGCGCGCCGACGTGCTCGTCGACCTGTTCCCCATCGTCCGCAGCAGCCTGCGTGTCGGCGCCCCGTCGTATTCGCTCAAGGCGTTGGAGCCGCTGTACATGGGCTCGGAGTTGCGCTCGGGCGAGGTCACCAACGCGGCCGCGTCGATCACCCAGTACGAGCGATACCGCGGACTTCTCGACGAGGGACGCACGGACGAGGCCGCGGGAGTCCTCAAGGAGATCAGGGACTACAACGAATACGACTGCCGATCGACGCGCCGGCTACGGGACTGGTTGCTGCTGAGGGCGTTCGAATGTGGAGTCACACATCTGACCCGGCCGGCCGAGAAGGGCGAACCGGTGCCGCCGCTCGACGAGACGGCACGGGCGCTGATGGATTTCGCAGGCGACAGCGTGAGCATCGACCGAACACCCGAGCAGTGCGCGGCCGCCCTGATTCAGACCGCGCGCGGCTATCTACCTCGCGAGCGAAAGCCCTACTGGTGGGCCCATTTTCAACGGCTGAATCATCCCGTCGACGAATGGGGCGACACCTCGGGAGTGTTCCTGATCGAGAACGCCGCCGTCGAGGAGGATTGGCACAAGCCGCCACGAAAGCAGAAGCACCGCAGGCATCTCCGCCTCACCGGGGTGCTGGAAGGCGGGACGCTCGACCGCCGGCCGCAGGCGCTGTACGACCGTCCGGCGCCCGCCGGCCTCGATGACGAACATCCCGATCGCCGCGCCGCCCACGACGTGACGGTGCTGGAGGTCGTCGAAATCGAGGGGGTGCCGGTCGAGGTTCTCGTCGAGGAACTGGAACCCGAAGGCGGGCAGTTCACTCAGGTGCCCATGGCGCTGACACCGGCGAAGCCGTTCCGTACCGCCAAGCTCGAAGAGGCGATCGAGGCATTGGCGACCGAGACGGCGGCCGCTCTCGCCGGAGGCCACCTGCCGCGTTGCGCCGTCGTCGATATCCTTTGTCGCGCAACGCCGACCATGCAGTCGGGTGCGAACCTTCCCCGTCTCGGTGACGACGTCACATCGATCACGGCGGCGCTCCTGGACCTCGACAAGTCGTATGTCGCCGTGCACGGTCCGCCAGGGACCGGCAAGACGTACACCGCGGCGCATGTCATCAAGTCACTGGTGAACGATCACGGTTGGTCGGTTGGTGTCGTTGCACAGTCACACTCGGTCGTCGCGCATCTGCTCAACAAGATCGTCGAGGCCGGCGTCGATCCTGCGCTGGTCGCCAAGAAGGCCAGCAACGACGCCCAGCCCACCGATCGCTTCACGGTGATCGGCGACGACGGCCACGCCACCTTTCTCGCTCAGCACGATGCGTGCGTGATCGGCGGAACGGCATGGGATTTCGCCAACGACGCTCGGGTGGCCTCCGCCCATCTCGACCTGCTCGCTATCGACGAAGCCGGCCAGTTCTCGTTGGGCTACACGATCGCCGTCGCGCGCTCCGCGCGCAACATCATGCTGCTCGGCGATCCACAGCAACTGGGTCAGGTGTCCACTGGCAGTCATCCCGAGCCCGTCGACCGTTCGGCGCTCGGCTGGCTCATGGAAGGCCACGACGTGCTGCCCGCCCAGTACGGCTACTTCCTCGAGCAGACTCATCGCATGCACCCCGATCTCTGCCGCGTGGATTCTGCGTTGTCCTACGAAAATCGATTGAAACCGCACCCGAAGACTGCCGCGCGCACGTTGGCCGGGTATGCGCCCGGTGTGCACACCCTGAGCGTCGACCATGAGGGACATTCGACATCCAGTCCTGAGGAAGCGCTTGTGATCGCAGCCGAACTGAAGCAGCTGATCGGTACGCGGTGGACCGACGAGCACGGCTCGCGTCGGCTGAAGGAGAGCGACGTGCTGGTCGTCGCGCCGTACAACGCCCAGGTGCTGCAACTGCGGGCCGCTCTTGAGGAAGCGGGCCTCAGCGATGTCCTCGTCGGCACCGTCGACAAGCTCCAGGGCCGCGAGGCTCCCGTTGTGTTCGTGTCGATGACGGCTTCGGCGATCGATGACATCCCGCGCGGTATGCCGTTTCTGCTCAACCGCAACCGACTCAACGTGGCGATCAGTCGCGCCCTGTATCGCACGGTGATCGTGCGCTCGCCACTGCTCACCGACTATCTGCCGACGACTCCAACGGGCATGGTCGACCTGGGCGCGTTCCTGTCGCTTGCACCGTGTGATACACCCACGAGATGACCCTGACCGACACGCTGGCCGGGATCGTGGGCGCCGCGCACGTCATCACCGATCCCGACGTGCTGGCCGGCCGCAGCGTCGATCACACGGGGCGCTACCGCGGGCACGCCAGCATGCTGGTGCGGCCAGGATCGGCTGAGGAGCTAGCGCGAGTGCTGCGCGCCTGCCGAGGCGCTGGGGTGTGCGTCACCGTGCAGGGCGGCCGGACATCGCTGGTCGCGGGGACTGTGCCCGAGCACGACGATGTGCTGCTGTCGACCGAGCGGCTGCGCGACGTCGGTGAGGTCGACGTCGTCGAGCGGCGCATCCACGTCGGAGCCGGCGCCACACTGGCCGAGGTGCAGCGCGCGGCAGCCGCCGCGGGTCTGGTGTTCGGGGTCGACCTGGCGGCGCGCGATTCAGCGACTGTGGGTGGGATGGCGTCGACCAACGCCGGCGGGCTGCGCACTGTTCGGTACGGGAACATGGGCGAGCAGGTCCTCGGCCTGGATGTGGCGCTGCCCGACGGGTCGGTGGTGCACCGGCACAGCCAGGTTCGCCGCGACAACACCGGCTACGATCTCGCGTCGCTGTTTGTCGGCGCCGAGGGCACGTTGGGCGTCATCACAGGGCTGGATCTGCGGCTGCATCCGACCCCGGCGCACCGGGTCACCGCGATATGCGGGTTCGACGAGCTCGACGCCCTGGTCGAAACAGGCCGAGCGTTCCGGGACATGGACGGCATCGCGGCGTTGGAGTTGATCGACGCACGCGCCAGCGCGCTGACCGCCGAGCACGTCGGGGTGGCGTCGCCCGTCACCGGCGCGTGGCAGCTGCTCATCGAATTGGCAGGCGACACAGACCAAACCGAGCGGCTGGCCGACGGGCTTGAGGATGCGAGCCTGTCGGGTGAGCCGGCCGTCGGTGTCGACGCCGGCGCGCAGCAGCGGCTCTGGCAGGTCCGCGAATCGGTCGCCGAAGTTCTCGGGGTATACGGGCCGCCGCTGAAATTCGATGTGTCCCTGCCGTTGTCGGCGATCGCGGGGTTTGCGGCCGAGTCGGCCGAGCTGGTCGCCAAGCATGCCCCCGACGCCATACCCGTGCTGTTCGGTCACATCGGCGAGGGCAACCTGCACCTGAATCTCCTGCGGTGTGTGCTCGACGGCGACCGCGAGCGCGAGCTGTACTCGGCGATGATGCAGTTGATCGCCCGCCGCGGGGGCAACGTCAGCTCCGAACACGGCGTCGGCACCCGCAAGCGCGGCTACGTATCGATGTCGCGCACCGAGGCCGATATCTCTGCGATGCGCGCGGTCAAGGCCGCCTTCGACCCGTCCGGATACCTCAACCCCGCAGTGCTTTTCGGCTGAGTTCCGGTGCGACGCTAGTCCCGGCCGGGCATCGAGTGTCTGCCGTAGGTCGACGCGTCGTCGGGGTCCTCGCGGGAATGCCTGCTGTTGGACTCGAACCAGAACGACCGCTTCTCGGGATGTTCCTCGGGCAGAAAATGGCGGGCAGGCCGCGCATGGCGCGACGGCCTCGTCGCCTGCGGGGCGGGCGGGGGCAACGGCTGGAACCGTTGTTCCTCGTCGACGTAAAAACCGTTGTGCGCGAAGCCGATCGGTTCGACCTGGGGTTTGGCGGGAAGGTCGCCGAGCAGCTCGTCGAGAATGCTGCGCGGCGGCTCAGGCGTGGGCGGCTGGGGCTCGTCCTCGAGCAGAGAATGCCACGACTCGACCGGCGCATCCCCCTGCCCTTCGGGCGGGTGGTGCCCCCAGTGCCAGGCCGTCCCGGGTGCATGCAGCAGGTGGTCGGCGCGCGACCGCATCGGCTCGGTGACACTGTCGTCGGCCTGCACAACGGGCTGCGCGTGCACGACGGGCTCGGCCTGCGTCGCCGGTTCCGGCTCATCCCATGACACCGTGTACTCGAGGTACTCGTCGTCGTCGACGAACGTCTCGTCGCCGCCGTATTCGACCGCATAACCGGCGTCGCGATCCGCGTTGTCCAAGTCGTCATCGTCGACGAGCAGCTCGGCATTGCCGAATCCCAGCAGGAACATCGCGGCCACCACGCCGAACAAGGCGAAGAACGCCGGCAACAGCATCGACTGCGACATCGCCGCGGCGAACGGTTCGTGCAGGAAAGCGGGAAGCCGAGCCACCGACCCTTCGCCAGGCACCTCCGTCAACATGGGCGGCATCTCGGCGCTTATCCGCGACGTCATGAACGCCGCCATGCCTGCGCTGCCCAGCACCGAGCCCACTTGTCGCGTGGTGTTGTAGACACCAGAGCCGGCCCCGGCGAGCTGCGGCGGCAGGTTGCGGGTGGCCGTCGCGGCCAGCGGCGCCCAGATAAACGCCGAGCCGATGCCCATCGCCGTGAGCGGCAGCACCAAACGCCAGATCGGCGTGGTCGGCGTCATCTCGATGGAAAGCCACGTCATCGCGATCGCCAACACGGAGAACCCGAAACCAATCACCGGCCGTGGGTGCGACCGGTCGACGATCTTGCCAACGAACGGCGCCAGCACGCCCGTCGCGATCGCCATCGGCGCCGTCAGCAGCGCCGACCGAGTTGGAGACAGCCCGCACACCGCTTGCGCGTAAAACATCAACGGCAAGAACGTCGCCGTCACGACGAAACCAATGGTCGCGACCCCGAGGTTGGACAGTGAGAAGTCGCGGTCGCGGAAGATGATCAATGGGATCAACGGCTCGTTGCGGTTGACCGACTGCCAGACCAGGAACGCGGCCACGAACCCGATGCCGCCTGCGAGCGTGCCCCAGATCCACGGCGCCCAGTGGTGGGACTGGCCCTCCTGGAGCGCGAACACGATCATGAACATGCCGATCCCGGACAGCAGCACACCGAGCAGGTCGAAGCGGTGCTTCTGATTAGGCAGCACCGGGATCAGCCAGACGGCCAGCGCCAGCCCGATGACGCCGATCGGCACGTTGACGAAGAAGATCCACTGCCAGCCAAGCCGGTCGACCAGCACACCGCCTGCGAGCGGGCCGACCAGCGTCGCAACCCCCGCTGTGGCACCCCACACGCTCATCGCCACGCCGCGGCGCTCGGCCGGGAAGATTCGTGTGATGGTCGACAACGTCTGTGGGGTCAGCAGCGCGGCGCCGATGCCCTGCACGACGCGCGCGGCGATCAGCATCTCGATGCTGCCTGCCAGGCCGCACCACAGCGACGCGGCGGTGAACACCGTCAGGCCGAGCAGGTAGAGGTTCTTCGGCCCGAACCGGTCGCCGAGGCGGCCGGCCACCAGCAGCGGCACCGCGTACGCGAGCAGGTAGGCGCTGGTCACCCAGATGACGGAGTCGTAGCTGGCGCCCAGCTTGTCCATGATCGACGGGTTGGCGACGGCGACGATAGTCGCGTCGACCAGGATCATGAAGAAGCCGACCAACATGGCCCATAGGGCGTTCCACGGGTTTTCCCCCGCGGGCGGGGAAGGTTTCCGAGCGTCGGCTCGCGGCCGCACCCCCCCTCGGGCGCGGTCGTCTTGCCGGGTAGTCAGTGTTCGGTACATCTCGGGTCGACCAGATACACAACGATTGAGCCGACGGTACGGACCTAGATATGCCCCGACAAGTCGGGGGTCAACCAGTAACGAGCGTCAGGCTGGTTCTGCGACGGCGTCGCCGGTGACGTCGTCCTCGGTTTCGGTGGCCGGCACGCCGACCGCCTGGGGGTACCCCCACCGCAGCGTGGGGGATAACGCCAGCAGTGCAATCACCATGCCGGCCGTCATCACCAAGGCTAACGCGACCTCGTCGTTGCCGAGAACGCCGACCAGGGGCGCCACCGCGGCACCAAGGCCGAACTGGCCCGCGCCGAGCAGTGCGGCCGCCGTGCCGGCGGCGTCGGGATGCCGCGACAGCGCCACTGCCGGGGCGTTGGGAATGACCAGGCCCATCGCGGCCAGGATCGCCCAGATGGGCAGCACGAAGCCGGGCAGCCCGCCTACGTGGGAGATGGAGAGGCCCACAAAGACCACGCTGGCCAGCGACGCCGCGACCAGCGCCCACACCATGATGGTCTGCGGCGCGAACCGCCGCAGCAACACCACGTTGAGCTGTGTGGCACCAATCAGGGCGACGGCCCCTGCGCCGAACACCAGCGCGAAGGCCTGTTGGTCGAGCCGGTATTGTCCCTGCAGCACGAACGACGCACCGGCGATGTAGGCGAACAGGCCCGACATGCCGAGCGCGGCGACCAGCACCAGAATGACGAAACGGGTGTCGCGCAGCAGCTCGATGTAGGTGGCGGCGATGCCGCGCAGCTTCAGCGGCCGTCGATGCGACGTCGGCAGGGTTTCGGGCAGTGCCAGCGCCGCCAGTAGAAGCAGCCCGCCCGCCAATACCACCAGCGCGGCGAACACCCAGTGCCACGAGGCCTTCAGCAGCACGGCGGCGCCCAGCGAGGGCGCCACCACGGGCGCAACGCCCAGCACCAGCATCAGCCTCGACAGCACCGTGGCCGCGACGGACTCGTCGAACAGGTCACCCACAACGGCGATGGCCACCACCATCGCGGCGGCGGCGCCCATGCCCTGCAGACCGCGTGCCACGCCGAGCACAGCGATGTTCGGTGCGAACAGGCACAGCACCGACGCCAGCATGTGCAGCACGATGCCGGCCATCAGCGGCCTGCGGCGGCCAAGCGAGTCCGACAGCGGCCCGACGATCAGCTGGCCGAGCGCCAATCCGGCGAGGGTGCCGGTCAGCGTGAGCTGCGCGACCGACGAGGACACCGACAGGTCGTCGGCGATCTTCGGCAGCGCAGGCAGATACATGTCGATGGTCAGCGGGCCCAACGCGACCAAGGCGCCCAGCACCACGACCATGCGGGCGCGACTGGGCGGCTTCGATCCCCCTGCTGGGGTCGAGGACTCGGCGATGGTCACGTCCACGTCGATCGATGTTGCCATGGAAGTGGTTAGCGCCGCTTCTCAATAGTTTGTTCCCCGCGTCACAGACTGGGTGCCCGATCACGATCGGGCACCCACAGGCCGCCTCCGTTCGTTCAACAAGCGTTAGCCTGAAGGTTCGGACAGGTCGAACAGTTCGACGAGGGGGAGCCGCACATGAGTGCTCGGTCAAGCGCCAAGAGCCAGCTGCCGGCTACTACTGACGACAATCCCGGCGCCGCCGCCAAGGTGCTCTCGCAGCTCATCGAACGCGGCGCGCGCGTGCAGGGGCCGGCCGTGGAGGCCTATGTCGACCGGCTGCGTGAGCACAATCCGGATGCGACGCCTGCCGACGTGGTCAAGAAGCTGGAGAAGCACTACCTGGCCGCCGTGATGGCAAGCGGCGCCGCCGTCGGCTCCGCCGCGGCGTTTCCGGGGATCGGGACGCTGATGGCGCTGTCGGCGGTCGCAGGCGAGACCGTGGTGTTTCTGGAAGCGACGGCCGTCTATGTGCTCGCCCTTGCCGAGGTGTACGGCATCCCGGCCGAACACCGGGAGCGCCGCCGCGCCCTGGTGTTGGCGGTGCTGGTCGGCGAGGACAGCAAGCACGCCGTCGCCGATCTGTTGGGGCCGGGCCGCACCAGCGGCGCCTGGATGTCCGACGGCGTGGCGACGTTGCCGCTGCCTGCAGTGTCCCAACTGAATTCGCGCCTGCTGCGCTACTTCGTGAAGCGCTACACGCTCAAGCGCGGGGCGATCGCATTCGGCAAGTTGCTGCCAGTCGGCATTGGCGCCGTCGTCGGCGGCGTGGGAAACCGGCTGATGGGCAAGAAGATCATCGCCAACGCCCGCAAGGCGTTCGGCAATCCGCCGCCGCGGTGGCCGGCGTCGCTGCACGTGCTGCCAGCTCCCAGCGAGCGATGACGATAACTGCGTTCGCATGGTTTGGCCGATGGCGGAAGCGTTAGCCTTTAGTCGGCGGAACAGCGGGTGAACCGCGGACCGCGGGAATACGGGTGGCGAGCGTCTACCAAACCGCTTGCCTGAGGCGAAGGAATCGAGGCGAGTAGCTGTCGTGAGCTCACCATCACCATTCGGACAGAACGAGTGGTTGGTCGAGGAGATGTATCGCAAGTTTCGCGAGGATCCCTCGTCGGTAGACCCGAGTTGGCATGAATTCCTAGTCGACTACTCCCCCGAGCCAACCTCCGAAGCGCAATCCACTGCAGGCAACGGGCAACCGGCCCAGGCGGCCGCCCCCGCCGTGGCACCGGAACCGGCGCCCGCCCCTGCGCCGAAGGCGGCCGTCGCCGCCCCCGCTAAGGCACCAGAACCGGAGAAGGCCGCCGCCACACCGAAGACTCCCGCCGCGCCGGCGCCCGTCGAAGGCGAAGAGGTGCAGGTGCTGCGCGGTGCCGCGGCAGCCGTCGTGAAGAACATGTCGTCGTCGCTCGAGGTGCCGACCGCGACCAGCGTGCGGGCCATCCCGGCGAAACTGATGATCGACAACCGGATCGTCATCAACAACCACCTCAAGCGCACCCGCGGCGGCAAGATCTCCTTCACGCACCTGATCGGGTACGCGATGGTGCAGGCGGTCAAGAAGTTCCCGAACATGAACCGCCACTTCGCCGAAGTGGACGGCAAGCCCAACGCGGTCACACCCGCGCACGTCAACCTCGGGCTGGCGATCGATCTGCAGGGCAAGGACGGCAACCGCCAGCTTGTGGTCGCCGCCATCAAGGGTTGCGAGACAATGCCTTTCGGCCAGTTCATCGCGGGCTACGAGGACATCGTGCGGCGTGCCCGCGACGGCAAGCTGACCGCAGAGGACTTCAGCGGCGTGACGATCTCGCTCACCAACCCTGGCACGATCGGCACCGTGCACTCGGTGCCGCGGCTGATGCGCGGTCAGGGCGCGATCCTCGGCGTCGGCGCGATGGAGTACCCCGCGGAGTTCCAGGGCGCCAGCGAGGAACGCATCTCCGAGCTCGGCGTCGGCAAGCTGGTCACGTTCACCTCCACCTACGACCACCGCATCATCCAGGGCGCGGAATCCGGCGACTTCCTGCGCACGATCCACGAATTGCTGCTGTCCGACGACTTTTTCGACGAGATCTTCCGCGAGCTGGGCATCCCGTACGAGCCTGTGCGCTGGCGCACCGACAACCCCGACTCGATCGAGGACAAGAACGGCCGCGTCCTCGAACTGATCGCGGCCTACCGCAACCGCGGCCACCTGATGGCCGACATCGACCCGCTGCGGCTGGACAAGACCCGGTTCCGCAGCCATCCCGACCTCGATGTGAACACGCACGGCCTGACGCTGTGGGACCTCGATCGCGAGTTCAAGGTCAACGGCTTCGCCGGCGCCGAGCACAAGAAGCTGCGCGACGTGCTGGGTCTGCTGCGCGACGCGTACTGCCGCCACGTCGGCGTCGAATACACGCACATCCTCGAGCCCGAGCAGCAGAAGTGGCTGCAGGAGCGGATCGAGGTCAAGCACGACAAGCCGACCGTCGCGCAGCAGAAGTACATCCTGTCCAAGATGAATGCGGCCGAGGCGTTCGAGACGTTCTTGCAGACGAAATACGTTGGGCAGAAACGATTCTCGCTCGAAGGTGCGGAGACCATCATCCCGATGATGGACGCGGGGATCGACCAGGCCGCCGAGCACGGGCTCGACGAGGTCGTGATCGGCATGCCCCACCGCGGACGGCTCAACGTGCTGGCCAACATCGTCGGCAAGCCGTACTCGCAGATCTTTTCTGAGTTCGAGGGCAACCTGAACCCGTCGCAGGCGCACGGCTCGGGCGACGTCAAGTACCACCTCGGCGCGACCGGCAACTACATCCAGATGTTCGGCGAGAACGACATTCAGGTGTCGCTGGTCGCCAATCCGTCGCACCTGGAGGCCGTCGACCCGGTACTGGAGGGCCTGGTCCGCGCCAAGCAGGATCTGCTCGACAAGGGCGACGGGCCGGACGGATTCTCCGTCGTGCCGATGATGCTGCACGGCGACGCCGCGTTCGCCGGTCAGGGCGTGGTGGCCGAGACACTGAACCTGGCGCTGCTGCGCGGGTACCGCACCGGCGGCACGATCCACATCATCGCCAACAACCAGATCGGGTTCACCACATCGCCTGGCGATTCCCGGTCGTCGGAATACTGCACCGACGTGGCGAAGATGATCGGTGCGCCGATCTTCCATGTCAACGGCGACGACCCGGAGGCGTGTGTCTGGGTGGCGCGGCTGGCAATGGACTTCCGGCAGCAGTTCAAGAAGGACGTCGTCATCGACATGCTGTGCTACCGCAGGCGCGGGCACAACGAGGGTGACGACCCGTCGATGACACAGCCGTACATGTACGACGTCATCGACACCAAGCGCGGAGCTCGCAAGACCTACACCGAAGCGTTGATCGGCCGTGGTGACATCTCGATGAAAGAGGCCGAGGACGCCCTGCGCGACTACCAGGGGCAGCTGGAGCGGGTGTTCAACGAGGTTCGCGAGCTCGAGAAGCACGCGATCGAGCCGAGCGAATCGGTGGAGTCCGATCAGATGATCCCCGCCGGGATGAACACCGCGGTGGAGAAGTCGCTGCTGGCCCGAATCGGTGACGCGCACTTGGCGTTTCCCGATGGGTTCAGCGTGCATCCACGCGTCAAACCGGTGCTGGAGCGGCGCCGCGAGATGGCCTACGAAGGCAAGGTCGACTGGGCGTTCGCCGAGCTGCTGGCGCTCGGTTCATTCCTGGCCGAAGGCAAGACGATTCGGCTGTCCGGGCAGGACACCCGGCGCGGCACATTCACCCAGCGCCACTCGGTCATCATCGACCGCAAGACGGGTGCCGAGTTCACTCCGCTGCAACTGCTGACGACGAACGCCGACGGCACGCCAACGGGCGGCAAGTTCATGGTGTACGACTCGGCGCTGTCCGAGTTCGCCGCGGTGGGCTTCGAGTACGGCTACTCGGTGGGCAATCCCGACGCACTTGTGTTGTGGGAGGCCCAGTTCGGCGACTTCGTCAACGGGGCGCAGTCGATCATCGACGAATTCATTTCGTCGGGCGAGGCCAAATGGGGTCAGCTGTCCGACGTGGTGCTGCTGCTGCCCCACGGCCACGAGGGCCAGGGACCGGACCACACCTCGGCGCGGATCGAGCGGTTCCTGCTGTTGTGGGCCGAGGGCTCGATGACGATCGCGATGCCGTCGACGCCGGCGAACTACTTCCATCTGCTGCGCAGGCACGGGTTGGACGGCATTCACCGGCCACTGATCGTGGCGACCCCGAAGTCCATGCTGCGCAACAAGGCTGCGGTCAGCGACCTCAAGGACTTCACCGAGCAGAAGTTCCGGTCGGTAATCGAGGAGCCCACCTACGAGGAGGGCACCGGCGACCGCAACAAGGTCAAGCGCGTCCTGCTGACCAGCGGCAAGATCTACTACGAGCTGGTCGCTCGCAAGAACAAGGATCAGCGCGACGATGTGGCGATCGTGCGTATCGAGCAGCTCGCCCCGCTGCCGCGGCGGCGGCTGAACGAGACCCTTGAGCGATACCCGAATGTAGAGCAGTACTTCTGGGTGCAGGAGGAGCCGGCCAACCAGGGCGCGTGGCCGACGTTCGGGCTCACGCTTCCGGAAGTGTGCTCAGACAAGTTGTCGGGCATCAAACGGATTTCGCGCCGCGCGATGTCGGCGCCGTCGTCGGGTTCGTCGAAGGTGCACGCGGTCGAGCAGCAGGAGATCATCGACGAGGCGTTCGGCTAAAGCCTGCGCACCACGGACGGCCGCGGCGTCTTACCGTGAGTGGATGACTGTCGTAGATCTTCGCGATCACAAGGCCGATTACGGGTTCGACGGGGATTACCGAGCGGTGTCCGCGCGGACCGTGGCGACCGTCGTCGGAGCCACGAGCGCAGCGCTGCTGGCGTCGGCGGCGCGAAGTCTGGCGCGAGGTAGGCCCGTCGCCGCGGCGGTGACCGGCGGAACCGGCGCGTCCATTGTGACGACCGCGGCGCTGTTCATTCGCACCACCCGGGTCGGGAAGTTCGAGGTCTGGGCCGAGATCCTCGATGGTCTGCGGTTGCGCGGCGACGAAACGCTGCTCGACCTCGGCTGCGGCCGTGGCGCGGTTCTGCTCGCCGCGGCGAAGGTGCTTCCGAACGGCCGCGCCATCGGTGTGGACATCTGGCGGGCCGACCAAACCGATAACTCGCAACAGAACACGCTGCGCAACGCCGAGCTGGAGGGCGTCGCCGACCGGGTCGAGGTGCGCACTGCCGACATCACCGACCTGCCGTTCGACGACAACAGTGTCGACGTGATCGTCAGCAGCCTGGTGGTGCACAACATCTCCGACCCGGCCGCGCGCGCGAAGGCGATCAGCGAGGCGGCACGGCTTCTCCGGCCGGGCGGTCGCCTCGCCCTCGCCGACATCTGGGCGACCCGCAGGCACGTGCAACAACTACGGGATCTCGGCTGGACCGACGTCCGTCGACGCGGTCTCGGCTGGCGGATGTGGTGGGGTCCGGGGATGGGCACCCACCTGATCACCGCGACGAAGCCCGAGTAGGCCGCTGTATGCGGGACCGCGGGTACCGACTAACCTCGACCCGAGTCAACTGACACGAGGGAGTGTGGTTATGGAGGGCTTCGCCGGAAAGGTCGCCGCGGTGACGGGCGCCGGGTCGGGCATCGGGCAGGCGCTGGCCATCGAGCTGGCCCGCTCGGGCGCCAGCGTGGCGATCAGCGACGTCGACACCGAGGGCCTGGCGGCCACCGAGGCACAGTTGAAGGCCATCGGCGCACCTGTGAAGGCCGACCGGCTCGATGTCACCGAGCGCGAGGCGTTCGAGTTGTATGCCGACGCGGTGAAAGCGCACTTCGGCAAGGTCAACCAGATCTACAACAACGCGGGCATCGCTTTCGCCGGCGACATCGAGGTCAGCCAGTTCAAGGACATCGAAAAGGTGATGGACGTCGACTTCTGGGGCGTCGTCAACGGCACCAAGGTGTTCCTCCCCCACCTCATCGAATCTGGTGATGGCCACGTCATCAACATCTCCAGCGTGTTCGGGCTGTTCTCGGTGCCCGGACAGGCCGCCTACAACGCGGCGAAGTTCGCCGTGCGCGGGTTCACCGAGGCACTGCGGCAAGAGATGGAACTCGCCAAGCATCCGGTCAAGGTGACGACGGTGCACCCGGGCGGCATCAAGACGAACATCGTGCGCAACATGACGGCCGCCGACCGCGTGAACAAGGACACGCTGTCGCAGACCTTCGACACAAAGCTCGCCAACACGTCCCCGGAGAAGGCGGCGCGGATCATCCTCGACGGTGTCCGCAAGAACAAGGCCCGCGTGCTCGTCGGCCCCGACGCCAAGGCGCTCGACCTCATCGTCCGCGTCACCGGGTCGGGATCTCAGCGGCTAGTCTCGACGGTGATGTCGCGGATGCTGCCGGAAGCGCACTAAGGTCCGCGTCCGCCCCACGCGCTAACGCAGCCAACCCTTGTGCTTGATGTACGCCAGCGGGATCAGGGCGGCGACCAGCGTCATTAATGTCGTCACCAAAAAGCCTTGTTGCCAATCTAATTCGGGCATCCACGTGAAGTTCATCCCGTAGAACGTGGCGATCAGCGTCGGCGGCAGGAACACCGCGGTGATAATCGTGAAAACCTTTACGATCTGGTTCTGCTTGACGTTCAGCCACGTCATAACCGACTGCTGCAGATAGCGGATCTTGTCGTGTTCGAATCCGGCGTGCTGCTTGACGCCGTCGATGTCGGCGATCAGGATCCCGATCAAGTCGTCGAGATCGCTGGTATGCCCGGGAGTGTCGGCCATCAGATGCCGCGCAGCCCGAGCCAGCTGAAGCTGCGTTTCCTGTGTTCTGGATACGATCTGCTCGGCTTCGTTCATGCGTGACATCACATCGCGCATCTCGGTGACGCCAATCTCGCGGCCGCGCTCGTCGTATCCATTTGTCGCCATTTCAATTTCGTCGTTCATCGCTTCCAATGCATCGCTGGCTATGTCGATGACCCGTTCGGAGGCCTCATTGAGCGCCCACAGTAACGCGTACATGATGCCGTACGGACTTTCGACCAACTCGGGGTGACGGCGCATCTTGGCGATCGCTTTGTCGAAGGGTGTAAATCGTTCGGCCGGTTGCAGTGTGACGAGATAGTCGCGGCCGAGCGCGAACATGATCGCTTCGCGTTCGATCGTGCCGGCGCGGCTGAAGTTGACTACGACCGGGAGATACAGGAAATCGTCTGTCTCCCAAACCCTCCCCTGCGTAGCCGTGAAGTCGACCCCGAGCGTCTCTCGCAGCTCGGCGGCTTGCGTCGGATCCGTTGCGGGCAACTGAATCCAATGCCGCCGCAGCACCCGTTCGAAATCCGCGGTCTTGGTGTCTAACCTAACCACGGTGTCCTGGTTACCGTCGATCACCGCTGTTACCGCTCGTGGTGAACGACGGAGCCGGAGGATGAACCAGCCGGATGTTGCGGCTGGGCATCGTGCACGCCCAGCAGACCGGCGCAGATCAACAGGTACAGCCCGACTGTGAACCAGATCGCATCACGTTCCAGGTTCGGCGACGGGCGAACCGGGCGGGACTCCTTCAACAAGGGAGCCATAGCGACACTCCAGTTCTCGGTGGGGCATACAGATCTATTGGTGGTGTGGCGATTACGCAGCCGTCGGCGGATCTTCCAGGGCCGCCGTCAGCGCGCGAAGCGCGGTACTGCGCGCAGGCAACCGCTGCCGGCCCGTCAATCTGAACGGCGAGACGGGTGCAACCGGCACCGCCAAATGCTCATGCCCCACCGGCAGACCAGCGCGTCATCTGCATCGCGCTGCCAGCGTGCACGAAGTATCTTACGGGCACCCTTGATCGGGCCCAGCACTGTTGACGGCATGCCGCACTCCCATCCCACTCGGGATGACGCGTGCACAAACCAGACAGATCCAGTGGTCCGAACTGACCACCACTAGCGGGGAATGGCGTTACGCCAAGTGACCGATCCGCAAGGGAACAGCCGCATCCCGCGCGATACTGTCGTCCGGCATGTGCCGCTCACCTCACTTTCAAGCATGGTCCAACGCGCCGGAAGACCCGACGCGCCTAAACCCAGTTAAGGCTCACAACTGTTCGCCGTCAACCTGATTCGCCGTCAACAAGGCGTTAATAAATGGCTACGAACTACGCGCGTCAGCGCCCGAGAGGGTGGGCGTCGAGCCACGCGTCGGCCACCAGTCCCGGTTCCTTGCCCTCGGCCACTTGCCTCCGCATGTCGGCCAGCGACCCGGTGTCGAGCACGCCCGCCACCTCGTTGAGAGCCAGCACCTGCTGCTCGTTCAGCTCGTTGCGCCGGTAGAGCGGAACAAGGTTCTCGGCCCGGATCAACGCGGCCTTATCGGAGAGCACCACCAGTTCGGACGGAATGTTCGGCGTCGCGGTCGTCGTCCACGCCGCATTGATCTGCCCCGCCCGCAGCGCGGCGAAAAGCGCTGTATTGTCCGGGAATTCGCGTGGCCTGGGCATCGTGCACGATCCCACCTTCGACGGCGGCGGCGGTCCGGCCAGCGCTCCGGCCATGATCTTCGCGCAGCTGCGGACCGCTGCGGTCACGTCGCGGCCACTCCACGCGTGGGCGGTCCGCTCGGTCACCGCGATCGCGGGTTTGTCTTCCGCGGATGTCGTGTAGTCGCCTGCGGCGACACCTTCGGGCAGTGCGGACACCATCGCGCGGTACACCTGCGCGTCCGAGCGGGCGGTGGCGTCAGGCTCGAACCTATCCAGCAGTCGGCCGGTGAACCCGGGCACGACGCGGACCGTTCCAGAATCCAGCTCGCCCACCGGATCCGGCACGGACTGCACATGCGCGGGACTGCCGTAGAACCGCAGCGCCGCCGCATACAAGTGCGCCACCAACGTCGACTCTGCATCGGATGTGGACCCGACAGCGACCGATGGCGCGCCCGCGTGGCCGCCGCAACCGGCGATGACCAACGCGACGAATATCGATGTCAGCCGACTCAAGCCAGTTGAGCCGCTCGCGCGACCGAAGACCACCTGTGTCCTAGACGCCCGAAGCCCCTGCGACCGCTTCCGCCACGGCAGGGCAGACCCGCGGGTCCAGCGGACTGGGCACGATCCTGTCGGGCGCCAGATCGTCGCCGACCACCGAGAAGATCGCCTCGGCCGCGGCCACCATCATCTGCTGGGTGATCTTGCGGGCCCCGACATCCAGCGCACCGCGGAACACCCCGGGGAACGCGATCGACAGCGCGCGCTGGGTGTCCGGCGGGGCCTTCATCTCGACGGAAAGCTTCCCCCCTACGTGGGCGTCGAAGATCTCCTCGTCGCTGACCTGGACCTGCGGGGTTCTTGTGTCCTGTGGCAGCGTTTCGGTCACGGCATCAGGTTACTGGGCCGCCCCGCTGCCCTTCGACGGCGGTCGCGATAACCCCTCGTCGAGGGGGTAGCGCGCCCTATCCTGTCAGCAACCTGATATCTCCGAACCTGCGAGCGGCGGAGGGTCAGATGACCTCAGCTATATCGTGCCGAGCGTGCGGCACGAACGTCATCGAGGACGCCCGGTTCTGTCACAGCTGCGGCTCCCCGGTAGTCGCGCAGGACACGCCTGCCGAATTCAAACAGGTGACAGTTCTATTTGCCGATGTCGTGCGTTCCATGGACATCGCGTCGAAGGTGGGCGCGGAGCGGCTGCGGGAAATCATGGGCGAGTTGGTCAACGGCGCGACGGCGGTGGTGGAGCGTTACGGCGGCACGGTCGACATGTTCACCGGGGACGGTCTGATGGCCACGTTCGGAGCGCCGAGGGCTCTGGAAGATCATGCCATTCGCGCTTGTCTCGCAGCGCTCGACGTGCAACGCGAAAACGCAATTCTGACGACGGCAGTTCTTGATCGCGACGGCATGAACCTGCAGCTACGCATTGGCTTGAATTCCGGTCAGGTGATCGCAGGTGAAATCGGTTCGGGCGCGCTGGGTTACACGGCAATAGGCGAGCAGGTTGGATTGGCTCAGCGGATGGAGTCGGTGGCTCCCCCGGGCGGGGTGATGCTCAGCGAATCGACAGCGCGACTCGTCGAGGACGACGCCGAACTTTCTCCGCCGGAATCGGTGCACATCAAAGGCGTTGACGAAGCCGTGACGGCACGCCGGCTCCTGGCGATCGGGCATCGGCGCAGCGTCGGAAACGGCATGCAATCAAGCCTCTTCGGACGGCGCTGGGAGATGGCCGCTGTCGAAGGGATTCTGGACCGCACACGTGACGGTCGGGGCGGTGTCGTGAGCGTGGTGGGACCGCCCGGCATCGGCAAGAGCCGGGTCGCTCGTGAGGCCGCGGCGATGGCCGGCGCCCGTGGCGCCGATGTTGTGTGGGCGTTCTGCGACTCCCACGCCAGCGACGTCCCCTTCCACGCCCTGAACCGGTTGATGCGTGAAGCCTGCGGCGTCGACGAACTCGACACGGCGGCCGCGGCGCGGACGCAGCTGAGGCTGCAATTCTCCGGTGCCGACGAGGAGGATCTGCAACTACTCGATGACCTACTCGGAATCGCGGACCCCGATACGTCGCTGCCCAAAATCGCCCCGGATGCCCGGCGCCGGCGGTTGACCACATTGATCAACTCGGCCTCATTGGCCCGTACTGAGCCGGCGCTCTACATCATCGAAGACGTGCACTGGATCGACGAGGTCAGCGAATCGATGTTGGTCGATTTCTTCACCGTCGTCCCGCAATCGCCATCAATGGTGCTGATCACCTACCGCCCTGAGTACGAGGGCGCGCTCGCCCGAGTCCACGGCACGCAAACGATAGCCCTTGTCCCGCTCGGTGATTCGGAAACGTCAGCGTTGATCTCGGAGCTGCTCGGGCGCGATCCTTCAGTGGAACGCCTCGCGGCGACGATCCTGCCCAAGGTCGGTGGGAACCCTTTCTTCGCCGCGGAGATGGTGCGGGATCTTGCGGAGCGCGGTGTGCTGATCGGCGAACGTGGCGCCTACGTGTGCAGAACCGACGTCACGGGCGTCACCGTCCCGGCGACCCTGCAGGCGACGATCGGTTCACGCATTGATCGCCTCGATCACGATGCCAAACGTGCGTTGTCCGCAGCCGCGGTGATCGGTTCGCGCTTCGACACCGATCTACTCACGATTCTGGGTGTCGAGCCAGTCATCGAGGAACTGATAAAGGCCGAGCTCATCGACCAAGTGCGCTACACGCCCCACGCGGAATACGGGTTCCGTCACCCGCTCATTCGCGCGGTGGCCTACGAATCCCAATTGAAGTCCGACCGCGCCGACTTGCACCGGCGCGTTGCCGCCGCGATCCAAGACCGCCAGCCGGAATCGGGGGACGAGAATGCGGCCCTGATCGCCGAGCACCTCGAAGCCGCTGACGAGTTACATCTCGCATATGACTGGCAGATGCGGGCGGCCGGATGGTCAACGAGCCGGGATATCGCCGCGGCTCGGGTCAGTTGGGGCCGTGCGCTTCAGATCGCGGATCGGCTGCCCGACGACACGCCTGACCGCATGGCGATGCGCATCGCGCCGCGCACCATGCTGTGTGGCAGCGCCTGGTTAGGACTGCAGGAACCCATCTCCGGCCATTTCGAGGAGCTCCGCGCGCTGTGCGAGGTGGCAGGCGACAAGTCCTCACTCGCTGTCGGGATGTACGGACTGGCGAGTGAGCACATGTTCCACGGACGCGTCCGCGAGGCTGCGCGCGTGGCGTCCGAACAGATGGCGCTGCTGGAGTCCATCGGCGATCCGGCAATGACAATCGGCGTGGCATTCCTCACGATCGGCGTCAAGCTCGAAACCGGCGAGATGCACGACATCCTGCGGTTGGCGCAGACCGTCATCGACTGGGCAGACGGCGATCCTCTGAAAGGCAACATCATTCTGGGTTCCCCGCTGGCGATGGCATTGCTGTGGCGTGGTCTGGCTCGATGCCAACTTGGCCGCCAGGACGGACGCCAAGATATCGATGAGGCTATCGCGATGGCCCGAAGGGCGCACCCGGCAACTCATGTCAGCGTGGTCGCATTGAAGTACGCGGGCATGGCCCCCGGAATCCTCAGAGCGGACGACTCCGCGATCCGCGAACTCGAGGAAGCGCTACAGATTGCCGACGGGTTGAGCGACGACACCGCTCTCGGCGCCGTGAAGTTCAGTCTTGGGACGACGCTGACCTATAGGGAGGACGTCGCCGATCGACAGCGTGGATTCGCGTTGCTCGAGGAGTTTCGCGACATGTGCCGCAGCGGGCGGTTCTTCAAGTCGGAGCTTCCGCTGATCGACATGTTGGCCGCCAGCGAACGGGCCGCACGTGGTGATCTCGACGGTGCGATACCGATGCTGCGGACAGTCGTCGGCAACCTTCTCCAGGAGGGCCAGTTCGCATACGCCGTCAGCGCATTCCTGACCTTGTCGGAAGTACTTCTCGAGCGTGGCACCAACGGCGATGTGACCGAAGCCCAGGACGCGATGGATCAGCTGGAACAGTTGCCACTCAGCGAAGATTTCGCGGTACGCACCATCGCTCTGCTGCGGATGCGGGCGCTATTGGCCCGTGCCCGCGGCGACGACGTCCCCTACCGCGAGTTCGTCATCCGCTATCGCGAGATGGCGAAAGCGCTTGGCTTCGAACGCCACCTCACGATGGCCGAGGCGATGTAGCCGCTAGATCAGGCCGAGCTCGGTGACCGCCTTGCGCTCGTCGGCGAGCTCGGCGGTCGACTTGTCGATGCGGGCGCGCGAGAAGTCGTCGATGTCCAGGCCCTGCACAATCGACCAGTTGCCGTCCTTGGTGGTGACCGGGAACGAGGAGATCAGGCCCTCGGGCACGCCGTAGCTGCCGTCGGAGAGAACCGCCATCGAGACCCAGTCCCCCTTGGCGCTGCCGAGCAGCCAGTCGCGGGCGGCGTCGGTGGTCGCCGAGGCCGCCGACGCGGCCGAGGACGCACCGCGGGCGTCGATGATCGCCGCACCGCGTTTGGCAACGGTCGGGATGAAGTCGTTCTCGATCCAGTCCTGGTCGTTGACGACCTCGGCGGCGTTCTTCCCGCCGACCTCGGCGTGGAACACGTCCGGGTATTGCGTGGCGGAGTGGTTGCCCCAGATCGTCATCTTCTTGATGTCGGTGACCTTGGCGCCTGTCTTCTTGGCCAGCTGACTGATCGCCCTGTTGTGGTCCAGGCGGGTCAGCGCGGAGAACCGCTCCTGTGGGATGTCGGGGGCGTTGGTCATCGCGATCAGAGCGTTGGTGTTGGCCGGGTTGCCCGTCACGCCGACGCGGATGTCGTCGGCGGCAACCTCGTTGAGCGCCTTGCCCTGGGCGGTGAAGATTGCGCCGTTGGCCTCGAGCAGGTCGCCGCGCTCCATACCCGGGCCGCGCGGACGCGCACCGACCAGCAGGGCCAGGTTCACGCCGTTGAAGATCTTGGTGGCGTCCGCGCCGATCTCGACGCCGGCCAGCAGCGGGAACGCGCAGTCGTCGAGCTCCATCACGACACCTTCGAGCGCCTTCAGTGCCGGCTCGATCTCGAGCAGACGCAATTCGATCGGGCGGTCGGCGCCGAGCAGCGATCCGCTCGCCAGGCGGAACAACAGGCTGTAGCCGATCTGGCCGGCGGCACCGGTGACGGCGACCTTGAGGGGTGTTGTGCTCACGTCGGACGCTCCTTGGACAGAATTGGGTTCGGGACGAAACTAGCGCACCTGGCCGCGCGGTCAATCTCCGGTCCGGCGCGTAGCATTTACCAGGGCCTTCTCACGAATGCCCGGCCGTGACGGGAGGTTCGAGATGCCATCGTTTCGCGCGTTGCCTCCATCACTTCGACCAGTCGTCCGGACCAAGGCCACCCACCCGGACGCAAAGTCCATTCACGTTCCCGTGGCGCGCGCCATGGTGGACTGCGGCGTCTATGTCGACGGTAAGCGGCTTCCCGGCAAGTACACACACGCCGCCGCGCTGAACAAGGTCCACGACCTCGAACACGAGGGCAAGGACGCGTTCGTCTGGATCGGCCTGCACGAACCCGACGAGCACCAGATGCAGGCCGTGGCCGACGTGTTCTGTCTGCACGAGTTGGCCGTCGAAGACGCAGTGCACGCCCACCAGCGGCCGAAGCTGGAGCGGTATGACAGGACGCTGTTCCTGGTCCTCAAGACGGTGAACTACGTCGAACACGTATCCGTCGCCCTGGCCCGCGAAATCGTCGAGACCGGCGAGATCATGATCTTCGTCGGACCGGATTTCGTCGTAACGGTCCGCCATGGTGAGCACAGCGGGCTGGCCACTGTGCGCAAGCACGTGGAAGCCTCGCCTGCGCTCCTGAAGCTGGGTCCCTATGCGGTCATGCATGCGATCGCCGATCACGTCGTCGACAGCTACCTCGACGTCACGGATCTGGTGGAAACCGACATCGACACGATGGAAGAGGACATCTTCTCGCCGTTGACGCAGACCAACATCGAATGCATCTACCTGCTCAAGCGGGAGGTCGTCGAGCTTCGGCGTGCGGTCAACCCGTTGACGCTGGCGTTGCAGCGGATGGGCACCGACCACAACGACCTGATCTCGATCGAGGTCCGGCGATACATGCGCGACGTGCTCGACCACAACATCCAGGCCTCAGACCGGATCACCAGCTACGACGAGTTGCTCAGCTCGCTGGTGCAGGCCGCGCTCGGCAAGGTCGCGATGCAGCAGAACATCGACATGCGCAAGATCTCCGCCTGGGTGGCGATCGCCGCCGTGCCGACCGCGATCGCAGGCATCTACGGGATGAACTTCGATCACATGCCCGAGTTGCACGAGGTGTGGGGGTATCCGGCGGTGCTGGGGCTGATGCTCTTGGTCTGCACGACGCTGTATCGCACCTTCCGGCGCAACCACTGGCTCTAGCTTCTGTTCGCCCGCGAGACTGCGGGGAGATCGCGAATTCCTCACGAATGACGATCTGTGCGCAGTTTCGCGGCATCAGTTCGGCTGCGCTGCAGGCCGCTCAGGTTGGATTGGCGGCTCGCCGCCGGGTCCAGCACGTCGACGCCGTCCTGCTGCCACGCCTCGCGCATCGCCTCGGCGCCCTTGAGCCGCACCCACGCCGCCTCGGTCGCGGTGATCGGCGTCGCCGACAGCACCGCACCGGTGGTCGCGGCGCCGTCAGCGGCACGTCGGCAATGTCGCTGCGGCCCAACAGCACCGCGGTGAACGGCGCGGCCTCCCACAGCGGCGCTCGAGATCGATCAGCGCGTCGGGCACCAGCACCACACCGTCGACCGCCGGCGTCGCGGCCAGCGATCGCCAGCGACCGCGCCAGGCCCGTTCGGCGATCGTCCCCGCAGGCGACAACGACTTCGGCGCGCGGACCGCGCAGCGGGTCGGCGACCATCTCCGTCGGGTCGATCATCGGATGCCGCGAACAGCCAAGCGACACATAGTGACTGACGCCGTCTGCATCAGGGCCGAAGCGCAGCACGTCGATGCGTTCGGTGCCCAGGAACGTCACGCTCGCCGCGTCGGGTTCGGCGGTGATGCCCGGCCCGGCGAAGTGCCCGCGCAGGTGTGCGCGGACCTCGGCCAGGACGTCGGTCACTCGGCCGGCGGCGATGGCGGCGGGTCTGCTCGCTGGCCGGCCCGCCGGAGCCGGTGCGGCGGGGTCCGGCCGGTGCAGCGGGCGGTTCGGGCGACTGACCGTTGGAGCCGCTCGGCGCAATGGTCAGGTTCACACCGGTGTCGGCGTCGAAGATCGCCAGCTTGGTGGTGTCGAACGCCAACTCGATCGTCTGGCCCTGCGTCACCTTCGACTCCGCGGAAACCCTTGCCACGAACTCGTTCTCACCGACACCGGATTCGGCGGCCAGCTCGGCCAGCTGGGCCGACTGCGCGCCGGCGCCCTCGGTGGTGAAGTACACGTACTTGTCGGCGCCCAGCGACTCGACCAGGTCGACCTTCACCTCGAAGGTCAGCGCCCGGATGCGCTCGTAGGCGTCGATCAGCGCGGCGTCCTCGAGATGCTCGGGCCGGACGCCGACGATGACGTTGTTGGCCTTGGGGTGCTGCGCGAGCACGTCGTGCACCTCCTGGGTCAGCGTGACCTCGCCGAACGGCAGCCTCACCCCGACGTCGGTCAGCGTGGCCGGGAAGAAGTTCATCGCCGGCGAGCCGATGAACCCCGCGACGAACAGATTGGCCGGGCCGCTCGTACAGCTCCTCGGGCGTGCCGATCTGCTGCGCCACGCCGGCGCGCATCACCACCACCCGGTCGCCCAGCGTCATCGCCTCGGTCTGGTCGTGCGTGACGTAGACGGTGGTGGTGCCCAGCCGGTTCTGCAGCCGGGCGATCTCGCCGCGCATCTGCACCCGCAGCTTGGCGTCGAGGTTGGACAGCGGCTCGTCCATCAGGAACGCCTTGGGATTGCGCACGATCGCGCGGCCCATCGCGACCCGCTGACGCTGACCGCCGGACAACTGCGCGGGCTTGCGGTCCAGAAGGTCGGTCAGGTCAAGGATTTTCGCGGTCTCCTCGACCTTCTGGGCGATCTCGGCCTTCTTCATCTTCGCCAGCGTCAGCGGGAAGGCGATGTTCTGCCGCACGGTCATGTGCGGGTAGAGCGCGTAGGACTGGAACACCATCGCGATGTCGCGGTCCTTGGGCGCCTTCTCGTTCACCCGCTCGCCGCCGATGCGCAGCTCGCCCGACGAGATATCCTCCAGCCCGGCAATCATGTTCAGCGTGGTGGACTTTCCGCAGCCGGACGGGCCGACCAGGATGATGAACTCGCCGTCGGCGATGGTGAGCGACAGGTCCTTCACGGCCGTCGCGCCGTCGGGGTAACTCTTGGTCACCTGGTCCAACACAATCTCGGCCATCGACGCTATCCCTTCACCGCACCGGACGTCAATCCGGCGACGATCCGTCGTTGGAAGATTAGAACAAAGATGATGATCGGGATCGTGATCACCATCGCGCCGGCCGCGATCGATCCGGTCGGCTCCTCGAATTGCGAACTGCCGGTGAAGTTCGCGATCGCCACCGGCGCGGTGATCGCCGCGCTTGGTGGCCGTCAGCGACAACGCCAGCAGCAGGTCGTTCCAGGCGAAGATGAACACCAGGATCGCCGCGGTGACGATGCCCGGCGCCGCCAGCGGCGCGATCACCTTGCGGAACGCCTGAGCCGGTGTGGCGCCGTCCATCTTGGCCGCCTTCTCCAGATCCCACGGGATCTCCCGGAAGAACGCCGACAGCGTGTAGATCGCCAGCGGCAGCGCGAACGTGATGTACGGGATGATCAGCCCGGGCCAGGTGTCGAACAGCCCGATGCGGCGCTACGATGTTGAACAGCGGTGTCACCAGCGAGATCTGCGGGAACATCGCGATCAGCAGCGCGACACCGATCAGCAGCCGCTTGCCGGGAAAGGCCAGCCGCGCAACCGCGTAGGCCGCCATCGCCGCCGATCGACCACCGCGATCACCGTGGTGATCAGCCCGATGCCGATCGAGTTGATCAGCGCCGAGCTGAAGATGTCGCCCGGAAGATGCCCTTGTAGTTGTCGAACGTGATCTGCGACGGAATCAGCTTGCCGTCCTTGACCGTTGACGTCGGCTTGAGCGACAGGCACAGGATCCACAGCACCGGGAACAGCGCGTAGAGCACGCACCAGGATGTTGACGACGGTCCAGCCCGTCGCCCGCCGCGCGCCGACCCGCTCGGTCATCGTCAGCGCCTCTCGCTCGTCGGCGCCGGGCGCCGCCGCGCCGAAGAGCTTGATGAAGATGAACGCGATGATCGCCACCGACAGGAAGATCAGCACGCTGATCGCCGACCCCAGGCCGAGGTTGAACGCCTTGAACAGGTTGTCGTAGCCCAGGATCGACACCGATCCGGTGTTGTTGGCGCCGCCGGTGAGCACGTAGATGTTGTCGAAGATGCGGAACGCGTCGAGCGTGCGGAACAGCAGCGCCACCAGGATCGCCGGTTTGATCAGCGGCAGGATGACTTTGATCAGCCGCTTCCACGCGCCGGCGCCGTCGACCTGCGCGGCGTTCAGCAGATCCTCCGGCACCAGCGCCAGCCCGGCCAGCAGCAGCAGCGCCATGAACGGCGTCGTCTTCCACACCTCGGCGAGGACCACGATCGCCAGCGACGGGATCTGTTCGGTCAGCGGCGCGCTGCCGTCCGGCAGCAGGTTGGCCAGATAGCCGGTGCCCGGCGTCCACGCGTAGTACCAGCTGTAGGAGGCGGCGACGGTGACGATGCCGTACGGGATCAGGATCGCGGTGCGCACCACGCCCTTGCCGAAGATCGTGCGGTGCATCACCAGCGCCAGCGCCATGCCGAGCACGAACTCGATCGCCACCGAGACGACGGTGATCGCCAGCGTCACCACGAACGCCGTCCACCAGTACCGGTCGGTCAGCACGGTCTGGTAGTTGTCGAGCCCGACGAACGCGGTGTCGTCGGGCGTGGCCAGGTTGTAGCGCTGCAGGCTCAGCCACACCGCGTAGCCGATCGGGTAGGCGGTGACCGCCAGCATCAGCATCGACCGCGGGCGCGATCAACAGGAACGCCAGCCGCCGCTCGGACTTCCGGTCGTCGGTGCCGCCGGTCGGCGCGGCGGGGCTTGCGCTCCGGTGATCGGCGGCGCGGTCACGGGATCAGCCCCTTACCGTCGATGGCCTTCTGCACCTGCACCGTCGAGCTCGTCGGCCGTCCTCTCCGGGTCGATGTCGGTGATCGGGGCCAGCGTGGCCGAGATCCGCGTCGACACCGCCTGGTAGACCGGCGTCGCGGGCCGCACCGCGGCGTTGGTCAGCTGCTCGCGGATGATCGCGTACTGCGGGTACTTCGCCTGGAACGCGGGATCGTCGTACAGCGAGGTCCGCACCGCGGGCAGCCCGCCCTCGATCGAGGTGTACCTCTGGTTCTCGACGTTGCGCAGGCAGCGGATCGCCTCGAACGCCTCGGCCGGTGCCGGGTGGTCTTGGCCACCGCCAGGTTCAGCCCGCCCAGCGTCACCTTGGCCGGCTCGCCCGGCTGCACACCCGGATACGGCGCGAAGCCGAACACCTTCTTGCTGGCCTCGTAGGCGGCCGTGAACTGCTCGTCGGTCGGCGAGAACGTGCCGACGTCGTTGATGCTGCCTGCCAGGTCGGGCTGCTTGTCCAGCGGCAGGAAACGCGACACCGCCCTTGACGGCGTTCTCCAGCATCGACGGCAGCACGAACGGCCAGTTCACCTCGAGCGCCGCTTTGCCCTGCTCGAGCGCCAGCCGCGCGGTGCCCTCGTCGGTCTGGGTGATCGACGGGTCGGCGCCGGGCGCGGTGGCAACGGACTTCATGATCTGCAGCGCCTTGACGGTGGCGGCGCGGTGCTCGGGCGTGTCGGTCAGCGTGACGCGTCTTGCCGTCGTCGGAAAGCACTTGACCGCCAGCGCTTTCCAGCAAGGTGTTGAACCACACCACCAGGCCCTCGTATTGCTTGGCCTGCACGGCGATCCAGCTGGGCTTGCCCGCGGCGTGCAGCCGGGTCGCCTCGGCCACCATGCCGTCCCAGGTCGTCGGCGGCTCGTCCATCAAATCTGCTCGGTACCAAAGCAATTGGGTGTTGGTTGTGATCGGCGCGGCGTACAGCTTGTCCTGCCACTTGGCGGTCTCCAGCGGCCCGGGCAGCGTGTTGCTGGTGGCGTCGGCCTCGGCCTGGCCGGCCGGATCGTCGGAAAGCGGCAACGCCCAACCCGCCTCGGCGAACTCGGCGGTCCACACCACGTCGAGCGCCATCACGTCCAGCGTCTTGTCGTTGCCGGTGAGCCGGCGGGCCAGCTGCAGCCGCTGATCGTCGGCGCCCTTCGGCAAGCTGATCTGCTGGATGGTGAAGCGGCCGCCGAGTTCTTCGTTGCAGCGCTTGGCGACTGCGGTGAACGTGGCCATCTCGCTGGCCGGTGTGTAGTAAGTTGATGACGAGTCCGCCGCCGCCCGAACCGCACGCCGACACCATCGACGCCGTCGTCAGCGCGGCCAATGCCGCAGCACCCAGCCGCCGAGCGCGCACCGATCGCCTCCCGTCCGCCGGGAACCTCCCGCGGGCAAACCGTAGAGCCACATACGCGTGATTTGCAACACTTCCGGCGCGCGCGTCGCACACCGTTACTCAATCGCGAGCGTCCGCAAACTCCCTGTTACTAGCGGCGTGACGAGGTACTGGGCACCTCCGCTCGCGCGGGAACACGCACCCTCGCGGGAAATAGCGCTAGATCGTCAAGCGCGCCAGCAGATCCCGGCCGTTCTCGGCGCTCTGCGGGTCGCACAGCACGTCGTAGCGGCCGGCGACGAGCTGCATCGTCGAGCTGAAATCTCTTGTGCCGCGCGCCATCGCATACGGGATCGCCGAGGTGATCAGGCCGAAGAACACACCGGCGATCAGACCGGTGATCAGCGCGCCCCACGGACTGGGGCTGAAGAAACCGAGGATCAGGCCGATGAACAGGCCCAGCCAGGCGCCGGTGAGCACGCCGCCGCCGAGCACCTTGGGCCAGGTCAGCCGGCCGGTCACCCGTTCGACCTGCATCAGGTCGACGCCGACGATGGTGACCTGCTGCACCGGGAACTGTTGATCGGACAGGTAGTCGACGGCGCGCTGCGCCTCGGCGTAGGTCGGGTAGGAGCCGATCGGCCAGCCCTTCGGCGGGGTCGGCAGGGCGGCCGGGCCACCGCGCCGGGGAGTGGGCGCACCCGGCGTCGCGCCGGGAGTCTGTCCAGGCTGAAACGGGCTGGTCATCGGTCTTCCATCTCCTCTATGCGCACCTGAATTTCGTAGCTGCTCTCATCCGGACCAACGCCCCGACGGCCGCAATGGTGCCCTGCACTTGCGCTAGGTTGATCAGCATGACAAATCCCGGCGAGGACGCAGGCCAAACGGCATCATCCGACTCCGGTGGCGGGGGGTCGGAGCCGTCGTCGGGCGGCTACGAGGCGCCGTCGATCGAGCAGCAGTCGCAGGAGCAGCCGAGCCAACCCGAGGCACCGCAGCCGGCCGAGCAGCCCGCCTACACCCCGCCCCCGGCGTACACCCCGCCGCCCGGATACCAGACACCCGGATACCAGGCGCCCGGCTACCCGCAGGCGTCGGGCTATCCGCCCCCGAACTTTCCCCCACCTGACTACACGCCGCCAACGGAGTATCCGGCGCCCGGCGGTGCACAACCCGGCTACCCGCCGCCGCCCTACCCCGGTCCGTCTGGCTACGGCGCGCCGTCGTACCCGCCGCCGCAATACGGGACGCCGCCGGCTCCCGGCTACGGCCCGCCGCCGACCGGCTATCCGGCACCCGATTACTCCAGTGCCTACGCACAGCCGGGCCAGAAGACGAACCAGTTGGCGATCGCGTCGCTGGTCGCTTCGTGCGTCGGCGTGTTGTGCGGCATCGGCTCGATCGTCGGCATCGTGCTCGGCATCGTCGCGCTGAACCAGATCAAGCAGACCCGCGAGGGCGGCCACGGGCTTGCGATCGCCGGCATCGTCGTCGGTGCGGTGACGCTGCTGCTCAACTTGATCTGGACGATCCTCGCACTGAGTAACTGACGATGACCACCAGCGACCCCGAGCAGCCGTCGCAGCCCTTCGGCGGCGCCGAGTACCCGTCGCTGGAGGACTCTGCGCCGCAGCCCGATCCGTACCCGCCGGTCGACTATCCGCCGGATGCCGGGTTGCCGCCGCCGGTCTACCCGCCGCCCTATCCCGGCGCGGCGGGTTACCCCGGCTATCCGGGCTATCCGGGCGCGCCCGGATATTACCTGGGCGGCTACGACCCGTACCGGCCGATGAAGCCGCCAGGCACCAACGGCAAGGCGATCGCCGCCTTGGTCACGTCCCTGGTGGGGCTGTTCTGTTGCGGCCTGCCGTCGATCGTGGGACTGATCCTGGGCGTCATCGGGATGCGCGAGACCAAACGCACCGGCCAGGACGGCTACGGGATCGCGCTGGTCGGGGCGATCATCGGCGGACTGGCCATCGCCGGCTGGGTGCTCTATCTGCTGCTGTCGATCGGCATCTACGCCAGCGGATGGCAGTGGGCGCCGTAGCCGGCCGCGGACGAGAGGAGCACAAGGGGTTTAAGTCGGCGGCCGGAACGGTTCCGCCGTGCGCGCCATGCCCGCGGCGCGGCCCTTCCCCGCGATCACCAACGCCATCTTGCGGCTGGCCTCGTCGATCATCTCGTCGCCGAGCATCACCGCACCGCGGGCCCCGCCGGCGCGCGAGGTGTGCCACTCGTAGGCCTCCAGGATCAGCTCGGCGTGGTCGTAATCCTTCTGCCGCGGGCTGAAAATCTCGTTGCCTGCCGCGATCTGGTCGGGATGCAGCACCCATTTGCCGTCGTAGCCCAGCGCCGCCGACCGACCGGCCACCCGCCGGAACCCGTCGACGTCACGGATCTTCAGATACGGTCCGTCGATCGCGAGGACGCCGTGCGTGCGGGCGGCGATCAGGATCCTCATCAGCACGTGGTGATGCGCGTCGCCGACGTCGTAGCCCTCCGGCTGCTCGCCGACCTCGAGGGTGCGCATGTTGAGACTCGCCGCCATGTCCGCGGGCCCGAGCACCAGCGCCTGCACTCGCGGGCCCGCCGCGATCGCGTCGATGTTGGTCAGCCCCTGCGCGTTTTCGATCTGCGCCTCAATCCCGATGCGGCCCAACGGTAGTCCGTGCGTGGCCTCGAGCTGGCTCAGCAGCAGGTCCAGCGCGTGGATGTGCGAGACGTCAGTCACCTTCGGCAGCACGACAATGTCGAGCGACGCGCCCGCGGTCGACACCACCTCGATGACGTCCGCATAGGTCCATGGCGTCGTCCAGTCGTTGACCCGCACCCCGCGCAGCTGGCCCACCCACCCCGGCTCGGCGAGCGCGACGGCGACCTGCGTGCGCGCCTCGGCCTTCGCATCGGGCGCGACGGCGTCCTCCAGATCGAGGAACACCTCGTCGGCGGGCAGGTTCTTCGCCTTCTCGATCATCTTGGCGTTGCTGCCAGGAACCGAAAGGCAGGTTCGACGGGGCCGATACGAGTTTTCCACGACATCACTCTCTACCCTCTACAGATATGGCGGCGGTGAACAGGGTCTATGCGGCCCGACTCGCGGGGATGGTGGTGCTGGGCCCCGACGGGGAGTCCATCGGCCGTGTCCGCGATGTGGTGATCAGCATCAGCGTCTCCGCCATCAGCCGCGGGTGTTCGGCCTTGTCGTCGAATTGCTCACCCGCCGAAGGATTTTCGTTCCGATCCTGCGCGTGACGGCCATCGAGCCCAGCGCCGTCACCCTCGCGACGGGCAATGTGTCGCTGCGCCGATTCTCCCAGCGCCCCAACGAGGTGCTGGTGCTCGGCGAGGTGATCGAAACCCGCGTCCGCGTCGACGATCCCGATCTGCCGGAGCTGGCCGGAATCGATGTCGTCGTGGTCGATCTGGGCATCGAACAGACCCGCACCCGCGACTGGGTTGTCACGAAAGTCGCCGTGCGGCCGCAGCGCCGACTCGGCCGCCGCAGCAACGTCTACATCGTCGACTGGAATCAGGTGCAGGGCCTGACCCCGTCCGGACTCGCGATGCCCGACCAGGGCGTGGCTCAGTTGCTCGAACAGTTCCAGGGCCAGCGCCCGATCGAGGTCGCCGAAGCGATTCGCGAGCTGCCCGAAAAGCGCCGCTACGAGGTGGTCAAGGCGCTCGACGACGAGCGACTCGCCGACGTGCTGCAGGAGCTGCCCGAGGACGAGCAGGCCGACGTGCTGCGGCAGTTGGAGACCGAACGCGCGGCCGACGTGCTTGAGGCGATGGATCCCGACGACGCGGCCGACCTGTTGGGCACGATGACGCCCGCCGACGCCGAACTGTTTCTGCGCCGGATGGACCCCGAGGATTCCGAGGACGTGCGGCGCCTGCTGAGCCACTCCCCCGACACCGCGGGCGGCTTGATGACGTCGGAGCCGGTGGTGCTCGCCCCCGACACCACCGTCGCCGAGGCACTGGCGCGGGTGCGCGATCCCGACCTGACCCCGGCGCTGGCGTCGCTGGTGTTCGTGACGCGGCCACCCACCGCCACACCAACGGGGCGTTACCTGGGCTGCGTGCATCTGCAGCGGTTGCTGCGCGAACCACCCGCCGGGCTGGTCAGCGGCATCCTCGACACCGATCTGCCGAGCCTGCGCCCCGAGGACCCGCTGGCCGCGGTGACGCGCTATTTCGCTGCCTACAATCTGGTCTGCGGTCCGGTGGTCGACGACGAAAGCCACCTGCTGGGTGCGGTGTCCGTCGACGACGTCCTCGACCATCTGCTGCCCGATGACTGGCGGGAGCGTGAAGAACCCGAGCTGTTCGGCGCTGTGCCGGATGTCGCCGGCCGAGCGGCTCCGGAAGGGCTCTCATGAGCGACTTGTCGGCGCGTCAGCGGCTGGACACCCCACGCACGTCGCGCCGGCGCTTTTCACTCAACGTCGACGTCGAGGCGGTCGGTCGGCTCAGCGAGTCGTTCGCGCGATTCCTGGGCACCGGCCGCTACCTGGCCATCCAGACCATCTTCGTGATCATATGGATCGCGCTGAACCTATTTGCGCTGAAGCTGCGGTGGGACCCGTATCCGTTCATCCTGCTCAACCTCGCGTTTTCCACCCAGGCGGCGTACGCGGCGCCGCTGATCCTGCTGGCGCAGAACCGGCAGGAAAACCGTGACCGGGTGTCGTTGGAAGAGGACCGCAGGCGCGCAGAACAGACCAAGGCCGACACCGAGTACCTGGCCCGCGAGCTGGCCGCACTGCGGCTGGCCGTCGGCGAGGTCGCCACGCGTGACTACCTGCGCCGTGAGCTCGAGGAATTGGGCGAGAAGTTGGCAGCACTGCAGCAGCCGAATAGCGCGGCGGTGCGCGACGGGGCGAGCAAGTCCGACGGTTCGGAGCGGCGGGCCAAAAAACCGGGCTGAACCGGCTGTACCCATTGCCGCAACGGCCGATTCGAGACTAGGTATGGTGACTTGGTTCACAAGTCAACGCACACCAAGGACGGTTGAGTGCACATTGGGGGACGAGCCGCCCTCAAGGCAGCGCGGCGCCGAGCAGGGCGAGCGGTACGCAAGCCTGCCTTCGGCGTCGCAATAATCGCCCCCTTCATACTCGCCGGCGCCGTCGGCGCGTCCGCACCATCAGCCGTCGCGCCCATTCGCGACTCGGCCGTGACGCCCCTGGCGGCATCCGAGCCGTCGCCCGGCAGCCGCTCGGGCGCGTCCGTGGTAGCGGTCACCAAGACACCGACCCCGTTTCACTTCGCTGCCGCGAACATCTCCGCTCCCCCGCCCTCGATTGTAGTGAATTCGCCTGGGACACTTCGCATTCCAGCGATAGCGCTGTCGGCGTACCGGAACGCGGAGCGAATGATGGCGGCGGCCTATCCCGGCTGCGGCATCAGTTGGAATCTTCTGGCGGGCATCGGACGGATCGAGTCGCTGCATGCCAACGGCGGCGCCACCGACTCGCGCGGCACCGCGGTGCGGCCGATCTACGGGCCCGCGCTGGACGGCTCGTTGCCGGGCAACGAGGTCATCGTGCAGAGCCGCACCGCCGACCGAGTGATGTACGCCCGCGCGATGGGCCCGATGCAGTTCCTGCCCGGCACCTGGTCCCGATACGCCACCGACGGCGACGGCGACGGCAAGGCCGATGTGCAGAACCTGTTCGACTCGACGCTGGCGGCGTCCCGCTATCTTTGCAGCGGCGGGCTGAACCTGCGCGATCCGAGCCAGGTGATGGCCGCGATTCTGCGCTACAACAACTCCGTCGCCTATGCCCGCAACGTGCTGGGCTGGGCCGCCGCGTACGCGACCGGTGTGGTGCCGGTGGATCTGCCGCCGATCACGGGGCCCATCCCGCCGCTCGGCGACGCGCACCTGGACCAGTACGAAGGCCTCGGCCCTGGTCTGCCGCTGAACGCGCTCGGGCTGCCCGCCACCGACCCGTTGGCACTGATGCCGCTGATGGGGCGCGGCGACGTCGCAAGCCAGATCCCCGCCTACCCAGGTCAGACCCTCGGCCCGCTGCCCGGCCCCGCCCCGGCGTTTGTGTCTCAGGCGCCCCAGCCGGAGCAGCCGGCGACTCCGCCGTGGCTGCCGCCGTGGATGCAGCAGCCGACACAGCAGCCGCAGCGGCCGCCCGAATGCGCGGTGTTCTGCATTACGGTGCCCCCCGCGGCGCCGGCTCCGGAACCACTGCCTGCAGCGCCAGGCGATGCGCAGATGTTGATGCCGCAAGGACCGCCTGCCGGTCCGCTGGCACCGGCGCCGCCCAACGCGCCCACCGGCGTCCTCCCGCCTGCCCCAGGCCCAGCTCCGGGACCGGCGCCCGGCCCGCCCGCCTGACGGCAGGTAAAGAACACCCGTCGAGTCGGCCTAGACTGGACTTCAATGTCGCAGACGTCCCAAATTCCCGCTGGCCCTCTCCCGCCACCCCGCCCGGAGCTGGAATCCGCAGTCCGCGGCGCGCTGGCCAAGGTGATCGACCCTGAGCTGCGACGGCCGATCACCGAGCTCGGCATGGTCAAGAACGTCGCCGTCGACGCCGACGGCGACGTGCACGTCGAGGTCTACCTGACCACCTCGGCCTGCCCGAAGAAGACCGAGATCTCCGCGCGCGTCAGCCAAGTGGTCGCCGACGTCCCCGGCACCGGAGCCGTCACGGTCAGCCTCGACGTGATGAACGACGAGCAGCGCACCGAACTGCGCAAACAGCTGCGCGGCGACGCCCGCGAGCCGGTCATCCCGTTCGCCCAGCCGGGCTCGCTGACCCGGGTGTACGCCGTCGCCTCCGGGAAGGGCGGCGTCGGCAAGTCCAGCGTCACGGTCAACCTGGCCGCAGCCATGGCCGCGCGCGGGCTGTCGGTTGGCGTGCTCGACGCCGACATCTACGGCCACTCGGTGCCGCGGATGATGGGCACCACCGACCGGCCCACCCAGGTGGAGTCGATGATCCTGCCGCCGGTCGCTCATGACGTGCGGGTGATCTCGATCGCGATGTTCACCCAGGGCAACACCCCGGTGGTGTGGCGCGGGCCGATGCTGCACCGGGCGCTGCAGCAGTTCCTGGCCGACGTGTACTGGGGCGACCTCGACGTGCTGCTGCTCGACCTTCCTCCGGGCACCGGTGACATCGCGATCTCGGTCGCGCAACTCATCCCCGGCGCCGACATCCTGGTGGTGACGACGCCCCAACTGGCGGCGGCCGAGGTCGCCGAGCGGGCCGGCGCCATCGCGCTGCAGACCAAACAGCGCATCGTCGGCGTGGTGGAGAACATGTCCGGGCTGCTGCTGCCCGACGGCACGACGATGCAGATCTTCGGTGAGGGTGGCGGCCGCCAGGTCGCCGAGAGCCTCTCCCGTGCGGTCGGCGCCGACGTGCCGCTGCTCGGCCAGGTGCCGCTGGACCCCGCGCTCGTAGCGGCGGGCGACTCTGGGGTTCCGCTGGTGCTGTCCGCGCCGGACTCGGCCGCGGGCAAGGAGCTGCGCAGCATCGCCGACGCGCTGGCCAGCCGCAAGCGTGGGCTGGCCGGCATGTCGCTGGGCCTGGACCCCGCCGGCGGCTAGGGCGCACCGGCCGTGCCTTGATTCATTCGATGCTTCGGGGCCATGGTCTGACGCGCAACGTAACTGCGCCTGTTTCCGCAGGTCTGCTAACCGACACCCGCGGATACTTCGACACCTTTACGGCATATCGAGAAGGAAATCCGGCGGCAATTGTAGAAAACCTGGCTCAGGCATCCTTCACAGCGGTATCCACTGGACGCCAGCTCATCGCCGAGCTGCGAACGATCCGAGCCAGCTGGACCGACAAAATCCGGGCTCGCCGCGGCGCCGGAGCCTGGCGACTGGCCGATGCGCTCATTCGTCAGCCCGTCGTGGATGCCGCCGCCGTTGCGGAGGCTCTGGATGTGACTCCAGAGAATGCGCTTCGCGCGATCACACCTCTCGTGGAGGCCGGAGTCATCACCGAATTCACCGGCTTCGCCCGCAATCGGATGTGGCAATCGGCGGAGGTGCTCAGCGCACTCGATGGCTTCGCTGCCCGCGCTGGGTGCCGCCGAGGTCTGTGAAACCTACGTCGCGTCGGTGTCGAACGGTGTGACGGCGGGCTGTGCCGGCTCGGGAGGCGCGACGGGCTGCGGGGTCGGCGAGGACACCGGCTTCTCTGTGCTGGTTTCAGGCCTGTCGAACTTGCCTGTGAAGATCGAATCGTCGCCGTCGAGAAGATGTTTGGTGAGCGCGGCCCGCGGCGTCATGCCGCGCAGTTTGTTGAGTTCATTCAGCGGCTCGCGCAGATCCTCGAACTCCGGGCCGAGGTCTTCGCGCAGCTGGCTGGTGGCGCCGCTGATGTAGTCGCGGGCCTGACGTAGCGCGCCCGACGTCCAGCGGATGGCGCCGGGCAGACGTTCGGGCCCCAGGATCACCAGACCGGCAATCACCAGGACCAGCATCTCGCCCCAGCCGACGTTGGCGAACATTACGTCACGGGAGTGTCGGCGCCCGGCGTGACCATAAGGATGACGTGGCGGCCGTCGCGCACCACCTCGATCGGCGCCTCTTGACCAATGGTCAACTGGCGCACCGCAACGACGAACTCGTCGGCGTCGGCGACCGTACGGTTGCCGACCTTGACAACGACGTCGTTCTCCAGAATTCCGCCCTTCTCGGCGGGGCCGCCGGCCTTCACGTTGGCGACCTGCGCGCCGGAGGCGATATCGTTGCTCACCGAGCGAGCGGTCAAGCCCAGCGTCGGGTGGGCGATCTTGCCGTCCTTGATCAGACTCTCGACAGTATGCTTCACCTCGTTGACCGGGATAGCGAAGCCGAGGCCGCTGGCGCTGTCGGACAGCGACTTCCCGGCGGTGTTGATGCCGATCACGTCGGAGTTCATGTTGATCAGCGGACCGCCGGAGTTGCCGTGGTTGATCGACGCGTCGGTCTGCACGCCGTCGATGACGGTGTCGGTGTCCGAGCCGTCACCGGACAGCGGCACCGGCCGGTGCAGCGCGCTGATGATGCCGTGCGTGACGGTGCTTCGCAGACCCAGCGGGGCGCCGGCGGCGATCACCTCGTCACCGACCTTGAGCTTTTCGGAATCGCCGAAACGGGCCACCGTCAGGTTGTCGACGTTGTCGACCTTCAGCACCGCCAGGTCGGTCTTCGGGTCGCGGCCGACGAGGTTGGCAGGCACTTCCTTGCCGTCGTTGAACACTACCGTCATCTTGTACTGGCTGGGGTTGGCGGCGGCCTCGGAGATGACGTGGTTGTTGGTGACGATGTAGCCGCGGCCGTCGACTACGACGCCCGAGCCCTGCGAACCTTCCGAATCGCTGACTGCCTCGACCGTCACAACCGAATCAGCAATCGCCGCGGCGACTTTCGCGAACTGACCCTCCGGCGGCTCGGAGTTATTGTTGGTTTCCAGCGTCACCCTCGACGTGGTGAACGCCTCGACGACCTCGGCCGTCTTGCGGCCGACCCAGCCGCCGGCCAAGCCGATCAGCAACGCGGTGATGGCCAGGACCGCCAGCGCGACATACGACACCCTGCCGCCGAACAGCACGTCGCGCACGCCGAGCTTGCCCATTGCGGCGGTCGAAGGGGCGTGGGCGATCCTGGGCAACGCCGGCGTGCCCAACGCCGCGGCGGCGCCGGGATCGCGCCACGGGTCGTCGGGTTGGTCGCCCTGGCCGTCGCGCTCGGCTTCCAGCGCGCCTGTATCGGCGGGGTGACGCTGCAGTGAGTCGCCACCCGCGTAGGGCCGGCCGAACGCCTCGGCCAGCACCTGGTCGGGCGCCTGGTCCTTTGGTGTGTACTCGCCCTGATCGCGATAGCGCTCCAGACCCACGAAGGATCCATTGACGCCGTCGGGCCGGCCGAACGCGCGACGCGAAGCCGGATCGACGGGTGGACGCGACACGGGGCGCGGCTCGAGGCGCTCGCGCCCTGACTGGTCCAGATTGGTCACCCGTTCATCACCCTCTATTGGAGCGCCCACTATGGCCGGCGCAAGTCACTGCTCGACTTCCGCATCTACCCTACCGGCGCTTACGCCGGACGCGCGGTGTGCCATCAGCTAACTGCGGCTGTTCCGCTTGGTCGGGTGGCTCCGGTGGAGCATCGTGCGGGATCTGGGACAACATACCCAGCAAGGAGCTCGGAACGACGATCGGGCACGAATCCCGCAATGCCGCGCGGGCCTGGCGCTGGGCATCAACCTCGGTCGCGCATTGCGGGCACAGCGACAGGTGATGTGCCGCGCGCAGGTGCGCCGTCATCCGGAGCTCACCGTCGACAAAAGCCGCGACGGCTTCGGTCGACAGGTGCTCAGTGGACCCGAACTGTCGCGGCCCGACCGGCGCGTCGCTCTGCGAGGCGAACTGAGAGGGCAGCCAGGAGAATGCGCGGCGGAACACGTGTCCCGGGTCGACCATCACCCAGCTCCTCTCGCTTAGTCACGTCGCAACGACGGTGCTGACTCGAATGTAGCGCGGCAGGCTGTGGCCCACACCTACGAACCGTCAGGCTGATTTGGCCGTGTCGTCCGAGTGGCTGGCCAGGTAGTCGCGCAGCGCCTGACGTCCGCGGTGGATCCGGCTGCGTACGGTGCCGAGCTTGACGCCCAGTGTGGCGCCGATTTCCTCGTAGGACAGACCTTCGATGTCGCACAGGACCACGGCGGCGCGGAATTCCGGCGGCAGTGAGTCCAGCGCGGCCTGCAGGTCGGGCCCCAGCCGCGAATCGTGGTAGATCTGCTCGGGGTTCGGCTCGTCGGCCGGCACCCGGTCGTAGTCCTCGGGCAGCGCCTCCATGCGGATGCGGCCACGCCTGCGGACCATGTCGAGGAACAGGTTCGTGGTGATGCGGTGCAGCCAGCCTTCGAACGTGCCGGGCTGATAGTTCTGCACCGAGCGGAAGACGCGGATGAACGTCTCCTGCGTCAGATCCTCGGCGTCGTGCTGATTGCCCGATAGCCGGTAGGCCAGCCGGTACACCCGGTCCGCATGCTGACGCACCAGCTCATCCCAGGACGGCATCGTCGTCTTGTCGCCGGTGGCATCGAACACCGCGGTGCCGCTCAACTCGTCGGTCGGCTCTACCCATTCCCCGTCGGCATACTGCTCGAGGTGCGCCATGGACACCGGGGCGGCGGGGGCGTTTGGCGTAATGGTCGTCAGATCCTCCTGGTCACAGCCACCATCCATCGACGGCTCGATGTCGACGACAACACGCGTGTCCACGTGCTTATTCCCATAACCCCAGCGTCCGCCGTCTTCCATGCCAGTACAGTCTCCGACCCGGGTGTGGTTGGCATATGAGCAAACTGAACATTTCCTGAGAAAGATGACTACCCAATTTTTCCACCAGGGAAAACGGGTTTTTTCGGGCGTGATTCTCGCGCCCGAGCGCGGGCGTGTCGCGGCGGCGGCCCACATCGGTTCGCTCTACGCTGCGGGCATGGCCAGCACCGACGACCCGACGGGTGCGCCACGGAGCCGCGACGGTGGCGACATCCAGGCGCGGAGCCGCGACGGTGGCGACATCCAGCCACGGAGCCGTACGGAGTCGATCGTCACGCACGCCGAGGGTTCGATCTCCGAAGACGCGATCGTCGCGTCTGCCCGTGAGCGTGCCGTCGACATCGGCGCGGGCGCGGTCACTCCTGCGGTCGGTGCCCTGATGTGTGTGCTGGCCAAACTGACCGGCGCCAAGGCGGTCGTCGAGGTTGGCACTGGCGCGGGTGTGAGCGGGTTGTGGTTGCTCTCAGGCATGCGCGAGGACGGGGTGCTCACCACGATCGACGTCGAACCCGAGCATCAGCGCCTGGCCAAGCAGGCGTTCACAGAGGCTGGAGTGGGGCAGTCGCGGACCCGGTTGATCAGCGGACGCGCCCAGGAAGTGCTCACCCGGCTGGCAGACGAGTCCTACGACCTGGTGTTCATCGACGGCGATCCGATCGACCAGCCGCAGTTCGTCGTCGAAGGGGTTCGGCTGCTACGGCCCGGAGGGGCGATCGTGGTGCATCGGGCGGCACTCGGCGGACGTGCAGGCGACGCGAACGCCAACGATGCCGAGGTCAGCGCCGTGCGTGAGGCTGCCCGGCTGATCGCCGAGGACGAGCGGCTGACCCCGGTGCTCGTCCCGCTGGGCGACGGCCTGCTCGCCGCCGCGCGCGACTGACTTTCTCTCGCCGAAATGGAATTCCCGGTCGTTAACCACGCGACTTAGCAGCCCGGAATTCCATTTCGCGGTTGATGCGAGATTTTTACGGGTTCGTGACGGAGTGGGTGCTTGACCGACCGCTGAACGCGTGTTTAGCGTACTAAACATGCGTTCAGCGTCAGACGATCGAACGGCCGTCGCCCGGATCCGCGACGCCGCAATCGAGCAGTGGGGTCAACAGGGGTTCAACGTCGGGCTTCGGAGCATCGCCGAGGCCGCGGGAGTGTCCGCGGCGCTGGTGATCCATCACTTCGGTTCCAAAGAAGCCCTGCGGAAGGCGTGCGACGACTACATCGCCGAGGAGATCCGTACCGGCAAGTCGGCGTCGTTGCAGACGAAGGACCCCGCGGACTGGTTCGCCCAGATGGCCGAGATCGAGTCCTACGCCCCGTTGATGGCCTACTTGGTGCGCAGCATGCAGTCGGGCGGCGAGCTCGCAAAGATGTTGTGGCGCAAGATGATCGACGACGCAGAGCAGTATTTGGAAGAAGGCGTACGAAACGGCCTGCTCAAGCCCAGTCGTGACCCGCGCGCCCGAGCGAAATATCTCGGAATCACCGGCGGCGGCAGCTTTCTGCTCTACCTGCAAATGCACGACAACCCAACCGATCTGCGCGCCGTCCTGCGCGACTACGGCGAAGAGATGGTGCTGCCCGCCCTCGAGATCTACTCCGAGGGGTTGATGGCCGACTCGACGATGTACGACGCATTCCTTGAAACGCGCGAAAAGGGCATCCCGTTCACCACAACTCAAGAAGGAGAAGAAGGCGATGACGGCTCAAGCAACCGAGTCCCAGCTGCGGGCTAACGCAGGCGAGCGGTCGCAGCTCGCTGTCGAGATCCGCGGTCTGTCCAAGTCTTTCGGCCGCACCAAGGCACTCGACGGCCTTGACCTGACCGTCGCCCCGGGTGACATCACCGGCTTTCTCGGCCCGAACGGCGCGGGTAAGTCGACCACCATCCGGGTGCTGCTCGGTCTTCTCCGCGCCGACAGCGGAACCGTCCGGCTGCTCGGCGGCGATCCCTGGCGCGACGCGGTCGCGCTGCACCGGCGGATCGCATACGTGCCCGGCGATGTGACGTTGTGGCCCAACCTGACCGGTCTTCAGGTCATCGACTTTCTGGCCCGGCTGCGCGGCAACGGCGTCGACACCCGACGCCGCGCCCAGCTGATCGAGCGGTTCGATCTCGACCCGCACAAGAAGGCGCGAACCTACTCGAAGGGCAACAGGCAGAAGGTGGCCATCGTGGCCGCGTTCTCCACAAACGCCGAGCTCTACATCCTCGACGAGCCGACCTCAGGCCTGGACCCGTTGATGGAGAAGGCGTTTCAGACCTGTGTCGAAGAGGTAGCCGACCGCGGAGCCGCTGTGCTGCTCTCCAGCCACATCCTCGCCGAGGTGGAGAAGCTGTGCGACAACGTCACGATCATCCGTGCCGGCCGCGCGGTGAAGTCCGGCACGCTCGAGGAGCTGCGACACCTGATGCGCACCACCATCTCGGTGCGCAGCCGGGGTGACGTCCGTGCGCTGCAACAGGTTCCGTACGTGCACGACTTCAGCAATCAAGACGGTTACGCCCGGTTCTCGGTGGACCGCAACGACCTCGACTTCACCATGGAGCATCTCACCGAACTCGGCATCGAAGAACTGACCGTGACACCGGCGTCGCTGGAGGATCTGTTCCTGCGCGAGTATCAGGGAGTGAACCGATGACTACCGCTACTGTCGCGCCCCGCGCCGGGCGGCACGAAGCGGCCCAGCCGGGATCGCCGTTCACCGGTGTTCCCAGCCTGCTTCGCCTTGCGCTGCGCCGCGACCGGGTCCGGCTGTCCGGATGGATTGCGGTCCTGACGCTGATGATGGTCTACGCCCCGAACGCGGTCAAACTGGCCTACCCCGAAGAGGAGCAACGGCTGGCGCGGGTCAATCTGCTCAAGACGCCCGCCGGAATGATATTGGGCGGGCCCATGTTTGGCGGCAACGAGACCGACCTCGGCGCGATGATGGCCAACGAGCTGATGCTCACGCTCATCGTCGCGGCGTCGATCCTCGCCATCAGCACCGTCATCCGGCACACCCGTGCCGAGGAGGAAAACGGCATAGCCGAGCTGGTGCTGTCATCGGTTGTCGGCCGGTACGCCCGCACGTATGCCGCGCTGATCCTCGTCGGCGGAGTGAACGCCGTGCTGGCGGTCACCATGACACTGGCGATGGCTTCGACGGGCTTCCGGGTCGTCGACACCGCGGCGATGTGCCTTGGCATCACAGGAGTGGCCATGGTGTTCGGCGCGGTGGCCGCGGTCACGGCGCAGCTGTGGCGCCAGGCACGGACCGCGACCGGAGCGGCGATGGCCGCGCTGGCGGTGGCCGTGCTCGTGCGCGGCATCGGGGACGTCATCAACAACTCGGGCAGCGCCCTGAGCTGGTTCTCCCCCATCGCCTGGGCTCAGCAGATGCGCCCGTTCGTCGACCTGCGCTGGTGGCCATTCGCTCTGCTGGTGGCACTCGCTATCGGGCTGATGGCGTTGGCGGCTTGGTTGGAAAGCAGGCGACAGTACGACGACGGCAATATCCCGTCCACTGGTGAGAAGCCGAACGCGCGTCCGATCAAGGATGTGTTCGCCCTGCACCTCACGCTGCAGCGGGGCCAAACCATCGGCTGGACCGTCGGGCTGTTCCTGGCGGGCTTGGCGTTTGGCTCGATGACCAAGTCACTGCTCGACGCGGCGAAGACCAACGAACTACTCGCCCGCGTACTCGCCACGCAGGGCAAGGACGGGGTGTACACGACAATGACGCAGTTCCTGGCGGCAGCCGCCACGGCCTACGTCGTCAGCGCCGTCCTGCGCGTGTACGCCGACGAGCAATCGGGCCTGGGCGAAGCCGTCTTGGCGGGCGCGGTGTCGCGGTGGCGGTGGCTGCTGACGGCAGTGGCGGCCGCGCTGGTCGGGTCGGCGGTGCTCATGTTCTTCGCCGGGCTGGGCAACGGCCTTGGCGCGGGAATCACCGTCGGCGAACCGCAGACGATCGCGCGCCTCACATTGGCCGGGCTGGCCTATGTGCCCGCCATGGCGGTCATCGCCGGCGTTTCGGCCCTTGCCGTCGCCGTGCGGCACGCGTGGATCGGTTGGCTCGCAGTCACATTCGTCGTCGTATCGCTGTATCTTGGCGCTCTGCTTCGGTTACCGCGCTGGCTTATCGACCTGTCGCCGGTGGGCCGCACCACAGCTCCGATGGAATACCCCGTCGTCGCGCTGACGGCCATGGCGGTCATCGCCGCGGCACTGACACTTTGCGCCGGCTGGATCTATCGCAGCCGCGACGCAATCTGAAACGAGACGATGCGATCGTGAAGCTCGGTACTCAAACATTGGTGTCAAGCTCTATCGCGCTTGTGCTGTTCGGCGCGTTGTTGTTCGCGCCCGCAGGCACATTCGATTACTGGCAAGCATGGGTGCTCATCGCCGTGTTCGTCGTGGTGTCAGCCGTGCCCACTGTCTACTTGGCGGTGAAGAATCCGGCAGCCCTTCAGCGGCGCATGCGCGGCGGCCCGACTGCGGAAACCCGGAATGCACAAAAGATCGCAAGCTCGTGCACGTTGCTGTCATTTCCGGCAGCGATGGTGGTCAGCGCGGTCGACCACCGTTTCGGGTGGTCGCAAGTCCCCATGGTGGTCTCCTTGATTGGCGACGCCGTCGTCGCCGTTGGAATCGCCACCACGTTTGCCGTGATCGTCCAGAATGGTTATGCGGCAGCCAATATCACGGTGGAAACGGGCCAGAAAGTGGTCTCCACGGGACTTTACGGACTGGTCCGGCACCCGATGTACGTCGGGATCCTTGTCATCTTGGTGGGCACGCCCCTCGCCCTTGACTCCTATTGGGGGCTTCTCGTCCTCATCCCAGCCACGTTTGCATTCGCCTTCCGCATCCTCGACGAAGAAAAGATGCTCAAGGAGGAACTGGACGGATACCTCGGATACACGGGTGACGTGCACTACCGGCTGATGCCGTTCATCTGGTGATGGTCAAGCTAACCCCGAAGAGAGAAAGACAAAGGAACATGAAGACCGCACTTCAAGTAACGGTGTCATCAGTGCTTGGAATTGCGCTGATCGGCCTGGCGTTGTTCTGGCCGGCTGGCAGGTTCGACTACTGGCAGGCATGGGTCTTCCTCGGCATATTCGTAGTCCTGTCGGCGATCTACACCGTCTACGTGGGAATGAAGGACCCGGAAGTGCTTCGGCGGCGAATGCATGCAGGCCCGGCCCACGAATCCAGGCCCGTACAGAAGATCGTCAGTTCCGGCGTGGTCCTGATGTTCTTCGCCCTGCTGGTTGTCTCCGCGTTCGACCATCGATTCGGCTGGTCGAACGTGCCTACTGCGGTTGTGCTCATCGGCGATCTGTCGGTAGCGGTTGGGCTTGGCATCACCATGCTCGTCGTCGTGCAGAACAGCTACGCCGCTGCCAATATCACCGTCGAAGCGGACCAGAAAGTGGTGTCCACCGGACTTTATGGGTTCGTGCGATGTACTTCGGCGGTCTCGTCATGCTCATCGGCATCCCCCTTGCGCTCGATTCCTATTGGGGGCTCGTCGTTCTCGCTCCCACTGTGGTCCTTCTCGCCGCTCGCATTTTCGACGGGGAGAAGGCGCTGACGGCGGAACTGGACGGCTACCGCGAATACACCGACAAAGTGCATGCCCGGTTGATGCCGCACGTCTGGTGACGGCTGAGGGCCACTCAACGGAACGAGAAATCGAAGCGAGGAACCATGAAAATTGCTCTACAGACAATTGCGTCCACGCTGATCGGACTGGCGGTGTTCGGACTGTTGGTGTTCTGGCCTGCAGGCACGTTCGACTACTGGCAGGGATGGGCCTTCATCGCGGTGTTCGCCGCGGCGACGACCATCCCGAGCCTCTACCTGGCTGCGACGGACCCGGCGGCCCTCAGACGGCGTATGCAGGCCGGACCTGCCGCGGAGACCAGACCCCTGCAGAAGCTCATCATCTCGTTCGCGTTCGCATCACTTGGGGCGACGATCGTGGTGAGCGCGTTGGACTTTCGCTTCGGCTGGTCCAGCGTGCCCGCAGCGATCTCGGTGATCGGCGACGTGCTGGTGGCGTTGGGACTCGGCATCGCGATGCTCGTCGTGATCCAAAACAGCTACGCGTCGGCCAACATCACCGTCGAGTCCGGACAAGAACTGGTCTCGACGGGCTTGTACGGCTTGGTCCGGCACCCGATGTATTTCGGCAATGTCGTGTTGATGGTCGGGATTCCGCTTGCACTCGGCTCGCATTGGGGACTGCTCTTCTTGATTCCGGGACTGGCCGTGCTCGCCATCCGGATCGTTGACGAGGAGAAGGTGCTCACCCTGGACCTCGCCGGCTATCCCGATTACGCGCAAAAGGTGCACTACCGACTGCTGCCGTACGTCTGGTGAGTGCACAAGGACAAACAGGAGAAATCATGAAGATCGTTCTTCAGATGATGGCATCCAGCCTCTTCGGACTCGTTTTCTTCGGCGTGCTGCTATTCTTGCCCGCCGGCTCGTTGAACTACTGGCAGGCATGGCTTTTCATCGCCGTCTTCGCCGTCGTCACGACCATCCCGTCTATCTACCTCGCGGTGAAGAACCCCGAAGCATTGCAGCGTCGCATGCGCGCCGGTCCGGTGGCCGAAACCAGAACGGCGCAGAGGACCGCCATTTCCGGCACGATCCTTTCGGTGGCGGCCTTGTTGGTCGTCAGCGCCCTCGACCATCGATTCGGTTGGTCGCAAGTGCCGACGGCTGTCGTGCTTGCTGGCGATGTTCTGGTCGCCGTCGGCCTCGGTATCGCGATGTTCGTGGTCATCCAGAACAGTTATGCGGCCGCCACCGTCACGGTCGAGGCGGAGCAGACCGTGGTCTCTACCGGGTTGTATCGCCTTGTCCGGCATCCCATGTATGTCGGGACGCTGATCATGATGATCGGCACAGCGCTGGCGCTCGACTCCTACTGGGGACTCGTGACCATCTTCCCCGGGCTCGTCGCGCTGGGCTACCGCATCAGCGACGAGGAGAAGATGCTCAAGGGTGAGCTGGTCGGCTATCGCGAATACACGCAGAAGGTGCACTACCGACTGGTACCGGGTGTGTGGTGAGGACGGGATGCCCGCCATACAGCGAGGAACACTGCAACGGCCGTGAACCGAAGGACGGCATTGACCATCAGCGTGCTGTTGACTTCAGTCTGCCCCATATAGACGAGATCGAGTACGCCGCTTACCGAATGCAGCACGACGAGCGTCGCCGCGATGAGCCGCAGGGCCGCCCAGTCGGTGATGCCGATAGCGCCGAACGACAGTACGGCGACGGCGAGTTCCGCCGCGGCGATGAGATAGACGAGCAGATAGTCCGATCGCTCCAGCGTGATGCCGACCGCCGACGGGATCGCGGTGGGGAAACACGGTCAACACGAACGCACCGGCCAGGGTGATCAGTCCGTGGACAAGGAAAACCGCCCGGAGTGCCTTCATGTCATCCCCTTCTGTCATGCCAACGGGCTCTCATCCGTCAAAGAGATGACGGATGAGAAGAGCGGACTATGACAGCAGGAGGTGCGAGGTGCACGGCGAAGCATTTGAAGAGCACCGTGCGCACCTGCGGGCGGTCGCCTACCGCATGCTGGGGTCGCTGACCGAGGCCGACGATGCCGTGCAGGAAGCGTGGCTGCGGATGGACCGCACCGACCTCGGCGACGTCCGCAATCCGCGCGGCTGGTTGACGACGGTCGTCGCACGGATCTGCCTGGACATGCTGCGGGCCCGCAGCGTGCGACCAGAGGAGCCGCTCGACGAGGCCCCGGCCATCGCCGCGCCCGATGCCGTCGACCCAGAACAGGAAGCGGTGCTTGCCGATTCCATCGGAGTGGCGCTGCTCGTCATCCTTCAGACCTTGTCTCCGGCCGAGCGGCTCGCGTTCGTGCTACACGACATGTTCGACCTTCCGTACGCCGAGATCGCGCCGATCGTGGGCCGCTCGGAGAACACCGCCGCGCAACTCGCCTCGCGGGCACGACGGCGCGTGCGCGGAAAAACTCCACGCCGCGTGCGCGGCAATAATTCCCAGCCCGCAACGGATTTGGTGCGCCAACGCAGACTCGTCGACGCGTTCCTCGCCGCGGCCCGCGACGGTGATTTCGATGCGCTGCTGGCTGTGCTCGACGGCGACGTGGTGTTGCACGTCGACGCCACCGCGGCAGGCACCCCGACGACGATCCGCGGCGCGCTGGCGGTCGCCGCCAATGCGCATGCCTTCTCGGCCAATGCGCGGTTCGCCGAGCCTGCATTGGTCGACGGCGCCGTCGGCATCGTCGTCGCCCCCGAGGGAAAGCTGGCGCTGGTGCTGCGCTTCAGTGTCGCCGTCGACAAGATCACCGAGATCGACATCGACGCCGACCCGCGGCGGCTGAGCAGCTTCAAATTGGCCGTACTCGACTGATAATGCATATGTGGAACTGCTGACCGGCTTCGGGTTGGCCACCGCGGCGGGACTCAACGCCTACATCCCCCTGCTGGCGCTCGGCCTGCTGTCGCGGTTCACCGACCTGGTGACGCTGCCCCACGGCTGGCTCTGGCTGGAGAACGGCTGGGTCATGACGATCGTCGCCGCGCTGCTGGTCGTCGAGATCGTCGCCGACAAGATCCCCGCTCTCGACAGCATCAACGACGCGATCCAGACGTTCGTCCGTCCGACGGCAGGCGGCATCGTGTTCGGTTCTGGCACGGCCGCCCAGACAGCCGCGGTGACCGATCCCGGTGCGTTCGCGCACACCGGCCAATGGATTCCCGTCGCCATCGGCGTGGTCACCGCGCTGGTGGTGTCGCTGACGAAATCAACCGTGCGGCCTGCGGCCAACGTCGCCACCGCCGGGATGGCCGCGCCGGTGCTCAGCACGGTCGAGGACATCTTCAGTGTCGGGCTGGTGTTTGCCGCGATCCTGATACCGGTGCTGGTGCTGGTGGCCGTGCTCGTGTTGGTCTGGGCCGTGATCCGTAGCGTGCGCCGACGACGACGCAAGGCCGCGGCTAGCTGAATGTCCGCGCTCCTCAACACGGCTCGTACCTCGCCGCTTGATCGTCGCCCGGCTAAATCCAGACGCCCTTACCCACGGCGACCACTCCCCCGGCGCTGATCGCAAACCGGTCGCGGTCCTTCTCCAGATCCACGCCGACCATCTCGCCAGGTCCCACGACGACGTTCTTGTCCAGGATCGCGTGGCGCACCACCGCGCCGCGGCCCACGCGGGCGCCCGGCATGATCACGCTGCCCTCCACGATCGCGCCGTCGTCGACCACGACGTTGGACGACAGCACCGAATTGCGTACCGACGCAGCCGAAATGATGCTGCCGGCCCCGACCACGGACTCCTGCGCCGAACCGCCGTTGACGAACTTCGCAGGGGCCAGCATCTCCGACTCGCCGCGGATCGGCCAGCGCTTGTTGTAGAGGTTGAACACCGGGTGCACCGACACCAGGTCCATGTGTGCGTCGTAGAACGCGTCCAGCGTCCCGACGTCGCGCCAATAGCCATGGTCGCGTTCGGTGGCGCCGGGCACCTCGTTGTTGTGGAAGTCGTAGACGGCGGCCATGCCGTCGCCGACCAGCCGCGGGATGATGTCGCCGCCCATGTCGTGATCGGAGTGGTCGTCGTCGGCGTCGGCGCGGATCGCGTCGATGAGCACCTTCGTGGTGAAGATGTAGTTGCCCATCGACACGAACGTCTGCTCCGGGTCGTCGGGTGTGCCGGGCGGATCGGCAGGCTTTTCGATGAATTCCCGGATGCGGCCGGACTCGTCGGCGTCGATGCAGCCGAAAGCGCTGGCCTCGACCCGCGGCACCCGGATACCTGCGACCGTCGCCCCCGCACCACTTTCGATGTGGAACTGGACCATCTGCTCGGGATCCATGCGGTACACGTGGTCGGCGCCGAACACGACGATGTAGTCGGGGTCTTCGTCGTAGATCAGATTCAGCGACTGATAGATCGCGTCGGCCGAGCCGGTGTACCAGCGCGGGCCGAGCCGCTGCTGGGCAGGCACCGGAGTGATGTACTCGCCGGCAAGCCCGGACAGTCGCCAGTTCTGCGAAATGTGGCGATCCAGCGAATGCGACTTGTATTGCGTCAGCACACAGATGTGCAGGTATCGCGCATTGACCAGATTGGAGAGCACGAAGTCGATCAGCCGGTAGGCGCCGCCGAAAGGAACCGCCGGTTTGGCACGGTCGGCCGTCAATGGGTAGAGCCGCTTGCCCTCCCCGCCCGCCAGCACGATGCCGAGGACGTGTGGCAACTCCCTCATGACCCAAACCTATCTGCACGTTCACGCCGCGGCTAGGCATTGGGGCTATTGATCGCTTCTGTCGGTCAAGGTATTTGGCGTCTTCGCGATCAAAACAATCGTGCGGACGCCAGGGCCCACTTTTTTGGATAACGTCCTCACTATGCGGGTGGCGATGATGACTCGGGAGTATCCGCCCGAGGTCTACGGCGGGGCCGGGGTACACGTCACCGAGCTCGTCGCGCAGCTGCGGCATCTGTGCGAGGTCGACGTGCATTGCATGGGAGCCCCGCGTCCCGGGGTGATCGTGGCGCAACCCGATGCGGCTCTCAAGGGCGCCAACCCGGCGCTGTCGACGCTGTCGGCGGACCTCAACATGGTCAACGGGGCGTCGAACGCCACCGTCGTCCATTCGCACACCTGGTACACCGGCCTGGCCGGGCATCTGGCCGCGCTGATGTACGGCATTCCGCACGTACTGACCGCCCATTCGCTCGAACCGATGCGGCCGTGGAAGGCCGAGCAACTCGGCGGGGGCTACCGGGTGTCGTCATGGGTGGAGAAGACCGCGGTCGAGGCCGCCGACGCGGTGATCGCAGTCAGCTCGGGCATGCGTGACGATGTCCTGCGCACCTACCCCGCGCTGGATCCCAACCGGGTGCACGTGGTGCGCAACGGGATCGACACCGACGTCTGGTTTCCGGTCGCGCACGCGAGGAGCGATATCGAGGGGGCGCACGCGAGGAGCGATATCGAGGGGGCGCACGCGAGGATCGATATCGAGGGGGCGCACGCGAGGAGCGACATTGGGGGTGCGCACGCGAGGAGCGATATCGAGGGTGCGCACGCGAAGAGCGACTCAGGCGGGGCGCCGCAGCCCGGCGACTCGGTGCTCGAGGAGCTCGGCGTCGACCTGACTCGACCGATCGTGGCCTTCGTCGGGCGAATCACGCGGCAGAAGGGCGTCGCGCATCTGGTCGCGGCGGCCCACTACTTCGCGCCCGAGATCCAGCTGGTGCTGTGTGCAGGTGCACCGGACACCCCGGAGATCGCGGCGGAGGTGACGTCGGCGGTGCAGGAGCTGGCCCGCGCCCGAAGCGGTGTGTTCTGGGTTCGGGAGATGCTGCCCATCGGTAAGATCCGCGAAATACTCTCAGCAGCAACGGTTTTCGTGTGTCCGTCGGTGTATGAGCCGTTGGGGATCGTGAACCTGGAGGCGATGGCGTGCGCGACCGCGGTGGTCGCCTCCGACGTCGGCGGTATACCGGAAGTGGTCGCGGACCGTCAGACGGGTCTGCTGGTGCACTACGACGCCGGCGACCCCGCATTCTTCGAGCGGCGCCTGGCCGAGGCGGTCAACTCGCTGGTGGCCGATCCGGAGACAGCACGCCAGTACGGCCAGGCCGGGCGGCAGCGCTGCATCCAAGAATTTTCCTGGGCGCACATCGCCGAGCAGACCTTGGAGATCTATCGAAAGGTGTCTTCATAGATTCGGCGTGGACCGTCGCGCTGACCGCAACCCATCACGCCGAAGTTGGGCCCCCGCCGTGCAATGGTCGGTCCCGGCGTGCGATGGGCCTAGCTGGTGACGCCCTTGAGCTCGTCCCCGAGCGCGGCGGCTTCCTCGGGAGTGAGTTCGACGACGAGTCGGCCGCCGCCTTCCAGTGGTACCCGCATCACGATGCCGCGCCCCTCCTTGGTTGCTTCCAACGGACCGTCGCCGGTCCGGGGCTTCATCGCCGCCATCGAGTGCTCCCTCCACATGAGCCGGCCCGCGTCAGCGGGCGTACAGATCTCCACCTATTCTTCCCTATCCGCGGCATTCGGTGTGCAAAGACCCCGCTAAGGCCGCTGCGACGGCGCGTCAGCGACCAACGGAACCCAGCAGTCCGCGGTGTGGTCGTCGACCATTCCGGTGGCCTGCATCAACGCGTATGCCGTCGTCGGGCCGACGAATCGGAACCCGCGGCGCTTCAATTCCTTGGCCATCGCGGTCGATTCGGGGCTCACCGCGGGAACCTGGGACAGCTCGGAGGGCCGTGGTCGCTGACGTCTTCCAGGTGGCGCGAACGACCACAGCAACTCACCGAGATCGACGTCAAGGTCGGCAACAGCACGCGCGTTGGCGATGGTGGCTTCGATCTTCGCGCGGTTACGCACGATCCCGGTGTCGGCCATCAGCCGGTCGATGTCGCGTTTGGTGTAGCGGGTGATGCGTTCGATGTCGAACCGGTGGAACGCACGGCGGAAGTTCTCCCGCTTGCGCAGGATGATCAGCCACGACAGGCCACTCTGGAACGCCTCCAGGCTGATCCGCTCGAACAACGCAGCGGACTCCCGCAGCGGCCGCCCCCACTCGGTGTCGTGGTAATCCCGGTAGAGGACGAAATCTGCTGGTGCCAAACGTGTTTGGTCGATCCAACCGCACCGGGTGCGGCCGTCATCTTCGACGGTCACGAGTCGTCCTCGCTATCGGAGTGCAGAGCGTGTGCGCCACCTTCGACCGGCTCATCGGCATCCTCGGTGTCGTCGTCGATGCCGTGGGCCGCGCGCACCGCGGCGAGCTGGCCGCGCAGCAGGTCGAGCTCCTGGCCTAGCCTGTCGAGTACCCAGTCGACCTCGCTGGTCTTGTAGCCGCGCAGCGTCTGGGTGAATTTGACGGAGTCGACGTCGGCGCCGGTGACGCCGGAGGCAGGCAACACGGTGGCGGTGGTGGCGCGCGGCAGCGGCGGCAACGGCTCACCGCGGCCGAACAACACGCTGCCGAGCCCGAACAGCACGATAGCCACCAGGGTCAGCACCACCAGGTACAGCAGAACCAAGGTCACGCTCTCGATACTGCCCGAAGGCCCCGACAGTAGGCGTCGGGGCCCGATGCTATCCGCGCAGCGTGATCATCGGCGGGCGGTCTTCCAGCGACACCGACGAGGAGCGCGGGGTGTAGTCGTCGCCGTCGGCGAAGAACTGTGTCAGCGCCACCCCGGAGTCCGGAACACCACAGCGTGACAGCAGGGTGGCGATGACCTGGCGGCTCATCGACGCGAGTTCGGTCAGCGGCCGGTTGCGGTGCGTGCGCACGCCGAGGTTCACCTGGGCGATGGCGTCCAGGCCCAGCCGGTCGTAGGTGTCGATCAACAGCCCGATCTCCACGCCGTACCCCGGCGCGAACGGCAGCGAGGTCAGCAGCTCGCGGGTGCCCGCGTATTCGCCGCCCAGCGGCTGCATCAGGCAGCTCAGTTCGGGTCGCAGCGATGCGAGCAGCGGGCGCGCGACCAGCTCGGTGACCCGGCCGCCGCCGTTGGCGTCCTCGCTTCCGCTGACCTTCAGCGGCCGCCGGTAGAAGCCCTTGACCAGGTGTACGCCCTCGGTGGTCAGCAGCGGGCCGACCAGCTTGGGCACGAACATCGGGTCCGGGTCGATCAGGTCGGAGTCGACGAACACGATGATGTCGCCGGTGGTCGCGGCCAGCGACCGCCACAGCACCTCACCCTTGCCGGGTTGCGGTTCGACCTCGGGGAGCGCGATCTCGCGGCTGATGACCCGCGCACCGGCCGCAACGGCCCTGATCTCGGTGTCGTCGGTGGACCCGGAGTCCAGCACGATCAGCTCGTCGACGAGCCCGCCCAGCAGCGGCGTGATGGTCTCGACGACGGTGCCGACGGTTTGTTCCTCGTTGAGGGCGGGCAGCACCACCGAGATGGTGCGGCCGCCCTTGGCGGCTTCCAGTTCGGCGATCGTCCACGACGGCCGTTGCCAGCTGTGGTCGGACAGCCACCGCTCGGTGACGACGTCAGTGCCGGGCAGTTCTGGTGTCAGCGTCATGCTTCGACTCCCGCTCGCTCCGGTCCTCGCTCGTCCCTCGCTGCGATCCTCACTCGCGTTCGTCTCAGTGTCATGCCAGTCCCCTCACCGTGCGCGTCGGGGGACGCGCCCCCTGGATCGACGCGACCATCTCCAGCACGCGTCGCGTGGGCCCCACCTCGTGAACGCGGAACATGGCGGCCCCGTCGGCAGCGGCCAGGGCGGTCGCTGCCAGGGTGCCCACCAGCCGTTCGGTCAGACCCACACCCAGAGTTTCCCCGATGAAATCCTTGTTGCTGAGTGCCATAAGGACAGGCCATCCAGTGTTTACAAGGTCGTTTACGTGGCGCAACAAACTAAGACCGTGATAAGTGTTCTTGCCGAAATCATGCGTCGGGTCGATCAGCACCGCATCACGGTCCACACCGAGGCTCACCGCGCGCTCGGCGGCGGCCGTCACCTCCCCGATCACGTCGTCGACCACTCCGCGCTCCGTGGTGCCGTAGTTGACGCGAAACGGTCGTGTCCGCGGCGTCGCACCGCCGGTATGCGAGCACACCAGGCCGACCCCGAACTCGGCGGCGACCTCGGCCAGGCCCGGGTCATGCCCGCCCCAGGTGTCGTTGATCAGGTCTGCACCGGCCGCGCAGGCCTGCTTGGCCACCGCCGAGCGCCACGTGTCGACGCTGATCAGCTGATCAGGGAAGGTGTCGCGCAGCCACTCGATGAACGGCACGACGCGGGCGATCTCCTCGTCGACGTCGACCGAATCGCCCGGTCCGGCCTTGACGCCGCCGACGTCGACGACGTCGGCGCCCTCTTCGATCACCCGGTGAGCCGCCGCCTTGGCGGCGTCATCGGTGAAGGTTGCGCCCCGGTCGTAGAACGAGTCCGGTGTCCGGTTCACGATCGCCATGATCAGCGCTCGATCGCCGGCCACCGGGCGGCCGCAGAAGGTCGACAACACGCCCTCCATAGTGCCTGGTCGCGTCCAGTGCACGCTTGTTCGCGCGTCTACTCGACGTTTGCGTTCAACAACCGTGCACTCGGCGGCCTATTTCGGCTTCTTGCCGGCCTTCACCTCGGCGGGGTACTCGTCGTAGAACGGCACGTAGCCCTCGTCGCGGCCGGCCAGCACATAGATCGGGTCGGCGATGTCCGCGCTGTAGCCCTCCTTGCGCAGGTCGACCTTCTGGCTCTTGAAGGTCGACGTGTGCGCCAGCTCGCCGACGACGCGGGCGAACAGCGGCACCGCATATCCGGGCAGTCGCTCGTAGGCCGCCTTGGCCAGCGCCTTGCCGTCGAACTCCTCGCCCTCCTTGAGTTGGACGGCCACCATGCCTGCCCGGCCGCCGGTGCCGGGCACCTCGACGCCGAACACCGTTGCCTCCTCGACCTGCGGGTCGGTGGATATCGCGGCCTCGACCTCGGTGGTGGCCACGTTCTCGCCCTTCCAGCGGAAGGTGTCGCCCAGCCGGTCGGCGAAGGCCGCGTGCCCGAAGCCCTGCGAGCGCATCAGGTCTCCGGTGTTGAACCACACATCGCCGTCACGAAAAGCGTTGCGCACCAATTTCTTTTCGGTGGCCTCTTTGTCGGTGTAGCCGTCGAACGGCTGGAAGCTGCTGACCTTTGACAGCAGCAGCCCCGGCTCGCCGGTCTTGACCTTGCGCAGTCGGCCGTTCGGGCTACGAAGCGGCTCGCCGGTGTCCGCGTCGTACTGCACGAATGCCACTGGCGTCGGGCAGATCCCGGTGGTTTTGTCGACGTTGAGCACGTTGACGAACGCGGTATTGCCCTCACTGGCCGCGTAGAACTCACAGACCCGTTCGATGCCGAACCGCTCGGTGAACTCATCCCAGATCGCAGGGCGCAGCCCGTTGCCTGCGATCACCCGCACCTTGTGCTGACGGTCGGTCGGCTTGGGCGGCTGGTTGAGCAGATACGCGCAGATCTCACCGATGTAGATGAACGCGGTCGCACCCGCGGCGATCACATCGTCCCAGAACTTCGACGCCGAGAAGGACTTGCCCAGCGCCAGCGTCGCGCCGGCGTTGATCACGGAGCCGACCGCGACCGTCAGCGCATTGTTGTGGTACAGCGGCAGGCAGCAGTACAGGACGTCGTCGCCGTGTAGCCGCAGGCCCAGTCCACCGAACCCGGCCAGCGCCCGCAGCCAGCGGTAATGCGTCATCACGCTGGCCTTGGGCATCCCGGTGGTGCCCGAGGTGAAGATGTAGAACGCCTTGTCCTTGGCAAGCACGGCTGCCGTCGTCGCGGGATTGCCGGTGGGTGCGGTAGACGCCAACCGCTCGAGTTCCTCGACCGTCATCAGTCCGGTGGTGTCCGCTCCGCTGGCGCTGATCGGCTCCACCAGCTCGGTCTCGGCGACGATCACCTTCGCGGAGAGCAGCCCGATGCTGTGCTTGAGCGCGTTGTCGCGCTGGTGGTAGTTGAGCATGCCAGCGATCGCGCCGCACTTGACCACCGCCAGCATCAGCAGCACAGCGTTCGGGGAATTGCGGAGCATGACGCCGACGACGTCGCCGTGGCCGACCCCGCGTGCGGCCAGCACGGCGGCGTAGCGATTCACGGTCTCGTTGGCCTGCCGGTAGGTCAGCTGGTCATCGCCGAACTTGATGAACACCCGCTCCGCGTAGCGGGCCGCGCGTTCCTGGAACACCTTGCCGATGGACGTCTTCGCCGTGGGGCGCGCCATAAAACCGGTCAGCGCGCCGCGCACCATCACGGGAGCGTCCATCAGCAGGCCCGGCAACCGGGTGGCGATGTCGAGCAGTCCGACGCTGTTGCGGACGCCCGATTTCTGGTCGGTCATGCGGTGTGTCCCCTCCGGTTCGTCGTCGAACACACCCTAACGGCGAGGGTGACCGCGATCACGAGGCCGGTGCGCACGCCGCCATCGCCGCATCGACCTCGTCGACCACGACCAACCGGTCCAGCGCACTTTGGGCGACGTAACCGCTGTCGACCAGCCCGTACAACCAGGCCAGCAGGCCGTCGTAGTGCCCGATCGGGTCGAGCATGACCACCGGCTTGTCATGCATACCCAAGTAGCCCGCGGTCCAGGCTTCGAAGAACTCCTCGAGCGTGCCGATGCCGCCGGGCAGCGCGATGAAGGCGTCGGCGCGGTCCTCCATCACCTGCTTGCGCTCGCGCATGGTGTCGGTCACGACTAGCTCGTCGGCCTCGGTGTCGGCGACTTCCCGGTGCACCAGCGCCTTGGGAATGACGCCGATGGTTCGGCCGCCGCGGGCGCGGGCGGCGGCCGCAAGCGCGCCCATCGCCGAGACGTTTCCGCCGCCGGAGACCAGCGTCCAGCCACGCTCGGCGATCGCTTCTCCGACACGGACGGCCAACGACAACAGCTCGGGATGCGTTGGCCCGGAGGCGCAGTACACACAGACCGCCCATTCGGGGTCGGCTTCTGGGGACACATGGACAACGTAGCCATAGACTCCGGCGGTGCCTGTTGAGTGGGTGACCGCGTCGCACGAACCGGCGCTGGAGCTGCTCCAAACCGGTGTCCGCGACCGGGCCGGGGTGGTGCTCATCGGTTCCGCGGGTGTCGGCAAGACGTGGCTGGCACGCACGGCGGCAGACCGGTTCGCGTCGCAGTTCGGTCGCGTCGACTGGGTTACCGCGACGGCGCCTGCGGTTCCGTTCTCTGCCTTCAGCCACCTGATCGACGTGCCGAGCACGGGTAAGACGGCGGCCGTGCTGCGCGACGCGCGGGAGTCGCTCGGCGACGGCAGGCTGCTGGTCGTTGACGATGCGCACCTGCTGGACAAGCTGTCCGCGGCGCTGGTCTACCAATTGGCGGTCAGCGGCGGGGCGAAGCTGATCGTCACGGTCGCGCCGAACGGGTTTGTGGCCGACGAGATTTCGGCGCTGTGGCGTGACGACTTGCTGGCGCAGATCAATGTCGAGCCGCCCGGCCACGACGACAGCCGGCTGGCGATCCTGGTCGAGGAGTTCGTCGCGGCGCTGCCGGGCCCGGCGCACCGGGTGCTGGAGTATCTGGCTGTCGGGGATCCTTTGTCGCTCGACGACCTGTCGGCGCTGGCGGGGCGCGAGGGCGTCACCGACGCGGAAGCGGCCGGCGCCATCGTCGTCGACGGGGACCGCGTCCGTCCGGCGCACCGGCTGTTCATCGACGCCGTTCGTGACGCGCTGGGCGGACCCGAGCTGCGCAGGCTGCGAACCGACCTGGTGGATCGGTTGGCCGCCACGAAGCCCCGCGGCGTGGTGGACCGGCTGCGGCTCGCGCTGCTTTCCCTGGACAGCGAAAGCCCGCAGCCCGCGGCGGACCTGGCAGCGGCGGCCGAGGAGTCGCTGCGGCTGGGCGACCTTGAACTCAGCGACCGGTTGGGTCGGGCAGCGGTCGATCGATCGCCAGAGCTGGCGACGCGGCTGACCCTGGCCTATGCGCTTGCGTGGCAGGGCCGTGGCCGGGAGGCCGACGCCGTGCTGACCGAAGTGGATCCGTCGATGCTGTCCGAGAGCGAGCTGATGGCGTGGGCGCTGCCGCGTGCGGCCAACCAGTTCTGGATGCTGAGCGAACCGGAGCGGGCGACCGCGTTCCTGCGGACGATGCGTGGCAGGGTGTCCTCGCCGGCCGCCCAAACCACGCTCGACGCGCTGTCGGCGACGTTCGCGATGAACGCGGGCAGCCCCAGCCGCGCCAAGCAGATCGCCGACGAGGTGCTGGCGTCGCCGGCCGCCGACGACACCGCGGTGGGATGGGCGGCGGCCGCCGCGGCGCTGAGCTCGGCGCGGATGGGACAGTTCGGTGAGGTCGACGCGCTGGCCGAGCGGGCGATCGCCGCGGGGCATCCCGGCCTGTTGCGGTTCACCAGCGGATTCGGTCAGACGACGGCGCTGGTGATGGCAGGAGAGCTGGACCGCGCCCAGGCGCTGGGCCAGAGGCTCACCGACTTTGCTCAGATGCAGCAGCCGGGCCGAGCGATCGGTGAGGTGTTGGTGGCCGATGTGCTGATCGCCAGGGGTGAGCTCGAGTCGGCGGTGTCGCTGTTGCGTGGCTCGGCGGCAGCGCTGGCGCCAACCGGATATTCGTGGGGGCCGCTGGCGTGGATGCTGTTGGCGCAGGCACTGGGACAGTTGGGTGAGACGGCCGAGGCGGGACGGATCTTGTCGCGGGCGGAATCTCGTCATGGCTTGAAGTCGATGCTGTTCGCGCCGGAGCTTGCGCTGGCGCGTGCGTGGACGATGTCGGCGCGACGCGACAACCATGGGGCCATCGCGGCCGCCAGGGAGGCGGCGCGCAGCGCGGAGCGCGGCGGCCAGGTAGCGGTCGCGCTGCGCGCACTGCATGACGCGGCGCGGCTCGGCGACATTCGAGCGGCCGACGGCATCGCGCGGGTCGGCGCCGAAACCGATTGCGTCTTTCGACAGTTGGCGCTCGATCACGCCCGCGCGGTCGTTGCGCGGGACGCTGCCGCGCTGAACGATGTGGCGGCGCGGTTGGACGCAATTGGACTGAAGCGGTCAGCCGCCGATGCTGCGGCACAAGCGCGCGGGTGACGGCCGAACCCAAAACTAGTGCCGAGGACCTCCGCTGGCCGGTCCTAGGATTGTTAGCTGAGCCACTGAGCAGAGAGGTGCCGGATGAGCGTGCTGGACGCGTTCTTGTCGACGTGGTCGAACGCGCGCTCCACGTTCGGCGACGGCGCGCCGCAGACCGGTGCTCAGTACGACAGCAGCGGCAAGCTGACCGAGCTGCAGAACACGGTGAACTCCGCGGCGCCCGATGGGCAGTGGACGGGCACAGCGTCCAAGGCTTACGGCAACGCGAACATCGAACACGGCCGGGTACTGGGACAGATGGCCGGACTGGATCAACGACTAGCATCCGAGGTCACAGGGTCTGCGAGCGTGGTGGCGAGCGGTCGTCGCGACTTGGACGCGGTGCGCAAATGGGTTCTCGATGTGGCATCGACGGCACCGCAGAACCAGGCGGGCGAACGCATGATGCTGCCGATCATTCAAAAAGGCCTGAAGGATCTGACGGACATCGTCCAACGCTCGAATGGCGACCTGAACGCGATCGGCGGTCGCATCCAGGCCATCGGCCAGGAGTATCAAGCGCTGGGTAACCAGAGATTCGGCCGACCGAACGGCGAGTCAACGACCGGGGATTCGCGAAAACCGAAGATCCAGGCGGTCGACTTCCGCGAAGGTCCGGCTCCAGAAGAACCCCCACCGCCCGAGCCTGGAGGGGGCTACGGAAGTTACCACTACGGATATCCGTTCTCAACGAGTGAAGCGTGGTCTCAACAGCAAATCATGCGCGAAATTCAGAAGAACTACAACAAATACTTCACGTTCACTGGTGATCAACCGGAAATCGTCGAGGGTGCCGTCGTCAATCTCAACGGGCCAGCAGGACCGGAGCCGGTGAAAGTAACAAAAGTTACCGACACGAGCTTTTCATTCATTTCGTTGCCGGGTCACGACGAAGGGGCCGGTCGGGTCATTGAGTTCAGCGTCGTTCCGGCCGCTGCCAGCCCCGTTCCCGGACGATTGAACTGGGAGCTCCGCGTCGAAGCTTCTGGGCCACTATCGGATCTTAGTCTCGTTCCTGGAGCCAGCTGGTTCAACAAGGGAGTATGGCAAGTGTTTGCGAACAATCTCGACAGCCGACTGCCCATTTCCCCTCCCAATTCCGGTGGAGTGACGGTCTAGAGTATGAAGATGAATGTGGTCGAGCGATCGGCGGCGGTGCTAGTTGGCATGGCAGCAGGCTATGTTTTATGGCTCGCCGGCATAACCGCTCTAACAGTCATTGTTCCACTGCAACACATAATCATCGCAGCTGCAGTTTTCCTCGGCCTGATAACGATCATCTCCTTCGCTCTAGCCAACCATTTCAAAAAGTCAGAGAGGCGCTCTGTCGCACTGGCCTTCTGGTGCGCGCCTACGCTACCCGCGATAGCCAGCATCTACTCGCTTATCGTTTTTCTGAATTGACGAGGAAGTATCTGTCCATGATGAAGTCCGACACACCTTTTGCTTTCAGTTACTTTGTTATCGACTGTTGCGACGTAGAGGTTCGAGATGAGCGGTGACGCGCTGTATGTACAGCCCGATGGTGTGCGGTCGTATTCGCAGATTCACGACGAGGTGGTGGCCGGCCTGTCAGAGCTGATGGGTGCCGCTGCGCCCGAGGCCGCGGGTGTGCAGACCAGCCATGGGGCTATCGCTTCGGCGGTGAGCACCGCGTTGAGCACCGTACTGGGTAGTCGCCAGGGCACGATGCAAACCACCGCGACCTCCGGCAGCACGATCTCCGAGTTACTAGAGAAGGCCGCTCAGATGTACGAACAGGGCGATCAGAAGGGCGCGGCCACGCTGCGAGCCGCAGCCGAGGCACTGGAAGGCGCTAACGCTCCCGGCGGACCGGGCGCGCCGGGAAGCCCGGGAGCGGCTGGCGGCACTGCCGCAGGCGCATCGGCTGCAGGGGCCGGCGGCGGCGACATGATGGGCCAGATGCTCGGTCAACTCGGACAGGTCGGACAGCAAGTCGGCCCTATGGCCCAGGCGGCGGGTGCTCCACTGCAGGCCCTTGCTCAGCCCCTGCAGCAACTCCCCCAGCAGGTTATGCATGGGGTGCAACAGGCTGTTCAGCAGGCGAGCCAGTCGGCCGAGAAGGCCGTCGACGCCAAGGAAGCCGGTCAAGCCGACCCGACTGCGCCCCAACAAGATCCGCGTGACCCGGTCAGCGACCAGCCGGAGCAGCGCGACGAACCACGGCACCGCGCCGAGGCCGCGCCGGGAGAATCGGCGAATACCGGCCGGGCGCCCGAACCACCGCGGCCAGAAGGCGCACAGCCGGCGCAGACGCGGCCGCAGGCCGACTAGCCCGCTACATCCTGCGGCCGAGGTCCTCGCCGCTGTGGCGCGGATGCTCCGGCGACTTCACCGGCGCCTGGCCGTGTCGGTTGTCATCAGACCGTCCGGCCATGGCGCGGTCATCTGTTTCGGCACGGTGCAAGGGCTCGCGCTTGTCGGGTTGGGCCTCTTGCGGTTGGTCCGATTGATCCTCTTTAGCACCGACGGCTTCCTCGCGTGGCTGCTGCACCGGAGCACCCGCACCAATTGGGCCCTGGCCGGCGACACTCGATGCGCCAGCCTGCCCGCCCGTGGACTGACCGCCCGCTCCGCCGCCTTGGGCCGCCCGCATGGCCTGCTGCATCAGCGAGCCGAACATGCCGGTCTGCCCGCCGAGCGCTTGGGCGGGTGCACCCGCCGACTGTCCTAGCTGCCCGGCCTGTTGGCCGACCTGTCCGAGCATGCCGACGATTTGGCCGACGGACTGCGAGCCGGCGTCGTCAGAGTTCTGGTACGCCGACTGCGCGGCACCCAACTTGCCGGAGAACATGTTCTCCTTCGCCGACAGCGTGGCAACGTTGGCTGCAAGCGGCGCGGCCAGTGTGGGAAGCACCGCCGAGATGGTCGCGCTCAAGCCGTCCTGGCCGGCGGGAAGCATCGGTATCTCGGGAAGCTCGACGGACGCCGCATTCCAGTTCAGGCCCTCGGGCTTCTTCAGCGGCATGCTCATCGAGCTTCTCCCATGCTGTCACCAGTCATCGTCGTAGTCGCCTTCATCGAGATCATGTTCGAGGGGCGCGGGCACCGCGAGGCTTGAACTGGTGCCACCGCCTTCACCGCGCTGACCCATCATTGGCGCCATACCGCCCATGCCGCTACCCGCAGCCATCGGGGCGACCCCGCCGGTCGCGGTGGATCCGGCCGCGGCGCCCTCCGTCGGCGCGGTGCTAACCGACTTGGTGCCCACCAGATTCGCCATTTGTGGCGTCTGCAGCGGGCTTCCACCGGAGCCGGGCAGCGACGCCGCCCGCACCATGCCCGAGCCGCCTCCCGCACCCGAGCCACCCGCCAGCGGATGGTTGGAGAACGAGGAGAACGGCATGCCGGCGGCACCTAGTGAATCCGCCTTGCCTCCGGAACCGAACATCGAGGTCAGCTGTTGCAGCGGCTGAGACGACTGCTGCAGCTGCTGGCCCATCTGCTGGGGGACGCATGGGGATCTGCGCGGCCATGGCTCCCGTCTGGCTGATCACCTGCATCGCCTGCTGGGATCCGCCACCAGCTTGTTTCGAGGCCTCCTCAGCGGTGTCTTTCGTCTCTTTCGCGCCGGGCACCGACGGGGCACCGGGAAAGGGGATGCTCGGGGGTACGCCAAGAGTGTTGGCAAGTTCGGTCGTGTGGGCCATCACATTGGCGATGTTCTGGGACAGCCCCATCTTGATCCGGCTCTGCACCAGCTCCTGGGTGTTGCTGAAGGGCATCGCTGCGATGGCCTCGCACTCGTGCTGGACCTCCTGGGCGATCGTGTTCGCCAACATCTTGGCTTTGACCACGGTGGCCTCCATCGCGCGCAGCTTCCCCGCGATCGCGGCTGCGTGTGCGGCGTTGGCCTCGTGGCCGCCGATGATCGTGGTGGCCTCGCCGGTCGCGGCCAGTGCTCCGGCACCCTCCCAGACGTCCGCGAGCTTCATCATCTGCCCCTGCTGCTGGGGCACGATCGATCCGGTGATTTTCGCCACGAGCGCCTCGTACGTTGCCGCCGTGGCCGCCAGCATCTCCTCGTCGACGTTCGGCCAGCCGGGACCCGTCACGGTCTGCGAGCCGTATGGGCTTGGATCGGGCTGTATCGCCATGACATACAAATTTACCGTGCTGACGGTAGCTGTCGGTCCGCCAATGGTGTCGCCGATCAGGGCCGACTATTGCGACTCCAACCGTCCCTCCCGTAGCCGGAGCCGGCGCTGCACCCCGATCTCGGCGAGGAATCTCTCGTCGTGGCTGACCACCACGAAAGCGCCCTGGTACGCGTTCAGCGCTGCCTCCAGCTGACCGACGCTGACCAGGTCGAGGTTGTTGGTCGGCTCGTCGAGCAGCAGTAGGTGCGGCGCCGGTTCTGCGTAAAGCACACAGACCAAGGTGGCGCGTAGCCGCTCGCCTCCGGACAGCGCCCCAACGGACAGATGAATCCCCTTGCCGCGGAACAGGAATCGGGCCAGCAGATGCATGCGACGCGTCTCCGACAGGCTCGGCGCGAATGCCGCCAGGTTCTCCGCGACGGTGCGGTCACCGTCGAGCAGGTCCAGTCGCTGCGACAGGTAAGCGATGCGGCCGTCGGCCCACGCAAGCGTTCCCGCGTCCGGCTGCAGGTCACCGCCGATGACGCGCAGCAGCGTCGACTTGCCTGCACCGTTGGGACCGGTCAGGGCGAAGCGTTCGGGACCGCGGATGCTCAGGTCAATACCGTTGTCAGCGAAGAGCTTTCGCCCACCGCTAATGACCTGAATGCTCTCGCCCCGAAACACGGTGCGCCCTGCGGGCACGTTGGTGTCGGGGAGATCCAGCGCGATCGTGTCGTCGTCGCGAAGAGCACGCTCGGCGTCGTCGAGCTGGGCCCGCGCCTCGTTCACCCGTTTGGCGTGTACATCGTCGGAGCGGCCCGCCGACTCCTGAGCGCTGCGTTTCATCGCTCCCGCGATGATCTTTGGCAGCCCGGCGTCTTTCACGTTGCGGGCCGCGGTGCTCGACCGGCGGGCGGCCCGCTCGCGGGCGTCCTGGCGCTGGCGCTTCTCGCGTTTGAGCTGCTGCTCGGCATTGCGCAGGTTTGCTTCGGCAACCACCTGCGACTCCTGCACCGCCTGTTGATACATGCTGAAATTGCCTCCGTAGAAAAGCATTTCGCCGCGATGCAGCTCGGCGACGCGATCCATCCGGTCGAGCAGCACGCGGTCATGGCTGACCAGCAGCAGGCATCCCGAATAGTCGTCCAGCGCGTCGTACAGCAACCGCCGCGCGTCGACGTCGAGGTTGTTGGTGGGCTCGTCGAGCAACAGCGCGTCAGATCGCTTGAGCAGCTGCGCGGCCAACCCGAGCGACACCACTTCGCCACCCGACAACGAGCCCAGCCGCCGATCAAAGGCGACGTGGCCGAGGCCGAGACGGTCCAGCTGCGCGCGGGTGCGTTCCTCGATGTCCCAGTCGTCGCCGATCGCGGTGAAGACGTCCTCGCCTGCGTCGCCGGCGTTCAACGCCGCGAGCGCGTCGAGGACCGGCGCCACGCCCAATACGTCGGCCACGCTGCGCTCCGCAACGAACGGCAGTGTCTGCGGCAGGTAACCGACGGTTCCGTCGACGGTGATCGCTCCGGCGGTGGGCAGGTACTCGCCGGCGATCAGCCGCAGCAGCGTGCTCTTGCCCGCGCCGTTGGGTGCGACCAGCCCGGTACGGCCGTCGCCGATGGTGAACGACAAGTCGGTGAACAGCGGCGTGTCGTCGGGCCAGGAAAATGACAGATTCGAACAAGCAATACACATGCGAGAGATCCCTCTCGAGAGGTATGGGAAGGGACGGCTTATCACTCCGAATCATTCGGAGATGACGTCGTCTCCCAGCATGTGTTCAGCCCACCTCGTGTCTTAACCGCTTGCGTTGTCCAGGGTAGGCACGCCGTCAAGCGGTTAAATATCGCCGCAGGACATCCGTGACCGTTCTGATCTGAGTCACCTCGACGCGCTCGTCGGCGCGGTGCGCGAGGTTGGGGTCGCCCGGACCGTAGTTGACTGCCGGGATGCCGAGCGCCGCGAACCGCGCTACGTCGGTCCAGCCGTACTTGGCGCGCACCTGCCCACCGGCGGCCTCAACGAGCGCGGCGGCGGCGTGGTTGTTCAGCCCGGGCAGCGCGCCGACAGCCGCGTCGGTCTGCTCGATCTGCACGTCCAATCCGTCGAACACCTCGCGCACCTGCGCCAGGGCCTGCTCGATGCTGCGGTCGGGGGCGAAGCGGAAGTTCACCGTCAGCGAGGCGGCGTCGGGGATGACATTGCCGGCCACGCCGCCGTCGATGCGCACCGCGGACAGCCCCTCGCGATACGTACAGCCGTCGATCTCTACACTGCGGGGCTGATACGCCGACAGCCGCGCGAGCACCTCGCCGAGCTTGTGAATCGCGTTGTCGCCGAGCCAGGATCGCGCGGAGTGGGCGCGGGTGCCTGCCGCGCTGACGACGACCCGCAGGGTGCCCTGGCAGCCGGCCTCGATCAGTCCGCCCGACGGCTCACCGAGAATGGCGACGTCGGCGTGCAGCCAGTCGGGCAGCTCCCGTTCGATCCGGCCCAAACCGTTTGCTGCGGCCTCGATTTCCTCACCGTCGTACATCACCAGCGTGATGTCGTGTGTCGGTTGTTCGACAGTGGCGACCAGGTGCAGGAACACCGCGTCGCCGGACTTCATGTCCGACGTGCCGCAGCCATGCAGTTCGCTACCGTCGAGGCGGCTGGGCAGGTTGTGGGCTGCCGGGACGGTGTCGATGTGACCGGCCAGCAGCACCCGCGATGGACGGTCCAGGTTCGTGCGGGCCAGCACGGTGTTGCCGTTGCGCACGACCTCGAAGCCGGCGGTCTGGCCGCGCAGCGCGGCTTCTATCTCGTCGGCGATGTGCTGCTCATGACGCGACTCGCTGGGAATGTCCACCAGCGCCGCTGTCAGCGAGACGGGATCGCCGCGTAAGTCCAGGCCCACACCGCTCGAGGTTAGTCGAGTACGGTTTTGGACCGTGACTTCTGCTTCAGGCGTCGGCCTGGCGACCATCGCGGCCGACGGATCCGTACTCGACACGTGGTTCCTGCAACCCGAACTCGGCGCCAACGGCCCAACGGGCACCGTGCGGCTGTCGGTCGCCGAGGTGCCCGACGAGCTGGCGCAGCTGACCGGGCGTGACGAGGACCGCGACGTCGAGACGGTGGCGGTGCGCACGACCATCGCGTCGCTGGAGGACAAGACGACCGACGCCTACGACGCCTATCTGCGCCTGCACCTGCTCTCGCACCGGCTGGTCGCCCCGCACGGGCTCAACGCCGACGGATTCTTCGGCGTGCTGACCAACGTGGTGTGGACCAATTACGGGCCGTGCGCGGTGGAGGGCTTCGAGGTGGTTCGGGCCCGGCTGCGCCGCCGCGGACCGGTGACCGTCTACGGCATCGACAAGTTCCCTCGGATGGTCGACTACGTGGTGCCCTCCGGGGTGCGCGTCGCCGATGCCGACCGGGTGCGGCTGGGTGCGCACCTGGCGTCGGGCACGACCGTCATGCACGAGGGCTTCGTGAACTTCAACGCCGGCACGCTGGGCAACTCGATGGTGGAGGGCCGCATCTCGGCGGGTGTGGTCGTCGGCGACGGCTCGGACGTCGGCGGTGGCGCGTCGATCATGGGCACGTTGTCGGGCGGCGGGACGCAGGTTATCTCGGTGGGCAAGCGCTGCCTGCTCGGCGCCAACGCCGGGCTGGGCATCTCGCTCGGCGACGACTGCGTCGTCGAGGCCGGCCTGTATGTGACCGCCGGGACGAAGGTGCAGACCGCCGACGGCGAGACGGTCAAGGCGCGCGAGCTGTCGGGCGCCAACAACCTGCTGTTCCGGCGTAACTCGCTGTCCGGGGCGGTCGAGGTCGTCAAGCGCGATGGCAGCGGCATCACTCTCAACGAGGCCCTGCACGCCAACTGACCCGGTGCGCCGGTAGTCGCGTGCATTTGCGCACGCCCGTCGCCGTCGAGCGGCGTAGATTCGGCCCGTATGAGCAGCCAACCGACCGTCGCACTGTTCCCGGAACCCGGCGCGTGGGGGCCGACGAACAACCTCGTCGCCCTCGGAAATCACTTGCGGGAGCATGGTATCCGAGCGGTCTTCGTCATCGAGGAGTCGTTCGAGGGCGAACTGGCCAAGCGCGGATTCGAAGAGCGGCTGATGCGGATGGCCCCGCCGCCCGAGGGTGAGGAGACCGTCGGCGGCGGTTGGGCCGAGTTCGTGCGGGAGACGTCGCCGCAGTTCCGCCGGCCGACCATCGAGCAGCTGGAGACGGTGACCGCGCCCATTTGGGCCGAATTCGTCGACGGCGCCGAGTATTCGCACGACCGGCTGACCGAGATCTGGGCCGAACTGCGGCCCGATGCGATCGTGCACGACTGCGTGGCCAGTTTCCCATCCGTGTCGCTGGCGGGCTGTCCGTGGATTCGCGTGGTATCGGCCAACCCGCTGGAGATCACCGATCCCGACATCCCGCCGGTGTTCTCGGGCTATCCGTCACGTGACCGCAGCGGCTGGGAGGACTTCTCGGTGGAATATCGCCGGCTGAGCGATCCCCTCGTCGAACGGTCATCGGCGTTTCACCAGCAATGCGGCGCACCATCGTTGCCGGACGGCGAATTCCAGTACGAATCGCCGTATCTGAACCTCTACATGTATCCGGCAGAGCTCGACTACCAGCGGTCCCGACGGCTCGGCTCGACGTGGCACCGTGTCGACACGTCCACCCGCAACTCCGACGGCCGGTTCGACGTCGCCGACAAGGTCGGCACCGAGGGCAGGCTGGTGTACCTGTCGCTGGGCAGCCTCGGATGCATGGATGTGCCGTTGATGCAGCGGGTGATCGACTCGCTGGACCAGACACCGTACCGGGTGATCGTCTCGATGGGTCCGCTGCATGACCAGCTCACGCTCGGCGACCGGATGTGGGGTGAGCAGTTCGTGCCGCAGACCGCGATCGTTCCGCAGTGCGACGTGATGATCACTCACGGCGGCAACAACACCGTCGGCGAGGCGTTCACGTTCGGGGTGCCGACGATCGTGTTGCCGCTGTTCTGGGACCAATACGACAACGCGCAGCGAATCGACGAATGTGGCTACGGTGTAAGACTTTCCACCTACGAGTTCACCGACGACGAACTGCACGGCACGATCGAAAGACTCACCGGTGATCAGCAGATGTCGGCGCGCCTCGATGCGGCGTCGAACCGGTTGCAGGCCTCACCGGGGCGGGTGCTCGCCGCCGACCTGATCGAAAAGGTCGCCCGCGGCTGACGCGTCAAACACGCTGCCGTTCAACCCAATCCGCGAGTCCAGCGGCGGCGGTGATGTGGTCCAACGCCAAGGCGACGGCACCGTCGAGTGGTCCGTCCTCGCCGTGCTCGGCGTCGCGCACCGGCGGCGGAGAATTCTTGCGAAAAGCCATCAGGCCGCCCCGGTAAGCATCATCGAAGGCGTCGGGCGCGGCGGCTCTCAGTAGTGCTGCAACCCCGCCCAGAGTGACGACCTCGGGGTCGTGCAGGTTCACCAGACCACCGGTACCGCGGCCCAGCGATGCCGCAACGGCGTCAAACGCCCGCTGCGTTGCGGCGTCCCGCTTCGGGCGGCCGACCAGGTCGAGAACGTAGGCGACCGGGTCGGCGGGTGGCCCGTCGCCTCGATGGCGGGCCAACGCGCGTCCGTCGACGGTGAGATCCCAGCAGCCGTGCGCACCGCACGGGCAGACGAGCGTCGGATCGCCGAACGGGATGTGGCCGTATTCGCCGGCCGCACCGTGCGCGCCCGCGAGCGGCTCGCCGTTGACCACCAGCGTGCCGCCGATGCCTTGCGCGACGATCAAGTACAGCGCGGTCGCGGCTGAGCGGGCCGCACCCGTACGGGCTTCGGCCAGTCCGGCCAGCGTGGCGTCGTTGCCAAGGAGCAGGCGGACGCCCGCGCGGTCCGGGATCTTCGCGGTCAGCACCGAAAGGTCGACGTCATGCCAACCGCGGGAAGTGAACTGGACCAGCTTGGCGCCGCTGATGGTGCCCGCGACCGACACTGCTATTGCCCTGAGCCGCTTGGATTTCCGCCGATAGATCGCACCGATCGCGTTCGACAGCTGGGTGAGGACGGGATCCAACTCGTCGCCCGCATACGCGGCTTGCGCCACCACCTGCGGCAAGCCGTCGATGCCCGCCAGAGCCAGGCGCCAATCCGCGGCCCGCAAGTCAGCAGCGAGCACCAGTGGCCCGTCTGGGTGGGGACCCAGCACCGTCGTCGGCCTGCCGCGTCCCTGCGCTGGTGCCGGTGTCTCGTCGAGCAGTCGCGCTTGCCGCATTCGCGCAACAAGCTCGGTGGCCCCGCCGCTGCCGATGCCAAGGCGTTGCGCAGCCGCCGCCCGGGTGATGCCCGGCTCGGCACGCACCACCCCGATGAGTTGAGCGGCGCCCAACCAGCGCACATGTGCGGCTTGCCGTGGATCGTCTGTCATCGCCGGTAGTATCCCATTTGAATATACTCGTCAGACGAGTATATTCGTCCGCGTGACGTTGGCCGCCGATCGCCCTACCGGACAAGGACTTCGCAAGAGCCTGCCGGGTCTGTTGTCGCTGGCGTTGGCGTCGTGCCTCGCGGTGACGACCGAGGTGTTGCCGGTGGGCCTGCTACCGGACATCGGCACAGCATTCGCGGTGTCCGATTCGGTCACGGGCCTGTTGGTCAGCCTGTATGCGGTGATGGTCGCCGTGCTCGCCGTTCCCCTGACGGTCGCGACCTCTCGGTTCGCCCGCAAGCCACTGCTGCTGGCGACCCTGGCCGGTTATGCGTTGAGCAACGCGCTGGTGGCCGCCGCACCGGTGTTCGCCGTTGTCGCCGTAGGCCGAACCGTAGGAGGGGTGACGCACGCCCTGTTCTTCTCGTTGTTGATCGGATACGCCCCACGATTGGTGTCGCGTGCACACGTCGGTCGCGCACTCGCACTCGCCGCAGGCGGCGCGTCGGCCGGTCTGGTTCTCGGCGTGCCGTTGTTGACGTCGTTGGGTGCCGCGGCCGGATGGCGGGTGTCATTCGCGGTTCTGGCTGCGCTGTCATTGTTCACGTTCGTTCTCGTGGGCAGGTTGCTGCCGCACGTGAACCACGAACCGCCGGCATCCGGTTTCGACCGCGGCGGCCGCCGTCAGCTCACCGCGATAGCAACGTCGAACACATTGGTTTTTCTGGGGCAGTTCACGGTGTACACGTTCGTCAGCGTGTTACTGCTGGCCAGTGGGGTCAGCCCGGCGTTCGTCGGCCCGATTCTGCTCGCTTGCGGCGCCTGTGGCCTTTTCGGCCTTTGGTATGTCGGCCAAGGCCTTGACCGAAACCCAAGACGAACTGCAGTCATCGTACTGGCCATCGTCATAGGCGCAGTGGTCCTGCTCGGCGCCACATGGCCAACACTCGCGGCAGTGCTTGTCGCAACGACGATCTGGAGTGGAGCGTTCGGGGGCGTGCCGTCGATCTACCAGACTTGCGCGGTGCGCACACACGCGATGCCGCCCGAGCTCGCGGGGGCCTGGATAAACTCCACAGCCAACGTTGGCATCGCGGGTGGGGCCGCCATCGGCGCTGGCCTGCTTCACACAGCGGGGCTGACGGCTCTGCCGTGGGCGGGCGCCTCGCTGATGGCTGTCGGCCTCGCCGTTATCCTGCTGTCCCGCAGAGCATTTCCGCTACACGCGTAAGCTCATCCGGCGGCATTGGGCCGCAGCGGCGGGCAGTTGCCCTGTTGGTGGACCGCCAATTCGAAGTGCCAGAGTTCGTTCGCGTAGATCTGGCAGAGGCCGAACTGGGCGCCGTTGCGGACCAGCCACCAGTCCGCATCGACGGGAGCGACGTCCACCGCCTGGCCGACAACGTGTTTGGAGACATCCGGCGATGCGACGAATTGCCTCGCGATGTCCGCGCTGCCGTAGTGGCGAACGGCGTCATCGAAGAGCCGCTGCTGGAACCCCTCTGACCGCCAACCTGACGTGATCCTCAGGTCGACGCCCTGCGCCGTCGCCGCGCGGGCCGCGTCCTGAACGGCGTTGAGCAACGGCGGATCGAGTTGAGCCAACGCCGGATTCGATACGTCGAACGGGCTCAGCGTCTGGCCATCGGGGATCCACCCGCCGTAGGTATCGGTGGCCGCCGGACCGATTGTGAGCGGCGCCGGAGGGGACGCCGCCTCGGTGGTCGATACGGGCTCGATCCTCACCGCCGTGGCACACCCGCCGACGAGCAATGCCGCCGCCCACAACATCCTGAGAGCGCGACGAGCGTCCGCAAAATACACGTGAAATGCGGCGTGTCGCGTGCAGACACCTTCGTAAGTGGTTTTTGTCAAGGGTTGGGGGGCCTGCCCGGTCCTCGTCTCTACGTAGTTCGTCAAGCGGGTTTGGTTCCCCGACTGCGTGCAACCGAGTTTGGTGAGGATGGGCGGGGCCTGCTCATGGTGTCTTGGCGAGGTCACCATGGTGCCTCAGGGACGCGTGGAGCTTGGCCCAACCGTGACTATTTGGGTGGATCGTTAAGCGGCTGCGGGCATTTCGCTGGCGCCGGCGATAGCGGGATCCCAGTGCACGCGCTGGGTGACGACGACGTGGATCCAGCGCAGCAGCGCAGCCGCGATCGCTGCTCTGGCCTGCCCGTCGGAGAGCCGGTTGCGCTCTCGGCTGGTCAAATACCGGTAGCGGGCGGCCATCACCGGGTTGTGCGCCAGTGCCCCCCACACCACGCGCCAGGCGGCCAGCCGCAGCCGAGGCCGGCCCCGTCGGGAAATGCGGGACCGGCCAGTGAACGTGCCGCTGCTGTTGTCGCGGGGGCACAGCCCGGCGTGTTTGACCAGCGCGCGCGGGCCCTCGAAGCGGGCGGGGTCGCCGGTCTCGGCCAACATCGCCGCCGCCCCGACCGCGCTGACCCCGGGGATGCTGGTGACGTAGGTGGTCAGTCCCAGCTCATCGAGCACCTCGACCATGCAGGTTTCCACCTGCGCCAGCCGGGTGGTGGTCGCGCGCCAGTCGGCCAGCACCCAGCCGGCGCGTTCCAGCGCGCCGCGCCGCTGCGTCATCACCCCAGTCGGGTCAACCAGCGCGACAAACACCGCCTCGATAATGGCTCGCCGCCGCCGCGATCCACCCCACCGCGCCAACTCGCCGACCACCGCGGCCTCAAACCGCGCCAAGCCGCGCCCGGCCAACCGCTCGGGGTGACCATTGCAGCCGTCGAGCACCACCGCCAGCGCCGCACACCAGTTGGTGGACTCAAACGGCTTGGCCGCCGCCGACAGCACCCCCGGCCACGCGCACTCCAGCAGATCACGCAGCTGCTGCACACAGGCGGTGGCCTCGGTGATCAACCGCGCCCGGCGCGCCCCCAACTGGCGCAACCGCGCCCACGTCTCATCGGCGCGTTCGGGGGCATAACAGTTGCGTTGGGCTACCAGCCGCGCGATCAGCACCGCGTCCTTGTCATCGCTTTTATCCCGGGTGTAGTCCTCGGCCTCACGCGCCCGACCCACCAGCATCGGGTTCACACACACCAACGTCATATCCCGTTGGGCGGCAAGTTCATCGAGCACCCGCCAACGATGCCCGGTCGGCTCACACCCCACCGTCACACCAGCGAATCCGTGCGAGTGCGCCACACGTCGGGCCCAGTCCAACACCGGACCCAAATCCCAGGCCTTGGCCTTGACCCGCTTGCGGGCCAGCACCCGCGAATCATGATCAGCCAGCACCAGCGCCTGCTTCTCATCAGCCAAATCGATACCCAAGATCGCATTGTCGACCGGCACCAATTCCCGCAACCGGGCCAACTTGGCATTACGGCGCTTGTCACCACGCGACAACCCACTACCCTGAACCACGACGTCCTCCTGACTGTTTTGGGACACCAAGCCCCTAAACGACATCAGGAGGACGTCTTCAACTTCTTCACCGACACGCGACATAGCTCTCTTACTACGGACAGTCGCGGAAGTACGGGCATCAATCGTTCGCCGCGAGGATGCAGAATTCGTTGCCCTCCGGGTCGGCCAGCACCACCCAGGTCTGCTCGCCCTGGCCGATGTCGACGTGCCGGGCGCCCAATCCGATCACGCGATCCACCTCCGCCTGCTGATCGTCTGGCCGGAAGTCGAGATGAATGCGGTTCTTGACGACCTTGTCGTCGGGCGCATCGATAAACAGCCAGTTGGGTCCGGCGCCAGGCGGAGCCTCGAGCACCACGTCGCCGTCCTTGTCGACATAGTGCCGCCAGCCCAGCACCTCCGACCACCAGGCACCCAGGTCGGCGGCGTCATGTGCGTCGATGCAGATTTCGTCGAACGTCAGACTCATTTCTCGACTCCCGCTCGCTCCGGTCCTGCTCGTTCCTCGCTGCGATCCTCACTCGCGTTCGTCTTCGGGCCATTCCGCCAACTCCTTCTTGAGCACCTTGCCCATCGCGTTGCGCGGCAGGCTCTCCACCGGTCGCACCTCGCGCGGCCGCTTGTGCGCCGAAAGCTGTTGCGCAACAAAGTCGATCAACGCCTGTGGTTCGGCGTCCCCGACGACGAAGGCGACGATGCGCTGACCGAGATCGTCGTCGGGCGCACCGATCACCGCGACCTCGGCCACGCCGGGGTGGGCGAGCAGTGCGGTCTCGATCTCACCCGCGCCGACGCGGAAGCCGCCCGTCTTGATCAGATCGACCGACTCGCGGCCGACGATGCGGTGCATGCCTGCGTCGTCGATCACCGCGACGTCGCCCGTGCGATACCAGTCGCCGTCGAAGGCGTCGGCCGTGGCGTCCGGACTATCGAGGTAGCCGTCGAACATGGTCGGGCTCTGAACTTGCAGGCGGCCAATGGATTCCCCGTCATGCGGCACGGCGGCGCCGTCCTCGTCGACTAGCCGCGTCTGCACGCCGGTCAACGGCAGCCCCACCGAGCCGGGCCTTCGCTCGCCGTCGGCGCGGGTCGAGATCGTGATCAGCGATTCGGTGGCACCGTACCGCTCCACCGGCTGATGTCCGGTCAGCCGGACCAGCCCGTCGAAGACCGGAACAGGCAGCGGCGCGCTGCCCGACACCAGCAGCCTTGCCGAGGCGAGTGCCCGCGCCGCGTCGCCGTCTTCGACGACTCGTGACCACACCGTCGGCACCCCGAAATACATCGAGCCCCCGGCCGCCGCATACGCTGCGGGCGCCGGTTTTCCGGTGTGCACGAACCGATTTCCGATCCGCAGCGACCCGAGCAGCCCCAGCACCATGCCATGAACGTGGTACAGCGGAAGCCCGTGCACAAGGGTGTCGTCGGGTGTCCACTGCCAGGCCTCGGCGAGCATGTCGATGTCGGCGGCGATGGCGCGCCGGCTCACCACCACGCCCTTGGGCGGACCGGTAGTGCCCGAGGTGTAGATGATCAACGCGGTCGCGTCCGGCGGCGGCTCAGCGTAGCGATGCCACGACCGGGCGTGCGGGCGCACCGGGATGTGGGGCAGGTCGTCGGTGTTCTCCGGCTTCTCCCCCAACCATGCCTGCGCGCCGGAGTCGGTGAGGATGTGACGGCGTTCGGCGGCGCCGACATCGGCCGGGACGGGGACGACCGGCACGCCCGCGATCAGACACCCGGTGATCGCCAGCACCGTCGTCGCGGTCGGGGTGGCCAGCACGGCGACCCGGTCAGCCGCGGCGACCCGCTCGGCCACCGACGTTGCCGCGCCCACGAGATCGCTGCGGCTCAGCACGGCGCCGTCGATCCGCACCGCGTCGCCGATGTCGGCTCCGCCTGCGACCGCGGCGGGGTTCAACGAGGCCAGCAGCATGAGGTGAGGTTACCCATACGGGCGCTCAGCGATACTGGGCGGCGTGAACCAGATCCATCGGGTGGCGTCGCGCGAGGTGTACCGGAACAACTGGCTGACCCTGCGTGAGGACGACATCAGGTTTCCCGACGGCAGCCCCGGTATCTACGCGGTGATCGACAAGCCCACGTATGCGCTGGTGATCCCGCGCGACGGAGGCCGGTTCCATATGGTCGAGCAGTTCCGCTATCCGCTGGGCATGCGGCGCTGGGAGTTCCCGCAGGGCACCGCGCCCAGGCAGGAGCAACTCGATCCCACCGAGCTCGCCGCCCGAGAGTTGCGCGAGGAGACCGGGTTGCGGGCAGCCTCGATGGAAAAGCTGGGCACGCTCGACGTCGCGCCGGGGATGAGCAGCCAGCGCGGTTGGGTGTTTCTTGCGACGGGCATCACCGAGGGCGAGCACGACCGCGAGCACGAGGAACAGGACATGCACAGCGAGTCGTTCTCCCGCACGCAGCTGGAACGGATGATCCGCGACGGCGAGATCACCGACGCACAGTCCATCGCCGCGTGGACACTGCTGTTGCTGTCCGGGCGCTAGTCGAATACTCGCAAACCGGCCGGTTAGCCGGTGAATCTGTGAATCGTGCAAGGAAACGCCGCGATCCTGACCCCGTCTCTTCCTTGCTCTGAGGCGCCGATCACATGATGAAGGCAAACCCAGGGGAGGACAACATCATGCAATTGACACAGCTGAGTGCGGTGATTGTCGCAGTGGGCGTGGCGCTGGCGGTTGCCGTAGTGGTGTGGCGGGGGCGCGTCCGGCGTCTGAACCGTGAGAACCCCGAAGCGCGATGCCGTCGTGACATTCAGGCTTTGAAGCGTCGACGCCAGAATCTCATCACAAGGCCCGGCTCTGAAGATGTCTGGGACGCCGGGGCGCCTCCGGACACCCCACATTCGCGGGCCAAGAAGGCTGCTACCTGGGTGGCCCTGGGCGCAGTGGGCGGCTGCGGGGGCTGCGGCGGCTGCGGCTGCGGCGGTTAGCAGGCCGGCACCCAGGTCAAGAGGAGGCCCAAAGAATGCTGTCGACACAAGAGGCGACATGTGAACGATCGCGCCCAACCCGGTGGCCGGCACGGCAACGCCGAGACGGTAACGCGTTCGATCGATCGTTGACCGCGGTGGCAGAACTCGAGCTTCCCCCTGCGGTATTCAGGACGTGCCCGTGGCAGCCGCGTCAGCTCATCGAGACTGGTTTGCGGCAGTGGCTGCGCTGCTGCGCGGCTGCACTGCGAGACGAACGGGTGATCGGGATGCCGTCGCGTGCGGTGGATGAGGCCTGGCACGGCCTTATCCTGTGCACCATGCGGTATCAGGCTTTTTGCGCCGAGGCCTATGGAAAGTTCATGCACCACCATCCGGTCGGCGGCGCACCCGCCAACATTCCGGCGGCCACAGACCCCATGGACGAGCAGCTGCGTAGGACCGTTATCGCGTGGGAACTGGTCGCTATGCCTGGCGAACAGTGTGTCCTGTGGGATCTCGACAACCATGTCGGCGTGGATCAGTCTTGGGGTCTCGATCTGGCCCGGGTCTCGGAGATCCAGGCCGCCGTGACCAAACTCCGTCCAAGCGCCCGGAACTGACGACATGTAGACGGCGGCGGACACGGGCCGATCCGCAACGACACGCTCCTGCGCACACGGAAACCGCGCCGCTCAATCTTGCACTCTCACGAACCTTACGGCAGGTGACATCGACCTTGTTCCAATCTGGCTCTGGCACAACCCCAGCACCCACGACGACCTTCAGTTGGAACTCGGCGACTTCCGCGATAGGTGCTGCTCGTGCAACCTGCTCCTCGACGACACTCTGACGCACAAAACCGATTCCTTCGGCGCGCTGGCCCGCTTCCTTCAACTATGGATCGACGAACTCGACAAGCTGCGGCAGCGCCCGGGCGAGACGTTTCTTCCCTACGACTTCTACGACGAAGGCTCGAACTGGCTGCGGGCATTTCTCCGGCGACACCACTGAAGCCACCGTGGTGGCCGGATCATGAAGTTTCGAGAGGATCTTCTTGAAGGCGTCGGAGTTCGCCGAGTACGCCCACCTCGGCTTCCATCCCTGGGCAGGGACGGAGTTGACCTGCGACCTCAACGGTCTCATCAGAACGCTCGTCGAGAACCGCGACGCCCTCAACTCCAGGAGCGAGCTGCCCGTCGAGTTTTCTTCCCGTCGTCACCGCCGATGGCGGCTCAGTCTGGTTACGCGTAGACGTCGGCGCCGTCGCTGAACCATTCGCGCGCATGGACCCGGATACGGCCGAATCACGCACTCCGAGTTACCGGTGAGAGTTGCTGTAGTCGTTAACACCGTGTGTCGCAATTACAGTCGAGTTATCACGAACTCCGACGACCTGCTCGTCGCGCCGTCCGTTCCTCATCCTGCGAGAGACTCGGCCCTGCGGACTCGCCCTCTTGAACACGCGCCATTGCCGATTGACCAAAGTGTGTTTCCAACACTTTGCATGGCGTGCCGGCCGGATCTGAGTCGACGGCAACTGAATACTGACCAGTGTGGGCAGTGTCGCTTCGTCTGGCGGTTGCGGCTGGTGTTCACTGAGCTCGCCGCTCCCCTGCGACACGAGCCGCGACGAATGCGGCGGGTAACTGGTGAATCTGTGGATTGTGCAAGGAAGGGCTGCGATAGGGCGGTTTCCTCTTCCCCGTCTGTGGCGGCTCTCACATGATGGGGCGGCACATACAGGCAATAAGGGGGTCCAGGAACATGCATTTAGACCAACGACAAACCGGCAACGCGCCTCCCACAAGATCGGTGGCCGGCAACGTGATTCGCGGATCGCTCGGCAATTTGATCGAGTGGTACGACTGGTATGCCTACGCGGCGTTCAGCATCTACTTCGCAAGCGTGTTCTTCCCATCGGGGAATCCGACGGCGCAGCTCTTGAATACCGCAGGCATCTTTGCGGTCGGCTTCCTGATCCGGCCGCTCGGCGGCTGGCTGTTCGGCAGATATGCCGACCGATTCGGCCGCCGCGCCGCATTGACGCTCTCGGTGACCCTGATGGGCATCGGTTCTCTCGGCATCGCCGTCTTGCCGGGTTACGCGCAGATCGGCGCACTGGCGCCGGTTCTGCTCGTCGCCGCCCGGCTGCTGCAGGGACTGTCACTGGGAGGCGAATATGGAACGTCGGCAACGTATCTGAGCGAAGTCGCCACACCGCACCGGCGCGGCTTCTACTCCTCTTTTCAATACGTGACGCTGACCAGTGGCCAGCTGCTGGCGCTCGGGGTCCAGATCATCTTGCAGCAGCTGCTCACACCGGAGCAGATGCATGCCTGGGGCTGGCGGATCGCGTTCGTCATCGGAGCGGCGGCCGCTGTGACCGTCATGTGGCTGCGCCGCACGATGGATGAGTCAGAGAACTATCAATTGGCGGTCAGGGAGAACACTGCGAACACCGAACGCGGCAGCCTGCGGATCTTGCTCGCCTATCCGCGGGAGTGCTTGACCGTGGTGGGTCTTACCCTCGGCGGCACCATCGCGTTCTACACGTTCACCACGTACATGCAGAAGTTCATGATCAACACGACCGGCCTGCCGAAGGAGCAGGTGACGTGGATCAACTTCGTCGCGCTGGTCATCTTCGTCAGCCTTCAGCCGGCGCTTGGCGCACTGTCGGATCGGATCGGTCGCCGACCGCTGCTCATCACTTTCGGGATTGGCGCCACGCTGTGTACGGTCCCGCTGCTCACCGCGGTGTCCCGCGCCGACTCCGCGTTGTCCGCATTCGGACTGATGATGCTTGGCCTGATCATCGTGTCGGGCTACACGTCAATCAATGCCGTGGTGAAGGCCGAGCTCTTCCCCGCCCGTGTCCGAGCACTGGGCGTCGGACTGCCGTATGCGCTCACTGTCGCGATCTTTGGCGGTACCACGGAGTACGTCGCCCTCTGGCTGAAGAACATCGGTCACGAGTCTTGGTTCTTCTTCTACGTGGCCGGCTGCGGGTTGATCTCGCTGTTGGTGTACGTGTTCATGGGCGAATCATCACGCCGCTCGCAGTTGGAGCGCGAGGCGCGGGAACTCCGCGCGGACCAACGAGAGCAGGCCAAAGCCGATGAGGTTCTGCCCGACCCTGTTTAGCATCAGCGCCATGCGAGTGCTGCTTGTCGAGGATGACGAGGGGGTCGCGTCGGCGCTGGCCGAGCTTCTCGGCCACGCCGGCGCGGCTGTCATCCGAACCGGCCGTGGTGCCGACGCCCTCCATCGCGTCAAGGGCTGCGATCTGGTGTTGTTGGATTTGGGATTGCCCGACATGGACGGCCTCGATGTGCTGCGCATGCTTCGGCGTGCCTCGGCGGTGCCGGTGATCATCATGACCGCCCGAGACAGCGACGGCGCGGTTGTGCTGGGTCTACGCGCCGGCGCTGATGACTATCTGGTCAAACCCGTCCGTAAAGCCGTGCTGCTGGCGCGCATTGAAGCCGTCATGCGACGCCTACGCCGTGTTTCGGGCGAAACCGCTGCCCCATCCGGCCCGGTCGTTGCGGGACCCGTCACCATCGACCGCGAGCGCAGGGAGGTCACAGTGGCGGGAACCCCGCAGGCTCTCACCAGAACCGAGTTCCAGCTCCTCACCACGCTGGCAGGCCGTCAGGGTGAGGCGGTCAGCCGCGAGGAGCTCATGCTCGAGGTTTGGGGCACCGCCGTGGTCGGCCGGTCCAGGTCGTTGGACTTTTTCATCGGACAGATCAGGGCCAAGCTCGCCGGACTCCCGCTCCAGACGGTGCGCGGGTTCGGTTTTCGGCTGGACGCCTGACATGGGCCTGCGAGTTCGCGTCGTCCTCGTCGTTCTCTTGCTTCTGGCGGTAGCGGCACTCGCAGTCCCTCTGGCGCTGAGTTTGGCGGATCGCCGAACCGCGGCACTTGCCGCTGAACGGGACCGGCAGCTTGCTGCACTGGCCGATGCGGCCGCTATGCCAGACACTCCCTTGCAGAATCAGGTCGACCGCTATTACGAGGTGTACAGGGAAGGCGTGCTCATCGTCGACGGCGACGGCCGACTCCGGGCGGCACGCGGACTCAGTGACTCCGAACCCGCCGTGGCGACGGCGGTAGGCCGTGCCCTCGTCGACGCGCCGACGTCGCGGTGGACCCGCATCCTGCCGTGGAGCCGCCACCAAGTTCTGGCCACCGCGGGTGTCCGGCACGACGGGGAGCTGGTCGGCGCCGTCGTGGTGGCGGTCGACACCTCGGTCGCGGCACGCGGCGTCGCCGGCGGCTGGCTGTGGGTGGCGGTCGGCTGTCTGAGTCTGCTCGTGCTGGCGGTGCTGGTCGCTCGTGCCCTCACGCGGTGGGTGCTGCGCCCGGTCGACGGGCTCGAGCGGGCCGTCGCCGAGATGACCGAAGGGGTCGCCGGGCTGCCCGCCGACGTAGCGGGGCCGCCGGAACTGCGCCACTTCACCTCGGCGTTCAACACGATGGCTCAGGCGGTGCGGGCCTCGCTCGAGCGTCAACGGCGCCTCGTCGCCGACGCATCGCACCAACTGCGCAATCCGCTCGCCGCCGTCCGTCTCCGCGCAGACACCCTCGAGGACCACGTGGTCGAGGCGGGCAGGTCGACGTACGGCTCGATGACCGCGGAGCTCGACCGTCTGGAGAATCTGCTGCAACAGCTGCTGCGCCTGGCCCGAGCCGAGGAGGTGAGCGGCAGCCGCAGGGTAGGTCTGTCCACCGCAGTTGCGGAGTCGACAGACCTCGACGACGTGATCGGCCAACGAATCGCGTTCTGGCAGCCCGTGGCCGATGCCCAACACCAACAACTGCGTTACCTCTCGGACCGTCCCGGGCTGACGGTGCCGCTCGCTCGCCATGACATGGAGCAGCTGCTCGACGTCGCGGTGGACAACGCGCTGCGCTATTCCGGCCCGGACACCACGATCACCGTGTCAACCGCGCCGGCGGACACCACAGTGAAACTGTGCGTCAGCGACGACGGCCCCGGCCTGCCCGACGAGGACCTCTCCAGGGCCGCTGCACGGTTCTGGCGGGGACGCGACGACAAGGACGGCACGGGCCTGGGACTGGCCATCGCCGGCGAGATCGCAGCGGGTCATGGTGGAACGATCGCGGTAGAGCGGGCCCCCGAAGGTGGCCTGCTGGTCCGCTACTCACTGCCTGCGACAAGTGCGGCGACATGCTGAGTCGTCGCACGTTCCTGTTCGCGACGGCAGTCTTGGCCGCCGGGTGCATGCGTGGCACACCCGCCGGACGCGTCCGTCTGGCCTCCGGCGAGCGGGGCGGGCTGTACCTGGCGTTCGCGGAACTCGTGGCGAAACAGCTCCAGACCCGCTATCCGGACATTAGCGTCGATGTGAAGTCAACTGAGGGTAGTGTCGATAACCTCGCGCAATTGCGTTCGGGGGACGTTGATTTCGGATTAGCGCTCGCCGATGTCGTCGAGCACGACCTCGCCGCAGGCCCAGCCGGCACCTCACCCTTAGCGGTGGCCCGCGTGTACGAGAATTATCTGCAGGTGATCGTGCGTGACACTGCGTCCATGCGCGCGCTGACAGACCTTGAGGGACAACGGGTCTCCATCGGACCGGCGGGGTCGGGCGCGGCGGCCACCAGCGAGGTGCTGTTCGATGCCGCCGACCTCGGCAGTCGAGTGGACATGCTCAGGTATCGCCTGCACGACGGTCTGGCCGGGCTCGCCGATGGCGGCGTGGACGCGCTGGTGTGGTCGGGCGGAGTGCCGACACCGGCCATCTCCGAACTCGACGCCAAGGTGCCACTCCGGATGCTGGACATCGGCCCGCTGGCGGCCCCGATGGCCCGGATCTCCGGCTATCCCTACCTCGTCCGGCAAGTGCCGACCGGCGACTATGTGCCACCGGGCCTGCGCTCCATCGGGGTGCCGAATCTGCTGCTGTGCCGCCACGACCTCGGCGCAGACGTGGTCACCGCCGTCGTAGACGTACTCGCCACCGACGCACCGCAATTGGTGCCCCCCTACGTCCGCGGGTTGCAATACCTCGACCCACCGTCGATGATCCAGACTGGCCTGGTACCGCTGCATCCGGGCGCCGTGAGTGCGTACCAGACGCTCCACGGCTGAAGGCCGCGCGCTCGCATCACACTCGTGTGCGAATCTGTGAATCGTGCAAGGAATCCCGCTGCCAGCGGGTCTGCCCATTCCACAACGGCGTTGGCGACGGCAATCATGAGCACACCACAGGAAGAAGGGGGCAGCGATGTTCGTCCACCTCATACCGCTCCAGGATCTGAAGAAGCACAGTGTCACGTACTGGCGGCCTGGCCGCGACAACGGCTCGTCGGCGGACACTTGGGTGGTACTTGCTGAACTCGAATCAGGCTACTTTGCAACGGTTCTGGATCTGCCCGCCGAGAATGATGGCGGTGGTCGCGTCGCGGTGGCGCGCGGCCAAGCGGAGGCGATGCGGTCCCAGCGAGCTGAGGACGCGCTGGCGCTCTTCCTGCGCGGCAGACGAGAACCGTTGTGAGCAAAGGCAGATTGACTGCCGCATTCGCGGGATCCGCATTGATCGCCATGGGCGTGCTTCCGCCCCTTGTTCTCGAAGAAGCCTATGGCGACGTAGCCGTCCCCGGCTCGGCAACCCTCCACTTGCCTTGCGGGGAGGTAGACGTAACCCTGCGATTCGTACGGCCGACCGATGAGTCGTCGGTGCCGCCACTGTCGATGCACATCTCCGGACCTGATGGGATCCGGCAGCCCGAAGTGGTCGAAAGTCCACGCACTACATCCCTGATCGCCGGCGACAAGCGGGTACGGGTGTGGGGGGTGGGGATAGCGCAGGAGGCCGACTACCGCGTCGACATCGACGGGGAGGTCTACGGCCCATACAAGCCGACGCTCACCTTCGGACACACCATGCGGAATGACAGTTTGCATTCGCTGCTTACCATAGGGGCCAGGATCAGTTGGGTGTTCCTTATCTGCGTGGGCGGCGTCGTGTTCAGCGCCGTTTTCGGCACCGTACTCGGCGTCTTCGGTGTGGTCGGCCCCTTCCTACTCGCCTCCGGCACGCGGAAGCTGTTGGCCAGACCGTCGGCGAATCTGTGAATCGTGCAAGGAAAGTCGGTGCCGGGGGCCCGACCTATTCCACGGCGGCAGTGACGCCGGGCACCATGTGCACATGAACGGCGCGGCGACGTCGGGACCACACCGACAGTGCCGACCAGGACGGGGCGCATCGTGAGCGGCAACGGTAAGGCATTGGTGGCCACGGCAATTGCGGGGCTTCTGGTCATCGGCACGGTTTACTGGTGGAAGCGATCGGACGACAATCCCGACACCCAGCGAACGGGCTGCACCACCGTCGTCGTCGCGGCGTCCGTCGAGAAGTCCGACTTGATAGACGCGGTCGCCAAGCGATACAACTCCTCCGACCGCCAGGTGAACGGAAGCTGCTACGGAATCTCGGTCACCGCAATGGCGTCCGGCGTCGCGGAGTCCCGGTTTACCGAGGCCGGCTGGGACCCGGCGTGGGGCCCGGCGCCCGATGCGTGGTCGCCTGCGGCGTCGACGTGGCTGCAACTGCTGCGCCACGATCGCGCGTCGCACGACCGGCCGGACATCCTGGCCGCGGACAACGAGTCGGTGGTCTCCACGCCGATCGTCCTCGCGATGCCCGAGCCGAAGGCGAAGGCGTTGGGCTGGCCGCAGGCGGCGATCGGATGGTCGGACCTGCTCAACCTCGCCAACGACCCGCGCGGATGGGCCTCCAAGGGCCATCCCGAATGGGGCGCCTTCAAGTTGGGCAAGACCAACCCCAACGTATCCACGTCCGGCCTTTCGGCGACCATCGGAGCGTTCGTGGCCGCTACCGGGACATCCAGCGACCTCACGGTGGACGTGCTGAAGGAGCCGCACGTGCGCGATTTCGTTGCCGGAGTGGAGAAGTCGGTGGCGCACTACGGTGACACCGCGCTCACCTTCTTGACGAACCTGCAACGAGCCGACGATGCCGGAGCGGCGCTCGGCTATGTCAGCGCGGTGGCCGTCGAGGAGAAGTCCATCGTGGACTACAACGAGGGCAATCCCACCGGCGTCCTCGAGACGAAGGGAGAGCACGGCAAGCCGCGGGTGCCGCTGGTCGCGATCTATCCGAAGGAGGGGACGCTCAACAGCGACAGTCCCTTTGCGGTTCTTCAGGCCCCCTGGTCCGAGGCGGGCAAGCAGGCCGGGGCCAAGGACTTCCTCGCCTACCTGCATGAGCCTGCCCAGCAGGAGTTGTTTACCGACGCGGGGTTCCGCACCTACGACGGACGGCCCGGCAAGGCGGTAAGCGACAGCGATTACCTGGCCGAAGACGTCGGCGTCACGCTGTCCCCGCCGAGCCCGCCGGTGCTGGCCGCGGTCCGCGCCGCGTGGTCGGACCTCCGCAAGCCGGCGCGCCTATTGCTGGTGCTGGACGTATCCGGATCAATGGGACAGTCGGCGGGCGCAGGCAAGACCAGGCTCGAACTGGCCCAGGCCGCGGCGGTGAACGCCCTGTCCCAGCTGTCCGACGCCGACCAGGTCGGGTTGTGGACGTTTCCCTCCGACGGCCAGGTCTACTGGCAGCAGATGCCACTCGAGCCGCTCGGCCCGCAGCGGGAGCAGCTGATCGCCCGCATCCAGCAGTTGATCCCGGCGGGCGGCACGCCGCTCTATGCCGCGACCAGGAAGGCGTCGGAGGCCGTTCGCGCCGGCGCGGGTGAGGACACCATCAATGCGGTCGTGGTGATGACCGACGGCAAGAACGAGTATCCGGATGACAACGACGTCGACGGACTGATCCGACAGCTCGGCGACCAGGCTCTCGAGGGCGGCGTCCGGGTGTTCACCATCGCGTATGGCGAGGACGCCGACTTGGATACCGTCAAGCGGATCTCCGAGGCGTCGCACGCCGCAGCGTACGACGCGTCCGACCCGCAGACGATCGACGCGGTGTTCACCAACGTCCTATCGAATTTCTGATGGCACGCAACGGTATTGGGGCACGGGTGCTGGCCGGCGCGCGCGATCCGTGGGCGTTGCTGCTGTCGGTGTTCGGCGCCGGCATGGCGTGGGCGTTCGGCGCGTCCGTCCCGCTGTCGATCGGCACCGCCGCGGTGATGCTCGGTACGGCGGTCACCGTCCGTGCGCTCACGCGGCCGCGGGAGGACGCACCGCAGCAGCTGCGATCGGGCACCCGGCAGCAGGGGTTGGTAATCCTGCTCGACGGCCACGTGCGCTCACTGCGGGCGCTGCAGACAGAGGCACTGCCAGACGTCGTGCAGACCAAGGCCGAAGACGCACTCGCGGCCGCTGACACCGCCCGCCCGTCGGTGTTGCAGATGGCGGCCGCGGTGGACGCGCTGGACGACGCGATCGCGGCCGCCCGCGAGGTATCCGGACAGGGTGACCTGGCCGTCGAGTCGATCAAGAAGACGATCGCCCGACTGAGCTCGCGGCGGGCCACGCTCTTCGAAAGGCTCACCGCGGCAGTGGACGAGGTGGCCACTGTCTACGCCGGGCTGCTGGAGGTGTCGGCGACCGCACGAACCATGGGCGTCTCGCTGGACGACACGGAGGTCGGCGCGGTCAACGACGCGGTGACGCTGCTGCAGATGACCTTCGCCGAATTGGAGGCGGACGCGGCGAACCTACCGAAGGAAGACCTGCACTACTAGGTCAACCGGTGTGTCCAGCGGCGGTGATGAGTTCTCCTGCATGGCATGGTCTACACAGGCATGAACGTCTCAGGGATAAGGAATCTGGCTGGGGACGACATGGCTCCGATCGATTGGGAGCGGGTACGCGACACGCTTGCCTCCGACATCACGCAGGCGCCGGATACCGGCGGACCCAACCGGCACACGCCATGGCTGACGACGATCGACCCCGACGGCTCACCGCACGTGACGCCGGTGGGCTTCGTCCAGCTCGACGGCGTCTGGTACTTCACCTCCGGGCCCCGGGACCCGCAAGTCACACAACGTCGCCTCGGACCCGCGCTGTGCCGTCAGCGTCGCGCCGCACCCGTTTGACCTGGTGATCGAGGGCAGCGCGGCGCGTGTCATCGACGCGGACGAACTGCGTTCCGTTGCTGATGAATACGTCAGGGTTGGTTGGTCCGCGCAGGTCGAGGGAGACGCCATGACCACCGAATACAGCGCACCGTCGGCGGGCCCGCCGCCGTGGCACGTCTACAAGATCACCCCGTCCACGGTGTTCGCGTTCGGCACCACCGAGCCCTACGGCGCCACCAGATTCGACATCACGCGATGATTTTTGAACCGCGCAACGGTCTGCACCGTTGAAGAAAGTAGCAACCTAGACAGAATTTCGAGAGGGGTGACACGATGACCGCGATATACGGAATGATGGCAATGATGCCCGCCTTGTTCGCCACCGCAGGCTACGTTCTCGTGTCATCCAGGGGTACCGCCGAGTACAAGCGCCGCAAGTCCGATGAGTGACGAGGAAGCCATCCGCGCACTCATCCTCCGCTGGGCCGACGCCATCCGCACCGGCGATCTCGAATCAGTTCTCGCCGATCATGATCCGAACGTCGTGATGTTCGACGTGCCGCCGCCGTACGACGGCATTCGCGGCATCGACGCCTACCGCGCGTCATGGGCGCCGTTCTTCGAGTGGCTTCGGCAGGGTGCGATCTTCGAGATCGTCGAGCTCGACGTGACAGCCGGCACCGACGTGGCGTTCGCCTACGCCCTGCTGCGCTGCGGTACACCCGAGGACTTTGCGGCCAACCCCGACAACCGTCTACGGATCACCATGGGACTACGTAAGCGCGACGGCCGCTGGGTCGTCACGCATGAGCACCATTCGTTCCCAAGCGCCGACTAGTGCCGGCGCTCCGCCAGCGCCCGCAGGAAGAACGTCAGGTTGGCGGGGCGCTCGGCCAGTCGGCGGACGAAGTATCCGTACCACTGCGTGCCGAACGGTACGTAGACCCGGACGTGATTGCCCTCGTCGGCCAGCCGTCGTTGCTCGGCATCGCGGATGCCGTACAGCATCTGGTACTCGAAATCGTCAACCCCGCGGCCAGTTTCGCGGGCCAGCGCAGGTACCGCCTCGATGATCTGCGGATCGTGCGAGGCCACCATCGGGTAGCCGGCGCCGGCCATCAACACCCGCAGACAGCGCAGGTAGGAGTCGGTAACGTCGTCGATGGCGCGGTAGGCGACTGACGCGGGTTCGTCATACGCCCCCTTGCACAACCGGATCCGCGCCCCCGACGCCGCGAACTCGCGGCAGTCGTCCTCGGTGCGCTTCAGATGGGACTGCAAAACCGTACCCAGCCAATCGAACTCGGTGCGTAGATCCCGCACGATCGACAGGGTCGAGTCCGTGGTGGTGTGGTCTTCGGCGTCGACCGTCACCCACGCTCCCACTCGCTGCGCCCGCTCACAGATCGTGTGCGCGTTCTCAAGCGCGATCTTCTCGCCGTCACGCGGCAGCGCCTGACCCAGCGCCGACAGCTTCAGCGACACCTCCAGCGGCCGCACTTTCGATGCGGGCTCGCTGTGGCTGCCGAGCGCGTCGAGCAACTCGAGGTAGGCGTCGACCGTCGCGTTCGCGGTGTCGACGTCGGTGACGTCCTCGCCGAGGTAGTCGATACTGACCAGCCGCCCCGAATAGCGCAGTTGCTCAACTGAATTCATCGCGTCGGCAACGGTTTCGCCGGGCACGAACCGGTGCACCACGTCACGAGTGACGGGCAGCCGCTCGGCGGTGCGCCGTAACCCTTCCTGCCGGCTGGCGGCCAGGATCACCGGACGCGCGACCCGGTGGAACGCGCGATGAGCGCCTGCGCGAAGAGCCGACGGCACAGTGGCCATCACCTCATCTCCGATTCCATGTGCGGGTAGTTGTGATCGGTGGGCGGGACGAAGGTCTCCTTGATCGACCGCGCAGAGGTCCAGCGCAGCAGGTTCAGCGCGGAGCCGGCCTTGTCGTTGGTGCCCGACGCCCGCGACCCGCCGAACGGCTGCTGGCCCACTACCGCTCCGGTGGGCTTGTCGTTGACGTAGAAGTTGCCCGCCGCGTGGCGCAGCCGCTGCTCGGCGGCCAGCACCGCCGACCGGTCGTCGGCGATCACCGCACCGGTCAACGCGTACTTCGCGCCCTTGTCGACGACGTCGAGAATGCGGTCGTATTCGTCGTCGGCATACACGTGCACCGAAAGGATCGGCCCGAAGTACTCGGTGGAGAAGGCCTCGTCAGTCGGATCGTCGGACAGCAGCACCGTCGGGCGGACGAAATAGCCTTCGCTGTCGTCGTATTCGCCGCCGACGGCGACCGTCACGTGGGCGGCGCTCTTGGCCCGCTCGATCGCCTTGACGTTCTTCACGAATGCCCGCTCGTCGATCAGCGCGCCGCCGTAGTTGGTCAGGTCGGTGACGTCCCCATAGCGCAACGCCTCGGTCGCGGACAGGAAGTCGTCGCCCATCTGCTGCCACACCGAGCGCGGGACGAACGCCCGCGACGCCGCAGAGCACTTCTGGCCCTGGTAGTCGAATGCGCCACGAATCAGCGCCGTGCGCAGGACATCCGGACGCGCCGAGGTGTGCGCGACTACGAAATCCTTGCCGCCGGTCTCGCCGACCAGCCGCGGGTACGTGTGGTAGCGGTCGATGTTGGTGCCCACCTCGCGCCACAGATGCTGGAACGTGCCCGTCGACCCGGTGAAGTGGATCCCGGCCAGACGCGGATCCGCAAGGGCCACATCGGAAACCGCGATGCCATCGCCGGTGAGCAGGTTGATGACGCCCGGCGGCAGACCCGCGGCCTCCAGCAGCTGCATGGTCACATACGCGGCGAAAGTTTGGGTCGGCGAGGGCTTCCACACCACGGTGTTGCCCATCAACGCGGGCGCGCTCGGCAGGTTGCCCGCGATGGCCGTGAAGTTGAACGGCGTGATCGCGTAGACGAAACCCTCCAGCGGCCGATAGTCGGTGCGGTTCCACACGCCACGGGTGCTGATCGGCTGCTGCGCCAGGATCTGCCGGGCAAACCCGACGTTGAACCGCCAGAAGTCGATCAGCTCGCATGCCGCGTCGATCTCCGCCTGATAGGCGGACTTGGACTGGCCGAGCATGGTCGCGGCGCACAGCTTCTCGCGCCACGGGCCGGCCAGCAGGTCGGCGGCGCGCAGGAACACCGCCGCGCGTTCGTCGAACGGGGTGGCCTCCCAGTCGGCCTTCGCGACCATCGCAGCCTCGATGGCGGCGGTGGCATCGGCGTGGTTGGCGTTGGTGAAGGTGCCGAGTCGCGCGGAGTGACGGTGCGGCTGAACGACGTCGACGCGGTCGCCGTCGCCCATGCGGTGAATACCACCGATGACGTGCGGCAGGTCGATCGGGTCGGGGGCGACTGTTTGAAGTGCTTTGGTGAGCCGCGTGCGTTCACCGGAACCAGGCGCGTACTCGTGGACCGGCTCGTTGGCAGGCAAGGGCACATCGGTGATGGCGTCCATGCAGCAAGAATGCCCGCTTCGCGACACCTAAACCGATGGCCGATCCGACAACACGTCTCGACATCTATAGTCGAATCGGACAAAGGAGTGGGGCATGGCGGTGCAGACCTTCGGCCTGGGTCTCGGGCAGCTTCTGCTCGCCCTCGATCGCACGATGGTGACGCTGGTCGAGGCTCCTCGTGGCCTGGACATGCCAGTGGGCTCGGTTGCACTCGTCGACGCCGACGACGTGAGGCTCGGGCTCGCGGTCGGCCCCGGTTCGGCGGATCTGTTCTTCCTGCTCGGCGTGTCCGACGCCGAGGCGGTGCGATGGATCGGGCAGCAGGCCGGGCGCGTACCCGCGGCCATCTTCGTCAAGGAACCGTCGGCCGCCGCGGTCAAGCGCGCTGTCGCGCTCGGCATCGCGGTGGTGGCCGTCGAACCGCAGGCGCGATGGGAGCTGCTCTACAAACTGGTCAACCACGCCTTCGAGCACCACGGCGACCGCGGCGACCCGCTCTACGACTCCGGCACCGACCTCTTCGGCCTCGCGCAATCCATCGCCGATCGCACCCGCGGCATGATCAGCATCGAGGACGAGGCGTCCCACGTGCTGGCGTACTCGGCGTCCAGCGACGAGGCCGACGAGCTGCGTCGCCTGACGATTCTGGGGCGCGCCGGCCCGCCCGAACACCTGGAGTGGATCGGCCAATGGGGCATCTTCGACGCGCTGCACGCGAGCACCGACGTGGTCCGCGTCGCCGAGCGCCCGGAACTGGGTCTGCGGCCGCGGCTGGCGGCAGGCATCCATCTGCCGGGGGGCGATGCGCGCCGTAGGCCCGGGTTCGCCGGAACCATCTGGCTGCAGCAGGGATCGGCGGCGCTGGCCGACGACGTCGATGACATCCTGCGGGGCGGCGCGGTGCTGGCGGCCCGCATCATGTCGCGGCTGGCGGCTACCCCGTCGACGCACACCGTGCGAGTACAGGAACTGCTTGGCCTGACCGGCGACGACGCCGACATCGGCGCGATCGCGCGGGAGCTGGGCATCACGGCCGACGGGCGCGCTGCGCTGATCGGGTTCGTCGGCGTCGAGACCTCCGTACCAGCCGACGTGATTGCGTTGAGCGCCAGCGCGTTTCGGGCCGACGCTCAGATCGCATCGACGGGCGAGCGGGTATACGTGCTGCTGCCCAAGACCGGCGGGTCGTCGTCGGTGACGTCGTGGGTGCGCGGTGTGGTCGCGGCGCTGCGACGCGAACTCGGCCTGACGCTGCGCGCGGTGATCGCCACCCCGCTGGTCGGGCTGGCCGGCGCCGCGGCGGCCCGCTCGGAAGTGGACCGGGTGTTCGACAGCGCGGAGCGTCACCCTTGCGCCATCGGACAGGTCAGCTCGCTGGACGAGGCCCGCACCACCGTGCTGCTCGACGAGATCGTCTCGCAGGTGGCCGGGCAGCCTCGGCTGGTCGACCCGCGGGTGCGGCAACTGCGCGAGCAGGACCCGATGCTGGCCAACACACTGCAGGCGTATCTCGACGGGTTCGGTGACATCGCCGCGGTCGCGCAGCGACTGCATGTGCATCCGAACACGGTGCGGTATCGCGTCCGCCGGATCGAAAAGCTGCTGTCGACGTCGCTGGACGACCCCGACGACCGCCTGGTCCTGGCCCTGGGGTTACGGGCGACCGAGCGCTGACGCCGAAACTGCGGTGAGATCGCGATTTCGTCGAAATTCGCGATCTGTGCGCAGTCTCGGCGCACCAACTTGCGTGTCAACCGGTCGATGGACACCGAATTCAACCGTCAGGGGGTCGTTGCGCAGGGGCACACAGGCGCAACATCAATCCATGACCACTGCCGCACCTGTCCGTGAGACCGAGAACCCGTATCTGAACGGCAACTACGCGCCCGTGCGCGAGGAGATCACCGCGATCGATCTCGACGTCACGGGCACGCTCCCCGAGTATCTCGACGGCCGGTATCTGCGGATCGGGCCGAACCCGATCGGCGACCCGAACCCCGCCAAGTATCACTGGTTCCTCGGCGCGGGGATGGCCCATGGCCTGCGACTGAGGGACGGCAGCGCGCATTGGTATCGCAACCGGTGGGTGCGGTCGGCAGACGTCTCGCGGAAGCTGGGCGAGACCTGGACAAGTGGGCCGACCAACGGCGGCTTCGACTTCGCCGCCAACACCAACATCATCGGACAGGGCGGCAAGACATTGGCCATCGTCGAGGGAGGCGCACGTCCGTACGAACTGACAGACGAACTGGAAACCGTTGGGCCGTCCGACTTCTGCGGCACGTTGTTCGGCGGGTACACCGCCCATCCCAAGCGTGACCCGGTGACCGGTGAGTTGCACGCCGTGTCGTACAACCCCATACGCGGAAACATCGTGCAGTACACCGTGACCGGCGTCGACGGAAAGGTCCGCCGCACGGTCGACATCCGGCTGCGGGCGCAGACGATGATGCACGACTTCTCGCTGACCGAGAAGTACGTCGTGCTCTACGACCTGCCTGTGGCACTGGATTTCGGCACGCGGTTGAGCAGCAGGCCGGCCAAGGCGGTGGCGGGACTGTTGACGCGGTTCGCCGAGCGGCACGCCGCGCCGGATTTCTTCCTGCGCGCCGCAATGCGCGGATCGGACCGGGGCGGAGCGTCACCGAGCGGCATGCCCTACCGCTGGGCACCGGAGCGGCAGGCCCGCGTCGGCGTGCTGCCGCGCGAGGGCACCGCGGCCGACATCCGCTGGTTCGACGTGAATGCGTGCTACGTGTTCCACCCGCTCAACGCCTATGACGAGGCCGATCGCATCGTGCTGGACGTCGTGAGGCACCCCTCGGTGTTCACCGCAGGCCATTCCATCGTGCCGGGCAACCCGACGCTCGATCGATGGACGGTCGACCTGACTGCCCGCAAGGTCACCGAGGAGCGACTCGACGAGACGGGGCAGGAATTCCCGCGCGTCGACGAGCGACTGGTCGGCCGGCCGCACCGATACGGATACGCGGTCGGTTTCTCCCCTGGGACGATGGACATCTCAGCGCCCGACGCGATCCTCAAACACGACGTCGTCACGCGACGCACCCAGTCCGTAGCGTTCGGACCGGGCTGCGAACCTGGCGAGTTCGTCTTCGTCCCGTCCAGTACCGACGCCGCCGAAGACGACGGCGTGGCGATGGGTTTCGTCTACGACCGGTCGACCGATCGCAGTGACCTCGTGCTGCTCGATGCGCAGACGCTGGAAACGGTCGCGACCGTGCACCTTCCGGTACGTGTGCCGCATGGTTTTCACGGCAACTGGGTGCCGACCGAGGGTTAGCATCGCCCAATGGTCGGCGGGCGTTCCGGGGAGTGGCACTGGTTGTGGGACGCCTACGTGGTGGGCATGTGCGCCGCAGCCGCCGCAGGGGTCGTCATGCTCGACCACCGTTTCCCAGGGAACGTGCCGGTGGCGCTGACGGCGTTGGCGGGCATCGTCGTGTGCGTCTTGGCGTTCGGCCGCCGCGTCATCCGAGCCGGCGAATTCGATTGGCGGACCCTGCTGTTTCTGACGACAGTGATTGGACTGTGGGTCGTCGCGCTATCCGCGTCGTCGGCTGCGGTCGCTGCGGTCCCGACGATCTATCCTCTTGTGTTCGCCTCGTTGCCCCTGCCTGCCGCGCTTGTGGTGACGACAGTGGTGAACTTCTTGCCGCTTAGCCTCGCGCTGCTGTTCTACGGAACTCGCTGGCCCGATCTGCCTCTGGCGGTTGCCTTTACGCTCGTCGGGGTTATCGCCGCCCCCGTCATCGGCATTACGATCATGACGTCGATGAACCAACGCACAAGGCTGGCCGCCCTGGTCGCAGAGCTCGCCGCGACCCGCGCCGAGAGCGCCCGCCTCTCGCGGGCGGCCGGCGCCGCGGCGGAACGTGAAAGGCTGGCTCGGGAAATCCACGACACGCTCGCACAAGGGTTCACCAGCATCGTCGCGCTCGCGCAGGCAGTCGAGCCCGAGTTGGAGAGCGACACGGTCGCTGCGAAACGGCACGTCGAGCTGATCCGCAGCACCGCACGGGAAAACCTCGCCGAGGCGCGGGCAATGGTGGCCGAGCTGACTCCGACCGCGCTGCATGACGGTTCGCTGCCGGCCGCCATCGAACGCCAATGCGAAAGGTTGTCGGCAGAAACCGGTGTCGCCGTGAACATGCGCAGCGACGACGAACTGCCGCTCCTGGGCATGGCCACCGATGTGGTGCTGCTGCGCGCAGCACAAGAGGCGTTCGCCAACATTCGCAGGCACGCGAAAGCCAGCACGGTGGCGGTTGAACTGTCGACGGTCGACGGCTGTGTCCGACTGTCCGTCGCGGACAATGGCATTGGTCTTGGCGACGAGCACACCGAAGGATTCGGGCTGCGCGGCATGCGCACCCGAGCCGCGCAGGTGGGCGGCATCTTGTCGGTGACGCCCACGCCCGGTGGTGGGACGACGGTAAACGTCGAGGTCCCGGCGTGACGACAACGGTGCTGTTGGTCGATGACCATCCCGTGGTCCGCGAGGGCTTGCGCGGAATGATCGACGCGGAACACGACCTCACCGTCGTCGGCGAGGCGGGTTCGGGAGCCGAGGCGATTGCATTGGCCGAATCCCTTTGCCCCGATGTCATTCTCATGGATCTGCGGATGCCCGATGTCGACGGCGTGATGGCGACCGAGCGGATCCTTGCGAAGCTGCCGAACACGCGGATCGTCGTTGTCACAACATATGAGTCCGACACCGACATCCTGCGCGCGGTGGAGGCGGGCGCGGCGGGGTATCTACTCAAAGACGCCTCGCGCGCCGAGTTGGCCGCTGCGGTACGCGATGCCGCACTCGGTAAGACGGTGCTCGCGCCGACGGTCGCCGATCGCCTTGTTCACTTTGTCCGCCAACCCACCTCGATCACGTTGTCGGCGCGTGAAGTCGAAGTGCTCGCCGAGGTCGCCAAGGGCAACACCAACGCCGACATCGGCCGCCTCCTGCACATCAGCGAGGCGACGGTGAAAACCCATCTGCTGCGGACGTTCAACAAGCTCGGCGTCTCGGATCGCACCGCGGCGGTGACGACCGCGATGTCGCTCGGCCTGTTGGGCTGATCCTCACGTTCGGCGGGCGTGGCGATATCCGCTCACCGGGTGCAGCTTCGGGTAACAAGGTGCAAAGGTGAAGGCATGGCAGAAGAGCCGAGACGCACCCCGCTGGTGCCCGACCACTTCGTCGTCCCCACCGAACTTCGATCCACGCGCTTCCGGCTCGAACCGCTCGGCCCACACCACAACGCTCGAGATCACGCGGCGTGGATGTCGAGCATCGCCCACCTGCGGACCACACCGGGTTTCGAGGGTCGGGGCTGGCCGCCCGACGAGGGATTCTCGGCGGAGCGGAACCTCACCGATCTGGAGGAGCACGCCGACGAGTTCGAGCGGCGCGTTGCGTTCGCCTATTCGGTGCTCGATCCCGATTCAGACGAGGTCATCGGCTGCGTCTACATCGACCCCGGCGACCGGGAAGGCGACGCCAGCGTTCGGTCCTGGGTTCGTGCCGATGTGGCCGAGCTCGACGCTCCGTTGCGTAAGGCTGTTCGTGACTGGCTGACGGAGTCTTGGCCCTTCAACGACATCGAGTACGCAGGCGGGTGAACACCTTTCGGCGTCGGTGATGTCAGCCGCGCAACCTTGCCACGGCAGCGTCGATACGCTCGTCCGTCGCGGTCAACGCCACCCGGACGTGCTGTGAACCGCGCGGGCCGTAGAACTCGCCGGGCGCCACCAGAATTCCGCGCTGCGCGAGCCACGCGACGGTGTCGCGGCACGGCTCGCCGCGGGTCGCCCAGAGGTACAGCCCGGCCTCGGAGTTGTCGACCGCCAGTCCGGCCGATTGCAACGCAGGCAGAAGCGCCGCCCGTCGTCGCGCATACCGCTCGCGCTGCTCGCCTTCGTGGGCGTCGTCGTCCAGCGCGGCCACCATCGCGGCCTGCACCGGCGTCGGCACCATCATGCCCGCGTGCCTGCGCACCGCCAGAAGCTCGGCGAGCACCCCGGTGTCACCGGCGACGAAACCCGCGCGGTAGCCGGCCAGCGACGACGTCTTCGACAGCGAATGCACGGCCAACAACCCGGTGTGGTCGCCGTCGCAGACCGACGGGTGCAGCACCGAAACCGGCTGAGCGTCCCAACCGAGCCCCAGATAGCACTCGTCGGACGCGATCAGCACGCCGCGCTCGCGCGCCCAGCCCACCACCTTGCGGAGATGCTCGACGCCGAGCACCTTCCCGGTGGGGTTGCTGGGCGAGTTGAGAAACACCAATGCGGGCGACTGCGGTCCCAGCTGAGTCAGCGAGTCCGCACGCACCACCTGAGCGCCTGCCAGTTGAGCGCCGACTTCGTAAGTGGGATAGGCCAGTTCGGGCACCACGACGACGTCGTCGGGGCCCAGACCGAGCAGCGTGGGCAGCCACGCGATGAGTTCCTTGGTGCCGATCACCGGAAGCACGGCGTCGTCGGCCAGGCCAGTGATGCCGTACCGGCGCTGCAGGGCGGCGGACGCCGACGCCCGCAGCGCCGGGGTGCCCGCGGTGGTCGGATATCCGGGCGCTCCGCTGGCCGCGGCAAGCGCATCACGGATCAGCGGCGCTACATCGGTCCACGGGTGTGCCCACCGATAGGTCGACGATGCCGTCGGGGTGCGAACGCGCCAGCGCGGTGACGTCGGCCAGGGTGTCCCAGGGGAACACCGGCAATAACGCCGAGACGCGCTTACGAAGCGCGGGGCGAGCCGTTATTGGTCCTCACCTTGAGGCGGCAGATCCTTGACCGACTGCGGGTCGTTCTCGGTCAGGCCGACCTTGGATGCGCCGCCGGGCGATCCGAGCTCGGCGAAGAAGTCGGCGTTGATCTGTGTGTATCCGCTCCACTGATCGGGCACATCATCTTCGTAGTAGATGGCCTCGACCGGGCAGACCGGCTCGCATGCGCCGCAGTCGACGCACTCGTCCGGGTGGATGTACAGCATGCGTGCGCCCTCGTAGATGCAATCGACAGGGCACTCCTCGATACATGCCTTGTCTTTGATGTCGACGCAGGGTTCGGCAATCGTGTACGTCACTGAGGTCTCCTCGATCTCCTGTCAGTGGGGCAGTCATGCTCAGGCCCGCCGAAAAGTCGCTGCAAGTATCCGATGCGGCTACTTGGACGCCTGTCTCAGTGTGCCCTAACTACTACGCCGCCCCGGTTATGGGTGGCGCGTGGTTACTGATACTAGACGTTGCACATACAGCACGCCTAGGGACATACCTATCCGACGCGGCCTTGCCGCTGCTCCCCGCGTCGTGTGACCTCGGCCACACGCTTGCCGTGGCTGTGACGGCGTGCGAATCGGGCGAAAACCTTTGTCCCCGGGAAGATCCGCCGCGACGAAGCTGTTCTGTTATATAGCAACCGCTTAGCTTAGCTAAGCTCAATTTTCGGGAGTCAAAATGAAGAAAATCGCCCTCGGCCTAGCCACTGCCGCCACGTTCGCCGTGATGTCCCTCGGGTTGGCCAGCCCAGCCATGGCGGACTGCTCGGTGCACGTCAACAACGGAGGCACCGACGTCAACGTGAACTGGTGCTGACCTGACGAATCCGCCGCGTATGCGCTTGGTTGCACTGCAACAAGTTGCATAGCGCGGCGGATTCGCCATAGGCTGCGCGCGTGGCACTTCCCCACGCGATCCTCGTGTCGCTGTGCGAACAGTCCGGCTCCGGCTACGAGCTGGCCCGCCGGTTCGACCGGTCCATCGGCTACTTCTGGGCCGCCACCCATCAGCAGATCTACCGCACGCTGAGGTCGATGGAGGACGACGGCTGGGTGCGCGTCACCCCGGTCGTGCAACAGGGCAGACCGGACAAGAAGGTCTACACCGTCTCCGACGCCGGCCGTGCCGAGATGGCCCGCTGGATCGCTGAACCGCTGTCGGGGCGCGGCAGCTCGGTGGCCGACAACCGCACCCGCGACATTGCGATCAAGGTCCGCGGCGCCGCGTACGGCGACGTCGACGCGGTGCGCACTCAGGTGGCCGCGCTTCGGGCCGAGCGCGCCGAATTGCTGGACACCTACCGCGGATTCGAGAAGCGGCAGTTTCCCGATCCGAGCGCCCTGAGTGGCAGCGCGTTGCATCAGTATCTGGTGCTGCGTGGCGGTATCCGCGCTGAGGAAAGCGCCATCGACTGGCTCGACGAAGTGGCCGCGGCCCTGAAGGGGACGCGATGAGCGCTCGCGCGAAGAGCAAAGGGAGAAGTGATGTATCCGAAGCTGTTGTCGCCGTTGGATCTTGGCTTCACCACGCTGCGCAACCGAGTGGTGATGGGTTCGATGCACACCGGGCTGGAGGACCGCGCCCGCGACACCGACCGGCTCGCCGAGTACTTCGCCGAGCGCGCCCGCGGTGGTGTCGGCCTGATCATCACCGGCGGGTACGCGCCGAACCGCGCAGGCTGGCTGCTGCCGTTCGCCGCGCAGATGATCTCCACCTCCGAGGCGAGGCGCCATCGCCGGATCACACAGCCGGTGCACGACGCAGGCGGCAAGATCCTGTTGCAGGTGTTGCATGCCGGACGCTATGCGTATCACCCGTTTTCGGTGAGCGCATCGTCGATCAAGGCACCGATCAACCCGTTCCGTCCACGGGCGCTGCGGGACGTCGACGGCACGATCGACGACTTCGCCCGCTGCGCCGAGCTGGCCCGCGAGGCCGGATACGACGGCGTGGAGATCATGGGCAGCGAGGGTTACCTGCTCAACCAGTTCCTCGCGCCGCGCACCAACAAGCGCACCGACGCCTGGGGTGGGACGCCGGAGAAGCGGCGGCGGATGCCGGTCGAGATCGTGCGTCGTACCCGCGCCGCGGTCGGCGACGACTTCATCATCTGCTACCGGATGTCGATGGCCGACTACGTCGAGGACGGCCAGAGCTGGGACGAAATCGTCGCGCTGGCAACCGAAGTCGAGGCGGCAGGCGCGACGATCATCAACTCCGGCTTCGGCTGGCATGAGGCGCGGGTGCCGACGATCGTCACGTCCGTGCCCAACAGCGCGTTCGTCGACATCAGCAACGCGGTCGCCGAGCACGTGAACATCCCGGTGGTGGCGTCCAACCGCATCAACATGCCCGAAGCGGCCGAGCAGATTCTGGCCGACGGCAACGTGCAGCTGATCTCGATGGCACGCCCGCTGCTGTCCGACCCGGACTGGGTGCGCAAAGCGGAGGCCGACGCCGCCGACGAGATCAACACCTGCATCGCCTGCAATCAGGCGTGTCTGGATCACGCATTCGTGCACAAGACGGTGTCGTGTCTGCTGAATCCGCGGGCGGGCCACGAGACGAAATTGGTCCTCGGGCCGACGCGCCGCACCAAGCGCATCGCGGTGGTCGGTGCGGGACCGGCCGGCCTGGCCGCCGCGGTCACCGCCGCACAGCGCGGGCATGCCGTCACGCTGTTCGAGGCGGGCGAGACGATCGGCGGCCAATTCGACTTGGCGCGAAGGATTCCCGGCAAGGAGGAGTTCGCCGAGACGATCCGCTACTACACGCGCATGCTCGAGAAGCACGGCGTCGATGTTCGGCTTCGGACACGGGCAACGGTCGACGAACTCGCCGACTTCGACGAGGTGGTGCTGGCGACGGGTGTCTCGCCGCGGATGCCCGACATTCCAGGCATCGACCATCCGATGGTGCTGTCCTACGCGGAGGCGATCACGGGCAAGCCGGTCGGCAAGACAGTGGCGGTCGTCGGTGCGGGCGGGGTCGGCTTCGACGTGAGCGAGTTCCTGGTCACGGACGAGTCACCGACGCTGAACCTCAAGGAATGGAAGGCGGAGTGGGGCGTGGCCGATCCGCAGGAAGTGCGCGGCGCGCTGACGACACCGATCCCCGCGCCGCCGGCGCGCGAGGTGTATCTGCTGCAGCGGACCAAGGGCCCGCAGGGCAAGGGGCTGGGCAAGACGTCGGGCTGGGTGCACCGAGCCTCGCTGAAGGCCAAAGGCGTACAGCAGTTGTCCGGCGTGAACTACGAACGCATCGACGACGACGGCCTGCACATCAGCTTCGGGCCTGATCGCGTCCGACCCGCGTCTGCTCGAGGTCGACAACGTGGTGATCTGCGCCGGCCAGGACTCGGTACGCGATCTCGAGGACGGCCTGCGCCGCAACGGCGTCGACCCGCACATCATCGGCGGCGCCGCGTTGGCGGCTGAGCTCGACGCCAAGCGGGCGATCAGGCAAGGCACCGAGCTGGCGGCCAAGCTCTAGTTGCGTGACGGCCTTCACGGTCGATTCGAGACGCGCATTTTGAGACGAATTATTGAGACTCAGTGACCTGGGCAGACCTCATCGGTCCCGCGGCACCGACCGGCTGAGCTCAACGTCTATTTCGAGACTGTGTTCAACTCTGCTCGCGCCTGGTCGATCTGGTCAGATGCGTAGGCCGCCATTTCAGCGGTGGTCATCGTTTCACCCGTGCGGGCGAGCGATTCGTAGTTCTGGTCGCCGAGGCCCTGACGAAGACGGGGTGAGCGCGGCACTGAGTTCGGGGATGACCGCCGTGGTGAAGGTGCTGCTGAACTGGAGCGCCAGTCGTCGCGACCATCCCGCTACGCGCCGCGACGACTCCGCGACGAGACGAGACGAGACGACTCGCCCCTTTTGACTATTTATAAACCGCACCTACGAGGCTCAATGCAGTGCCCCCAGTCGGACTCGAACCCAGACTGCCGGGCTGGGCTACGTCAGCTTTCGGTGGCGTTTCGATCGTCGTCCAGTCCTAGCCGCTGGCGGACGACCTGGCGTGCCAAGTCCAGGATTGCTGGGTCGTCGTGCAGGACGAATTTGGTGTCGGCGGCCAGCAGCACCGCATGCAGCTCGAAGGCGAGCCGGTCGGGATCCTCACGGTTGGGGAGTTCGTGCTGGGCAAGCGCGGTCTCCGCGAAGGCCCGGAGCAAAGCCACGAAACCGGACTGGATGGCGGCGACCCGGTCCTTGACCGGCCCAGGGTGGGTGCCCATCTCCAGCGCCGTGGCAGCGAAGAAGCAGCCGCCGGGGAAGACGCGGCGCTATCGGGTGGCATGTGTGAGCGGTGCACCGCACTCGTTGCAGAACTTGGAGTTGGGTGGCAGTTCGGTGCCGCAGGACCCACAGAGCAGCCCCGTCGCGGTCAGTCCACCGCCACCATCCCCGCTGGGGTCCACGTCAGTATCGTTTCACCGCTGGTCAACGATGTCCGTCATATCGCCGCGCCATCTCCGACACGAAGTTTTGGGACCCTCGTATGTCGACTATTTCGAAACAGCGTCCTCGACCGGACCTGTTGTCGGGACGCGACAACCGACGAGGCGGTCGTTCCCGAACTCTGGGTTCGGCCGCGGAATCCCGCACCGGCGACGTGATCCAGGCCGCGCGCTGCTCAAGCTACCGCGGCCGTTCAGTGCGCGCTGGCATCGGGCACGGTGATCTCGGTGCCTGCGTTGAGGGTCTTGCCGCGGAAGAAGTCCCAGCCGCCGATGTTGCTCAGCGCCGCGACCGGGATGCGGTCATCTGGTCGGCCACTCTGTGACCTAGCGGACAACGTGGCGGACCTTTAGCCCTGCTGACAGGTTGGACCGCTATTGTCGGCGACCGGGCAAGTCACAGGAGGAGCATCGAATGACCGCTATCAACGGGCTGCCGGGCCATGTCCTGTTGGTTCATTTCTTGGTTGTCCTGGTGCCGCTGACTGCGCTGTTGGAGATTGTGTGCGCCGTATGGCCAGCGGTGCGGCGGGGGCAGATGGTGTGGCTAACGCTCATCCTCGCCATCGTGACCCTGGTGTTGACGCCAATCACTACTGATGCTGGTGAGTGGCTATATGACATGCGAGGGCATCCTGACGCCATCTTGCAGCAGCACGCCGAGCGCGGCGGCTTGATGATCTACTTCTCCATCGCACTACTCGTAGTGGCGGTCGTGCTGGCGGTGCTGCGCGTCGCCGAGCGCCGATCAGAGAAGCGCCGGTTACCCGCCACCATCATCGTCGCGATAGTGGCGCTCGCCGTCGGAATCTCGTCGATAGTTCAGCTTTACCGCGTCGGTGACACGGGTGCCCAGTCAGTGTGGGGCAACGAGATAGCGCATCTGAAACAGGCCAGCGGGAAGTAGGTCATCGGCTGACCTCGGATGAACGTGGTGCGAACATCTGACGATGGTCGAGTCAAGCGAATAGACGGGTCTTCAGCAGGCGGTGGATGTCGGCCTCGTCGGTGGTGGCGGGCCAAAAGCCTAGTTCGGCCGCCAACTCACGCAATTAACGCTGGCTGCTACAGCCGAGGATGGGCCTCCAGTGCCGACGAGGTCCGTTGGCGGATAACCAATTTCGCACGCAACGGGCTGTATCCCGTCGGCTAACCTGCCCGTTGGGCGGTACCCGCATCAGCGCGACGACGGTGCACTCAAGCTCGGGCACGACAGCGCTTATCGCCGCGTACAACAACGGACGGTGTATGCGACGTCGACCCGCGTATGCGACGTCGACCCGCCGAAGTGTATGAACCCACGAATTACAGGTAGCTGCAGGGTCAGATGGGTGTCAGCAGTGGCGACACCGCCTGCCTGGAACACCAGGATCGACTTAGTCCAGCAGGACGACCCAGACCGATGCTTGCACCAACTGACGCGAGCAATCCGCCTCAACCCGATTTTCAGCCGACATCGTATGTCGCGATGTCACCTAGATATGGAGAAAAACAAATGAAACTGCGCCATATCGCGCCACTGGCCATCGCCGCCTCCGCGGCAGCGATCGGATTGGCACCGATCGCCTCCGCCGACGCCAACGTGCAGCAGAGCCCGGGCAATGCCCAAGTCACTGCTAGTCCCGGGGAAGCCGCACAGCAGGCCGCCCAAAACCAAATGCCATTCGGCGGGGACTCGAGTGCCCTGCTATTTCACCGCCATGGTCTAGCGAGCGCGCCTTAGAGCAGAAAAGTTCTTCATCCTGCCCTAACGCGGCGGGCGTGGGCACGGGGCAAGCCCGAACGCTGACGACGCCGCGACACTGTGGTCGAACGCGCCCAGGCGAAGGTTTCGGCGCGCTTCCGCTCGCGCGCCTCGAAATCCCTTCAGCTGCGAACCAATACGGATCATTTCCGGACCTAGGTCGAGCAGGCACGCACAGTCAGGCGTCGGACCCAAGGTCAGCGGAGTCGGACGGAAACAACTTGTCATGCGGGCGACGCCGCGCCTCCGCCTGGGCCTCCCTGTCCGCCTTCTTCCGGGCTTCCCCCTATACGCCAGAACTGCAGAGCCACCCGCTGCATCTTTTTCGCCTTTGCGAGGGTCATGTAGGGGTCGCCGTGATGCTCGCGTTCATAGGCCAAAAGCTCCGGGTCGGTCATCGCCGCCAGTTCCTCACGAGTCATGTCGCCCATCGGTACCCACCCTTACAATCTCGCCATCCAGGAATCTACTTGTGGGTTACACCGCTGAGCCGACCGCTGGGTGGTACCCGCCAGCCACTGGTTATCCAGCCACTGGTTATAGCGCACACGCCCGACAGCCTGCCGGCGTGTCACTGCGGACAGCTGAACCGGTCTGCGAATCTGTTACACAACGGCGCCCGTTACGGGGGAATAGAATGCGGGGCCACGTGCGGTTGTCCTCATCCGCTCACATCTACCCGGCAGGCTCCGTGGCCGTCCTATCCAAACCGGAAACCCAAACCGGGGACGGGTCCCATCGTTGTGGGCAGGAGATCCGGCGTCGTCGAGGAGATGGTCATGATCGCTCGGGTGTGGCGAGGCTGGGTTCGGACCGAGCAGGCAAATGCCTACGTCGCCTACATCACCGGCACAGGTTTGCGTGAGTATGCGGCGACGCCGGGCAACCTTGGCTGCCAGATGTGGACGAGAGACCTGGGAGATGGTCGAACCGAAGTCCTGACGGTCAGTTGGTGGGAGTCACGGGCTGCCATCGCTGGGTTCGCGGGATCCGACATCGAGGCCGCCGTGTTCTACCCCGAGGATGACGAGTACCTCGTCAATCGCGAGACCACGGTCTCGCATTTCGAGGTTGCGGCCGTCCAGGCCGGTTGATGTCGCCGCGCAGTTGTCCCGTTAGGGCTCGCCCTCCCGCATTCGCCAATGTCCAGGTGACAGCAAGGGCAGCTGATTCGCTGATGTTGCGCCGGAGCGGACGGGTCCGAGGTCGCATCTACCACATCCGCGACGGCGAAAACGCGCGGTCGCAAACCTTTCACGCCGCACTCGGCCCGGCGTGGCGCGCTTATTGGAAACGCGCCGCGACTGGGCCGCTGACGCGCGACAACCAGCGCGCCACGTGAGGGTTAGCGCCTTACTTACTAGGGTGCCTAGTGGTGCAGGGCAAACTGGAATCCGGCGACGTCGTATTGGCTCACTACGTGGGAGTTGCCGCTATTCACTCCCCCCGTGGAGCCCGGGTTGGCGTAAAGCTCCTCCGCTTTGGCGAACCCGCCGCTGCTGTGGCCTGGCGGCGAGGTCATGGGATCTTCTGTCTTGCTCGGTTGGCCGCCGCTGCCAGCAGGCGGGCCGGAGTGTGGGTTGTCGGCGAGTGCAACGCCGACGGGCGACAGCGCGACGAACGCGGTGACCAAGACTGGCAGGATGATGGAGCGTTTCATGGCATTCCTCCGATCGTGCATGGGGCCCGTTTCTACGAGTCCGGGGGTTTTTGGGCGTGCCTATTTGGCGGGTTAACGTCCGTAGCCGCCACTGTGGTCGCCGCTGCCCATCCCAGGCCCGCCGGTGCCATTTGGAGGCGGAGGCGCAGGGACGTTGGTCGCATTGTTGGGGACGCTGCATTGACCGTCGATTACTACTTGACCGGCCTGGCAATCTGTGGTGTTCGGCTCGGCGACGGCGGTGGGTGCGCCGATCATTGCGGAAACCGCAAACCCTGCGCCAACCGCCGCCAAGAGTGAAGTGATGGTTCGTGATCTTGTTGCGCGCATGGCACGCCTCTTTCCGACCGTTAAAGGGCCACAATCTAGCAGCTAGACCTGTCTTTTGGCAGGGGCGTTAGCAGCGAATGTCATGTATGGGCGTACCTCACGAACTCGCTGTACTCGGCGTGGGACGACGCGGTCTACCCCGACGGCGTCGGGGCATGGATGGCCAAACTTGACGCCGACGTGTCCGCCGGAGGTCTCGGTCCCGATGTCCGATTCTTCCCGCACGACGACGTTTTCCGTGGCCTGCGGGTCCACCAAACCCGGCTCCAGGGCGGCGACGCGTCGAGCGACTCGTACTGCTACACCAGCTGAACGCCGGATCGGAGGGAACAGACCGGTGCTCGAACTGCCTGGACCCGTCAGCTGTGGGCTGCCCGAGCGTCGGCGTCGGGTCGGCGCGGTCGGTCTCGGCAAGGTGCCGCTCCCCAGGAAGGTGGTCGATGTAACTGGGCGCCGCAGGCGGGAAACGTGGGACGGGCGGAAGTCCCTAGATCGAACGCAGTTAGCTGGCAAAGTCGTGTCACGATTTCGGGGCCACGTCGCGCAGCAACAGTCGTCAACCGATGGTTGTTTTGTGATCCGGTTCGGGGCCGAACTTGAACCGCCGCCCGGTGATTTCCGACGCGATCACCCATACGTAGAGGGGCTTCCCGCCGGTGCCCTTCGGCACCTTCACAAACCGCTCGCAGAACTTCGCGAACCGGGCAGCACCCGTCGACTGCGGCCGAAACGGCAACACAGTTGGGTCAACAGCGGCTTTAGGCCCGGCCTTCATGGGAGGCTCCAGGTATGCCAATTGATGACGTCGGATACTTCAGCGGCGACTTCTCCATCACGTGGAATGCCGCGGCTGATCCAGACCTCATTAACCTGGGCAGCATCGGCAAGACAGAAAGTGACCTCTACGACATCAAGATCGAGGCGTCTGGCCTGGTCAAGTTGCGCGACAAGGCGAATCGCACCATCACCTACTGCTCGCCGAGCGCCTGGACGAACGTCCGCATTAACGACCCTCACAACTGATCTGCTCCCGCCGTGTGTAACGCGCACCGCGACTGTGGCGTCGGGGAAACGTGCTGGCCAGGGGCCTGCCCCCAGTGCTCTCGGGGCGTGAGGAGCCGCGGGCGCGGTTGCACTCTCCGCATACGACTTCAATGTCTTTGAGTCGCAGCGGCTTTCGTTGTGCTCTGCGTTCCCACGCGCTGGGCAGGTGGTCGGCCTGCAGGTCCTCGGTGCTGCCGCAGTCGCTGCACCACGGTTGCAGCCGTCGGGCTCCGCGGGACAGGCGATCCCATTCAGCGTCGTATCCGCGGTGCTCGGGGCAGCGGGTGAGGGCGGTGGGCTCGCCGCAGTCGAGGCAGGGTCGCAGGGTCATCTCCTCAGAACAAAAGACCTGCCGCGCGGGAAATCTCGTGTAGTTGGCCCAGCAGTTGCGTCCGTGGTGAATAGTGCGCGATATGAGCGAAGGCACGTTTCCGGATGTCCGTTGGGGCCGGGACCCCGGTCGGCTCGTGCGGCGGTCGGTGACCGCGGTCATCGGGTCGAGGTTCGGTGCGTGGTGTTTCCGCAAATTGACGCCGCTCGATCACAAACTTCTGAGCCGAAGCAATGGCCGCTTCACGATTTTCGGTCCGGTCGGGGTGCCCCTGTTGTTGCTCACCACAACGGGCCGAAAGAGTGGTCAGCGACGCCAGACACCGGTGACCTACATGCGCGAAGGGGACCGGCTGTTTTTGGTGGGAAGCAACTTCGGACGGGCCCGTCATCCGGCATGGTCGTCGAACTTGTTGGCTGACCCGAACGCGTGGGTGACGATGGGCGGACGGGAGATACCAGTCGTCGCTACGCAGCTGACCGGCCCGGAACGCGAGCGTATCTTCGGAAAATTCGCCGACTACGCGAGCAACTATGACGCCTACCGGGGCCGGACAGATCGCGAGTTCCGGCTTTTCGAGTTGACGAAGCGGCTTTGATGAGGAGGTCGGGGTAATCAGATCGTCGAGCGGGGTTGGCTGCGATGGTGGTGCGGATCGCGACCTGGAACATGGAGAACTTGTTCAAGCCGCCCAACACGTTCGGCCTGAAGACTCAACAGGAGTACAACGCCAAGCTCGACGCACTCGCCGCCGCGCGCCCCGATCCCCGACATCGAGTACGCGGAAACACCGCTCAAACCCGAAACACTATGGGCGGCCGTCGGGCATGCCGCACCCCAGACACGCGGTGGGTCAGCGAGGCCGGGAGCAACGAGTTCCCCATCACTAGCGGTATTCGGCCCGGCAACCCGTTCTCGCACTTATCAGCCGGCGGTGGCGGACTGGGCTTTGGGCTACCTGCGGCCGTAGGCGCTCAACTTGCCGGCCCCGGATCGCCCCGTCGTCGCGTTGATGGGCGACGGTTCCATGCATTACGCGATCACCGCGCTGTGGACGGCGGCGCACTCCCGGATCCCGCTGACCATCGTGGTCGCCTCCAACGCCGAATACGGCGTCCTCAAAGAGTTCGGCAAGTGGGAGAAAACCGCGGGGGTTCCCGGCCTGGACCTGCCCGCCCTGAATGTCGTAGGCACCGCCGCCAGCGACGGCGTGGACGCCCACGAACCACACACCACTGACGAGGTCATCAAGCTCGTGGAATCGAGTATTGCCGATCGCAAACGACCTACCCTCATCAACGCGCGCACCATACCTGTCGACGCCTAAATCATTGGCACCGTGTGGGATTGAACACCCACGTCGTCTAATCGACAATCAGGTCGGGCTGGGCCAGCCAAGTCTGACCGAGGCTTGCGCGTGGTTGCTCACGGTCAAAGTGCGGCAGTGAGGTCGACTTCGACGAGCTGGCCGGAGAATCCGAGCCGGGTCACGCCCAGGAGCGTGCTCGCAGTGGTGAACGCCGATCCGATGACCGAAAGGGTGAGCTGGCGCCAGGCTGCGGCCAGAACCGAGTTGTCATCGCTGACGACGTAAATAACCGAACGGACGACCTGATCCGGCCGGGCGCCGACCGCGGCGAGCACCGCAGCGGCGTTGGCAGCGACCTGGTCAATCTGCAGGTCGATGTCTCCGGCGCCGACCAGCTCACCGGACGCGTCGAGCGGGCACTGCCCCGCAAGGAACGCGAGACGCCCGGACTCGACGACGGTGACGTGATGGTAACCGGGTGGGTTGTGCAGCTGTATTGGGTTGTGGCGAGTGATCATCGGGGGCATGCGGCCCACCCTGCGCCGCCTGAGAAGCCGGATGCAACCCAGTAGGCTCCGTGGCCGTCCTACTGAACCTGGACACCACGCCGGATCAATTGCACACCACACCGTTTTAAACTGCAGATCCCAGGGGGCGAGGGATTCTTCGTACTTATTGGTACTTGTTGGCGGCGATCTAATAGGCCCTACGCTCGTTACCCCCCAAGTGCTTTCATCAGCTCGTTGTGCATCCGGGCTCTGGGCTCTCCAGTCGGCCGTTGTCCCGGCAAGGTCGTAATGCCTCTTGGCGTGCACCCAGAGGCTGTCATAGGTGATCCGGTCCTTATCGTCACAGCCCTCGTTCAGGGGCTCCAAGTCACGCAGGATATCTGCGTAGGTGACCACGCGAGTCTTGCCACGGCCCAGGATGATCGGGGCGCCTTGCCAGTCAAGCAACTGGTTAGTATCTGGACTAGATGGGTGCTACTCAGGTGAACGCGTATCTACAGGCGGATCGGATCTCACGGTGACGCCGCGATTAGCGCAGCCTGCGGCGAGCCATTGCTGGTAGCTATCGTGTCGGCACTGGTAGACGATGCCGGTGACGCGCAGGAGCCCGGCGTTGCGGGCCCACTCTAGGAATTGAGCAGGCCGGGGCGCAAAGCTCTCAGTGAAAGCGAACAGGAGCGAGGCAGTCGCATGCCGCCCGGCCTGCGCGGGTACCAGAGGCCGATCGCGAGCCCAGCCACAAGCCCGAACGTGAGCCCGACCTTGAGCCCGTGCCAGGGCCCGTCCGAGAGCCAGGACGTGACGCCGACCGCCAGCCCGAACGCGAGCCCGGCGGTGAGCCCGTAGATGAGCCCGGCCACGAGGTCATCGTGAATTAGTCGCCGGGCGTCTTGTCCGAGTGCAAGGCGCTCGTAAGGTTTTCAGCGGATTGAACCGTGCTGCCTCGTCTGGTGTATTTATAAATCCCCATGGCGGGATTGCAACCCTCTATCGCTGCAAGTCAGGAATAACCCCTACTCCCAATGCCCGTAGGGCACGGGGAGGCGATTTCCCGAGGTAGCGGTCGCGAATGGCGTCTACAATCATCCGACAGACCGAGCAGATGGAGCAGGTAATGACCGTCTCACCCGACATTAAGTTGGCCCAGATCAAAGACCTGCTGACGACGGTCGGAGGAATTAGTCCTGCGGAAGAAGTTGAGGACGCCGAGCGCCGGGCGATGCTGACAGTATGGGTGCAGACCGCGCCGTCCAAACAACTGAAAGCCGTGATCAACTTCCTGAACACGACCAGGTTCTGAGTCAGCTCGGTCGGGTCGGAGACCTACCCCCGGTACGTGGGGGCCGCGAACGGATCCGCCCATGGATCGGTCAGGTACTTATCTGCTGATCGCCACCCGTCGATCGTGTCCGCGGTAGTCGGTTCCTCAGGAACGGGCTGCGGTGCAGGCTCCGCCTGCCGTGCTTCCCGCTGCCGCTGAACCTCCCGGTACCCCTCCCGCTCGCGCTCGTAGCGCTCGGCACGCTATGGACGCCCTTTCCGAGGCGGTCGACCTCATCGGCCGTTTCAGTGAGCACCGCGGCGAATTGTCGCGGCTGCTCGGCCGTCAGGGGTGCGGACCGGCTGAGGCGCGAAAAGTGCTGCGCGAGTGGCGATGGGGTGTGGCGACGATCGCCGGGGTGCTGGCCGTCGTGGCTGTGGCGCGGCTGCGACGGTCCTCGCGATCGGTCGACGGTGTGGGTGCCGAGGGGCGTCGGATTGGCAAGTGGCGCTTCAGTCGTAGACGACTGCGTGGTCAGGTTCTGGGCCGAACTTGAACCGGCGACCGGTGATCTCCGAGGCGTTCACCCGCACATAGCGAAGCTTCTGCGTCGCCGTCCACGGCCTCAGGTGCGCCCGCTCAGCTTCGCCGATTTCGGCGCTGGTCGACAACACATGCGCCCGGCCCTTGACGATGACGCTCCACCCGTAGGTGAGTTCGGCGTCGTGGTAGTCGGCCTCGAAAGCCACGAAAGGGTGCGTCGCTGCGCCGAAGAGCTTGGTCCCCTCGGCAGTTCGGAACAGCACCCTAGGGCGTTGGGTGACGAAGTTGACCGGGAAGATTTCGGGCCGCCCGTCCAGACAGGTGACGAACCGGCCTAACGACAAGCTGGACAGAAGACTCCAGCACTCGTCTTCGCCGAGCACGGTCGCCGGCGGCCCCGCTATGGACATGAAACAACACTATCGCGTCGACGTGAGCCCCCGTCCCAAGAAGCCTTGGTCATGACCGAGTTGGCGGAGAACCCCCAAGACAGTTTGACCCTTGCCTGGCGCGCCGGTGTTCGGCGCGTACCGTCGTGGACGCTGCTGTCGACGGCACATTGACCGCCGATCGGATCACCGATCTGATCGCTGAGGCCGCCCGCGCGCAGTCGATCGCCACCTCTGCCTGCCCGACGCGCCAACACCCAGCCGATGATCAACATCGGGTTGCCGGGGCTCTGCGGCGACTCATCTGCCCACTGCCGGTTGACAGCGGAGACGAGCGCTCAGCGGCATATCAGTGCGCGTTGCTTGTGCCCATGGATACGACGATGATCGGATCGGCGCTACCGATGATCAGAGCCATAGGCGCAAGGTGTGAAGTTGCCGGTCAGTGCGCCGTCAGGGTGCTCGTCGCGACCGCAACACCAGCGCGACGGTTACTGCCAGGATGATCGTGCCGATGAACTCCACCACCAGCGTGGTGGGCACCAGCGTGAAGCTTAATACCTCGTGAATGCCAAACAGCCCGACGGTCAGCGCGAGCACCAGCGCAAGCAGCGTGCCCACCATGAACAGCAGGCTCAGCCCCGTTGCCAGCGACAGGAGCCGCCCACGCAGCACGATGATTGCGATTGCCAGCACGAGCGCGCCAACCGCGTTGAGCACGAACAGCACGCCAAGCGAGCCGCCTACGCCGTCGAACACGAGGTACAGATGGATCCCGCCCATCACCAGCAGCATGATCGCACTAAGTAGTCGCCAGGCCATCAGTGTGCGGCGGCTGACACCGACCCATCTGAGTGAACCGGTTGCCCGAGTATGCGATGACATATCCTGACCTGCCTTTAACGTGTGGCTCGGTGCAAGCCGAGGCCCTCTGCGATGTACACGCACAATCCGCCCGAACAGTTCAGCCCCGGAATCCCCAAGGATCCCTTTTTGGAATCGGTCCAAATCCAGCGGATCTAGCGGATTCGTTGGTCGTCCAGATCGCGTTGCGGCGCGGGTCATAGGCCAACCCGTCGGGATACTGTCCGGTGGGTGCCCGGCCCAGCTCGGCGACGCCGGGATGATGATGCAGCGGATCTTCGTCGTCCCGTCCTCGGTCCCGGCGGGACCGGTGTCGCTGCGGGTCCAACAACACCGGAGCGTTGACCCACGAGGTGATGGTGCTGCCGCTCAATGCCAACCGATATCCCGGCGAGGGGGCCATCGGCACCAATGACCAAGTGGATGAGACCGGCAACTAGGCCAAAGCCTCGCGTTCGTGCGGCGCTGACGCCGGTGACGGCATCTTTGCCGGGGCCACCGCGTGGACCACCGTGAACTTGTCGCCGACGCTACGAAGTGCTCTGCAACATCGCGGGCCACTACGGGGCGTTCCCGCTCGTCGGCGATGCGAGTCAAAACCTCTAAGACCGCGCCTGCGCGGGCACGGCCTGTTGGAGGAGTATCGAGGGGTGGGTGACGTCTCGGTGGTCGGCTGCGTCGGGTCGTTGATCGTGGCGACCCGGGGCGTCGCGGGCGCCGGAGAGGTCCTTCTGACTGTGCGGGGGTCCAAGGAGGCCTATCTTGCATGGTCGGATCAGCCGCTGCCGAGGGGTACCGAGGTGCTGGTGATTGATATCCGAGGTGCGCGCACGGTCCTCGTGGAGCCATGGCCCGGCTCGGATTTCTTAATGCAAATTCCCTGACAGCAACACGAATCTGCAAGGAGCCCAACATGTTCGGCTACAGAGTGCCCGCACCCGACCAGGCGATGCTCATCTCCGGCGGCCGGGCTGCAGGCAACGCCCCGTTCCGTGTGGTGACCGGTCACGGCGCTTTCATCATGCCGTTCTTCCGAAAGGTTCGGTTCCTGACCTTGGCGATGTGTGAGGCCGAGGTCGAGGAAAGGTGCGTCACCCAGCAGGGGATCACCTTGAACGTTCGAGCGGTCATTGCCTTCAAGGTCGGCAACGACAGCGAAAGCGTTGTCAGTGCCGGGCAACGGTTCTTGTCGGATCAAAACCAGATGGCGGTCCTGACGGGGCGGATCTTCGCCGGTCACCTGCGCTCGATCATCGGGTCGATGACCGTCGAGCAGATCATCAAAGAACGGCAGAAGCTGGCCACGGAGGTCCTCGATGGTTCCAAGGGGGAGATGATCAAGATCGGGCTGACCGTCGACGCCCTGCAGATTCAGTCCATCGACGACGGCGCGCTGGGCTACATCCTGGCGATGTCCGCACCACATAACGCTGCCATTCAGCAGCAGGCGCAGATTGCTCAGGCGAAGGCCAATCAGGCCGCGGCCGAGGCCGAGCAGGAGTCGCAACGCAACCAGGCCGAGTTCGCTCGGCAGACCGCGATCGTGAAGGCTCAGTACAAGGCCGAAGTCGACAAGGCGCAGGCCGAAGCCGCCCAGGCGGGACCGCTGGCCGAGGCGCAAGCCCAGCGCGAAGTGCTCGCGATGCGTACCGAGTTGGCTCAGCGCGCCGCAGAGCTGCGTCAGCAAGAGCTGGTCTCGGAGGTGGTCAAGCCGGCCGAGGCGGAGGCAGACCGCGTCCGGATTCTGGCGCTCGCCGACGCTGAGAAGATGAAGATTCAAGCCGAAGCGGCGGCCTCGCACAACCGGGTGGCCCTGGACCGGATGCTGATCGACCAGTTGCCCGAAATCGTCAAGCAGGCCGCTCAGGGTCTGTCAGGGGCAAACCTGACAGTCCTCAACGGCGCCGACGGGCTCGGCGAGATAGCCACCGGCCTGGTGGGACAGGGCCTGGCAATCTTCGATTCTCTGCGTGGTGGACTCGGCCAACACGAGTCCGGCGATGGGTCCGACCGGATCGGGCTCAACGCGCCGCGCAATGACCACCAGCCGTGATCACCCAAACAGTTTCCGGAAGTTGGCCGCAGATCGAGCGCGTCTGGCCCCTTTCATCTGGAAGGCCATCCTGGACACCAGGCTCCTCATCGCCGAAGACCTGGGCGCAGCGCCAGGCACCCCTGGTGCTCGCGCGGGTGGAGTGCTACACCAGAAGGAGCGCAGCCAGCCGACACCCGTCGCGATGGCGAGGTGCGGCAGCCAGCATGTAGGAGGTGGTTGCTGTGCTTCATCCCGATCCCTTCCGTGACATCGACAGACTCGCCGCGCAGCTGCTCGGCACATCGCCGGGATCCGCCCGAGTCCCACTGGCCATGCCGATGGACCTCTACCGCTCCGGCGATCACTACGTGCTTCACGCGGACCTCCCGGGCGTGGACCCCGATTCGGTAGACGTCAGCGTTGATGGCGGCATCCTCACCGTGAAGGCACAACGCAGCGAACGCACCGAACACGACGTGCAGTGGCTGAGCTGCGAGCGCTTCACCGGCGGTTACATGCGTCGCCTGTCCCTCGGTCAGGACATCGACGCCGACCAGATCGCCGCCACCTATCAGAACGGGGTGCTGACCCTAACCCTCCCCGTGGCGGCGAGGGCCAAGCCGCACCGCATTGAGATCACCCACGGGCCACGTGAGGAAACAACGGTCATCGAGCCCAGCGACTCATCCGAGCAGCACACCACGACCTAACCTCTCGTCACCTGACGGGGTCCAGGCGGGTCATGGCGCCGCCATCAACCAGTCGCGCGGTGGACTCACTGAGCGTCACCCCACCCGGCGGAGCCGCTGCCTCCATCCGCTGAGCCATACCGACTTGCTCACCGATCGCGGTGTAACCGAAGGGCCCCGAACCCATTTCACCGGCGATCACTTGGCGCGAGTTTAAGCCGATCCGCAACTGCAGCTCGACACCGTCGCGGTCTTGGACGTCGACGGCAAGCCGCTTCGCCTCTTCCTGGACACGGAGGGCCGCCAGGCAGGCCCGTATCGCGTGGTCCTCCAACGGTGTTGGCGCGCCGAACACCGCCATGATGCCGTCGCCGGTGAAACTGCCGACCGTGCCCCCGTACCGCTGAACCACAACCGCCGCACGGTTGACCAGATCGGTCATGATCTCGCGCGGCCGCTCCGCACCGACGGCCGCCGCAATGTCCATCGAATGAACAACATCGGCGAACAGCACCGTCACCTGCTTGTATTCCGCCGATCGAGTGGCGTGTGTGAGCGGTGCACCGCACTCGTTACAGAACTTGGAGTTGGGTGGCAGTTCGGTGCCGCACGAACCACAGAACAGCCCCGTCGCGGTCAGTCCACTGCCTCCATCCCCGCCGGTGTCCACGTCAGTATCGTTTCAATGCTGGTCAGCGATGTCCGTCATATCGCTCTGCCATCTCCGAGACGAAGTTCTGAGACCTCATATGTCGTCTATTCCGAGACTGCGTTCAGTCCTGCTCTCGCCTCGACGATTCGGTCGTAGGCGTACGTCACCATCTCGCTGGTAGTCATCGTCTCGCCCTTTCGAGCAAGCGATTTATAGGTCCGCTCACCAAGGACATCGCGAAGGTGGGCGATTGCGGCGTTTAGCTCAGGACTCGCCGCCGCGGTAAAGGGACTGATGGCGAAACCGGCGATGGTTGCAGCTGGTTCGTGGTGCCCGAGGCGGTCGAAAACGGCAGCGAGCACGGCCAAAGGAACACTAATCGTGACGGTGTTGCCCGCGTCGTGGTAGTTACGGATCGCCAGAGTTAAGTAATCGAATGCGGCCACGGTGTCACCATGTGCGGCCTCCAGGCGGCAAAGCGTGGCCGCCACATGGGACTCGTTGGCGCGATTCCCACTCTCTTGAGCGATCACCAGGGCACGTCGCAGCGCTTCACGTGCGCGGTCGGGGTCAGCTTCGCCGAACGCGAAGCCGACGGCGAAGAACGCATACGACAGCGCCAATGGGTTATGGGTGGCTTCGGCGACCTCAACGAGGCCGTTCGCCGCGACCATCGCCTCCTCATAGCGCGCGGCCGTCGTCAGTGCGAGGCAGAAAGCTATCGTCGTCCATATGGGGGTGCCGCGAACGCGTGCCATTTCTGCGCGGTACCACTCGATCGCGCGTTCAGCCTGACCGGCAGATACATAGACACTGACGAGCAAACCCTCAATGCCCCCCACCTCGCCGCGTCCGGCGCTCAGAACTCTTTGGCCAGCGTCGCTGTAGCGGATAGCCGAATCGAGTCGTCCGGCGAGATAGCACTGCGATGCCATCACGTATAGAGCCGCAAGCCGCGGATGGTCGAGGGCGCGGGCGGGCTCGACGAGCTCCTCAGCCCAAGCTATCGGCTCGTAGTTTTCGACGAATGTGCCAAGAAGCGCCGCGTACGGCGCGATAGCGGCGGCTACGTCCAGATCACCTTGGTCGGCGCTCCACCTAAACGCGGCACGCAGATTGGCAAACTCGACGTTGAACCACTCGTAGGCGCCGCGCTGGCGGGGGCTGTTCCAGAGGGCCATGATGTCTGCTTCGCGCCCGGCGAAATGGCGGGCATGTGCGTTGCGCGCTTCGACAGCCTCGCCGCGTGCGACGAGTTGCTCGTCGGCGAACTCGCGGATGGTTTCGAGCATCGAAAAACGAGTTCTCCCCGCCGACTGATCAGCGATCAGCAGCGATTTGCGTACTAGCGCATCGAGTAGATCTAGAACTTGATAGTCGTCTGATCCATCGAATCCGACCACCGCGCAGGCGCTTTGGAGGTCAAACCCGCCGGAGAACACCGAACAGCGATCGAGCAGTGCCTTTTCCGCATCATCGAGGAGGTCGTAAGACCAGGCGACTGCCTGGCGCAGAGTCTGGTGGTGCCCCCGGCCCCGCCGCGAACCGACAAGGAGCCTGAAGCGGTGATCGAGACGATCACGGATCTCGTCCACGGCCATCGACGAAATACGCGACGCCGCCAATTCGATAGCCAATGGGATTCCGTCGAGACGTCGACAGATCTCAGCAACCACGCTTGCATTGGGAACCGAGAAGCCCGGAGCCACGCGCTGCGCTCGCTCGATGAACAAATCGACGGCCGCATCGAGTTCCAGAGACGGCACCGGCCACAGTTGCTCATCGACGACGCCCAGCCCTTCGCGGCTGGTCGCCAGAATCGTCACGGTCGCCGAATGGGTGAGGATGGCTTCCACCAAATCAGCCACCGCGTCCAACAAGTGCTCGCAATTGTCCAACACCAAGAGCCGCACTCTGCCCTCCAGTGCGGCGGCCACGCTCTGGCCCATGGTCTTGCCCGGTTGTTGGGTGATGCCCAGCACCGCCGCCACCGCGTCTGGTACTGCTGCCGGATCTGTGACAGCGGCCAGGTCGAAAAACCAAACACCGTCCAGGAACTCATCGCCCAACCGCGGGGCGACTTCTAGCGCCAAGCGGGTCTTGCCGACCCCGCCCACCCCGGTCAACGTAACCAACCGATGAGACTTCATCGCGGCTTGCAACTCGGCTGCCTCGGCCTCCCGCCCGATGAAGCTCGTGGTCTGTGGCCGCAGGTTCCCCGGACTCGTGTCGAGCACCCGCAGCGGCGGAAATTCCGTCCCCAAACCGGGCGCACGCACCTGGAACACGCCAACTGGCGTCGGCACATCCCGTAGCCGCCGCGGCCCCAGATCCACCAGATCAATTCCGCTGAGCAGGACCGCTGTCGAGTCGGCCACCAAGATCTGTCCACCGTGTCCGGCGGCCATCACCCGTGCCGCGCGGTTGAGCACCGTGCCGAAGTAATCCCCGTCCCGGAGCTCAGCCTCCCCAGTCGCAATACCCATTCGCACCGGCAACTCAAGTGCCCGCTGCGCAGCGATCGCGGCATCGACCGCGGACTTCGGCGACGCGAACGCAGCGACCACACCATCACCTGTGTGACTGAATAAGAAGCCGTCGTGTGATTCGATCGCGGTTTGAAGCACCTGGTCGTGCTTGCACAGGGCCGCCCGCATCGCTTCGGCGTCGGCTTCCCACCGACGAGTCGATCCCTCGATGTCGGTGAACAGGAACGTCAGGACCCCCGAAGGTCGGCCCCCCGCGGACACTCGCACAGGATGTCACAAAATGCCCACGTCAACTGGCCAATCGCGACCAACTTTCGAGACTCTCGAAACTCGTCTTCGAGACAGCCTTTAGCTCTGTTCGGGCATGGTCGATGTGGTCGTACGCATAGGTTGCCATCGCGGCGGTGGTCATCTTATCGCCTGTGCGGGCGAGGGATTCGTAGGCCGGGTCGCCGAGCACCTCGCGGAGGTGGGCGATCGCGGTGCTCAGCTCGGGGTAGGCCGCACTCGTGAGGGGACTGAACGCGAACCCGGCGATGATGGCCGCCGGTTCATCGCGTCCGAGCCTGTCGAAAAAGGCAGCGAGGACAGCCAGCGGGAAACGGATCATGGTGGTGTTGCCCGCGTCGTGGAAATTCCGAACCGCAAGTGCGACATAGTCGAGCGCGGCCAGCGGGTCGCCGTACTCGGCCTCGAGGCGGGACAGACTGCCCGCGATGCGTGTTTCGGTATTGCGGTTGCCGCTCTCCTGGGCGACCACCAGACCGCGGCGCTGGGCGTCCAGCGCCGCGTCGGGATCAGCGTCGCCGAACGCGTAACCGTAGGCGTAGAGCGCAAACGAGAGCGCAGCCGGGTTGCCGGTGGCCTCGGCAACCTCGATCAGGCCATTCGCGGCGGCCCTCGCCTCGTCACCGCAACCCGCGACCGTCAGTGCGACGGTCAGGAATGCCCTGGTAATCCCATGGGTGTCGCGACCGAATGCGAGCCGGGCGCGGCACCACTCGACCTGCCGTTCGGGTTGGCCGAAGTGCAGGTACGCAGCGCCGAGCGCGCCCTCGAGGCCGAACGGCACCTCGTCGTGGCGGCCACTGCCGATCACCAGCTGTCCGGCGTCGCTGTAGCCAACAGCTGCCTCGATCCGTCCGGGCCACCAGCACGAAGACGCCATCGCATACAGGAATGCGAGTGTCGGATGATCGGCGGTACGGGCGGGCTCGATGAGCTCCTCGGCCCACGCTATCGGCTCGTAATTGTGCATCCAAAAGCCAAGCCATGCCGCCCATGTCGCGATGGTGGCGGCGACGTCGAGGTCACTTTGGTCGGCGGCCCACCGAAACGCGGACCGCAGGTTGGCCAGCTCAACGGTGAACCAGTCGTAGGCCTCCCGCTGGCGGGGGCTGTCCCACAGGGCCATGATGTCGGCTTCACGCCCGGCGAAGTGGCGAGCATGGGCGGTCCGGACCTCAGCTGCATCATCGCGGGCGACAAGTTGCTCCTCGGCGAACTGGCGGATCGTCTCCAGCATCGAAAACCGAGTGCGTTCCGATGACCGATCAGCCACGAGCAGCGACTTGCGGACTAAGGCATCGAGCAGATCCAGCACGGCGAGATCGTCGCGGTCATCCAATCCCGCCACCGCGCAGACACTTTGGAGGTCGAAGCCCCCGGCGAACACCGAACACCGCTCCAATAGCACCTTTTCCGCATCGTCGAGGAGGTCGTAGGACCACGCCACCGCGTGACGCAGCGTCTGGTGGCGTTTCAGTCCTCGCCGTGACCCAACCAACAGCCGGAACCGCTGATCGAGACGATCCCGCACCTCCATCGAAGTCATAGACGCCATCCGTGAGGCCGCCAACTCGATGGCCAACGGGATCCCGTCGAGACGGCGGCAGATCTCCACCACTGCCTCGGCATCGGCCCCGGCCAACGAGAACCGCTGCGCCACACTACGGGCGCGCTCGACGAACAGGGTCACGGCTGCAGAGTCGGTTCCCGCATCAACGTCCAGCGAGGGCACCGCCCACAGCTGCTCGTCGGCCACTCGCAGTCCCTCGCGGCTAGTAGCCAGAATCCGCACCGTCGCGGACTGCGCGAGGATGGCCTCGATGAGATCGGCTGCGGCGTCGCGCACGTGCTCGCAATTATCGACCACCAACAGCCGAACCCGGCCTTCCAACGCGGCGGCCACAGACTCGGCCACGCTCTTGCCCGGCTGCTGAGTGACGCCCAGCACCGCAGCCACCGCATCGGGCACCGCAGCCGGATCAGCCACCGCGGCCAGTTCGAAAAACCAGACACCGTCTGGGAACTCATCGGCCAACCGCGCCGCGACCTCGGTGGCCAGTCGGGTCTTGCCGACCCCGCCCACACCGGTCAATGTCACCAACCGGTGTGCTCGGAGCGCCGCTTCGACCTCGGCTACCTCAGACTCGCGCCCGATGAAACTGGTCGCCGCACGCCGCAAGTTTCCCGGGCTTGTGTCCAGCGCCCGCAACGGCGGAAACTCGGCCCGGAGTCCAGGTGCTCGAACCTGGAACACCCCGACCGGCGTCGGCACATCCCGCAACCGGCGCGGCCCCAGGTCCAGCAGATCCACTCCACTCAGCAGAACCGCCGTCGACTTGGCCAAAAGGATCTGACCACCATGTCCAGCGGCCATCACCCGTGCGGCTCGATTGAGCACCGTCCCGAAGTAGTCTCCGTCGCGCAGCTCAGCCTCGCCAGTGGCGCTACCCATCCGCACCGGCAACTGCAACTCCCGTTGCGCATCAATCGCGGCGTTCACGGCGGACATCGGTGAGCCGAACGCGGCCACTACACCGTCGCCGGTGTGGCTGAACAGGAACCCGTTATGGTCCTCGATGGCGGTGCGCAGGACTTTGTCATGGGCAAGCAGGGCTGCGCGCATGGCGTCAGCGTCGGCTTCCCACCGACGGGTCGAACCCTCGATGTCGGTGAACAGAAAGGTCACCACGCCCGAAGGCCGTCCCCCCACGGACATGCACACAGGATTTCACAAGGAACGTTGGTCCACGTGGTCAATCGCGACCAACCTTCGAGACTCTCGAATGTCGTCTTTCGAGACGGCATAGCAAGGGGAGCGAGTCAGAACGACCGACATGTCTGTCGGCCAGCCGCTGGCAAAAAACGCATCGCTGTTGTCGGCAAGGGCCGCACTCAGGCCATGACGGCGGCCTCGGTGCCCCCGTGAGTCATGACTGTTACCGGAACACCCGAAGACCGTTATGCGCGCTCGGCGGTCATGTGCATGTCGAGTGTGCCCTGGCACGCGCCGCTCAAGATCTCGGTGTGCATGGTGCCGGAAAGTGACCCATCGAGTTCGGGCGTGTAGCGCACGTCGGCTCGAGCCGGATTCCATTGGATCGTCGCGTCGGGCATCATGCAGTCCCATTGGAAATCGCTGACTTGCGTCCAGGACGACCCATCCCAGGTGAATTGAACGGGTTGCGGAACCGTCGGGTTCCTCGGCGGAGGGCCGCTAATGATCGTGGCGGTGCACTTTCCGCTCGTACAGCTCGAGCGGAATCCGTAGGTATCGGTGTACTGCACCTCAGGCTGACCGGCCGCCACGCTAGTCCCGGACTTTGGACCAACGATGAACGTGATCGCGTACTCGCCGTTCCAGGACGGAGGGTCGGCGGAGGCGGTTGGGGGAAGCGACAGGGCGATCGCGAGCGACGCGGCGCACAAACCGACGAGACTGCTCAGACGGTGTGGGGCCATCGGTTACTCCTCCGGGTCCGCAACGACTTTGATGTATACCCCATCTATACGGTGATGCCGTCCAAGTCGGTCACATCGCCGCGCGCTACGAGATCGTCACGAACCGTGCGGCCGGTGTCAGTCCACGGATTTCTTCGGCAAAGTGTGTCTTACTTTGGGAAACGGCTGCCGAGGCTTTGGCCCAGTCCGACCCGGTCTGGCTCGCCCAGTGCGTGGTCGCCGAGGAGATGCCGGCCGTGCTCGACAAGCAGGGAAGACATCAAGGTCGTGGTCGACATGACCGCGTCGGTGTGAGAGGAGCAGGCGAGATGCGCGTTGTCGTCATTGGAGGCGGCCCCGCTGGTGTTTCCGCCGCCCTGCACGCCGCCGAGCTGGGCGCAGAGGTCACGCTCGTCGAGCGGGGGCGGGTCGGCGGCACCGCCCTCAACAGCGGCCCGGCACCGGTGCGCACGCTGGCTCGGGCCGCGCGCCTGGTGAGGGACTGGAGCTCGTGGGAAACGTTCGGTCTGCGCGGGCCACGGCCCGAGGTCGACCTCGCCGCTACCCTGGCCAACGCCCAGCGGGTGGCCGGCTACCTCTATGAACGCAAGCGCGTCGCCGACCACATCCGCTCCGTCGGGGTCGACCTCATCGAAGAGGTCGGCGACGCCCGGTTCGTCGACGCCAACACGGTCGCCGCGGCCGACGGCCGCACGTGGACTGCGGATCGGGTGATCATCGCCGTCGGCGGCAAGGCCGGGCGACTGCCGATCCCCGGGGCCGAGCTCGGCCTGACCTACGAGGACGTGCGCAGCCTGACCTCCCTGCCCGACCGGGTCTGCGTCATCGGGGCGGCCGACACGGGCTGCCAGCTCACGTCGATCCTGGCGGACTTCGGCTGCGAAGTCACGCTCGTCGAGTACGCGCCCCGGATCGTGCAGCGAGCCGATGTCGACGTCTCGGTCGCGCTCGAACACGCTTTCCGGGGGCGCGGCATCGAGGTCATCACCAGCGCCGCAGTCCAGCAACTCGAGGCGCTCCAACCCGGTGTGCGCGTCCTGTACCGAGTCGGCGACGAGTCCAGAACGGTCGACGTGGACGCGGCGTTCTTCGCCGTCGGCTGGCCCGGCAACGCCGACCTCGTCGACGCCGCCGCTGCCGGCGTGGTAACCGAGCGTGGCTACGTGACGGTCGACGCGTTCATGGCGACGAACGTCCCCCACATCTTCGCCGCCGGCGACGTCGATGGGAACAGCATGCTCGTCAGCAGCGCGACGCTCGAAGGCCGTGTCGCCGCCGAGAACGCGGTGCTCGGCCCGCGTCGCCGGGTCGTCCATGAGATCGTCCCCGCCGGCAGTTTCACCGACCCCGAGTACGGCAGCGTCGGGCTCACCGAGGAGCAGGCCCGCGCCCGCTACGACTGCGCCGTCGCCGTGGCCCGCTATGAGGACATGCTGCGGCCGGTCGCCGACGGGCAGCCAGAAGGGTTCTGCAAGCTGATAGTCGAGACCGCGCGACGGCAGATCGTCGGCGCTCACGTGCTCGGCGAGTACTCGGCCGAAGTGATCCAGATGGTCGCGGCCTGCATGGCGGCGGGGATGCGCGTCGAGGAGGTCGCCGAGCTTCAGTTCGCCTTCCCCACATTCACCGAGGGAGTCAGTCAGGCTGCCCAGATGGTGGTGAACCAGCTCGGCGTATGTCCGCTGCCCCATCTCTGGAGCAGTCTGAGCTCCACGCCATCGGTCCTGGGATGACCGGCGACGCGGAATTGAGAACCCGCTCTACGATCACCCTCACGGAAGATATCGAGAGCCTCAGATCTCGTCTATTTCGAGACGCGCGCCAGCAGTGGAGTCACTGTCACCGCGATTGCAAGTGGCGAAGCCCCGGTCAGAATCCGTTACCGCCGCGACCTCCACCAGCGCGGCCTTGGGGTTGTCCAATTCCTTGAGGTTGTCGCAATTCGGAACGGGAATGAATTCGGACTACGGTCCGTTTGGTCCATCGAAGGCGTCGGGCAGGCCGACGCCCCAACCAGAGGGACACAGATATGACCGCTGCGACCGGAACCACCCAGCTCAGCGTCGGCACCTGGGCCATCGACCCGGTTCACTCCTCGATTGGCTTTTCGGTACGCCACCTGATGGTGAGCAAGGTGCGAGGCAACTTCGAGAACTTCAGCGGCGCGGTCGTCGTCGCCGAAGACGGTACCCCGTCGGTGACGGCCGAGATCGCGGTCGACTCGATCCACACCAACAACGAGCAGCGCGACGCGCACATCAAGTCGGCCGACTTCTTCGAGGTCGAGAAGTACACCACTGCCACGTTCCGGTCGACCGGCGTGCGGTCCAACGGCGAGAACTACGTGCTCGACGGCGAGTTCACCCTCAAAGGCGTCACCAAGCCGGTCAGCCTGGATCTCGAGTTCAATGGCGTCAACCCCGGCATGGGTCATGGTGAGGTGGCCGGCTTCGAGGCCTCGGTTGTGTTGAACCGCAAGGACTTCGGCATCGACATCGACATGCCGCTGGAAACCGGCGGCACTGTCGTGGGCGACAAGATCACCATCACACTGAATATCGAGGCCCTAAAGCAGGCCTGACATCGCGAACGTGAAGCCACTGCGAAAAATCGATCGGAACTTCGCAGTGGCTCCACGTTAGCCGCGGGGCGTCAGCCCACCCCACACTGCGTGTGCGCCGGAGTCGCCGATCCGCACAACTGTGATGATCGACGAGACGCCGACCGCCAGTGCCAAGACCGCCACGAATACGGTGGCGGCCATTCTCGGTTTGTCCGACCTGCTGGTGAGCCAGTGCAGCACAACCAGTGCGAGCGCGACCACCAGCAGGCCAGCCGAGAAGTAGATCATCCAGCCGCCGCGCTCAGCGTGTGTTTGAAGTATCGGGCTCGGCTGGGACTGTTCGTCATACAGCCACTTGCCGGCCGACGTGGTGAGCGGCGTCAACACCAGGGTCACCGCCGCGAACCCCAGCACCAGCCAGACAAGCCGTCGCCGGGCGGCCGGCCAGATGGCGCACAGGATCTCGAGCAGCGCGGTCAACGGCGCCAGCACGACGATCGCATGAACCAGCAGAGCGTGCGCAGGTATTCCGGTGATCGTGGTCATCGACGCTCCAGGGCTGTACGGGCCGTCTGAGGCTCGCGTTGGTCTCGAAATTCGATGATTTCACGACGACCTGGGGTCGTCAGATCATTGCCGTAATGCGTTCATCCACATTGAGCAGTGCCTTGCCATAGACCTCGTAGCCGACCGCGGCGTTGAGTCCGGCATGCCGTGCGGCGGTGTTGGCGTCACGCCAGATCTGCTGCATCCGGCTGGATTCCGCGAAGCTCCCGGCGCCGTGAATGTTCACCAGGTCGTTGATCGCCTCCAGCACCTGCTGAGCGGCGTATCCGCCCTGCGCCTTCATCCGCGCGCGAGTGTCGAAGTCGACGTCCCCAACTGTCGCGATTGCGTCGAGGCGGTCGACGATGTCGTAGACATGCAGACGCGCGGTGCGAAGCTTCATCGCGGCCTCACCGAGCTGGATCTGCACGCCAACGGAGTCGCTCTGGCTCGCAAAGAAAGTGTGGTGCATTCCCTTGCGCGGCGCCTTCTCGATGACCAGATCGAGGGCCGCCTGGCCGGCTCCCAGCAGCGGACCCAGCAGCACCACCGTCGCCACCGGCACGAAGGGTATCCGGTAGATCGGCTCCGCGGTGGCGACCGGCTCAGTGTCGTCGGTGATCGCGGACATGGAGATCAGCCGGTGGTCGGGGACGAAGACGTCTTCGCCGAACCAGGTATTGCTTCCGGTGCCACGCATACCCGTGGTGTGCCATGTGTCCTCCATGGTCAGTTCAGACGTCGGAGCGAAGCCCGTTACGGCGTCGACGACCGCCCCGGACTCATCGGTCACCACTCCGGAGATCGAAGCCCACGTCGCGAAATGTGCACCGGATGCATACGACCACCGTCCGGTCATGCGCACTCCCCCGTTGACGCGAACGGCCACGGCGGGAGCGAAACCACCTGCCAGCCGGAGATCGGGGCCAGAGCCGAACAGCTCCTGCTGCGCCCGCACGGATGCCCGGCCCACAAGTGAGCCAGCCCCGGCGGTGAGCGCAACCAGCCACGCCGCCGATGCATCACCGGCTCCCAGCGTCTCGGCGACCTCTGATGACACTCCGCAGGCTGGTTTCGTAGCCACCGAAGCGCTGCGGAGTCAGAAGGCGGAAGAAACCCGCCTCGGTCAGGGCCGCATTGACCTCATCGGGCAGGCATCGCCCCGCGTCCGTCTTGGCGGCGTATTCGCGCAGCAGCGATTGCAGCGCATGAGCGCGGCCGACCAACTCCTCGCGCTTGGGAATCAGGTTGCCGTTCCGGGTGTCTGACGACGTCATCGGGCTCCTCGTATCATCGGGTGACTGATGGTTCACCGCTCTGACGAGGTCCGGCCGCAATCCGGGTCAATCAAATGCGCGTGACGCCGGTCACAGTCTGGTCAAGCGGCAAGCGGCGCGTATGTCGTAGAGCGCTGGCGGGCCGGCCGTCCGATGCCCGCGGCAATCTCGACCAACTCCTCGACGCTCTTGGCCGAGCCGAACTCCGAGCCCGCCATCCGCGAGATGGTCTCCTCCATCAAGGTGCCGCCGAGATCGTTGGCACCACCGGTGAGCATCACCTGCGTGCGCTCGACACCGAGCTTGACCCAGCTGGTCTGGATATTGGAGATCCTGCCGTGCAACATGATTCGCGCCAGCGCGTGCACCGCACGATTGTCGCGATGCGTCGGCCCCGGCCGGGCGCCGCCGGCCAGGTACAACGGCGAGCTCTGGTGCACGAACGGCAGCGGCACGAACTCGGTGAACCCACCGGTCTGATCCTGGATGCCGCGCAACACGTTGAGATGCCCGACCCAATGATGCGGTTGGTCGACGTGCCCGTACATCATCGTCGACGACGACCGCAGCCCGACTTCGTGGGCGGTGGTGACGACCTCGATCCACATCGACGTCGGCAGCTTGCCCTTGGTCAGCACCCAGCGCACCTCGTCGTCGAGGATCTCGGCCGCGGTGCCCGGAATCGAGCCGAGCCCGGATTCCCGCAGGCTGGTCAACCACTCCCGAATCGAGAGTCCGCTCTTGGTCACCCCGTTGGCGATCTCCATCGGGCTGAACGCGTGCACGTGCATCGACGGCACCCTGGCCTTGACCGCGCGCACCAGATCGGCGTAGCCCGTCACCGGCAGTTCGGGGTCGATGCCGCCCTGCATGCACACCTCGGTCGCGCCGGCGACATGCGCCTCCCACGCCCGGTCGGCCACCTCCGCCGTCGACAGCGAGTACGCGTCGGCGTCGCCCTTGCGCTGCGCGAACGCGCAGAACCGACAGCCCGTGTAGCAGATGTTAGTGAAGTTGATGTTGCGGTTGACCACGAAGGTCACGTCGTCGCCCACCACATCCTTGCGTAGTGAATCGGCCAGCGCCGCAACGGCATCCAGCGCCGGACCGTCAGCGGTGGCCAACGCCAGATACTCGTCGTCGCTGCAGCCGGCCGGATCGCGCTCAGCGGCGCGCAGCGCCGCGAGCACGTCGGTGTCGATGCGCTCAGGCGCCCGCGCCGCCAGTTCGTGCACCTTCTCGCGGATCGACTCCCAGTCGCCGAAGGCGCTGCCCAAATCGCTGCGGGTCTCTGTGAGACGGCCCTCGGAATCGATCGCCGCGTGCAAATCGGTGCGGCCCAACGACTCGCTCGCCTCGTCGGGCTCCTGCCATGGCCGCCCGACCGGATTCACGTACGCGGCCAGTCCGGTCTCCGGGTCGGCCAGCGCGTCGACATGTCCGCGCACCCGCGGGTCGATCCACGCCGCACCGGCCTGCACATACGCCGGCTGCGCGGTCAGCCGCTGCACCAGGTCGTAGCCGGCTTCGCCAGTGACGGCCTCGAGCTCGTCCAGTGCCGGCCAGGGTCTCTCGGGATTCACATGATCGGGCGTCAACGGCGACACCCCACCCCAGTCGTCGACACCGGCGCCGATCAACGCCAGGCACTCGGCGCGCGACACCAGGTTCGGTGGCGCCTGGACGCGCATCTTGGGCCCCATGACCAACCGAGTGACCGCCACCGTCGCCACGAAGTCCTCGAAACCCGTGTCGGGCACCGCGGCCATCGCGGTGTGGTCCTTGGCCCGGAAGTTCTGCACGATCACTTCCTGAACGTGCCCGAATTCCTTGTGCGACTGGCGAATTGCGTGGATGGTCTCGGCTCGCTCGACCAGCGTCTCCCCGATGCCGACCAGGAGCCCGGTGGTGAACGGAATCGACAACCGGCCTGCGTCGGCCAGTGTGCGCAGCCGTATCTCGGGATCCTTGTCCGGGCTGCCGTAGTGCGCCAGGCCCTTGGTCTCGAACAACCGCCGCGACGTGGTCTCCAGCATCATGCCCATCGACGGCGCCACCGGCTTGAGCCGCGACAGTTCCGACCATGACATCACGCCCGGGTTCAGATGCGGCAGCAGGCCGGTCTCCTCCAGCACCCGGATCGCCATCGCGCGCACGTAATCCAGCGTCGAGTCGTAGCCGCGCTCGTCGAGCCACTGTCGCGCCTCGTCCCAGCGCGTCTCCGGCCGATCTCCGAGGGTGAACAACGCCTCCTTGCAACCCAATTCGGCGCCCCGGCGGGCCACGTCGAGAATCTCGTCGGGCTCCATGTACATGCCCATCCCCGCGGCACGCAGCTTGCCCGGCACCGTCACGAACGTGCAGTAGTGGCAGGTGTCGCGGCACAAATGCGTGACGGGGATGAACACCTTGCGCGAGTAGGACACCGGCAGCCGGCCATTCGGCCCGCGGCGGCCCGCCGACTCCAGCCCCGCGTCACGAACCCGCGCTGCGCTGGCGCACAAGTCGGCCAGGTCCTCGCCACGAGCCGTCAAGGCGATAGCGGCCTCGTCGACATTGAGTGCCACCCCGTCACGGGCCCGCCGCAACACCCGCCGCAACGCAGCAGAGCTGGGCGTACCGGACTTCTGGGGGACCACCGGGCTGGGCAGATCGGCGCCGCGCTGCGGGTTCAGAGCCACTCCCGTGTAACCGTTACGTAGCTGAGAATCATCCGCGCGTCTCACTATCTGAAACCACTGCGCCTGACATATCGGCCACAGTAGTCCGAGCAGCAGACGTTGTTGCGCGCCCGCCCCCGCATCCTTTGCTCAATGCGTCACGACCTTGTTGACTCACGCGTAAGTTCACCAAACTGTCCAGTAACTGCCACGGCGCGGAGGGGAGTCGACATGGACATTTCTTTTCGCTCATGCCTGACCGCGGGCTTCGCGACCATCACCGCAGCGGCCATCGCCTTCGTTCCATCCGTCAAGGAGTCCGTACCGTCGCGGCGCCTCCGCAGGTGGTTCAGATCGCGTCGCCGCAGCTAGAACTCGCCGCCCGGGTTCAGCCCACGGTGACGACAACCAACCTGCAGGGCTGCTCATCGAATGGCTGCAGCGACAAGAAGGGCGACGGGGCCAGACGGCTGAAGCGACGTCTGGGGCGTCTGCCTCCGCGGCGACGAACGACGACACGGGTGCAAAGCGCGGCAAGAAGGACGAGACCGGCAAGAAGGAGTAACCGTCAGGCCATGCGCACGTGGCGCCACAGCAGGGCGGCGGGTGGCAGTGCGCCAAGGACGATCAGCAGTAGCGGTGCGTACTCCATGATCCCGGCGCCACCGAACACGATGTCGTCGCCGGGGCCGCCGAACGTCAGCCCCGCCACGGTGAGAAGCCAGCACCACAGCGGCAGTGCGGCCAGCCGCGGTGCGGATGTCCATTGCAATGCCGCCCACACCAGCGCGGCATTGACCAGACCACTCAGCAGCGCGCTGATCGGAAAAGGCACCGATCCGATTCGGAGCGGGAGGAAGAACGCCGCCGCCACAGCCGAGAGCACGCCGTCGATCGCAAGCAGCGTGAGGACGGCGGGACGCAGTGGTGTCAGGTTGGGATGCTGTCTAGCAATGCGACAAGCGACCCGATCACCCACTGCAAGTTGTCAGCGCGGTCCTGCTGGTGCTGCAGGTTGGGATCCATGTCCGGGTCCATCGTCATCCCTTCCACACGCGGTCGACTGTCGGGCAGCTTACCGCCTGCCCGTTGAGTTATTCCAGGTTCAGCCCGGCCAGCAGGTCGGTTTCCCACCCGCGGTCGTCGCGGTCGCCGGGGGTGCCCGCGGCAAGGATGTAGTGCTCGACCGCCCCGATCGGCAGCGCGATGTTGTTCGACAGGGCGCAGGACCGGCCGTCAGGGGCGACGGTCACCTGGGTGGCGTGCGCACGCAGCGCGAAGACCTTCGCCGGGAGCTGGTCTGCGATGTCCATCACCGCGTCGATCGCGTCGTCGGGGTAGCCGAATGGCACGTCGCCGATCGATACCCGGATCCACTCCGGCGGCACATCCTGCAGAGCGTCTAGCCCGCCTGCCATCGCCGTCCTCGACATCACCGTCCAGTAGACCTTCGGCACCGTCCATGATTCGCCGGGATAGTCGGCGGCGCCTGCCGCGGCGACCGCCGCCATGGTCACTTCGTGAGCGTGGATGTGGTCGGGGTGGCCGTAGCCGCCTTTGGCGTCGTAGGTGACGACGACGTGTGGGCGCAGTTCGCGGATGATGGCCACCAGCGCTCCCACTGCTTCCCGCGGATCGGCATCGATGAATCTCTGTCGCTGTCGCGGCGGTGTGTCTTCCATCCCCGAGTCACGCCACCGGCCTGGGCCGCCGAGAAATATCGGTTCATCGATTCCTAACGCGTTAAGTGCCAGGCTCAGCTCACCGATGCGGAAGCCACCGAGCTGGTCGGCCTGATCGACCGCGAGCTGTGCCCAGCGCTCGCCGATCACCTCGCCCTCCTCGCCGAGGGTGCACGTCACGACGCGGACCCGCGCGCCGCGGGCGACGTAATGCGCGATGGTCGCACCGGTTGTCAACGTCTCGTCGTCGGGATGGGCGTGTACGAAAAGCAGCCGCGGCGTCTCCATTCGCACCAGCTTGCCCGCTGACGATCCAAGCGAATACAGCGCCCGCACGATTGGCATAGATTCAGCCGGTGACGCGGCGCACCGTTGAGTTCGGCTGCGCGATCGTCATCATCGGTCTGCTGGCGGGTGTCGCGGGTGCGGCCACGACACTGCTGCTGCACGCGATTGAACATCTCACGTATCACTACACATTCGGCCCGCTGCTGACCGGCGTTGGCGAAAGCAGCCCGGTTCGGCGCGCCATCGGTCCGACAGTCGGGGGCGCGCTGGCCGGCTGTGGTTGGTGGATTCTCCGACGGCACACGGAGGTTCCTGGATTAAGCGAAACGATCAAGAGCCACCGCCCAATTCCGCGGGTGCCGATGTCTATCGACGCTGGCCTGCAGGTCCTGCTCGTCGGGTCCGGCGCGTCGTTGGGCCGCGAAGGCGCTCCGCGCCAACTCGCCGCCGCGCTGGGCGATTTCGGCACGACACGGTTGACGCTGACTGCGCGAGATCGCGAAATCCTGCTGGCTTGCGCGGCCGGGGCGGGGCTCGGCGCCGTGTACAGCGTGCCGCTCGGCGGCGCATTGTTCGCGGCCCGCATCCTGCTCGGCACGTGGCATCCGAGAGCGGTCGGCGCCGCGTTGATCACGTCAAGCCTTGCTGTTGCGGTCGCCTCCCCCGTCACCCACCTCGAGCAGGTGATGACGTGGCCGGGCGCGCAGATGTCCTATCTGTTCGCGTTCCTAGCATTGGCCATCGCACCACTGGCGGCAGCGGTTGGACTGGCGTTCAACCGCGTGATGGCGATAGCGCGGCCCAAGGTGCAATTCAAGTCGTGGGTGCTGATTCCCACTGTCGCAGCCGCGGGCCTGTTGACCGGCATCTGCTCGATCTGGTGGCCGGAGCTGCCGGGCAACGGCAGAAGCATCCTGACGGTGAGTCTCAACAGCGGAGTAACGCTCGGCGCAGCCGCAGTCATTTTGTTGTTGAAGCCGCTTCTGACCGCGCTGTTCCTGCGAGCCGGCGCGGTTGGCGGCTTGCTCACGCCTGCACTGGCGACGGGCGCTGCGACGGGATCGCTCGCGACGCTTGCCCTCAACCAGTGGGCCGGCGCCGACATCGATGTGGCCACGGTGTCGCTGGCGTGCGCTGCGGGCGTGCTGGCAATCACGCAGCGGGCGCCGACCTTCGCGGCTCTGTTCGTGTGGGAGCTCGCTCGCCCGCCGTATTGGCTGCTCGTGGTTTTCGCCATCGCCGCCTACGCGGCCCATGGGCTGCGCCTGCTCCGAGAGCAACGCCAGTCCGAGCCCACCACGGGCTGATCTCGTTTTTCGGACGGGGCATTGAGCGCCTCACGACACCAGATAGGAATCGGCCCCCCTGCTGGCGGGCGATTTCTAAGGGTCGTTGCAACACTGCTTGTTGTTTAGGTGGTGAGTAGATCACGCAGGCGCTCGGCTGGGGTATCCCAGTCGAGCGTTTTGCGTGGGCGGCCGTTGAGTTGTTGGGCGACGTGTTCGAGGTCTTCGGGTCCAAACACGCTGAGGTCGGTCCCTTTGGGGAAGTACTGGCGCAGCAGTCCGTTGGTGTTCTCGTTGGTGCCACGCTGCCAGGGGCTGGCCGGGTCGCAGAAGTAGACGGCCATGTCGGTGGCCATCGAGAACTGCTTGTGCCGGGCCATCTCGGCACCTTGGTCCCAGGTCAGTGATCCACGCAGATGGGTTGGCAGGGTCGAGATCGTCTTGATCAGCCCATCTCGGACTACTTCGGCGTCGTGGCCGTCGGGCAGGTGCACCAACATCGTGTAGCGGGTGGCGCGCTCGACGAGGGTGGCGATCGCGGTCTTGTTAGCCTCGCCCATGATGAGGTCGCCTTCCCAGTGCCCGGGCACGGCGCGGTCTTCGACGTCGGCGGGGCGGTCGCTGATCATGATCATCGGGTCGATGAACCGGTGGGTGCGTTGATCGGGCGCCCGGTGCGGTTTGCGGTGCGTCCGGCCGGACCGAAGTGCTTGGGCCACTTCGCGTTTCAACCCACCGCGGGCCTGGAAGTACAGGGCCTGGTAGATCGTTTCGTGGCTCACCCGCATGCTCTCGTCGTCCGGGAAGTCTCTGACCAGTCGGTGGGAGATCTGCTCGGGGGAGTACCGCCGTGACAGACCGTCGGCCACCGCCTCGCGCAGATCCTGGTTGCTCACCAGTTTGGACGCCTTGGGCCGGGCGCGGGCCCGCGCGGCCGCCACATCGGCCAGATACGGCAGATACAGCCCATCGATACTGCGGGTAGCGATCTCCCGTGACACCGTGGAGGTGTGCTTGCCGATGCCGGCGGCAATCCGAGTCATCGACTGCCCAGTGAGCCGGCCGTCGGCGATGGCCAATCGATCCCGCAATGACAGATAGCGATCACTGATCGGCCGCGCAGCACCATCGCCGTATTTGGTAGTGGTCACCACAGAGATGGTCCGGGAACCGGTCGTGTAGTCCACGACCGTACCGTCGGGATGAATCCGCGTATTGCGGCCCTTGCGGATGCCGTCGCGCCAATCACGGCCAGTGCGCGGGTTGACCCCCACCTCCCGAGCCGCACGCCGCACCGACCAGCCCGACCCGAGTAGTTCGAGGAACCGGCGTTTGTCCTGCGGCTTGTCGCGCGGGCGTCGAGCCTCCTCAACGAGCCCTTCGGCCACGAGCACCCGCCGTGCCGCCGACGCACAAACACCACTGGCCAGCCCGGCCGCCTTAATCGACCCCGTCGTGGTGAACACCGCCAGAATCTGCACCCGATCGACTTGATTCCGCCGAGCACGCGCCGCACCCACCGGATGCCCCGTCGCACGCAAGATCGCATAACACCGATCACGTGACAGCCCCAACGCCGCAGCGGCATCCTTGACCGCCACACCCTCCTCGACCAGCCGCCTCAGCCGATCACCAAATCGAACACAGTCCTCCGAAAACGACACAGTCGCCGCAACCTCTCATTTCCAGAGTGTTGCGACGACCATGTGAACCCGCCGCGGAGGGGGCCGATTTTCGCCACCTGACCTGCCGCGATCCTGAGAAAACAGCGGCGACGCTCTCAGGAGGCAGCGGGATAATCCGGCGCTGTAATGACATCACCGGCGCACTCGTCCTGGGATACGGACGTTCTACCGCATGCCCGACCGCCACGCCATCGCCTGAACCCGCCGCCGAAGCGGGGTCGGGCGCTTGCCGGCGGGCGGGTGCTGGCCGCCCTGGCCGCCGTCGCCGTGCTCGCGCTCACGGGAATGGGGTGGGCGGGATATCGCAACCTGTCGGGCGGTATCACTACCTCGCACGCGCTGGCGGGCGGCCACGGGTCCGGCGGTGGCGAGCAGAACATCTTGATCATGGGATTGGACAGCCGACTCGACCAACATGGCCAACCGCTCCCCCAGGACATCTACGACGCGCTGCACGCTGGCGACGAGACCGTGGGCGGATACAACGCAAATGTGTTGATCCTGCTGCATTTTCCGGGCGGCGACGGCCCGGTGACCGCCGTCTCGATCCCTCGCGATGACTACGTCGACATTCCCGGATGCCCGAGCGGCGTGTGTAAAGGCAAGATCAAGCAGGCGTACGGGAACGCCTACCAGAAGACGATGGACTCGATGGACACCTCCACTTCCGATCCTGAGCCGCGGGAGCAGACGGCGCGCGAGGCCGGTCGCAAGGCCGAAATCGCCACTGTCCGAAGCATGTTGGGTGTGCCGATCGACCATTTCATCGAGGTCACCCTTGGCGCATTCTTCCAGCTAGCCCGCGTCGTGGAGCCCATCACCGTCTGCCTCAACGAAGACACCTCCGATGGCTTCTCGGGAGCCAATTTTCACAGCGGCGTCCAGCAGATCGACGCCGCGCAGGCGATGGCGTTCGTCCGGCAACGCCGCGACGAGAACGATCAGTTGTTCACCGACCTCGATCGGACTCGACGCCAGCAAGCGTTCATAGTCTCGCTGGTGAATGCGCTGCGCAGCGGCGGTGCACTGTCCAGTCCCAGCGCGCTGCGTAACCTGCTTCAGGTCGCACAGCAGAACATCGCCGTCGACGCGGGCTTCAATCTCGCCGGCTTCGTCGACCAAGCGTCGACGCTAACCGACAGGTCCCTTTCCCTGTACACGTTGCCGATCAGTGAATTCGGCCAGGACAGCCAGGGTGCGGACGTCAATATCGTTGACGTGCAGAGCATCCGGGCCATCGTGCACAACCTCTTCACCACGGGTTCAGCGAACATCGCCCCCAGCACAACGCAATCTTCCTCTGCGCCAACGACTCTCGACATCGTTAACGCCACCACCCACGACGGGCTGGGTGCAGCCCTCGAGAATTCCTTCGGCGTCGATGGTATGACCGCCGGCACGGTCACCACCGCGGACAGCCTCGCCGACAGCAGCACGATCGCCTACGGAGCCGGCGCTGGTGACGCCGCGCACACGTTGGCGGACCGACTTCAACTCACCGCCACCGCCTCCGATGCGGTCGCACCAGGCACGGTGCGGTTGACAATCGGCACGGACTTCCCGGCAGCGCAGTACATGGGTGCCGACATCCCGACCCCGACGACTTCGTCGACCCCGGTGACGGCTGTCGACGCGACGGCCGGCGGCACACAGGCGCCGGCACCCACCGATCTCACGCAGATGACCGGCGCCCACACGCCATGCGTGAAGTGACTACTGCGGAGTTTTGACCCACTTACCCGCGTCGCCGACAATGCCGACCGGCACGGCGCCGGACAGGCTGACGTTCTGCACGCTGGGGCCCGTCGCGACGATCGTGGTGTCCTGCAGGATCGGCAACACAGTCGACATGTTCCACAGCCGCGGTTCGACCGCGTCGATCACCTCACCGATGTCTTCGGTGCCCTCGAGCGCCGCATCGATCTTCGGCTGAATGCTGCGGTCGCAGATGCCGGTGATATTGCTGGGCGCCTGGACGAGCTGACCGGATTCCGGTGCCGGGCTCGGGGTGGTCGGCGTCGGCGTGGTTGTCGGCCGCGGCGGCACCTGCGGCTTGCTTGTCGGCGACGGCGACGGCGACGGCGACGTCGTCGTCCCGGGGGTGGTGGTCGAGACCGCCGTCGCCTCCAGCGCCGGGCAGCCGTATCGGGACGCCAGCGCGGTCGCGAGATCGCCGCCGGCCTGATGCCAGCCCACGACGGCGTCGACACGGTTGTTGATCAGTGCATCGCCGTAGAGCGCCACCGGATCCAGCGCCGATACCGACGCCGCGATGCCGACGTTGCGTAGTTGGTCGGCGGCGGTGTTGGCGACCGCGACCGCTGTCGGGTCGTTGGCCGCCACCCCGAGCACCAGCGTCAGCGGAACGCCGTCTTTGGTGATGCGTCCGCGGTTGCTCTCCGGCGCGGGCGTTCCCGGCGTTGCCGGCGGCGTCGTCTCCACCGGCTCAACCTGATAGCCCGCATTCGCCAACAGGGTGAGCGCGTCCTCCTTCGTCAACGCCGTCGGCGCGGTCGGCACGTAACCCGGGTCGGACGGTGACCGCACCTGGGCCTGCGCGAGGGTGACCGTGTTGTCGTCGCCTGCACCCACCGACGCGAGCAGGTCGACGTCGACTAGGCCCAGAATCGCTTTGCGCACTTGGGAATCCGCGAGCGCGGGTTGCTGGGCCCGCAGCGTCAGCTGCATGACCCGCGGCGTGACGATGCGCGCGGTCCGTACGTCGGGAATCGCGGACAGTTGCGCGAACGCCGCGGCCCCGCCGTGCACCTGAGCGACCTGGGTGTCGCCGTTGCGGATCGAATCGGCCAGCGCGGCAGGCGCTCCGCCGCGGCGGAACAGCACTTGATCGGGCTTGGCGGGCGCGCTCCAGTACCGGTCGTTGCGGGCAAGCAGGATCTCGTCGCGCTGCGGGTCGATGCTCTCGACCCGGAACTGGCCGCCGGTGACCGGCAGCGCGCGCGCCAGGCCCGCGGCGAATCCACCGGGCACGTCCTTGACGATGTGGGCCGGGAGGATGTTGTTGAACAGCTCGCGCCAGGCCGGATACGGCTGCGAGAACGTCACCACCGCCGTCTTGCCGCCCTCCACGGACTGCACACCCGTGATGAGGTCGTAGCCAACAGGGTCGACGACGCCGGGCTGGCTGACCATTTGGCGCCACAGGTACCAGAAGTCGTCAGCGGCTATCGGGGCATTGTCCGTCCACTGCGCCTCCGGCTTGATGTTGTACGTGACGGTGAACGGGTTCTGATTGGTGACCTCCGCCGACTCCAGCAGAGTGGGGTCGAGCTCCCACCGCGATCCGGTCGGCGAGTTCGGATCCGGAATTGGCCGAAACGAGCTGGGCAGCACCAGTGAGCTGATCGCCGCGTTCACCGGCGACTGGTCGGAGAGCAGATGCGGGTTGAAGCCAGGGCCGATCGAGTCGATGGCCATGATGATCTGCGTCGCGCGCGGCGGCGGCAGTGGCGTGCTCTCGGAGGTGGCGGTGCTCTGCGGCGCCGGCGGCGGGCTGACCGTGCAGGCTGACGTCATCAGCGTCAGCGCGCATAGTGCGGCAACGACGCGAAGGGGGCCCGGCACGCTGTTCAGGGTATCTGCCGGCCCGAAAGCCGAGCTTTGGCAACAGCACAACCGCTTCCGGGCCTCCGAACGCGTGGCGGTGGCCGGTGGTGGCCACCGAATCGGGAGGCTGCTAGGAAGTGGCAGCCACTGCCACCCGGTAGCGCTTCCCGATGGACGGCGAACTGGCCGCGTCGGCCGCAAGCGCCCGGTCGTTAACCCTCTCGGTCCGACCGGAACGAGGCGGACTCCGGGCTGCACCGTTCTGCACTGCCCGGATGGCGGGGCGGGACGGCGAACACCGGCCTGGTTCGCCCGGCCATCGCGCCGCAGATCATGGCCGCCGAGTCGCTGAGCCGGGCTAATCAACGACAAGCCCGCGCAATTCTTCAGGGGCTTGAGATTAATAGTAGCTACGTAATGCCCGACGACGGTCGCGATCGTTTGCTGAGCTAATTACTTTCCTTCAAGATGGCCTATGAACAGCGACCTTCCCTTTAGGGAAGGCCGCATTGCCGGCTGTTCACAGCATCTATAGAGCATCTATACAATTTTTGGAGATGTATAGATTTCCGAACTTACTCGTGGGTAAATTCCTCAAGTCCAACAACACCGTCACAACGTCTGGTAGGGGTCGTCATGCATGCAGCAATCCGTCCATACGCCACAGGGGGCATCGCCCTGGTCGGGGCCAGCGTCATAGCTGTCTCTCCCATCGCGCCGCCACTACCCGATATCCACCTCCCGAACCAACACGAGTTGCAGGCCGCCGCGGTGCGGCTCACGGCAGGTTGGGATCCCCTCACAGCGTGGCAGAACGCTTTCAACACCGCGTCCAGCAACGCCTCGACGCTCGCCAATAACTTCTTGCTGGCCCCGGGCGTGGGGCTGCAGCAGGCGATCGTCAACGAGGTCGGCTTCCTCAAGGAAGTGCTCAACGACCCGTCCAGCATCGGCACCGTGTTAACGCAGATCGCCAACAACGCGCAGACCGTGGCGTCTGGTCTCACGGGGCTGAACGCGAGCGCCGCCACGAACACGGCGGCACAGGCCCACAGCGTCGATACCCTCCATGGCATCTTGGCCAGCCAGCTTCCCACAATGTTACCGCCCGGTACCGACGTTGCCACGGTTACCCAGGTCCTGAACGTCTTGGAGTCGCCAGTGAGCGGCCTCCTCATCGGCGCGGTGGGCCCCGTCATCAGCCCCGCGGTGGCACTCCTCAACAGCGCTCTGGCCGTTGGGGCCGCGCTCCAAGCCAGTGACCCGTCGGCGGCGTTGTCAGCCCTGTTGGACGCGCCGGCCAACGCCGTCAACGCCTTCTTCAACGGCGCCGACCTCAACCTCGATGCCCTGGTGCCGCTGATAGCCAAGTCGGGCCTTTTACCGGCGAGCACCACGATCAATGCGCTCGACGTCGCCTTCGGCGGGCTACTCTCCGTCGGCAGCGTGTCGCAAGGCACTTACACACAAAACGGCACCATTGCCCCGATAACCACTCCCGGCGGCTCGATCCTGAACAGCGTTGGCCTTAACATCTCGACCGTACTCGGGACCACCCCCATCACCCTCAACATTCCAAGCCAGGCGGTCGGCCCGCTTGGGGCTTTGGAGAGCATCTCGCAGACCGTCGGGGTGCTGCTCGGCGATCACTGGGACGGCAAGAAGGCAGTACAGGTTGCCCCGCTGTCCACGCTGAGCGACACGGCCGCGACCCCTGCTGCGGCGACCAAAGACACCACTGCGGTCAACGCGCTTTCATCCTTGGCGACCCCTCCGGCCACTAAGGCCATCGAGGCGCCGGCACCCAAGGCAGCCAAGGACGCGACCGACACATCCGCGGCAGCCAAGGACGCGACCGACACATCCGCGGCAGCCAAGGACGCGACCGACACATCCGCGGCAGCCAAGGCGGCCGGTGCCACCACTGGGGCCACGGACGTGACGAACGGCAACAAGGTGGTGCCCGGCACGACCGGCACCGGCGCAACCAAGTCGGGCAACCCTCCGCTGGGGCTGTCAGCGACGGAATCAAGGCCGCGGACGCCAACGTCGGTGAAGGCACGACGAAGGCTGTCAGCAACGACACTGGCCAGAGCAGCGCGAGTGCCGCGAGCAGCAGCGGCACTGGCAAGAGCAGCGCGAGCGCCGGGAGCAGCAAGGGCTCAGGCGGCGGCTCAGGCGGCGGCGGCCGCCACCGGAAGTAACCGCTAAAACAATCGGCCCCCTCTTCAGCCAGAAGAGGGGGCCAGCCCGAACGATCAACACGACGGATTAGGTAACGGATTGCCACAGGACACAACGCCCACCGCAGTCACCCTGCTGGACCTTCTGCGGCAGCGAGCCGAGGGTTATCGAGACAAGGTTGCGTTTAGCTTCTCGTACAACGGCGATGAAGAACAAAGAACCCAGCTGACGTATCACGAGCTGGACATCAAGGCGCGAGCAATTGCGTCCAACCTGCAACAACAGGGCGCTGCCGGCGAGCGTGTCCTGGTTCTATGTCGCCCGGGTCTGGACCATGTCGCCGGTTTCTTCGGCTGTATCTACGCGGGCGCTGTCGCTGTGCCGGTGCACGAGCGGCTGGCTCCGCGCCTCTCGTCGGTTGTCCCCAATGCGCAGGCCCGCTTCGCGCTGGCCACGGCCGAGACGCAAGCGAAAATCAAAGCCGCGGTAGACGCTTTGGGCGAGGGACGCCACCTGCAGTGGGGCCTAACGGATGAGGTTGGCGACGCCGAGAGCTGGGTGGCACCAGACGTCGACCCGAACGCAACCGCCATGGTGCAGTACACCTCTGGCTCGACCACGTCGCCAAAGGGCGTCGTGCTGACACACCGCAACCTTCTCCATAACGTGGAGTCCATCCGTCAGGTCTGGCACGGTGACGACACCGATACTTGTGTGTTCTGGCTGCCGTCTCATCACGACATGGGTCTCATCGGCGCTATCCTCTCGATGCTTAACATCGGGAGCACTACCCATCTCATGTCGCCGACGGCCTTCATCAACCGCCCAATGAGATGGCTGGAAGCCATCTCCCGACATCGCGCCACCTTTACCGCCGCGCCGAACTTCGCCTACGACCTGTGCGTCGAACACAGCAGCGCGGAGGAGCGTGCGGCACTCGATCTGTCGAGCCTGACCACCGCCATGACTGGTGCGGAGCCGGTGCGTGCCGCGACTTTGCAGAGGTTTGCCGACGCCTTCGCTCCGGCTGGTTTCCGGCCGGAGGCGTATGTCCCGGTCTACGGACTGGCGGAAGCCACCCTGCTGGTATCCGGTGGATCGGACTCCGCGCTTCCGGTGGTTCACCACATAGATCGCGCTGCCCTACGCGAGGACCGCGTTGTCGACGCCGTGCCGGAGCATCAATCCGCCGTGGCGTTGGTCGGTTGCGGTCCGCCCCGAGGCGGTCAACAGGTGGTCATCGTCGATCCAGTGACGCGCCGCCCGTGCGAGGCGGACGAGGTTGGTGAGATCTGGATCGCGGGGCCCAGCGTTGGCCGGGGTTACTGGGAAAGGCCGGAAGACACCGAGCAGACATTCTCGGCGTTTCTGTCGGCGACGTCGGGCGGGCCGTTCCTGCGTACCGGTGATCTGGGTTTCCTACGCTCGGGCGAGCTGTTCATCACGGGACGCTGCAAGGACCTCGTCATCATCCGCGGCGGCAACTACTACCCCAACGACATTGAGCTAACGGTGCAGGACTGCGATCCGGTGCTCGTGTCGGGCCGTGGTGCGGTCTTTGCGATTACGCCGGGGCTGGGTGCACTCGAACAGCTCGTTGTGGTGCAGGAGGTGGACCGCCATCGAGACGGTGCGGTCGAACTCACCGACGTCATAGCGACGATCCGGATTGCGATTGCCGAGCACTATGGAATCCAGGCGCACTCCGTGGTCTTGGTGGAGCATTTGTCGATTCCGACGACCTCGAGTGGCAAGATTCAGCGAGGCCAGTGCCGACAGCAGTTCCTCAACGGCGACATTACGGCGGTGGCGCAATGGCAAGCACCGTCGGCGCCCGATGACCTCACCAAAGCCAAAACACTGGAGGTGGCGGTCACGGCGGCCGAGTTCCTGAAAGCACTGGCGCGCCAGCAGCAGGCCTCCCGTCAGAGCTGAAGTTCGCCGAGAGGATGTCGGTCAGGATGCATTTCTGCCCGCGGCAGCGGGCTTTTCGCCCGCCCCAGGGCGGGTGAAGTGGCTGACCTTACGTTCCACGACGGGCCGGTGCTCCCGGTAGGCCTACTGCCAGGCGGGATCTGGCGGGCTTTGGTGCATTCCGCCCGCAGCGGACACGAGCCGCATAGTGCCCCGAAGCGGGGCGCACGGCGCGGCCGGCGGTCCTAGCCGCGGGCCTTGGCCCGTGACCTGGCGCGGCCCCGCGACGTCGCGTCCAGCTCAACTTTGCGGACCCGCACGATCTGGGGGGTGACCTCCACACATTCGTCCTGGGCGCAGAACTCCATCGCCTGTTCGAGATCGAGCTCCATCGGCCGGGCCAGCGTCTCGAAGACATCGGCGGTCGACGAGCGCATGTTCGTCAGCTTCTTCTCGCGGGTGACGTTGACATCGAGATCCTCGGCCCGCGGATTGATGCCGACGACCTGACCCTCATATGTGTCCTCACCGGGCTCCACGAAAAACTGCCCGCGATCGGCCAGCTGGATCATCGCGAACGGGGTGATCGAGCCGGCGCGGTCCGACACCAGCGACCCCGTGTGCCTGGCCCGGATCTCCCCCGCCCACGGCCGGTAGCCGTCGAACACGGCGTTGGCGATACCGGTGCCGCGCGTCAACGTCAGGAAGTCGGTCCGGAACCCGATCAGCCCGCGGCTGGGCACGATGAAGTCCATCCGCACCCACCCCGCGGCGTGGTTGGTCATTTCTTCCATTCGGCCCTTGCGGGCGGCCATCAGCTGCGTGATCGCGCCGACGAACTCCGCGGGGCAGTCAATGGTCATCGCCTCGAACGGTTCGTGCAGCGCGCCGTCGATGGTGCGGGTCACCACCTGCGGCTTGCCAACCGTCAGCTCGAAGCCTTCGCGGCGCATCTGCTCGACGAGCACGGCCAGCGCCAACTCGCCGCGGCCCTGCACCTCCCAGGCGTCGGGCCTACCGATGTCGACGACCCTGATGGACACGTTGCCGACCAGTTCCTGGTCGAGACGGTTGCGGACCATGCGGGCGGTGAGCTTGTGCCCGGACACCTTGCCGGCCAGCGGAGAGGTGTTCGTCCCAATCGTCACCGAGATCGCCGGCTCGTCGACGGTGATCCGCGGCAGCGCGTGTGCGTGATCAGGGTCCGCCAGTGTGTCGCCGATCATGATCTCGGGCATTCCCGCGACGGCGACGATGTCCCCGGCGATCGCCTCGTCGGTGGGTGTGCGGTCGACGCCCTCGGTGGTCAACAACTCGGTGATCTTGGCGTTCGTGATGACCGGCGTGCCGTCGACCTCGCGCATCCACGCGACCTGCTCGCCCTTGCGCAGCCGGCCGTTGTAGATGCGGATCAACGCGAGCCGACCGAGGAACGCCGACGCGTCGAGGTTGGTGACCAGGGCCTGCAGCGGAGCCTCCGGGTTACCGCTCGGCGGCGGGATGTGCTCGAGCAGCACGTCGAACAGGGGATCGAGGTTGTCGCCGCCGGGGATCTGGCCATTGGCGGGCTCGGTTGTGCTGACCACCCCGGCGCGGCCGGAGGCGTAGAGGGTCGGCAGGCCCAACGCGTGTTCGGCGGCCTTGGCCGCCTCGTCGTCGAGGTCGGACGCGACGTCGAGCAGTAGATCGTGGCTCTCCTCGACGACCTCGGCGATCCGAGCGTCTGGGCGGTCGGTCTTGTTGACCACGAGGAGCACAGGCAGGTGTGCGGTCAGCGCCTTGCGCAGCACGAAGCGGGTCTGCGGCAGCGGTCCCTCGGAGGCGTCGACCAGCAGCAGCACCCCGTCGACCATGGAAAGCCCGCGCTCGACCTCGCCGCCGAAGTCGGCGTGGCCCGGCGTGTCGATGACGTTGATGACCGTCATGCTGCCGTCGGGGTGTTGCCGGTGCACCGCGGTGTTCTTGGCAAGGATCGTGATGCCCTTTTCCTTTTCCAAGTCACCGGAGTCCATCAGGCGCTCAACGGTGTCGTCACCGCGATGGGTCAGCGCGCCCGATTGCCGCAGCATCGCGTCGACGAGGGTCGTCTTCCCATGATCGACGTGTGCCACGATGGCGACGTTACGAAAATCAGGGCGCGAATCCACATCCGCATCATCGCAGTGCGGTCGGCTAATCACGAAAACGAGAGATGCCCGTCACTTGAAGCCCAGCGCCGAATCTGAGCTTGTGTCCGACTGTTCGTAGATCTCGCACATAGGTTCAAACTCGGCGCACAGGCCGCTCACAGCGTTCGCGCGTAGCGTCGCGTCAGCAAGTCAAGAGTGGTTCGGAGGTTGACGTTTCATGACGGTTGAAGAGGTTTTCACCATCGGAGTCATCGCCGTTTTGGCGACAGCCGCGACCGCGGCGATCTACCTCGGACTGCTCAATTGGGTCGGCGCCTTCTACGTAGTTCGCTGTGCGGCATGCCACCATCTGACATTCTCGTCTGCGAATCGGCCGCCGGAATCCTGCCTGCACTGCCGGCACCCGGTCTTCATGCATCCGGTCTACTCGCTGCGCCATTCCGGCGTGCGTGTGGTGAACGACCGGTTGCACTACTAGGCGGTCGCCCGCCAGCCGTCGCGATAGGTGACCGTCGCACCGACTTCTGCCGCACCGCGTGCCGACGTCGAGGTGCGGATATAGCGGCGAGACGTCCACACCAAGATCGGCATCAACGGCAAGCGGGTGACGATGGAGTTCCGCGACGGCTGGCGCGTCGGCTAGCGCGTGTAGTGCATGTAGATGCGCTCGCGGAATCCCTTGATGCGACCGAACTTTTCTTTCTTCCGTGTCACGTCGACGAACCCGATCTTGCGGTAGCACTCGCGCGCGGGCATGTTGACGTCGGTGACTTCGAGCTCGAAGTCGGTGTAGGGGGTCTGCGCGATGACGCCCTCGACCAGCCGGGTGGCGATGCCTTGGCGACGCGCCCGCTCGGCGACGGCGACGAACTCGATGTAGCCCGTCGCGCCCGGGTAGTCGAGCTGAGACATCCACTGCGGAGCCAGGATTCGCGCGGCCAACGCGCCTCGCACGAAGCCAAGATGGCCGCGCCAGTCGGCGGCTCGTATCCGCATGGCACGGCCGGTGTGGTCGGTGCAGGCGATCGCCCCGATGACGTCACCGCGTCGGTCCGCGACGAAGAACCGGTCGACGTCGATGGCGGGCGTGAGCGCGGCAGTGACGTTGTCCATGTTGCGCGAGAGGGTGGAGAACTCGCGCCGATACGCCTCGACGATGACCGCGGCAATGCCCGCCCGATCGGCCTCGACGGCAGGGCGCACGGCGGGGCCGGTCTGTAGAGCGAGGGCCAGCTCATCGACCCAGGCACGGTCGGCGGGCACCCAGGCTAGGCCGTCGAGCTCGTCGGCGCCGATCCACCGCAGCGCACGGTGATCGTTGGGGTGCAACGCGCCGCCGGTCTGCGTGACGCGGTAGGCGCGCAGCGTCGTCGTCTCGTTCAACGCCACGTCGGCGCCGATGCGCGGCCCGACTGTCACCTCGACGCCGAGTTCCTCGTGGAGTTCGCGGGCCAGGGCGGCGGCGTCGCTCTCCCCCGCCGCCACCTTGCCGCCCGGCAGCTCCCACAGGCCCGCAAGCTCCGGCGGTCGCGCACGCTGGGCCACCAGCAGCAGGGAACCCGAAATCAGTGCACCGGCAACAACGATGTGGTTTGACACTGCCCGCGACGGTATACGGCCGCCTATCCAGTCGGGAACAGGTGGGGAAACAACTCCCGCAGCCGTTGTTGTCGCCGCGACGCGGGTGGGGCAGGTGTGAGTGTCTCCGCATTCACCTGGGAAGGCGACATCGCCTCCACCGGCGCGGTGGGGGTGGCGGGCAGCGGTATCCGCCCGGCAGCCACGGGTGGGCTGGAGGTTGGCGCAGAGGTTTCCGGCGGAGCCGGATTCCGTTGGACAAGCGGATGTTTCGATTCGTCGGAGACCCAGATGACCGACCCTGCGAGGACGACGAGGAAGGCGGCAAGCAGGCCACCGCCGACCATCACTTGCCCAGAAACACGCCGACGCACGACAGTCGAGCGGCTACCCCTGGACTCCAGCGCACTGGCCACCACGCGCAAATCGGCTCCCGTAGAGGCGGCGGATTGCGGCGACGTCGGTCCGTCGTCTATGAAGCCGCGCACATCCACCATCTTGCTGGAGAACTCTGTTGGGTTCCTGTTAGGGCGACCGGGCCCTCCGGCCCAACCCACGACGGTAGGTTTAACACATGGCTGTGTTAACGGACGACCAAGTAGACGCCGCACTGCCCGACCTTCCCGGCTGGGAGCACGCCGACGGCGCCCTGCGCCGCTCGATCAAGTTTCCCGCCTTCCTTGACGGCATCGACGCGGTGCGCCGTGTCGGCGAGCGCGCCGAGGAAAGGGACCATCACCCTGACATCGATATCCGTTGGCGGACGGTGACTTTCGTGTTGGTGACGCATTCCGCCGGCGGCATCACCCAGAACGATCTGAATATGGCGCGGGAGATCAACCAGCTCGTCGACGGCTAGCGGCGATCCACCCCAACGTCACCAGCGTCGCCACGCCGTAGATCAGACCGGCCCAGGCCAGATACCACGGCCGGCCGATCACCCAGATGGTCGGCTGGGCGAAGCTCAACAGCCACGGCACCCCGACGAGGGTCAGGCCCAGCCAGCCCCAGCCGAGGATGCGCGCGCCCAGCCGCTCGCGCAGGGGTCCGTGCAGCAGCCAGATCATCAGCGGGATCAGCCAGACCCAGTGATGCGTCCAGGAGATCGGCGACAGCAGCAGACCGAACAACTGCACGACGACGATGGCGCCGAGCCGGTCGGAGGCGCCGCCGACGGCGCGCCACGCCAGCACGGCGAGCACTGCGGTGACCGCGATCGCGGCCAACACCAGCGGTCCGTAGCCCGCGTCGTGCCCGAGAATCCTCGAGATGCCGCCGCGCCACGACTGGTTGAACGATGTTCCGATCGGACCCACCCGGTCGGCGTTGCCGAGCAGTTCGGTGAAGTAGTAACGGGTTTGGTCGCCGACGACCAACGCCGAGACCGCGACGGTGCCGAAGAACACCACCGCCGAGAACACCGCGGCTGCCCATCGCCGTGCACCGACGAAGTACAAACCCGACACCGCCGGCGTCAGCTTCACCCCCGCAGCGAGCCCGACGAGCAGCCCGGACAGCCACCACCGTGTGCTGTAGACCGCATAGAGCACCGCCAGCACCAGCAGCACGTTGATCTGCCCGTAGTCGAAATTGCTTCGGAGCGGTTCGATCCAGATGCCGACGGCGGTCCACAGCATCGCGATGCGCCGATCGCCGTCGGGTCCGGGCAGTAGCCGCTGGCTGACGCGCACAACGCCGTAGAGCGTCGCGATGATGCCGAGTTGCCAAGCGAACGAGAGAATTCCGAACGGAATCAGGTGTAGTGGGTAGAAGACGACCGCGGCGAACGGTGGATACGTGAACGGCAGCGGGAAGTCGGGCGTCTGGTCGGCATACACGTAGTCGTAGAGCGTGCCCCCATGATCGAGCGTGCCCGCGCCGCCGACGTACACGTGGAGGTCGACGAAATTGGCTCCGTTGGGCACCAGGTAGGTCCATGCGAGGCGCGCGGCGATGCTGATCGCCAACAGCACCGCCGCTGCGATCACCAATCGATTCGGCGTGCGCGGAGATGCCGTTGTTACGGCTGACTCGGTGGCGTCTATCCCGCCGACTCTAGCGAGCGGTCACGGTAAGCCTTCGCATCCGTAACGTTTGAGTTTCCGCCACACGTGTCACTTGAGTAACACCAGTAACTGGCTAGCTTCGGGGGCAGGCGTGCCATCAACGGATTGGAAAAACCATGAAATTCACCAAGAAAATGCTTGCCACCAGCATGATCGCTGCCGCAGGTGCGACCGGGGTTGCGCTGGGGCTCAGCGCAACCGCCGCAGCCGAGCCGGCGCCGCCCGCACCGGCACCGACGCTGCCGGGTCTGCCGTTCCTCCAACAGCTCGCAACCAATCCGGCTGCCGCGACGCAGCTCATTCAGGGCTTGACGTCAGTGCTGGGTAGCGCCCAAGCTGCCGCGCCGGCCGCAGCAGCCGCCTCACCCGCGACGCCGCCTCCGGCCGCGACAGCGTCGGTCACCCTTCCGCAGCCCCCGGCAGCACTTCCCGGCGCCGCAGCCCCGCTGAACACGCCCGCCACGACGACCGCGCCGGCGACCACGCCGCAGAGCCTGCTGTCGTCGGGTATGTCGTTGCCGGGTGCCTTGGCGTCGTTGATGCCCGCAGGAACACCGCTGGCCGGTCTGCTGCCAACAGCGGCAACCGCCCCGGCCGCAGCCGCACCCGCCGCAGCCGCACCCGCCGCACCCGCCGCACCCGCACCCGCCGCACCCGCACCCGCCGCACCCGCACCCGCGGCTACACCCCCCGCGGGCTTGGCGCCGATGCTGCTGCCGCTGTCCGCCCTGCCGTGACGGCGGCGGCGACACGACCACAACCACAACCACTAACTGGGGGAACCATGGCATCGATCACCACGACGTTCGCCGGCGCCGCAGCCGCGGTCGGCTCGTCGGCCACACTACTGCTGGGCGGTATGACGCCTGTGGCCAACGCCGACCCGGCGCCACCGCTGCCGATCGATGGGGTGCAGGCGCCGGGCTTGTCGGCGGTGCAGAGCATTGGCCCGGCCATCCAGCGGGCGGCCGCCGATCCGACCAACGCCGCCTCGACGCTGATGGCCGCCGCCGCGGTGTTCGCGGGCGATTCGGCGGTCCCGCCGGATTCGAAGAACGTGGCGACCGCGGTGAACCAGTTCGTCGCGCATGTTCCCGCGCCGGGCGCGGTGCCGGGTGCGGAGGCGCACCTGCCTGAGGGTGTCGATCCGGCCCACGCCGTGGGACCCGCGCCGGAGGCCGCACAGATGGCCGCCCCGGCTCCGGAAGCGGTGCCCGCACCCGCAGCCGCTCCGGCACCTGCCCCGGCGCCCGATGCCGCACCCGCTCCGGCACCTGCCCCGGCGCCCGATGCCGCACCCGCTCCGGCGCCCGCAGGTGCGCCCGCGTTCAGTCCGGACGCCCCGCCGACGCAGGACTTCTTGTACCCGTCGATCAGCAACGGGTGCTTGCAGGACGGCGGCAATGTCCTCGCGACCGCGATCTCGGTAGCGGGTCCGGCGAAGATCCCGGCACCTGGACCGGCAGCCGGCCAGACGGCCTACGTGTTCACCGCGGTGGGCACGCCCGCCCCGGCGGCCGAGCAGAGGCTGCCGCTGAACGTCACGTGGGTCAACCTGACCACCGGTAAGTCGGGCAGCGCCACGCTCAAGCCGCGGCCGGACATCAACCCCGACGGGCCGACGACGCTGACCGCCATCGTCGACACCGGCTCGGGCAGCGTCATCTCGACGATCTTCGGCCAGGTCACCACGACCGACAAGCAGTGCCAGTTCATGCCGACGATCGGCTCGACAGTCGTGCCGTAAGGCGCACGCCGCAGCGACTGCACGGTTGTTAACGCGTCTACTCGCGTTTTGTGTCCAACAACCGTGCGCTGGGCGACGAGTCAGTAGGCCATGAAGAGGATGGCGTCGCGGTCGTACTCGCGACCGGGATGCGCCTCGGACAGATGAGCCTGGGCCTTCTCGACGAGGTCGTCCTCGTTCTCGCCTCTGATCGACTCGCCGCAGGGGCAGTTCAGGTGTGTCTTCATATCTTCACAATCCCACAGGCACGCCAGACAAGATGTCCGCATGGAGCTATACGACGTCATGCGCACAACGGGTGCTGTCCGCCGATTCACCGATGACCCACTGCCCGACGAGGTGATCGAACGCATCCTCGACAACGCCCGGTTCGCGCCGAGCGGCGGCAACCGCCAGGGCGTACGGGTGATAGTGGTCCGGGACCGACAGACCCGAGAGGCGATCGTCGACTTGAGCGTCACGGGTGCGCGGCGTTACATCGCGCAAACCAGAAACGGCGAAGGCCCGTGGAATCCCGTGCAGCCCATGCAGGTTTCCGCCGAGGAAGTCGCCGCCACCGACGTACCGCCGTATCTGGGCGCGCCCGTGCTCGGCGCAGGCGCCGTGCTCGTGGTCTGCGTGGACCTCAACGTCGTCGCGGCGTTCGACCAGTACCTCGACCGCATCGGCGTCATTCCGGGCGCCTCGGTGTACCCGTTCGTCTGGAACATCCTTCTGGCCGCGCGCAACGAGGGCTACGGCGGCGTGCTGACCACGATGGCGGTGGCCGAGGAGCCTCGCGTCAAGGAGTTGCTCGGCATACCGGACGACTATGCGATCGCGGCTGTCCTGCCGATCGGCAAACCGGTGAAGCAGGTCAGCAAGCTCACGCGCAAGCCCGTCGCCGAGATCGCCAGCCGCGAGCGATTCGACGGTGAGCCGCTGCCCGCCTAGCGGCTACTCGACTTTCGCCGCGTTCGGCCAGCATGTCGACGTTGGATAACAGTTCGGCAGTTAGCCAGACTCAATGGGCCGTGTCTGTTCCCCAGACGATGGGTGGCATGAGACCTTGGGTTCGTGACCTGCACGCTGGGCTACGCCACAGCCAGCACCGTCGAGCAGAACCTTGAGGGTCAGCTCGCGGCATTGAATGCTGCAGGTGTCGACCCGCGGCGGGTGTTCACCGACAAGTTGTCCGACTCCGCCGAGAGGGTGCGCGCGGGTCTGCACGCGATGCTGAGCTACGCCCGTTCGGGCGATACGGTCATCGTCTTCGCGGTTGACCGGCTCGGTCGGTCGGCCGCCGAAGTGACGCGAACCATCGCCGACCTCACCGACCGCGGGATCAGGCTGCGGACACTAAAGGAAGGTCTGGACACCGGCACGTCGACCGGACGCGTCGTCGCCGGCATCATCACCTCGCTGGCCAAGCTCGACCTTGAGGACGAGCGCCAAAGAAACTAGCCCTTCGCGGCCTTCGCCGCGGCCTTCGCCTGTTTCTTGTAGGACCGCACCTTCTCCAACGAGCCGGGGTCGACGACGTCGGCCACCGACATGAACGAGCCGGTCTTGCCGTAATCCCCGGCCGCTTCGCGCCAACCCTTCGGCGTCACGCCGTACTGCTTGCCCAGCAGCGCCAGGAAAATCTTCGCCTTCTGTTCGCCAAACCCGGGAAGCCCCTTGATCCGACGCAGCACCTCTGCGCCGTCGGGGTCACCGGCGGTCCACAGCGCCGACGCATCACCGTCGTATCGGTCAACGATGATTTGTGACAGTGCTTGGATCCGCTTGGCCATCGACCCCGGAAAGCGATGTATCGCAGGGGTTTTCGAACACAAGGCCGCGAATTCTTCAGGGTTGTAGTCGGCGATTTCGCGTGGGTCGACGCCGCCGATACGGTCGGCGATCTTCTTCGGGCCTGCGAATGCCGCCTCCATCGGGTATTGCTGATCGAGCAGCATGCCGACCAGCAGCGCGAAGGGATTGGACTCCAGCAGCGCGTCGGCTGCTGGATCTTGGACTAGCTGCAGTTTCGCCACTCGGCCAGTTTAGATCGCGGGTTTGAACCTAGAGTCGCCTGGGAACTAGCTGAGTGTGACGCAGGTCTCACAAGACTGCCGTCCGCACAATTTACACCTCGAGGTCAGGAGACACCTTGCCCGAGACCCAGCACTCTCCCGCGAGACACCGATAGCCAACGGCGAACGATATCTGGCCGTACAGGCCAGTCCCGAGTTTCAGGAGCGGCGAAGCCGGTTGCGCCGCTTCGTCTTTCCGATGAGCGCACTGTTCCTGATCTGGTATTTCGCCTATGTACTGCTTGGTGCGTTCGCGCACGACTTCATGGCTATCAAGGTGTGGGGCAACATCAACGTCGGCCTGCTCATCGGCCTCGGCCAGTTCGTGACGACTTTCGTCATCACCGCGATCTACGTCCGGTGGGCCAATCGTGAACTCGACCCACGCGCCGAAGCGATTCGCGCCGAGCTCGAAGGTGGTGCGGCATGACCATCGACATCCTGGCCGCGAACGGCGCCACCGTCGGCAACCCCGCCGCCAACATCGGCATTTTCGCGCTCTTCGTCGCGATCACGCTGTACATCGTGATTCGCGCAAGCAAGAAGAACACCACCGCCGCCGAGTTCTTCACCGCGGGGCGCGCGTTCACCGGACCGCAGAACGGCATCGCGATCTCCGGTGACTACTTGTCGGCGGCCAGCTTCCTCGGCATCGCAGGCGCCATCGCGGTCTACGGCTATGACGGCTTCCTGTACTCCATCGGCTTCCTGGTCGCCTGGCTGGTCGCTCTCCTCCTGGTCGCCGAATTACTGCGCAACGCAGGCAAATTCACGATGGCCGACATGCTGAGCTTCCGGCTGAAGCAACGGCCGGTACGGATTGCCGCGGCCACCACCACGCTTGCCGTGTGCCTGTTCTACCTTCTTGCCCAGATGGCGGGCGCAGGCGGTTTGGTCGCCCTGCTGCTCAACGTCAAAGGCGATCTCGGTCAGGCCCTCGTCATCGCGGTCGTCGGTCTGCTGATGATCCTCTATGTGCTGATCGGTGGGATGAAGGGCACCACCTGGGTGCAGATCATCAAGGCCGCCCTACTGATCGGCGGCGCCGCACTGATGTCGGTGATGGTGCTGGCCAAGTTCGGGCTGAACTTCTCCGAGATCCTCGGCGCCGCCCAGACCGCGGTCTCCGGATCCGCCAACGAGGCCGTCGCCAAGCGCGACGTGCTCGCCCCCGGCGCCCAGTACGGCGCCTCACTGACGTCGCAGATCAACTTCATCTCGCTGGCGCTGGCGCTTGTGTTCGGCACGGCCGGCCTACCGCACGTGCTGATGCGGTTCTACACGGTGCCGACCGCCAAAGAGGCCCGCCGGTCGGTGGCGTGGGCGATCGCACTCATCGGCGCGTTCTACCTGTTCACGCTGGCACTGGGCTACGGTGCGGCGGCCCTCGTCGGTCCCGACGAAATCCTCGCGGCTCCCGGCGCCCAGAACTCGGCCGCACCCCTGCTGGCCTTCCACCTCGGCGGCGTGGTCCTGCTCGGCGTGATCTCGGCGGTGGCGTTTGCGACGATCCTCGCCGTGGTCGCAGGCCTGACCATCACTGCGGCAACGTCGTTCGCGCACGACATCTATGCCAGCGTGATGAAGAGCCATGATGTGACCGAAAACGAGCAGGTGCGGGTATCCCGCATCACGGTTGTGGTGATCGGCACCCTCGCGATCGGCCTGGGCATCCTGGCCGCCGAGCAGAACATCGCGTTCCTGGTCGCGCTGGCGTTCGCGGTCGCGGCCGCGGCAAACCTGCCGACGATCTTGTATTCGCTGTACTGGCCGCGCTTCAACACGCGCGGCGCGCTATGGAGCATGTACGGCGGCCTGATCTCGACAATCGTGCTGATCGTCTTCTCCCCCGCAGTGTCGGGCGCGAAGACGGCGATGCTGCCGAACGCGGACTTCGCCTGGTTCCCGCTGGCCAATCCCGGCATCGTGTCGATTCCGCTGGCATTCATCCTCGGCATCGTCGGCACGCTGACGTCACCCGATCGGGGTGACCCGGAGATCAACGCCGAATTCGAGGTGCGCTCGCTCACAGGCATCGGCGCGGAGAAGGCGCTCGCCGCGCACTGACTGGTTTGCCGCGAAACTGTATTTCAGCAGGGAAAGTACGAGAGACGACGTGCTGGAATACAGTTTCGGCGGAATAAGGTGCCCAGCCGGGATCGCTATTCTTCATCGTGCCCCGAATCTCTGCGAAGACAGGCCTGGCCTTCGGTCTGCTGGCGTACGCGTTCGCGGCAATCATGGTGGGCACCACGCTGCCCACGCCGATGTACGCGCTGTACGCCGAGCACATGCACTTCGCCGTGCTGACGACGACCGTCATCTACGCGACGTACGCCGGCGGCGTGCTTTTCGCGCTGTTGGCCTTCGGCCGATGGTCCGACGCCATCGGCCGACGGCCGGTGCTTGCGGCCGGTGTCGTGTTCGCAGTGGCCAGCGGCGCGGTCTTCCTGGTCGCCGACTCCGTGCCGATGCTGCTGGTCGGCAGGGTGCTGTCGGGGCTGTCGGCAGGCCTCTTCACCGGCACCGCCACCGCCGCCGTCATCGAGGCCGCCCCGCCGAACTGGCGCACCCGGGCCGCCAGCGTCGCAACGGTCGCGAATATGGGCGGATTGGGCATCGGGCCGCTGCTGGCAGGACTACTCGTCCAATACGCACCGGCGCCACTGCATCTGAGCTTCCTCGTGCACATCGTGCTGGCCGTATTGGCAGGCATCGCCGTTGTGGTCGTGCCGGAGACCTCACAGCGCACCGGGCGCATCGGCGTGCAGCGGCTGTCGGTGCCGGTCGAGGTACGCGCCGTGTTCGTCATCGCCTCCCTCGCGGCGTTCGCAGGCTTCGCCGTGACGGGCCTGTTCGCCGCGGTGGCGCCATCGTTTCTTTCCCAAGTCGTCGGCATCGACAACCACGCGGTCGCCGGGCTCATCGCCAGCTCGATCTTTTTCGCGTCGGCGGTCGCGCAGATCGCCGCCGGTAACCTCAACCCACAACGTGCGGTCGCGATCGGCTGCGCGATCCTGGTGGCGGGCATGGTGATTCTGGCTGTGGCGCTGCAGCTTTCGTCGTTGGTCGGGATCATCGTGGCCGCGGTGGTGGCGGGCGTCGGACAGGGCATCAGCTTCAGCCGCGGACTTGCCGCCGTCGCCGAACGCACGCCCGCCGACCGGCGCGCCGAGGTCAGCTCCACCTATTTCGTCGTCGCCTACGTGGCGATCTCGTTGCCGGTGGTCGGCGAGGGCGTTGCGGCCCAGCAGTGGGGATTGCAAACGGCCGGTGTGACTTTCGCGGTCGCCGTCGCGATCCTGTCGATCATCTGCCTTGTTGGCATTCTGGTGCTAGAGGCGCGCCAGTCCCGCAACCCAGTTACCGTGTAGTGGCTACGACAGGAATCGGCTGACGTACGGCGCGAAACGTGCACGCAGGTCTTCTTCATTGAGACCGAACATTTCGCACGACGTCACGACCCGGCCGAGTCGGCCGCGTTGGTGGCCGGCCAGGTAATCGGCCATCGCGGTGCGCGCGTCGTCGGTCACCGGCTCGCCGACGAGGCCGTAAACCTGTTCGGCGACGCCGAGCTCGTCGGCCATGAAGTCGTCGAAGCTGACATCGATCGATCGCTCCGGCGCGATGACGTCACGGTCGCGGGCGAGCGCGGCGAGCATCAATTCGAGTCGGTCGATCCAGCCGGCGGCGATCTCCTCGACCGGCACCGGCGAGCGGTGCATGCGCGCGGAGTAGACGAGCATCGCGACCATCGAGAGGGCCACCGGCACCGGGTCGCGATGGGTGCACACGACGGCCGCGCCAGGAAAGACCTGCGCGAGCACCGGTAGCTGCTCGAGGTGCTGCGGGGATTTGAGCAGCCACCGCCTACCGCCCCGCAGGAACTGCAGCGCCTTGAGCTGGGTGGCCAGGTACTCGTAGGTCGACGTTTGGTCGTGCGCCACGTAGTAGTCGCGCCACCGCGGCACGTAGGCGAGGGTCTCCATGAACATCGTGGAGACGTCGTTGGCCAGCAGCTGGATCTCCTCGTGAACGTGCTCGGTGGTCATCTCGTGCATGAGGGCGAAGTGCGGCATGAGCGTGTTCATCACCGTGACCGCGATGTCCATGCGCGCCGCCCGGGGGTCCGGCTCCACGCCCGCCTCGGAGGGCAGAGGGAACGGTTCGAAGCTCTCCCAGTACGGCAGCGTGCGGAAGGTCGGCGACAGCCGACTATCGGATGACACCGCACCCAGCAGATTGTGCAGATGCGTGGTGCCCGTGCGCGGCAATCCCGCGATGACCACAGGGGGCAGCAGTTCGACGTCGTGGATCTCGGGATGGCGCGTCAACAGGTCGGTCAGCAGTAGGCGGTTCTTCAGCCACTGCGACAGCTGGCCGACGAAGTTCACGATGCCCGGTCCGTGCATGCCGTCGATATCGTGCAGCGCCGCGAGATAGACGTCGAGTCGTTCCCGGTAGTCGTCGGGCCCGAAGTCGTCAAGGCCTGTATCCGCAATTGCTCTGGCGTGCAACGCATCCGCGTCGAGCGGGCAGTCGGCCGCCAGCGCGGCCATCATGTCGCGGATCTGCTGGGCCTCGGGGCTGAACCGGGGCTCGGTGAGGTCGTCGAGCTGGACGAGATCTGGTGTCGCGTGGGTCACGGCAACTTATGTTACTCTGAGTTTCGTAATGACAACAGACCTTGGCCGCCCTCGCGATCCACGCATCGACAGTGCGGTACTCCGCTCGACGGTCGAACTGCTCGGCGAGACCGGGTACGCCGAGCTTTCGGTCGACGCGATCGCGCGGCGGGCAGGCACCAGCAAGCCCGCGATCTACCGGCGCTGGCCGAGCAAGGCACACCTCGTGCACGAGGCGGTGTTCCCGCTCAGCGACGCCACCGAGCTTCCCTATACCGGATCGCTGGCCGGCGATGTGCGCGAGATGATGCGCCGCACCGTGAACGTGCTGACCACGCCCGCGGCCATTGCGGCACTGCCCGGACTCGTCGGCGAGATGGCCGCCGACCTGACCTTGCACACCGCACTCCTCGAGCGGTTCGGCGACATCCTGGCGCGCGGTCTCACCGAGCGGCTGGGCGACGCCGCGGACCGCGGAGAAGTTCGACCGGACATCACGGCGGCCGACCTGACAGAGGCCATCGCCGGCATTACGTTCCTTGCGCTGCTCACCCGCGGCGCGGCACTCGACGACGCCTGGGTCGAGCGCACGGCCACCCTGATATTGAGAGGAATCGTACAATGACCGAGACGACGCACGAATCGACCGCCGCGTGGCGCGAACTGCTGGAAACCCTTGGCGGCCTTGATCGTTCCTTCCTCGAGGGCGACCGCGCGGTCACCGACGACCGTCACGTCGCCGACGGTTACCGCATGCTCGCGACGACGCTTGGCGTGGCGTTCGACACCTACCTCTTCACCGATCCCAGTCGACCGCAGTGGGTGGAGGTGAACTCGCCGTTCCGGCCCGATCGTCGATGGGGTGGAGATAACACCGATGCCTACTACTTCATGTGCCCGGTCGATCCCAAGCGCCGCTACCGCATCAGCGGCAACCGCGGTGACAGCGTCTACTTCTCGGTGACCGCCTACAACGAACCGTCGCCCGGCGCGTGGTCCGACCGCATCGCGGCGATCGTGCGCGACGACGATCTCGAAAGCTCCGGTGGTATCGATGCCGACGGCAACTTCTCGTTCGACCTCGGGCCGACGCCGGATGCGGCCGTGCTGATGACACGTGACTACCAGGCCGAACCGCGAACGGGTCGCCCGGTGACGTGGCGCATCGAGGCTCTCGACGAACCCGACCCCTTCCGACACGGGGACGCGGAAACCGCGGCGGCCCTGCGGGCCAGCGCGGCGTGGATGCGCACCATGTTCGCGATCCTGCCGCTCGCCGTCGGGGTGCGGAGCGAAGACGCGCATACGCTGGGGCACGAAATCGCGCAGGCCGCAAATGAATTCGCCGATCCGTATCAGGTGCCGGACGCAAACTTCGGCTGGTCGGCACGCGACGCCTGCTACGCATACGGCAGTTTCGTGCTCGAGGACGACGAGGCACTGGTGATCACCTACCGACCGCCGAAGTGCAGGTTCTGGAACCTGGTGGTGTGGAACCAGTTCATGGCGACCCCCGGCGTCGCCGATGCACGCAGCTCGGTCAACGGCCACAGCGCGGCGCCGAACGCCGACGGCTCGGTGACGATCGTCGTTTCGCGTGGAATGACGGCACACCCGAATTCCCTGACCACACTTGACTATCCGCGCGGCAATCTCGCCTTCAGATGGTTCCTCGTCGACGCAGTGCCCGCCCGCCCGGAGGTGCGGCTGGTGAAGGTGTCCGACGCACCGACGAGCGTCGACTGACGCTATGAGCGGCGAGTTGAGCGATCTACGGTTCTGTCACTTGGTCGTCGGCGTCACCGACATGGATCGGGCTCTCTCGTTCTACCGCGGCCTGCTCGGCATGGACCTCGTCTTCGATCGGTTGATCTCGGGTGAGTCGTTCGACGCGGCGCTGCACGCGTCCCGCCAGCAGGAGGGTCGGGTCGTTGGCGGCGTTATCGGCGGCGTGATGATCGAGCTGTTGTCCCTCGGCGGATCCACACCGACCGAGGCCCCCACGCGACGCGGCATCGTCGGCATCCAGAATGTCTCGCTGTCGGTGACCGACCTCGACGACACCTATCGGCGGATCAAAGAAGCCGGGTATGAGCCCGACCGGACGCCATTCGAAATCGGTGGTGTACGAATGTTCTTCGTGAAGGATCCGGACGGCACCCCGGTCGAATTCATCGAGCTGCCTGGCGGCGCTCGCAGCACGTACGAGATGTATCGAGGCACATCCTGACGGCGTGCTGGAGGCGTTGCCGCCGGTCTGAGGCGCAGCCTTGATCCAAGAATGGCTTCTATTCGTACTGCAGCGAGGGATAGGCAGCAGTTGTCCGCGTCCGTTCGGTGTCAAGTCCAGAACGCCCCAGATCGGCCAGACCGGGTCGAGGGGGCTGTTGTCGCCCCCTGATGTTTCCCCGTGATAATCGCGGCGCCGCAATCGCCTGGTGACCCGAACCGTCGCCCGGTCGAGGGCCGAAAAGTGGTTGATTCCTGCCAGCTGCCGATCAATTTCTGCCACCGGAATTAACACTCTGATCTGCGTGTTTAACCGCTTAGACCGGTCAGTAAGGTTATAAGGCAGGCCGAACACAACGCGAAGGAAGACGTCAAAATGAAGAAGCTTGGATTTGTCACCCTGATCGCCGGCGGCCTGACCGCAGCGGTGCTCGGTTTCACTGGGCCGGCCCAGGCCGATGTCGTCACCAACCCGACACTGCCCCATTACAGCGTTGACAACCACGACAACGCCAACACCACCAACGGCTTTGTGGACGTGCCCTTCTGATAGGCCACAGGGCAGCTGCTCGTGCGCAACGCGGCTTCGATGCACAAAGCACCGAAGCCGGCGGCGTTCGCCGAGGCGCCGGCGCCCCAAATTTGAGTGCTTTTACCTAGGCGGTGCGGGCCTACCGTTGCCGTATCGAGCTTTTCCCGAGCCCAGCGGAGGTCGAGGCGAGCACGCCGGCCACCCGTGATCGGGCCATCGACGTCATCCGCATCGTGTCGTTGTTCGGCGTCGTGGTCGGGCACACGGTGATGGCCACCAGCACGGTGCGCGACGGTGTCTTCATCTGGAGCAACCTGCTCACCGCGTCGCCGGTATTCCAGGCGCTGACCTGGGTGTTCCAGATCATGCCGCTGTTCTTCTTCGCAGGCGTGGCGGCATCCGTCGAGTCGTGGACACCCGGCACGAGTTGGGGCAACTGGATGATGCGGCGCTGCACACGGCTGTACCGGCCGGTGTTCTACTACCTGGCGTTCTGGTGGGTCGCGCTCGCGGCGCTACGCCGGGTTCTACCCGAGCATGTCTACGAACCCGTCGCGGGGATTTCCATTCAACTGTTGTGGTTCTTGGGTGCGTATGTCCTAGTGCTGGCGACGGTGCCACTACTTGCCCACATCACCACCACCGGCCGGCTGGTCGCCGCGGTCGTCGGTACCTACGCGTTCATCGCCGTCGTCGACGCGATCCGGATCAACGTCGACGGCATGTCCGCTCTGGGCTACCTGAACATGGTGATGTGGGTGATCCCCGGCGTGTTCGGCGTCGCCTACCGCCGCCGGCTCCTGACCGGGCGGGCGGCGCTGACACTGGGCGTCGTGATGCTCGCGGTCAACGTCGCGCTGCTTGTGCTCGGACCCTACGAGCTGAGCCTGGTCGGCGTCGAGACGCAGCACCTGAAGAACATGACACCACCGTCGCTGCTACTCGCCGGTCACGCAATCATGATGTGCGCGTTCGTGATTGCAACCGCGCCTGCGATTGCGCGCTGGGCGCAGAGACCGCGGGTCTGGTGGCTGGCCGCGATCGGCAACTCCGGCGCAATGACGCTGTACCTCTGGCACATCCCGCCGCTGTTGGCCATGCATCTGGTGTTCGACTACCTCGGCCATCCTCGGTTCGACGCAAGCTCGCCGGGGTTCGTCGCGCTGTCGGTGGTGCAACTGCTGATCATGGGGGCGTTGGTCGCGCTGGTGTTCGTGATACTTCGGCCGTTGGAGAACAACCCGCTGCCAATATGGGATGGCGGTTTCGTCTCGACGCCAGGTGGCCGCAGCGCGGCGGTCGGTGCGCTGCTGTGCCTTGCCGGTACGGCGACGCTGGCCTCAGTTGGCTGGGGGCTCAAGGATCAGGGGCTCTACTGCGTGGCCGTGATGCTCGTGGCGCTGATCGCCGCGCGCGTCGTGGCCAGCGACAGTCAGCGCGTCTGCGCCGCGAGCCTGCCCGCCAGGATGACGTAGGTCGCGGCGAAGCTGCGCCGCATCCACGCGACGATCCTGGGTCGCGAGATCACCTCGCGCCGCACGGCCGCGGCGAAAACGCCGTAGACGCTGAACACCACCAGCGTGACCGCCATGAAGATCGCGCTCAGCCACGCCATCAGCTGCACCGCACCGTCGCGGTCGGGCGCGACGAACTGCGGCAGGAACGCGAAGAAGAAGATGGTGAGCTTCGGGTTCAACGTGTTGACCAGAATGCCCGACACGATCACCCGCCAGGGTGACACCTTCGACGGACCGGTCTGCACCTCGAATACCGATTTATCGCGAAATATCTTCCACGCCAGGTAAAGCAGGTAGGCCACGCCGAGCAGCTTGATGACGGAGAACGCCATCGCACTGGCGTGCATGATGGCCGCCAGTCCCGTCACCGCGGCGATCATGTGCGGCACGATCCCGAGCGTGCAGGCGAACGCTGCCACCAGGCTGGCCCGCCAGCCACGCGAAATCCCGGCGGCGACGGTGTACAGCGCGCCTGCACCCGGCGTCGCCACCACGATCAGCGTTGTCAGCAGGAACTCGGGTGTCACTGTCGTCTCTCCGCTCCTTGCGTGCGCGGCTAACCGCTCTTGCGGCGGAACTCCCGACGACTTTCGGCCGGGCCATGGGCCCGCGGCTGCTTCGCTCCCGCGTCTTTGTGGTCGGAACCGCCCGCTGCCTTGGCCTTCTTCCGCTCCAAGGCTTCCCGGAACTTGCGTTTGGTGTCGTCTTCCGGTGGCTCTGCCGATTCCCGGGTCGTCCCCCTGCCCTGCGGGCGGGAGGTGCCCCCAGCGCTCGTGCCGTCCGATGCCATGACCGCAGCGTATCGCGCCCCACCCGCGGCCGTCGCGTCCTTTACCGCCTACCCGGCGGCATCCCGTATACGTGCGCGATCGGAAGCGTCAGCACCACCCGCCGGTCATCGACCATGGCCCGCCGGTAGTCGTCCCAGTCCGGATGCTCACCGGCGATATTGCGATACAAGGCGATCAGGGCCTCGACGGTATCGTCGTCGACCGCCGCGGCCGGCGGGGTCAGGCTCGCTTCGCCCTCGGCGACGGCGTACGCCCAGCCGTCGTCGGAGCTGACATGAATCGACGCCCGCGGGTCACGACGCAGGTTGCGGGTCTTGGCCCGCGGCTCGGTGATCGAGACCTGGATGGCGAGGTTACGCTTGTCGAAGTAGTAGGACACGTTCGACAACTGCGGCCTGCCGTCGCCCTTGATGGTGGCCAACACGCCCAGCGAGTTCCCGCTGAGCAGGGCCAACAGCTTGTCGTCGAATACTTGGCGTCCCATATCGAAAGCCTACGTCTCTAGGATCGGGCTAATGACTGAGCTTTCTGAAGTCGACGGCAACATGCTCGACGGAGTCTCGGCGACCACGCTGTGGACGCTGCACAACCGCGGCGCCGAGGCCAAGCGGTCCGATGGGGTGATCCGCGACCCGTGGGCGGTCACGCTGTTCGACGCGATCTCCTACGACTACCGCAAGTTCGGCAAGCCCAACCAGTCGCACGCGCTGCGGGCGCTTGCGTTCGACGCCGCGGCCCAGAATTACCTGACGGTGCGCCCGAAGGCATCGGTGGTGGCGCTCGCCGAGGGGCTGCAGACCGGCTTCTGGCGACTTGAGCGCGCCGGTGTCGCTAGCGAACTGACTTGGTACTCAGTCGATTACCGCCAGGCACCGCACTGCGCGAGCGGCTGCTTCTTGCCGACGACCGGATTGTGGCGCTGCCGCAGTCCGCGCTGGATCGCAGCTGGACGTACCGCGTCGACGACACGCACGGCGTGTTCATCACCGCCGAGGGGCTGCTGATGTATCTGAAGCCCGACGATGCCTTGGGCCTGATCCGTGACTGCGCGATCCGCTTTCCTGGCGGCCAGATGATGTTCGACTCGATCCCGCACTGGCTCAGCCGCCGCACGCTGAAGGGTCTCAAGCTGTCCGACCGCTACACCACCCCACCCATGCCGTTCGGGCTGACCGCCGAAGAGGGGCTCGCGCTGGCCGACAGCATCTCCGGGGTGCGCGCGGCACGAGATATCCCGCTGGCACAGGGGCGTGGCATGTTCAAGCTGGCCGCGTGGCCGCCGCTCGATCGGGTTGGCCTTCTGCGCCGCATCCGGCCCAGCATGACGCTGCTGGAGTTCGAGTCATGACTCGCTATGCGGCGTTTTTGCGAGGCGTGAACGTCGGCGGCGTGAACCTCAAGATGGCCGCGGTGGCCAAGGCGCTCGAAGAGGCCGGATTCACCAACGTGCGAACAATTTTGGCAAGCGGCAACGTGTTATTGGAGAGCCGTTCCGGGGTGGACGCGGTGAGGAAGAAGGCCGAAGCGGCGTTGCGCGACGCGTTCGGATACGACGCCTGGGTGCTCGCCTACGACATCGAAACGGTGCGCGACATTTCCGACGCCTATCCGTTCGAGCGCGAGGTCGAGGGCCACCACTCCTACGTCACATTCGTCACCGACGAAGAAGTCCTCGACGAACTCGCCGCGCTCGCCAAGGCTGCCGGGCCCGACGAGAAGATCAAACGGGGCAAGGGCGTCATCTACTGGCAGGTACCCAAGTCCGGCACGCTGGACACCACGATCGGGAAGACCATGGGCAAAAAGCGCTACAAGTCCTCGACCACCACCCGCAACCTGCGCACTGTGGACAAGGTTCTGCGATGAGTTCCACTCCGACAGCGAAGGCCGATGGCACGGTGTTGACCGGCGTCTCCGAAACCGCGCTGTTGACGTTGCAGGTGCGGGCGAGCGAGGCGCGCAGGCCGGATTCGATCATCAACGACCCGATGGCCATCCAGTTGGCCGATTCCATCGACTACGACTTCGCGAAGTTCGGCTTTTCCCGCCGCCAGGACATGGCGGTGCGCGCGTTAGGCTATGACCGGCAGACCCGCCGCTACCTCATCGACCACCCGAGAGCCACCGTGGTCGCGCTAGCGGAGGGATTGCAGACCAGTTTCTACCGCCTCGATGCCTCCGGCGTTGGCGACCAATTCCGCTGGTTCACAGTCGATCTCCCTCCGATGATCGATCTGCGCTGCAAACTTCTGCCGCCATCGGACCGAGTGGCGATGTGTGCGCAGTCGGCGCTCGACTTCAGCTGGATGGACCAGGTCGACACCGACCACGGCGTGTTCATCACCGCCGAGGGTCTGCTGATGTACCTGCAACCCGACGAAGCGCTGGGCCTGATCACCGAATGCGCCAAACGGTTTCCCGGCGGACAGATGATGTTCGATCTACCGCCGACCGGGTTTGCCGCATTGTCGCGCCGTGGGATGCGGACCTCGCTGCGCTACCGGGTGCCGCCGATGCCGTTCAGCCTGTCGGTGTCCGACGCGGCAAACCTCGTGAACACGGTGCCCGGGATCAGGGCCGTGCACGATCTGCCCCATGCCGAGGGCCGGGGCAAAGTGTTCAATGCCGTGCTGTGGACGGTTCAGCGACTCCCGCTGTTCGATCCGGTGCGGCCGCTGCTGATCCTGCTCGAATTCGGCTAAATCCGCCAGCTTCGCCAAGGGGCCGGCCCGAGGTAGAGAAGTGCAGATTCGGGTTGTCGACAGAGCCTTCGCGTAACTGCTCGACGTCGTAGTAGTAGTTCATCGACACCCGCCACGGCTCCCCCGAGCCCTGCTTCGGTATCCGGTCGAGGGCACGCTGCACATATCCGGCGGCGAAGTCCAGCATTGGCCGGGTCTCGATACCGTGGTCGCCGATCTCGGGACGCGCGATGTCGTGGCCCCGCGCGTCCATGTGGCTCAGCAGGCGGCAGAAGTGCTCGCACAGCAAACCGACCTTCAGCGTCCAGGACGAGTTCGTGTACCCGAATGCGAACGCGAAGTTGGGCACGCCCGACAGCATCATGCTCTTGTAGGCGACGGTGTCACCGGCGTGCACCGGCGTGCCGTCCACCGTCAGGGACATACCACCGAGCAACTGGACGTTCAAACCTGTTGCGGTGACGATGATGTCGGCCTCGAGGTGCTTGCCGGACTCCAGCTGAATGCCGGCCTCGGTGAAAGTCGCGATGCGATCGGTGACGACAGAGGCGGCACCGCCGCTGATCGCCTTGAACAGGTCGGCATCGGGCACCGCACACAGCCGCTGATCCCACGGGTTGTAGGTCGGGTTGAAATGCTCGTCGACCGGATAGCCCGTCGGCAACTCCTTGGCGTTGAGGTGACGGATCAGCCGTCGGGCCGCACCGGGGTACTTCTGACTGAACTGATACACGGCACGCTGCTTGACGATGTTCTTGCGGCGCGCCAGCGCATACCCGCGCTTGGAGCCGAGCACCTTCTGCGCCACGTTGGCGAAGGCGTCCTTCGAAGGCACCGGCAACACATACGTCGGAGAACGCTGCAGCATCGTCACGTGGGCGGCGGTACCGGCCATCGCCGGCACCAGGGTGACGGCTGTCGCCCCGCTACCGATGATGACGACCTTCTTTCCCGTGTAGTCGAGGTCCTCGGGCCAGTGCTGAGGGTGCACGACGGCACCGCCGAATTGCTCACGACCGGGGAAATCCGGGGTGTAGCCCTTGTCGTAGCGGTAGTACCCGCCGGCGCAAAAGATCCAGTTGGCGCTGAACTGCACGAGTTCCTCGGTATCCTCGGCGGCGCCGAAGCGCTCGACATCGACCGTCCAGCGCGCGTCATCACTCGACCACGCCGCGCCCAAAACCTTGTGGTGGAACCGGATTTTGGCGTCAATCCCGTTCTCCGCGACGGTCTCGCGCAGGTAGGCCAGAATCTTGTCGGCCGACGCGATGGCATCCTCGTCGCGCCACGGCTTGAACTCGTAGCCGAACGTGTGCAGATCGGAGTCCGAACGAATCCCCGGATACCGGAACAGATCCCACGTGCCACCGGTTGCGCCGCGTGCCTCAAGGATGGCGTAGGACCTGCCGGGGTGTTCCTTCTGCAGGTAGTAGGCGGCGCCGATGCCGGAGATGCCTGCGCCGACGATCAGGACGTCGACATGCTCGACGTGAGTGGCGGTGTGGGCCATGACGGTGACTCCTGAGGGCTAGTGGGTGTGTCCATCGTCCCGTCCCAGCGTTGCTCATCCAAGAACAAATCGTCCCAATCTAGGCGACTAGTGGTGCACGTTGCACCATCGGTCTAACCTGGTCCGATGACATCGAGACGCCCGCCGGCGCGGGTCAGGGACCTGATTCGGCAGGCCGCTCAGATCATCGTCAATGCACCCCCGGAGTGGCTCGACGAGCTCGACAGCGCCGTCCTCGGAGCCAACCCGACCATCGCGGCGGACCCAGAACTCGCGGCGGCCGTGAGCAGCAGTAACCAGGCCAACCTGTTTTTCTGGGCCACGGCCAACGTGCGCGACCCCGGGGCACCGGTGCCTCCGAATTCCGGACCAGAGCCGATGACCGTCGCGCGGGAACTCGTCCGCAGAGGACTCGACGCGTATTCACTGGACGCGTACCGCGTCGGCCAAGGGGTGGCTTGGCGGCGGCTCATGCAGATCGCGTTCGAGCTGACCTCCGATCCGGCGGAGTTGCACGAATTCCTCGACGTGTGCTCCCGGTCGATCAGCGCGTTCGTCGACACCACTCTGTCCGCCATCGCGGCCCAGATCGACCTGGAGCGCGACGAACTCACCCGCGGCACGCACGCCGAACGTCGCGAGACCGTCGCACTGATTCTCGACGGCGCGCCCATCGCCAGACAGCGCGCCGAGGGTCGACTCGGTTACGCGTTGACCGGACTGCACACCGCCGCGGTGATCTGGAGCGACGACCCAAGAGGCGACCTTGCCCGGCTCGACGGGGCAGCCGAGGCCTTAGGGCACGCCTCCGGCGGAGGGCGGCCCCTGATCGTGCTGGCCAGTACGGCGACGCGCTGGGTCTGGGTTCCGGGCACCTCGAACATCGAGGCATTGCTGCCGTCGGTCAGCCGAACGTCCGACGTCCGCATCGCGATTGGACCGACGGCCGGCGGCGTCGACGGATTTCGACGCAGCCACTTCGACGCGATCACCACTCAGCAGCTGATGGCGCGGTTGCGGTCACAACAGCAGATTGCATTGTTCACCGACGTCCAACTCGTCGCGTTGATCACTACCGACACCGACCGCGCCGCCGAGTTCGTCAAGCACACGCTCGGCGACCTCGAGTCGGCCGGGACGGAGTTACAGGAAACCGTAAGGACATTCGTTGACGAACAGTGCAACGCCTCCCGCGCAGCGGCACGCCTGTATACGCATCGCAACACGCTGCTGCGCCGGCTCGCCCGCGCCGACGAGCTGCTGCCCCGGCCGCTTGCCGAGTCCAGTGTCAACGTTGCTGTCGCGCTGGACGTCCTGCGCTGGCGCGGTGGCTAGCCGAACGCCGCCTCGACGTATCGCAACGCGTCGTCCTTCTCGATCCCCAAGGAGCGCGCCGCCGACACGAATGTATGCGCCGCCGTCGCCATCGCCGTATCGGCTGGATCGACCCGCGCCACGAAAGTGCCGAAGCGGCCGCGGGTTTCGAGCACACCCGCCGACTCCAACTCCCGATATGCGCGCGCCACCGTATTGACCGCCAAGCTCATCTGCCCAGCCAGTACGCGGACCGTTGGCAACCGAGTACCAGGCGACAACCTGCCATCCCGGATCCCGTCGATGATTTGCGTCCTGAGCTGGTCGAAGAGCGGCTTGGCAGCCTGTGGATCGACGCGCACCCAATCCCCCAACTCGGCCACGTGCTTCAGTATCGCCCAAACCCGCTAGTTTGGTGGTGTGCAAGTGACGGTGCTCAGCGGAGCAGGCATTTCCGCCGAGAGCGGCGTGCCGACGTTCCGTGACGTCGAAACGGGCCTGTGGGCGAAGGTCGACCCGTACGAGATCTCCAGTGCGCAGGGCTGGAGCGCCCACCCGGAGAAGGTCTGGGCCTGGTACCTGTGGCGGCATTACATGATGGAACCGGTACAGCCCAACAAAGGCCACCTCGCGGTTGCGGCCTGGCAGGACTACGCCGACGTGCATGTCGTCACCCAGAACGTCGATAATCTGCACGAGCGTGCTGGCAGCAGGCGCGTCTACCACCTGCACGGCAGCTTGTTCGAATTCCGTTGCGACCGTTTCCAACACGAGTACCAGGGCGAGCTCCCCGCGATGCCTGAACCCGTGGCGTCGGTCGACCCGCCGCGGTGCGCGTGCGGCGGATTGATCCGGCCCAACGTCGTGTGGTTCGGCGAACCGCTGCCAGATGAGGCGTGGCAGCGCTCGGTCGAGGCGGTGACCACCGCCGACGTGGTGATCGTGGTGGGCACCTCGTCGATCGTCTACCCGGCGGCCGGGCTGCCCGAGCTGGCGCTGGCCAATGGCACCGTCGTCATCGAGGTGAACCCGGAGCGCACGCCCCTCTCCGACGCAGCCACGGTGTCGCTGCGAGAAACCGCCGCCGCCGCCCTGCCCGGGCTATTGCAGCGGTTGCCTGCACTGCTCGGCTAGCGCTGCGTGTGACAGTTGCCCGCCAGCCGTGGCCACAGCGTCGCGTCGGCCACCTTCTGCTGCCGCGCACGCGCGCCGGTGCTGGCGATGTGCTCAAGGTAACGCAATTCATCGCCCCGCTTCAGTAGCGAAAGCAATTAACGCACCAGGACCCGGCCGGACAACCCGGCCAGGTTTTCCCGCCGCAGCCGCTTCAGCGGCTCCAGCTCGTGGCGGGCCATCACGGTCCACACCCGCGCGAAGAACGGGTTATCCACGGCCTTGCTGCTCATCGAGCATTCCCTTCAACATTGATATCCCATCCCGCGGCGGTACGTCCGGCCCGATCGAGCCGAACACGATCTGCCCGCAGCACATTGACCGCATTACCCGGTCGGCGAACGCCTCGGCGTCGCCCCATGGCAGATACGGTCGCGAGATCAGCAGCGACGCGATCCCGTGTGCCACCGTCCACAATTCCAGCGCGAAGGTGGTCGCATCGCCCGGCGGGTATGTGCCTTCAGTGATCAGCGCCTCGACCGCGGTGCACATGTGCACGAACGCTGAGGTGTTCAGTGCCATGTCCACGTCGCTGCCGGGCCCGCCCTCGCCCATCATCGCGATGCGGTACAGCTCAGGGTTTTTCAGCGCGAAGCGGATGTAGGCCAAGCCCTGCGCGCGCAGCACGTCGATCATCGACGGCTGATCGGCCGCGACCTGTTGCATCTCCTCGTCGAGCTTCTCGAAGTAGCCCGCGCATACCGCATCCAGCAGCGCATCCTTGTCGGCGAAGTGCAGGTAGATCGACGGCGGCGTCACCCCGACGCGCTGCGCCACCAACCGGATGGACACCGCCTTGGCGTAACCGGTCTCGAGCAGCAGTTCGGTGGTCGCGTCGAGGATCTCCTCGCGCAACTGCTCACCGGATCCGCGCGGGGCGCGTCGCCGCTTCATCGGGATGCGACGGGCTCGGTCACCGGGGCCACCTCGTCACCTGACTCGCTGATCCCGATCCGCTCGTGCAGCCGGGCCAACGGCCTCGGCGCCCACCAGTTCCATCGGCCGAGCACATGCATAAACGCGGGCACCAACGCCATTCGAACCAACGTCGCGTCAGCGAGAATCGCGAGGGTCAGCCCGGCGCCGAACATTCGCATGAACGCCACCTGGGCGGCGATCAGCGCGGCGAACGAGATCGCCATCAGCAGTGCGGCCGCGGTGACGACGCGGCCGGTCTTCGCAAGGCCGAGCGCGACGGATTCGTCGTTGTCCTCCCGGGTCTTCCCGGACTTGAGCCAGTACTCGCGGATCCTGGAGACCAGGAATACCTCGTAGTCCATCGACAAGCCGAACGCGATGCAGAAGAGCAGCACCGGCAGGTTGGCCACCAGCGTCCCGGTCGGCGTGGTGCCCAGTGCGCCAAAGTGGCCGTCCTGGAAGATCCACACCAGGGCGCCGAACGCAGCCGTCAGCGATAAGACGTTGAGCACCAACGCCTTCAGCGGCAATATCACACTGCCGGTGAGCAGGAACAGCAGCACGAACGTGATTGCGGCGATCACCCCGAGAACCAGTGGCAATCGGGACGTGATGGCGTCGGCACTGTCGCGGTTGATCTGCGCGACGCCGGTCAGCTGAACCGGCTGGTTGGCCGGAGTGCTCACGTCACGAATCCGATCCAACTGCGTTTCGGAGGCGTCGGAGAACAACGGCGCGGTACTGCCGATCGTGAGGAACGCACTGCCGTCCTTGAATCCCGTTGCCGCCGAGGGCGGTCCGACGGGTTGGCCTGCGGCGAAGGTGCCGCCGGGTGAGGAGACCGACGATACTTCGGGCACCTGCGACAGCGCCGACGCGTAGCGGTCGAGCTCGACGGGTGTGATCCCCGCGGTGTCCGGAATGACGACGGTGACGTTTCTCGCGGAGTCGACGGCGAACTCACTGCGCAACGCGTCGCCGACCTGGCGCGCCGACAACGACGTCGGCAGCACACGGTCGTCGGGGAAGCCCCACTTGATACCCAGAAACGGCACGCCGAGCATCAACAGGAAGGCGATGATCGCCAGTCCGATCGGAATCGCCCGGCGCATAACGATTTTCGTCGACCGGTACCAGAACGTATGCTCGACCGGCTTTGGCACGGGCTCGGGTCGACCCAGGATGCGACGGACGAGCCGCCGCACGTCCAGCGAGTCCAGCCGGTCGCCGAGCAACACGATGGCCGCGGGCACCACCACGATCGCCGCGAACGCCGCGAACGCCACCACGGCGATGCCCGCGTAGGCGAATGACTGGAGGAAGTACATCGGGAACAGCACCATCGCGACCATCGACAGCGCGACCGTCATCGCCGAGAACAGCACGGTCCGGCCCGCCGTTGCCATGGTGCGCACCAGCGCACGGTCGCGGTCGGCGCCGTCGGCTAGCTCGTCGCGGTATCTGCTGATGATCAGCAGCGAGTAGTCGATGGCCAGTGCAAGGCCCATCGCAACAGTGAGGTTCATCGCGAAGATCGACACGTCGGTGACGAACGTGATGGCCCGCAGCACCGCCATCGACCCCAGGATTGCGAAGCCGCCGACGGCCAGCGGCAGCGCCGCCGCCATCACTCCGCCGAACACCCAGACCAGCACGAGAAAGCTCAGCGGGATGGCGATGGATTCCATCGTCAGCAGATCTTTTTCGCTCTGACCGTTGATCTGGACGTAGATCATCACCTCGCCGCCTGCACGCACGGTGACGCCGTTGCGGTCGTGCACGAGCTGGCCGGTCAGCTCCTTGGCATGCTTCTGCGCGCCGCTCTCGCCGCCCGTGATCCCTGCGACTATCAGTCCGGTCTTGCCGTCCTTGCTGATCAGCACTGGGGCTGCGGGCGCCGGAGCGGTCCACGCCGAGGTCACCTGGGCCACGTACGGCGACGCCTGAAGCTGTGCGGCGATGTCCCTACCGATCGAGCTGGCCGCCTCGCTCTGGGCACCCTGGGCCGTGGTGTTGTCAGTCACGCTGATCAACAACTGCATGTCGCCCTGGCCGAATTTGTCGACCAGCTGCTTCGTCGCCTGTGCCGACTCCGATGTCGGGTCCTGGAAGCCACCGGCGGACAGGCTCTTGGCGACCGGGATACCGAAAATGGCGCAGGCCACCATGACCAGGACCGCGACCGCAACGATTCGTCGTGGCGCGGCGATGGCCAGCAGTGCGATTCGATGCAGCACGTCGCGTCCACCCTTCACAATTGAGATATCGCCGCTAACTTATCAGCGATAACTTAGGATGGTCAACGCGTCCCCCTCCGACGTAAGTACGGCGCGACACGGTGTGGTGTTCGCCAGAGAGCCGTTCACAGCTTCCTCACAGCCGCCTAGGCTGCCGAATATGGCGACGACCGAAGCGAGTACCTCGACCACCACCTCGTTGGCCGATGCCGGCCTGCTCATCCTGCGTATCGGTGTCGGCGCGACGATGCTTCAGGCCGGCCTGCGGAAAGCCTTCGACTTCAACACCACCGTCGGTTTCATGGAGTCCGGTGGCTGGCGGCTGCCTAAGTTCGCCGCGTTCATGGTGACCGCGGCCGAGACGGCGGGTGGAATCGGCCTTCTACTGGGATTGCTGACGCCACTGGCCGCCTGCGCAGTGATCGCTGCAATGATCGACGCCTGGGCCGTCAACGTCTCCGCCGCCACGTTCTGGTCGGATCCGTTCAACGTCCCGTTCCTGATTGCGGTCGGCGCCGCCGCGCTGCTGTTCACCGGCGCGGGCGCCTACTCGGTTGACGCCAGGATCTTCGGACGCTGGCGGTTGGGTGTCCGAGTCGCTATGGGACTGCTGGTCCTGGCGGTTGCCGCGGCGCTGCTTACCTGGATATTGCTGAACGGCGCGAACCCGATCCACTTCACCGCCCCGGAAGGCTAGCCAAGGCTTTGGGCTACTCGCGGGTAGGTCGTGAACCTACCCGGTGGTAAGAATTGCCACCATTTTCCGAATCGTGACTCAAAGATTCCTTAATGGTGACGGTTACTGTCCAGTACATGTGGATCGACGACACCAGTGTTGATGTCATCAAGGTTGACTTCGAGGCGCTCTACCACGGCGATGTCCTGGTTGAGGGTGACACCTCGGAGCAGCTCGACGACGAGCACACCCTGCCCACCGCGGTCTGAGTAAGCGCGCGGCTCGCGGCGCGCCTTCAGCTGCGACAGTTCGCCCAGCACGGGCCCCTTCGTCGATATTTCTTTTCCTAAGCCACGTTCTCTTCGTTGATCAGACGGCCCACCCACTGCATGCCCTCTGCACGACGGGATGCTCAACCCCGAACGCCTCGGTGAACTTCGTGGTGATCGTCATCGCGGCGCCATCCGGATCGCACCGTCGAGACGGATCACCTCGCCGTTGAGCATCGGGTTCTCCACGATGTGCACAGCCAGCGCGCCGTACTCGTCGGGCTTGCCCAGCCTCGACGGGTGGGGCACCTGCTTGCCCAGCGACTCCTTGGCCGGCTCGGGCAGCCCGGCGAGCAGCGGCGTGTCGAACAGGCCAGGCGCGATGGTGACGACACGGATCAGGTCCCGTGACAGATCGCGGGCGATCGGCAGCGTCATCCCGACCACCCCGCCCTTGGACGCGGAATAGGCGGCCTGGCCGATCTGCCCATCGAAGGCCGCTACCGACGCGGTGTTGACGATGACGCCGCGCTCCCCGTCGATCGGCTCGGTCTTGGCGATGCGCTCGGCGCCCAACCGGATCACGTTGAATGTGCCGATCAGGTTGATCTCGACGACCTTGCGGAACAGGTCGAGCGGGAAGGGCCCGTCCTTGCCAAGCGTCTTGATCGCGTTGCCGGTTCCCGCGCAGTTCACCACGATGCGGATCGGGCCGAGCGACTCGGCGGTGTCGAGCGCGGCGGTCACCGCGGCTTCGTCGGTGACGTCTGTCTCGGCGAACACCGCGCGCTCACCCAGTTCGGCGACGGCCTCCTTGCCGCGGATGTCCAGAACAACCACCTGGGCGCCCGCATCCAGCAGGCGCTTGGTGGTGGCTAGACCCAATCCGGAGGCACCACCGGTCACGACGGCGACAACGTCTTTGATCTCCACTGATTGCGTTCCTTTCTCTATACCCAGTCGCGTAGGACGGCTTCGGTGTCGGCGCCGGGCACTCCCGGCGGTTTCGGCTTGGATGGCACGGTGCGCGAAAACCGCGGCGCCGGTGCGGGAAACAGGTAATCGTTCTCGCGGTAGAAGGTGTCGCGCTCGGTGTTGTGCGGCTCAGTTTCGACCTCCGCGAACGACAGCACCGGCGCCACGCAGGCGTCGCTGTCGGCGAACACCTTGGCCCAGTGGTCGCGGTCCTGCGACGCGAACACCTCGGTCAGGCGGGCGCGTAGCTCGGGCCAGCGACTGACGTCGTTCTGGTCGGGCAGGTCTTCAGGAGGTAAGCCGTCGAGACCCAGTTTTTCAAGCAGTTCGGCGAAGAACTGCGGCTCAATCGCGCCGACCGAGACCCAGCGGCCGTCGGCACAGGTGTAGGTGTCGTAGTACGGCGCACCTGTGTCGAGCATGTTGACCCCGCGCTCGTCGCTCCACATGCCCATCGCCCGGAACGCCCAGATCATCGCCGAGAGCGCGCTCGACCCGTCGACCATGGCCGCATCGATGATCTGGCCCTTGCCGGACCGCTCGCGCTCCCACAGCGCAGACAGGATCCCAACGACGAGAAACAGTGAGCCACCGCCGAAGTCGCCAACCAGGTTCAGCGGCGGGACCGGACGGTCGCCGCCGCGTCCGATCGCGTGCAGCACACCGTTGAGCGAGATGTAGTTGATGTCATGGCCGGCCTGCTGGCTGCGCGGGCCGGTCTGGCCCCAGCCGGTCATGCGCGCATAGATCAGCCGCTCGTTGACCTTGGCGCAGTCTTGTGGGCCGAGGCCGAGCCGCTCGGTGACGCCGGGACGGAAGCCCTCGATGAGAACGTCGGCCTTCCCGATCAACCGCAGCACGAGCTCGCGGTCCTCTTCGCTCTTGAGATTCGCCGCGACCGATCGTCGGTTGCGCAGCAGGTAGTCGTTGCTGGGGTTGGTCGCGGGCCCCGGCCCCTTGCCAGGACGCTCGACGCGGACGACGTCGGCGCCCAGGTCGCCGAGGAGCATCGAGGCGTGCGGTCCCGGACCGATGCCGGCCAGTTCGACGACTCGCAGTCCGTGCAGTGGTCCAGCCATGCTCTACCGCCCTTCATTGGTCGACCGCCGACATAGCTTACTTGTATAACCAAGTCATCCGGATCTAGGGTGCAGCCATGACAACCCTCGACTCGAGCGAGCAGACGTACACCGGCATCGACGACCTCTCCGTTGAGCTGGCCGGCGGTGTGTTGTCGCTGACGCTGAACCGACCTGAGAGCCTGAATTCGCTGACGGCGGCGATGCTCAAGGGGATCGCCGACGCGCTGCAGCGGGCCGCGGGTGATCCGCGGGTGAAGGTGGTGCGGCTTGCGGGAGCCGGGCGGGGGTTCTCGTCGGGCGCGGGGATCAGCGAGGAGGACCACGCCAACCCCGGTGCGAGCGGGACGCCCGCCGACGTACTCGACGCGGCCAACGGCGCAGTCCGGTCGATCGTGAACCTGCCGCAGCCAGTGGTGGCGGTCATACAGGGACCGGCGGCCGGCGTTGGCGCGTCGTTGGCTCTGGCGTGTGACGTCGTATTGGCTTCGGAGAAGGCATTTTTCATGTTGGCGTTCACCAAGATCGGGCTGATGCCCGACGGCGGCGCGTCGGCGTTGATCGCCGCTGCGGTCGGCCGCATCCGGGCGATGCGGATGGCGCTGCTGGCCGAGCGGATCCCGGCCGCGGAGGCGCGCGAATGGGGCCTAGTGACGGCGGTGTATCCGGCCGACCAGTTCGACACCGAGGTCGACAAGGTGGTGGCCACACTGCTCTCCGGGCCTGCGGTGGCGCTGCGCAAGACCAAGGAGGCGATCAACACCGCGACGCTGACGGAGCTGGAGGCCGCGCTGGAGCGCGAGAAGCAGGGCCAGTTGGTGCTGATCTCGTCGAACGACTTCCACGAGGGCGCCAAGGCCTTCCAACAGCGCAGAGCCGCGAAGTTCACCGACTCCTGACCATGCGTGGCTCTGCCAATGTGATATCACATGCGATATCACAATCCGAACAGTCCTAATTGTCAGACCGCGTCGCGAAGATCGGCGTCATGGAGCAGTACACATTCCGCGCCGAATGGTCGCCGGAGACTACCGAGTACGTCGGCATGTGCCTTGAGTTCCCGTCCCTATACTCGCGCGCGCCCAATGCTCATGAGGCCATCGCCGGTATTGAGCAGACGATCAAGAAAGAGGTTCGCGAAATGCTGGCCGAGGACCGGACGCCGCCTGCATCGCTGACGGACCGACACTACAGCGGCAGGTTCGTAGTTCGCACGTCACCTCAGCTTCACGCACGTCTCATGGTGGACGCCACGGAGCAGGGTGTGTCGTTCAATCAATGGGTGGTTCAGAAGTTGGCCGGGCGCAATCCAGCCACCCTCGATGACCTGTTCTAGGCCGAAAATCGTTGGACTATGGACCCGTCGTTCCGCGACCATCGTTTGGTGAGTACGCAGTACGACATTGAACAGCCGGTGGCCGACGCCGGTGGTTGGCGCGTGCTCGCACCCTTTAAGTTCCGTGCATACCGAATGCTGATTGCCGCGGTGTCCCTGTCGATCTTCGCTGAAGGCATGTGGGCCGTCGTGATGGCGCTTCAAGTCATCGAACTCGACAACGATCCCGCGTCGCTCTCGCTGGTCGCGACATGCCTGGGCGCCGGCCTGGTCGCCTTCGTGTTGGTGGGCGGACTCGCCGCGGACCGCACCAGCCAGCGCGCCATCATCATCGCCGTGGAGACGGTCAACGTGATCGCCGTTTCGGCAATCGCCGTACTGGGACTCATCGGCGCCCTGAAGATCTGGCACATGGCGGTGGCCGCTGCCGCACTCGGCATCGCCGCAGCCTTCTTCTTCCCTGCCTACAGCGCGATCCTGCCCCGGATCCTTCCTGCCGAACAGCTGTTGGCCGCCAACGGTGTAGAGGGCATCGTCCGGGCGGTCTTCCAACGCGCCGTCGGCCCTGCAATCGCTGGTGTGGTGGTCGGTGCGACGTTCCCCTCTCTCGGCGCGGTCGTGGTGGCGGTGCTGTTCGCCATCGGTTTGATCCTGCTGGTGGCCAGCGGGTCTGCGATGAAAACGCCTGCGCACCAGCATGATCAACAGCGGCCCCAGCTGCTGTGCGACCTGCGCGACGGCTTTGTGTTCATGCTGCGCACCCCATGGTTGCTGTGGACGCTGCTGTTCGCGAGCATGTTCGTGCTCGTAGTGCTCGGACCGATCGAGGTGCTGCTGCCGTTCATCGCCAAGCAACGCTTCGAAGACGGCGCACGGACGTTCGGCTTCATACTGGCGTTCTTCGGCGTCGGTAGCGCACTGGGCGCGCTGACAGTGTCCTCGGGACGACTGCCACGTCGCTACCTCACCGTGATGATGACGATGTGGAGTGTCGGTTCGATACCGCTGGTAGTCGTCGGCGTCACGTCGTCGTTCCCCTTGATGGCCGCGGCGACGTTCGTCATCGGTTTCACCGACGGCGCGGGAATGGTGATCTGGGGCACGCTGCTGCAGCGGCGGGTCCCGACGGAGATGCTGGGGCGGGTGTCGAGCCTGGACTTCTTCGTCTCGCTGGCGTTCATGCCGGTGTCGTTCGCGATCGTGGGCCCGCTGTCGAAAGTCGTTTCTATGCAGACGATTTTCCTTGTGGCCGGCATCGCGCCGGTGCTGCTCGCGGCGGTCGCCATGTACGCGGCACGGATGCGTCAGGACGAGCTGGCGCACCCCCTGCGCTAAACGCCGAACACCGGCGGCAGTGCGAGCACCATGACGAGACCCCAGAAGAAGTGGGTCAGCATCGGTGCGAGCACGCCGCCGGTGGCGCGGCGTTCCCAGGCGCACACCGCGCCGACGATCAGAGCGGCGACGCCGAGCATCGGATTGCCGGTGGTGGCCGCTGTCGCTACTACATAGATGACCGTCGAGATGACGGTCGGGTACGCCTTGCCCAGCGCGGTGTAGAGGGCCCCGCGGAAGAACAGCTCCTCCGCTACCCCGTTGATCACCGTGATGAACACCACCAGCGCCAGCGGACCATGGTTGGCGAAATCGAGGACCCGCGTTACGAACTCACGTACACCGGGAATCTCGCGGGCAACCAGGCTGCCCACAAGAAACACGCCGCCGAGCACCAAACCGACCACGGTGCCGCTGATCACTGGACGCTGGTTGCGGCCGCTGAACCGCACACAACCGAGATGCAGCGGGCCGGACGCGAAGGCACCCAGCGCCCATACCGCCGCCAGCGCAAGCGTAAGCAAATAGAACGACTCGTCGCCTGGCCGACGAGTCAACGAATACCCAAGCAGCGCACCACCGATCACCAGCACGACCGTGACGACGACCCGCCGCCGCCGTGTCGCCGCGGGCGGTTCGTGGTGGGGCACCGCGACCGTGCTGACGATGCCCCGCAGCTCGTCCAGAAAACGCGCGCGCGTCGCCGACTGCGTCATGCCTGGCTTGCCTTCGGTGCCAAGTTGATCAGCGTGTCGAGTCCGGTTCGCAGTGCGCCGGCGACGGGGCCCGGCACCAGTGCGAGCAGGCCGAGGGCCGGCCACGCGATCGACGGGGTGACGGCCCGTGCCAATTGTTGGATGCGCACTGTGTCGCCGCCCGCCCACGACGGGTCGGTGTCGGCCAGATGATGCGGGTCCGCGAGATCGTTGACGGGCCTTGGGCGATCGCTTGAGAGTGAACGCGAGATTCCCTCATCGATGCCGACGAGCCCGCCGGGTGGATCCGGCACGAAATCACGCAGCCGCGCTTCCGACGCCATCATCGGGTGGTCAAGGGACTCCACCAGATCCGACGCCAACCCACCGGGAACGGGCAGCACCGCGGCCGTCGTCCACGACACCACGCTGGTGTTCGCACCATTTACGGGCAACTCCGCACGCCACTTTCCCGACAAACGCGCATAGGCACGCAACAGATCGCTGTAAGACGTCGTTTCCGAGCCGTAGATGTCGTACGCGCCGGCCGGCACTCTGGCGGGATCGGCGGCTGCGACGAGGTAGTACAGCACGTCGGAGATCGAAATCGGGTCCAGCGGGTTCGCCGACCAGGCAGGCGTGGGAATCAGCACGAAGCGGTCTCCGACGTAGCGCAGCATCTCGAAGGACGTCGACCCCGACCCGATGATCATCGCCGCGCCCAGCCACACCACATCGGGGCCGCCGTCGACGCTCAACGCGTGCGCCACCTCGGCACGACTGGTCAAGTGCTCGGAGAGTTCGTCGACGTCGGGGACGAACCCGCCCAGATACACAATCCGGCGAACGCCGGTGTCCTTGGCGGCGTTGGCGACGTTGGCGGCGGCGCGGTTGTCGGCGTCGCGGTAATCCGGTTGGCCGATGCCGTGCACCAGGTAGTAGACGACGTCGATCGGACCGGCGTCGGCGAACGCCTTCTTGGCGGAGGCGTCGTCGTGCGCGTCCAGCGCGACTCCGGTGACTTGGTCACGCCAGCCGAAGTCGGCCAGGCGGTCGGGCTTTCGGCTGGCGGCGACCACGTCGTAGCCCACGTCGAGCAGGGCACTGACAAGCCGCGAGCCGACATAGCCGGTGGCGCCGGTAACCAGGATTCGCACGGTAGTCACCGTACGGAGGTACCCGAACCCATCAGATCGGAATCGTGATTATCACGGCAATCGCCCGCCTCGACCACACGTCCAGCATCCTATGCGGCGAGAGGCCTTGTGCCGGTAGAGAATTGGCAGTAGCCGGGCTAGCCGATGGCGTCGCGGTGCAGATCGATGAGCCGCTGATACACCTGCGCGTTGTACCGGTTGTTGGCGATCTCTGCATCGCTGAGCTCGCGCCGGACACTGCCCGGCACACCGGCCACCAGGGACCGTGGCGGCACCGCGACGCCCTGTGGGACCAACGCGCCCGCCGCGATCAGAGAGCCCTTGCCGATCGTGGCGCCGTTCAGAATTACGGCCCCCATGCCGATCAGTGCATCGTCCTCGACGACACAGCCGTGCAGCACGGCGTTGTGGCCGACGCTGACTCCCGCGCCGATGCTGACAGGAAATTCGGAGTCGACGTGGATGGTGACCCCGTCCTGGATATTCGAGCCGAATCCGATCTCGATCGGCTCGGCCTCGGCGCGCAGCGTGGCTCCATACCAGACGCTGGCCCTGGCGGCCAACGTGACCTGGCCGATCACGCTCGCGTTGGGCGCGACCCAGGATTCGGCGTGCAACTGCGGTGCGCGTCCACGGATGGGCAGGATCAGCGGCTCAGGCATGCGGTCATCGTATTGACGTCGGCTATCTCCCGGTCACCCGCTAGACCCGACCTGCATGCATTCGCCTGCATTCTTGCGGTCGAATGCAATTCCTCGTACTGTGCCAGGCATGTGTTCCGGCTACCTCGCGAACTGTCGGCTGTCCGCTAACACCGCACTAGGCTCGCAGCCGTGAACAGGATGGACCGCCGCAAGCAGGAGGTGCGCGACCGGATTCTGGGTGCGGCATTCGACCTGTTCCTGGTTCAGGGTGTGTCCGCAACGACCATCGAGGACATCTGCGAGCGCGCCGACGTCGCGAATCGAACGTTCTTCAACCACTTCCCCACCCGTCACGACATGATGCAGGCGCTCGCCGAGCGCCGCCTGCTCAACCTCCACGACGTCGTGTTCGATCGCGCCGATGAGCCGATCCCGGCCCGGCTGATCGGTGTCTTTGACGACATCGCGGCGGCCCTGGGCAGTTCGGGTGACACTTACCGCGAGGTCATCGCGGAGATGATGACCGCCGCGGGGTACGGCATCCAACGTGGTTTCGCCCTGCACGACACGTTTCTCGAACTCGTCAAGGAAGGCGTGGCGCGCGGCGAGGTCAACGCGCGGCACGATGCCCAGACGCTGGCCGACATCATCGTCGGCGCCCTGACGGGCGGCATCGTGAATTGGACTGTGGACAAGACGTATTCGCTCGATACCGGCCTTCACGAACTGGCTGTCGCGCTGGCCGATCTGTTGGGCGGCGACTCGAATGGCTGACGTCGTATACCTACGGTCCTACGACGATCGCGCCCGCGTCGACGACGACCTGGCGAGCGTGGTGGCCGTCGTGCTGCCCGAAAGTTAGGTCCCTTTCACCGAAACCCACGTTCGGGTGGGAAAGTGCGAGGCGAAAGCCGCCAAAACGTCGATCTCGATCGAGTATCCGATTACCCACCTCGGTCTCGGCGACGTGGAGGACACTCAATTCACCGAAGGTCGGTCCACGCTGGAGAAACGGGGACGGCGATGCGCATCATCGTCACTGGCGGCAACAGCGGCATCGGCAAAGCGACCGCCGGGGCGCTGGCCGCCGCGGGTCACAGCGTGGTGGTCGCCTGCCGGACCATCCCCAAGGCCGAGCAGGCCGCCGCCGAGTTGGCAGGCAACGTGGAGGCGTGTCATCTGGATCTGGCCGACTTGTCCAGCGTGCGACGGTTCACCGACTCAGTTGAAACCGTTGACGTCCTGGTGAACAACGCTGGTGTGATGAGCCAAACGCTGCCCCGCACCGCGGACGGCTTCGAGCCACACATGGGCACCAACTATCTGGGCCATTTCGCATTGACCTGCCTGCTAGGCAACAAGATCAAAGACCGGGTCATATCGGTGGGCAGCGCGAGCTATATGTTCGGCCGCATCCGCCTCGACGACCTCAACCGCCAAGCGCGCAAGCGCTCGATGTTCCCTGCATACGCGGACTCCAAGCTGGCCATCATGCTCTTCGTCCACGAGTTGGCCCGTCGCGGCGTCCGCGCATACGTGGCAGATCCCGGGGGCGCGGACACCGACATCACGAGGGACAGCACAGGATTGTGGGGCCGGTGGGTCGAACTCAATGCGCTTCCGTTTCTCGCACAGGACCCTCACGTCGCGGCCCGAACCACCATTCAGGCGGTGACAACCGACCTGCCGAGCGGAACGTATATCGCGCCGCGTTTCCTCAAACTTCTGGGCACACCCAAGGTCACAGAACCAGGAAAGAAGGCTCGCAACCCGGTCATGGCCCGTCAGCTATGGGAGCTATCCGCCGAGTTGACGGGCTGCGACTGGACAGTGCATCCCCCCGCGCGGACGCCACGCCAAAGAACACTGAGGGGACGTTAATGGACGTGACTGAGCCGGTCGTATTTCCCGCCACAGTGGAGTTCGACCCGTTGTCCGACGACTTCTTCAACGCGCCCTTCAACACGTACCGTCGACTTCGCGACGAAGCACCGGTCTACCACAACGAGAAGTACGGCTTTTGGGCGTTGTCGCGCTACGAGGACGTCGAGCCCGCGCTGAAGGACTTCGAGACCTACTCGTCGGCCAGGGGTATCACGCTGGATATGTATCTGGCCGAACCCGATCCGACGCAGCCGCCGATGATCATCATGATGGACCCGCCAGAGCACACCGTGATGCGCAAACTGGTCAACAAGGTGTTCACGCCACGCGCGGTCGCGGATCTGGAGGGGATGATTCGCGAGACGATCACCGATGTCGCCAGCACCCTCGACCGCACGGCATTCGATGTGGTCGCCGATTTCGGAGCGATCTTCCCGGTCGAGATCATCACCGCGATGTTGGGCGTACCCCCTGAACATCGACAACAGGTACGGCTGTGGTCGGATAAGCAACTGGAGCGTAACCCCGGGGATTTCCATATCCCTCCAGAAGGTGCCGATGCCACTGAGGCGATCGCCATGTTCTATTACGAGCTGGTCTGCGAACGTCGGGCCCACCCGCAAGACGACATGATCAGCCGGCTGACCCAGGTCGACGTCATCCGTGGCGACGGTGTCGCGAAACTGACCGATCTCGAAATCGCCGCGTTCGCGATGATGCTCGGAGGCGCGGGGGCCGAGACGGTCGTGAAGCTCATCGGCAACGCCGCGGTCACCTTCGCCGCGAACCCCGGCCAATGGCGGAAGCTCCGTGAAGACAGGAGCAAGATCCCCGGCGCGTTCGAGGAACTGCTCCGATACGAGGCACCCTCGCAGTACCAGCTGCGGTACAGCACGCGTGACGTAACGCTGCACGGGACGACCATTCCCGCCGGCAGCATCGTCATGCTGATCAACGGGTCGGCGACGCGCGACGAGCGAGCCTTCGCCGATGCCGATCGGTTCGACGTCGACCGGAAGCCGTCCGGGCACAACCTCAATTTCGGGTATGGCGTCCACAGCTGCCTCGGCGCCGCCCTCGCGCGAATGGAGGGCCGGATCGCGCTCGACGTGATGCTTGATTTGATGCCCGAGTACCAGGTAGAAACCGCGGGACTGCGGCGGGTCGCGATGGCAAACGTGGCAGGCTGGTCGAACGTGCCGATCCAGGTGATTCGCTGAACTTCCGACCTCACGCATTGTTGGCTCCGTTGGCACGCGGCCGACGGTCGTCAAACGCCCTGGTACACCTTGCGATAGCTCGATGGCGACATCCCGACGCCGCGGCGCAGGTGGTGGCGCAGGTTGCCGCCCGATCCGAGGCCGGCCTGCCGGGCCACCTCATCGACGGGGAGATCGCGCGACTCCAGTAGCTCACGGGCGCGGTCGACGCGGCGGTTGCGCACCCATGCCCCCGGCGACTGCCCCGTCTCCTCGCGGAATCGCCGGTTGAAGCTGCGCGCGCTCATATTCGCGTGCCGGGCCAAGCGCTGCACCGTGAGCTCCTCGTCGAGGTGCTGCAGCGCCCACCCCCGCGTCGCCGCAGTGGAAAGCTGATCCGGCGCAGGCACCTGTCGGTCGATGAACTGGGCCTGGCCGCCCTCTCGCCACGGCGGCACCACGCAATACCTGGCGACGGCGTTGGCGACCTGCGCGCCGTGATCGGAGCGAATGATGTGCAGGCACAAGTCGATTCCGGCGGCGAGGCCCGCCGACGTCAACACGTCGCCGTCGTCGACGAACAACACGTTCTCGTCGAGCAGCACCTGCGGATGCAGCCGGCGCATCGAATCGGCGAACTTCCAATGCGTTGTCGCAGGGCGCCCGTCGAGAAGGCCGGCCGCGGCAAGCACGAACGCACCGGTGCAGATCGACACCAGCCGGGTGCCCGGCCTAATCCGCGCCAAGGCGTCGGCTGCTTCCGAGGCCAGCACGCCGTCGATGCGGGCGGGCGGATAGCGCGTGCCGGGGATCACGACGGTGTCGGCGGTCGCCAGCGCGTCCGGCCCGGCGGCAGGCACGAGGTCGAAGCCCGTCGTCGCCGCGACCGGTCCCGGCGCGAGCCCACAGGTCACCACGTCGTAGAGCTCGTTGCCGTCAGCGTCGGTCGCGTTGGAAAACAGCGTTGGCGCGATCGCAGCGTCGAAACCCACCACCGGAGGCAGCAGCAGGACCGCGATGCGATGCATGCCGACATTCTGGCATGTTTTTGACGAATGGTGTCATTCATGCCACTAGTCGCGGCCCGGCGGATCCGCGACAGTGATTCGGTGACGCTCGCCGCCGCACCGAGAAGCACGCTCCTGGGTCGCGTTCACTGGGCCTGGGTAGTGGCCGCCGTCAGCTTCATCGCGATCCTCGGCGCGGCGGGTTTCCGCTCGGTGCCTGGTGTCATGATGAACCCGCTGCATCACGAGTTCGGCTGGTCACATGGGGTGGTCGGGCTGGCGATGTCGGTCAACATGACGTTGTTCGGGCTGACGGCGCCGTTCGCCGCGGCCATGATGGACCGATTCGGTGTGCGACCCGTGCTGTCGGCGGCGCTGCTGCTGATCGCGGCGGGGTCGGCGCTGAGTGTGACGATGACCGCGAGCTGGCAGCTGGCGCTGCTGTGGGGCGTGCTGGTCGGTATAGGCACCGGCTCGATCTCGATGGGCTTCGTCGCCACGATCGCGACGCGTTGGTTCGAGGCGCGGCGTGGCGTCGTCACCGGCGTGCTGACCGCGGCGAGCGCGACCGGACAGCTGATCTTCCTGCCGATCGTTGCCGAGGTGACCACCCGGCACGGCTGGCGCTGGGCGTCGCTGATCGTCGCCGCGGCGGCCGTCGGAGTGGTGCCGCTGGTGGTGGTGTTCATGCGAAACTACCCGCAGGACAAGGGCTTAACGCCATACGGTGCGACAGCGGCGGCCGAGCCCGCTGCCGTGCCGGCCTCCAGTTTTGCCGCCGCCTTCGAGGGGCTGCAGATCGGTGCACGCGTGCCTGCCTTCTGGCTGCTGGCAGCGAGCTTTGCGATCTGCGGGATGACGACGAACGGTCTGATCGGCACGCACTTCATCCCGGCCGCCAACGACCACGGCATGCCGACCACGGTGGCAGCGGGCCTGCTCGCAACCATCGGCATCCTCGACGTCGCAGGCACGGTGTTCTCCGGCTGGCTCACCGACCGCGTCGATCCCCGGCTGCTGCTGGTGGTCTACTACGCCGGTCGCGGGCTCTCGCTGCTGCTGTTGCCGTCGCTGCTGTCGCCGCAGGCCGAACCGAGCACATGGGTGTTCGTGATCTTCTACGGCCTGGACTGGGTGGCCACCGTGCCGCCAACGATCGTGTTGTGTCGCAACTACTTCGGTGCGCGTTCCCCCATCGTGTTCGGCTGGGTGTTCGCGTCTCACCAGCTGGGCGCGGCGATCGCCGCCGCCGGCGCCGGCCGGCTGCGCGATCTGCAGGGCAACTACGACATGGCGTTCTACCTGGCGGCGGGGTTGTGTGTCATCGCAGTGGTTCTCTGCGCAAACGTACGGAAAGTGCAGGTCAGCGACCCCGTAGTGTGAGTTTCGCGTCACCCTCACTTTGGCGTTCGGTGATCGCTGCCTTTACCATGCGATGCGGGTTGAGGGACCTGACGAGCCGAGGAGCCGGAGTTGAAGACTCGTACCAGCAAGACCTTGGGCGCTGCCGCGGGCATCGCCGCGATCATGGCAGCGCTGCCGTTGGCGATCACCGCCAATGTGCCGTTGGCGATCACCGCCAATGCCGACGATCCGACGCCGACAGCGACGACGCCGGTGGCCCCGATCCCGGATCCTCAAGGGTCAGGCTGTGACGCATTCAAGACGGCGCTGCCCAACTGGAAGGGCTTCAACAGCCAGCCGGTCGGCACCGTGCTCGCCAGCATCCCGGACATCTCAACGTTCAACTCGTTGATCTCCGGGCAGGCCAACCCCGCCGTCAACATCGTCGATGTCATCAACAACGGCCCCTACGTGGTGTTCGCGCCGACCAACGACGCGTTCGCCGCGATGGAGCCCGCTCAGCTCGACGCCCTCAAGGCCGACCCGGCGGCGCTGTACAAGCTCGACTACTACCACGTGTTCCTCGGCCTGCTCGGCCCCGACGACGTGAAGGGCCAGCGGCCGACGCAGCAGGGCGCTGAGATCAAGGTGACGGGCGCGGGCGGCGACATCAAGGTCAACGACACCGCCAAGGTCGTGTGCGGCGGCATCCAGGCCAGCAACGCGCGGATCTACATCATCGACACAGTGCTGGACCCCGCACAGGGTCCGGAGCCCATCACACCGACGGGCACCAGCTCCACATCCACGACGACGACCACGTCCACGCTGGCGCCCCCGCCACCGCCGGCGGGCGACGCGCACATGCCGGCGGCCGGCTAGCCACTTCTCGCCCAAACCAACGGTTGGGCGACAAAGTGCGAGTGGAAGCCTCAGAACGTCGATCTCGACGAGGGCTCTAGAGACCCAGGTCGCGGCCGATGATCTCTTTCATGATCTCGGTTGTGCCGCCGAAGATCGTCTGGATCCGGACGTCGACGTAGTCCCGCGCGACCTTGTACTCGTTCATGTAGCCGTACCCGCCGTGGAGTTGCACGCAGTTGTCGACGACCCTTTTGCCGAGCTCGGTGCACCACCACTTGGCCTTCGACGCCTGCACGGCGGTCAGCTCCTTGTCGACGGCAGCGCGCAAGCACCGATCGATGTACTGCTCGGCGATCTCGAGCTCGGTGTCCATCTCCGCCATCAGGAACCGGTTGTGCTGGAAGCTGCCGATCGGCTGGCCGAACGCCTTGCGGTCCTTGACGTACTGCAGTGTCTCGCGCCAGGTTTCGCGGGCACCGGCGATCGCGGAGATCGCGATCGACAGTCGTTCGGACGGCAGGTTGTGCATCAGATGGTAGAAGCCGCGCCCCTCCTGACCGAGGACGTTGGTACCGGCCACGCGGACGTTCTCGAAGTGCAGTTCTGCGGTGTCGGCGGCGTGCAGGCCCATCTTGTCGAGCTTGCGCCCGCGGGTGAACCCCTCCATGCCACGCTCGACGACCAGTAGCGAGAAGCCCTTGTGCCCCGCCTCGGGGTCAGTGCGGGCGACGACGATCAACACATCGCAGTTGATGCCTGCGGAGATGAACGTCTTGGAGCCGTTGAGGATCCAGTCGTCGCCGTCGCGCACCGCCGACGTCTTGATGCCTGCCAGGTCGCTGCCCGCGCCGGGCTCGGTCATCGCGATCGCGCCGATCAGCTCGCCGGTGATGTAGCCCGGCAGCCACCGCTCCTTCTGCTCGTCGGTGGCCAGCGATGCGAAATACGGGCCCACGACGTCGTTCTGCAGGCTCAGACCAGGGGTCGCGGGACCGAACTTCGCGAACTCCTCGTCGATTACAGCGTTGAAGCGGAAGTCGTCGACGCCTCCGCCCCCGTACTCCTCGGGCATGTTGAATCCGATGAGGCCGTACTTGCCTGCAGCCACATAAGATTCGCGGTCGACGAGACGTTCGCTCTCCCACTTCTCGACGTGCGGCGCGCACTCCTTCTCCAGGAACTGGCGTGCCGTCTCGCGAAACTGCTCGTGTTCCGGTTCGAATACCAGTCGCTTCATCTGCGTGCTCTCCTACTTGGCTTTCCAGACCGGCTGGCGTTTCTCGGCGAACGCCAGCGGTCCCTCCTTTGCGTCCTCGGATCTGATCAGCGTGCCGATCTCGCGCATGGTCCTGGCCCAGCCGGGTTCGTCGCCTGTGACCACGCCGTCCTCGACGCCGTTGGCTACCCGCTTGCTGGCCCATACCGCCAGCGGTGCGTTGACGGTGATCCGCTCGGCGAGCGCCAGCGCCGCGTCCAACGCGGTGCCATCGGGGACCACCTGATTGACCAGGCCCCACTTCAGCGCGTCGGCAGCGCTCATCGGCTCCCCAGTGAACAGCAGCTCCATCGCGACCTTGCGTGGCAGGTGATCGACGATGCGGAACACGCCGCCCGCGGCGGCGATCAGGCCGCGCTTGACCTCGGGCAGCCCGAACTTCGCACGCTCCTCCGCGACCACCAGGTCACTGGCGAACGCGAGCTCGGTGCCGCCGCCCAGCGCGGTGCCGTTGACCGCGGCGATGGTCGGTTTGTCGATGTAGTGGTGCACGTAGCCGGCCAAACCCCAGTCCCCATGGTCGGGGTGTAAGAGGTTCTCCCCTCGCGCGATGGCCTTCAGATCGGCTCCCGCACAGAAAGATTCGCCCGCACCGGTGATCACGACCGCGCGCACCTCCAGATCGTCCTGCGCCTCCTGCAGCGCATCACCCACCACGATGCTCACTACGCTGTTGACCGCGTTGCGCGCCTCCGGACGGTTCAGCGTGATGATCAGGACATTTCCCCGCCGCTCGGTGAGAGCGGCGGGGGCCGACGCGGCCTCGGTCACAGCAGCTCGAGGATGGTGGCGTTGGCCTGGCCGCCGCCCTCACACATCGTCTGCAGGCCGTACTGAATTCCCTTGTCCCGCATGTGGTACAGCATCGTGGTCATGATGCGGGCGCCGGAGCCTCCGAGCGGGTGGCCGAGCGCGATCGCGCCGCCGTTTGGGTTGAGCTTCTTCTCGTCGGCGCCGATGTCCTTCAGCCAGGCGAGCGGCACCGGGGCGAACGCCTCGTTGACCTCGAACACGCCGATCTCCTCGAGCTTCAGGCCCGAGCGCTTCAGCGCCTTCTGGGTGGCCGGGATCGGCGCGGTCAGCATGATCACCGGGTCGGCGCCAGCGAGCGTGGCGGTGTGGACCCGGGCGATCGGCTTGAGGCCCAACGACTTCGCCTTCTCCGCCGACATGAACAGCAGCGCGGCCGACCCGTCGGAGATCTGCGACGAGTTGCCTGCGTGAATCACCCCATCGTCCTTGAACGCAGGCTTCAGCTGCGCCATCTTCTCGATCGGCGTGCCGCGCCTGATGCCCTCGTCCTTCAGCACCGGATTTCCGTCCTGGTCCTTGATCGCCACGATCTGGTCGTCGAACGCGCCGGAATCCTGTGCCGCCGCCGCCTTCTCGTGCGAGCCGAGCGAGAACTCGTCGAGCATCGTGCGCGAAAGGCCCCACTGCTCGGCGATCATCTCCGCGCCGATGCCCTGGTTCGGGGTCTGGGTGTAGCGATTACGGAACGCCTCGGGGTACGGGTGGCCGCCGTTGGCCAGCGACGCGCCCATGGGCGTGCGTGACATCGACTCGACACCGCCCGCCACGACCACGTCGTAGTGCCCGGCGACCACGCCGGCCGCCGCGAAGTGGATGGACTGCTGGCTCGATCCGCACTGCCGGTCCACGGTCACGCCGGGAACGCTTTCGGGCCAACCCGCGGCCAGCACCGCAGTTCGCGCGATGTCCAGCGCCTGCTCGCCCGCCTGCATGACACAGCCCCAGATCACGTCGTCGACGATCGCGGGGTCGATGCCTGCGCGCTCGGCCAGGCCGTTGAGTACCTGTGCGGACAGCTCGCCGGGATGCACGCCCGACAGCCCGCCGTTGCGCTTGCCAACCGGCGACCGCACGGCCTCGACGATGACGGCTTCAGCCATGACACTTCTCCTTTGAATGTGGTGTTCCCCCGAAGGTAGAGGAACAAAGATTACTAGGTCAACCTACTGGTTGGTAGGCTGACGCCAGACGTTCGTGCCGGTCTGAGTCCACCCGACATGGTTTACTGAGTTGCATAGCTCGGGGAACACTGTTTGGGAGATGTTGTGACGCGAAGCACACCGCTGGCGCCGATGATCGGCCGTGATGCCGTTCCGGCGAGTGCGGCGGTCCGGTCACCGAAGACGGCGGAGCTCGTTGCGGGAACGCTGCGCCGGATGGTCGTCGACGGTCAGCTCAAGGACGGCGACTTCCTGCCCAACGAAGCCGAGCTGATGGCCCACTTCGGCGTGAGCCGTCCGACACTGCGCGAGGCCGTGCGGGTGCTGGAGTCCGAGCGGCTCGTCGAGGTGCGACGGGGATCGCGCACGGGCGCTCGGGTACGGGTGCCCGGCCCGGAGATCGTCGCGCGGCCCGCCGGTCTGCTGCTCGAACTGACGGGCGCGACCATTGCCGATGTCATGGTGGCACAGGCTGGTATCGAGCCGATGGCCGCGCGACTGCTGGCTGAGTCCGGCACGCCGCAGGCGTTCGATGAACTGGACCGGATGCTGGCCGACCACATCCCCGCCGGCAGGCAGTCTGATCGGCTGGCCGAGGCCACGGGCGACTTTCACCGCCGCATGGTGGAGTTGTCGGGCAACGCCACCCTCGCGATCATCGCCGGCATGCTGCACGAGATCACCGTGCGGCACACCGCATTCGTCTTCAAGGAACGCCGCCCGGTATCGAAGGCCGATTACGAGAAGCTGATGCGGTCGTATGGGCGCCTGATGCGGTTGCTGCGCTCAGGAGACGGCGCGGCGGCCGAGGCGCATTGGCGCAAACACCTCGACACAGCACGCGATCTGTTGTTGAAGGGACTCGAGACCGTCAAGGTCCGCGACGTGATGGGCTAGTGTCTGTCGCCGACCATGTCACGTGCACAGGCACCGTGTCGTCCCACGGCTGGCGCGTGACCATATCGGCGACTTTGACGTAGCCGCTTTCGAATTCACCGGTTGCGGCGTCGACGAGCCGGTACTGCTGGGTCTGCCGATGGATCGGTTGCGCGTCGAGCAATACGACGCGCACCTCGCCCGGCTCGAAACGGCACCGCTCTTGCATCGCGGCGATCAACTGCTCGTTGTGCATGTGGCCATCGCCGAAGTTCCAGCCGATGGCCGTCGAACAGATCCGCTCGCCATCGGTCAGCGTGTAGTCGTCCTCGGGCTGCCCGGCCATCGCGCGGTGGGCAAGGGTGAACATCGCACGGCCGTGAGTGTTGAAGGCGCGGAACGCATATCCCATGTAGAGGTACATCTGCGCGGTCTCCGGGCTTCCGTAGTACCGCTCCATCTGGGCCTGCGGCATGCTCGCTATCGAGACGATGCCGTTGGCGATCTTCTGCTCGGCCGACGGCTTGACGCACCACAGCGTGGTGTCCCAGTTCCCTGCGTAGTACCGCATGCCCGGCAGGAAAGACACCTTGCGGGGGAACAGATTTCCGAGAACCACCGTGCCCGCCACCACCACGAACAACGCGATCGGCCACGGACTCTGCAGATCGCCCAACCCCAGCCCGGCATGCCCGACGAACAGCGCCAGCACGCTGAACATCATGAACACGTTCCACTCCAGCGGCACCCCCATCGGTATCGACGACAGGATGCCGAAGTGGAAGCACAGCATGACGAACGCAGCGATCGCCGTCGGCCAGCCGCCATGGGAGAAGAACAACACCAGCGGGACGAGCCCCTCGACCGCGGTGCTCAAATGCGCGAGCATCCGGGACAGCCGGCCCGGCCGCAGGTCGTCGGGGAAGTGCTCGAAGAACTTCCGCTTGATCCACCGCGGACGGAACACCGGGTTGTTGCTCATCATCGTCGAGATCACGAACGGGAAGTGCTTGTTGAGCTTCGACGTCGCCGCGCCGAGCCAGATCACCAGGCAGACGAGCTTGGCGGCGATGATCATGTCCACCCCCGCGAACAGGAACGCCACCGTGAAGGACGCGTACACCTCGCCGCGGGCGGCCAGAAAGATCACCTTGTCGCGGAGCGCGAGCACGGCCAGCAGGCCCAGGATCGTCCCGATCTGCCAGATCGGCAGCACCCCGACCGTCGTGTCCAGCGCGGGGATTGGCCCCGTCCCGTCTGAGAACAACGCGACGAGAAGCATCACCAGCAACCCGGCATACAAAGCGGTGTCGACCGGGGTGCGGGCTGTGCCCTTGGTCAGCGGTATCCGGTTGGGCCACGGTGGAAGCCGAATGGTGTTGGGCCGCAACCAGTACAGGATCGAGCCCATCGGCGGGAAGAACCGGTTGTTCAGCGGCCCGAATCCGCATCCGAGCCCGACGACCTCGAACAGCATCGTGTAGAGCACGACTTTCTCGAAGACGATCGGCTCGGCGTACCACGACGCGACATTGGTGAACCCGTCGATGCCCCTGGTAGTCAGGACGATCAGCCAGGCCGCCAAGACGTACAGCAGGATCTTGACGACATAGAAGAGGTGGAGCACGACGGGTGTTCCGAATCCGACCTCGGCCCAGTGTCGGGCCATCGGGACGATCTTCTCGGCGCGGGTGCCCTTGCTCCACTCCTCGTAGTCGACGACGGGCGCGTCCTGCTTCAAGAACCCCATGACGAATGAGACTAGAACGTGTTCTACCGGAGCGGATCGGTTCGCGCTCGAAACGTCTGCGGGCCTCGTACCATCTGCCCATGACGACCTACGCCCTGGTGCACGGCGCGTGGCACGGCGCCTGGTGCTGGGAGCGGTTGACTCCGTTCCTGCAGCAGGCGGGCCATCACGTGGTGACGATGGACCTGCCCGGCGAGGACGGCGCCGCGACCTTCGACAGCTACGCCGACGTGGTATGCGCGGCCCTGATCGGATGTGACGACGATGTCGTGCTGGTCGGACACTCCTACGGCGGGAACACGGTCCCGCTGGTGGCCGCCCGTCGACCGATACGGCATCTGGTTTACGTCTGCGCGATGATCCCCGACATCGGCCGCAGCCTGTTCGACCAGCTGCAAGACAAACCCCAGATGCTGAACCCGGCGTACGAACAAGGTTTGAGCGTGCCCGATGAGCAGCTGCGACAGGTGTGGGCCGACCTCGACATCGCGTGCGCGATGTTCTACGGCGATTGTGACGAGCCAACCACGAAGGCTGCACTCGACCGCCTCCGGCCCCAGTCGGCCTATCCGGCGATCCAACCGTGCTCACTGACCGAATTCCCGGCTGTGCAAACGACATACGTTGTTTGTGCCGAGGATCAGATCCTGCGTCCTGAATGGTCGAGACAAACCGCCCGCGAGCGGATCGGCGCCGAACTCATCGAGCTTCCCGGGGACCACTCGCCGTTCTACTCGCGGCCCGCAGTTCTGGCCGACGTTCTGCTCGGCCTGGCGAACTAGGCGTCGGCCTTTGCCGGTGGCCGCCAGAAGATGACCAGCTGGCCGATGCCGCCGGCGAGGCCCAGCCCGGCCGAGATGAGCAGACCCCACCAGCCGTGGAGATAGTCGTAGAAGCTCGTCGTGCGGAAGAGCGCATAGTCCAGGCTGAACTTGCCCGGCCCGATCGTGGCCACCGCCACCGCAGACACCGCGAGTATCAAGTTGTACTCCCAGCCCTCCTTGACGATGAAGAAGCCGTTCGGCCGGTGCACCGTCCACGCCGCGACGAACATCAGCGCGACGAAGCCGGCCGCCGGAATCGGTGTCAACAAGCCCGCCGCCAGGCCAAGGCCCGCCGACATCTCCGTCGTGGCGGCGATCCGGGCGTGGAACATGCCCGGCTTCATGCCCATGCTGTCGAACCAGCCCGCAGTGCCTGCTAAGCCGCCCTTGCCGAAGAACTTGTTGTAGCCGTGTGCGGCCATGGTCAGGCCCAGCACCACCCGCAGAATCAGCAGTCCGGTGTCGATGGCCGTGTGGTCAGTCATGCAACAAAATCTAGGCCATGTGTTAAACGGCCGCCCAGCCCCCGTCCACACTCAAGACGGCCCCGTGAACGTTGGCGGCGTCATCGGTGGCCAGGAAGACCACAGCCGCGGCGACCTCGGCCGGTGTGCTGATCCGCCGAGACGGGATGCGGGCAAGCACCGGAGCGACGTGGTCGGCGAACTGCTCCTGGCGTTCGGTCGCGATCGGACCCGGTGCGACGGCGTTCACCCGCACACCGAACGGCCCGAATTCGGCGGCCCACGATTGGGTCAGCGAGTGGATCGCCGCCTTGTTCGAGCTGTAGATCGCGGAACCGTCGCTGCCACGCAACCCGGTGATCGACCCGATATTGACGATCACGCCCACACCCCTCTGCACCATCGCCTGCGCGAGGGCGCCGGTCAGCAGGAACGGCGCGAACACGTTGACCGCGAACGCTTCTCGCAGCAGTTCTTCGGAGATCTCGGCGGTCGGCGTCGGCATCAGCAACATCGCGGCGTTGTTGACCAGGATGTCGATCCGCCCTCCCGCAGCGGCGGTGGCCCGTTCGGCCAATCGGTGTACCTCGTGTTCCCCTGCGCCGAGGTCGGCGACAACGAACTCTGCCGTGCCGCCTGCGGACCGGATGTCGGCGACGACGGCATCGCCGCGCGTCTTGTCGCGACCGCTGACGATGACGAAGGCGCCCTCCGCGGCCAGTGTCGAGGCGATGGTGACCCCGAGACCGCCCGTGGAGCCGGTAACCAGCGCTGTGCGGCCATCCAGCCGCTTGATGAATGGACTCATGGGTCCACTGGTACGCTGTCAAAAATGGACCTGCAAGTCCAGAAGCTGACGACCAAGGGCCAGGCGACACGGCAGCGCATCATCGAGGGCGCCGCCGCCGAGATCCGCGAACGCGGTGTCGCCGTCGCCACGCTTGACGACATTCGCGCGCGCACCCAGACCTCCAAAAGCCAGCTGTTTCACTATTTCCCGGACGGCAAGGAGCAGCTGCTGCTCGCGGTCGCCGAGCAAGAGGCGAAGATGGTCCTCGACGACCAGCAGCCGTATCTTGGGGCGTTGACGTCGTGGGCGGCGTGGCATCGGTGGCGCGATGCCGTCGTCGACCGGTACCGGCGGCAGGGCCAGCACTGCCCGCTCGCCGTGCTGATGTCCGAGATCGGTCGCAGCACGCCGGGCGCTCAGGCGGTCACCTCTGCGCTCATGCGCAAGTGGCACGACGAGATCGCGGCCGGTGTGCGACACATGCAGGCCCAGGACAAGGTCGCCTCCAGGCTCGACGCCGACCGGGTCGCGGCCGCACTGCTCGCCGGGATCCAGGGCGGCGTCGGCGTCATGCTGGCCACCGGCGACCTCAGTTATCTCGAAGCTGCGCTCGACGTCGGGATCGAGTCGCTGCGCCCAGCGGAAGAAGTGGAGATGTGACCTCCGTTGAGGCAGGGTCAAAACGGATGCCGCACTACCAACTGGTCGAGGCGCTGACCCGGATCAAGTGACGGCGGCCAGCTACTCGGCGGATCCGAGCGCGCGTTCGAGCCGCTCGACGTAGGCGTCGACGTCACCGATGGCCGACTCGGCAGCGTGCACGCTGATCGCGATGGTTTCGCCGATGCCGTGCACGCCGTGCGTCAGGCCCATCATCGGCGACAGGCCCGGGTTGCCTGCAGTCACCACGACGGGCAACTCGCCGAAGCGCAGATCGGCAGGCCCGCGGTTGACGCTGGAGACGACAGTGTTTCCGATGACGGTGGGTGACCGCAGCGTGGGGTCGAAATGCCCTACTCCCCAGCGCAATAGCGGGGCGGGAACCGCCGCGAAGGCCCGGGTTGCCGCAAGCGTCGCCGGATGTCGCGCCCTGCGGCGGCGCTGGACCAGGTCCTCGACGATCCGGGCGGTTCGCTCATCGACGTCCAACTCCGGGTACAGTCCAACGCCAACGTTGCCGAAGTGGTTGTGTGCCTGGCGGACACCGGCTTTCGCGATCGGCACCTCGGCGCCCAGCGCCGACGGGTCGTCACCGAGCTCACGCACGTAGCCCGCCAGTGCGGCGGACACCGCGGCCAGCGCGCCGACGGTCACGGTTGGGCCGGGCAGCTGGGCGCGATTCCGGATCACCGTGCGGATGCCGCGCACACCCTCGGGGCGCACATTGCTGTGCAGCGCCGGGCGCAAATCCGTCTGCGGGGGAACCAGTCCTGCGTCGACGTCGCGCACCAATTGTCGATGCGCGCGGGCTGCCCTGAAGCCGCGCCACGGCAGCGCCGCGCCCCGAAACGGCGGTGGGGCCGGCACCGTCGGCACCTCCCCCGCGCGGCCGAACAGCCATGCCGCCAGTGCCGACGACCGGATGCCGTCGCCAAGCGCATGGGTGGCCTGCAGCACCGCTACCGTGCCCACACCGGCACCGGGCAATCCGTCGACGGGTGTGAACACGTGTAGCCGCCAGGTCATCAGGCGAGCGTCCAACTGGTCCTCGGCCAGCCGCGCGACGGCGGCCAGACATCCCGCCCAGCTGCTGTCATTGAGGTCGCGAAGGACGACCTGATCGGGACCCACCTCACCTGGGATCCACGACGGGTAGGTGATTAGCCCCCGATCCCGCACCCGTAGTCGTAACTCCGGGCAACCCGCGGCCCGGGCCCGGACCGCTGCCAGCGCCTGCTCGAGATCGGACGGCACACCGGCGAAGCCGTACAGCAGAAACTGATCGTTGGGGATCTTGGCGGACATCCAATGCATTTGCGCGTCGACCGCCGAGAGCCGACGCACCATCATGGTCTCAGGCTATTCTCTGCCCCATGCTTCCGCCTATAACCGACGACGGCGTCGCCGTTGTCACCGGTGCGTCGTCGGGGATCGGCGAGGAGATCGCCCGCGAATTCGCCCGCCGCGGTTACCGATTGGTACTCGTGGCGCGCCGGGCGGACCGCCTTCGGTACCTTGCCGAAGAACTCGAAGGCCGGGCACACGTGCTGCCCGTCGATCTCTCGAACCGCGACGAGCGTGCGACCCTGTTCGACCAGGTGGCTGCGCTCGGAGTCGTAGCGGACATCCTGGTCAACAATGCCGGCCTCGCCACACTGGGGCCGGTCGCCGCATCGAGTCCAGAGGCCGAGCTCAACCTGATCGAGGTCGACGTCGCCGCGGTGGTCGACCTGTGCAGCCGGTTCGTCCCCAGCATGGTCAAGCGCGGACGGGGTGCGGTGCTCAACGTCGCATCGGTCGGCGCATTCGGCCCCGTGCCAGGGCAGGCCTCGTACGGCGCGGCTAAGGCGTTCGTACTGTCCTACACCCAGGCGATGCGAGAAGAGCTGCGCGACACCGGCGTGACCGCAGCCGCGTTGTGCCCGGGACCGGTAAGGACCGGCTTCGGCGAGGCCGCGGGCATTCCGGACAAAGAAGCAGAGAAATCGCTGCCGAAGTTTCTGTGGAAGGAGGCCGACGCCGTGGCCAAGGTCGCGGTCGACGGATTGGCATCGGGCAAGGGCGTGATCGTCCCTGGGCTACCCAACCGCATCGCGTCTTGGCTCAATCAGCACGCGCCGCGGCGGCTATTGCTGCCGCTCATCGCGCGCAACCATCCCGGGCTGAAGAAGACGTAGACGCGTTCTTGTCGCGAGACTGCAACTACGAACCTCTCTACCCGACGAATGTGTTGTGAGATACAGTTCGCGCGGAAGTCGATCACGACGCCTGTCCCACGAACTCGACGATGTGCCGCGCGACAACGTCGGGCTGATCGAGCTGCAGGAAGTGTCCGCCGTTTTCGACGAGCGCGAGCTTGCTTTCATCGGGTAACACCCGCTCAATCCATGGCGTGAAGTCCTCGGAGCAGCCGTCGTCCGAGCCGTGCAGATAGAGGATGGGCAGTCGGGGTGCCGACAGCCAGTGCCGGTGCAGTTCGGCGTATTGCGCGGGCGGGCGGCTGTTGCAAATCACCGCGCGGTAGTACCCGAGTGCGGCGCGCCAGCGCTGCGGAGCGCCGATCGCGGCGTCGACATGGCGCAGGTCTTCGTCGGCGCGATATCCGGGTGACCAGTCCCGCCACAGCTTCGGCACCACCCACGACGTGGAACGGTCCGGGAGCCAAGGTAATTGGAAGTACATGATGTACCAACTGTGAAGCAACTGACGCGGCAATTTCGCGGCCAACCGGGCGGAATCCGGCACCCGGCCCAGCGGCCGGAACGCCGCAGACAGCGGTATCGACATGATGACGGCCTTGGTGAATGGGCTGTGGGGCATAGCGGCAAGTCCGGCTCCGGCGATCGCGCCCCAGTCGTGACCGATGAACACGTCGCGCCCAGTTGGACCCGCCGCGTCCAGTACCCGCAGCGCGTCGTCCATCAGTGCGCCGACGTGGTAGCTGCCGTCCGACGGGACCGACGTCGGCGCATAACCGCGCATGAACGGCGCCACCACCCGCCAGCCCGCGTCCACCAGCTGCGGCGCGACCCTGCGCCAGGTGTAGGCGGTGTCGGGGAAACCATGCATGCACAACGCGATTGGCGCGTCGGCCGGGCCCCATGTCAGCGCGCGCAGCTGCACACTCGGCGTCGTCACGTCGAGCCACTGTGGCTCGGTCACGCTAAACCGGGTCGAATTTGGAGATCAGCCAGCGGTCGCCGATTTTGTCCAGAGTCACCCGCACACTGGACGCGGTGTCGGTCGGCGCATCCTGACCGACGTTTACGGTCTGGTTTACGAACACCAGCACCACGGCGTGGTTGGGATTGGCGGACACCGAGGCCACGGCCGGAACCGTTGCCACCGCGGCGATCTGCTTCTGCTTGGCGCCCGGGATCACGACGTCGTTGGTCAGCGAGGTGTACGAGTCGCGGAAATCGCCGGTCAGCCGGTCGCGGGCCGCGCCGAGCTGCTGCTCGACGGTGTCGGGCTTGTACGACAGCAGCGCGATCGTGCTGTCCTTGGCGGCCTGCACCGACTCGATGCTCGCGACATCGCTGTTGCGCACCGAATTATCCATCCACTTCAGGTATCCGGCGGCCAGCGCCAGCAGGAGCGCCACGGCAGGCAGCACACCGAAGGCGAACACCCGCGCCCATTGGATGCGCCGCTTTGGCTTGTCCGGTTCCGCGGACTCCGATGTCTCATCGGCGGTGTCGGTTGGCTCGTCGGCCTCGTCGACCTCATCGGTCGTCTCGGCCGCCTCCTCGGTCGTCGTCTCCTCGGCCCGCCCGGTATCGGTGTCGGCTGAGGACTCTTCGGTCACGGTTTCCTCTTCGCTGTGCTTGCTCACGGCACGAACTCCACGTTGGACACCTTGGCGCCGTCGTCGACCTTCTGCACCGAGATGCGCATCCGCCAGGCGCGTGGAGCTTGTTCTGGCGCACCGGCGTTGGACGTCTTGACCGTCACCGCGACCAGCACTTGAGCCGCCGTCGTCGGATACGGATTCCAGCCCCGCCTCGGCGATGGTGCCGACCGACTTCGACTGTGCCTGCTTGACGACTTCGACGAACGGCTGCGCGCGCTTCTGGAAGTCGTCGTAGAACGTTCCCGTCGCCGAGTCCAGGATGCGCTGCACGTCCGTGTCGGCCTGCTGCCAGTCGATCGTGGTCAGGTTCAGCGCACCTTGCCGCCGACCTGGAGGAACAGCTTGCGTTGTTCATCGGCCTGATGCGACTGGTAGGTGCGGAACCCCAGCCAGCCGACCAGTCCGGCCAGCGCCACCACCACGACCAGTCCGCGATCGTCGCCAACCGCAGGTGCGACATCCGCGGCTTGGCCGGCCCGGCTTCCTCGTCGGGGGCTTCCTCGTCGTAGTCGGCGGGGTTGTCCTCGTCACCGGCCGTCGCCTTTTCGGTCATCGGCCGCGTCGGAGATCTCGCTACCGCCCGAATCCGGCTCGGTGGCGCTCGACGTCTCCTCGCTGGCCGTCGACTTGCTCAGTTCCCCGTCGGGGGCAGCAGCATCGTCTGCCATGTTTGCTCCTCTGTGGCACTGCGGGCCAGATTGGACTGTGTGTACACACGTCCGTCCGGTCCAACGTACGTGCCGGTGGCTGGGTCGTACTCGGCGGCCGCGATCGGCGGCGGCGCCGGACCGGGCGGCGGAGCTGCTTGCGCAGGTGGCGACCCGGGCGGCAGCTGCGGGATGGCCTGCCCGGACAGCGTCGCGTTCGGGTCACCCTTCCAGTTGTAGCCGTCGTTGAGCGGCACGTAGTGCTCGTCGCTTTCGCACATCTTGACCGTGGGCGCACGTTTGCCCGGGACCGTCTCGCAGGGAAGGTTGCGCGCACCGCGGACGTTGAACGGCGCGTCCTGCGGGACCCGGCAGTACAGGTCACCCGCCGGCCGATCCGGATAGTCCTCGAAGCTGGGAGCCCGCCGCTGCTGGGCAGGCAGGAAGCCGGTGGTGCATGGCGGCGGCAGGTTGAGGTTGAGGTTGAAGGTCAGGTAAGCGCCCTCGTAGTCCTGCTTGGTGTTCCGTTTGGCCACGCCGATCGCCTGCGTGGTGGCGGTGCCCTGCGGCAGCAGCACCAGCAGCTGCTCGAGGCTCGGCTGGTAGGTGACGGCCACCTCGCCGATGCTGACCAGGTTGGCCAGCACGATCGGCAGCGTCGGCTGCAGCCGGTCGAACAGGGCCCGCACCTCGTCGGCGGCGCCGGGACCCTTGTCCAGGATCCCGGCCACCGCGGCGTCCTGGGTTGCAGCTGATCGGTGATCGTCGCCAGGTGCGCCGCCCACGCCTGGATCGAACCCGCCGTGTCGGTCTGCGAGTCCAGGACCGGCTTCGACTGGTCGATCAGGGTGGTCAGCGAATCGAGGTTCTTGCGGGCGTCGATCGCCAGCGCGGTTCCTCCCTGGACGAGCCGGGACAGCTCCGGGCCCAGACCGCCGACGGCGGTGTAGGCCTCGTCGACGACCGTCTTCAGGTTGTCCTGCGGGATCGCCGCCAGGCCGCGGTTGGTCGCGTCCAACAGCGCGTTGATATCGGGCGGGACCGTGGTGCGATCCAGCGGGATCACGTCGCCGTCCTTCAGGACCGGTCCGTCGCCGCTGCGCGGCAGCAGCGCGACGTACTGCTCACCGATCGCGGACTGGCTGTGCACCTCGGCGTCGAGGTCCGCGGGGATCTCGATGCCGGAATCCAGCGACAGCACCGCCTCGACCCCGGTATCGGTCAGGTGGACGCTCTTCACCCTGCCGACCTCGGTGCCGCGGTAGGTGACGTTGCCCCGCGGATAGAGCCCGCCCGTCTCCGGCAGCTCCACCGTCACCCGGTACTGCCCGATACCGAGCATGCGCCGGCAGCCGCATGTAGCCGAAGACCATGATCGCCGAGCGCAACGACCGCCAGCAGGCTGAAGATCACCAGCTGGATGACGATCTGTCTGGTCAGTCGCATGTCACGGCCCCTGATCCAAGTGGTACGGCACGACCAACGGGTTGCCGCGGTTGGCGGACGCTGGCGGTGCACGGGCTGGGCAGCTGGCCGATGGTGCGGCCCCACTGCATCTCCAGCTCGGTCAGATTGCCCTCCCACCGGGTGCCGGTGAACAACGCCGGGTCGATCCGGCTCAACGTCAGGTCGACGATCAGCGGTCAGGTTGGCGTAGTCACCGCGGACCCAGTTGGTGAGTGTCTCCTTCGGCCACGGGAAGGTGGCCAGGAAGCTCAGCGAGCGGGTCAGCGCCGGCCCGGCGTTGGCCAGCGATTCCAGCACCGGCCCAAGGTCTTTGAGTTCCTGGACCAAGTGCTTCCTTGGTCTGGTTGACCGAGTCGGCGGCCAGCGCGCTGAACTTGCCCAGCTGGTCGAGCGCGTCGGCGAGGTTGTTCGCGCTGATCCTTGAGCACCGCCAGCGCATCGGGAATGGTCTTGCAACGCCTTGTCCACCACCGGCTTCTGCGTCGGCGAACTGACCGACCAGGTTGTTCAGGCTCTCGGTGGCGGCGATGATGTCGTCCTTCTGGTCGTTGAGGTAGCCGATGAACTTGTCGAGCTGCTCGATCAGGCTGCGCAGGTCGTCCTCGCGGCCGGCGAACGCGGTGCTGAACGCCTCGGTGATGTCCTGAACCTGGCCGATCCCGCCGCCGTTGAGCAGCAGCGAGACCGCGGCCAGCGTCTGCTCGGTGGTCGGATACGCGCCCGCCGACGACAGCGGGATCAGCGACCCGTTCGTGCAGCCTGCCCTCCGGCGGCACGTCCGTCGGCGGCGCCAGCTCGATGTGCAGCGAACCCAGCAGGCTGGTCTGGCCGACCTTGGCGGTCGCGTTGGCGGGCAGTTCGACATCGCCGTTGAGCTCGCATCGTGACCAGCGCGTGCCAGCCCTGCCGCTCGATCTTGGTGACGTTGCCGACGGTGACGTCGCCGACCCGGACCCGGGAGTTCGGCTCGATGTTGTCGACGTCGGGCAGCTGCGCCTGGATGGTGAAGGAGCCGGGGCCGCCGCCCTCGGTGCCCGGCAGCGGAAGCGAGTTCAGCCCGCGCCACCGCCACACCCGGACACCGCTGAGTGGCGAGCGCCAGCACGGCGCCGCCGCCGCGCGCAGCCGAATGCGTCGCGCCGCGCATCATGATCCGCCTCCCGGCGGCACCATCAGGCCGCGCAGGCCGTCGGCCGGATTGGTCGCAACCGGCGGCTTCGGCCGCCAGCGGCGCCGGAGCTGGCTGCCGGCAGGGCGGTGGTCCGCCGTCGGCCGGGACAGCGGCCGGCGCGGCTGGCCGGCGGCGGCTGCGGCGGAACGTAGTCCGGCCGCATCCAGTCCTCGCTGTAGGTGACCTCGTTCGGCCGCGCCTGGCGCCGACGAAGAGGTTCTCGCCCGAGCGGCGGGAAGTTGTACTGGCGGTTCTTGATGATCGGCGCCAGGTACTGCACGCACAGCTTCGCCGACTGCTCGGCGCCCAGCCGCGACGCGGCCTGCACCGCGCCGCAGAGGAACGTGATCGGGTTGGCGAAGTTGTTGACCGCCAGCACGCCGGTGAGCGCGCCCTGGGCCGGCTGGTAGATGTTGATGAAGTTCTGCAGCGTGTTGGGCGCGACGTGCAGGAGTCTGCTTGATGTCGTCGAGGCTGTCGTCGAGCGCCTGGTGACACCGACGCCAGCTTGTCCGAGGTGGTGCCCAGCGCCTCGCGGTTGTCGGCGACGAAGCTCTGCGACGTCACCGACCACGGCGTTGAGGTCGCCGACCGCGTCGCCGACCTCGTCGGGATCGTCGGCCAGCAGCCCGGTCACCGCGGCCAGGTTCTGGTTGAGCTGGCGCATCAGGTCGGTGCTGTCGCTGCAGCGCCGACACCAGGATCGACAGGTTCTTGACCGTGCCGAAGATGTCGTTGCTGTGGTCACCGAGCGCCGAAAACGCCTGCGACAGCTTGATGATGGTGTCGCGGATGTTGGCGCCCTGGCCGCGCAGGTTGTCGGCGGCGGTGTTGATGAACGCGCCCAGCGTGCTGACGCCGCCCGGCTCGGTCGGCTGCAGCGTCGTCGGTGAGCTTCTCCAGCTGCTGGCGGAAGTCGTCCCACTCCACCGGAACCGCGGTGCGGTCCTGCGGGATGACCGCGTCGTCTGCCATCACCGGCCCGCCGGTGTAGGCCGGGGTCAGCTGGATGGCGCGCGCGGTCACCAGCGTCGGCGACAGGATCACCGCCTTGGCGTCGGCGGGCACCTTGTACTTGCTGTCGTACCAGAACGTGATCTTGACCCGGTCGGGCTGCGGCTCGATCTTGTCGATCTTGCCGACGGGCACGCCGAGGATGCGCACGTCGTCGCCGACGAAGATGCCGTTGCTGTTGTCGAAGTAGCCGACGACGTTCGTGCGGTCGATGGTGCCGGAGCTCGACGCAGCACGACCGCCACACGCCGGCGACCAGCAGCAGCGCACCAGCGCCGAGCGGCCAGACCCAGCGTCCTGCGCGTTGCGGACTCATCGGCCGGCCTCCCGAGCGCGGTGGCAGGGCCGGCGGCACCTCACCTGGCGCCGGCACGCAGCACCGGGACCGGCGTCGGCACGTGGTGGGCGCCAGGCCCGGCGGCGCCTCGGCGGGCGGCCCCGGCGGCGGGCCGCCGGGCGGCGGCGCGGGCAGCGGCTCGCGGTAGGGGTAGCAGCCAGTAGGGCCGGGCAGCGGCAAGCCGGGCGGACCGCACCCCTGATCGCCGGGCTTGCCGGTGATCGCGTCGGGCAGCGTCAGACTGCGGTTCGCCGCCCTGGCCGGTCCGCGGGATACGGCACCGGCAGCGCCGGGGTGCCCGGCTGACCGATCTGCGGGTCGGTGCGCTGCGGAGGGCAGCAGCACGTTGCGGGTCCAGCCCGAGATCGGAGAACGCGGCGTCGATGAACGGCTGAACGAACTGTCCGGGCAGCAGGTTGGCGATGTAGGCCTTGAAGAACGGTCCCGACGACACCGATTCACCCAGCGACATCGCGTAGGCGTTGAGCAGCTTGATCGACTTCTGCACGCCGCTCCTTGCGGTTGTCGACGATCGTCAGCACGCCGTTGAGCTTGTCCAGCGCCGGCTTCAGCGTCGTCGCGGTTCTCGGCGATGAAGCCCTGCAGCTGCTGGCTCAGCGCCGAGATGTTGCCGGAGATCTGGTCCAGCGCAGCGCTTTGGGTTCGCAGCTCGACCAGCAGCGCGTTGGTGTTGCGCGATCAGGCTGACCACCTGGTCGCTGCGCTCGGCCAGCACGGTGGTGACCTTGTTGGCGTTGGCCAGCAGGTCGCGCAGCTGCGCGTCGCGCTCGTTGAGCGTCTGCGAGAACCGGGCCACACCCTCGACGGCGACCTTCAGATCCGGTGGGGTGTCGGAGAATGTCTCGGCCAGCACCGCCAGCGAGTCGGACAGCTGATCGGTGTTCAGGCCGCTGATGGTGGTCGCGAGATCGCCCAGCGCGTCGGGCAGTTGATAGGGCGAGGTGGTGCGCTCGACCGGGATCGGGCCGTCCAGCTGGCCCGTCGCCGCGCGGCGTGACCTCGAGGATCTTGGCGCCCAGCAGGCTCTTGGTCTTGATCGCCGCCTCGGTGCGGTCGCCGAGCCGGATGTTCTTGTCGACGTTGAACTTGACCAGCACCCGCGGCCCGTCCAGTTCGATCGCCGGACACCTCACCCGACCCGGAAGCCCGACACCTGCACGCGGCGCACCGGTTGTCAGCCCACCGGCCTCGGCGAAGTAGGCGGAGTAGTCCTTGCTCTGGTTGAGGAACGGCAGCTTGTCGTACTGCAAGGCGCCCACCACGATGACCGCGGTCAACCGCCACGCCCGATGACGCCGATGACGAACGGGTTGCGTTCGGCGAAGGACTTCATCGCGGCGCGCACCTCCCCGTAGTCTGGCCGGCCACCTTGACGTACACCGGTTGACCGCCCTTGCCGTTGAGCTTGAGCACGAGGTCGCACAGGTAGAAGCTGAAGAAGTCGCCGTAGATGCCCTGCCGGGCCAGCGCCTGGTACGCGTCGGGCAGGGTGTTGAGCAGGTTGTCGAAGTAGTCGTGGTCGGCCACCACGATCCCGGCGGCCCGATCCGTCTCGTGCGACGGTCTTGTGCAACGGTGGCCGCGCCTGCGCCAGCAGGTCGGCGATGCGACCCGGCGGCCGCGTTGGCGTAGGCCACGCCGTTGCTGATGTCTCCTTGCGGGCCGCCAGGCCCTCCACGAGCTCGGCCAGCGAGTCGACGGCCTTGTCGAACTGCTCGCTTTGGTCGCCGAGCGAGCCGAGCACGGTGTTGAGGTTGACGATGACCTGCCCGATCAGCTCGTCGCGGTCGGCCAGCGTGTTCGTCAGCGCCGCGGTCTGGGCCAGGAACGAGCCGATGGTGGCGCCCTGGCCCTGGAAGGCCGCGATCAGCTGGCCGGTCAGCGCGTTGACCTGATCGGATCCAGCGCGCGAGAACAGCGGCCGGAAGCCGCCGATCAGGGCGTCCAGGTCCAGCGCCGGCGCGGTCCGGTCCAGCGGGATCGTGTCGCCCGGGCTTGAGCTTCTTGACGCCGCCAGCGCCTTCCTCCAGCGCCAGGTAGCGGCCGCCGATGAGGTCGTCGTAGCGGATGACGGCCCTGGTGCCCTCGGTGAGCACGACCGAGTCGTCGGCGGTGAACTCGACGAGCACGGTGGTGTCGTCGGCTGGATCGAGATCTTCTTGACCTTGCCGACCTCGACACCGGCGATGCGGACGAAGTCGCCGTTCTCCAGCCCGGTCACGTTGGTGAACTCGGCGTTGTAGGCGTTGGCTTTCTCCCGAAGCGCAACTGCGCGAAGACCGCGAACAAGCGCGAACACGCCGAGCAGACACACGGCCAGGAAGATGCCGAGACGCCACATGGCGCTGTCGCCAGGTTGTCTGCTCACGGCTGGTTGCCTTTCTTGCGTCGGCGTGTCTGGATGCTGGGCTGGTCAGGGCGATGGCGCCGCCTCCTGCGGCAGTGGGATCGGCGGTAGCGGCGTCGGTTGCAGCTGCGCGGGCGCGGGCACGACGAACGGTTCGGAGCCCGGCGTCGGGCCCGGATCCCGCGGCGCGCCAGGCGGCGGTGCGGCGGCAGGCCCGGATACAGCGGCGTGCCGTCCGGCGCGTACAGCGGTGCACCGTAGGGCGGCGCACCCGGGTAGGGAATCGGTCCGGGCGCGGGCCCGCCGACAGGTTGCGGATGCTCGGCGGCTCGGGCACCGCGCGGGTGACCGGCAGGTAGTTGGCGTAGCCCGGGAAGCCGATGCCGGGATTGGGCCGCCAGTCCACGCCGGTGCCCCATCCGGTGTTGGTGACCAGTTGGCGCACCGGCCAGTTCTTGTCGACGTCGGGCAGCGAACCGCAGCCCGGCTTGCCGCCGGGTCCGCCCTTGGCGCCGACGATCGGCAGGTTGTCCGGGATAGCGGTACGGGTCGTCACCGAGGCAGTGCAGCGCCGGCGTCGAGGATCAACGATCGGCCGTTGCCGCCGGGCGCCGTCGTAACCGCCGTTGTCCAGCAACGCACTTGGCGCCGACCAGCAGGCAGGTGTACTCCGGGTTGTACTTCATCAGCAGGTTCGTCGTCGGCTCGAGCACGTTGATGGCCTTGACCAGGTTGTCCTGATTCGGCGCGAGCAGATCGATGCCGCTGTGGGAGAGCCCAATGCGTGGCCAGCAGCAACGCATCCAGCGCCTTGGCGTGGCTGGTGATGGTGGCGCTGGTCGTGCTGGCGGCGTCGAGGATCGTCAGGATGTCTTGTGCCGCAGCGCCGTAGGTGTCGCTGAAGCCCTTGAGCGCCTGCCAGTCGGCGCGTACGGTCTCGCTGCGCGGGTTCAGCGCCAGCAGCACCTGATTGGCGTCGGTGGTGGCCTGGCCGATGCGCTCGCCCTGGCCGCGCACACCCTCGGCGAGCGCTGACAGCACGCGTTGAGCTTGGCGGGGTCGATCTGATCGAGCACGTCGACCAGGTTCTGGAACACCGTGTTGACCTCGGTGCTGACGTTGCGCGACTGCAGCACCTGACCCGGCCGGAGCCGCTTGGGGCTGGGATCGCTCGGGGTAGACGAGATCGACGTACTTGGCGCCGAACACCGTGGTGGCCCGGATCTGCGCCTCGACATTGGCCGGGATGTGCTTGATCTGGTCGGGGTCGATCTCCAGTTTCAAGGACACCGGTGCCGGGCCGTCCTGCTGCCACCGGTGATCGAAGCGACCCGCCCGACCTGTACGCCGCGCAGCTTGACCTTCGCGCCGGTCTCCATCACCAGGCCGGACCGATCGGAGGTCAGGGTGACCGGCACGTACGACTTCAGCGTGCCGGCGAACAACGCGTACGTCAGCCAGATGGAGCCGATCAGGAGCAGCAACAGGAAAAGCGTCCACCACCCCGGGTGGAGTCCTTCGCCCTTTCTCCCCTCGGCCACGGTGCTACCCGGCCAGATTGAAGTTGCCGGACTGCCCGTAGACGGCCAGCGAGATCATCATCACCACGAACGCCGAAACGATCAGCGAGGTACGCACCGCGCGTCCGACGGCCTCCCCCACTCCGGCCGGTCCACCGGTCGCGGTGAAGCCGTAGTAGGTGTGTACCAGCATGATCGCCACGGCCATGGCGATGCTCTGAACGAATGACCAGATCAGGTCGGTCGGGTTCAGGAACGTTTTGAAGTAGTGGTCGTAGACGCCGGTCGACTGACCGTAGAAAACGGTGGTGCCAAAGCGCGCCGCCACGAACGACATCAACACACCGACGCAGTACAGCGGGATCACCACGACCACGCCGGCGATCACCCGGGTGGAGGCGAGGTAGGCGATGCTGCGGATCCCCATTACCTCCAGCGCGTCGATCTCCTCGTTGATCCGCATGGCGCCGAGTTGTGCGGTGGCGCCTGCACCGATGGTGGCGGCCAGGGCGATAGCGGTGGTCGCCGGCGCGATCAACCGGACGTTGAAGAACGCCGACGCAAATCCCGTCAGGGCCTCCACACCGATTTCTGAGAAGTCGGTGTAGCCCTGCACCGCAACCAGCGCGCCGGTGGTCACCGTCAGGAAGCCCACGATCGCGACGGTTCCACCGATCACCACGAGCGCCCCTGCGCCCAGGCCCATTTGGGCGATGATCCGCAGCAACTCGATCCGGTAGTGGCTGAAGACGTAGGGGATGTTGCGCAAGGTGGTGCCGTAGAACTGCGTTTGGTGCCCGACTCGGTTCCAGCCGTCGACCCAGCCGTCGAGTCTTCGCGCCAAACGCGGGAACCGCCTGTCGATCGGCCGGCGGCTCCTTTCGACCGGCTGGGCGCTCATACCGTCACCTTTACGGCGACGGCGGTCGCGACGACGTTGATCGCGAACAACGCCATGAAGGTGAACACCACGGTCTCGTTCACGGCGTTACCGACACCCGCCGGGCCGCCGCCCACGGAGATGCCCTTGTAGCACGCGATCAGACCGGCCGAAAGCCCGAAGAGGGCGGCCTTTATCAACGCAATTGTTACATCAAGGGATCCGATGATCAGGGTCAAGCCGGCCGCGAAGGCACCGGGCGAGACGTGCTGGATGTAGACGCAGAAGAAATACGCACCAGCCAGCCCCACGAGGATCACCGTCGCGGCCAGCGCCAGCGACACCACGGTGGCGGCCAGAACGCGAGGAACCACAAGTGCCTGAATCGGATTGATGCCCATAACACGCAGAGCATCGAGCTCCTCGCGAATCGTCCGGGCGCCCAGGTCGGCACACATGGCGGTAGCGCCGGCGCCGGCGACCACCAGAACCGTTACGATCGGCCCGATTTGCCTCACCGTGCCCAGCGCGGCGCCCGTGCCGGAAAAGTCCGCGGCACCGAACTCGGTCAGCAGGATGTTGAAGGTGAACGTCAACAAAACGGTGTAGGGAACCGTCAGCATCAGTGTCGGCACAATCGACACTCGCGCGACGAACCACGCTTGCAGGATGAATTCCCGCCAGGCGAAGGGCGGCTTGAACATCAACACGAAGGTTTCGAGCGCCATCCCGTAGAAGCCGCCGATCGCGCGCACGGGCTTGGCGAGCGCGTTGAAAGCGACCATTAGCGGGTCCTTCCTCGGCTGCACCTCTTCCTCATGGCCGCTGATTCCCCTCCGCCGCACCCACCTGGTCTCCTGCGCGGCTGTTCTTACTCGCGACCCGGCAGGTTGACCGAACGGTACACCAAAGGTTTTCTCGGCGAGCAACAATTGGGCGAGCCAGATGATCATCACCACTGCGTCCACCTAGTGCCGGAAGTCGACCGCCGGAATCGGTTATGCCACATCGCCAACCAGACACGAAATGCCACATGCATGCCACCACCGCGGCGCAAGGACTGCGAAACACGTTGTGCCCGGAGGTCGCACACCGCGCAGGTGAACCAGCGACTGATCGCACCCCGCAGCAAACTCGGCGAGGACTGGAAGCCGATCTTCTAGAACTGTGTTCGAAAACGGCGCGCGGTGCGTTGGCTTTGTCGCATGACTACCGCGGCGCCCTCCGATGACTCGGTGGACGGCGCCGCTGACGAGAAGGCTCCCGACATCCCGACGCGGCGCTGGGCGAAGACCGATGCGAGGCAACAGCGCATCCTCGACGCCGCGCGACAGAGGTGTTCGCCGAGCGCGGGTTCACCGCCGCCACGATGGCCGATATCGTCGACCACTCCGCTGCCAGCATCGGCAGCATCTACCAAACCACTTCGGCGGCAAGAAGGAGCCGTTCCTGGCGATATTCGACCGACTGGCGGCCGACATCAACCGGCGCATCGAAGCCACCGCGGATCGGGTGGCCGCACTCGACCGGCGGCATGCGTTCGACGCGAACGCCCGGGCGTACCTCAAGCCGATCTGGCTAACCGGCGCACCGCGATGGTGCTGGCTTCCGGCGACAACCCGGCCGGCTTCGACGGGGTCCGCCGCCACAGCATGCTCAGGGGCTTTCGCCGCTGGATGTCGGTGCTCGAGCTCGACACTTCGCCGCGGGGTCAGCTACTGACGCGCATTCTCATCGCCATGATGGCCGAGGCATCGGGGATGGTGATCATGTGCGAGGATCCCACCGACGTGGGCCCGATCACCGAGGCAACGATCGAATGGATCGGCCGACTGGCAAGTTGACCGTCAGCGGACCGCAGCCTCGAGCTCGGCAATGACGATCTTGCGCATCCCCAGCATCGCCTTGGTCGCCGCGGCGGCACGGGCCCGGTCGGGGTCGCCGGTCAGCTCGAACAGGCGGGTCGGAACGATCTGCCAGCTCAGCCCGAATCGGTCCTTGAGCCAGCCGCACTGCGACTCTTCCCCGCCGTCGACCAGTCTGTCCCAGTAGTAGTCGACCTCGTCCTGGTCCTTGCACTCGACCATGAACGACACCGCCTCGGTGAATTGAAACTCTGGTCCGCCGTTGATGCCGCAGAACCGGGTGCCGTCGAGGACGAACATGCCGGATACCACGTCGCCGGGTGTGCCGGGTCCTGCCTCGGTGTAGCGCTCGAACGGCTCGATACTGGAATTCGGGAAGATCGACGTGTAGAACTGGGCGGCTTCCTCGAGGTTGTTGTCGAACCAGAGCGACGGCGTGATCGACGGCATCGCGACTCCTCTCGTCAAGGCGGCTTTCCGGTATTGACGGGCGGGACGCCCCAAATTCATCGCCGGTCGGCGCCGAGCACACGCAACGCGAACTCCAGCGCCCAGGCCAGTGACCGTTGTAGCCGTTGCTCGTCACCGGGCTGGCCGACCATCACGCGGGCGACGACAGCGCTGATGGCGACCGCGTCGCACTCCGGGTCGGCCAGCGGGAACGAGCCGTCGGCTCGACCGCGCCGCAGAATCCCGACCAGCGAGCGTTCGCGATCGGCGTGCGCTTGCTCGCGAGTTTCCCGGTATCCCTTGGCGGCGCGAACCTCATCGGAATCGATCACCGTGAGGTGCATCCGCATCTCCGCGTCGTGAATCCAACCGAACATGTGGCCGATCCAGGCCTTGAGCTGGTCGGCAGGGGCGCCGGGCACCTCGTCGACAATGCGGTCGAGCCGGCAGGCGAGCGCGTCGCTCTCCTGCCGCAGCATCGCCAGGAACAACTCGTCCTTGGATTCGAAGTGGCGATAGAACGCCCGGGTGGACACCCCGGCGCGCTGCAGGATCGCGGCAACCGGGATCGGACCTGTATGCGGCTCGTAAAGGCAACCATAGGCAGCTTCGATGATGCAGCCGCGGTCATGGTCATTGGCGGTGTCTGGCTGCACGATCGCAGATTCTAGGGATCCCGCGCACCGGCCGGGGCGAGGAGGGGTGCAAATTGTGCCCTCGGTAACGTGAGGGCCTTGGGCCAGCCGAGAGGACGTCCGTGAGCACTACACGCCAGTGAACTGCAGACCGTCAAGTTTCGCGGAATCGACGACCTCGTTCTGGTTGCCGACGAATGGAACCGGGGCACCGAATCAGCGGCCGGGCGCCCAACCGTTTTGATGCTCCACGGTGGGGGGCAGAACCGGTTCTCCTGGAAAAACACCGGGCAGATCCTTGCCGACGAGGGCTTCCACGTCGTCGCCCTTGACAGCCGCGGCCACGGCGACAGCGACCGCTCCCCCAACGCGAACTACACGGTGGATGCGCTCTGCGCTGACACGCTGCAGGTTCTTGACCAGATCGGGCGGCCCGTCATTTTGATCGGAGCGAGCATGGGCGGCATGACCGGCATCCTCGCCGCCGACGCCGCAGGCCCGGAGAAGGTGACCAAGCTGGTGCTCGTTGACGTGGTACCGCGGTACGAAAAGGACGGCAGCGCCCGGATTCGCGACTTCATGTTCAGCCATGTGCACGGATTCGAGTCGTTGGACGAGGCCGCCGATGCGGTGGCCGCGTACCTGCCCCACCGGACCAAGCCGCGCAGCCCAGAGGGACTGAAGAAGAACTTGCGCAAACGGGACGGCCGGTGGTACTGGCACTGGGATCCGAAGTTTCTGACTGCGCCTTCGGACGATGCGTTCGTGCGGGAGGAGAAGCTCGAACAGGCCGCGATCGACCTGACCATCCCAATCCTCCTGATTCGGGGCAAACTGTCCGATGTGGTCAGCCCCGAGGGCGTCAAGGACTTTCTGGCCAAGGTGCCGCACGCCGAATTCGTCGAGCTGTCCGACGCGGGCCACACCGCCGCAGGCGATGACAACGACGCGTTCTCCGAAGCAGTCGTCGACTTCGTCAGCCGGTGACGATCGGGTTCAACTTCCTCGAGGCGCCGGAGCTACCGGCACCCCAGGTAAGCGAGGCGCAGGCCGAGGAGATTCTGCGTGTCCACTACGGCATGCACGCGCAGGCGAAATCGTTGGGCAGTAACCAGGACAAGAACTTCGTCGTCGTCGGCGCCTCCGGCGATATCGCGGCGGTGCTCAAGATCGCCAATCCGGCCTTCACCGCGACGGAATTGGAAGCGCAGGACCTGGGGGCGGAACTGATCGCCGAGGTGGAGCCATCCCTGCGCGTCGCCGTGCCAATACCGAATACCGCAGGCGAGAAGTGCACGACTATAACGGGTTTGGTCGACCGTACCGCCTACGTGCGGCTGCTCCGCTATCTGCCCGGCGGAACACTGGTCGAGTCGGGCTACGTTTCGCCGTCGGCGGTTGCGGGCCTTGGTGCAGTGGCCGGCCGGGTGAGCCGCGCGCTCGAGGGATTCAGCCATCCCGGACTTGACCGCGTCCTGCAATGGGACCTGCGTTACGGCGCCGACGTGGTGGCAGCGCTGATTTCGCATGTCGCTGACCCGTCGGACCGTGGGCGGCTCCAAGTTGCGGCAGCCGAAGCATGGTCGCGCATCGCACCAATTGCCGACGAGTTGCCCAGGCAGGCCGCGCATCTCGACCTCACCGACGCGAATGTTGTCGTGTCACGTTCGGCAGGAGGCGCTGCTCAACCCGACGGGATAATCGACTTCGGCGACCTGACCAACAGTTGGGCGGTGTCCGAACTGGCGATTACGGCGTCGTCGGTGCTTGGCCACCCGGGTAGCGAACCGACCTCGATCCTGCCGGCAGTGCGGGCGTTTCACGCCATCCGGCCGCTCACCACGGCGGAGGTGGCCGCTCTCTGGCCGATGCTGGTGCTGCGCACCGCCGTGCTGATCGTCAGCGGTGCGAAGCAGAAACTGGTGGATCCCGACAACCAATACCTGACCGACCAATCCGGTGCCGAGCGGCGAATGTTCGAGCAGGCCACCTCGATTCCGATCGACGTGATGACCGAGGTGATCAAGGCCGACCTTGGACTGGCTGCCCGCCCGGCGGCCGTGGCCGTCTCGACTCCCTTGGCCGAAGTTGGGTCGGTGGTGACGCTCGACCTGTCGAGCACCTCCGACGTCTACGACACCGCGTTCGAGCCCGACGGTTCGCTGCGGCGCGGCATCGAGGACGAATTGGCCAGGGCGGCAGCGCAAGGCGGCGCGCGGCTCGTTGTCACAAAGTATGGCGAGGCGCGGCTGAGCCGGACCCGCAAGCTCAGCCACGAGAGCCCCGACGTCGTAGCGACCGGCATCAGCCTGTGGGCGGTGTCGACCACCCGACTCGTCGCACCGTGGGACGGCCAGATGGTCGGGGGCGGACTGACGCTGCGTGGCGACGACTACGAGCTGACGCTGACCGGGGTGAGCGCCGTCGCGTCGGGTAGCGTCGCCGCCGGGCAGCCATTGGCGGACGCACCTGCGGAGCAGTGGGTCGAAATCGGCGTGCGGCCGGTCGGTGCACCCGCCGCGCCGATGTTCACCCGGTTCGAACTGGCGCCCGGCTGGCTGGCGCTGACGCGTGATCCGCGACCGCTGCTCGGACTGCCCGCCGTGGAGGTGCCGGACACCGGCGATCTGTTGTCACGGCGCGACGCGAGTTTCGCTCCCGTGCAGGAGTTTTACTACCACCAGCCGCCGCAGATCGAGCGGGGCAGGCGGCACTTCCTGATGTCGACTGCCGGCCGCACCTACCTCGACATGGTCAACAACGTGACGGTGCTGGGCCATGCACACCCGCGGATCGCCGACACCGCCGCCAGGCAGCTACGCAGGCTCAACACGAATTCACGGTTCAACTACGCCGCGGTGGTCGAGTTCAGCGAGCGACTCGCCGCCATGCTGCCCGACCCCTTGGACACGGTCTTTCTGGTGAACTCCGGCTCGGAGGCAAGCGATCTGGCGATCAGGCTCGCAGCGGCGGCGACCGGCCGCCGCGACGTGGTCGCGGTCCGCGAGGCCTATCACGGCTGGACAATCGGCACGGACGCGGTGTCCACGTCGACCGCCGACAACCCCAATGCGCTTGCCACTCGGCCGGACTGGGTGCACACGGTCGAATCGCCCAACAGCTTTCGCGGCAAGTACCGGGGTGCCGACGCCGTCCGGTATGCGGGTGGGGCAGTGCAGCAGATCGAGCAGTTGGTCGCCGACGGCCGCGCGCCGGCGGCGTTCATCTGCGAGAGCGTGTACGGCAATGCGGGTGGCATGGCGCTGCCGGATGGTTACCTTCAGCAGGTGTATGCCGCGGTGCGGGCGGCCGGCGGGCTGGCGATCTCCGATGAGGTGCAGGTCGGGTATGGTCGTCTCGGCGAATGGTTCTGGGGCTTCATGCAGCAGGACGCGGTGCCTGACATCGTCTCGATCGCCAAGTCGGCGGGCAACGGGTATCCGCTCGGCGCGGTGATCACCAGCCGCGCGGTCGCCGACGGGTTCCGCTCGCAGGGCTATTTCTTCTCGTCGACCGGCGGCAGCCCGCTGTCGTGCGCGATCGGGATGACCGTCCTCGACGTGCTGCGCGACGAAGGGCTGCAAGAGAACGCGGCGCGCGTCGGCGCCCACCTGAAGGCGAGACTGCAAGCGCTGCAGGACAAGCACCCGATCATCGGCACCGTGCACGGCATCGGGCTCTACCTGGGCGTCGAGATGATTCGCGACCCCGGGACCCTGGAGCCCGCGGCCGCGGAGACGTCGGCGATCTGCGATCGCATGCTCGAGCTCGGCGTGATCATCCAGCCCACCGGCGACCACATGAACATCCTGAAAACCAAGCCGCCGTTGTGCATTGATGTCGAGTCGGCGGACTTCTACGTCGACACGTTGGACCGGGTGCTGACCGAGGGCTGGTAGCGGGCGTTGGCAAGATTTCATCGTGCGGCCGGGATCGACGACCGGCGTGTGGGAGTGAGTAGTCCGCATTGCCCACCTCGCAGCGACAATGTCGCTGAAGTACTACGCGACCCGCGAACATCAGCGACGGTGTCGCTCATAGGCGCGCAACAACCCACAACAACACCTCAGCGCTGACCGAAGAACTCCAACGCTCGGTCGATCACGACTTGCGGCTGCTCGTCGGCGATGAAATGCGAAGCCCCGTCGACTTCTTCGAGCCTCAGATCGTTGGCATGATCCTGATAGCCATCGAGGATCGCCGCATTCATGTTCGGGTCCTCGCGGCCGTACAGGATCAGCGTCGGCGTACTCAACCGCCTGCCCCGATACCGGCCGGACAAGACCCGCGGGACGAGCGGCACGATGAAGTTGCGATAGAGCACCGACCCCGCGCGGGCCCGAGCGGGGTCACGGAACGGGGCCACGAACAGTTCGCGGTCGCGCGGCGTGAACGCGCTGCGGTCGGACGTGTAGTGGTCGAGCAGATAGGTGGCCATCGGTTGGCGACCCTTGCTCAACAGGTAGGGCCCCACCACTGGCGTGGCGATCACGTTCTGAAACCACAGGCGCGGTACCGCCGCCAGGAGGCGCGGGTTGAACTTCACGAACGGGTGCGGAATCGCCAGTGAGATATAGCGTTCCACCCGCTGCGGGTGATACAGGCAGAGCAGGAATCCAACCAACGCACCCCAGTCGTGAGCCATCACGCGCACGCGGCCGAGTTCGAGCGCATCGAGCAGTGCGACCACGTCGGCGACCAGCTGCTCGGAGGTGTAGCCGGCAGCCGGGGCGTCGGTCCAGCCCGCCCCTCGCAAGTCGGGAGCGATCACCCGATAGTGCTGCGCCAAGGCTGGCAGCACCTTGTACCACCCCCACCAGTGCTGCGGGAATCCGTGCAACAGCAGCAGGGGCTCACCGGCGCCGGCCCCGGCGACGTGCATACGCAGCCCGGGCAGGTCTACGAATCGGTGCTCAACGCCGTCGAGTTGCGGGAACTCGGGCAAGGTCATGCATTAGAACCTGCCACCCCCAGCTCGGAAGCGAAATACGCCCGTGCGATGTGCTTGGCCTCATCTGACGGCACCGCTCGCACGACCTTCTGAGCGCCGAGCCCGTCGATCATCGTCAACAACCGCCGCGCCGCGACGTCGACGTCGACGACGTGGAATTCGCCGTCGGCGACGCCCGCCCGCACGATCTCGGCGATGCAGTCCAACCACTCGGCCGTCAGCTCCTTCGCCTCCGCGGCCAGCGGTGCATTGCGACGGCCCAGGCTCCAGGCCTCAAGCCACAGCGCACTCGCGTCGTCGCTGGCGTCGTCGAGCACGTAGTCCATCAGCGCGTCCATCTTGGCCACGGCCGTCGGCGCGGCGTCGATGCGCGACTGTGCCTCGGCCAGGTCGGCAACGGCGGCCGCCCGGAACGCGGCCGTGATCAGCTGCTCGGCCGCCCAGAAGTAGTGGCTGACCAGGCCGGGGGTGACGCCGAGGTCGGCGGCCACGCGGCGAAGCGTCACCGCGGACAAGCCCTCCGCCTGCGAGATCTCGACGGCCTTCGCAAGCAGCTCGCCGTGTCGTTCGGCCGGGAGCTTGCGCTTGGCATCACGCGCCTCGACGGTCAATTTCGGTCCTTCCTATTGACGAATGACGATCCTTATTGAACACTACATCAACACTATTGATCCACCCTTCAACAAGCATTGAATCGAGCAGCCATGACCGCGACCCTTTCTCCCCCGGAGATCGTCTTCACCACCGACCGCGTCGGTGCGGTCGAAAGCGCCGGCGTCGAGTACCTCCCTGAGGACGCGCGCGACTCCCGGCCCCGCAACCTGGGCGCGGTCTTCCTCGGCGCGAACCTCACCTGGACGAACGTCGTGTTCGGCGCGTTCGCGATCATGTTCGGGCTCAGCTTCTGGCAGACGCTCGCCTCGATGGCCGTCGGCATCGCGGTCGGCACCCTGGCCGTCCTGCCCACCGCGATCATCGGGCCTCGCACCGGAACCAACATGACGGTGTCCAGCGGCGCGTACTTCGGCATCCGCGGGCGGTTCATCGGGTCGGGCATCGCGCTGGCCATCGCGTTCGGATTCGCCGCGGTGACGGTGTGGACGAGCGGCGACGCGATCGTCGCCGCCGGGCACCGACTGCTGGGCATGCCGGAGAACAGCGCGGTGCATGCGATCGCGTATGCCGCCGTGGCGGCGCTGATGGTGACCGTTGCGCTGTATGGCCACGCGACCATCGTGGCGATGCAGAAGGTGGTTGTGCCTGTCGTCGGGGCGCTGATGATTCTTGGCGTGTTCGCGTTCGCAGGCGGGTTCGATCCCGGTGCGTCAAGCGGCGAGTACACGCTGGGTGGCTTCTGGCAGACGTGGGCATTGTCGGCCGTGCTGTTCGCGGCGGCACCGATCTCCTATGGGCCGACGATCGGCGACTACACCCGGCGAATCTCGGCCCGTCGCTTCAGCAATCGGCGGATCTGCGCAGCACTGGGGATCGGCATGTTCGTCGGCGTGCTGCTGCCCAGCCTGTTCGGCGCGTTCACCGCAATGACTTTCGCGAACCCTAGCGATTCCTATCTCGACGACCTGGTTGCGGCCTCTCCCGGTTGGTACGTGCTGCCGATCGTGGTCATCTCCCTGCTGGGCGGGCTGAGCCAGGGCGTGCTGTGCGTGTACGCCAGCGGACTGGATCTGGAAGGGCTTGCGCCGCGGCTGAAGCGGACCCAGACCACGATCATCACCGCCGCGGTCGCGATCGCACTGCTGTATCTGGGCGTGTTCGTGTTCGACGCGGTCGAGTCGGTCACGGCGATGACGGTCGCGCTCAACGCCGTCATCACGCCGTGGGTGGCGATCCTGGCCGTCGGCGCGCTGCGCACGAAAACCTATGACCCGACGGACCTGCAGGCCTTTGCACAAGGACGACACGGAGGACGCTACTGGTTCACAGGCGGGTGGAACGTGCCTGCCGTCGTGGCGTGGACGGTCGGCGCGGTGTTCGGATTGCTGGCGGTCAACACCACGTTGTATGTCGGGCCGCTGGCCGAGATCGCAGGCGGCGTCGACATGAGCACCATTGGATCGGCGGCCCTGGCGGGCTTGATCTATGCGGCGTCTCTGGTTTCATCAAGGAATGACACGCCCTGCTGACGAAGTGGTGACCGAGTTCTGCAAGCTGTGGTCATCGCCCGACCCTGACCAACTGGCCGGCTACTTCGCCGAAGACGCCGTCTACCACAACATCCCCATGGAGCCGGTGAAAGGCCGCGAGGCGATCAAGCAGTTCATCGCAGGCTTCACCGCCGCATTCGACGGAATCGATTTCCAGGTGCATCGGCAGCTCAGCGACGGCAACCTGGTGATGAACGAACGCACCGACGTGATGCGCCGCAAAGGCGGAGGCGAGATACCGCTGCCGGTGTCGGGTGTGTTCGAGGTGGTTGATGGCAAGATCGCGGCGTGGCGCGACTACTTCGACATGGCGACAATCACGAGCGCCTTCAGCTAGTCGAGATCGACGTTTTGGCCCGATCCACTTTTGCGCCCGTTTGTTGGTTTGGGCGTCGTCTCGCGCGCGCAGAAAACTAGGCCAGCAGCGGGACCTCGTCCCGCCGCGACTCGGTGAGGATCTCGAACATCGCGCGGCGGGTGGCCAACAGCTCCGTGCGCTCGAAGGCCTTACCCGCCAGCTGGATCCGGCAGGTCGCTATCGCCGAGTTGTAGCAGTACTTCGCGCCGCCGTCGGTGTCGGTGTAGGTCAGCCCGATGACGTCGGCAGGTTCGGCGACGATTTTGCCCTCGATCATCCGATCCCCGATACGTGCGCCGAACGTCCACGTGAACGGCTTATACCTGCCGTGGGTCCGCATGCTGTCCAGGATCGAACGAACCGCGAACTCTTGCCCCGCGTGACGGAACACGAACAGCGTGGCCGCAGGCAGCAAGACCGGTCCTATCGATGCGCGCGCCGTCACGATCTCGAGGCTCGAGTCGGGCGCGTCGTCGAAGCCGCACACCTGGCCGAACGCGTAGGCCGGGGTGTGTCGCGAACCCCAGTTGTGGTTGACGCTGCCGGTCCAGCCGTCGAGCACGAGCCGGAGGTCGTCGAGCTCCACCTGCCCGTCGAACTGGGCCAGCGGGTGGCGCACCGTTGTCTTGGCCGTCGGGATGCGGGCCTTGTACGCGCGGTCGGTGAGGAGTTTGACCGCCTGCTCGGATCCCGGGGTGATCCGCAGATCCCATCGCGCCGAACGGTTTCCGCCGGTCACGACGCCCTGCGCGGACCGGTCGTCGATGGAGGTCGCGCCGATGCGCGCGGTCCAGTTGTCGTAATCGTAGCCGGCGGCGTCGATCGGGTATGGCTGCTTGAGCGCACGGTTGCCCGCGCCGTCGGGGTCGAACACCATCACCCAAACGTCGGCCACCGGATCGCCTGCGGTGGGCAGCAGCAGGGTTTCGCGCAGCCACAGCGCTAGCGGCCGGTCCGGGTGGTTGGCGCGGATGTAGCGGCTCTCGTAGTAGGGCGCCTGGGGCTTCACGGATTCAGCATCCAATACTTGAGCGGTGATGGGAGCGCAGATTGTGGCTTATGTGCTCGCGGGGATCGCCGCGGTGGAGGCGGTGGCACTCGTCGTCATCTGGCGGCGCTGCACCCGTCAACAGCGCGAACTCAACGAGCTGCGCCGTCGAGTGGACACCAGAAACATGCTGTTCTCGGGTGGTCGGGAGGCCGTCAAACAGGTCTGGCAGACCGCCAACATTCTGCGCAAGGACGGGCTGGGAGCGGCGGTCCGGTCGTCGATCGAGGATCTGGCCGACTGGGCGGAGGTGGAGCGACCGGATCTGGCGCGGCTCGCACCGAGCGGGAAGGTGGCGATCCTGTTCTCCGACATCGAGGAGTCGACGGCGCTCAACGAGCGCATCGGCGACCGGGCGTGGGTCAGGCTGATCGGCAGCCACGACAAGCTGGTCCGCAGGCACGTCAAGCAACACTCCGGTCACGTGGTGAAGAGTCAGGGGGACGGCTTCATGATCGCCTTCGCGCATCCCGAGGAGGCGGTGCGTTGCAGCGTCGACGTCCAACGCTCACTTCGCAGGCGACCCAACGGCATTCGTGTCCGGATCGGCATTCACATGGGCAAGTCGGTCCGCCGCGGCGACGACCTGTTCGGCCGCAACGTCGCGATGGCGGCGCGCGTGGCAAGCCAGGCGGACGGTGGCGAGATTCTGGTCAGCCAGGTGGTGCGAGATGCGGTCAGCGACCATGACGACATCGCGTTCGACGAGGGCCGAGACGTCGAACTCAAGGGATTTTCCGGCCCGCACCGGCTCTACGCGGTGGCGTCCTAGTTGGCGTCCTAGTTGTCGGCCTCGCCTGCCTCGGCCAGTCGTTGATGCAGCCGCGCGCGAATGTCGTCGGGTGTGTAGGCGTTGCGCCGACGCTGGTCGCGCGCGACCAGTGCCCCGCCCGCCACCACACCGGCGACACCGGCCAGTCCAACCCACTTCCATATGCCACGCATGTCTAGAGTCTGCATAAGCTGCGGGGGTGAAGGAAAGCACGGTGTCGCTGCAGCGGGCTCTGGACCAGACCCGGACCGGGGATATCTGGCTGTTTCGAGGCAAGTCCGGTCCCGATCGGGCGATCCAGTCGATGACCAACAGCCCCGTGAACCACGTTGGGATGACGGTCGCGATCGACGACCTGCCCCCATTGATCTGGCACGCCGAACTCGGCGACAAGCTGACGGACGTCTGGACCGGAAGCAATCACCGCGGAGTGCAACTCCATGACGCACGCCAGGCCGTCGAGCGGTGGATCTACAACTACGGTCAGCGATGCTGGCTGCGACAGCTGACGCCGTACGCCAGCCGAGAACAGGAAAACCGCGCACTGAAGGTAGTTGCCCGGATGGACGGCACGCCGTTTCCCAGCACCGCGCGCCTGACCGCGCGATGGTTTCGCGGCCGCGTTCCCAACGCGGTCGACTGGACGAGAGGAATCCCATTCGTAGAGAGCAAAATTCGCGAATCGGCCCGGCGCAAAAGAGAACAGCAGCGCAAGATCGGGCTGGAAACCGCCTATTGCGCGGAGACCGTCGCCATCACCTACGAGGAGATGGGACTGCTGGCGACGGAAAAGGACTCCAACTGGTTCGACGCTGGCTCGTTCTGGAGTGGCGACTCGCTGCCGCTGGCACCCGGCTATCAACTCGGTGCCGAGATCGCGGTCGAGCCATAGCCTTTCAGTCCACGGTGATCTCGGCGAGCTTCGACCAACCCGTGGCGTCGACGGTCTGACTGATCACCTTCGGCGTGGCGACCAGGGCCTGCGGCAGGTCGCGCTGCGCGGCCTTGAAGTGATCACTGTTGACGTGCGCGGCGCCGGCGTCGCCGTCGCGGAACGCCTCGACGAGCACGTACTCGGCCGGGTCTGCCAGGCTGCGCGACCACTCGAACCAGAGATTGCCTTCCTCGGCGCGGGTGGCCGCGGTGAACGGCGCGACCAGTTCGGGCCAACGTTCCGTCCACTCCGGTTTCGTCTCGAATTTGACCACGATGAAGATCATTTCGGCCCCTTCCCGTTCACCATCGAGTGTCCCGCAGCCGGTGTCACCAGGATGGGATTTCCCATCACTCATCAGGCTCGGCGGATGCCTGTCGGGATGGCGTCATCACATTTGATGACGCCCGCGGAAAGCCCTGAGCTCGGAGTGATTGACGCCGATTCCTTCGTGTGACTGCGCTGGCAGGGCGTAAATTTCAGCGCATGGCCGAGAAGGATCCTCGGGCGAAGTATCGGGTGCTCCCACCGCCCGTTGACAGCGATGACTTGGTCGTCGAGGTCGACACCGACGTGACTGATGTCGAGCATGGCGGAAAGCCTGATTACAACGACGGCGCCGACCCTTATCTGCGCATCACCGGATGGCTGCAGCGCTAGACGTGGAACCGCACAGGTGAGGGGCGGCACATCACCTCACCCTCGAGCCCAGCGACGTCGCCACCGCGAACGTACAGGCCTACGCGATCGACACCGCTACCGGGAACACGTGCCCGCGCTGGGGCAACTTGGTTGTCACCGCACCCAACGACTACGTATCGCACCCGTTGAGCGTCGATGTCCCCATTTGCAGCACGACCATCAGCTCAGTGGACTAGTGGTGGTCCCGAGAAATTCCAGCTAGCAGCAGGGTCGAACGGGTGTCAGCAGTGACGACGCCGGCCCGGCAGAAGGCGATGCTTGCGGATAGCCAGATTGGGCGGCCCAGCAGGCGGGAGAACACCATGAAAACAAGGATCAAGTATGTCGCTCCGTGGCTGGCCGCGGCCACGATCGGTGCAGCGATTGCTCTCGCCCCCATCGCGAGCGCCGCTACTCATCCAGCTCCCGTCCCGAGCGCCGCTGCCTCTCCGTCGCATGTCGGCAGCGCCGGCACCGATCCGTCCACGCCGTATGGTACGAATCCCATGAGCCCGGACATCTTCGGTTACCACACTTGGCTCGGGGACGACAAGGACGTGCCATTCTGAGCCGTCAACGCCTAACAGTAAATGGGTGTGCCGGTGAACAAGTCCGTGCCGCACGGCGCATTCCGCGGCTCCCTCCGAACGTCGATGCTGACGACATGGTTATCGACGTCAACACGAGACTGACCGATGTCGAGCATGGTGGACAGCCCGATCCGTTCGTCAGTTCGTGCGAATAGCGTCGTCCCCCTTTATCATTCGGTTATTCGGAGAGGTCGAGGACCGCTTACTACAGGTTGCAGCGGAACTCCACAGAACTCGACTGCCGGAAGCATTCACGATGAGCGACCCGGCCGGAGGCGTGCGCCTAGAGGCGCGCGAAACAGGGGTTCGCGTCCTCTTTGGGGATCGACGCGTCCTGACTCGAGAACTTCCCGACCACTCCCGCATCGGTCACCTCGACGCTGTCGGCGTGGATGCCGAGCGGATAGTTGTCGTTCAGTTTCTTGGTGAGGTCGTTCAGTGCTGACTGCACGGTGTCCTTCGGCAGCGGCCCGTTGACGTCGACAACGTCCAGATCGAGGTCACCGTCGGTGACGACGGGCTTGGCCGTGACGCTGTTGCTGCCGGCTTTTAGGACGATGGTGCCCGTGACGGGGTCCGAGCTCACACCGGTGACCAAACTCCCCACCACCGGGAGGTTGGCGACCACCGTGTCCTTGATGCCTGCCGACTTCCAACTAAGCGTCGCGTTCAGCGACCCGATGGTGCCCTTGGAGTCCGCGGAGTCCTGCAACCGCACGTCCTTCAGTGTCACGTCCGCCGTCATTCCTTTGGCTTCCTGGACCTGGTTTCCAGCGGTGGCAACCGAGATGTTGGTGTAGTGACCGGTGATGTGCTGCCACAGGAAGGGCGGGTTCACTCCGAACGAGATGGTCGCCCCGTCCTTGACGACGCATTCGGCGACCGCCACCAGGATGCTGTCCGCGCGCTGCCGCGCGTAGAGCTCGGCGCCGGCCAGACCGCCGACCAGCAGGGCGACGATGATGATCGCGATCAGGAAAAGCGACTGCGGATTGCGGAAGCTGCGCCACTTCTTGACTTCGGGCTGCTGACGTTCGGGACCCGCCACAGGCGGTGGCGGCGTCGGTGGTGGTGGGCGGCCAGCGGGTCGCTGACGCCACCGCATCTGTTCGGTCGGCGCTGAATCGGCAGGCGACTGCGGTCGCCGGAACTGCTCGGTCGGCCCTGCACCCGCTAGCCGGTACGGCGCGCGGAGATGTTCAGTCGGCGGCTCCGGCCGTCCAGGACGCGGAAGTCGTCGCGTCGCGGGGTCCGGCGCCGGGGTCTCTCTGCCGCGCCAGCCAGGCTGCCCGGGGCGTTGCGGCGGCGTCACTCGCGCGATTCTGCCTCATCAGCGGGACGTATCGGGTGGAAGCCCCTCGAACGACCCGCCGCCTTCCCGCCTGACGTGTTCGAATGCGGAATTCGACCTAGTCAGTTCGCCGATCACGAGGTGTAGCGCCGTCGGCCGCGACTCTCGCCGAAGTGACGTCGGCGCCGAGCGGCGGGAGGAACGCTCCCGCCGCTCGGCGGTCACTGACTAGGGGCACCAGGTGACATGCCCAAACGGACCGGTGATGCAGCCCCACCCTGGCCCGTAGCCCCAGTTTCCACCGTAGCCCCAGCCTCCACCGTCGCCCCAGCCTCGACCGTCACCATGGCCCCAATCGCCCCCATCGTGCCCATGGCCTCGATCTTGCTGCCACAGAGTCCCCGCAACGACGGGCGCAGGTGGTGCCGCGCTCGCGATGCCCGCACCAAGGCCAACGGCGCTGAACCCCAGTGCGCCGACCATCGCAGCTCCGGCCGCAAACTTCTTCACATACATTGCCAAACTCCCTTCCCCACCCCCCTACGCGATTGCAACGTTAGGTAGCCTAAATTCATGCCCGCAGTCGGCGATTTGGTGCAATCCGCGACGAAACGGTGCCAATGCCGAACGAGTGCCGATAAACCGCTGTCTACCAGTGGTTTTCACGCTGAACCGGAACTCGGCCGCGCAGACGTCCTGCGGCGTCAAGGTTCCACCAATGGTCACCCGTCCCCATGTCAGTGCCGATACGCTCACACCACCCAACGGGATAGAAGATGTTCGCGCGGCTTCGCGGGAAGCCACGAGCGCACGGCGCGTGCATTCTCCCAATCCGACTTCCGGATGACGGTCAGGTTGATCATGAACTTGACCAGGTTGCTCGAACTGGATGTCGACGACTGCACACTCAGGAGGGCGGAACTACTGCGGACCCTCCGCGGACGCCGACGACTACCTGCCGGATTTCTGCGGAGAGAGAGAAGGCGCCGGCCGTTCAGGGCCGGCACCGCATTCACAGCACCATGTGAGATGCCGCCCGCACGAGCATGCGATCCTGCCGACCAGCATCCGGCCCGGCCGCAACGGATGGCCACGCTTGGGCGTCGGAGGTGGAGTAACCGGAGACGACAGTCGGCAAGATCCGCAGGAAGCCGGGAGCGCAATATCCAGATCAGAAGGTAGGGGGTCAGAATCCCTCACGAGCGCACCTCGGAGCGCGCGGACTCCGGTAGCTGTCCAGTGCGACCGGTGACCGGGACGAGGCGGGCCATCCCGCGCAGGATCCACGGTGTCCGCCTGGCCATCAGCGCCACGGCCCGGTCCGAGCGGCGCATCGCGGTGCGCGGGCCGGGGGTGGGCGTTGACGCCAGTTCGGCCTCGGCCGATCCCGCCGGCGCGCCGTGGCGATCGACCGCCAGCAGTTGCCAGGTGCCGGGCACGCCACGCAACTCGACGCTGCCGCGGTCCTCGAAGCCCGTGCCCGAGCCGACGACCAGGTCCCGGACAGTTCGGGAGACGAAGATGTCGCCGGCGCCGGCCTGGCCGAGAATCCGCGCCGCGATGTTTACCGCGATCCCCCCGATGTCGCTGTCGAGCAGTTCGCACTCGCCGGTATGGATGCCGGCGCGGATCTCGACGCCCAGAATCTCGGCCTCAGCGCGCAGCGCCTCGGCGCAACGGATGGCCTGCGTCGGGCCGTCGAACGTCACGAGGTGGCCGTCTCCGGTGCTCTTGACCACCGTGCCGCCGAAGCGTTCGGTGAGGTCGGCGGTGATCTCACCAAAGCGATGGAGCACCGCACGCCACCGCTCGTCGCCGCTCGCCGCGGCGTGTTGTGTCGACGCGACGATATCGGTGAATAGCACGGTGCGCAGGGCACGATGTGCCTGCGCCGGCGCGGCATGGCTGCCGGTGAGGAACTCCTCGATCTCGGTCAGGATCTTGTCGGGCTCGGTTAAGAAGGGTGCGTGGTCCACACCCTCGACCTCCAGGTACCGCGCGCCGGGGATGTGGTCGGCGAGGTACCGGCCGCCCTGCACCGGAACCGCGGGGTCCTCGCGGGCATGAATGACCAGGGTTGGCGCGGTGAGCGTCGGCAGGATCGGCCGCACGTCGATCAGAAACGCCGCTTCGAATGACGCCCGCGCCATTCCCGGGCTGGCGCTCATGCGCTCACACATCGCGAGCTGGCGTATCGACCGGACCGACGGCACGCTGATGCTGGCTGCCACACCGCTGCCCCACCCGGAGCGCACGGCGCGGCCGGCTTCCTGGAAGCGGGCGAGCTGCTCAATCGACGGCGTGTAGTCCTCACCCAGCTCGGCAAGGAAGCGCGCCCGCAGCTCGGCCGAGTCGCGATCCATGTCGTCCCACCCCGCGAAGCCCCAATACGGAACCGTGCCGGCAAGGATCAGCGCCCGCACTCGCTCCGGCCGTGTTGCCGCGAACATCATGGCGACCGGTCCACCGTCACTCAGACCGGCGACGACGGCCTGTCCGAAGCCGACCGCATCCATGACAGCCTCGATCTCGGCCGCTCGATCCTCCAGCGTGCGAACTTTTGGCACCGGGTCCGACAGCCCGACCCCGGCCTTGTCGAACAGGGCAACGCGACAGAACGTGGCGAGCTGCTCAACGAACGCTTTGAATTGGGGGAGGGTCCAGGCCAGCTCGATGTGGCTAACGAACGGCCCGACGACGACCAGCTCGATCGGCCCGTCGCCGAACACCTGATACGCCAGGCTCAGATCGCCGCATGGTGCGTACGACGTATCCGGCACGGCATTGAGGTTACCGATGCCGCGCGTTACGACTCCCCGCTTTGGTGCAGTTGCGTGTCGGCAGATAATTGCGCCAAAGTCCGGGCGCGAGATCAGTCACATTGGCGCGCCAGGCTCGAAGTGCCAGCGGTCGTCGTCGTCGCGCGGTGGTGGGTGTTCGTAGTCAATGGACTATGTTTTGCCATCGAGTCAGGTCATATCTAGGTCACACCAGGCAGGCCGGAGGCTCTAAAACCGCCTCTTACCTGCATAAACGTTAGTGCGCGATACTGGGATTGAACTTGATTCTGAGGTATCATTGAACAGCAGAAATATACTCTGACCTGCGGTTGATGTGGCGCTATGCGGAGCCACGCGGCGACTCGGATAGACTGATTCTCCACGTATCTTCCACGCGAGGACAAACCATGGCCAAGCGATCCTTCGCCAGCATCGAGCGGTTGCCGTCGAAGCGCTGGCGGGTGCGCTACACCGGACCGGATGGCGCGACCCACAAGGCACCGCACACCTTCGACACCCGGCTGGCTGCCGAGGCGTTCGCCGTCAAGACCCGCCGCGAGATCGACCAAGACCGCTGGAACGCCACCGACGACGACAAGCGCGAGCGGGTCACCCTCGGTGCCTATGCGGCCACCTGGCTGACCAACCGACACGTCGCCGGGCGACCGCTCAAGCAGCGGACCAAGGAGCACTACGCGGCGATCCTGGAAACTCACTTACTCGACACGTTCGGGTCAAAGCCCCTGGCGTCCATCACGCCCACCGATGTGCGGGAGTGGCACGGGAGCACCCTGGCCGACAAACCCACAATGCGCTCGCACGCCTACAGCTTGTTACGCACCATCATGACGAGCGCTGTCAACGACGGGCTGGCCGACACCAACCCGGCCCGCATCGTCGGTGCTGGCCGGTCGCGGCGAGTGCACCAGATACGACCGGCCAGCGTCGCCGAGTTGGGGGAGGTGACCGCTGCCATGCCCGAGCGGCTGGCCCTGATGGTCACATTGGCATCGTGGTGCGCCCTGCGGTTCGGTGAGCTGGTCGAACTGCGTCGCGGCGATATCGACCTGTCGGACGAAGTGATCCGCATCCGCCGTGCGGCGGTGCGCACCAAGGGCAACTACGCGATTACGTCGCCGAGGTCCGATGCCGGTATCCGCGACGTGACGATACCGCCGCACATCGTCCCGCTGATCGAGGCGCATCTCGCGAAACACGTTGGAGCCGAGCGTGATTCGCTCATCTTCCCGGCGTTCGACAGTCCAGACGGGCACCTGCAACCGTCGACCCTGTATCGCCATTGGTACCGGGCACGGGATAAGGCGGGTCGGCCCGACCTGCGCTTTCACGACCTGCGGCATTCGGGGGCGGTGTTGGCGGCGGTGTCTGGAGCGACATTGGCCGAGTTGATGGGGCGTTTGGGTCACTCGACACCCGCCGCCGCACTGCGCTACCAGCACGTCGCCGGGGGTAGGGATAGGGAGATCGCCGCGTTACTGAGCAAGTTGGCCGACACGCCGTGAAAGTGGGTGACCTTCGCGGAGACGCTGGGTAGCACCACAACGCAGGGACAACCCGGACGAGCCGGGTTCGACCGCTGCGACACTCGGTCTTAGGCAACCGAAATCCTGACCAGAGGGTTTCGTTATGCCTACCGTTTCCACTTCCAATCGTGCCGCCCGTCGCCACCCGGGACAGGAGCTAAGCTCCGTCGCCCGCCGCTGGGCGCCGCCCGGTGAGGCCGCCGACTACCTCGGCCCCACTGGAACAACCCGAGCTGCCCTACCGCGTCCACCACGTCGGGGACTGTCCGGATAACGGTGGATCTGGTCTTGGTCTGACACGCTGGGCGTGAGCTTGGCGGGAAGGACTGATGATGTCCGAAACACTCGAATCCGTGGCTACCGAAGTGGATCAACGGCAGCTCGCTGAGCAGCTGCTTGCGCAAGCGAAGGAACAAGGTGTCGAGCTGGTCGGCCCGAACGGCCTGCTCAACCAGTTGACCAAGAACGTGCTCGAGACCGCGCTGGATGCGGAGATGGCCGAGCACCTGGGCTATGACAAACACGACCCCGTTGGGCGCGGGTCGGGCAATTCCCGCAATGGGGCTCGGGCCAAGACGGTGTTCACCGAGATCGGCGCGGTCGAGATCGAAGTGCCCCGCGACACCAACAGCACCTTCGATCCGGTGATCGTCAAGAAGCGCCAACGACGGCTGACCGGTGTCGACGAGATCGTATTGTCGCTGACCGCCAAGGGACTCACTACCGGCGAGATCGCCGCGCATTTCGATGACGTCTACGGGGCCACAGTGTCCAAGGACACCATCTCCAAGATCACCGACAAGGTGATCGAGGAGATGACCGAGTGGTGCGCGTCCACATAGCTTTGCGGCGGGGTCGGTACTCCGGTGCCGCCCATGATCAGCGCCGTGTCCGCGCCGAACGCCACCGCAGGACGCGTCATCGACGTGAGTCCCAGCACGATGGCAAACGTCAGTCCCAACCCGCCAGCAACACCATGCTTGATCATTCTTGGTGGCCTTTCTAACTTATATCGGCTGCCGGTGACGGCCTACTGCCGTAGCCAGCAACCAAACTATAGAAAGCCGTTAGCGATCTAGCTGGGAATTGCGCGATTACACTGCAAATTGGGCAAACCCGTTAGTGTAAACAAATCGCTTAGTCCGGCCAGCGCGCTACCTCTGCTCGGGTTCGTAAGCCACTACTCGATGGACGACCACGGCTCTGGGGCGTATCGATGCGGACGGACCAGCGCGCCGCCGTTGGATGCCGACCGCCATGGACCACTGCGCGGCCAGTGCGATCCCGGCCATCGCGAGCGTTAGCGCCGCGATCACGACGCAGCCTTCGTGGCGACGGCGAGACTGGTGCTGGGCCACCTGGGCGTTCGTCGCGGCCACCGCTGCATTGATTTTGGTCACGGCTGCCGGGCCCAAGTGCCTGGCGATGGGGGTCAGAACTTGCGCAGCCGGTTCGGTCCCTCCCTGAAAACAGACCCCCGATTTTGGGCGCGCCGCCAGCAAAACTCGCAGGTCACGCGGTTGCTCAGCGTCGAATACTGGTAGAATACAAGCGAATACACGCCGGTGACCGCGTTTGCTGTGTAACGAAAGTGGCTCTACCGCAGTGGGACTCGCGAACGACCCCAACGACCGCCGCCGGATCGACGCTGAAGCGCAGCGCGACCGTGACGCCGAAGTGGCGAAACTCCGCCGCCAGGGCGTGCCGTTTCGGGTCATCGCGGCGCGGCTGGGCGTGTCGCTGGGCTGTGTTCAGAAAGCGGTGCGGGGCGCAGCAGTTCGCCGACGCGGTGGCCACCGGGGAGCCGTGCCTAAGAGCAGGTGCAGCCAAATGCGATGTCGCCCAGGCGCTCCGCGCTGATCTTGCCGTGGACCAAGCGTGTCAAAAACCCCGACGGATCGTTTACCCGTATCCCCGCCAAACGTGATGGTCGGGGAAAGCGGTGGAAAGCGGAAATCATGCAACGCGCAGATCGACATACGCAGATTACAGTCGACCGCATTCAGTGCGATCTCGTCACGCCCAATCATTTCCTGAGCAACCGAAGCGTCGTCGCTGCGGCTTCGTCTCCGACCATGTTTCCCGCCGAACCGCCGCCGTACTTGTCACGGTAGGCGTCGTCCACGTCCTCCCGCAGTCCCGACGGGCCGACACCGACGTCCTCGATGCGCACGTCGACTTCTACGCCAGGGACGCGCACACGTGCGCGTCTTGTGCTCAAGGCAAGGCCGAACCACCCGGTATCTCTGAGGTACCACGTGCGGACATATACGTCGCCGACAACGCGCGCTACCCAAATCGGCGTCCACGGCCGAAGTGTTCCGTCCGCACGGCGTACGGCAATTTCGAGTTCACGGGCAGCGTCGACCCGAGCGAGCTGCTCAGGTGTCCAGCTCATGATCCCGGAGCGTACACATCGAGCCCGTCATTGCTGGCTGACGCTTACTTCTGGTGACCAGACGTTGCTTGGAACCGGAACTCGACCACGTCCGCCGTCGGGCCCGACCGCTCTGACGGGCCGCGTCACAGACACTCGCCACTATGGAATTGATTGCACTCCGGGCATAGCGGTCCGAGCTTCTCTCGCTGCGACGCGGCGTTCGCGCCCAGGTGGCCCGCGCCCAGCGGCGTCATCTTGACATTGGGGCCGACTGCCTGCAGTTGGGTCAGGCGGGTGGTGATGTGCTGAAGCAATCCCGGCGAACACCGGTGATTCAGCAACTCTCGGAAGACGTTGGCCTGCTCCTCGGCCTCGGAAGGCGCGGTGACGAGTTGGTCACTCAGGATAAGGCGGACGATCCTGCGCACGGCGGCGATGCTGTCGGCGAGGATGGGTTCCCCCGCTGCTTGAGCTTCCGTCGCCATTTCGGCGTCGGTGAGCCCGCGATTCATACCCTTCAGCACCTTCGCGAAACGGGTGCTCGAGTGGTTGACGAGGATCTCCTCGATCTCGGCCCGGGAGGGCCTCGATTCGTCGGTCACATCGACCTTGCTCGCAGTCACGACTTCGACGTAGACGTTGATCCGAAGCGGAACTCGACGACGTCGCCGTCGGCCATCACGTAATCCTTGCCCTCCATCCGCACCTTGCCCGCGGCCTTGGCGGCGGCCATCGACCCGGCCTCGATGAGGTCGTCGTAGGACACGATCTCGGCCTTGATGAAGCCCTTCTCGAAATCGGTGTGAATCACGCCCGCGGCCTTCGGCGCGGTGTCGCCCTGGTGGATCGTCCAGGCCCGCGATTCCTTTGGCCCGGCCGTCAGGAAGGTCTGCAGTCGCAGCGTGTGAAAGCCCGCCCGCGCCAATGCATCCAGCCCACGTTCGGTCTGTCCGATCGACTCCAGCAGCTCGGCCGCCGACTCGTCGTCCAGCTCCTGTAGTTCGGCCTCGATCTTCGCATCGAGGAACACCGCATCCGCCGGCGTGACCAACTCCCGCAGCGACGCCACCCTCGCCTCGTCGGTTAGCACGGCCTCGTCGGCGTTGAAGACATAGAGGAATGGCTTGGTCGTCAGCAGGTTCAGCTCGCGCAATTGTGAGGTGTCCACGCCGGTGCTCGATGTCGCCGGCGCTCCGGCTCCCGCGGCGAACAGCGTCTTGCCCCCGTCGAGCATCTCCTGCGCCGCGACGGCCGCGTCGTATGCCAGCCGACGGTCCTTGTGCGTTCGGGCTTCCTTCTCCAGCCGCGGCAGCGCCCTCTCGAGGGTCTGCAAATCCGCGAGGATCAGCTCGGTCTCGATCACCTCGATGTCCGATTTCGGATCGATGCGGCCGTCGACGTGGGCAACGTCATCGTCGGTGAACACCCGCACCACTTGGCAAATCGCGTCGCTCTCGCGGATGTTGGCCAGGAATTTGTTGCCAAGGCCTGCGCCTTCCGACGCGCCTTTCACGATGCCGGCAATGTCGACGAACGTCACCGGCGCAGGCACGATCTTGTCTGAGTCGAACATCGTGGCGAGTTCGGCCAATCGCGGATCGGGCAGCGGCACGACACCCTCATTCGGCTCGATCGTCGCGAACGGATAATTGGCTGCCAACACGTTGTTGCGCGTCAACGCGTTGAACAGCGTTGACTTGCCGACGTTCGGCAATCCGACGATTCCCAGGTTCAGGCTCACAGGGTCCAGAGTCTAGGAGACTGTGACGGGCACGCCAGAACCGCGCTGTCATCTACTTTTAGGTTCAGCCGGTACGGTCTATCTGTGTCAGCTCTGCGCGCACGGTCGGCCGTCACACCCGACCATCGCTCTGCGCACCCCAATATCCCGGGTGTTCCGTGGTGGGGCGCGGTGCTGCTGGCGGTCACAATGACCGCCGTCGGCTTCGCCTTCGACGCAGGCTCCGGTGACAAAGAGCTCAGCATGGTGTTCGCCGCCGCGTATGCGCTGGGTTGCATCTTTGCGGTGCTCGCAGTGCGCCAGACCGGGATCTTCACCGCCGTCATCCAGCCGCCGCTGATCCTGTTCGTCGCCGTGCCGACCTCGTACTTCCTATTCCACGGCGCCCAGTTCACCGGCATCAAGGACACGCTGATCAACTTCGGGTATCCGCTGATCGAGCGGTTCCCGTTGATGTTGTTCACGTCGGCCGCCGTTCTGCTGATCGGGATGGCCCGCTGGTACTACGGCATGTCGTCGCGACGGGGCGCTGCGCGGTCCACCGCGAAGGAGACTACGAGCAGTAGTCTCGTGTCCTCGGTCACATCCAAGTTGTCGTCGCTACTGACGGGTGAGCAGCCCGCTGAGGATGTCGTCGACACCACAAAGCGCCGTCGCAAGCACACCATCGACCGTCCGAGCCGGCCCGCCAAGCCCGCCAAGTCCGCCGCCGCCCGCAGCGGCAGAACGACCAAGCGCGCCGCACCGTCCCGATCGCGGCACGCCCGGCCGCCGGACACCGAGATCATCGAACCCGTCGCCGAGCGTCCCCGTCGGCCCCGCACGTCCCGACAGAGCGAGCAGTCGCCGGCGCCTCCCGCTGAGCCGCGACGGCGACCGCGCACGTCGTCGCGCGAACCCCGCAAGGCCGTCCCGCCCGCCGACCGGCGCGCCTCTCACGAGCGGCCCGAGCGTCGCCGCCGCGTCGAGGACTATCAGCCGCGGGAACCGCGAGGCAGCAACGGTAGCAACGGAAATGGGACGCATCACCCGGTCTCTCGGGTGCGTTACCGCGGTGGGGACGACGAGAGCGACAGCCGCGCGGAACACCGGGCCCGGCCACGCTCGTCACGCGGCCCCTTGGAAGCCGACAACTGGGAGTACGACGTCTAACGCGGCGTGCGCAGGAAGCGACCGGCCGCCTCCACCGCAGGCCCGGAACTGCCCGCGTCGCTGACGAACACCGCCAGCGCGAGGTCACCGTCGATGCCGACGAACCAGCCATGCGCGTGCGTGTTGTCGATGTACTCGGCGGTGCCGGTCTTGCCGAGCAGTCCCGGAATGTCTTGCAGCGCAGTCGCTGTGCCGTCCGTGATCGTCTCCCGCATCATCGATTTCACTTGATCGTCGACATCCGCAGGCAGCGGGTCCGGAGCGCGGTCGGGTTTCCCGGGTTGGCCGGCCACGATCGAGGGTGCGGGCACCGAACCGCGCGCCAGCGCTGCGGCCACCAGTGCCATACCGAACGGCGATGCGGTGACCTGCCCCTGGCCGATGCCCTCCTCCACTCGCAGCGCTGAGGTGTCGGCGACGGGCACCTTGCCGGTGACGGTGGTCATGCCGGCTGCGGTGTAGTCGATTCCCAGGCCCAGTTGGGCGGCGGCCTTGGTGAGGCCATCGGGAGGCAGGTTGACCGCCAGCCGACCCATCGTGGTGTTGCACGATCGCGCGAACGCGGTGTGCAGCGGGACCTGACCGAGGTCGAAGTTGTCGTCGTTGGGAATCTGGCGGCCCTCGATGTTTTCGCTGCCGGGGCAGGGCACGACGCTGTCCGGAGTCACCTGGCCAGCCTGCAGCGCGGCCGAGACGGTGGCAGTCTTGAACGTCGACCCTGGCGGATATAGACCCGTCAACGCGATCGGTCCCTCGGCGTCGGCGCCCGGGTTCTGGCCAACCGCCAGCAGATTGCCGGTCGACGGCTGGATGACCACCATCGCGGCCGGAGTCGTCAACTCGGCCAGTGCATTCCGGGCGGCACGCAGCATGCCGATGTCGAGAGTGCTGGCGATGTCGGCGACGGGTTTGGGGTCCTGCCCGCCGACTCGCTGACTGCCGGTGGCGGTCTGGGCGCTCACTGCCCATCCGGTGGCGTCGTCAGTGGCGCGCTGCCACAGGTCGGACAGCCCGGACAGCGTCGGCGACGTCAGCGCCTTGTCGGTGGTGAGCAGTCGCGTCTGCGGGGCGAGCGTTACGTTCGGCATTGCCGACAGCGCCTCCTCGATGGGCGCCAGGTCCTCCGTGCGCAGCGTGACGGCGGTGACCGGCTGACCGTTGGCGTTGTTCAGCTGCGTCTGCAGAGACTCCGCGGAAATACCGGCGTCGATCGGATTGAGCAGTGCTGCAACGGCATTCACGTCGGCGCCGGGAGCCACGTTGACCAGCGTGACAACCTGCTGGGTGAGCAGCTCCGCGCCCGTGCGGTCGAGCACCCGTGCGGCGGGGTCGGGGGTCAGCGTGCTGTACGACAGCGGACCGGTGCCCAGGCCGGGCGCGACGGTCGCCGGATTCCACAGGATCTTCCATCGTTCGCCGTCCTGGCTGGCGCTGCCGGTGGTGGTGTAGGTCCACTGGTTGCGGCCGTCCTTGCCGAATTTCCAGGTGGCGGCGAGGCGCAGCGTCGCTTCGTTGTCCTTGCGGTCGACCGTGGACACCTCGAAGTGTGCGTTCTTGCCGAGACTGTCGTACAGCTTGCCGAGCGCGTCGGACGCCTGAGCCGGATCGGTCGTGACGGCGGCGGCTGCTGACGCGTCACCCTTGTTGAGGGCGTCGGCGAACGTGTGCACTGCGCCGTTCAACCGATCGGTGGCGTCGTCGCCGCAGCCGGCCGCCGCAAGGACGAGCGTGGCGAACAGCGCAAACAGCTTGCGGCGCAAGCGCATCTCGCGCTAGGTCCGCGCCGGGCGGATCTCCCGGGGCAATGCGAATACCAGTGTCTCGTTCGCGGTCGTGACCGGCTGCACAACGTCGTAGCCGTATTCGGCCAACCGCTCGAGGACACCGCGCACCAGAATCTCTGGCACCGACGCGCCGGACGTGACGCCGACCGTCGTCACCCCCGACAGCCAGGCCGGGTCGATGTCGTCGGCATAGTCCACCAGATGGGCCGACGTCGAGCCCGCACCGAGCGCCACCTCAACCAGCCGCACCGAGTTCGACGAGTTGCGTGATCCCACGACGACCACCAGCTGACACTCCGGGGCCATCGCCTTGACCGCAACCTGGCGGTTCTGGGTGGCGTAGCAGATGTCGTCGCTGGGCGGATCCTGCAGCTTCGGAAAGCGCTCCCGCAGCCGCTGAACGGTCTCCATCGTCTCGTCGACGCTCAGCGTGGTCTGCGACAGCCAGATCACCTTGTTCTCGTCGCGCACGGTCACGTCGTCGACAGCGTGGGGGCCGTCGACCAGCTGCACGTGGTCGGGCGCCTCGCCTGCGGTGCCGACGACCTCCTCGTGGCCCTCGTGGCCGATCAGCAGGATGTCGTAGTCGTCGCGGGCGAACCGCTTGGCCTCGTTGTGCACCTTGGTGACCAGCGGGCAGGTGGCGTCGATGACCTGAAGCTTGCGCTCGGCGGCGCTGGTGTGCACGGTCGGCGCGACGCCGTGGGCGGAGAACACCACGATCGCGCCCTCGGGCACCTCGTCGGTTTCGTCGACGAACACGGCACCGGCCTTGGCGAGCGTGTCGACCACATGCCGGTTGTGCACGATCTCGTGACGCACGTACACCGGGGCGCCGTGCTTCTCCAGCGCGCGCTCGACGGTTTCCACGGCGCGGTCCACGCCCGCGCAATACCCGCGCGGCTCAGCCAGCAGCACCCGTTTACCGGTGACACCACCGCTGACCGAGCTGGAGGCACCCGGTATCCCCATGTTTATCGTCGGCGGCATGGCTCCAAGGGTACTGATCCGCTACCTACCGAGGCCAGCCAGACGATCGCCCGTAGTCTGGGGGCCATGGCAACTGCACCATATGGGATCCGTCTGCTGGTAGGTGCGGCGGTGACCGCCTTCGAGGAAACCCGAAAGCTTCCGCAGACCATCCTCATGTATCCGATGACCATCGCGAGCCAGGTTGCCCACCTCGTGATGAAGCTGCAGCAGGACGTCGCCGATCTGGTCAACAAGGGTGACGAGGCGCTCGACCAGTTATTCCCGCCCAAGGACGAGCAACCCCAGTGGGCCACGTTCGACGAGGACCTCGACGACGAGGCGGGCAGGCCGAGCACCGACGGTGAACGCGTGACCGAGGGCCGCTTCGCACTGTTCACCGGCGGAGAGCCCGACACCGCGGACCCCACGCCCGCCGATCAGGCGAAGCTGGGCAATGCCGACCCGCCCGACATCGTCACCGAGCTGGACTACGAGTCGCTCACGCTGGCCCAGGTGCGGGCCCGGCTGTCGTCGCTGCGCGTCGCCGAACTCGAGGAATTGTTGGCCTACGAAGGCGCCACCAAGTCTCGCGCACCGTTCCAGACCCTGCTGGCCAACAGGATCACCCGCGCGACCGCCAAGTGACCGCGTCCGCCGAACCCAACTCCGCGGACAATCCTTACCCGGTCCGCACCGTCGCGATGATGGTCAAGGGATGGATCGACAAGCTGGGCACGGTTTGGGTCGAGGGTCAGATCGCCCAGATGAACGTTCGCCCGAACTCGAGCACCGCCTACATCACGCTGCGCGACCCCGCCGCCGACATGTCGCTGCAGATCACCTGTCCACGGGACCTGGTTCACAACGCACCGGTGAAACTCACCGAGGGCACTCAGGTGATCATGCTGGGAAGGCCGAACTTCTTCGTTGGCCGCGGGACGTTCTCGTTGCGGGTCAACCAGATTCGCGCCGTCGGTGTCGGCGAGCTGCTCGCCCGCATCGACCGGCTGCGCCAGCTGCTGCACGCCGAAGGGCTGTTCGATCCGCGGCTCAAGCGGCCGCTCCCGTTCTTACCCGGCACCATCGGGCTGATCACCGGCCGTGCCTCGGCCGCCGAGCGTGACGTGATGACCGTCGCCACCGGTCGCTGGCCCGCGGTGCGATTCGAGGTGCGCAACACCGTGGTGCAGGGCCCCAACGCGGTCCCGCAGATCGTCGAGGCGCTGCGCGAGCTGGACCGCGACGCAGCCGTCGACGTGATCGTCATCGCCCGCGGCGGCGGCAGCGTCGAGGACCTGCTGCCCTTCTCCGACGAGACTCTGTGCCGCGCGATCGCCGCGTGCACCACGCCCGTCGTCAGCGCCGTCGGCCACGAACCCGACAACCCGCTGTGCGACCTCGTCGCGGACCTTCGCGCGGCCACCCCTACCGATGCGGCGAAGCGGATCGTGCCCGACGCCGCCGCGGAGCAGGCGCTCATCACGGATCTGCGGCGGCGCTGCGCGCGGGCGCTGCGCAACTGGGTGCACCGCGAGCAGCACACCCTGTCGCAGTTGCGCAGCCGGCCGGTGCTGGCCCAGCCACTGGCCGCGCTCAGCTCGCACGCCGACGAGATCCACCGGGCCCGCGCCGCCGCCCGACGGGATATCACCCGGTTGGTGGCCGCCGAATCCGACCGGATCGGCCATTTGTCGGCGCGCCTCACCACGCTGGGACCGGCGGCCACCCTGGCCCGCGGCTATGCGGTGGTTCAGACGCTGCCCGCTGCGGCGGTGTTGCGCTCGACGGGTGATGCTCCAGCGGGCACAAGGTTGCGGGTGCGGGTCGCCGACGGGGCGGTCATCGCCATAAGTGAAGGCAGCGATTGACGTCCTCCCCGAACTGCGGTCCGGGGATTCCAATCCCATCCCAGCGGCTTACGCGGCAGGAGTAGAGAGTTGAGGTTCACGGTTCACAGACCGCCCAACGGCGAGGTCTCCCCGTGCGGTCACCGCCCGCCCGGCGGCGATATTGCGTGCAGCGTTGACGTCGGCGTTACACCGTCCCGCAGCGCAGGATTCACACTCGAAGACCGCTTGGCTCTTGCAGTTTCCCGGTGCGACGCGCCGCTCCACCGCCAAATTCCACACAAACCGCGCGTCTCGGCAATGCGCCAACAATGCCCCCTCCTGCTCAGGGGTCGGCAACAGTCGAAACCGCGACATAACCGCACCGTAACCACCAACACCGACAAACCCGGCCCCAGCACACCCACACCCCTCAGGGCCGGGCTCCTCCCCAGACTGAAGTCCAGGATCTCCAAACGAAGGAGACTTCGATGAAGCCTATTAGTCAGTTGGGGTACGAAGAGGCCCGCGACGAGCTGATCGAAGTCGTGCAGCAACTGGAGCAGGGTGGCCTGGATCTAGACACGTCGCTGACACTCTGGGAAAGGGGCGAAGAACTCGCTAAACGCTGCGAAGAACACTTAGCTGGCGCGCGTAAGCGAGTGGAGGATACGCTGGCCTCCAAGAGCGAGGACGATAGTTGACTCTGGAACGATTTCCCGCATAAGAGGTCGAAACTGTAACACGTTTCAGTTATGCTCCGTGGCATGGGTGATTCAACGTTGACCACCGAACTCGGCCGTGTGCTCGTCACCGGCGGCTCCGGCTTCGTCGGCGCCAATCTCGTGACCGAACTGCTGGACCGCGGACATGAGGTCCGCTCCTTCGACCGCGCCCCCTACCCGTTGCCCGCACACCCACGGCTCGAGGTGATCGAGGGCGACATCTGCGACCCCGAGACCGTGGCGGCGGCCGTCGCCGGCATCGACACCGTCTTCCACACCGCGGCGATCATCGACCTCATGGGTGGCGCATCGGTCACCGAGGAGTACCGGCAGCGCAGCTTCGCGGTCAACGTCAAGGGCACCGAGAATCTCGTGCACGCCGCGCAGGCCGCAGGCGTCAAACGGTTCGTCTACACCGCCTCGAACAGCGTCGTGATGGGCGGGCAGCGGATTGCCGCTGGAGACGAAACCCTCCCCTACACAGAGCGTTTCAACGACCTTTACACAGAGACCAAGGTCGTTGCGGAGAAGTTCGTGTTGTCGCAGAACGGCGTTGGCGGGCTACTCACCTGCTCGACCCGGCCGAGCGGCATCTGGGGCCGCGGCGATCAGACGATGTTCCGCAAGGTGTTCGAAAGCGTACTCGCCGGTCACGTGAAGGTGCTGGTCGGCAGCAAGAACGTCAAGCTCGATAACTCATACGTACACAACCTGATTCACGGCTTCATCCTGGCCGCCGAGCACCTGGTGCCGGGCGGGACCGCACCAGGGCAGGCGTACTTCATCAACGACGGCGAGCCGATCAACATGTTCGAGTTCTCCCATCCCGTCGTAGAGGCATGCGGCCAGCCCTGGCCGAAACTCCGTGTGCCAGGCCGGTTGGTGTGGTTCGTGATGACGGTGTGGCAGTGGTTCCACTTCCGCTTCGGCCTGACCAAGCCGCTGCTGGAACCCCTTTCCGTGGAACGGCTTTACCTCGACAACTACTTCTCGATCGCCAAGGCGCGGCGCGATCTCGGCTACCAGCCGCTGTTCACCACCGAGCGGGCGATGGAGCAGTGCCTGCCGTATTACGTCGACCTCTTCCACCAGATGAAGGCGGAGTCCGACACCGAGCCCGCCGTCGCGGTCACGGTCACGGCAGCTCCGCCAGCGGGCTGACGTCTCCCGTCGCGCTGTTGACCAGGGCGGCCCGGTCCAGCCGGGCCCGCAGCGGCAGCACGTCCATCACCGTCGCCACCACCATCGGCAGCTGAGCGAGTGTCGCTCGTGGCGCCAGCGAGCAATGCGGCAACCAGATTCCAGGCCGGTAGTGCTTGTGCAGTTCGGCGCCGGTGGCGGTGACCGCCTCCACGACCCGCTGCTGTCGGGCCACGAAGTCAGCGCTCACGCCCGCGAGTAGCCACGTGCGTCCGCGCCGGAACAGCCCGACCCCGTCGAAGCTGAGCTCGACGGGCTCTCCCCCGCCGATGGCGGCCAGCGCATCGGCCACCGCGGCTTGGTCCCAACGGCGCAGCACCGCATAGGAAACGTGCGGCACATGCCTTCCGTGGGTGTGCGAGCGCAGGCTGCCGACACCCTGCTCCTCGACCCGGTCCCACAACGCCCGGACCGCCCGCTCGGATCGCCGGTCGAACAGCAGGCAGACGGCCAGGGCCACCGGTCAGCGGTACAGGTGGACCGGCTGATGCGTGACCTGCTCGATCCGCGACGACGCGCTCTGCAGCAGCTCGGTGCCCAGCGCGATGAGGGCGCGCGCCGCGGCGATCTCCTCACCGATCATCGGCTGGCTGTTGTCCCTCGGGTTGCGGTAGGCATCCCCCAGTGTGGTCACGGTCTCGCCGTCGCCGCGCTGAGCGCGCACGGTCGCGTGTGTGTGGGTCTCGTCTTCGTCGAAGTCGATCTCGACGTGCCACTTGATGTCCAAATCTTTGTCGTACATCGCCATCACCCTCCGGCTACCAGGATGCACTGTGGAATGGCTTGGAACCAGATGTACTGCCGCTGCATCGTTGGCCAAATGCGGGGTCGCAACGACATTGCGCCCCTAGGCTCCGACTGGGACGTCAATTGAAAAGGAGGCTTCTGATGCCAAACGGTAAGCCCAACATTCTGGTCATCTGGGGCGACGACATCGGCATCAGCAACCTGAGTTGCTACAGCGACGGCCTGATGGGCTATCGCACCCCCAATATCGACCGCATCGCCAACGAGGGCATGCGCTTCACCGACTCCTACGGCGAGCAGAGCTGCACCGCGGGTCGTGCCGCGTTCATCAGCGGACAAAGCGTGTACCGCACCGGCATGAGCAAGGTCGGCATCCCCGGCGCGGATGTCGGTTGGTCCGCCGAGGACCCGACGATCGCCGAGCTACTCAAGCCAATGGGCTATGCCACCGGCCAGTTCGGCAAGAACCACTTCGGCGATATGAACAAGCATCTGCCGACCGTGCACGGATTCGACGAGTTCTTCGGCAACCTCTATCACCTCAACGCCGAGGAAGAGCCGGAACAGTTCGACTACCCGCACAAGGACCAGTTCCCCATGCTCTACGAACTGGCGCACCCTCGCGGAGTGCTGAAATGCAAGGCCACCGACGAGGTGTCAACCGAAGCCGACGACCCGAAGTACGGACCGGTCGGCAAGCAGACCATCGAGGACACCGGCCCGCTGAACACGAAGCGGATGGAGACCATCGACGACGAGATCGCCGACGCCACCGTCGACTACATCAAGCGCCAGTACGCGGCGGGCACTCCGTTCTTCGTCTGGTGCAACTTCACCCATATGCATGCGTTCACCCACACCAAGCCGAAGAGCCGCGGGCAGGCCGGGTTGTGGCAGTCCGAGTACCACGACACGATGATCGACCATGACAAGAACGTGGGCACCGTCTTGGACGTGCTCGATGAACTCGGCATCGCCGACGACACGATCGTCATCTACTCCACTGACAACGGCCCGCACCGCAACAGCTGGCCGGACGCGGGCACCACGCCGTTCCGCAGCGAGAAGGACACCAACTGGGAGGGCGCATTCCGGGTGCCGGAGATGATCCGCTGGCCGGGAAAGATCAAGGCGGGCACGGTGTCCAATGACATCATCCAGCATCACGACTGGTTGCCGACCCTGCTGGCGGCAGCCGGCGACCCGGACGTCATGGACAAGCTCAAGAAGGGCTACCAGATCGGCGACGTTGAGTACAAGGTCCATATCGACGGCTTCAACCTGCTCCCCTACCTGATGGGCGAGGCGGAACACAGCCCACGTCGCGGCTTCTTCTACTTCTCCGACGACGGCGACCTGGTCGCCATGCGGTTCGAGAACTGGAAGGTCGTGTTCATGGAACAGCGTTGCCAGGGCACGCTGAGGATCTGGGCAGAGCCGTTCACCGCACTGCGGGTGCCAAAGCTGTTCAACCTGCGCACCGATCCCGTATGAGTACGCCGATATCACGTCCAACACGTATTACGACTGGTTCCTGCGCCGAGACTTCTTCGTGTTCTACGCGACGGCGATGGCCACCAAGTTCCTCGACACGTTCAAAGAGTTCCCGCCGCGACACCCACCCGCCAGCTTCAGCATCGACCAGGCGGTCGAGAAGCTGCACGAGTTCCTAGCGAAGGATTAGAAATGCCAGACAAGCAACCGAATATCCTCGTCATCTGGGGCGACGACATCGGCATCTCGAACCTGAGTTGCTACAGCCGCGGCATGATGGGCTACTTCACGCCCAACATCGACCGGATCGCCGACGAGGGAATGCTCTTCACCGACTCCTACGGCGAGCAGAGCTGCACCGCTGGCCGGTCCTCGTTCATCACCGGGCAGAGTGTGTACCGCACCGGCATGAGCAAGGTCGGGATGCCCGGCATGGATGTCGGACTGCAGAAGGAGGACCCGACCATTGCCGAGTTGCTCAAGCCTCTCGGCTACGCGACGGGACAGTTCGGCAAGAACCACCTCGGCGACCTGAACAAGTACCTGCCGACCGCGCACGGTTTCGACGAGTTCTTCGGCAACCTGTACCACCTCAACGCCGAAGAAGAGCCGGAGAATGCGGACTACCCCACAGAGGCAGAGGCACCGCTGCTACGCCGGGCGTTGCTGCCGCGAGGGGTCATCCACTCCTGGGCGACCGACGAGGATTCCGGCGAAGTCGACGACCGGTACGGTCCGGTCGGCAAGCAGCGCATCGAGGACACCGGGCCGCTGACGAAGAAGCGGATGGAAACCATCGACGACGAAACCACCGGCGCCTGTGTCGATTTCATCAGGCGCCAGCATGATGCCGGTACGCCGTTCTTCGTGTGGATGAACATGACCCACATGCATTTCCGGACGCACACCAAGCCGGAAAGCCTCGGCCAGGCCGGCCGTTGGCAGTCGCCGTACCACGACACGATGATCGACCACGACCGCAACGTCGGTCAGTTGCTCGATCTCGTTGACGAACTGGGGATCGCCGAGGACACCATCGTCATCTACAGCACCGACAACGGACCGCACGCCAATAGCTGGCCCGACGGCGCGACCACACCCTTCCGTAGTGAAAAGAACACCAACTGGGAGGGCGCCTTCCGGATACCCGAGATGATCCGTTGGCCCGGCAAGATCAAGGCAGCGTCGGTGTCCAACGAGATTGTCCAGCACCATGATTGGCTGCCGACGGTCCTGGCCGCCGCTGGCGAACTCGACATCGTCGAGAAGCTCAAGAAGGGTCACAAGGCCGGGGACATGACCTACAAGGTCCACATAGACGGCTACAACCTGGTGCCGTACCTGACCGGCGAGGTCGAGAAGAGCCCACGGCGCGGGATGATCTACTTCTCCGACGACGGCGACGTTTTGGGCATCCGCGCTGAGAACTGGAAGGTCGTGTTCATGGAACAGCGTTGCCGGGGCACGCTGCAGGTGTGGTTCGACCCGTTCACTCCGTTGCGCGCGCCGAAGCTGTTCAACCTGCGGACCGACCCGTACGAGCGCGCAGACATCACGTCGAACACCTACTGGGATTGGTTGATTGACCGCATTTACCTCGTGCTGTACGGGTCGGCGATCGCGACACAGTTCCTCGAGACGTTCAAGGAGTTCCCGCCGCGCCAGGAGCCGGCGACGTTCACGATCAACCATGCCGTCGAAGAGCTCAACAAGTTCCTCTCCTCCCGCGGCGGCTGAGTGTGACCGACCTCGCGTCCTGGACAGATGCGCCCACGAAGTCGGCGATCGTCGACTTCGTGGGTCGCGTTACCACGGTAGGGAGCCCGGATTACGTTGAGCCGCAGGCGCGTGTCGCGGTGTTCGACAACGATGGCACGCTGTGGTGTGAGAAGCCGATGTACATCCAGCTCGACTTCCTGCTCCGCCGATTCAAGGAGCAGGCCGAGGCGGACCCGTCACTGCGCGATCAACAACCGTACAAAGCCGCCTATACCGGAGACCTGCAATGGCTGGGCGATGCGGTCACCAAGCATTACCAGGGTGACGACACCGACATGAAACCGCTTATGGGAGCGATACTCACGGCCCATCACCAGATCACCGTCGAGGAGCACGCCGGCCGGATCAACGCGTTCTTCGCCGAGGCCAAGCATCCGACGCTGGGCCGGGCCTATACGTCGTGCGGGTACGCGCCGATGGTGGAGTTGATGCGCTATCTGGAGGCCAACGGTTTCACCAACTACATCGTGTCCGGCGGCGGACGCGATTTCATGCGTCCGGTCACCGGACCGCTGTACGGGGTACCACCCGAGCGAGTGGTGGGCAGTTCGGTAGGTCTCGTCTACCGCGACGGACACCTCTACACGACTGACCAACCGGAGTTCCTCGACGACGGGCCCATCAAACCTGTGCGGCTATGGAGCCGGATCGGGCGCCGACCGATCTTCGCGGCCGGCAACTCCAACGGCGACATCGAAATGCTGGAGTTCACGCGCGGCATGCGGCTGCTCGTGCTGCACGACGACGGCGATCGCGAATTCGACTACACCGCAGGCGCGGAGAAGGCGCTCGAGCAGGCGGAGAAGGACGACTGGACCGTCGTCAGCATGCGCAACGACTGGACGACCGTCTTCAGTGACCAATGAACTCGTCTGGATTCCGCCGCAGATCGCGGTGCTGGGATCCGAGCAGCACTACACGGAGGAGGGGCCGACACGGCCTGTCTCCGTCGACGGGTTCTCGATCCAGACCCATCAGGTCACGAACGAAGAGTTCGCCGAATTCATATCCGCCACAGGCTATCTCACAGTCGCCGAACGGCCCCTGGATCCCGCGGATTACCCCGATGCGCCGGCGGAGAACCTGCAGCCGGGGTCGATGGTGTTCACCCGTACCGGCGGCCCCGTCGACCTGCGCCACCTGAACTTGTGGTGGACGTGGACGCCGGGGGCGTCCTGGCGGCATCCGGTCGGTCCGCATTCGTCGATCGACAAGCGGGCCGACCACCCCGTCGTGCACGTCGCCTACGAAGACGTGGAGGCGTACGCGTCGTGGGCAGGGCTCTCGCTGCCGACGGAAGCAGAGTGGGAAACCGCGGCCCGCGGCGGTCTCGAAGGCGCGATGTACACATGGGGTGACGAACCCGAACAGGCCGAGCAGCAACTGGCCAACTACTGGCACGGCGATTTCCCGTGGCGCCCCGATCGCGGCTATGGCCGCACCACGTCGGTCGGCAGCTTCCCGCCCAACGGCTATGGACTGGTCGACATGGCGGGCAACGTGTGGGAGTGGACCACCGACTGGTACGCCGACACCCGCGCCGGTGATCCCTGTTGCGAGGCGGGCAGTTACGACCCTCGCCAGCCGCAGTTCCGGGTGCCGCGCAAGGTCATCAAGGGCGGTTCGTTCCTGTGCGCCGACAACTACTGCCTGCGCTACCGCCCCGCGGCACGCCGACCGCAGCCCGTCGATACGGGCATGAGCCACATCGGGTTTCGGTGCGTCAAACGGTAGGCGGCGACCTGACTGGCCGGTGTATCGCAGCGGCATTGTCTCCGCTACAAGATAGGACGCCACGTTGTCAGCTGCAACAGCGGGCGGCTCGGGGTCTAATCCCATAGCGCTGCAACGTAGTTGGGCCCGACTCACACGTGCGGAACGGTGTGCCCAGCATTGGCAAGGTATTGGTTTACCAACGCCACCGCGATGGCACCTTCACCTATCGCCGCGGCTACACGTCGGGTCGCCCCGCGGCGCACGTCCCCCGCGGCGAAGATTCCCGGCTGACTGGTTTGCAGAATCGACGGCTGCACGCGCCGCGTCCTGTCTCCCGATCCTCTGTCGAGGTCGGTGCCGGTTAACACGAAACCGTGATCGTCGAGCTCGACGACGCCCGAAAGCCACGACGACTGCGGCTGGGCGCCGATGAACACGAACAACGCCCGCGCCTGCAGTTGCTTTCGTGACCCCGTGGTGGTGTCTTCGACCTCCACCGAGGTCAAGAATTCGTCGCCGTGAAGCTCCCGGATCTCGGTGTGCGTCATCACCGTGATGCGCCCGTTGCTTTCGATCTGGTCGGCCAGATAACGGGACATCTTGGCGTCGAGGTTGCGGTCGCGCACCAGCAGATACACTTCGCGCGTGGGGTCGGCCAGGAAAACCGCTGCCTGTCCGGCTGAATTGCCGCCGCCGACCACCGCCACCGGTTCCACACCACAGGCCTGTCGCTCGTTGATGGTGGCTTCGTAATAGACGTCGGCGGTCTCAAACCTCGCCATACCGGGCACGTCGAGACGCCGATAGCGCGCCCCCGACGCGACGACGACCGCGCGGGCGCGCACACAGTCCGAACCGCCGAGCTCCGCCCGAAAGTGTCCCTCGTCCAGGGCCACCGCGGTCACCTTCGCGGGCACGGCCACGTGGACACCGAATCTGCCGGCCTGCACGACGGCACGTTCGGTCAGCTCGGCGCCGGAGATACCGGCGGGAAAACCGAGGTAGTTCTCGATGCGAGAAGTGGTACCGGCCTGGCCGCCGACTGCCACGGCGTCGACAGTGGTGACGGTGAGGCCGTCGGAGGCACCGTACACACTCGCAGCCAGCCCGGCGGGGCCCGCGCCGACGACCAGTAGGTCACAGACGCCAGCCTGATTCGGCGATATCAAGATGCCCAGTTCGGCGGCGACCTCGGAGTTGGACGGGTTACGCATCAATTTCCCGGTTCTCAGAATCACCACCGGCGTATCGGTGGGATCAACCTTCATCCTTCGCAGGAAGGCGTCGGCGGCTGGATCCTTCTCCAGGTCGATCCACCTGTGGGGCAAGCGGTTTCGGGTAGCGAAGTCCAGCAGTCTGCGGGCGTCGGCGTCATAGCAAGAGCCGACGATCCGCATACCCGCTCCGTGCTCGATCAGTCGCGAACGGCGAATCAGAAAGGCCCGCAGGATCGTCTCGCCCAGTACCGAGTCCTGCAATGCGACCTCACTGAGGTGAGCAGTGGGCACCGCCAGGATCTCCCCGTCTTGCACTACCCGGGCACTGAACAGGGCCGGCTGCCCCTCAAGCATGCCCAACTCGCCGAGTATCTCTCCTTGCCGTTGAACCTCAACCACACGATCACCGCCGGGATCACTCTCCACAATGCCGACACTCCCGCTCAGCACCACCAACAGCTTGCTGACGTGCTCTCCTGCCCGGTACACAACGTCACCGACTTCGGCGGTTCGTCGCTGCCCCCAGGCCTGCAGAACCTCCAGTTGGTCGGTGGTCAAACGCGGGAAAGCCTCATGGCTGTCCCGCGTTTCAGCGGGAGCGAGTTCGGCCTCGACGTCGTCAGAAGACATGTGCTGACTGTAGGCTCGGGCAGCGTTGCCACCGCGGCCTTTTCCTGTCCATCATTGCGCCGGCACCCAAGGGCGAGTTTCATGAATTCGGTGACTGACTACGCCGGCATCGATACTACTGTTCCGCCGAGCGGACCGAGCTGTGTGGAGTGCGAACAGCAGCGCGGCTGGTGGTTTCATCTGCGCCGGTGTGCTCAGTGCGGCCATATCGGCTGTTGCGACAACTCGCCGGGCCAGCACGCCACCGCCCACGCTGAAGCCACCGGACATCCCGTGCTCACCAGTTACGAGCCGGCGGAACATTGGTTCTACGACTACCGCAACCAACAGTTCTACGACGACGGCCCGGAACTCGTCCCACCGGAACATCACCCACTGGATCAGCCGACGCCGGGACCGGCCGGACGTGTGCCGGCCAACTGGCAAGAGCTGCTGCGTTAAGTCCCCCGACATCAGTCGACGGCAGCTGTTTCCAGGTCGGCCACGGTCATTCACGACGAGCCGGTTCGACCGGCTGCCTCTCCGCCAGGTGGAGGGTCCGCTCGACACCGTCGTGCCAGGCGGCGACACCGCGAGCGCGCTCATCGTCGCCCATGTGAGGCTGCCAGCGGCGGGTGATGGTGTAATTCGCGCGCAGCTCGTCGAGATCTGACCAGAATTTGGTGGCAAGCCCCGCCGCGTACGCCGCGCCGGTGGCGGTCATCTCGGTGACGGCGGGGGCCGCCACGGTAGAGCCGAGGATGTCGGCTTGGAACTGCATCAGCAGGTCGTTGTGGGTCATGCCCCCGTCAACCCGCAGCTCCCCCAGCTGCGCGAGTCCGGTGTCGGCGAGCATCGCCTGCGCCAGGTCGTATGTCTGGTAGGCGGTGGCCTCGAGCGCTGCCCGCGCAATGTGTCCCTTGGTGGAGAAGCGCGTCAGGCCGACGATCACACCGCGCGCGTCGTCACGCCAGTACGGTGCGAACAAGCCGGAGAACGCCGGAACGAAGACCACGCCTTGTGAGCCGTCGACCGAGCGTGCGAGGGCCTCGACTTCGCTTGCGTCGTCGATGATTCCGAGGTTGTCACGCAGCCATTGGACAAGTGCGCCGGCGACCGCGACCGAGCCTTCGAGCGCGTAGACCGGGTCCGCATCGCCGAGCTTCCATGCGACCGTCGTGACCAAGCCGTGCTCGGACATCACCGGTTCGTTGCCGAGCGTGAAGAGCAGGAAGGCGCCGGTGCCATAGGTGCTCTTCATGTCGCCGTGGTCGAAACATGTGTGACCGAACAGCGATGCCTGCTGGTCGCCGAGGATGCCCGCGATAGGCACCCCGGCCAAATCCCCGACCCCCATGCCGTACACCTCGCTCGACGAGCGGATCTCCGGAAGCACCTGACGCGGGATCTCCATCAAGCCGAGGAGTTCTTCGTCCCATTGGAGCGTCTGCAGGTTCATCAGTAGTGTGCGGCTTGCGTTCGTTGGATCGGTGGCGTGCACCCCTCCCGCGGGACCCCCGGTGAGGTTCCAGAGCAGCCAGGAATCCGGCGTGCCGAAGAGGAGGTCGCCGCGTCTGGCCGCCTCCCGCCTGGCCGGGTCTTGGTCGAGCAGCCACCGAAGCTTCAGCGCAGACGAATACGTCGAGATCGGCAGGCCGGTCCGGTGCTGGAACCGATGAATGCCCCCGTCGGCCGCGAGCGCGTCGGCCACAGCGGCTGTGCGAGTGTCCTGCCATGTGATCGACCGCGCAACCGGGTGTCCGGTCCGTCGATCCCACAGCACGACGCTCTCGCGCTCGTTCGTGATCCCGATGCCCGCCACGTCCGCCGACGACGCGCCCGCCGAGCCGAGCGCCTCATGAATGCACTCCTGGGTTCCCCGCCAGACCTCGTCCATGTCGAGCTCGACCCACCCGGGCTGCGGGTAGTACATGGTTTGGGCGCGTTGGGCCGTCGCGACCGGCTGACCCGTTCCGTCGAAGAGCATGCAGCGCGTGCTGGTGGTGCCGTGGTCGATCGCTGCCACGAACTTGGCGGCCATCGCTCAGGCACCCGTCTTAGTCAGATTCCGGGCCGGTGCGGCTCGGGCCGCGTCGTCGTTCGCCGTCGGTGCCGCCGCAGAGGGTGCCTCCGATTCCAGTTGCATCTTCACTGCGCTGAGGTCGCGGAGTGCACTGTCGTCGAGGGTTGGGTAGTGCGGGTCGATATCGATCAGCGCATGCGCAATCACTGCGGCGGCCGCGATGCGCGCAAACCACTTGCGGTCAGCAGGGATCACGTACCACGGCGCCCACTCGGTGCTGGTGTGACTGAACATCTCCGAGAACGCCTCCTGGTAGCTATCCCAGTACCGGCGCTCCTCCACGTCGTGCGAGGAGAACTTCCAATTGTGATCGGGCAGCTCGATGCGCCGAAGAAAGCGCAGCCGCTGCTCCTCCTTAGAAAGATTCAGAAAGAGTTTGACGATCCGGAACCCGTTCTCGGACAGATACTGCTCCCAGTCGTTGATCGCTTCGTACCTACGTTTCCAGACATGATGTTCGCGCGTCTCGGCCGGAAGCTTTTGACGGATAAGGATTTCCGGGTGGACCCGCACGACCAGCACCTCCTCGTAATGCGACCGGTTGAAGATGCCGATCTCCCCACGCGACGGCAGCCTTTCCTGGTAGCGGCGCAAGAAGTCCTGGTCGAGTTCGCGCGGTGAAGGGACCTTGAAGCTCTCGACCCGCACGCCCTGCGGGTTGACGCCGCTCATCACATGGCGGATCGTCCCGTCCTTGCCCGCGGCATCGAGCGCTTGAAGCACAACCAGGACCCCGTACGTGTCCTGAGCGGCCAGCCGCGCCTGGTACTCCGCGAGGAGCTCGATCCCCTCCTCCAGCAGCGCGACCCCGTCCTCCTTCTTCTTGATCCCCGCTTCGAAGGCGGGATCGAAGTCCTTCGCCAAGGTCACCTTCGAGCCCGGGTCTACTCGGAACGGTTCTATGAAACGCGCGATTCTTCGCTGTGCGTTGTGGGCCATGATGGTTTCACCTTTCTTGCAGTGCTGCGACCACGGCCTCCCCGACCGCGCGTGCGCTGGCCGGGTTCTGGCCCGTGATGAGTCGGCCATCGGTGACGACGTGGGTGCCAAAGGGTTTGTCGGCGATGCTGTACTTGCAGCCGCAACGTTCGAGCGCGTCCTGCAGGCTGAACGGCACAGCGTCAGCGCGTTGCGCGGCTACCTCTTCCGGCCAGGAGAAGCCGGTGACGTTCTTGCCCTTCACCAGCGGCTCGCCATTGTCCGGCCTCAGAAGATCCATGAATTCGCGGTCGCGGTAACACTTTTCGCTGTCCAGCACGTTCAGCACGTTGTGGGCAAGGCTCTCGTCGACGCTGCCACTGCCGAATGAGAAGCGCGACGTGACCGGAACGGGGTCTTGCTGGAGATCGAACGCGCGCGAGAGGGTCTTGGCTTGCAAGGTCAGTGTGAACGTGCCCGCATCGGCTCGATACCCGGGGTGGAACACCCCGAAGCTCTTCGTGTTCTGGTGGATCAGATCGACAAGCTGACTTGGCCTGGAGTACTCGGTTGCGCTCACGTCAGGATCGCAGGCTGCTTTGTGCAGGGGACTCATCATCATCGAAGGCCTCCCGCCCAGTCAGGTCCGCATCGTCCTGACTTCATAGTTCAACGAGTTCCCCTGCCGGTCGATGGCTCCAGCGACAAACATCGGTCGCCGTCGTTGTGACCGGGGACACCATCGCCGAGATGTGCCGTGACACGATGGAGTCGTCGTATCAGATCGGGAGGACGGCTCATGGACGAGCTACTCAGTAGTCATCATCGAGATGCGCTCGAGAAAATCTTTCGCCACCCCGCCAGCGGCAATATCGAGTGGCGCGAAGTTTTGTCGCTGCTCAACTACCTCGGAACGACTACCGAAGAGCGCAACGGCAAATTCAAGGTGACTTTGGGTCCGGAAACTGAAGTGCTCGAGGCACCGCGTGGAAAAGACATCGATGAGCAGACGATCGTCGACTTGCGCCGAATGCTCAGACAGGCGGGCTTCGCACCGGGAGATCGAACACCGATGCCCGATCAACGCCGCCGCGATCATGGGGATGGGCGGTGGGGCGAGCCCACCTAATCGCGAACCGGGCTGTCGGGCGTCGCCGGGTCGCGCGTTTTGATCAGCCTGCTTCTGCGTCCTTCTTGATCGCCGCCAGCGTGGCCGGGATACCACTCTTGGCCGCCGCGCGCCGAATGTCGATCTGCGCATCGGCCTGCGCGCCGAACCGCTCACGGAACCCGGCGATGCCTGCCGGCAGGAACTCCCACGACTCGGTGAGCCGGGTGCCTCCGTCCTCGGGTTCGAATGTGTACCCCCACCGAACCCATCCCTCGTTGACCACCCACGCAAACTCCCGACCGGGATCCGCGGCGATAATCTTGCAGCGTGTCTCCCACGTCCGCTCCGGGAGCTCGTTGCGGCCGGTGAACCAGGCGCCGACGCCTGGACCGTCTCCCTCGTCCCACCAGCAGGCCCGGCAGATCGGGCTCCACTCGCCCATCCTGGTCACGTCCGACACCAGCGCGTACAGGTCGTCCGGTGCCACCGCCACGGAAATCGATTCGGACAGCTTCAACTCGGTCACGAGTCGAGTCTGCCAGTGCTATTGCACTTTCGGGTCACGGATGTGAGGTTGAAACGTGTTCTAATTCCATCGTCGAAGGGCCACTGGATGAGCAACGGTAACCAGCGGATCGCGGTTGTGATCGGCGGTGCGTCCGGAATCGGCTGGGCGACGGCGCAGGCACTGGCCGCCCAGGGAGACCGGGTGACCGTTGCCGACCGCAACGCCGACGGGGCGCGCAGCCGCGCCGCCGAACTGAGCGACCCCCATACCGCCGCAGCCGTCGACGTCACCGACGAGGATTCGGTGCAGCGGCTCTTCGAACAGACCGGCCCGCTCGACGTGGTCGTCAACTGCGCGGGATTCTCCAACGTCGGCCTGATCACCGACATGCCTGTCGACCAGTTCCGCGACGTGATCGATGTCTGCCTGACGGGCGCGTTCATCGTCGCCAAGCACGCGGGCCGCAATCTGCGTGCCGGCGGCGCGCTGGTCTCGATCAGCTCACTGAACGGACGCCAGCCCGCGGCAGGCATGAGCGCGTACTGCGCGGCCAAGGCAGGCATTTCGATGCTCACTCAAGTCGCCGCACTCGAGCTCGGCCCCCGGGGAATCCGCGTCAACGCCGTGGCACCCGGCTTCGTGCACACCCCGCTCACCGCGCCGGCTGCCGCCGTTCCCGGCGTGGTCGAGGAGTATCTGGAGAACACCGCGCTCGGCCGCGCGGGCACACCCGAGGACATCGCCAACGCCGTGCTGTACCTGTGTTCGCCTGCGTCGTCGTGGCTGACCGGAGAGGTGCTCGACATCAACGGCGGCGCCCATCTCAAGCGCTATCCGGACATCATGGCCCACGTGATGAAGCTTGCGGCGCAATGAGTTTCAGCGGGAAGCAGGCGATCGTCACCGGCGCAGGCTCCGGTATCGGCGCGGCGCTGTGCCGAGCGCTCGTGACCGCGGGCGCCACGGTGGTCTGCACGGACATCGACGGCGACGCCGCCGAACGCACCGCCGCAGCGCTCGGCGCCAACGCCCGTTCCGCGCGGCTCGACGTCACCGACGCGGCGGCAGTGCAGACCACCGTCGACGAAGTCGTCGATCGAGCAGGCCGGCTCGACCTGATGTTCAACAACGCAGGCATCGTGTGGGGCGGCGACACCGAGCTGCTGACGCTGGACCAGTGGAACGCGATCATCGACGTCAACATCCGCGGTGTCGTACACGGTGTCGCCGCTGCGTACCCCCTGATGGTGCGGCAAGGCCACGGGCACATCATCAACACCGCGTCGATGGCGGGGCTGACCGCGGCCGGCCAGATCACCAGTTACGTGACGACCAAGCACGCCGTCGTCGGGCTGTCGCTTGCGTTGCGTTCGGAAGCCGTCACGCGCGGGGTCGGCGTCCTGGTCGTATGCCCCTCGGCCGTCGAAACCCCGATCCTGGACAAGGGCGCGGTGGGCGGTTTCGTCGGCCGCGATTACTTCCTGCAGGGCCAAGGCGTGAAGACCGCCTACGACGCCGACCGGCTGGCGCGCGACACGCTAGGTGCCATCGAGCGAAACAAGGCGGTGCTGGTGAAACCCCGCCTGGCCCACGCCCAATGGCTCTTCGCGCGGCTGGCGCCGGGCATGATGCAACGCATGTCGATCGGCTTCATCAAACGCCAACGCGCCAGTCAGACCGCGGCCGGTTCACAGATTCGCTGACCGAATCGGAGTTCCGGCGACACAACCTGGCTACGGTATGCCAGTGGCCGCAATGGATACCGAGTTCACGCTGACACAGAAGCGTGCGCTGGCGGTCGCGACCGCCATCGCGATCCTGTTCGGCGCCTACTTCCTGCGCGGTTACTTCATCCTGATTGTGGTGGCCGCGGTGGGGGCCTACCTGTTCACGCCGCTGTTCAACCGGCTCAACAGGCGGTTCGGCACCGGGCTGTCGGCGACGCTGACCCTGCTGACGGCGATCGCTGCGGTGGTGGTGCCCCTTGGCGTGTTCGTCTACCTGGCCGTCGTCCAGATCACCACGATGGTCGAGCGGGTGGCGGACTGGGTCGGCAGGACCGACCTGTCGGCCCTGGGCGACCAGGCGCTGCGGTTTGTCAACGATGTCTTGCACCGGATCCCGTTCACCAACGTGACGGTGACCGCCGACTCGCTGCGCAGTTCGATGGCCCACGTCGCGCAGGAGGCCGGCCAAGGGCTCCTTGGCCTCCTGCAAGGGGCCGCGGGCGGCGTGTTCGGCGGCATAACGGCCGCGATCCTGTTCCTGTACGTGTTCATCTCGCTCTTGGTGAACCGCGAAAGCCTGCTGACGATCATCCGCCAACTCAACCCGCTCGGCGAGGACGTCACCGACCTCTACATGGCGAAGATGGGCGCGATGGTGAAGGGCACCGTCATGGGGCAGTTCGTCATTGCCGTCTGTCAGGGCGTCGCCGGCGCTGCCTCGATCTACATCGCCGGTTTCCACCAGGGTTTCTTCCTTTTCGCGGTTCTGCTGTCGGCCCTGTCGGTGATTCCGCTCGGCAGCGGCATCGTGACGATCCCGTTCGGGGTCGGAATGATCCTGTTCGGCAACGTCTTCGGCGGTGTGTTCGTGATCCTCTTCCACCTGATCGTGGTGACGAACGTCGACAACTTCCTGCGGCCGATCCTGGTGCCGAGGGCAGCCCGCCTCGACTCGGCGCTGATGCTGCTCGCCGTATTCGCAGGCATCGCCATGTTCGGTGCCTGGGGCATCGTCATCGGTCCGGTGCTGATGATCGTCATCGTCACCACCATCAGCGTCTACCTGGCGGTGTACAAGGACGTCCCCATGGCTGCGCCAGAGGACGACGACGAAAAGCCAAAGCAGCGCAGGCTTCTCGGCTGGTTCGCCCGTCGCGGCGGCAAGAACAAGCCCGCTGCAGCTCAGGTTAAACCAGACGCTCTCCCGACCAATTCGAGCTCAGACGCACTCCGGCCTAGTCCGAGCTCAGACGCTCCTTGAGGAATTCGACGACGCGTTTGCGCGCCTCATAGGCGGGGTGCCCTTCCACCTCGCGGACCTCCAATGTCAACACCGAGTGGGCCATCTTGCCGAAGCCGTGCTCATTGCCCTTCTTCGAATTGATCTCGATGACCTCGAACGCGTCGCCGAGCCGGTCCTTCAGCGTCTTGAAGCGTGCACTCGGCACCAGCGGGTCCTCGCTGAACCGCAGCCCCATCGCGCACAGTCCCTCGTTGGCGGCCCGCTGTTCGACGATCTTCAACTCCGCTTCGGAGAGACCGGGATCGCGTTTCTGCTTCGGCGTCAGCCCTAACGGCAACGACGGCTGGCTCACCACCGGCGCCAACACGGCATCGTCCACAGCCGCCGCCAACGCGAAGCCCCCGCTCCAACACTCCCCGATCACCCCGACACCCTTACCCGGCGTCTTCTCGTTGAGGTCGCGGGCCAGCGCACGCAAGTAATGGGCGACCGGCCGGTCGGCATTCGTCGCGAACGCCGCGAATTCCTTTGCCACACAACCACGCAGCATCACCGGCACCGCACCCGGCCTGACGCCCGGTGCGCCCGGCGTGCCGTACAGCGACGGGCAGGCCACCGTGAATCCGTTGTCCACCAAGTGGTTACCGAGCGCCAGCACGCCGGGATGAATGCCCGGCATTTCGGGAATCAGCACCACGCCGGGACCTTCGCCCTTGCGATAGACGTCGTGGGTGTAGCCCGCCGCCGAAAACGGCGAGGCGGTCCATCCGGTCAGGTCTGCTTCCGGCGCGGTCATGCCGTCTCCGTCTTCTACTTGGCAGGCAGCGGCGACTGCGTCTGCGTCGCCTTGGCCAGCATACGGTACTCATCCGTACCGGCGGCGCCGGTCAGCGCAATCTGTGCCGGCCCCGTCGAACCGGTCAACCGAGTGGTCCACACCGGCTCGGCCGGCTTACCGTCGCTCGCGCCGCCCTCGTACACCACCCAGTTCACGCCGTCGACGTCCTGGGTCCCTCTCGGATAGAGGTCGGCATTGATGGACGCCACCAGCTTGTCCTCGTCGGCGTTGCTCTGTGTCAGGCTCAGGTACATCCCGCTGGGTGTCAGATAGCCGACGGTCGAGCTGACGGCGCGGACCTGCTGGCCCGAGGACGGATCGGTGCGGCCGCCATCGATGCCCTTGCGGCTGCCGGAGTTGGACTGCCAGCCCTCGGGCAGCCGTGGCAGCCGGATGGGGATCTTCAGGGCGTCTGCGTCGGCCTGCAGCGCCGCGGGAGCGTCGTAGGACGGCGCTGGTCCAGCACCCGGCCCGTTCGGCGCGAACGAGCACATCCCGAGCACCCCTGCCAGCACGATGCAGGCGATCACGAGCGGCGCGATGGACCAGAACATGTCCCGGCCGTCCTGCAGCAGCCGCGGCTTCGCCGGCTTGGGCAGCGGAGCCGGTTGGCCGGCGACATCGGGCCTGGGTGGCGGCTGGCGATTCATTGTGGCCAGTATCCCAGGTCCCAAACTGCGACCGGCTAATGGGAGAATCGGGCGCATGAGCCCATCGCGTGGTGAAGCCCCTGACCGCAACCTCGCCCTTGAACTCGTGCGCGTCACCGAAGCAGGCGCGATGGCCGCGGGCCGCTGGGTCGGCCGCGGTGACAAAGAGGGCGGCGACGGCGCCGCCGTCGACGCGATGCGTGAGCTGGTCAACACAGTGTCGATGCGCGGCGTCGTGGTGATCGGCGAGGGCGAGAAGGACAACGCGCCGATGCTCTACAACGGCGAGGAGGTCGGCAACGGCGACGGGCCGGAGTGCGACTTCGCCGTCGACCCAATCGACGGCACCACGCTCATGAGCAAGGGCCTGCCGAACGCGATCTCGGTGCTGGCCGTCGCCGAACGCGGCGCCATGTTCGACCCGTCGGCGGTGTTCTACATGAACAAGATCGCAGTCGGACCCGAAGCGATCCACGCGATTGACATCACCGCCCCGATCGGTGAGAACGTCCGCCAGGTAGCCAAGGCCAAAGGGCTGTCCGTGTCGGATATGACGGTGTGCATCCTCGACCGGCCGCGCCACGAGAAGCTGATGACCGAAGTCCGCGCTGCGGGCGCCCGGATCCGGCTCATCACGGACGGCGACGTGGCGGGCGCGATATCCGCGTGCCGGCCGAACTCGGGCACCGACCTGCTCGCCGGTATCGGTGGCACCCCCGAGGGCATCATCACGGCTGCCGCTATCCGTTGCATGGGCGGCGCGATCCAGGGCCAGCTCGCCCCGAAGGACGACGAGGAGCGCCAGAAGGCCATCGACGCCGGCTACGACCTCGACGAGATCCTGTCGACCGAAGACCTGGTGTCCGGGGAGAACGTCTTCTTCTGCGCGACCGGCGTCACCGACGGCGACCTTCTCAAGGGTGTCCAGTACTACGGCGGCGGCTGCACCACGCAGTCGATCGTCATGCGGTCGAAGTCGGGCACGGTGCGCATGATCGAGGCGTACCACCGGCTTTCCAAGCTCAACGAATACTCCGCCATCGATTTCACCGGCGACAGCAACGCCTTTCAACCGCTGCCGTAAATCACCGACACAGGTAAGGATAATTGTGTGAGCGTCGACTCAGTCACTCCTGAAAACGTCGAGTACCGCATCGAGCACGACACCATGGGCGAGGTCCGGGTGCCGATCACCGCGCTGTGGCGCGCGCAGACGCAGCGGGCGGTGGAGAACTTCCCGATTTCCGGCCGGGGGCTGGAGCGCACGCAGATCCGGGCACTGGGCTTGCTGAAGGGCGCCTGCGCACAGGTGAACAAGGATCTCGGCCTGCTCGCGCCGGAGAAAGCCGACGCCATTATCGCGGCGGCCGGTGAGATCGCCGACGGACTGCACGATGACCAGTTCCCCATCGACGTCTTCCAGACCGGCTCCGGCACCAGCTCGAACATGAACACCAACGAGGTGATCGCGTCGATTGCGGCAACGGCGACCCCGCCCGTTACTGTGCACCCCAACGACGACGTCAACATGTCGCAGTCGTCCAACGACACCTTCCCCACCGCTACGCACATCGCGGCCACGGAAGCCGCTGTCCAGCACCTGATTCCGGCGCTCGAGGTGCTGCACGAGTCGCTCGCGGGGAAGGCGCGGCAATGGCGCACCGTGGTGAAGTCCGGCCGCACGCACTTGATGGATGCAGTGCCCGTGACACTCGGCCAGGAGTTCAGCGGCTATGCCCGACAGATCGAGGCCGGCATCGAGCGGGTAAAGGCGACACTGCCCCGGCTGGGTGAACTCGCCATCGGTGGCACCGCCGTGGGCACCGGCCTCAACGCACCGGACGGGTTCGGCGCAAAGGTCGTCGAGGTGCTGGTGAATCAGACCGGCCTGGCCGAATTGCGCACGGCGGTCAACTCTTTCGAGGCGCAAGCGGCCCGCGACGGGCTGGTGGAGGCGTCGGGCGCGCTGCGCACCATCGCGGTGTCGCTGACCAAGATCGCCAACGACATCCGCTGGATGGGTTCCGGGCCGCTGACCGGCCTGGCCGAAATCCAACTGCCTGACCTGCAGCCGGGCAGCTCGATCATGCCGGGCAAGGTGAACCCCGTGATCCCCGAGGCGGTCACACAGGTCGCGGCGCAGGTCGTCGGCAACGATGCCGCCATTGCGTGGGGCGGTGCGGCAGGCGCGTTCGAACTCAACGTCTACATCCCGATGATGGCCCGCAACCTGCTGGAGTCCTTCAAGCTGCTCACCAACGCCTCGAAGCTGTTCGCCGAGCGCTGCATCGACGGCCTGATCGCCAACCAGGAGCGCCTGCTCGAGCTGGCCGAGTCCTCACCCTCGATCGTCACCCCGCTGAATTCGGCGATCGGATACGAGGAGGCCGCCGCGGTGGCCAAGCAGGCGCTCAAAGAGAAGAAGACGATCCGCCAGACGGTCATCGACCGGGGCCTGATCGGCGACAAATTGTCGCAAGACGAAGTCGATCGTCGGCTCGACGTGCTGGCGATGGCCAAGGTCAAACCAGGCGACGCGTAGGAAGCGTTTGAACATGGAACGGACCGCGGACGGTGGCTGAGATTCTTTTGCGATGACTGCGGGCATGGCGGGCCGCCCCACCGAGGAGCAGGCGCTGAGCGAGTTCCTGGATTCCGCTGCCGGCGCGCCGTCCGCGCTGATGGTCGATGGCGAGGCCGGGATCGGCAAGACCACCCTCTGGCTGGCCGCCCTGGAACGGGCGCGTAATCGGGGATTTCAGGTGCTGTCGGCCCGCGTCGCAAATGCGCAATCCGTGCTGGCTTACAAACCACTGGCCGACCTGCTGACCGGCGTGGATCCGGACACCTGGGCCGAGTTGCCTGTCCCCCAGCGGATCGCGCTGGATCGGCTGTTGCGCGAGCAGGCCGCCGACGCCGTCACCGACCGGCGCGCGGTGGCAGCCGCATTCCTTTCGGTCGTCGATCGGCTCACCGACCACGGCCCGGTGCTGCTGGCGATCGACGACCTGCAATCGCTCGATCCGTCGACCGTGCACGCGATCGGCTTCGCCGCCAGGCGACTACACGGCCCGGTGGGCGTCCTGGCGACCGTCCGCACCGAGCCCGACAGCGGTGACGTCACATCCTGGCTGCAATTACCCCGACCCGATGCCGTCCACCGAATCACAGTGCGTCCGTTGTCTTCTCGTGCGTTGCACGCTGTTGTCAGTGATGAGCTGGGCCGTCCGATAGCCCGCGCGGCGATGGCTCGAATCCAGCAGGTCTCCGCCGGAAACCCGTTCTATGCCATCGAATTGGCTCGCGCTCTCGTCGATAGTGCCGGTGAGCTACTGCCTGGGACACTGGCTGAGTTGGTCCGGGCCAGAATCGGCAGCCTCGATCCCGCGGCACATGACGTATTGCTTGCAGCCGCCTGCCTGGCCACGCCGACGGTGGAACTCGTCGGTGAAGCGGCCGCCATCGACCGTGACCGGCTGATTGAGCTCCTCGAGGCCGCTGAGCATCACGGCATCATTTTCATCGAAGGCAACCGGATCCGATTCGCCCATCCACTGCTGAGCAGCGGCGTATACACCGATGCCTCGCCCGCGCAGCGCAGGCAGATGCACCGTCGCGTCGCCGGCGTCGTTGACGAGTTGGAGCTGCGCGCTCGGCACCTGGCGTTGGCCTCGTCCTCCGGCGATCCCGAGACTCTTGACGCGCTCGACGACGCGGCGGCTTCCGCGCACGCGCGCGGCGCGCCTGCGACCGCGGCCGAACTGCTCGAGCTGGCCATCGCTCTCGGCGGTGACACCCCAGAACGTCGAGTCCGGTTGGCGGGGCACTGTTTCGACGGGGGTGATCCGGGGCGGGCGCGGGCGCTGCTGGAACGGGCGATCGCAAGATTGCAGCCCGGACCGCTGCGCGCGGAAGCGTTGAATTCGTTGGCGATCGTGCGCTTCACCGACGACGGACACCTCGATGCGTCTGAATTGCTTCAGCGCGCGCTCACCGAGGACGAGCCCGATCACGCATTGCGAATCCGCATTCTGACGACCTTGGCCCATGTCCTGTTCAATACCGGCGAGCCCGACGAGGCTCGGCTGCGCGCCGAGGAGGCGGTGACCGACGCCGAGAAACTAGGTGTCCCAGGCCTGCTGAGCCAGGCGCTAGGGGTGCGGGCGATGCTTTCGTTCCTGCGCGGCGACGGCATTGACGAAGTGAGCCTGCAGCGGGCCCTCGAACTGGAGGACCATGAATCCTTCACCCCGGCAGTGCTCAAACCCAGCGTGGTGCACGCGCTGATATTGGCCTGGACGGGCGACCTCGACACGTCGCATGAACGCTTGCAGGCGATTCAGCGCCGCTGCATCGAGAAGGGCGAAGAAGGCGAACTGATCTTCATCGATTTTCAGGTTGTGCTGAATCGGATTTGGCGCGGCGACTTCGCCGAAGCGGCACGCGTCACCGACGGTGCCACGGAACTGGCGCGCCAGCTCGGCGGCGACTTCCCCGTCATGTTGAGTCTCGTCGTCCGCGCGTGGCTCGCCGTCTTCGGCGGTCACCAGGACGCTGGCCGTGCCGTCGCCGACGCGATCGACGCCAGTAAGCGCAGCGCCACGTGGTGGCACGAGGAGTGGTCGCTGACGGCGCTGGGCTTCCTCGAGACGTCGCTGGGCAATTACGAGGCGGCGGTGAATGCGCTCGAACCGTTGCTGTCTAGGTATGGGCCGTCGCCGAACCCCACCGAGATCTTCGCGGCGTCGTTTTTGCCCGACGCGGTGGAGGCGTTGACCGAGTTGGACCGCGCGGATGAGGCCGAACCACTTGTCGACGCGCTCGAGCGCAACGGACGCAAGCAGGACCGCCCGTGGATGCTGGCGGTCGGTGCGCGCTGCCGCGCCATGGTGCAAGCCGCCCGCGGTGATGTGGAAGCGGCGGTGCACAGCGCGCACCGCGCGCTGACGGAACACGACCGGCTGCCGATGCCGTTCGAGCGCGCAAGGACTCAGCTGCTGCTCGGCCAGCTCACGCGCCGGGAACGGTCAGAGTCAACCTCCGTGCTGCGGGAGGCCCTCGCTGTCTTCGAGGAGCTTGGCGCTGTGCTGTGGGCAAATCGCGCCCGCGCCGAACTGGCAGGCGCCGATGCCGGGCGACGAACAAATGCACAGGCACGGACACACCAGGGACTCACGCCCGCCGAGCAACGAGTGGCCGAACTCGCGGCATCGGGGATGACGAATCGCGATGTGGCGGGAAAGCTCTTCATCAGTTCGAAGACCGTAGAGGCCACCCTCGCGCGGGTGTACCGCAAGCTCGGCATCAGGTCGCGGGCCGAACTCGGGCGGCGGATGGGCGAGACCGCGACATAGTGGGCAAACATACTGTCACGGATGTTGCCAGCCGCCATCCGTCGGCGATTTAGCCCAAAAAGGTGACCGTAGCTCCGTTAGCTGGAATTCTTCTAGTCATGGCGGGGGTTGGCGTCGAAAGCCGTCCGTTGGACAGGCGGAGTGTAAGTGGATTCTTGGCTTCGGCGACTTCGGAGCCATCGGCGTTGCTGATTGAGGGTGAGCCCGGCATCGGCAAAACCACCCTCTGGTTAGCTGCCCTGGAGCTCGCACTGGACAGGGGTTTCCGTGTGTTGTCGGCGCGCGCCGCGGAGGCCGAATCCGTGCTGGCCTACACGGCTCTGGCCGACCTGCTTGACGGGGTGCCCGCATCCGCGTGGGGGGACCTGCCCGAACCTCAGCGAGCGGCGGTCGACCAGGTGCTGTTGCGGGCGGAGGACGGCTCGGCCACCGATCAGCGCGCCGTGGCGGCGGCGTTCCTGTCGGTCGTCGAATACCTCACCGACGAGGGGCCTCTGCTGGTGGCGATCGATGACCTGCAGTGGATCGACCCGTCGAGCATGCACGTAGTGGCGTTCGCGGCGAGGCGGCTCTCCGGGCCGATCGGAATTCTCGGCAGTGTGCGCACCGATGCAGGCAGCGGCGCAGGCGGCGCCTGGCTGCAAATGCCGCGACCCGATGCAGTGAACCGAATTCGGTTGAATCCATTGAGTATTCATGATCTCCACGCCGCGGTCTCGGCACGGCTGCGGCGACCGTTCTCGCGTCCGACGATGGGGCGTATACATGAGTTGTCCGGCGGAAACCCTTTCTACGCAATCGAATTGGCGCGAGCAATATCTGAACGCGCTCCTGGCGTCCAGACCTCACTGCCACGTACGCTGACCGAAGTCGTGCGGGCCCGCATCGGCGGCCTGGATCCTGACGTGCATGATGCGCTGCTTGCCGCGTCGTGCGTCGCTTCACCGACGGTGGAGCTGGTGTCAAGCGCAACGATCGACGACGACGACCGGGTGGTCGAGCTGCTCGAGAACGCGGAAAGCAGGGGCATCATCGCGATCGACGGCAACCGGATCCACTTCGCCCATCCCCTGCTGGCAAGGGGGGTGTACACGGAGGCCGCCCCGGGCCAGCGCCGAACGATGCATCGCCGACTCGCCGACATCGTCGACGAGCCCGAGTTGCGGGCGCGCCATCTGGCATTGGCCGCGACCAGCGGTGACAAGGTCACCCTGCGGGCGCTCGACACAGCGGCGGAGTCCGCGCGCGTCCGTGGTGCACCCGCAGCTGCCGCCGAGCTGATGGACCTGGCGATTGGTCTCGGCGGTGACACCGCCGATCGTCGACTCCGTTCTGCCCTACACCATTTCGATGCGGGGGACCAGGAGCGGGCGCGCGACATGCTCGAGGAGACCATCGAGCGGCTGGAGCCCGGCGACCGGCGCGCAGAGGCGTTGACCCGGCTCGCCGTCGTGCGGCTGTACGGAGACGGTGTCTTCGAGGCTGCACGCCTGTTGCAGCGCGCGCTGGGTGAGGCGGATGCCGGCAGTCCACTGCGAGTGCAGATACTGATCACGTTGGCCTTCGCCCTGCTCCACGCCAATCAGCCGGGGGCGAGCGTACAAAACGCCGAGGAGGCCGTCGCCCAAGCCGAGCGCCTCGACCAACCACACTTGATGGGCCTTGCGCTCGGCATGCGCGTGACCCTACGGTTCCTGTGCGGCGAAGGATTCGACGAGGCAGACATTGATCGCGCTGTGCAGCTGGAGGACCCGGACATCTCCACGCCGTTGGTGTTTCGGCCGTCCGCGCAGCGCGCGCTGCTGCTGGAGTGGACGGGCCGCCTCGATGAAGCCCTTGAGCTCTTACACGCCATTCGGCGTCGCTGTATAGAGAAGGGTGAGGAAGGCGAGCTGGTGTTTCTCGCGCAGCATGTGGTGCTGGGCAGCATCTGGCGGGGCGACTTCGGCGAGGCCGCCCTGGTCGCCGAGGACGTTATGGATCGGGCTCGACAGCTCGGCGGCGACACCCCGCTGTTCTTGGCCCTCGGCCTACGGACGAAATTGGCCGTCTATGCGGGCCGCGAAGCGGACGCCAGGAGTGCCGCCGCGGACGCACTCGAGATCAGCAGGCGCACCGGGTCATTTCGGCTGGCGGACCGGATCGTTGCCGCCCTCGGATTCCTGGAAGTGTCGCTGGGCCGGTACGAGGCCGCGGTCGGGACGCTGCAGCCACTGGTGACCAAGTTCGATCCGGCGTCGACACCGACCGAACTGCCCAATGCCATGTTCCTGGCCGACGCCGCCGAGGCACTGATTCAACTGGGCCGAAGCGCCGAAGCGGAGCCCCTCATCGGTGCCCTCGAGCGCAACGGTCAGCAGATGAACCGCGCGTGGATGATGGCCGTCGGCGCCCGCTGCAGAAGCATGCTGCTGGCCGACCGGGGTGACCTCGACGCCGCGAGCGCGGCCGCCGCACGCGCGATCGCCGAACACGACCGGCTGCCGATGCCGTTCGAGCGCGCTCGAACGCTGTTGCTGCTGGGCCAATTACAGCGGCGGCAACGCAGAAAGGAGTCCGCATCGGCGAACCTGCAGGAAGCCTTGGACATCTTCGAGCGGCTGCAGATCCCGCTGTGGGCCGACCGTGCCCGGACCGAACTCGTTCGTGCGAACGTCGGTCCGCGCCGCAGCGGGCAGCTCACGCCGTCCGAGCAACGCGTCGCCGAGCTCGCCGCGTCGGGCATGAAGAACCGCGACGTCGCAGCCGCGCTGTTCATCAGCCCGAAGACCGTCGAGGCGAACCTGGCCCGGATCTACCGCAAACTGGGCATTAAGTCGCGCGCCGAACTCGGCCGTCACATGGGTAGGGCCTAGACCGGTCAGGGATAGGGAAACACCCTATTTCTCAACACTCTTGAGCGAATTAGCATCAACCAAACCGTGCCCGTCAAGCACTCGAAGGAGGATCGGTGCCCGTCAACCACAACCCCGCGATCCTGACCACGCAGAGCCCAACAGCTCTGGTGACGACCGCAACAAGCCAACCCGCATTGCGCACCGGTTTCGCGATGCTGGGCCTGGTTTCGCTGCTGGACCTGCCGAGAGCCGACCGGGCCGACCGGATGGTGGCGTTGGGCGGCGCCGCGGCGGCGGGGTGGTTCCTCGTTCGGCGGCCGCCGCCGCTAAGCGTCAGCTCCCGGCGATCTCGCTTGCTGCGAGTTCTCCACCGACGGCTCTGGCCACAGCCGAATCCCGAGCGGCGTAGGTCAGGCTGTGCATCACAAGACTGACCGCGACGGTGACGACGACCGCCTGCGTGATCATGACGGACTGCTGGATCTCGCCTCGCCCAACCATCAGCAGTCCAAGGACCAGGGTGCCAATTCCGCGTGGCCCGAACCAGCCGATGAACAGTCCGCTGCGGGAGGGCAGGCCGCTGACGACGAGCGCGACGGGCACCGCGACCAGGCGTACGACGATCAGCGCAAGGACCGAAAACACGATCACCCGCCAGCCGGCATCCCGCCAGCCGATGAGTCGATCGTCGCGCCATCATCGAGTACGCACGGCCACCGGCGAAGGCGGCGACGAATCCACTGCCGTGCAACCGCTCGCCGACCTCGAAGCACACCAGAGCCAAGGCCAGCGTGGCCAGCTGAGCCCAGGTGTCACTCATCCAGCCGACACCGACCGCGAGGGCCACGACCACCGAGACCACCTCGGTGCGTACCGCGAACCATACCCACCGACCCGGACCGGGTAGCACAACACCAGAATGGTGAGCACGAACGCCGTCTCGGTGCGCAAACTGTTCTCCTCAGCCGCGCATGCTCACCTAAGCCCCGTTGTTGGGGCCGCCGGAATTCTGATCCGGGATGTCGGTGATCGGGAAGTTGGGCATCGGCTTGGGCGACGGCGTGTTCGGCAGCGCCGGGATCTCAGCAGGCGGGATGTCGGTGATGTCGTTTGCCGGCGCGCCGTTGTCCCGACTGCCGTAGGTGCTGCCCGGTTCTCGCGGCCCCAGTAGCTGGCTAACGGTCACCAGGTGATAGCCGTTGGCCTTGAGCACCGGGATGAACTGGTACACCACATCGACGGTGCTCGAGTACGTGTCGTGGAACAGAACCACCGACCCCGGCTTGATCTGGGTCATCAGCATGTAGCGAGTGGCGGCGGTATTTGAGTCGTTCATCCAATCGAAAGGGATGACGTCCCAATTGATGTCGGCCACGCCCTGTTGCTTGGCCGCCGCGAGCACGTTGTCGTTGATCAGGCCGCCTGCGGTTCGGAGCAGCTTTGGGGTCTGACCGGTCGCGGCGGTGATCGCGTCGTTGGCCTTGGAGATCTGACTGGCGATGTCCTCCGGCGGGATGGTCGTCATGTTGGGGTGTTCCCAGGTGTGGTTGGCCACCTCCATGCCTGCGTCGGCGATGCGCTTGGCACCTGCGGGGTTGGCCGCGACCTTGTTGCCGATCAGGAAGAACGTCGACTTCGCGTCGTTGTCCTTGAGAATCTGCAGTAGGCGATCGGTGTACGGGCTTGGCCCGTCGTCGAACGTCAGCGCAACGCATTTGACCTGTGAGCAGTCGACGTTGTCGGCGCTGGCCCGTCGGACATGGCCGGTGAGCCCGCCGACGATCAGCACCGCAGCGGCCACGAGTACACCGAGGACGGTTCTGGCGTAGCGCCAGCCTTGGCTGTCGGGTCGCTTCGGCACGCAAGCAGCCTACCGACTAGTGATTTCGGCGCGCTTTGTCACGTTCAGCGTGACCAAGCGCGCCGAAATCGCTCTACGGAAGCGCCCCCGGGCTGATTTCCTCGAGCATCTCGGTGACCAGCGCCGCGATCGGCGAGCGCTCGCTGCGCAGCAGCGTGATGTGTGCGAACAACGGGTGCCCCTTCAGCTTCTCGATCACCGCGGCCACGCCGTCGTGGCGGCCCACCCGCAGGTTGTCGCGCTGCGCGACGTCGTGGGTGAGGACCACCCGCGATCCGGCACCCAGCCGGGACAACACGGTCAGCAGCACGTTGCGTTCCAGCGACTGCGCCTCGTCGACGATCACGAACGAGTCGTGCAGCGAGCGGCCGCGGATATGGGTCAGCGGCAGCACCTCGAGCATGCCGCGCGACAGCACCTCCTCGAGCACCGCGGGGCTGGCGAGCCCCTCGAGGGTGTCGAAGACGGCCTGCGCCCACGGCCCCATCTTTTCGCTCTCGCTACCGGGCAGATAGCCGAGCTCCTGTCCGCCGACCGCGTACAGCGGCCGGAACACGACGACCTTGCGCTGGGTGCGACGTTCCAACACCGCCTCCAGTCCTGCGCACAGCGCGAGGGCGGACTTGCCGGTGCCGGCCTTGCCGCCCAGCGAGACGATGCCGACCGACTCGTCGAGCAGCAGATCCAGCGCCACCCGCTGCTCGGCGGAGCGGCCGCGCAACCCGAACACCTCGCGATCACCGCGCACAAGCTGCACCCGCTTCTCGGGATTCACCCGGCCCAACGCGTGGGAGCTGCCGCCCAGCAGTCGAATCCCGGTGTGGCACGGAAGATTACGCGCGGCCTCGAGGTCGATCTCGCCGTCGGCGTACAGAGTGTCGATCTCGTCCGCCGAAAGCTCGATCTCGTCCATCCCCGTCCAGCCGGAGGTGATGACGTCTTGGGCGTGGTACTCGTCGGCGGACAGACCGACCGCACCGGCCTTGACCCGCAGCGGGATGTCCTTGCTGACCAACGTGACTCGCTTGCCCTCGGCGGCCAGGTTAGCCGCGCAGGTCAGGATCCTGGCATCGTTGGTGTCGGTCCTGAAGCCCGCAGGCAGCACCGTCGGATCGCTGTGGTTCAGCTCGACATGCAGCGTGCCGCCTTGCGTCCCAACGGGAATCGGCTGATCCAGCCGTCCATGCTCGAGCCGCAGATCGTCGAACATTCGCAATGCCTGCCGCGCGAACCAGCCAAGCTCATGGTGATGCCGCTTGGCTTCCAGTTCGCTGATGACCACCAGCGGGACCACCACTTCGTGCTCAGCAAACCGTGTACAGGCCCAGGGATCGGACAGCAGCACGGAGGTATCGAGCACGTAGGTCCGCAAGGGCGAATCAGTCACGTAGCGCTCCTCGAGCCCGCGCGGCCCCACACGAACCTTCGGCGGACGCTGCGGCACTAGGACCGGGGCCGGTCCTCTCGTGATCGAAACGATCGGTACCGCCCGGATAGCAGAGCATGTCGCTAGCCATCGAGAAACGACGCTACTCTCGCTGAGCGCTTCGCGCCGCGCAGGCGCGCCGTGGCTAACTCGTCACACGTGGGCGCGCAGCGCGGGCTCGTCGGCCAGCCCCCACGCAGTGATACGGTCGGCGATCACCTGGCGCCGCTGCTCCGGTCCGAAGATGGCCGCCTCGGCCATGTGGGCGACCTTGTCCGCGTACGCGTCGATGTCCCCGCCGACCACGCCGAGTTCGGCTGCGCGGCGGGCAATCGCCTCGAGGGTTTCGTCGCGGTTGAAGGTCAGGCAGTGCGCGACGAGGTTGGCGAAGAACTCCTCGTGGCGCTCCTCGTCCAGGGCGATGCGGCCGACGAGACCCTTGAGTACGGGCTCGGTGGTCTGGGCTTCTAGATTGCGGCAGAAGACGGCGTGCGAGCGCTCGAGGAACGCCATGAACACCAGCCGCTCCATCTGGCTGTAGGTGTCGGCCCGGTAGCCCTTCATCACGTGCTCGACGCGCACGTCCTCGTTGGCGGCCGGGTCGATCTCGCGAGTGACCACCAGGTAGTTGCGCAGCGCGATGGCGTGCAGATGCTCCTCGGCGGTCCAGCGGCCGATCCAGCGGCCCCACTTCTCATCGAGGATGAAGCTGAACACGAACTCCCGGTGGTACCCGGCGAGGTTGTCCTTGATGATCAGCAGGATCTCGAGGGCGTCGGTGACGTGCTTGGGCAGCGTGACGTCCGACGGGTCCCAGTCCCGCCCGCCGAGGAAGGCGAAGTTCTCGCCCTGCTCGAACGGCACGAAGTCATGGGCGTACCAGAGGTCCTCGGTGTCGATGTGCCGCCGCAGCTCCTGCTGGACGACGGGCTCGAGTTCGAGGATCAGCGCATTAGGTACAGGTTTCTGTGCCATGAAAGTAACTGTAACCCGAGTTCACATGTTTTTGAAATTCGCCTCGCCCAAACGGACAAACGGGCGTGGAAGTCCGAGTAGATCGCGCCAGAACGTCGATCTGGGCGCTTATACCGTCAGGCCGGGGTACAGCGGATTGACGGCCAGCAGTTCGCCGGCACCGGTGTGCACCCGCTCGGCGGTGCCGTCGGCGAGCCTGTATTTGGCCTTGGAGGTGCCCTCCGGCTGCGTGTTGGACAGCACCTCGACGATCAACTCGGCGACCCGGTCGAAGTCGTCGGCGTCAAAGCCGCGGGTGGTCAGTGCGGGCGTGCCCAACCGGATGCCGCTGGTGTACCAGGCGCCGTTGGGGTCGGCCGGAATCGAGTTCCGGTTCGTGACGACGCCGGAGTCCAGCAGCGCCGACTCGGCCTGCCGCCCGGTCAGCCCGAACGAGGTCACGTCGAGCAGCACGATGTGGTTGTCGGTGCCGCCGGTGACCAGCCGCGCGCCGCGCTTGAGGAAGCCCTCGGCGAGGGCCTTGGCGTTGTCGGCGACCCGCTGCGCGTACACCTGGAACGCGGGCTGCCGGGCCTCGGCCAGCGCGACGGCCTTGGCCGCCATCACGTGAGACAGCGGCCCGCCCAACACCATTGGGCAGCCCTTGTCGACCGCATCGGAGTACTCGGCGGTCGCGAGCACCAGCCCGCCGCGCGGGCCGCGCAGCGACTTGTGCGTGGTGGTCGTCGTGACGTGGGCGTGCGGGACGGGATCCTCGTCGCCGGTGAACACCTTGCCTGCCACCAGTCCCGCGAAATGCGCCATATCCACGAACAGGGTGGCGCCCACCTCGTCGGCGATCTCGCGCATCTTGGCGAAGTTCACCCGGCGCGGATAGGCCGAGTACCCCCCGACCAGGATCAGCGGCTTGAACTCACGCGCGGCGGCGGCCAGCGCGTCGTAGTCCAGCAGACCCGTCTCCGGGTCGGTGCCGTAGCTGCGCTGGTGAAACATCTTGCCGGAGATGTTGGGCCGGAATCCGTGGGTGAGGTGCCCGCCTGCGTCCAGCGACATCCCCAGCAGCCGCTGGTTTCCCAGCTTGTTGCGCAGCTTCTCCCAGTCCGCTTCCGAAAGGTCGTTGACATTCTTGACGCCCGCCCCAGCGAGGCCCGGTGCCTCGACGCGGGTGGCCAGGATGGCCCAGTACGCAACCAGGTTGGCGTCGATGCCCGAGTGGGGCTGCACGTAGGCGTAGGGCGAACCGAACAGTTCGCGGGCGTGCTCGGCGGCCACTGTCTCGACGGTGTCGACGTTCTGACAGCCGGCGTAGAACCGGTGCCCGATGGTGCCCTCCGCGTACTTGTCGGACAGCCAGCTACCCATGGTGAGCAGCGCCGCAGGAGACGCGTAATTCTCGCTGGCGATCAGCTTGAGTGAATCACGTTGGTCGGCAAGCTCTTTGCGCGTCGCCGCCGCGATGCGCGGCTCGACCGACTCGATGATCTGCAGTATCGAGCGGTAGGCGGCGCTTGCGGCGTCGGCGTACTCGGCACCCGGAGCGGTGGCGGTGGTCGCGGTGGAGTCTGCGGTCATGCGTTTCAGCCTACGTCCCGCAGTGCCGACGGGATCAGCGGCTCGTCAAGCAGTCGCCCGAATCGTGCGGTCAGGCTGACGCCGTCGGGTCGGCCCTCTAGCCAGCCCCGCAGCAGCCGGTAACCCTCGACGTAGGTGCTGGTGTAGGCGCGCCACAGCGGCGAGGACAAGAAGCGCAGCATCTGCCGGGCGCGTTCGTCGTTGACCAACAGCCAACGCTCGAGGAAGTCGACGACGTCGTCGACGTCGCGGTGCTCGTCGTGCAGCATCAAGGCGGCGTCCTGCCGCACGTCGGCCAATGCCGCCGCCGCTTCGGACACCGCCTCTGCGCGCTCGCCGTCGAAGCGCAGCCCGAGATCGGCATAGATCTCGGCGGCCCAGCCGCCCCAGTTCGGCCCGATTGCCGCGTACAGCGCCAGGTCCGCCAATCCCTCGGCCATCAGGCATTGCGGCGTGTTGACCAGGAAGATTGTCTGCTCGGTATGGCCGTATGTGTGGACTAAACGGGCTTCCTTGCGGCAGTGCTCGGTGTGATGGCCGGGGTAGGACTCGTGGGCCACCAGCCGCGGCAGGTTAGACATCTGCTGCTTGAGGTCGGCGTTGACGGCGACGGTCGAGCGGTATTCGCCGAGGTAGTAGTTGAACCCCGACCACGGCTTGTCGGTGACCACCTCGTATGTGATGGTCTCGGTGTCGGGCAGCGGGTAGTCGGCGCGCACGCGGTCGCGTAGCGCGCTGGAGAACGCGTGGATGGCTTCCTCGAGCCGCTCGGGCGGAATCTCCTCTCCCGCGCGGTAGGCAGCCATGCGCTCGGCGAGCGGTCCGCTGCCGCCCAGCGCGTCGTCGAGCTTGCGGTGCGCCTGCAGGTACTGATCGGGATCGCCCTTGGCGATGTGCACGTCGAAGTAGGCCTGGACCTCGTCGACGAAGCCGACGTCTTGGCCTGCGAACTTCCAACCGGCGCAGGCCAGCGCCCGCAGGTGGGCCGTCACGTAATCCGCGCGGACCCGATCGAGGCCGTCGGCGTCCGGCACCTCGGCGGCCAGGCGCTCGGCCTGGCGGGCCAGGTCGGCGGGATCGGGCGCGGGCCCGTTCTGCACCTGCTGACGCAGCGCGGGGTCGCCGGTGAAGGAGTCGACGTAGCCGTCCTCGATCCTGTCGAAGCGCAAACCGAGCAGCAGATATTCGCGGATCAAGGTGGCGGCGTCCATAGCCTCAACGGTAAATGCAAGACTGACCCCATGCCGCGGCTGAGCGAGCCGAGCCCCTACGTGGAGTTCGACCGGAGTCAATGGCGCGCGCTGCGCATGTCGACGCCGATGAAGCTGACGGAAGACGATGTGCTGCAGCTGCGGGGTCTCGGTGAAAAGCTCGACCTGCTGGAGGTCGAAGAGGTCTACCTGCCGCTGGCCCGGTTGATCCACCTTCAGGTCGCGGCACGCCAGCGGTTGTTCGCCGCGACCGCGGAGTTCCTCGGTGAGCCACAGCAGAATCCGGACCGGCCGGTGCCGTTCGTCATCGGCGTGGCGGGAAGCGTCGCAGTCGGCAAGTCGACCACCGCCCGTGTGCTACAGGCTCTTCTGGCGCGCTTTGAACACCACCCGCGGGTCGACCTGGTCACCACCGACGGCTTCCTGTACCCGAACGACGAGCTTACCCGTCGAAACCTGATGCACCGCAAGGGTTTTCCGGAGAGCTACGACCGGCGCGCGCTCATGCGGTTCGTCACAGCCGTGAAGTCGGGCGCCGACCAGGTCTGCGCACCGGTCTACTCGCATCTGCTCTACGATATCGTGTCCGGCGAAAAGCAGATCATCAAGCATCCCGACATTCTCATTCTTGAGGGCCTCAACGTGTTACAGACGGGTCCGGCGCTGATGGTGTCGGACCTGTTCGACTTCTCCGTGTATGTCGACGCTCGCATCGAGGACATCGAGCACTGGTACGTCAACCGTTTCCTCGGCCTGCGGTCGACGGCATTCGCCGATCCCGCGTCGCACTTCCACCACTACGCCACGCTGACCGATGACGCCGCGGTGTTCGCCGCCCGCGATATCTGGCATTCGATCAACCGCCCCAACCTGATTGAGAACATCCTGCCGACGCGGCCTCGCGCCACGCTGGTGTTGCGCAAGGACGCCGACCACTCCATCAACCGGCTGCGGCTGCGCAAGTTGTAAGCACGAGCCGGCGGAAAAGCCCCCAAACACGCGGCGTGTCGGGGGCTTTCGCGTCTGCTCGGCAGAGGAACCTACGCCTTCATGCGGCGCCAGCCCTGGTACTGCAGTTCGGCGAACACCAGCGTGTAGACACCGGTGGACAGCGTCAGCACCACACCGGTCGTGGTGAGCGGCATCCAGTCAGACAGCACGAGAACCACCGCCGCGACCGTGTACAGCAGGTTGGCGATGATGACGGCGATACCTGGGACTCGGACCGACGGCAGCGCCGCAAGACCGAACACGGCGATGCCGTACACGATGAAGAAGGCGCTCATCGAGTACTCGAACGCGCGCGTCGTCCCCGACAACTCCGACAGCCAGCCCGCGAGCGGGAGGGCGGCGATACCGGCAAGTCCGGTGAGGACGGCGTCGGCACGCATGGCGAACCGCAGCAGCGAATCGGTCGACTCATTCAGTCGGGTCGAGATGGCGCTCATGGGTTTTCCTTTCCGTGGTTATCTTCTGGCGACCGGTACCGGAGTCGACGCCGCAACCTCTGACGACGGCGACTCCGGACCAGCCATGAGGGAGTCACGCCAGACGGCGCACTCCGAGGTACTGGGCGTAGGCAAAGCCCACCGTGGCGACCGTGAACGCGATCGTCGTGACCACGCCGAGTTCGGTCAGCGGCAGCCAGCCCGCGGCCAGCACGACGGCGACGAGGATCGCGAAGACGACGTTTCCGGCGAGCACTCCGACGCCGACGCGCCGGACGTCGGGCAGGCCGGCGGCAGCGAACAGCGCGACGCCGTAGATCACCAAAGCGGCGCCGCCGATCCACTCCGAAGTAGCCGAAAGACCGGAGAGCCGCGACAGCGGGTCGGCTGCCATCGCGACGAGCAGCCCGACGCCGGCGCACAGGGTTGCGTCGGCGCGAAGGGCAAAGCGCAGTAATGAGTCGGTACTTTCCCGGACCGGGCGGTTGTTGATTGCGGTCATGGCACCGATGCTTCTCAGATGCCACTGCCAGATCGACGCCAGACGCTGCCAGGTACTGCCAACCGCAGGTCAGTCTTGTGCGCTGACCAGGTTTCCGCGCAGATCGGCGGCGATCAGCCGGGCCGCGGCGTTCTGCCAGTTGTGCAGCGAGCGTTGCGGCACCTCGGTGACGAACCACTGCCAGGCCTGCCGGGCCACCGGGTCCAGTCCGGCGGCGGTGGCGTTCTGTGCGTAGGCGCGCACGCCGACGACGTACGGGAAGTACAGCGAGTTGTAGTGGCGCCACTGCTCGGTGGTGCCGAAGTCGCCGCCGTCCCGCGGCTTGAGCCTGGCGATGCGGTCGGCCAGCAGGGCTTTGAGTTCATTGGCCCGTTCCAGCGGCTGGTCGGATGCGCCGCGGGCGGCCAGCCGCTCGTCGATGAGGGGCAGCGCGGTGAGCGGGCTGGCGATGAGCTTGGACAAGTCGCCGTAATGGCCGAGCGCGCGGCGGGTGAGCCGGGCGAAGGCGTCGTCTTCGACGCGGGCAAGCGGGTTGGCCGACCGGAGCGGCAGCGCCGCTTCGGTGCGACGCAGCGCGGCGCGGTCGGCCTGCAGGTCCGGCGAGCGGGAGAACGCCAGCCGGTCCAGCAGCCCTGCCAGCGGGTCGGCAAGCACGTTGATCGCGATCGCGATGGCCAGGCTGGTGAACAGCAGCACGGTCAGGGCGGTCTCCTGTCCCGACACGGCCAGGCCGATCAAGAGCTGGCCGCCGAACAGCAGCGCCACCACGGCCGTCGCCGCGAAGGACCGCAGCATGTCGGCCCGCAGCGCCTGCCCCTCGTCGAACGCGTCCCACATCGCCACAGCGACGCCGAGCACGGCAACGTCGAATCCGGTGGACGCCAACGCCAGCCAGCTCGGCACCAAACCGAGCGGGATGATCAGGATCGCGTTGGCGAGCGCGAAGAACAGCGTGCCGAGCACGAGGAAGCCCGCGACCCGTCCCGGCTGCGCGCGAAGCAGCACGGCCTTGACCATCGCGCCCAGCGTGGACAGCGAGATTGCCGCGAACATCACCCAGTGGCCCATCCGCAGCGGCCCGTCGACGTCGCCTGCCATCGCCGCGCCGACGAACGCCACCGCGGCGACACCGGCGACCAGCGCAATTTCGCTGGCGCGGCTACGCCAGGTATCGGACGGCCGAGACATCTCCAGGAGCGCCGCGAACCACGCGATCCCTGGCAGCACAACCAGGTAGACCTCGACGCTGCTGAGCACATCGGAGCCGCTGAGCACCCGCACCGCATCCAGCGCCACCACCGATGCGAAGCTCGTCAGCCCGATCGCGGCCAACACCAGGACGGGTTTGCGCGGGTCACGGGCGAGCAGGTAGAGGCCCAACCACCAGCTGAGCGTGAAAACCACTGCTGACAGCGCAGCCATGGTTCAAGTGTGGCACCTACATCCCGTAGCGACGATGGCGCGCCGTGTAATCGCGCAGCGCCCGCAGGAAGTCCACGCGCCGAAACTCCGGCCAGTAGGCCTCCGTGAACCACATCTCCGAGTAGGCGCTCTGCCACAGCAGGAATCCTGACAGCCGCTGCTCCCCCGATGTGCGGATCACCAGGTCGGGGTCGGGTTGCCCGGAGGTGTAGAGGTTCTCGGAAATGGCCTCGGCGGTGATGGCCTCAATGAGCTGTTCGCCTGTTGCGCCGTTGGCGAGTTCCTTGCCGAGCAGCGCCCGCACCGCGTCAACGATCTCCTGGCGGCCGCCGTAACCGACCGCCACGTTGACATGGAATCTGCTGCCGTTGCCGTTGGTGGATTCGACAGCATCGCGCAGCCTCCGCGCCGGCTCCTCGCCGACCAGCTCGAGATCGCCGACGGTGCGCACGCTCCATCTGTTGGCCGGCGCGCAGATCTCCTCGACGACGTCGGTGATGATCTCGATGAGCGACGACAGCTCGTCCGGATCGCGCTGCAGATTCTCCATCGACAGCAGGTAGACGGTGGCCATCTCGATGCCCGTTTCCTGGCACCAGCGCAGCATCTCGGCGATCTTGCGGGCACCCATCCGGTAGCCGTAGCTGACGTCGTTGTGTCCAAGCTCACGTGCCCAGCGCCGGTTACCGTCGCATAGCACCGCGATGTGGCGCGGCAGGTCGGATTTCGAGGAAGCCAGCCCCTGGCGCAGGCGCATCTCGTAGAGCCGGTACATCGGTTCCTTGACCCGTGCAGGAATGATGTCCACGAAGATCCAGACTACTGTGACCTTTGGAAACCCCCAGGGCATTGGTGGAGGTGACATGACCCAGATCGAAACCGCTGACGAGGCCCAGCAACAGCCGCCGCGCGTATACGCCGAAGACTTCCCCGAAGCCGTCGTCGACGGCGTCGAGAAGTTTTTCGCGAAGCCCAGGGCACGCGGCTGGATCCACGTGTATGCGGCGATCGTGGCCTTCATCGCAGGCGCCGCGCTGGTGTCGGTGTCGTGGTCGATGGAGTCCACTCGCGCGGGACTGGCCACGCTGCTCTACACCTTCACGATCGTCGCGATGTTCGCGGTCAGCGGCACCTATCACCGGGTGAACTGGCAGTCAAAGTCCGCACGCAAGTGGATGAAGCGAGCCGACCACTCGATGATCTTCGTCTTCATCGCGGGCAGCTATACGCCGTTCGCCCTGCTGGCATTGCCGTCGGAGAAGGGCTGGGTGCTGTTCTGGATCGTCTGGGGCGGGGCGATCGCGGGTGTTCTGCTCAAGATGTTCTGGCCCTCGGCGCCACGCTGGGTCGGTGTGCCGCTGTATCTGCTGCTGGGTTGGGTGGCGGCGTGGTTCGTCGGGCCGATCATGGAGGGCGCGGGCGTCGCGGCGCTGGTGCTGCTGATCGTCGGTGGCGCGCTCTACAGCATCGGCGGTGTGCTCTATGGGTTCAAGTGGCCGAATCCGTGGCCCACGACGTTCGGCCACCACGAGTTCTTCCACGCCTGCACCGCGGTTGCGGCGCTCTGCCACTACATCGCGATGTGGTTCGCGGTCTTCTAGCCCTGCTTGATGTTGTCCGGGCCCCAGTAGGCCTTCATCGACGTGATCTTGCCCTCGTCGTCGAACGTCATCACGCTGAGGATCTCGATGGACATCTTGCCGCCCTCGCCGAGGTCGACGATGAGGCGCCAGAAGAACGCGACCTCGTTGCCTAGCGCGCGCAGTGTGACGACTTCGGTCGCGTTGTTCGTGCCCGGCACGTTGGAGTAGAAACCGTGAATTGCCTGGCGCCCGATGTGCACCTCTCCGCCGACCGGATCCTCCACGGTCGCATCGGTCGCATACAGGTCGGCTATGGCGTCCGCCTGCCCCTTCGCAAGCAGTTCGAGGTAGCGGTTGACGGTCTTGGCGTTGGCTTCAGTGTTGGCTTCGACGCTCGGCATGGCCGCGACGCTACACGGCCAGCAACGCAGCGGCGAGATCCTCCCTGGTGGTGACGGGCAGGTCACACACCCGACCGCGGCAGACGTACGCGGCGTCGGAACCACCGACCCGGTCACGGTCGACGAGCAGCTCCGAGGAGTTGACCGGGCCGCCCACCACAACTGCCCCGCCAGGCGCCAATTCGCGTGCCGCAGAGAGCAATTCGGAGTGCCGGGGGTCGCAGGCCACCGCGATCTGGATGGGTCCGCGCACAGCGGCTTCGGCAACGGCCAGCCAATGTCCACCCGAGCGTGGCAGCCGGGCAAGGATGGGCGTCGCGCCGGCCAGCGTGGCGTCGGCCGCCGCGCCGTATCGCCCGGCGCGGTCTGCGGGTACCAGATGGGCGGCCAGCTGTAGCGCCTCGGCGATCGTCGAGGCGCCCGACGGGGTGGCGCCGTCGAGCGGGTCGGCGGGCCGAACCATCAACTGCTCGGCGTCGTCGGCGCTGTCGAACCAGCGGCCATCGCGGTCCGGGTCGGCGAAATGGTCGAGCGCGACGTCGAGCAAGCCGGTGGCCGCGTCCGGCCACGACGCGTCACCGGTCAGCTGATAGAGCGTCAAGAGGCCGGTGGCCAGCGTCGCGTGGTCCTCCAGGATCGCGGCGCTGTCACCGACCCGTCCTCCCAGGCTGGCACGCCGCAATCGGCCGTCAACGACATGCAGGTCGACGATCGAGCGCGCGCAGTGGATCGCCGTGTCGAGGAATTCGGGCCGATCAAGTGCGACGCTTGCCTCGGCGAGCGCGGTGATCGCCAGCCCGTTCCACGTCGTGACGACCTTGTCGTCGCGGCCGGGCTGCGGCCGGGTGCGCCGGGCGGCGAGCAGCTCGGTGCGGACACGGTCGAAGCGGTCCGCGTCGTCGGGATCGCTCAGGAGCTGCAGCACCGAACTGCCGTGTTCGAAGGTGCCGGTGTCCGTCAGATTGAAAAGCTCTGCGGCCCAACGCCCGTCGTCGTCACCGAGGACCTCGCGCAGCTGCGCGGGCGTCCACACGTAGGTCATCCCCTCGTGGCCGTCGGCGTCGGCGTCCAGCGACGACGTGAACATGCCGCCGGCGCCCAGATCGTCGATCATGAACCGTGCGGTCTCGTCAGCCACCTTGCGGGCCAACGGGTTTGAAGTGCGGCGGGCCCAGTGTGCATACACCCGAAGCAGCAGCGCGTTATCGTAGAGCATCTTCTCGAAGTGCGGCACCACCCACGACGCGTCGACGCTGTAGCGCGCGAACCCACCGGCCAGCTGGTCGTAAATGCCTCCACGGGCCATCGCCGTGCATGTCCGCTCCACCGCCTCCACCGGCAGGATGTCGCCGGTGCGTTCGTGGCTGCGCAGCAGCGCTTCCAAGAGCGCCGACGGCGGGAACTTCGGAGCGCGGCCGAAGCCGCCGCGCTCGACGTCCTCGTCCTGCAGGACCGCGGCCACAGCGTGGTCGCACAGCGCGGGCTGCACCGGCGGCCCACCGGCCGGCAGTCCCGAGGCCATCGACCGCAGTTCGCCCGCGATGCGGTCGGAGGCCTCCTCCACCTCGCCGCGCCGGGTCCGCCAGGTCTCGGTCACGGCGGCGAGCAGCTGCAGGAAGTTCGGTTTCGGGTAATAGGTCCCGCAGAAGAACGGCCGGCCGTCGGGAGTGAGGAAGCACGTCATCGGCCAGCCGCCCTGGCCGGTCAGCGCGACGGTCGCGTTCATGTACACCGCGTCGAGGTCGGGCCGCTCCTCGCGGTCCACCTTGATGTTCACGAACCCGTCGTTCATCGCGGCGGCGACCTCGTTGTCCTCGAACGACTCGTGGGCCATCACGTGGCACCAGTGGCACGCCGCGTACCCGATGGACAACAGGATCGGCACGTCACGCGCCGCGGCCTCCGCCAGCGCCTCGGCCGTCCACTGCTGCCAGTGCACCGGGTTGTCGGCGTGCTGGCGCAGGTAGGGGCTGGTCGCAATATCGAGTTGGTTGGCCACTTGACCCCTCCTCGCACTCCGCCGGAACCCACCCGTTCTGCAGGCGTCAACACTTGATGACGCTACTCAAGGGGATGCTTGTCGACCGAACTCAGCCGCCGGGCTCGCGCTTGGGGTCCTCGGTCGTGAGATCCAGATCGACGACGGCGCTTCCCTGGTCGGCGGCCTGGTCCTGTTCGGGGTTGTCGCGGTCGAACGACTCAGGCAGCTTGCGCAGATGTCGGTTCATCGACCACACCAACAAGAACGTGCCGATCAGCAGCAGCACGACGATCACCAGACCGAACGGGCTGGCCTTGCCGAAGTCCGGGCCGGTGTCGCGGGGAGCATCATCGGCGAGCAGCCCGATCGCGATCATCATGGCGTCGTTCACCGGTCCGTCTCGATCCCCGTGAACAGGTCGGTCTCCGGCAGTGACGGCGGCACCCGCGAACGGGCCAGCTCGTATTCCTCAGTGGGCCATAGCCGTTGCTGCCATTCGATGGGCGCTCGGAAGAAGTCTCCGTTGGGGTCGATCTGCGTGGCATGCGCGCGCAACGCGTCGTCGCGTTGGGCGAAGTATTTGGAGCACTCGATGCGCGTCGTCACCCGGTGCTCGAACAGGTCATGATCGGGATCCCAGTGCTTGAGCCACTTTTCGAACGGGCCCTCCTGACCGTGTTTGGCGAACTCGTCCTGAAGGAGCTGCATGCGCTTCCGCAGAAATCCGTGGTTGTAGTAAAGCTTGAGCACGTCCCACGGCTCACCGGCGTCGGGGAGCTGCAGGTAGTCGCCTGCGGCCTCGTAGGCAGCGACCGACACCTGGTGGGTTCGGATGTGGTCCGGATGCGGGTAGCCGCCGTTCTCGTCGTAGGTGGTCATCACGTGCGGTCTGAACTTGCGGACCACGCGCACCAGCGCCTCGACGGGCTCCTCCAGCGGCACCACGCCGAGGCAGCCGTCGGGCAGCGGTGGCGGCGGTTCGCCCTCGGGCAGGCCGGAGTCGACGAAACCGAGCCAGTGGTGCTCGACCCCGAGGATCTTCGCGGCCTTGGCCATCTCGTCGCGGCGGATCTCGGTGATCCGGCCGTGCACATCCGGCAGGTCCATCGCGGGGTTGAGGATGTCGCCGCGCTCGCCGCCGGTCATCGTCACCACCATCACGCGCACACCCTCGTCGGCGTAGCGGGCCATGGTGGCGGCACCCTTGCTGGACTCGTCGTCCGGGTGGGCATGCACCGCCATCAACCGCAGTTCGCTCAACCTGATCCCTCTTACCTGCGTAGTTCAAGCCGACATTCTCGAGAGGTTTCAACCAGCTCGCACTTTTGAGTAGTCCCTATAGTTCCAGTTCTGTACATCTATCCGACGGACGGGCATGCGAAACCACATGATCGAGCGCCCCGCTGACCGCTACGGGCGGCAGCGGCTGTCGCGCAGCAACCGCCGTTGGATCGCGGTCGGGTTGACCGTGATGGTCCTCGCGATCGGGATTGGGATCGCGGTGATCGCTTCGCAGCGGCTCGGCACCGGGGAGGTCAAAGGTGAGCTGGGCGGCTATCACCTGGTCGACGATGAAACCGTGCAGGTGACGATCACCGTGACCCGCGACGACCCGTCCCGGCCGGTGGTGTGCATCGTGCGGGCGCGGTCGATCGACGGCAGCGAGACCGGTCGCCGCGAAGTGCTGGTCCCGCCGTCGACGCAGAAAACCGTGCAGGTCACCACGGTCGTCAAGGCCAGTCGGCCGCCGGTGGTCGGCGACGTCTACGGCTGCGGCACCGATGTGCCGTCCTACCTGGTGGCCTCGTAGAAACACACCGGGGAAGTCGGCGCAACAAACGCCGAACTGCGAATTCGTGAAAATCCGCTGTCCCCGCGGTGCTATCATGGTCCGATACACGGTCCTGCTGGGGCCGTGTATTGCTGCTTTTAGTGTGCTGATTCGGCGCTCGCGATTGTGGCAATACATGTGGGAACGCTCCCGGCGCCGTAACACGAGTTTTCTTACGCGAAGAGCGCGAGAGCAACAACGAGGGGAGCGCGACAACATGACCGACACCCAGGTCACCTGGCTAACCCAGGAAGCACACGACCGGCTGAAGGCGGAGCTCGATCAGCTGATCGCCAATCGACCGGTCATCGCTGCCGAGATCAACGACCGCCGCGAGGAAGGCGACCTGCGCGAGAACGGCGGCTATCACGCCGCCCGCGAGGAGCAGGGCCAGCAGGAGGCCCGCATCCGTCAGCTTCAGGAGCTGCTGAACAACGCCAAGGTGGGCGAGGCGCCCAAGCAGTCCGGTGTGGCGCTGCCCGGCTCGGTCGTGAAGGTGTTCTACGACGACGACAAAAGCGATACCGAGACCTTCCTGATCGCCACCCGCCAGGAGGGCGTCAGCGACGGCAAGCTCGAGGTGTACTCGCCGAAGTCCCCGCTGGGCGAGGCCCTGATCGACGCGAAGGTCGGCGAGAGCCGCAGCTACACCGTGCCCAACGGCAACACCGTCAAGGTCACGCTGGTCAGCGCCGAGCCGTACCACTCCTAGGTCGCGACTGCGCCGCCGAATCCTAATTCGCGGGCCCGCCGCGGTGCGGTTTACAGTCCGCCTATGGCGCAGATCGCCGAGGACCTGTTTCTGCTGCTACTGGACAACGCGTCCGCTCAGCCCGGTCTTGACCGTGCCCGCCGGCAGCGGGTGCTATCCGGCGCGGTGCTGCTGGACCTTGCGCACGCGTGCCGAATTCGGCCGGCGATGGCCGGTGACCCGGTCGAGCCTGGCCGGCTGCTGGCGCTCGCGGCTCCCGGGCCGATGGATCCCGTCGTCGCGCCGGCGTTCCAGCTGCTGCAGCGCCGTCCGCTGCGTCCGGCGACCGCGGTCAAGCGGCTGTCCAAGCACACCGAGGAGAACCTCGTCACCTACCTTGAGCAGATGGGCCAGATCCGGCGTATTCGGTTGAACTCCAAGCGATTCAGCCACCCTTATGCCTGGCCGCTGACCAACAGGGAACGGGTCGCCCACGCGCGCTCGGCGCTGCTGGCGGCGTTGTTCGACCGCAGACCGCCCGCCCCGACGACGGCGGCGATCATCTCGTTGTTGCACGCGGTCGACGGGCTCGGTGCCCTGCTGAGCCTCAATGACCGCGGCTGGCGGTGGGTGCACGCCAGGGCGGGTGAAATCGCCAGCGGCAGTTGGGTGGACGAATATCCGACGGCGATGGCCGAAGTGAACCTGGCGATCACCGCATCGGCGGTGCGAGGGGCGCTAGCGTAGCGCCTGCTCCAGGTCGGCGAGCAGGTCGGCGGAATCCTCGATGCCGACCGACAGCCGCACAAGATCGTCAGGCACCTCCAGTTGTGAGCCCGCGGTCGACGCGTGCGTCATCGCGCCCGGATACTCGATCAGCGATTCCACCCCGCCCAGTGACTCGGCAAGGATGAAAATCCTTGTCCGAGAGCAGAAGTCGCGCGCGGCCTGCGGCCCGCCGCGCATCCGGACCGACACCATGCCGCCGAAGGCGCTCATCTGCCGCTTGGCGACCTCGTGGCCGGGATGCCCCGGCAACCCCGGATACAGCACGGTCTTGACGGCGGGGTGGCCGTCGAGGAACTCGGCCACCAGCGCGGCGTTTTCGCTGTGCCGTTGCAGCCGCAGCACCAGCGTCTTGAGCCCCCGCATGGTCAGGTAAGCGTCGAACGGACCGGGCACCGCGCCGGCGCCATTCTGCAGGAATGCGAACGCGGTATCGAGTTCTTCATCGTTGGTCAGCAGTGCGCCGCCGACCACGTCGGAGTGGCCGCCGATGTACTTTGTCGTCGAATGCAACACGATATCGGCGCCGAAGAGCAACGGCTGCTGCAAGGCCGGCGAGGCAAAGGTGTTGTCCACCAACACCTTTATTTTTGCGGAGGCAGCCAGCCGTGCTATCGCACCGATGTCGGCGATGGAGAGCAACGGGTTTGTGGGCGTCTCAACCCAGATCAACCGGGTCTTCGACGTCATCGCCGCACGGACCGCGTCGAGATCGGACAATGCCACCGCCGTGTAGGTAATACCCCAGTTGGTGAACACCTTGTCGATCAGCCGGAAGGTGCCACCATAGGCGTCGTCCGGGATGACGACGTGATCGCCTGGCCGCAGCAACGCGCGCAGCGCACAGTCAGTCGCTGCCATGCCGGAGGAAAACGCCCGCCCGAACGCGGCCTCCTCAACCGCGGCCAGCGACGCCTCCAGCGCCGCGCGCGTCGGGTTCCCGGTGCGCGCGTATTCATAGCCGCCGCGCAGCCCGCCGACGCCGTCCTGCGCGAACGTCGAACTCGCGTAGATCGGTGCGTTGACGGCCCCGGTGCCCGGGTCGGGCCGAAACCCTGCGTGGATAGCCTTGGTGGCCAAGCCCTGCCACCTGTGTTGTTCAGTCATCACCGATCAGGGTATCGACGCCCAGATCGCCGCCGCACGCCCGGTGTAGACGTGACTTCGCTGACGGCATTCGCCGCCAGCTTCTCTTCACGCAGCGTGAGCTGCGTGATGGGCCAGTCCAGCCCTCAGGATGTTGCGTGCTGCATGCTCGTCGGCGTGGGCGCATGGCCGCACGCTTTGCAGACGAATAATGCCTGGCTGACGCGGTTCTCTTTGGCCGTGTGCCTTGACCACCGCTCAACGGCAGCTAGCCAACAAGAAGCGTGGCTCTAACAATCGGTCGAAAGCACGCGGGGCTGTGGCGGCTCGACACCGAAAGATTGCGAACCAGCGACTACCGCGCAGCTGAGCTCTCCGCCCAGCGCGGATTGAACAGATGGTCGCCGTCCGAGGTGGTAGCAAAATTCTTGATGCCAAGATCCACACCGACCTCCCGCCCAGATTTGGGCAATGGGTTAGTCGGCACGGCATCGCAGGACAAGATCAGCATCCACCTCCGGCCCTGCCGACGAACCTGAATCGTCTTGACGCAACCTACGACCGGCCGGTGCGCGTTCACCTCGACTTGACCAACACCCTGCAGATACACCTGCTGCAAGTCGGGGTGCCACCGCGCACCGTCTCCGTCTCGTGGCCATTCCACAGTGTCAAACCGACCCGCGCCCTTGAAACGCGGATATCCCGGCTTCCCACCAGCTTTCATTCGACGAAAAACGCGTCAAACGCTCGGTTGAGCCGACGGAGCGTGGCCTGCTGGCTGGAGAACGACCATATCCCTACGTCCGGACGGGCCGCCCGGATCGCGCTCAATTGGGCCGATTGATCCCCGTAGTGCACCACGGTATTGCTACTGCGCCAAGCATCCCGCCGCTCCTGCAAGGCCGCGTTATAGAGCTCGCGATGCGACGCAACGCATGCGGCCAACGCCGCATGCTGGCGAGCGGTAGGCCTCATTCGGAACTTGAACGCCCGCCCCACGAGAACGCACCCCGTTGGGGGTTGATATGGCGCGGCGACTGGCATCGGCGTGCCAGGCCTTGGCGCACGAAGCGACGACCGATTTTCGTATCGCGAAGAACGGGGCCATCACCCATGCCCCAAACCTACGAACACCCTCCGACAAGTAGGACGAACTGGTCGGCTCACCGGGGTGTAGACATGGACCATGGTTACCCGCCTCGAAGACCTGCTCGACCTCGACTCACTGCTGACGCCAGAAGACATCGAGCTGCGGCAGACGGTGCGCCGGTTCGGCGAGCAGCGGCTGCGGCCGCACATCGCCGACTGGTTTGAGGCCGGCGAGGTGCCGGTCCGCGAGCTGGCCGCCGACCTGGGCAAGCTCGGTGTGCTGGGCATGCACCTGAAGGGCTACGGCTGTGGCGGCTCGACGGCGACCGCATACGGCCTGGTATGCCAGGAGCTCGAGGCCATCGATTCCGGCCTGCGCAGTCTGGTGTCGGTGCAGGGCTCGCTGGCGATGTTCGCCATCTACCGCTGGGGCAGCGAGGAGCAGCGCAACCAGTGGCTGCCCGCCATGGCCACCGGCGAGGTCATCGGCTGCTTCGGGCTGACCGAGCCGGACTTCGGCTCCAACCCCGCGGGCATGCGCACCACCGCACGCCGCGACGGGTCGGACTGGATCCTGAACGGTTCGAAGATGTGGATCACCAACGGATCGATCGCCGACGTCGCGGTGGTGTGGGCCCGCTCCAAGGAAGGCATCATCGGCTTCGTCGTGCCCGCTGGCACGCCTGGCTTTTCGGCACGGGACATGACGCACAAGCTGTCGCTGCGCGCGTCCGTCACGTCCGAGCTGCATCTCGACGAAGTGCGGCTGCCCGCCGACGCCCAGTTGCCCGACGCGAATGGCCTTTCCGGACCGCTGGCCTGCCTGTCCGAGGCGCGGTTCGGCATCGTGTTCGGCAGCGTCGGCGCCGCCCGCGACTGCCTGCAGACCACGCTGGACTACGTCGGCACCCGCGAGGTATTCGACAAGCCCTTGGCGGGATACCAACTGACACAAGCCAAGCTAGCCGACATGGCCGTCGAACTCGGCAAGGCGCAGTTGCTTGCGCTGCACCTGGGGCGGCTCAAGGACGACGGTCGCATCCGCCCGGAACAGGTCAGCGTCGGCAAGCTGAACAACGTGCGCGAGGCGATCAAGATTGCCCGGGAGTGCCGGACGCTGTTGGGCGCCAACGGGATAACGCTGGAGTACCCGGTGATCCGGCACGCCAACAACCTCGAATCCGTGCTGACCTACGAAGGCACGTCCGAGGTGCACCAGTTGGTCATCGGCGAGGCGCTGACCGGCGTCAGCGCCTTCAGATGAGCCTCGTTACTGCTGTGGTGGCAGTGGTTGCGGGTTCAATTGCGGACCTCCTTGTGGCGGGCCCGGCGGCAGTGGCTGCGGGTTCAGGTCCGCGACCTGCCCGCCGCTGACAATCCGGTATGTGTACACCAGGACGAGAGTCGCGACGGGAGCGGCGACGAGAAGTCCTACACCACAAAGCAGCGCACCGACGATGAACGTCGCGATCAGGACGAGCCAGGCGAGAATGACGTTGCCGAAGTTCGCCTTGCTGAGATCGAAGCTCGACTTGACCGCGTCGACCGGCGACAGATTGCGGTCGAGCAGTGCAACCACGGTGAACATCAACATGATGCTCGCGATGACGCCCGGGATGATGCACAAGATAAACCCGATCGTGGTCACGATGCCGACGATCAAACCCGCGATGATGACATTGCCGATGTTCCGCGGCCGGAAGAACGACCCCATCGAAACCTGTTGCCCGTTAGCGATATCCAGCATTCCGCCGATGTACGCCGACTGAAGCGCGGCAGCGACGATCAGTGAGAGGAACCATCCAATGATCGAGACGATGATGCTGCCGACGCCCGACATGCCATATGAGAACGAGAAGCTGGTGGCGTCCGAACTGTAACTGCTGTAGTCGCTCGGCGAGACTGCGTCCGACACCAAACTGATGATCGCCTGCAGCACGACTAAGACGAGGCCATACACCAATGTGGCGACGATGAGCGGGCCGGCGTTCTTGCTGAACTTGTTCCACGCCCACGAAAAGGCGTCGCCGACATTGTACGACTGTCCGAAGCCGGGGCCGCCCGCGGGTGGGAAGCCGCCGGGCGACGGAGGCGGATAACCGGGTGGCGGATATCCGGGCGCCCCTGGTGGGGGTGGCGGATAACCGCCCCGCTGCGGAGGCGGAGGATAACCACCCGCCGGCGGTGGCGGAGGATAGCCGCCCTGAGGCGGCGGATAGCCGCCAGGAGGCGGCGGAGGTGGGTACCCGCCGGGAGGCGGAGGCGGAGGTGGATAGCCGCCAGGAGGCGGCGGAGGTGGGTACCCGCCGGGAGGCGGAGGCGGTTGGTCGGTCATCTGGCCTTCCCGAGGTAGTCAGTGCCTAGAACGGTAAGCAGATTGTCGACATGATCTTATCGGCGATGGTCTGCCTCTTGGGGTCCCACAGCGGGAACAGATAACCGATGTAGCAGATCGCGGCGTCGATGATGTGGGCCAGCTGGCGCACGATGGACATGCCGAAACCGATTGGCTGCCCAGTCTTTTCGCTGACGACCTTGAACTTCATGATCGACTTGCCGATGCTCGACCCGGTGGTGCCCTGACGATAGCCGAAATTCCAGACGACGTAGGCGATCGACAGCAGCCAGGTGATGATCAACGAAGCCTGGCCCAGCGTGGACGCGCCGGTTGCGCAGAAATCGCCGAGGTCGTATTCGGACGTGTCGGTGATGCACGCGGTCTCACGGGTGCCGAACAGCAGCCCGTAGCCGATGCCCTCCAAGATCGCCACCGGGATGAAATCGATCAGCCACGCGAACACGCGGGTGAGCCACGGCGTGTAGGCCTCTGTGGGCAGCGCCGGACCGGCAGCAGCGGGCGGCGGCGGGTAGCCCGCCGTGGCTTGCGGTGCTTGATATCCCCCACCGGGCGGCGGAGGCGGCGGCGGGTAACCACCACGCTGCGGCGGAGGAGGAGGCGCATACCCACCGGGTGGAGGCGGATACCCACCGGGTGGAGGCGGAGGAGGCGGAGGAGGCGGATAGTTACCAGGGGGCGGTGGCGGTTGATCAGTCATGGACGCCTTCCAGTGATGAAATTAGCTGGCAACGAGCGTGCTAACCCTAACCTGAGAGGTAGCTAATAGCAGAGTTCTACCCGGAAGTTGATCATCCGGGGGCGCAGAACCCGGTGGGCCGGGCGGACCGCGCCCCTATCGCCGGATAAGGCCGTCGGAGAGGAAGCCGAGTAGATCGTGGCGGGTCAGCACGCCCACCGGTTTGCCTTCTTCGACAACCATCACCGCGTCGCATTCGCGCAACGTCTTGGCGGCGGTGCTGACCAGTTCACCCGCCCCGATCAACGGCAGCGGCGGGCTCATATGCTGGGACACCGCGTCGGCAAGCTTCGCGCGGCCCTCGAACACCGCGGAGAGCAGTTCACGCTCCGATACGCTGCCTGCGACTTCACCCGCCATCACCGGCGGTTCGGCGCCGACGACCGGCATCTGCGACACGCCGTACTCGCGCAAGATGCCGATCGCGTCGCGGACCGTCTCCGACGGATGCGTGTGCACCAGGTCGGGCAGCGCCCCGGACTTGCCCCTCAGCACGTCGCCGACGGTCGACTCCTCGACCGATCCGTCGAGCCGGCTGCGCAGGAATCCGTAGGACGACATCCACGCGTCGTTGAAAACCTTTGAGAGATAACCCCGTCCGCCGTCAGGAAGCAGTACGACGACCAACGCGTCCGGCCCCGCATGCTCGGCGACCTTGATCGCGGCGATGACGGCCATGCCGCATGACCCGCCGACCAGCAGCGCTTCCTCCCGCGCCAGCCGCCGCGTCATATCGAACGAGTCGGCGTCGGACACGGCGATGATCTCGTCGGGCACGGTCGGGTCGTACGCCGACGGCCAGAAGTCCTCGCCGACACCCTCAACCAGGTACGGCCGCCCGGTTCCTCCTGAGTACACCGACCCCTCCGGATCGACGCCGACGATGCGCACCTTCCCGCCGGACACCTCCTTGAGGTAGCGGCCCGCGCCGGTGATGGTGCCGCCGGTGCCGACGCCCGCGACGAAATGGGTGACCTTGCCGTCGGTGTCCGCCCAGATCTCGGGCCCGGTGGTCTCGTAGTGGCTGGCCGGGCCCATCGGGTTGGAGTACTGGTCGGGCTTCCACGCGCCGTCGATCTCTTCGACCAGCCGGTTGGACACGCTGTAGTAGCTGTCCGGATGGTCGGGCGGCACGGCCGTCGGGCACACCACGACATCAGCGCCGTAGGCGCGCAACACGTTCTGCTTGTCTTCGCTGACCTTGTCCGGACAGACGAAGATGCACTTGTAGCCACGTTGCTGCGCGACCAGGGCCAGCCCGACACCGGTGTTGCCGGAGGTCGGCTCCACGATGGTGCCGCCCGGGCGCAGTTCGCCACTGCCCTCGGCGGCGTCGATCATCTTGACCGCGATGCGGTCCTTGGCGCTGCCGCCGGGGTTGAGGTATTCGATCTTCGCCGCAACCGTGCCTGCGCCGTCGGGAACAACCGAGTTCAGCTGTACCAGAGGCGTATTGCCGATGAGCTCACTGACGTGCCGGGCGATGCGCATATGTCCATCGTCTCAGGCCCGCAACGGTGTGGATAGGCGGCCTCCGGCCGCGTGCTACCAGGTGGCCTCTCGGATGTAGTCACCGATCTGCCGAAGCGACCGCGTGGCCTCCGAAACCGCGGGCGCGGCGAGCTGGAACACGTGCATCTGACCAGGCCAGACCCGCACCTCGACGGGCACCCCGGCGGCGGCCAGCATGTGGGCGGCCTTGCGGGCGTCGCTGACGAGCACTTCGGAACCCGACACATGAATCAGTGTGCGCGGAAGGCCGGGCTCGATGTGGTCGAGCGGCTCGTAGATCTCCTCGGGCTCTCCGTCGATAAGGTGGCGACGCGCTGCTTCATTGATGAGCTCGACGAGCGCCTCGAATGCCTTGGGCGGAAACATCGCGTCGGTGCGGATGTTCGGGTGGTTCGCGCGGGTGTCGTTGTCGATCTCGAACAGTGGCGACATGGCCACCATCGCGGCGGGTTCTTCATCCTCCGCTTGCAGCTTCTCGGCAAGGGCCAGCGCCAGATAACCGCCGGCGGAGTCACCGGCCAGCACGATCTGGTCCGGATCGTAGCCCTTCAGGCGCAGCCACTTGTAGGCGTCGTAGCAGTCGTCGAGCGCCAAGCCCACGGAATGCTTCGGGATCATTCGGTAGTTGACGACAAGCACCGGGCTGTCGGCGTAGCGCGACAGTGCGGTCACCAGCCGGCCGTGCGAGTGGGCCCCGCAGGTCAGGAACGCGCCGCCATGCATGTAGAGGACGACGCTGCGGTTGCCGTCGGCGGGAAGGACGCCACCGGCGCGAACGAGCTGCGCGGTGCAGTTCGGCAAAGAGATGGTGGCGCGCACGGTGCCCGGGGCGGGCCGCACCACGCGCGCGACGAAGTCGACCAAACCCCATGGCCACGGCAGCCGTGGCGCATAACTTCCGATAGCTAGAGTTGGCCGGATAGTTAGCAGAGCCGCCAGCGCAGTGAGCCGTCCCGCGATGCTTGGACCGTCCTCGACAACCTCTACAGGAGCGCCGTCGCTGACTGGAAATTTGCGCGGTTTACGCGATCGAGCTGGGCTGACGCCAGCATGAAATGTCCGGGATACCTTACTCGGTGCCGTCATCGCCACCACTCCTACGCCATCGCAGTGCCGGGGTGTCCCATGTTTACTCAGCTAACCCAACCAGATTAGCTTGACACCCTTTACAGATATAAACAATCAACGAGTCAAAATCGATACCGGACTTGATACCGCAACGTGACCGCGGATCGGGTCTTGCCACGCGGAGTGCCCCCGGATTTCCACATAAACTTGTCCCCGTGCGCATTCGTGTGGGGCGTAGGTCGACCATCGCCCTGGCGGCGGCGGCCGGATTAGCGTCGACGGGCTCGGTCTATGTCGGAGCCCGCAATCTGCTGAGCGGGCAGGCTGACCAGGCCCGACGTCTGATACCCAAGTCGTGGGACATCCCGCCACGCGCCGATGGCGTGTACTCGCCGGGCGGCGGTCCCGTCGAGCGGTGGCACCGTGGGGTTCCGTTCGACCTGCACCTGATGATTTTCGGCGACTCCACCGCCGCCGGCTACGGCTGCCTGAGCGGCGATGAACTGCCCGGTGTGCTGATCGCGCGGGGGCTGGCCGAAGCGTCCGACAAGCGCATCCGGCTGAGCACAAAGGCCATCGTCGGTGCGACGTCGAAGGGTCTGTCCGGTCAGATCGACGCGATGTTCGTGGCCGGGCCGCCGCCGGACGCGGCGGTGATCATGATCGGCGCCAACGACATCACCAAGCCGAACGGCATCGGACCGTCGGCACGCCGAGTGGGCCGCGCGGTCCGGCGCCTGCGGGCAAGCGGCGCCGTCGTCGTGGTCGGCACCTGTCCGGATTTCGGCGTCCTCACTGCCATCCCGCAACCGTTGCGCTGGGTGGCGCGCGGCCGCGGCCTGCGCCTGGCGCGCGCCCAGGCGTCGGCCGTCCGATCGGCGGGTGGCGCGCCGGTTCCGTTCTCCGACCTGCTGGCGCCGGAGTTCCGCAAGGCACCGGAGAAGCTGTTCAGCCACGACATGTTCCACCCGTCGGCGGCCGGATATGCCTTGGCGGCCAACCAGTTGTTGCCTGCGCTCGGTAAAGCGTTGGGAGAGTTCGTCGGTCACCCGATGACCGAGGACGCGTTGGAGTCGCGGTCGGCCGACGGCGGCTCGCTGTTGGCCAGGGTGAGCGGGCTGAGCAGGCTGTGGCGTCGCTCGACTGGGGTCCCCGCACCCGTCGTCGTGTAGGGGAGGGTGCCCGCGCCCATCGTGGTGCGCGCGAGCTAGGTTGCTCGTATTCGCTCGATACGAGGAGCCGTCATGACTGAAGCCGTCATCGTTTCGACCGCGCGTTCGCCGATCGGCCGCGCCGGTAAGGGTTCGCTGGTCGATATGCGGCCCGACGACCTCGCCACCCAGATGGTTCGCGCGGCATTGGACAAGGTGGCTGCGCTCGACCCCCGCGAGATCGACGACCTGATCATGGGCTGCGGGCAGCCCGGCGGTGAGGCCGGCTTCAACATCGGTCGCGCGGTGGCCGTCGAGTTGGGCTACGACTTCCTGCCCGGCACCACGGTCAACCGGTACTGCTCGTCGTCGCTGCAGACGACACGGATGGCGTTCCACGCGATCAAGGCCGGCGAAGGCAGCGCGTTCATTTCCGCTGGGGTGGAGACGGTTTCGCGGTTCCCGAAGGGCACGTCGGACGGCTGGCCGGACTCGCACAACGCGTTGTTCGCCGACGCCGAGAAGCGCTCCGTCCAGGCGTCGGCGGGCGCCGAGGAATGGCATGACCCGCGTGAGGACGGCGTGCTGCCCGACGTCTACATCGCGATGGGCCAGACCGCCGAGAACGTCGCGCTGCTGACTGGCATCAGCCGCGAAGACCAGGACCACTGGGGCGTGCGCAGCCAGAACCGCGCCGAGGAGGCGATCAAGAGCGGCTTCTTCGAGCGCGAAATCGTTCCGGTGACGCTGCCCGACGGCTCGAAGGTGTCCAAGGACGACGGACCACGTGCCGGGACCACCTACGAGGCGGTGAGCCAGCTCAAGCCGGTGTTCCGGCCGAACGGCACGATCACCGCGGGCAATGCCTGTCCGCTCAATGACGGTGCCGCCGCGGTTGTGGTGGTCTCCGATGCCAAGGCCAAGGAGCTGGGCCTGAAGCCGCTGGCCCGCATCGTCGCAACGGGCGTGTCCGGGCTGTCACCGGAGATCATGGGCCTGGGTCCGATTGAGGCGACGCGTAAGGCGCTGGCCCACGCAGGCATGACGATCGACGACATCGACCTATACGAGATCAACGAGGCGTTCGCGGTGCAGGTGCTTGGATCGGCCCGCGAGCTGGGCATGGACCACGACAAGCTCAACGTGTCCGGCGGTGCGATTGCGTTGGGTCATCCGTTCGGTATGACGGGCGCGCGGATCACCGCCACGCTGCTGAACAACCTGACCACGCACGACAAGACGTTCGGCCTGGAGACAATGTGCGTCGGCGGCGGGCAGGGCATGGCGATGATCATCGAGCGGCTCAGCTAACTTCTCCGCGAAACTGCTGACAGATCGCGGATCCACGGGATTTTGCGATCTCCCGGCAGTTTCGAGTGCCATGCGCGATCGAGTCGACGCAATACGTCGGCTTGACGGTTCTCCTTGACGACCCTGATCCGCGTCCAACCGAGCTCGTCGAGGTCCTCTGATCGTTTGATGTCGTAAGCGAATTGGATCGGGTCGACGCGATGCTGCTCGCCGTCGTATTCAATCGCCAACTTGAGATCCTCCCAACCCGTGTCGAGGTGATAACGTCGACGGCCGTCGGGGCTCAGCACGGGAATCTGAGTCTGGGGCCGCGGGTAGCCAGCTCGAATTACCAAGAGCCGCAACCACGTTTCCTTCGGCGATTGCGCGCCGGGGTCGTACAGGTCGAGCGCGGCGCGTAGCTGACGGAGTCCGCGGGCACCGCTATGGCGATCAGCGACGGCGAGCACATCGTCGGCCTTGAGGCCCGTCACGTTCCCCAGCGCGTCGAGGCGAGCAACGGCATCGTCGAGCCGACCCCGGCGTGCGACGTCGAACGCTGTGCGTTCGACGGTGGTGACACGTATCTCGCCGAGATCGACGAATTCGTTGGAGTGAAGGCGCATGTCATAGGTGCGGAGTCCGCGTGGACGTCGGGCATTCGACCAGATCAGCTCGATCGGCAGATCATCGTCGACCCATTTCGCGCCGTGTAGTGCCGAAGCAGTCAGTCCCGCGATCACGCCTTGTCGATGCGAGTACGGCCACGCCGCCTTCGCCCGCTGGTGCATCGTCAGCACCGCATTCTTAGGCACGTACACATCGGGGTAGATGGCTGTGTAGCCGGATCGAAGTTCATGCTTTCGAATCGCCCCGCTCGCCACAGCCTCACTGCCGACGAACGGCTTGTCTAGCATTGCCATAACCTGACTCTCGCGGGTCAGGCCCCTCGAAACTGCTTACAGATCGCAGATTGTGGACGAATCGCGATCTGTGAGCAGTTTCGGCACAACGAAAAAGCCCGGCACGTTTCGTGCCGGGCTTTCTCGTAGGGCTGCTAGTTGTTGTTGAAGTAACTGAGCAGCCGCAGGATCTCGAGGTACAGCCAGACCAGCGTCACCGTCAGGCCAAGGGCGATGCCCCATGCGGCCTTCTCCGGCGCGCCTGCGCGGATCGCCTTGTCGGCCTGGTCGAAGTCGATCAGGAAGCTGAACGCCGCGATGCCGATCATCACAAGCGAGAAGAGAATCGCCATCGGACCACCGTCGCGCAGTGGCCCGGCGCTGTGTGTGAACAACCCGATCACCAGGTTGACGACCATCAGGATGACCGCGCCGAATAGCGCGGCAACGATCCAGCGAGTGAACTTCGGCGTCACCCGGATGGCTCCGGTCTTGTAGACGACGAGCATGCCGAAGAACACACCGAATGTGCCGACGACCGCCTGGCTGATCAACGCACCGGCGCTGATGCCCTGTACCGCGAAGTTGGCCATAATGAACGAGATCGAGCCAAGAACCAGACCCTCGAACGCCGCGTAGCTCAGCACGATCGCCGGATTATCCTGCTTGCGGCCGAAGATCGCGACGAGTATCAGTACAAGGCCGCCCACCATGCCGACCATGGCCAACGGCCCGGCGAGACCGGGGTTCTGGTCCACCAAGAAGTACGAAACCGCCGAGACGGCAACCAGCACGGCCAGCGTGATGCCGGTCTTGGTGACGACGTCGTCGATGGTCAGCGGCCGAGATACCCCCGTCTGCCGCTGGTCGGGGTACTGCGTGACGTAGGGCTGGGCATCTACTGCCTGCGCACCGTAGCCGGCGGCTCCGGTACCGAATTGCGCATATCCGCCCTGCCCCTTGGGCAGGGAACGAAATACCGGGTTGCTGGTTTCCCGCACCGTCGGTTCCTCTCCTAGTGCTGTGCTTCGACAAGTTGGCGAACAGACACTCAACGATCGGCACGGGCAGGCGGTTCCCGTCTCGCCGGGCCATTCACAGGAAAACCTTACCCGGGGGCGCGCAGCTCAGGTGGACGATCTAGATTGCTTATTCGTGGCGGAAAACGAGGATGTCCTAGTAACTGTGACAAACGGCGTCGGTCTGATCACCCTCAACCGCCCAAAGGCGATCAATTCGCTGACCCACCCGATGGTCAACACGATGTCCAAGGTGCTCACCGGCTGGCAGGACGACGACGACATCCGCGCGGTTGTGCTATCCGGCGCCGGTGAGCGTGGACTCTGCGCCGGCGGCGACATCGTCGAGGTGTACAACAGTGCACGCGCGGGCGGCGGTGATGCCGCGAAATTCTGGTACGACGAGTACTTGCTGAACGCGCAGATCGCGGCGTATCCCAAGCCATATGTGGCGCTGATGGACGGAATCGTGATGGGCGGTGGGGTCGGTATCAGTGCGCACGCCAACGTCGGCGTCGTCACCGAGACAACGAAGATGGCCATGCCCGAGGTCGGCATCGGCTTCATCCCCGACGTCGGCGGAACCTACCTGTTGTCGCGTGCTCCTGGTCACCTTGGCCTGCACGCAGCGCTCACGGGCGCACCCTTCGACGGCGCCGACGCCATCGCCATGGGGTTCGCCGATCACTATGTGCCGCACGCGAAGCTGGCCGACTTCCGTCAGAGCATCGTCGACGACGGAGCCGACGCCGCGTTGGCCGCGCATGCCATCGAGCCGCCGGCGAGCAACCTGCTGGCGCAGCGACGCTGGATCGACGAGTGCTTCGCCGGCGACACCGTTGAGGACATCATCGCTGCGCTGCGCGGGCACGACGCCGGGCCGGCCAATGACGCGGCCAACCTGATCGCCGCCCGCTCCCCCGTCTCGGTCTCCGTCGCACTGGAAGCGGTCCGCCGCGCCGCCAACCTTGAGACGCTGGAAGACGTGCTGCGCCAGGAATATCGGACGTCCTGCGGCGCCCTTCGCTCACACGACCTCGTCGAGGGCATCAGGGCGCAGGTGATCGACAAGGACCGCAACCCGAAGTGGTCGCCCGCCACCCTGGCGGCGGTCACAGACGCGGATATCGAAGAATACTTCAAACCGGCCGATCCCGACCTGACATTCGAGTAAAGGAGCAGGCATGAGCTACGAGACCATCCTCGTCACCCGCGACGACCGCGTCGGCACCATCACGTTGAACCGGCCGAAGGCACTCAACGCGCTCAACAGCCAGGTGATGAACGAAGTCACAACGGCGGCAGCCGAATTCGACAACGACCCGGGCATCGGCGCGATCGTCGTCACCGGCAACGAAAAGGCCTTCGCGGCGGGCGCTGATATCAAGGAGATGTCCAGCCTGTCGTTCGCCGACGTGTTCGCCGCCGACTTCTTCGCGGCATGGGGCAAGTTTGCCGCGACCCGCACACCCACCATCGCCGCGGTTGCGGGTTACGCGCTCGGCGGCGGCTGCGAGCTGGCCATGATGTGCGATCTGCTCATCGCCGCCGACACCGCGAAATTCGGCCAGCCCGAGATCAAGCTCGGCGTGCTGCCCGGTATGGGCGGCTCGCAGCGGCTGACGCGCGCGATCGGCAAGGCCAAGGCGATGGACCTGATCCTGACCGGCCGCAACATGGACGCCGAGGAAGCGGAGCGCGCGGGCCTGGTGTCGCGTGTCGTGGCCGCCGACAAGCTGCTCGAGGAGACCTACGCCGTCGCGAAGACGATCGCAGGCATGTCGCTGTCGGCATCGCGGATGGCCAAGGAGGCCGTCAACCGCGCCTTCGAAAGCACACTGGCCGAAGGACTCCTCTACGAGCGCAGGCTCTTCCACTCCGCCTTCGCCACCGACGACCAGACCGAAGGCATGAACGCGTTCACCGAGAAACGCCCACCGAACTTCACCCACCGATAATCTGCGTTCGTGACCGAAACCGCCGCGGAGGCATCAGAACAAGCCCCAGCGCAGGAGGAACCCCCCAAACGGCCGTGGTGGTTGCGCCACTACACGTTCACCGGAACCGCTGTGGGTCTGGTCTTCCTGTGGTTCTCGATGACGCCGTCGTTATTGCCACGCGGGCCACTGTTCCAGGGCCTCGTCAGCGGCGCGGCCGGTGCGACGGGATACGGCCTCGGCGTTTTCGCGGTGTGGCTGGTGCGCTACATGCACTCGAAAGACACCAGCCCGCCCGCACCACGCTGGGCGTGGATCGCACTGGTGGTAGTCGGCATCATCGGCCAGATCCTGATGATCATCTGGTTTCACGTCTGGCAGGACGATGTCCGCGACCTGATGGGCGTGCCGCGGCTGGGATTCTGGGACCACCCGCTGACCGCTGTCTTGTCGATCGTTGTGTTGTTCATCTTCGTCGAGATCGGCCAGCTGATCGGCAGATTGGTGCGCTTCCTCGTTCGTCAGCTCGAACACTTTGCCCCGCCTCGGGTTTCGGCCGTTGTGGTGGTCGTATTGCTGCTTGCATTGACAATCGCGCTGCTCAACGGCGTCGTGGCGCGGTTCGCGATGAGCACCATCAACAAGACGTTCTCCGCGGTCAACGACGAGACCGATCCCGAATTCCCTGCGACGACGTCGAAGCTGCGCTCGGGCGGCCCGCAGTCGCTGGACAGCTGGGAGTCACTTGGCCATCAGGGCCGGGTGTTCGTGTCGGCGGGGCCGACGGTCGAGAAGCTCACAAAGTTCAACGGCAAGCCCGCGATCGAGCCGATCCGCGCCTACGCCGGCCTGCATTCCGCCCCGGGCATCAAGGCGACCGCCCAACTGGCCGCCGAAGAATTGCGCCGCACCGGCGGGCTGGATCGCGCGGTGGTCGCCGTCGCCACCACCACCGGAACCGGTTGGATCAACGAGGCCGAAGCCTCCGCGCTGGAGTACATGTACAACGGCAACACGGCGATCGTGAGCATGCAGTACTCGTTCCTGCCCAGTTGGCTGTCGTTCCTGGTTGACAAGGAGAACGCGCGCCAGGCCGGGCAGGCCCTGTTTGAGGCCGTCGACGCAATGGTCAAGGAGCGGCCGGAGGGCAAGCGCCCCAAACTCGTCGTATTCGGCGAGAGCCTTGGCTCGTTCGGCGGGGAGGCGCCGTTCCTGGCCCTGAACAACCTCGTCGCCCGCACCGACGGCGCGCTGTTTTCCGGGCCGACGTTCAACAACACGATCTGGGAAGACCTCACCCGCAACCGCGACAAGGGCTCCCCGATGTGGCTGCCCATCTACGACAAGGGCGAGAACGTCCGCTTCTCCGCGCGCGCCGACAACCTAGGCAGGCCGCCCGACGCGTGGGGCGAACCGAGGGCGGTGTACCTGCAGCACGCGTCCGACCCGATCGCGTGGTGGAACGTCGATCTTCTGTTCGCCAAACCGGATTGGTTGCGCGAGCCCCGCGGGTACGACGTGTCGCCGCGGATGGAATGGATCCCGATCGTGACGTTCCTTCAAGTGTCCGCCGACATGGCGGTCGCGGTCGACGTGCCCGACGGACACGGTCACGTCTACGTCAAGGACGTCGCCAACGCATGGGCCACCATCCTCCAGCCGCCGGGCTGGACACCCGAGAAGACCGACAAGCTGCGGCCGCTGCTGAGCAACGACGAAAACGCCTAGTCCAGATTCGGAGGGTAGGAGCGCTGCGGGCACCACCCGCCCGAAGGGCAGGGGGACGACTGGGGAATCAGCAGTAGCCTTCGGCCTTCAACGCGTGGTACCCGCCGACGACGTCGGTCGCCCGATGCAGGCCCAGATCGAGTAGCGACGCGGCGGCCAGGCTCGAGGTGTAGCCCTCCGAGCACAGCACCACCCATTCCACGTCGTCGCCGACGGCCTGCGGCAGCCGTGCGTCGCTGGTCGGGTCGCAGCGCCACTCGAGCACGTTGCGCTCGATCACCAGCGCGGCGGGCACGCCGCCCTCGCGCTGACGCTGGCCGTGCGGGCGGATGTCGACCAACACGGCACCGCGCTCGAGTGCTGCGGGCACGTCGCGCGCCGAAAGCCTGCGCAGCCGCGAGCGGGCCTCCTCGAGTATCCGATCGATTCGACTCATTACCGCCCCTCCGGTACATCGGTGAGTTCGGTGCACTTGCGGCGCAGCGTTTTTCGCTCGGTCACCTCGTAGTACGACATCGCCGTCAATGGCGGCGAGTACGCGTGCACGCTCAGGGTCGGGGTGACAGGCGCAGTGAGATCCCGTTCGGGTGTCCACACGACATCGTGCACCCAGCCCAGCGGGAAACCCGCCTGGTCGCCGGCCCGAAGCCGTCGGCGCCGCAACGCCTTCCCGTCCCAACGCGTCTCGCGCAGTGCGCCGGACACCACCGTCAAAGCGCCCAACGAGCCGCCATGGTCGTGCAGTTCGGTCGAGCGATCAGGCACCCAGCTGATCAACCAGATATCGACCTCGTCGTCGCCGTGCAGACGGGTGAACCAGCGGTCGTCGATCGGCGGTCCACCGACCGGCAGCAGGTGGTCGTACCGGCCCGAGAGCACGTCGTCGGCGTAGCTGTCGGTGGCGTGCAGCAGGTCGGGCAGCCGCAGGCGGGTGGGCGCGGATACGGCGGGCACGGCAGACGGCAACACAGCAGGCTGTGCGGAAACCATGTGGAGCTCCAGAATGACGGGGACGGGTCAAGGGGGTCGGCACTTAGGCCCGACAACACTCCCAGAATCCGGTCGTCATGTAGGCGAGTGTGGCACAGGGCCGCGGTGGGCCGGACAATGCCGCCCCGGTCGACGCGTCCGCACGTTTGAAGACCCTGTTCAGGGCCGGATGTGGGACGGGCCGCCTTAGGCTCGCGGTGAGCAGAATTGCGTCGTATGTCAGAAAGCAGACGTGGGACCGGCGCTTGAAACCGCGCCCGGGGCCCTGCAACATAGCCACAGTTGACGTTGCTATGTGCGCCATGACCTATTCGCCTGAGCCGTCAATATTCCGGCTTAATGTGTCCGCATCTCCCGCCGGAGTGCTTATAGGAAGGCGTCGCCGCAGAGATTTACGTCTCAGACCTTCGAATTTGCGACGTCTATGGGGCGGGCCCCTCAGCGGGCAGACATGTTGCATAGATTGGGCAGCATGCGCAGGTACTTCCAACGCGTCGCGCTGTGCGGTGCACTAGTGACGCTCACTGTCGTGGCCTGTTCGTCGAACGAGCAGAAGTCCTCGACGTCGACCCCGCCGCAGACGACGTCCACCAGTGAGCTGCCGCCCCTGCCCGCCGAACCGCCCAAGCCCGGCGCCGTCGGGGTGTCCCCGGGTGGCGTCACCACCCAGGTCGACGTGCCGGCCGACGCCACAGAATCGCAGTACGGGCAGGCCTGCCATGCCGCCAAGGTGTGGATGGACGGCCAGCAGACGGATCCGAAGACCCTCGTCGAGCCGTACCTCAAGCTGATCCAGGCGCCGGATTTCACCGGACCCGGGAACTTCAATACGCCGTGGGCCAACCTGACACCGGCGCAGCAGGCCGGTGTCGTCATAGCGGTCAACGCCGCCGCCAACGGCGAGTGCGAGTAGCGCGGCCCTTAAACCTGGGGCGCAAAATGGCGGTATGGCTGCCAACCGTGTCGCGCTGGCTCTCGGCAGCGGAGGCGCGCGCGGATACGCCCACATCGGCGTGATCGACGAACTACGCGACCGCGGCTACGACATCGTCGGGATCGCCGGGTCGTCGATGGGCGCGCTCGTCGGTGGCTTGGAGGCCGCGGGCGAGCTCGACGAATTCGCCGACTGGGCCAAATCGTTGACACAGCGCGCCGTGCTGCGACTGCTGGACCCGTCCATCGCCACCGCTGGGGTGCTGCGCGCGGAGAAAATTCTGGACGCGGTCCGCGACATTCTCGGCGACGTGACGATCGAGGAACTGCCGATCCCCTACACCGCTGTCTCAACCGACCTGCTCTCAGGGAAATCCGTTTGGCTGCAACGCGGTCCGGTCGACGCGGCGATCCGGGCGTCCATCGCGATCCCCGGCGTCATCACACCGCACGTGTTCGACGGGCGCCTGCTCGCCGACGGCGGCATCCTCGACCCGTTGCCGATGGCGCCGATTGCCGCGGTCAACGCGGACCTCACCATCGCGGTCAGCCTGTCGGGCAGCGAGGCCGGGGGCCGCTATGAGCCCACCGAGTCCGAGCCGCGGGCGACAACAGAATGGTTGAGCCGGATGTGGCGCAGCACCACTGCGTTGTTCGAGTCCAGCCGCTCCGTCGCGCCTCCAGATGAGACACTCGGCGCCGAGGGCCTGGTCGAAGCGTCCAGAGAGGACGTGGTGCCCAAGCTGGGCAGCTTCGAGGTGATGAACCGCACCATCGACATCGCGCAGGCGGCGCTCGCGCGCCACACCTTGGCCGCCTATCCCCCCGACGTATTGATCGAGGTGCCGCGCAGCGCCTGCCGCGGCCTGGAGTTCCACCGGGCAGCCGAAGTCATCGACATCGGCCGCGAGCTGGCCGCTGCCGTACTCGACGAGCTCGAAAAGCCAACGCGGGAAAGCTAATTCACGCGCGAAGGAAGTCGGTGACCGCGGCCGCCATCCGCCGGCCTTGCTCGCGACCTGCCAGTGCGGAGGGTTTCCGGCACGCGGGGTCGAGCGGGTTGGGTCCGAACGCGGCGATCGACTCGTCATCGGCGAACACACCGAACGCTGACCCGACGAACGCCTCGACCTCTTCGGCCGCGCCGCCGCCGAACGGCGACGGTGCCGACCGTCCCGACGGCACCAGCACCACGGCGACATCGCAGTCGTTGGCCAGGGCCATGTTGACGCTGCTGCCGACGCCGCCGTCCATGTAGCGGCGCTCTCCGATCGTCACCGGTGGCCATACGCCCGGCACCGCGCAGCTGGCGGCGACCGCGTCGACCAGAGCGACGCCCGAGTTCCGGTCGAACGTGACCAGCTCGCCGGTGGTGGTGTCGATCGCGGAGATCCGCAGCACCCGGTCCGGCCAGTCGTGCGAGGGCAGGCGCTCCGCGATCACGTTGCGGCGCGCCGCTTCGGTGACCGTCTGCGTCGACAGCGCCACCGCACCGATCTTCTGGAGCTTCTCGGCCTTCGCCGCGTTGGGTATCAGCATGGCGGTAACGAATAGCTCGGTGATCTCCTCGACGCCGACGCTCGGGTTGAGCTCGGTCGACGACGCGGCGGTCTGCCGATCGAACAGGACGTCGAGCGCCAGCCCGCTGCCCAGTTGGGCAGCCACTGTCGAACCGGCAGAGGTGCCGACCAGTACGTCGAGATCCAGCAGGGCTTTGGCTGTCTCGGACGACTCGTCGGCGATGCCCCGCAGAATGCCCGTCTCCCACCCGATGCCCGCCAGCCCTCCACCGGCCAGCACAAGTGCGCGTTTCGTCACGGGAGCGAGTGTGCCAGGCCGGGGTTATGGTCCATTCATGCGTTCTCCTCCGGCGCTGGTCGCCGCCCTCGCCGGCGCACTGATCGGATTCCCGCCCGCCGCATTCGCCGAGCCGCCCGCCCCACCCGCGCCGATCATCCCGCCGCCGGTACAGCCCGCCAACATCGGCGACCTGAAGATCGAAGCCACGCAGTATTACGAAAGCGGTGCGTATCTGACCGACCTGCAGCAGGCCGCCGCACCGGCGATCGCGTGGATCAACGAGGAAGCGCCGCGGGTGGACCGGCCCGCGGTGGTGTTCGACATCGATGAGACCGCGCTGTCGAATTGGGAAGCCATCAAGGCCAACGACTTTGGTCGCGTGATCGACGGACCATGCAACAGGCTGCCGCAGGGCCCGTGTGGTTGGCTGGCATGGGACCTGCGCGCGCAGTCCACGGTGATCCAGCCGACGATGGACATCTTCAACACGGCGAAGGGCCGCGGCGCGGCGATCTTCTTCATCACCGGCCGCAACGAGCCTCAGCGTGTGGCGACCGAACGCAACCTGCAATCCGTCGGCTACACCGGCTACACCCAGTTGATCATGGAACCTCCTGGCGTCCATTATGTTTCGGCCGCCGACTTCAAGGCGCCGCAGCGTGCTCAGATCGAGCAGCGGGGCTACACCATCATCGCCAATGTCGGTGACCAGCCGTCCGACCTCGACGGCGGCTTCGCCGAGCGCACCTACCTGTTGCCCGACCCGTTCTATCGGATTCCGTAACATCCGCACCACACGTCCACGTCTTGCAGCGAAAGTGCGAGTGGATCCCTGCAGAACGTGGATTACTGTGACTGATGTGGTCAGTGCGCCGGCTGAACACCGAAAGACCGTCGACGCGTCCATCCAGAACGAAACGTGAAACGCCTCTTTGCGCTCGACGGGCATGGCCCCTGATTGCGCGACCACAAGCGGCTGGGACATCATCCGATGGTAGCCACGGGGGCGAAGGGAGCGAAATGGTTGACACCATGCGGGCCGAACGGTTCTATGCAGAATCCAAAATCGTTGCCGTAGAAGATGTTCCGATCCCCGAGCCGGAACCCAGCGAAGTTCTTGTGAAGGTGGCGTACTGCGGCATCTGTCATTCCGACCTCAGCCTGATCAAAGGCACGTTTCCTTCGCAGCGCCCCGTGGTGACCCAGGGCCACGAGGCGTCGGGAACCATCGCCAAGCTCGGCCGGGACGTTACCGGCTGGGCCGAAGGCGATCGTGTGATCGTCGCCGCGGGCCGAGCGTGCACCGCCTGTCCGAACTGCCGCCGCGGCGATACCGCGAACTGCCTGCGGACCCAGTTGATGGCGTTCGCCTACGACGGGGCGTGGGCGGAATACACGGTCGCGCAGGCGGTCGGCCTGACTCGCGTCCCCGACAACGTCCCGCTGGAGCAGGCGGCGATCCTCGCCGACGCGGTGTCGACGCCGTTCGGAGCCGTGGTGCGCACGGGCAAGGTCGGCATCGGCGAATCGGTCGGCGTCTGGGGCGTCGGCGGAGTCGGCACGCACATCGTGCAACTCGCGCGGCTTGTCGGCGCCGTGCCGGTGATCGCGGTCGACATCAAGCCCGAGGTCCTCGATCGCGCCATCGAACTCGGCGCCGATTACGCGTTCGATGCCCGCGACGAAGGGCTCCGAGACAAGATCGCCGATATCACCAGCGGCCGGATGCTCGATGTAGCGTTCGACGCGGTCGGCCTCAAGTCGACGTTCGAGCAGGCCCTCGACAGTGTGACGGTCGGCGGGCGTCTGGTCAGTGTGGGGATGAGTGCCGAGTCTCCCAGCGTTGGACCAACCAGTATGTTCGGACTCACGCAGAAGCACGTGCTCGGCCACCTCGGGTATCAGAACGTCGACATCGAAACACTCGCCACGCTGGTGTCACGGGGGCGGCTGGACCTGTCCCGCTCCATCAGCGACATCGTTTCCCTCGACGACGTCAGGCTCGGCATCGAGAAGCTGGAACGCCAGGACGGCAACCCGATCAGGATCCTGGTGAAGCCGTGACGGACGAGCTCAAGGCTCGTGTCGCATTGCTCACGGGTGCGTCAGGCGGCATCGGCAAGGCCATTGGATACCGTCTTGCCGACGAGGGCGCCGACCTGTGCCTGTCCTACGGCCGCCACGCCGACGACGCCGAGGCCGTTGGCGCCTATGCCCGCGAGTTGGGCAGGCGCGTCACGGTTGTCGCGGCGGACATGTCCGATCCGAAGGCGCCGGCCGAGCTCGTCGCGCACGCGAACGACGAACTCGGCCAGGTCGACATGCTCATCGCCAACGCAGGCGCAGCCGACATAAAGGGTTGGCAGAACATCGATCTAGCATCGTGGAATGCCACCCTTGCCGTCAACCTGACCGCCCCGTTCCTGTTGGCGCAGCAGGTGCTGCCCGGCATGATCGAGCGGAAGTTCGGCCGCATCCTGTTCATCTCGTCGGTCGCGGCCATCACCGGCGGCGTGGTCGGCGCCCACTACGCGGCGAGCAAGGCGGGCCTGCACGGCCTCATGCATCACCTTGCGCCGCGCGTCGCGTCCGACGGCGTCACGGTCAACAGCCTGGCACCCGCGCTGGTCGGCGCAACGAACATGTTCCCCGCGGATCTGGAGACCGCAACGCCGCCCATCCCGATTCCGGTGGGTCGCGTCGGGCGGCCCGACGAGATTGCGGACATGGCAATTGCTATGCTGCGCAACGGCTATCTGACCAACAAGGTGATCACTCTCGACGGCGGCATCGTGCCGCGCAACTAGCGCAGCCGCGGTGCGGCCTTGCCGCTGATCAACGGCAGGTCGAGATAGGTCGCGATTCCCGGTTCGGCCCCGCACACCGCCGGAACCGAGTTCACACAGTGCGCTGCGGTGGCGACGATGCCGTTGTTGCACTCCAGGCCCGCCTCGACACTCTCGGGCTGGAAGCCCTTGATCGTCACACTAAAGTCTGGGTTTCCCTTGGCCTCCATCTCGTAGCGCTCCCCGGCCGGGCCGAATGTCCATGGAGGATCAAGGTTTTCCTGACCCATGAACCAGTTCACGGTCACCCGCACCACAACCTCGTCGCCGACCAGAGCCTCCCAGTGGAACTTGCGGCCTGCCACTTGGCCCGGCTGGATGGCGCCCATCGGCGAATCGATCGGCGCGGTGGCCACGGCGATTTCCTGGGTCGCGCGGATCTCCGGTTCGGCATTGAAGCCCATCGTGTCGACGATCATCTTCACCGACTGAATGAAACCGCCGTCGAGCAACTTCTGCATGGGGCCGGTCAGTGCCTTCTCGGGGTTGTCGCCGAAGCCCATCACGTAGCGCAGCACGTCGGGTGCGTCATAGGTACGCAGGTCGGAGAACTCCTCGGCCCGAACGAATGTCACGCCCGTGGACATGATCGACATCATCAGCGGGAACTTGTCGCTGATGCCGCCGGGAGCGATGCCGGTGCCGTGGAGCGTGACGTTGCCTTCGACCGCCGCGGCGCGCAGTGTCGCGCCCTCCTTCTCCCCCGGGTAGAACCAGCCGACCGGGGTGACGACGTTCTTGCCGGAGCGCAGCAGTGCTGCGACCTCGTCGGGGTTGGGCAGCAGCGGCGCGTACACCACCGCGTCCGCGTCCAGTGCCAGGATTTCGTCGACGTTGTTTGTCGCGACCACACCCAGCGGTTCGATGCCGATGATGTCGCCGACGTCCTTGCCCGCCTTGTCCGCCGAATGCACCCAGCAGCCGACCAGTTCGAGGTCCGGATGCTCGGTCACGCCCTTGATGGCGGCGACGCCGACCCCTCCCGTCGCCCACTGCACGACCCGCAGCCCCATCTCGTCCCCTTTCTACACCGCAAAACTAGAACACGTTCTACACCAGTCAAGCACCGAGAGGGTCACAATTGCCCCTGATGACCGAGAACAACATCGGGTTCGGTGTGCTGGGGCCGCTGCTGATGACGGTCGACGGTGCGCCTGTACCTCGCGAAATCGTGGTCTGCAGCGTCTCGGCGCGGCGCGCCATCCCCGCCGCCGAGCAGCTCAGCCGGTTCGGCTACGACCGTGTGCATTACCTGGCCGGCGGATACGCCGCCTGGCATCATCGCGCCACCCCGCGTTGGGGCATCTAGACAGTTCGCCCGCTTTGTGTTTCTGTCGATCGCAGGAACAGCGAAGGGACAGTGGCATGCCAAACAAGGTTTTCGTCGTCGGAGTCGGGATGACGAAGTTCGAAAAACCCGGTCGGCGCGAGGGCTGGGATTATCCAGACATGGCGCGCGAATCCGGCACCAATGCACTTAAGGACGCGGGCATCGACTTCTCCGAAGTGCAGCAGGGCTTCGTCGGATACGTCGCGGGCGACTCGACGTCCGGAAACCGGGCGCTCTACGAGCTAGGCATGACCGGCATCCCGATCGTGAACGTGAACAACAACTGCTCGACGGGTTCGACGGCGCTGTTCCTTGCGGCACAGACGATCCGCGGCGGGCTGGCCGACTGCGCAATCGCGCTCGGCTTCGAGAAGATGCAGCCCGGCCCGCTTCAAGGCGGCGCCGAGGACCGCGAATCCCCGATGGGTAAGCACGTCAAGGCGATGGCCGAGATCGACGAGTTCGCGTTCCCGGTGGCACCGTGGATGTTCGGCGCCGCGGGACGCGAGCACATGCGTCAATACGGCACCACCGCAGAGCATTTCGCGAAGATCGGGTTCAAGAACCACAAGCACTCGGTGAACAACCCGTACGCGCAGTTCCAGGAGGAGTACACCCTGGACGACATCCTGGCAGCCAGGATGATCTCCGATCCGCTGACCAAGCTGCAGTGCTCCCCAACCTCCGACGGGTCGGGTGCCGCGATCGTGGCGAGCGAGGGGTTCGTCGACAAGCACGGGCTGGCCGGCCAGGCGGTGGAGATCGTCGGGCAGGCGATGACCACCGACTTCGACAGCACCTTCGACGGCAGCGCCAAGAACCTCATCGGCTACGACATGAATGTCCAAGCCGCCCAGAAGGTTTACGACCAGTCCGGGCTCGGCCCGTCGGACTTCCAGGTGATCGAGTTGCACGACTGCTTCTCGGCCAACGAACTGTTGCTCTACGAAGCACTCGGGCTCTGCGCCGAGGGTGAGGCGCCCAAGCTGATCGACAACAACGACACCACCTACGGCGGCCGATGGGTGGTCAACCCGTCCGGCGGGCTGATCTCCAAGGGCCATCCGCTGGGTGCAACCGGCCTGGCGCAGTGCGCCGAGCTGACGTGGCAGCTGCGTGGCACGGCCGCCAAGCGGCAGGTAGACAACGTCGACGCCGCGCTGCAGCACAACATCGGGCTCGGCGGGGCCGCTGTCGTGACGGCGTACCAGCGCGCCGAGCATTAATCACCTTTCATCGCGAGAAGGCGCAAAATCGCACGATTTCGGCCAATTTCGTGTGATCTTGCGTCTTCTGGGCGGATTCGGGAACGAATTCGGTCGCCCCAGCGGTTGATGTGGCGGACTATTGACCTACACGATGACGGGAGGTGCGGCCATGCGGACAAAGTGGATGCTTGCCGTTGTGGTTGCGGGTGTGTGCGGAGCGATCGCCGCGCCCGCGGGCCTCGCGTCAGCCGAGGAATCGCCGGGGCAGTTGATCAGCCGGCTCCAGGGCGAGGGCTACACGGTCAACATCGACCGTGTCGGCACCGCGCCGCTGGACCAATGCACGGTGACCAATGTCCGGAACCCTCAGCAGGTCACGCAGTGGGTGCCCTACACCGGCCCCGGCAGGGGCAGGGATGGTGACCGAGTTCTGGTTCAGGTGGTCACCAGCCAGTCGATTTCAGTGACCCTGAACTGCTCACGCTGAGCAGATCGACGAGCCCGATCCGCTGATAGAACCACTGGCGGACCCGGTCGCCGACCCGGAACACGTCCTCGGCGCCGTCGTCTGCGGGATCGATATAAACCCGGAATGGGCGTGAGCCCTTCGGCATGTCAACAACTTTCACGATCTGCTTGGCCACCTCGGACGGATCGGCATCGTCGGGCGCCAGTTCGGCCAGCTTTCGGCTGACCTCGTCCATGAGCCCCGCGTACTCGGCGTCGTAGGCCATTGCGATGCGTTGGTCGACCGGTCGTCCGGCATTGGCGAAGTGGTTGGTACCCGACGTGAACGAGCCAGGCACGATGATCGTCGTCTCGATCCCGAACCGGGTGAGTTCGCCGGCGTAACTGACGGCGAGCGCGTCCTCTGCTGCTTTGGCCGCGAAGTACGGGCCGAGGTACGGGGGCGTGCCGCCGCGCGAGCTCGACGAGCCCACCCAGATGACCACGCCGTCCCGCTGCGCGCGCATGGCGGGCAGCACGGCGCGGTTGACGCGCTGGGTGGACAGCACGTTGGTGTCGTAGACAGCGGCGACCTGTTCGGGTGAGAACGCCTCGGTCGGGCCAAGCACCATATGCCCTGCGTTGTGGATGACGACGTCGATGCGGCGCGCCTCCGCGAGGACTGCGGCCACGGCGCCGTCAACCGACGCCTCGTCCGACACATCCATCTCGACGGTCCGCAATGCCACGCCGTGCTCGTCAGCGTAGCGACGGGCAGCGTCGGCGGCCTCGGCATTGCGGCCGCCGATGTCCCGCATCCCCGCGTAGACAACGTGTTTCGCGTCTGCGAGGGCCCGCACGGTCATCGCGCCGAATCCGCTCGACGCACCGGTGACGAGAATAACCTTCGGTGTGCTCATCTCAGATCACCCCTCCATTGGCGTAGATGATCTGCCCGTTGATCCACCGGGCGGGACCGCCCAGGAACGCGACAGTCTCGGCGATGTCGGCGGGTTGGCCGAGCCGCTCCAGCGGCGACGCCGACTTCGCGCGGTCGATGACCTCCTGCGATTTACCCTCGAAATACAGCGGCGTGGCGGTCGGGCCGGGTGCAACGGCATTGACGGTGATGTCGCGTCCGCGCATCTCCTTGGCCAGGATCAGCGTCATCGCGTCGACCGCACCCTTGGTGGCCGCGTAGGCGGTGTAGCCCGGCGCGGCGATCTTGGTCACCGAGGTAGAGAAGTTGATGATGGCGCCACCCTCGCGGACCCGCCTGGCGGCCTGCTGGCTGACGACGAAGGTGCCGCGCACGTTGGTGCGGTGCATGCGGTCGAAGTCGTCGAGGTTCAGCTCGGTCAGCGGCGAGAGCAGCATGATGCCGGCCGTGTTGACCACCACGTCGACGCCCCCAAACTCGGCCTCGACCTGATCGAAGAGGGCTGCGACCTGGGCTTCGTCGGCGACGTCGGCGGTCACCACCATGGCACGGCCGCCGGCGGCGATGATCTCGTCGGCGACCGTCTTGGCCCGGTCGCGGTTGCCCGCGTAGTGCACGGCGACTGCCATGCCCGCCTGGGCGAGGCGGACGGCCACGGCGTGGCCGATGCCGCCCGAGGCTCCGGTGACGATGGCGACACGTTCGGTCATCTCGCGCTCCTTAATTGTGTACGGTGTGTCCATATAACCACAAAGTGTACGATACGTCCATATATTCCCCCGAGGAGATTCCCATGACCGTCGACCCACCCCGACGCGGGCGCGGGCGGAGGCCTGCCACCGAAGTGCGTAACGAGGTCCTCGAGGCCACGGCGGAACTGCTGTTCGCCGAGGGGATGGGAGCGTTCACGATCGAGAAGGTCGCGAACCGGTCGGGCGCCAGCAAGATGACGATCTACAAGTGGTGGCCCTCCAAGGGGGCGCTCGCACTCGACGGCTATTTCCACAAGGTCGAACCCGAACTGGCCTTCCCCGACACCGGCGACATCGAAGCCGACCTGCGCGCGCAAATGCACGCCTTCCTGCGGGTCATCCGCGACACCCCGGCGGGTAAGGTGATCGCGGAGCTGATTGGCCAGGCGCAGTTCGATCCCGAACTCAAAGCCGCCTATTTGCAACGGTATTCGTCGCCGCGACGCGAAATGGCCGTTGCCGCCATCGAACAAGCCAAGAAGCGCGGGCAACTGCGCGCGAGTTTGGACGCCGAGACGGTGGTGGACCAGTTGTGGGGCGCCTGTTACCACCGGCTGCTGCTGCCGGATCAGCCGCTGACAGACGAATTCGTTGACGCATTGGTGGACAACCTTTTTGGCGGCATTGCCGAATAGCAAGGGCACGGCCGGATCGCTCCGGCCGGGCCCTTGCGGTGTGTCATCGGCGTGAGCAGTCCAACGACACGGTGACGGTACGATCAACGATGACGGGAACGAAGTCGCGGTCGCCATGGCGGTTGCGTCCGCCGATCACTGGGACGAGTTCCGTTCGGTTCCTTGGGTTTCGCACATTGGTAACCACGCAATCCTCGAGCGGTGCGCTCCCGACGCGGTCGATCTTCACGTCGAAGCCCTGGGCTTCCAGTACGCCGATCGTGGCGATGGCGGACTCAGCTGCCGAGGCGAGACCAGCAGGGGCAAGGATCAACCCGCAAGCCGCCGCGGCCAGTGCGATGAGTGTGAGCAGTGTGGCACGCATGGCGGGCCTCCGTTCTTTCCGTTTTGTCGATGTCAGCCGGTTCAACGGGCGGAGGTCACAGGGGGTTCAAAGGAATTTTCAAAAACTTTGAAAGACAGAGAAAGACCCGGCCGCGGGGGGTTCGGCCGGGTCTTTCCTTCGCGCGCCCTATACCGGCACAGGGACTCGCTCCTGTGCCGGTTCTTCGGCACGCGGCGTGCGATCGTCGTCAACCATGGTGAGTTCGTCGAACGGATCCTGTCCACCCAGAACGGCGTTCACCTTGTCGCGATCGATCGTCTTGGTCCACGATCCGACCAACACCGTCGCGACCGCGTTACCGGAGAAGTTCGTCACCGCGCGGGCCTCGGACATGAACCGGTCGATTCCAACGATCAGGCCGACACCGTCGAGCAGGTCGGGGCGGTGGCTCTGCAGGCCGCCGGCCAGGGTGGCCAGCCCGGCGCCGGTCACGCCGGCCGCGCCCTTGGACGCCACCATCATGAACACCAGCAGGCCGATCTGCTGACCGACGGACAGCGGGCTGCCCATCGCGTCGGCGATAAACAGCGACGCCATGGTCAGGTAGATCGCGGTGCCGTCCAGGTTGAACGAGTATCCGGTCGGCACTACGACGCCAACGGTGCTGCGGTCGACGCCCAGGTGCTCCATCTTCGCGATCAGCCGCGGCAGCGCCGACTCCGAGGACGAGGTCGAGAAGATCAGCAGGTATTCGCGGGCCAGGTAGCGCACCAGCTTGAAGATCGAGACGCCCGACACTGCGCGCAGCAGCGCGCCCAGCACACCGAATACGAACAGCACGCAGGTGATGTAGAAGCCGAGCATCAGTGTCAGCAGCTGGGTGACAGCGGTCCAGCCGGTCTGGCCGACGACATTGGCGATCGCACCGAACGCACCGATGGGGGCCAGCCACAGGATCATCACGAGCACCTTGAAGACCAGCTTCTGCAGATACTCGACGCCGCGCAGGATCGGCTCACCCACGCTGCCCATGGCCTGCAGTGCGAACCCGACGAGCAGCGCAACGAACAGGGCCTGCAGCACGCTGCCAGCGGTCAGCGACGAGAACAATGTGTCCGGAATGATGCCCTGGACGAAGTCCATCAGCCCACCGGACTCATGCGCCTTTTCGGCGAGTTCGGCGCCCTTACCGGCCGCGGTCTCGGACAGATGCATACCGCTTCCGGGATGGATCAGATTACCGACGACCAGGCCGATCGCCAGCGCGAAGGTCGACATCACAAGGAAGTAGACGAAGGCCAGGCCGCCGACCTTGCCGACGGTGGCGGCTTTGCGCACCGAGCCAATGCCCAGCACGATCGTGCAGAAGATGACCGGCGCGATCATCATCTTGATCAGGCTGACGAACATCGTGCCGAGCACGCCGACGCTCTTGCCGACCTCCGGGGCCACCAGGCCGACCGCGATGCCCGCCAGCACCGCGACGACGACGGCGATGTAGAGCCAATGGGTGCGGTCACGGCGGCGCGGCGGCTCTGTTACCGGCGCCCTGTCCAGGTTCGTGGTCATCGCAGTTCCTCCATGTCGAGATCCAAATGTGGTCTGCATGGATATTCGGCGACGACGTGAGCCCGGTCACGCTTTAGTTCATTAAGTTCGCGCTGGCGGTGGTATCGCCACTTGATTACGACCCAACACCTGCAGTTGCCGTGGCGAGTAGATCTACAGTGACGCCATGCTGGGTCCCTGGTGGTGTCGCTTGCGGGGGCATCAGACAGAGCGCTCGGAGAAGCGCGGAGTAGAGCGAACTGAGAAGTCGGCTAACTGCCTCACCTGCGGACGATGGTAGGACACCAGCCCGCCGAGCGGTTTTCAAGATTAGTGAGAGCCGAAACGGAAGAGGTCGACCGCCGCGGCGTGCCGTCTAGCAGGGGTCGCCAGGAGGTGTGTAGTACGGCTCGCCCTCTACCGTGTAGCACGGTATTTCGCCAGGAATGTACGGGTCGGTGGCCGCCGCTATGGCCACGCCGGTCGCTACGTCACCGGCAACGTTGGTGCAGCCGCCCACCCCGACGTGGCGTCCGTGCGCGTCCGCACAGATGTCGGCCTCCGCCACCGGTGCGACGGCGATCGGCACGACCGCCATCGCCGTGGTTGTCAACAAAGCTGCTGCGAGCTTCTTCATCGGTTACTTCCTTTTGCTAGGCCGACCCGCCGTTATTATCCTCCGCGCAGATCCAGACCGTTGGGGATTCGCACATCGCTCTCGCACCAGCGGACAACGGGTCGCAAGGGATTTCCGCTCCTTGCGTAGCGATAGTTCCTAACTAGGCTGTAGCGCAACGGTATTCAACTGCGACGGGGTCTCGCCGCTGGCTATACGACACGTCAAACCAGCCGCGCCGTACTAGCCGCAAATGCCCGTGTGGCAGGTAAAGCCGCAGGTAAGCTGGCTAGAAGTTAGTTTTTTTACCTTCGGGAGGTCCGTGACGTGGACGCCTTGGCTGGGGAAGTAGCAACCCAAGACGGCCGTCGTCTCACATACCTCGAAGTCAGAGAACCAGGCGGACCGCTGGTTATCCACAATCACGGTGGACCGAGTAGCCGGTTCGAGGCGCCCCTCTTGGCAAACTCGGCATCGAAAAATCGGTTACGACTCATATGCGTAGACCGACCGGGTATGGGCCGGTCCAGTCCTCAAAAAGCACGCATCTACTCCGGCTGGGCTGACGACCTGGTAGCGGTCGCCGACGCGTTGGGACACCACGAGTTCGGAGTGACAGGCTGGTCGGAGGGTGGCCCATGGGCAATTGCGGCGGCCGCTTACATCGATCTCCTTCGACTGCGTCACGTCAGCAGCATCGCGGGTGGAAGCTACGGAACGTTCGGTGACGACTGGGCAGCGGAATACCTTTCCAAAATCGACGCGCTGGGGGGAACTCTCGCGCTGCGTTTCAAACCCGCCTTTCGGCTCATGTACGCGAGCCTCGGCATCACCGCCAAACACTTCCGCGGATCGTTCGTCAAACAAACACGAAGCGCCGTCAACGATTACGACCGACAGATTTTGCTTCGGCCGGAGATCGCTACAACCTTCGACGTCACAACAATCAAGCGGCGAGTCCACATGTGGCAAGGACTCGATGATCGGCTCGTACCAGCTCCCATCAACAAAACGGTGGCGGACCGAATGCCCGGTGCGGTGTGGCATCCAGTTGGGGGGGCCGGTCATTTTGTGGCTGTCGGTTCAGGAGACGACGTGTTCGGGATCGCGGCTGAGGAACTGGGCACACCTTGAGCAGGTGGTGGCCCCGGTCGCTCGCCGGGCAGGCGATCGCACTGCAGATCCTTGTGATCGCCGTGGTGGTGCTGGCCGGCAGTGCGCTGGCGCTGTTCGACGCCAGCCGCGACGGGGACGCGGCCGCGCGCCAGCAGGTGCTGGGCATCGCCACCGCGCTGGCCGATTCCCCGTCGACGGCCACAGCGATCGAGTCCGGAAGGGCTACCGAGACTTTGCAGCCGGTCACCGAGGCCGTCCGCAAGAACACCGACATCGCGTTCATCACGATAATGGCGCCCAACCGCACGCGATTCACCCACACCGACCCGAGCCAGATCGGCGGGCAATACATCGGCACGATCGAACCGGCGCTGCGCGGTGACACGTTTACCGAGGTCTACACCGGCACGTTGGGCCCGTCGATCCGGGCGGTTGCGCCCGTGCGCAACGAGTCCGGCCGCATCGTCGGGCTGGTGTCGGCGGGCATCCTGCAGCAGAGCCTCGCCGACCGTTGGCGCTCGCAGGTGCCGACGATCGCCGCGGTCAGCGTGGCCGCGCTGGCCGTCGCACTGGTCGGGGTGTGGGCGATCCGGCGCCGGCTGTTGCGGCAGACGCACGGGCTGCGGCCCGACGAGCTGCGGGTGATGTACGAACACCACGACGCGATCCTGCATTCGGTGTCCGAGGGGTTGATAGTGCTGGATCGCAACGGCGTGGCGTTGGCCAACGATGAGGCCCGCAGGCTGCTGGCGCTGCCGCCCGGACCGGTGGACCGCTCGGATCTGCCGGAGTTCTTACGCACGTACAACCCGGGAGCGCGTGACGAGGTGCATGTCACCCAGGACCGCGTATTGGTAGTCAACCGCTCCCCCGTGGAAAATATGTCGACGCGCGACACCTCATCATCGGAAGTGGTGACCATCCGCGACCGCACCGAATTGCAAGGCGCGCTGGGCGAACTCAGCTCGCTGAAGGTCCTGACCGACACCCTGCGCTCGCAGGCGCACGAGGCGGCCAACAAGCTGCACACAGTCGTCACGATGGTCGAGATGGGCCGCGCCGACGAAGCGGTCAAGTTCGCCACCAACGAGCTGGAGCTCTCACAACAACTTGTCGACCGGCTCTCCAGCGCCGTCGGGGAGCCCGCGCTGGTCGCGCTGCTGCTGGGCAAGACGGCCCAGGCCGACGAACGCGGCATCGAGTTGACCGTCACCGAAGAGACCCATCTACCGTCGAATGCCGACGCTCTCGCGCTGTCGGGCCAGGAGATGGTCACCGTGCTGGGCAACCTGATTGACAACGCGATGGACGCCTGCGACCGCGAAGACCCGTGGGTCGAGGTGACTGTCAGCCAGGACGACGGGACGCTGTTGATACGGGTGGCCGACAGCGGGCCTGGCATGGACGCCGCCACCTTCGAGACGGCCATGCAGCGCGGCTACTCGACGAAGGGCGATACCGACCACCACGGGTTGGGTTTGGCGTTGGTGGCGCAGGTGGTCAAGCGGCACAACGGCACGTTGGGCGCCGACGTGAGCTACGGGTCGGTGGTGACGGTGACGGTGAAGTCGTGATCAGTGTGCTGATCGTCGAGGACGAGCCGCTGATCGCCGAGGCACATCGCACCTACCTCGGTCGGCTGTCGGGCTTTTCGGTGGCGGCCGTCGCGCACACAGCCCGCGACGCGATGCGGGCGGCTTCCGAGGCTGTAGCGAGTGAGACGCCAATCGACCTGGTACTGCTGGACATTGGACTCCCCGATGCCAGTGGGATCGCGTTGGCTTCGGGATTGTCGGGCCTGCGCCCGGCGCCCGACATCATCGCGATCACGTCCGAACGCGATTTGGAGATGGTGCGCGCCGCGGTGGGCCACGGCGCGCTGGCGTATCTGCTCAAGCCATTCACCTTCGCCGCGTTCAGAGACCGGCTGGAGCGCTACCGCCGCTACCGCGAGGCGTTGCCTGCCGGAACAGACGCGGCGAGTCAGGCGGAGGTCGACCGTGCGCTGGCCGAATTGCGGGTCAGCGCAGACAGATCCGCGGCGCCGAAGGGTGCCGCGCCGGGGACTAATGACGAGATCGCCCGCGCGGTACGGGATTCCGCCGACGGAATCACCGCCGATGAAGTGGCCAAGCAGATCGGGGTGTCACGGGTGACAGCGTGGCGCTACCTCGAACGGCTCGCCAACGAGGGCGCGCTCACGCGACAGACCGACTACGGCAAGGCGGGCCGGCCGAAGACGCGCTACCAGTGGCGGTGAGATCGCGGGTCGGTTACGCCGTCGCAGCCTCGAGCTCATGCGGCTCCGGCAGCACGATCGGGTTGGTGGCCGCAAGCTGTGAGTACAGCAGCGGCGTGGTGGTGGCGACGGAGAATGCGCTGACGTCGCCGGCGTAGTCGGCGACGTAGAGCCGGTTGCCGTCGTAATTCACTGCGGCGCAAGATGGCCGGGCGTCGACCGTGACATTGTTGACGACCTCATGGGTCAGTGGGCACAGCACCGCGACGTGGCCATAGTCGACGACGTAGGCGCGGGTCTTGTCGGGGCTCAGCGTCATCTGCGTGGGCGCACCGATGCCGAGTTCGATGGTGTCGGTGATCCGGTTGCTCGACATGTCCACGATGCTGACGGCGCCGCCGCGTACCCGATCCGAGGTGAGGACGTAGGCGGTGCCGTCGGCGAAAGCGAGGTCGCGGATGGGCGGGCCGACCCACAGCTTCCGATCGACACGGGCGGTTTCGGCGTCGACGACGACGAGCTGGCTGCCGCGGACGTCGGTGGTCGCAACGTAGAGCCGCTTACCGGTGGGGTCGACCGCGATGGCGTCGACACCGATGCCGCCGCCGGTGGCGATGTCGATGGTGCCGACACGCTCGGCGGTGATGTCGATGACCGCGACGTCGACGTGGTCGTGTCCGTTCCGGCCGGCGTAGACGCGCTTACCGTCCGGGCTAACGGCCAGGGCGGTGACGCCGAACGCCAGCGGGTACGTCGCGATGACGGTCCTGGTGTTCGTGTCGATCACCGAGACGGCGTCGTAGCTCGCCGACGAGGTGGTGACGAAGGCACGGTCATCGGACACGACGGCCGCAAACGGCTCGCCCGGGACCGCGATGGTGTCCTCGACCACAAGTGTGTCGGGGTTGAGGAAGGAAACGCTGTCGTCGCCGTAGTTGGTGACGATGACGGACGCGCCGGCGGCGATGTCGCCGATCGGGCCACGACGGACCGCGATGGTGCCTACCGGGGTGATATCCGGGTCCACATGCGCCTCGTCATTCACATGAGACTCAGTAATGCCATTAGGCATCAAAAAGTTAGCCATCTTTATCGGTACCTCCGCCGGTATCGCGTGCACCGGCCCTAGATTTCAGGTCTATCTGCGCCTGCTCGGCGCGATCTCGGTCGAGTGTAGCGACGAAAATTTGCGGAATGACCAGGTGACTTCGCGAATCGGCGAGAATCCGGCGAAACCTCTCAGGCGGCGCTTAGGAAACTCTTCGTTACGCAGTTGTAATGTTGATCTGGCAACGCTATTTACGTTGCTCACATGTATGTTTCACGCTCTGGCAATCGGTTCATGATCGGCCGTCCCCGGCCCCCAGATGACGGATTCTTATGTTTTCGGAGCGAAAGTGAGCGGTAGATCACACCCGACATGCCAGCAAATTTGTCGACCTCCGCCACTTAGCGCGCAAGTCCTCACGACGACCACCACGCAACGCTCGCCCGGAACAAGCGGCGGTCGACGCTGTGTTAGCTGGATCACAGGCGTTCACTTGTTGTTCAATCGGCATAGGCGTTTCAGCGCGTTCAGGTCGACCGGCAGGGCGAGGTAGACGAGCAGCAGGGCGAGCCGGATCCGGACGCCGCGGGGTATGTCGGGATCGGCGGCCACCGCTTGATAAGGCGTATCAGATCGGGCAGCAGCCGTAAGGCTTCCTTGACCGCATATTCGTCCGGCTTGGTCAGCCATAAGACGGCTGCGAGAGCGGCCCAGACCAAGACGAGCCCGCCGACGACGCCGAGCGAAATCGTCCACCAGTCGTTCCACACGACTCAATGATCAGGCCGCGCCCCAGGGTCTGGGGACCGGCAATGCCGTCGACCGTCAATCCCGCACGCCTCTGGAATTCTCGGACAACGGCGGTGGTGCGTGGCCCGTAGATGCCGTCGACGACCAGGTTGGAGTACAGCGGATAGTCGCGGTTCAGACGGGCCTGCAGGAGCCGGACGAGATCGTTGCTGTCACCAGGTCTCAATACAACTGCCATGGAACCGACGCGACGCCAAATCACGTTCAGCTGTAAGGGAATTGGCAGGTCGACGGTCGAGCAACGCGACACGCCTTCGCGGTACGGCGTTACTGCCGCGGTTCAGTCGCGCTCGATGATCTGCGCGAACGTTTGGGTCCGCGGTCGCGGTCTTAGGGCTTGCGGCGGCGAGCTGCGCCAACCGCGATGGCGATGCCGATCAACGCAACGATCGGACCGATGATGGACCAGGTGGTCGTGTTGCTCATCGGGCTACCGCCGACGACGCCGAAGCCCTGCAGAGCCCACAGTAAGCCGAACAACGCCACGACCACACCAACCACGACAAGAGCAATGCGCATGCATTCACTGTAGGGCCCGACCGCCCTGGTCCCCACGGTGCTCTCCGGCCATCATGGAGGCATGAGCACCACATCCGAGCGGCCGGCACCCGACTATCCCCAGATGGCTGCGGTGCGCGGACGAGTTGAACCGGCGCCGCGGAGGGTCCGCGGCTTCCTCCGCCACCAGCTGGTCTTCGATACGACGTCGGCTCGATACGTGTGGGAGATGCCGTACTACCCGCAGTACTACATCCCGCTCGCGGACGTCCAAGCCGAGTTCCTGCGCGATGAGAACCATGCACAGAAGGTGCAGCTTGGGCCGTCGCGGACGTTCTCGTTGGTCGGGGACGGGCAGACGTACAAGTCGGCCGCGCGGGTGTTCGACGACGGTGATGGCCCCGTCGCCGGACTGGTGCGTTTCGAGTGGGATCACCTGACCTGGTTCGAGGAGGACGAGCCGATCTACGGCCATCCCCGCAACCCGTACGTTCGGGTCGATGCCCTGCGCTCACACCGCCACGTCACCGTCGAACTCGACGGCGTGGTGCTGGCCGAAACTCACAGCCCCGTGCTTCTGTTCGAAACCGGTTTGCCGACAAGGTATTACATCGACAGGACCGATGTTGTCTTCGAACATCTGGAGTCGTCCAGCACCCAGTCGCTGTGTCCGTACAAAGGCGTTACGTCGGGCTACTGGTCGGTGCGCGTGGGCGAGGCCGTCCATGCCGACCTCGCCTGGACGTATCACTACCCGCTGCCCGCCGTCGCGCCGATCACGGGCATGGTCGCGTTCTACAACGAAAAGCTCGACATCACCGTCGACGGTGTGAAGCTCGCGCGGGCTCAGACGCACTTCAGCTAGTCAGGGTTGGCCACCGATGATTCGCACCAGGTCGGGCTTCATGGCCTGCAGCTGCGAGCCCCAGTAACCCCAGCTGTGAGTGCCGTCGACCGGGAAGTTGAACACCGCGTTGTGTCCGCCCGCCGCAACGTACTTCTGCTGGAATTCCGTGTTGGTCGACCGGGTGATGTTCTCCAGGAATTGGGCACTGTACTGAGCGCCGAAATTCGAGCCGTCGTCAAGATCCGAGGTCACACCATTGCCGCAGTAGATCCACAGCGCCGTGTTGTTGGCCACAAGCGTATTGATGTTGACCATCGGATCGTTACGATGCCACGCGGGATCGGAAGTCGGCCCCCACATGTTCGCCGCGTTGTAGCCTCCTGCGTCCTTCATCGAAAGGCCGATGAGCGTGGGCCACAAGCCCATTGACGGGTTGAGGTATCCCGACAACGAGCCGGCGAAGATGAACTGCATCGGGTGCCAGATGGCCAGAGTCAACGCCGCGCTGCCCGACATGGACAGTCCCACAACGGCGTTGCCAGTCGGCGTCTGACCCTTGTTGGTCGCCAGCCATCCGGGCAGTTCTTGGGTCAGGAATGTCTCCCACTTGTAGGTGACTGTCCCTGCGCTGCCCGTCGCCGGCTGATACCAGTCCGAGTAGAAGCTGGATTGCCCGCCAACGGGCATGACGACGGAGATGCCGGACTGGTAGAACCACTCGAACGCCGCCGTATTGATGTCCCAGCCGTTTTCGTCGTCTTGGGCCCGAAGCCCGTCGAGCAGGTAGACGGAGTGCGGACCGCCGCCCTGGAATTCGACGCGGATGTTGCGTCCCATCGACGGCGATGGCACGTCGAGCGACTCGATGGGCAGCCCTTCGCGTGAATACGCTGCGGCGTTCGGTGTTTCAACCGCGGTCACGGCGAGCACCGGCAGCACTACCCCGAGGAGCACCGCGCAGAGTCGACCAAGCCATAGCTTCACGATCGGCAAGCTAGCAGTGAGGAGGAGGCGCCCCCCGCATGGCGCGCGCGGCTTGACCAGCTTGTTATCAAAGTTGACGTGTCGAGACGTTCGGCATGGCGTCGGCGATTCAAGCGCGATACTGGACAACGTGCCGGAGTGGACAGGGAAGGTCGCCGCCGCGCTGCGCTCATTCCAAAGTGCCGCGAGTCACGCCTTCCGACGCAAGATCAAGCCGACGCCCTTCCCTGAGAAGAACGGCGGCGTGCCGTTCAACGCCTCAGGCGTCGTGCAAGTGGGTCCACGCCGGTTCGTCTTCATCGACAACCACGACTCATCGGCCCTGTTCGAAATCCAGCTCGACGCGGATGGCGCAGAAGTGGACGGGATTCGGCGGCGCCCACTGGTGGGCGTGGCTAAAGGGCAATTGGGCGATCCCGAAGGACTCACCCGCGTCGACCTGAATGGCGAGACGTTTCTCATCGCCGCATCCTCGCTCTGTATCACGGGCGGCAAAGTCAATGACGGATTGGTGCGCGTGCGCTACACACCCGACGGTGCCCTGCATGCGGAAGCGATGGAAGGATTTCGGTCCTGGTTACTGTCGCAGGATCGCTCACTCGACGAGTCCCGCGATCTGGAACCGGATCGGGGCGGGCTCAACATCGAGGGCCTTGCGTGGGATCCGCGCGCGAATGCGCTCCTACTCGGCCTACGGGGACCGGCGAAACCCGGACGCATCTCGATGATTCGGGTCCCCGTCGATGCCGGCGGCGCCACGTGGACGACGGCAGCGCTCAGCACTCCAGCTGTTTTGCTTGCCCGGATACCGCAACCGACGGGGGCACAGGGGATCCGGGACATCTCCTACGACGAGCAGACCGGCGACTTCCTGATTCTGCTCGGGCGTTCGCTCAGTAGAGGCGACGAACCGTTTCAGCTCTGCGCCTGGAACGGCAGCAGCGACGAGGTAACGCTCATCGACGTCAAGTTTCATCGGTCCATGAAGCCGGAGGGCGTCACGACATTCTCGAGCGGCGGCAAGCGGAAGATCCTTCTTGTCGACGACACCGGTGGCTATGCGGTAGTCAAGGCCCGCGACCGATAACACTGATCAGTAGAAGTACACCTTCGACCCGCCCGGTTCCTGATGGATCCGTGCCCTGCCCGCGGGCGTGAGGTCCTCCCCAAACGCTGCACCCATATTGGTCCGGACGCTGGACAGATTGAAGTAGCCGGTAAAGGAGAACTCGTCGTCGTCCTGCGGCCTGACGGGCACAATCGAAAATTCTTCGGCATGGTCGGTATTGCTTGACGGACAGGTATAGAGATATTTGTGTCCCTGGGGCGTCACCAGCGTGTTGCTGGCGTGAAGCACGCGGCCGAAAGCCTGGTTGGTCAGCGACCTCCCATTTCCGAGGGTGTTGAAGACCCAGAGATCCGACTTGTCGTTGTCGTCCCTGAAGGGGAGGCGGTACACCTCGAAGTTCAGCGGATCGGCGACACCGGGCGGAATGGTCTCGGTGTTGCTGGCGTGCATGCATTCGCCGGTGCGCTGGTGGAGGATATAAACCGCACTGCCGTCGGGCAGCCCCGCACAGATGTAGCCGACCGATTCGGCCAGCCGCAATTGCTGGCGGACCATCGAGATCTCCGATACGGCATTGGGCACACCCAAGTCGACGAGCAGTGCCTCCATCTTGTCGATCAGCGGCTTCAGCACCGTCTGCTGGACCTCGCGGGCGAAGATGGTCTTCCGGAAGGTCCGCACGTGGTCGATCAATTGCTTACGGCGGGCGGCATCGTTGCGCACGAGCTTGCCGATCAGCCCCTCGCGGCCCAGCTTGAAAGGCCTTTCAGGCTGAAAGGTCTGATCGATGCCCCACGGGATCAATTTGAACTTCACGTTGTCCACGCCAGGCGTCTCGACGGCGGTCACGTCGTTATAGATGTAGGTGTTGTTCGTGTTGTCGGCGTAGCCGTCCCAATGCTTCAGATAGAACTCCATTGCATCGAGCTTGATGAAGTGCTCCAGATCGAGCACCTGGGCCGCACCGTCAACCCCGTGGGCGGCGATGTGTTCGTCCGCGAACTTCAAGTCGGCCTTGTTCTCGAACCGGGAAAGGTCTTCCACCGAGATGAAATCCAGGCGCTCCCTGACGAAATCATCGTGATGCTCGATTTCGTACAGGTTGCCCTTCATGTTTCCATTGAAATTGCGCTCGATATAGCGCTTCATGACCGGTTCGGCGTTGACGTAGATACCCGGGCTGTTGATGTCAGGTTCCCCTTGGCCGACCAACTTTCCATTCACGAATACCCGGGCGAAATTGCAGCGTGAATGGGGCAATCCGGCCATCGCAAGCAACTTGTAACCCAACGGCTGCCGGATATACGACGGATCCTGAATCGAGTTGTTGAGAGTGATATAGCGTGACCCGATCAGCGCTTCAATCGGTGGGTTGTTGGCGTCACGGAATCTTCCGAAGTCAATGTGCAGGCACGGCTTGTCGCTGCGGAGCGATCCACAGAACGACTTCTTCTTGACGCCCACCTCGGCGAATGTGGTCCGCGCGGGAAAGCTCGTGCCCGAGATTTCGACCGACGTCGCCTTTCGCCACGTGAACCGGGCGCCACCTTTCCATTCGAAGTTGCAAATGCCGCCCTTCGGCTGCTCGCTTCGCACCGCCTCCCAATCACCTTGCGGCATCGTGATCTTGATCGTCAGCACGTTGTCGATCGCGTAGAGCGAATCAAGTGCTTGTTGCTGCTGGACGCTCATCGTCATCTCCCCTGCGGATGTCACAACTTCTAGCCTCGTCTTAGAGGCGCACCCTGCCGCGCTGGCGGACGGGAGCAAGGGCGCATCCACGAATCATCATTGCGCGGACGATCATGTTCGCCTGCACACCAGCACCTTTCGTCGCCCACCCGTCTCGCGGCGGCGCGGTGAGCATCAGGCGGTGCTCACCCCGCCAGTGTGCACCATGGGACAGATTGTTATTGCGATTTCACAGGCACGCTGGTCGTGCCGCCACGGCCCGCCGTCGAGGGTGCCGACTGTGCCCCAGTCGGACTCACTCTCGCCGCACGTGCCGGACCGTTCGCAGACCTCTCAGGGCTCGTCCTCGCTGGGGTAGTCCACGATGGGGGCGTTCACACACTCGTTGTTGTCTTGCGAGCAGACCGGGATCACACATTCGTTGACCTGCAGGTCCCAGGCAAGTATTGGGGTGGCGCCACAGTCGTTGTTTCGTCTAGCGCGCTACAGGCTTCGAGCTCCGGCGGGGTGCCGGGAAGACAGGTGTAGGCGGAGGCGGCTCAGGGTTGGCCGTTGCTACAGCTGCTCCGAAACCGACGGCAATCGCGCTGACGACGCTGGCGGGCAGCGCTCCGGCGAGGAATATTTGCGTTTTCATCGAGGTGCCTCGCCTTGTGCGTTCTGACTTAGACGCCGATTCGATAGCCGTGTAGCTCATCCGCGCAAGGCACATAGGAAGATTCGCGGCAGTGCGATGGGGTTGCGGTGGACGAGGAATCGTACGAGCCGTCTGGCGGTAGTTTCGGCTGTCTTGTTGGTGATGAAGAAAACCGGCTTGGGCGAGAGGGTCAGTTCTCCGTTGAACAACGAGCGGGGCGCGGGACGGAACGGGATCTCGACGACGGCTTTCTGCGGTCTCGGGAGCATAAAGGTGTTGTGGACCATTCCGGTGCCGCTGCCGATGTCTTGTGCGGTATTACCGGGAAATGCCCCCCAGGTCGCCAATGCGAACGCCATCCCGGTCCATGTGTTGATGCCGATGGCGCCGTAGCGCAGGTGTGCGATCGCGTCATCGAAAGCCTGCGCGTTCTGCTTGCGGGTCTTTGGATCGATAGTGATGACTGCGCCGAGGTTGCCGGGTAGCAATTCGTTGGCGAACTCAACGGCGTTGTGCAGGAACTGCTCTACTGTCTTGCCCGGAAGTCGCACGACGCCCAGGACACCGGCGAAGACTTCGTCGGTCAGGATGCTGGCGTCGCTATGTGGGTCCACGTCGGTGATGAGGGCGCGGGTGTCGTCGGCGCCGAGGAACTCGGTTCCCGTCATGCCGCGACAGGCACGGGCGATTTTGTCCTCGGAGCGTGGGTAGTAGGAGGGTCGGGGTTCGGCGTTGCCGATGACAGCGCGGAGTTCGGCGATAAGTTGGTCGGCCAGTGGCCAATCCTGCGAGAGGACGAGAACCTGTGTGGCGTTGCAGTTGTGGCCGGCGTTGATGAGTTTGGTCGTGGCGATATGTTCGGCCTGGAACCGCAGGTCGCGCGGGCCCCAATCGCCGGGGACCACGATGAAAGGACTGACGCCGCCGAGTTCGCCGGTGATTGGCTTGTCCAGTAGCGGGGTGTTGTTGGCTTTGCGGCTGGCGGCTTGATCGTCGGTTCCCCATACGATCGCGTCGTAAGTGGCTGCGGAGCCGGTCATGTGGATGATGTCGACCTCGGGGTGGTGTGCCAGGTAGCCGCCGACGTCGGCGCCACCATAAAGCAGGCGAAGCCAGCCCCGCGAGATGAACTCACTGAAGATGTGTTCATAGAACGGTCCGAGGTATTCGTTGACCGGGTTCATCTTTACCGCGCAGACATTGCCCCGGATGTACAGCTGGTCAATGATGTCCAGCGCTGTGATGGCGCCGAGGTTGCCCGCGCCTAGGACCAAGCACACCTCGGGGTCATTGGGGTCGGTCCCGCGGTACAGCGCGACCGCCTCCGCGCGCGTCTGTTCGGCGCTGACGCCGGGCTCAATCCAAACTTGCCCCTTGTAGCCGTTGAGCAGCAGGCGGTCGTATCCGGTGGCAGGGAACACATCGACGACGACTTGGCCGTCGGGTCCCGTGTGAACAGCGTCGGCCTTGACCGGCTCATGTCCGGCGAGAACCCTTTTAAGAACCAGTAATTGGGTGTTGATGGCCTGAACGAATACCCAGATGTTTGTCGTCCATTCTTCGGCCACCCACGCGGAGGTCGATGCGATGCCTTTGGCCTCAGTAGCGGCAGCCACCATGCGCGGTGCAACGTCTACGATCCTGGGCGGCAGCGCCTCCAGCATTGCTATCTTCGCGCGCAGCGGCAGGTCCGCCCATCCAGGCGCGCCCGACCGTAAGTCCTCAAGCGCCAGATCGAGCGCTGGCACGTCCCGCATGGTCCTTGCATTCATTTGGCTACCTTTGCTTGTCAAGTTTCGTCTGCTGTTGGAGGTGAACGCTAGCCGTCACCGACGTGCCGTCACCGAGGTCGTCGAATGATGGTGACAAGCGCCGCGGTTGTTCCATGAGCTGTCGTAGAAAGTGGCTCGGCACATGGGGTTTCGGCACTGCTTCATCCGCCGCCACGTTCCGGTCTCCTGGCTCAAGGCGACCTCACCGATGATCGCCGACGCCAACCAACACCATCCGTGTCCAGTTGGCATCCACGACATCTCACCGGCGACGCTTAGCGCGATTGCCGCTGTGCCGAGGGCGTGCCGCGGCGGCTCGGTAAGGCTCCCGGTCAGCACCATGTCGAGGACCTCGCGCAAGTCTCGGAGACGGGCGGCGTCGTCGTCGGTCAGGGTCAGCGTCGGATACTGCATGCCCCGCAGCGCCGACCAATTGCGTGTCGCGTTGGCAGCCCATGCGCGGGCGCGCTCGGCGTCGCCCAGCAGGTCGGGCCCTTTGTCCGCGTACGCTCGGGTGTTCAGGAAATCTTGCACCAGCGCCAATCCGCCCGGCGGCGCAGGGCGGAAGCCGAAGCGTCGCGTCGCCTGCCATGACGGGTCTGGGCCGACGGGCTTTGGCCCGGGGTGGGCCGAAGTGCCGCCGGAGTTGCATTGAGCTTTCATGTCGTCGCCTGCCCGGTGATGAGGTCGGCGGCTTTTTCGGCGATTATGACGGTGGCGGCGTTGGCGTTACCGCTGATGATGGTCGGCATCACGGAGGCACCTTTAGCTGCGGGTCGACGACGGCTGGTTCGCCGACGCCCATCGCGCAGGTTCCGACGGCGTGGTACTCGGTCTGCGACCAACGTTTGGCATGTTCGGTGAGCGCCGCGTCGCTGGGGTTGGCCCGGGTCGGCAGGTTCAAGCACCGCAGGTATTTGGAGATCGAACTCTGGTTGGCGATCTCCAGTGCGACGCGCAGTCCGGCGGTGATGTCGGCGAGGTCGTCGAGGTGGGCCCACGATGACGAAATCAAAGGTGTCGGTCGAACGGATCAATGGTGTTGATGTCATGCCAGAACCATAACCTATCTGGGGGCATACGCCATCAGATGGTGACTGACCTCACATACTGGTCCGTCGATGAAGGCGGCTGAGTGGTCGACTTACCTCGGCCTCCACGACCTCGGGGAGAGCGCGCGGCGGTTCGGCGGATGGGAGTCCTGGTGCGGCGGATGGCGGCGGGAGCCCGCGCTGTGCTCTGCTCTCCACGCGGGTGATCGTGGCGATACCGGCTATGCCCCATGAGCATTTCCTCCGGGTCCAACGACGGCATGGTGCCCCCGGGCAGCCGCCACGGCTAGCGTAGTCAGCTAGCTAGCGCGGCGACCTCGTCGCCGCCATCCCGCCGCGCGCCGCGTTCACGCCGCGATGAGCGGTCTTACCTGGCCGACCTAACGGGCGGATATAGCATCTCACCAGGCCTTTTATCGTGCCCCCACTGGGACTCGAACCCAGACTGTGCGGATTTTAAGTCGGGCGGATGGTGTCCGCGACCAGCAGGAATAGATAGCTGCGTGTCAGCAGCGCTGAGGAAAATTACATCGATGTGATTTTCCCTGCGAATTTGCGTTTGATCGCGCCATATCGGGGGCATTCGTTTTAGCGAAGGGAGAGACAATGGCTGCCTATTACATCCGCGACAACCGGCGAAGTCGACGTATCGTCTTCATACACTCAGGTGCGATTTCTCTTGCATTCGTATCGGGCACTTTTGCGTTGGTGGCTCTCCTTCTTGGTTCACCGCTTGAGTTCGGCTCCGCGTTGGCGATTTGCGCTTCGGGCTGGATCGTCGCCCACATCGCCGAGCGGTTCGCCGAACAAGAGCGCGCCGGCCGCAGGCTGGCAGTCGAGCCGACACGGCGCACTGCCCCAGCACGTTCCGCGCCTGGTTACCTTCGCCTCAGCGCGCCAGTACAACGACGTCCTCAGTCGCCGACCCGCGAGCGCATCCTCTCGACGGTATGACCGCGCTCGCAGCGGTCCCATGCCTCGCAACGGCACACGCGTGACGAGCACGCTTTTGGTTCTGATGCACCGCCGTGATGCCGCGTGGTTGGGGCATGCCAGTGGCGCGTTCACCAGGTCGGTCTGCGCGCACAGCGAGGACGACGCGCTAACAGGTGGCAGCGAGCAGTTTCTCGCGCGGTTGTGTCAACTCGTGACACTCAGGCCACCTCCTGCTAGCTCGGACCAGCAAAAGTAAGTCGCTCTGAACTGGCAATTCGCAGTGCCCCCAGTCGGTCTCGAACCGACGCTGTGTGGATTTTAAGAACGGGCAAGCGGGTGCCCTGACCTGCGCCTCCGCAAAGCCATATCGGACCAAAACCCTTGGTACAGCTTATTTCTCGGCGCGCCTCAGCAACCTGACCTCGCAACACCCTTAGGGGGTTAGCCCTCTCGGGGTTGCGTACAGAATGCGTACGGGAACTCACGTCTCACCCTGTTTGCTGCGTCAGGGCCCCGTCAGCACGCGTCAGCACGCGTCGTTGACGGATTGGTTCACGCGGCGATTGTCCCAGCCAGGTCCGACACAGCCCCCGTGATAGACCGGCGCGAGTGGAAAAACCTAACCCCTTCAGAGGCCGTAGCCGGTTGGTGACTAAACCGACTGCCGCTTAGGCAATTTCACGACATTGATCGTGCATCCCAACCCCGCGTACCAGGGCTTGCGCGCGATCCCTGGCCCGTTCCAGCGGTACCCGATCATTGAATCGTTCTTCGCTCGCGGCGTCGGCGTCGGTACCCGCCATCGCGGCGCTAGAGGTAGGAGTCGCTGATTAGTAGGCTCGGTAAGCAGCCGCTCACAAAGCGGCCCCACCTTCGATGGAGAGGAATTAATGTGCGCGCCAGACAGTGCAACGCATCATCAACTTGCGCAATGCCGGCAATGGGACCAAGGCAATTGCGAAGAGTCTCACCGACTCTGGCGTTGGTGCACCGATGGGTGGCGCGTGGAGCTACAGCACCGTTCGGCGCGTGCTTGAGCGTGAAGGTGTGGCGTAATGGCTGCGACTATCCGCAAGCGCACAACCGGCAAGCTGGACAAGCACGGCAATTCCGTAGTGAGCTATCAGGTTCGGTGGCGCGAACCTGTCCGAGATGACTTCGGTGCGCCTACTGGCACGTTCAAGTCGACGTCCGAGACCTTCGACACCGAGCGCAAGGCCAAGGCACGCATGCGCGCCGTTGATACAGCGTTGGAGGGTTTCGGCGTAGACCCGAGTAGCGCCAAGACGAAAGCCAATCGTCCGCTGGGTGCGTACGCCAAGCAGTACCTCGACGGCCTCGTCGGCACCGTGGATGACTCGACTATCGAGGGCTACGAGAAGATCTACCGCACGCATGTCGGGCCTGCACTCGGTAGCAGACCAGTGGCTTCCATCACCACGGCGGACGTCACTGCGTTCCGGGCTCAGCTGTTGGCACCACACAAGGGGCGAGCAGCCGAAGGCATTGAGCCGAGGACAGTGACGCGCTCGCCAAAAACGGTGAAGCACATTGTCGGAACACTCAAGCGCATTCTCGATACCGCGCAGGACGATCAAGCCATTGCCGCCAACCCTGTAGTGAGCGGTCGTCGTCGGCACACCACGAAGCGCCGTGCTTCCTCAGACGGCAAGGCACCCTTCAAGCACCGTCCCCTCACGGCCAACCAAGTAGCGTCGGTAGTCGATTGGATTGCCCGCAACGGCTCGCAAGGCCGGGGCAACGACGTGTACGCGCTGGCGGTGTTGTTTGCGGCGCACACGGGCGTTCGGGCCTCTGAGCTACAGGGGTTGCAGGTGCAGGACGTCACGCTAAGCGACATACCGGGCACGGTCGGCAGTATCCGCGTTGTGCGCACCGCCAAGCGGAAGGGCCGTCAGTGGATATCAGGCACACCCAAGAGTGAGGCATCGTTTGATCGTGTAGTGCCATTAGCGCCGTGGCTGGCCGACGAGCTGCGCCAATACCTGACTACTGTTCACCCTTTTGCCGGCAAGAAGCGCATCCCTGCACGCTCCCCTGTTTCCCGGTCGCCGCAACCGCTACACCTTCGATTGGGCCAAGCCGGTTCACGCGGGCAGTCTGCATGAGCATTACTTCGCGCAGGCCTGCCGGGAGTGCGGCCTAGGGTCCGTACGATTTCACGATCTGCGCCACACCTTCGCCACCATGAACCTGACGGCAGGCGAGCACTACATGCAGGTGTCGAAGTGGCTTGGGCACTCCAGTTTCGTACTGACGCTAACCACCTACGCCGACTACATTCGCGAGGACGAACTAGCGGCACCGAAGGTTGGTCGCGGCGTGGTGAATCCTGCGTCCAACGTCGTTGTGCTAGTGCCGCAGAAGAGCAATACGGCGTAGGTGTGGAACGTAGTCGAGCACCACGCGGGCAACATGGCCGCGCTTGGGGCGTCGGGGACCGCGCCGACGCCTTACCTTCTGGTCTGGGTGTCGACACTCGGTCAGGTGAACGGTGCGAGTCGCTCTGACATCGCGGAGATCACCGTGAAGGCGGCGTCCTAACCAGCTTTCTCCGCGAGCCTGCCGACCTGGGCAGCGCTGAGATGTCCCGCGGAGTACATCCACGCCAGCGTGTCGCTCAGGGACTCTGCCGGGTCGCGAAACCGAACCCCTAATTCGCGGGTGGTGCGTTCGGCCTCAGCGCCGGGCCACCGTGTCGTGACTTCCATACCGTCGCGAGTCATCGGGAATTCGAAGTCGTAGATGCGCTTGACCATGTCTCCGACCGTTCCTGCCGCCCTGAGGAGTGCACCCGGAGCCGAGATACGCCGTGGGCGCGTTCCGGTGAGGCGGCTACACACGTCGTACCACTGAGGCCAGGACAACATTGCGGATGCGGCTGTGTAGCGGTGCTGGCCTTCTGGCAATTCAATAAGTCTGACGTGCAGCGCTGCAAGGTCGCGGACGTCAACGATCTGGAGTCCGCTCGAGGTCATCAGCCACCCCTGCTTCATGAGAGAAGCCAAGGCGGCATTGAGAGCGCTAGGTCCTGGATCGTTAGGTCCGATGATTCCGGCCGGATAACTGATCCGGATCGCAGCGCCGTTTTCCTGCAGTCGACGGACGTGGTGTTCTGCGTCGGCCTTCGATCGCGCGTAAGCCGTGGTTCCCGGCGTGATCGGGCTCGCCGGTGACATCGGCGGTCCCCCAGGTTCGAAAAACACCATGAGCGACGAGACATACACGATGCTGGGCAACCCTCGCCGTGCTGCTCCTCCAATGACCGATTCGACTCCGCGCGCGTTGGTGGTCTCAACAAGTTTGGCCGCAGCACGTCGCAGATCGACCAGCGCGGCGGTGTGGATCACGCCGTCGCATCCGGCCAACGCGGACTCCACAGCGCTGCTGTCTGTCATGTCGCCCATGACGACGTCGGTGGGAACGAAGCCGAATGGTTCGAAGACACTTCGAACCTTCGCGACGTCTCGTACCATCAACCTGACGTCATGTCCCTGGGCCGCGAGCGCTGCCGCTGTATGCGAGCCGGTGAAGCCCGTCCCTCCCGTCACGAGCACCTTCACGGTCGGAATGTTAGAAGTAGAAACAGCTATCCACAGCCGGATGAAGAAATGTCGGGGGGCACCTGCGGAAGCATTTAGTGTTCGACTCACGGCTATGCAGCTAACCGGGTACGGGACCGTTACGGGACCGAGCAAGTCGCGGCCCTGGCGCTCAACGAGGTTTGCGCAGTTCAGATATGGAGCCGATGACGGGAATCGAACCCGCGTATTCAGCTTGGGAAGCTTCTGCTCTTAGCGCTACCGCCGAAGTTGCTGGTGCGGGCAAACAATGCGCGGTGCGTGTCGGGTGTGGACGTGGTGTGGACGCCGAAGGCTCACAGGCTCGCACCTCGGGCTGGCTGGCACCCGCAATATTGTCGCTGAGCTGCTAAAACATCGGTGCCCCCACTGGGACTCGAACCCAGACTGTGCGGATTTTAAGTCCGCTGCCTCTGCCAATTGGGCTATGGGGGCCACGCCTGATGTTAGAGACAGGCCCCGCCGCTAGCCCTAGGCCGCGGGCATCAAGGTGGCCGGCCTGGGCGACACGGTCAGGGCGGGCCGCGGATAGCGAAACCGAACGCAGGCTTCTTCCACGACCTCGTCGATCGTCTGCGCAGTGCCACGCAAACTGCGCGGGTCGCCGTCACAGTTCGTTAGGTCGACGTCTCCGACGCTCATCCTCGAGAGAACGGCAGCCCGCTTCCGGCTGATGAGAGCCATCTCGGCGATCATCCCGAAGAGAATCTCCGACAAGCCGGCGATGTCGGCGCCGTCGGCCTGATAGTGCAGTCCATCGAGCCAGACCCGACGATCCACCGTCGGCGGGTCATCCAGACACGCGTCCGTGATGTCGAGCAGAATCCCTTGTCGCCGTGTGGCACTTGCGCGCAGCATCGCCACCTGTTCGGCGGAGTCGACGATGACCCGGCCTACGCCGGAGTCGAGCGCGATCGCGCCCGACCCCTCATCGAATCCGTGCATCACGATGTGTGACGGACGAATTCCCGCAACAACGGCCCAATCGAGCTCGTCGACTCCGGTGACATCGACGGTCACGCCCTGACGCCGCATCCAGCCGGCGATCGCGTCGCATCGCATGGCCTCCGCCGGGTAGCCGATGGCGGTTCCTCGAAACGCGGTGCGGTACATAGCACAACGGCGCAGAGCGATCGCTTCGTCGAGTCGGACATCGTGACGAGACGCGCCCCGATATCGACGGAACGGACCGCGGAACCCTCGAGCGAGCGAACGGTCATGCCGCGTCGTGCTCCACGATCGCTAAGCCCGGCGACAGGACAACCAGCGGGCGGGGATACCGCAGCGTGGCACACGCATCGTCGAGCGACTCATCGATCTGGCTTGCCAATTCCGGCAATTCGGTCGCCCAGTCGCCAGATGGGACGGCGCGGCCGCCGCCCAGATCCCAGACGCGTCACTACGACGCCGTGTTGCCGCCAGATCTGAGACATCTCGGTGATCATGTGACCGATCGCGGCCGGGTAGCTGACGAAGTCGTTCTCTTCCGAGCCGACGTCACAGTGCAAACCAAGAAGATTCAACCGCTTCGCGGCCAGTACCGCCTTGATTGCCCGATCCAGTTCGGTTGAGTCGAACCTGAATCCGCGCTTCTCCGTGCCCGCGACCGTCAGCACCGGTGCGTTTACATCCGTCACGCAGATCACCACGCCCTGCGTCCGGCCGACAGCCGAAGCCAGCAGGTCGATCTGGGACATCGAACTGACCACCACGCGGCCAGGTTCGAGGTTGGCGGTCGCGCGCAGCTCCGAATCGCTCAGGCGATCGGCGTGCACGGTGATCCGCGCCGGATGGATACCGGCCGCGATCGCTACTGTGAATTCCTTGCCCGTGCGCACATCGATCGCAAGGCGCTGATCCCGCGCCCACTTCGAGACTGGGAGGTTCCTGAGAGCGTAAGCGGGAAGCGCGATCTCGGTCATGGGGAACGACTTGCGATAGATCTCGCAGCGGTGCAACACCGCCCGCTCGAGCGGATCCGGCCCGTGCGCGGCGGTGTGGCGCGTCGCTGAGCCATCGAGCTTGTTTCCGGAGAGCACGGAAAGAAAGACGCCGGAGATAGTCACCGAAACCTTTTCTCATCGAGCCCTCGGCCTAATGCCAGAGAGCACCTTCAACAGTCGCGCAGAGGGCGGCATTCTGACCAGTGACTTTGCGACATCTTGACGCCGCCATATAAAACTTTGACGCCCCGATGACACCAGCGGCCTACCCCAACGCGTCGGCCACAGGCCCAAGCGCCAGGGCCGGCAGGTACTCGAGACCCGCCATGATCAGCCGCGAACGATGGCGCGCGGGCTGCTACCGCCTCTCTGCGGCGCCAAGCCAATCCAGGGACCGTCCCGGGCTGCACATAGTGCGCTGAACAGTACAAGTGTTGTGCCCCACTGGGACTCGAACCCAGACTGAGCGTATTTTAGGTCCGCTGCCTCTGCCAATTGGGCTATGGAGGTAGTTATCTGACCTACCGAATCGAGTGCAGGGTACCCGGCCTCGCGGCCGATGCAACGGAGTTGGCTAGGCAGGCAGAGATAGCAGCCCGGCTGGGCGACACGGTGAGCGCGGGCCGCGGATAACGGTGGTGCGCGCAGGCTTCGCCAACCACTTCGCCGATCGCCTGGGCGACGCGGCGAAGGATTCTCGGCTCGAGCCAGTGCTCACCTACGTCCAAGCCAGCGAGGCTGACACGCGTGAGGAGGACGTTGTGCGCACGTCGAATCCGCGCCATCTCCTCGATCATCTCTCGTAGCTTGACCGCGCCGATCGCGTCGTCGGGGTCGTCCAGTCTGCAATGCAGCCCGATGAGGTCAAGTCCACGGTGAGTCAAGACGTCCGACGCCAAGGCATACCCGGCGTGGTCGGTTGCGTCGACGACGACTCGCTGAATGCGGTCGGCGCGGTCGCCGAGAACGCCTATCTGCCGGCAGGAGCTGACGACAAACCTTGCCGCCCCGGCGTTGACGGCGCCGCGGATTGGCGCCAGTGCCCTGCCCTGTGGGTGCATGACGATGTGCATCGGGTCAATCCTCGCCGCGATCGCCCGATCAAGCTCGCCGGCGTTCGTGACGTCGACCGTCACCTGCTCGCGCCGAATCCACGCCGCGAGCGCATCCGATTCAAGCAACGTGGCCGGGTAGCTGACCGCGATGTTCTTAAAAGCCTTGCGGTATAACGCACAGCGGCGCAGGGCAACGGCTTCGTCAATGAGCGCAAGCGGTTTCGCATCGAGCCGTGCGCCAAGCTCAAACCGGGCAAGAATTTCTTCAGGAAGCGACCAAAGATTGTCGAGCGAGTGCGCGGTCATGCTGCGTTCCACCCAATGATCTCGAGCCCTGTCGAAAGGACGACCAACGGCCGCGGGAAGCGCAGGGTCCCGCAGGCGTCGTCGAGCGAATCATCGATTTGCGCCGCGAGTTGGGGCAATTCGACCATCCAGTCACCCGAGGGCATGGCACGACCACCGCCCAAGCCCAGCCGGGTGAGCACCACGCGGTGATTTCGTTGAATATGCGTCATCTCGGCGATCATGTGACCGATCGCCGCCGGGTAGCTGACAAAGTCGTGGTCTTGCGACCCGACCTCGCAATGCAACCCGACCAGGTTGAGCCACTCGTGATCGAGAACCGCCGCTATCGCAGTGTCGGATTCATTGCTGTCGAACCGGAATCCCACAGGGACCCGATCGGGGACACCCGCGGTGGCCAAGACCGGCGTGTTGACGTCGGTCATCCGGATGACGACATCCTGCGCCCGCTTCGCGACAACGGATCGCATCAGCTCGATCTGCTGGACCGAAGCGGCAACGACACGACCAACTCCCAATTTGACGGCTGCGTGTAGGTCAGACTCGCTCAGCGCGTCGGCGTACACGGTCAGCCGTTGCAGCCGCACTCCCGCCGCCAGTGCCGTAGCGAGCTCCTCACCGGTACGCACGTCAATCGTCACGCGGTGATCTCGAACCCACTTCGCAATCGCCCGGTTCCTCAGAGCCGTTGCCGGGAGAGCGATCTCGGTCTGGGCAAAGGATTTGCGGTAGATCTTGCACCGCCGCAACTCCTCCTCGTCCCGGGTAGGTGACGGAGTTCGGTGTACGTGCATGACGTCAGACCCGCGATCTGCCGCCTGGGCATGCGGCGTGTTTCCGGATAGCACTGATAAAAGGAAGGCCGAGATAGTCACCGAGACCTTTTTCTTGAGTGAGACCCTGGCCTGCTGCCACGGGCAACTATTCGACGATCGTTCAGAGCGAGGGCGGCCCGCCACATATTTAGCGCTCTCTTGACACCGCCGCGTCGAACCTTGACGCCACGTTGACGGTGCCAACAACCTGGGCGTCGATCAGCGACGCTTAGCGTTCTCCTTCATCGATACCGACATCAACCGAATCAATGGGCAGACCACCATCAGGTGGATAAAGAGCACATATGCCATCGTCACGCTCGCTACACCTTCGTCCAGCTCGTCGAAAGCGCCCGCGCAAGGCGGGACGTCCACGTCATCTTGGATGCCGGAGGCGTGTAGTTCTTCGTCGGCGCCAATGTGCTCAAGTACAAACGATCAAATGTCACGACGCTCTGTTCATCACGAGACCAATCGACGGCCACGTCATTCCTTCCTCATTGGGATCTAGCGCCCAGCATGTCGCCTGCATGGCCACGTTCACACGCTCCTAGCGCTCCCCTGACGCGCGGACCGGCAACTTTTACGGCGTCCTAACATCACAGCAGTGCGTCGGCCGCCGGGCCGAGCGCCAATGCGGGCAGGTACTCCAGCCCGACGATGAGCAGCGTGGCGCCTGCAATGAGGGACACGAACGTAGGGCTATGAGTGCGAAGGGTGCCTGCGGTGATGACCCCGGGCCGCTGGGTGGCGAAGGTACCCGCGATCGCGAGCACGGCGATGATCGGCAGGAACCGCCCGACCACCATCGCGAGCGCGAGCGCCACGTTGTACCACCCCGTGTTGCCGCTGAAGCCCGCGAAGGCGCTTCCGTTATTGGCTGCCGAGCTGGTGAATGCGTACAACACCTCCGACAGCCCGTGCGGCCCGGCGTTCAGCATCGACGCCCGCTCACCCGGCAGCGCCATCGCCACCGCGGTTCCGATCAAGACCGCCGCCGGCAGCGCCAGGATGTAGAGGCTGACCAGCTTCATGTGCCGCGCACCCATCCGCTGCTTGAGGTACTCGGGCGTCCTGCCGATCATCAGTCCGCCGAGGAAGACCGCCAGCAGCGTCATCATCACCAGGCCGTACAGGCCGCTGCCCGCGCCGCCGGGCGCCACTTCACCCAACATCATGTTCAGCATCAGCACCGCTCCACCGGCACTGGCGAAACTGTCGTAGGACGAGTTCGCCGCACCGTCGGCACTGGCGGTCGCGGCCTGACCGAACAGTCCACTGCCGGGCACCCCGAACCGGATTTCTGTTCCTTCGAGCGGGGCGCCGACGGCGTGGACGACCGTGCCGTGCGTCACCGAGGTTGCCACGGCTATCGCCACCATGCCGACGACGAACAGGGTTGCGGCTGCGGAGAACAGCGCCCAGCCCTGCTTCTTGTCGCCGACCATCACTCCGAATGTCCGCAGAAACGCCACCGGAATCAACAGCATCGCAACGATTTCCACCACGTTGGACAACGCCGTCGGGTTCTCAAACGGGTGCGCACTGTTGACGTTGAAGGCGCCGCCGCCGTCGCCGGACATCAGCTTGATCGATTCCCACGCCGCCACCGGGCCGCCGAGGATTGTTTGTTTACCGCCGGCCAGTGTGGAAATCTCTTGTGCTCCATGGAAATTGTTGACCACCCCGAGTACGAGCAACACCAGTGTGACGATGACCGACAATGGCAGGAGAATGCGCACCACCGTCCGCACCAAGTCCGTCCAGAAGTTTCCGAGCTCCTCGTTCTGATATTGGGCCAGGCCCCGGATCAGCGCCACGGCAACGCACATACCGACTGCGCAGCTTGCGAACGCCTGCACACCGAGGCCGACGGCCAATCCCACATGCCCCAGCGTTGATTCACCCGGATAGTTCTGCCAACTGGTGTTGGTGACAAACGAGATCGCAGTGTTGAACGCCAGCGCCGGCGTCATCCCCTTGTGTCCCCAGGGTTCGGGAAGTCGCGTCTGCGCCAACAACAGCCCGTACAGGAAGAGGACGCTGACCGCCGAGAAGGCCAGCAGCGAGAAGCCGTAATTCGACCAACGCTGCCGATTGTCGGGCTGCGCACCGATCAGGCGGTACATCACCCGCTCCACACGCCAATGCCCGCTGTCGGTATACACCCGGGCCATGTAGTTGCCCAGGGGAACGTGAAGAATGACGACGAGCAGAACGACGGCGAACACCTGCAGCCAAGCCGCCGCCGCCCAGTGTTGTGGATTGTTGATGGAAGGCTCCTTCGTCAGTCGGCCCGTCGGGCCAGAAGTTACGCCCGCCTCCGCGCCGCTGAACCGGCCGGTTACGCAATCAATACGGCCAATCCACGCATGTTGACGCGACGTTGATTCGGCGACAGTGGGTGCTTGCTGGTCGGGGCGCGATGGAAACGATAGGGGTGCGGCGGCATGTGCCGGGTGTTCCCGAGCACACCGAATGAGGCACGACATTGTCCGCGGAGGCATCGACAGGCGCTGGCTCTCTAGAAACACTTCTGACATGACTGATACCGGTGGCTCGCGACTGCTTCCCAACCGTGGGATCCACACTGGTGTCGGCGTACTGTGTAAAGGCGTGCTGCAGGCCGAATGGCCGGTCCGACAGAGCCCAAAGTTCCTTCAGCAGGCGGCCGCACCGAGTAGCGTTTCGCCTGGCGAGGCGTCGTTTTCACCGCCCTGTCCCGATGACGGCCGGGACGGCAGGGTAGCTTTCGCCGGCGACAATAGAGGTCCGACGGATGAAGGCCGTAAAGAGGCAACCGATGGGCGTAAAGAAAGCGTCAACGACGGGCCCGGTCGCCCGCGGCTGGGTCTAGCTTCGTCTTGGTCCGCGATGCTGCCGGCCCGGCGGAGGCCGCCTCGGAGATGAGGTCGGATAGCGACCGCGAAGTCCAATAAAGGAGACGAGATGGGTGTCTTGATTTACATCGTGCTGACGGTGTTGATCTTCGGCGTGCTCGGCCTGGTGCAGAAGTTGGTCGAAGGACTGTGAACTACGAAAACATCGTCGGCCTGGTGCTGTCAGTGCTTACCGCACTGTATTTGACAGGCGCACTGCTCTTTCCCGAAAGGTTCTAGTGAGTACCACAACGGCGGGGATCATCTTCCTCGCGCTCCTGATCGTGGCGCTTGCCGCTGTGCACGTGCCACTCGGCGACTACATGTACCGGGTTTACAGCTCCGACAAGCACTCCCGCGTTGAGCGTGGGATCTACCGACTTATCGGGGCCGACCCGAAGTCTGAACAGTCTTGGGGCGCATACGCCCGCAGCGTGCTGGCCTTCTCGGCGATCAGCATTCTGTTCCTGTTCATCTTCCAGTTGGTCCAGGGCAAACTGCCGCTGCACCTCAACGATCCCGCAACACCGATGACCCCGGCACTCGCCTGGAACACCGCGGTCAGCTTCATCACGAACACGAACTGGCAGGCGTACTCCGGTGAGTCGACCCAGGGCCACCTGGTTCAGATGGCCGGTTTGGCCGTCCAGAACTTCGCGTCGGCCGCGGTCGGCATGGCGGTCGCGATCGCGCTGGTGCGCGGATTCGCGCGCAAACGTACCGGCGATCTGGGCAACTTCTGGGTCGACCTGGTCCGCGGCACGATCCGCATCCTTTTGCCCATCTCCGTGGTCGCCGCGATCATCCTGATCGCCGGCGGCGCGATCCAGAACTTCCACCTACACGACCAGATCGCCAACACGTTGGCCGGCGGCCAGCAGACGATCACGGGTGGGCCGGTGGCGAGCCAGGAGTCCATCAAGGAGCTGGGCAACAACGGCGGTGGCTTCTACAACGCCAACTCCGCGCACCCGTTCGAGAACCCGAACTCGTGGACGAACTGGCTGGAGATCTTCCTGCTACTGGTGATCAGCTTCTCGCTGCCCCGCACGTTCGGCCGGATGGTCGGCAGCAAGAAGCAGGGCTACGCGATCGCCTCGGTCATGGCGAGCCTCGCCCTGATCAGCGTCACGTTCATGATGTGGTTCCAGCTGCAGCACCACGGCACCGTTCCCACCTCCGTGAACGGGGCGATGGAAGGTGTCGAGCAGCGGTTCGGCATTGCCAACTCGGCGGTCTTCGCCGACGCGACGACGTTGACCTCCACCGGCGCTGTCAATTCATTCCACGACTCCTACACCAGCCTCGGCGGCATGATCACCATGTTCAACATGCAGCTCGGCGAGGTGGCGCCCGGTGGCGCCGGCTCGGGTTTGTACGGGATGCTCATCCTCGCGGTGATCACCGTGTTCGTCGCCGGCCTGATGGTCGGCCGCACGCCGGAGTATCTCGGGAAGAAGATCAACCCGCGCGAGATCAAGCTTGCCTCGGCGTATTTCCTGACCACGCCGCTTATCGTGTTGCTCGGTACGGCCATCGCGATGGCGATGCCTGGCCAGCGTGCCGGAATGCTGAACACCGGACCGCATGGGCTCTCGGAAGTGTTGTACGCGTTCACGTCCGCAGCCAACAACAACGGATCAGCCTTCGCGGGAATCAGTGTCAACACCGAGTGGTACAACACTGCTTTGGGATTGGCGATGGTGTTTGGCAGGTTCCTGCCGATGGTCCTGGTGCTGGCGTTGGCAGGCTCGCTGGCCAAACAGGGCAGCACGCCGGCCTCGCTCGGCACCCTGCCCACCCATCGACCGCAATTCGTCGGAATGGTCGCCGGTGTCACCCTGATCCTGGTGGCCCTGACCTTCCTCCCGATGCTCGCGCTCGGCCCCCTCGCTGAAGGAATTCACTAAATGACAACCAGCACAATCGATTCCGCTGCCACTCTGCAGCAGAGAACCAGCACGCTGAACAAGCGCGTGCAGGGTGGCTTGCTCGACCCGCAGATGCTGTTGAAGTCGACACCGGGCGCACTGGCCAAGCTCGACCCACGCACGTTGTGGCGCAATCCCGTCATGTTCATCGTCGAGATCGGCGCCATCTGGAGCACGATCCTGGCGATCATCAGCCCGTCGTGGTTCGCGTGGCTAACCGTCATATGGCTCTGGCTGACAGTCGTTTTCGCCAACCTGGCCGAAGCGGTCGCCGAGGGTCGCGGCAAGGCGCAGGCCGAATCACTGCGTAAGACGAAGACTGCCACCATGGCGCGTCGTCTCGCCGGCTGGGCACCAGGTGCCCCCGGGCGCGAAGAAGAAGTCGCGGCGCCGCTTCTTCAGCAGGGCGACGTCGTCGTCGTCGAGGCGGGACAAGTCATCCCGGGCGACGGCGATGTCGTGGAAGGCATCGCCTCCGTCGACGAATCCGCCATCACGGGCGAATCCGCGCCGGTGATCCGCGAATCCGGCGGCGACCGGTCGGCGGTGACCGGCGGGACGACCGTGCTGTCGGACCGCATCGTGGTCAAGATCACGCAGAAACCGGGCGAGAGCTTCATCGACCGGATGATCGCGCTGGTCGAGGGCGCCAACCGGCAGAAGACGCCGAACGAAATCGCGCTGAACATCCTGCTGGCGGCATTGACGATCATCTTCGTGTTCGCGGTGGCCACACTGCAGCCACTGGCGATCTTCTCGAAGATGAACAACCCCGGCGTACCGGACACCCTGGCGCTGACGTCAAACGGCGTCACCGGCATCGTGATGGTCTCGCTGCTGGTCTGCCTGATCCCGACGACGATCGGCGCGCTGCTGTCGGCCATTGGCATCGCAGGCATGGACCGACTGGTGCAGCGCAACGTGCTGGCCATGTCGGGCCGCGCCGTGGAGGCTGCGGGCGACGTGAACACGCTGCTGCTGGACAAGACCGGCACCATCACGCTGGGCAACCGGCAGGCCGCCGCCTTCGTGCCGGTGACGGGTGTGTCACCGGAAACGCTGGCCGACGCCGCGCAGCTGTCCAGCCTCGCCGACGAGACGCCGGAAGGCCGTTCGATCGTGGTGTTCGCCAAGCAGGAGTTCGGACTGCGGGCACGCACCCCCGGTGAACTCGACAAGGCGCACTGGGTCGAGTTCACCGCGACCACACGGATGTCCGGCGTCGACCTCGAAAACGGACACAGTCTCCGCAAGGGCGCAGCCAGCTCGGTCGCCGACTGGGTGCGCAACCAGGGTGGCCGCGTGTCAACCGAACTGGGCGATATCGTCGACGGCATCTCCGCCGCGGGCGGCACTCCCCTGGTTGTCGGACAGGTCATTCAAGAAAACGGAGCGCCGGCTCCATCTGTTTTAGGCGTCATCCACCTCAAGGACGTCGTCAAGCAGGGCATGCGTGATCGGTTCGACGAGATGCGCAAGATGGGCATCCGAACGGTGATGATCACCGGCGACAACCCGATGACCGCCAAGGCCATCGCCGACGAGGCAGGCGTCGACGACTTCCTCGCAGAGGCGACGCCCGAGGACAAGATGGCGTTGATCAAGAAGGAGCAGGCCGGCGGCAAGCTTGTCGCGATGACCGGCGACGGCACCAACGACGCTCCCGCACTGGCTCAGGCCGATGTGGGCGTGGCAATGAACACCGGCACCTCGGCAGCCAAAGAGGCCGGCAACATGGTCGACCTCGACTCCGACCCGACGAAGCTCATCGAGATCGTCGAGATCGGCAAGCAGCTGCTGATCACCCGTGGCGCGCTCACGACGTTCTCGATCGCCAACGACATCGCAAAGTATTTCGCGATCATCCCTGCGATGTTCGTGGCGCTGTTCCCCGGTCTGGATCTGCTGAACATCATGCGGCTGCACAGCCCGCAGTCGGCGATCCTGTCGGCAGTGATCTTCAACGCGCTTGTCATCGTCGCGTTGATCCCACTGGCGTTGCGTGGTGTTCGCTACACCCCGAGCAGCGCGTCAAAGCTGTTGAGCCGCAACCTCTACGTCTACGGGCTCGGCGGCATCATCGCCCCGTTCATCGGCATCAAGCTGATCGACCTTGTCATCCAATTCTTACCGGGAATGTGAGAAATGAAACTCTCAAACTTCGTCCGCCAGCACTGGGCCGCGTTCCGTGCGCTACTGGTGCTCACCGTCATCACCGGCTTGGCCTACCCGCTGTTCATCTGGCTGGTGGCGCAAGTCCCGGGCCTGAGTGACAACGCGAACGGCTCGATCATCCAGGTCGACGGGAAACCCGTCGGCAGCAGGCTGATTGGCCAGTCGTTCACCGATAAGGACGGCAACGCTCTGCCGCAGTACTTCCAGAGCAGGCCGTCGGCGGCCGGTGACGGGTACGACCCGCTCGCGACGAGCGCAAGCAACCTGGGACCGGAAAGCATCGTCGACACCCCGGCCGATCCGTCGCTGCCGAAGGATGACAACGGCTACAAGGCCAGCCTGCTCACCCTGGTCTGCGGCCGCAGCCTTACGGTCGGACAGCTGGAAGGCGTCGACGGCTCACGCCCGTTCTGCACGGGTGAGGGCGTGGGTGCCGTGCTCTCCGTAATCGGCCCGCGTGACTCGCTCGGAAACGTCGTGCACCCGACCAAGGTGGTCAGCGTCAACGAGCCGTGTGAAACGACGAAGACGCCGTTCCTGAACACCTACGAGGGTGTGCGGGTCGAATGCGCCAAATTCGGTGACGACTATTCGATCGGTCAGATCGTGCCGATTCGCGGTGCGGCCCCTGCGGACCCCGCGGTCCCGATGGACGCCGTCACAGCCAGCGGCAGTGGCCTGGATCCACACATCTCGCCGGCGTACGCCGATCTGCAGGTGAACCGGGTGGCCAAGGCCCGCGGCGTGAGCCCTGATCAGGTGCGTGAACTCCTCCTCGCCAACCAGGACGGCCGCGTGCTCGGCTTCATCGGCGAGGCCAAGGTCAACGTGTTGCAGCTCAACATCGCCCTTGATCAGAAGTACCCGGTGAAGAGCTGATCCGTGCGGGGGATGATGAGCGTGTGACCAGCAGCGATCAGCCGCGTGCGACAGCATCACCGGACACCGAGGACGACGATGCGCTGTCATCGCCAAGCTCCGGCCAGCCGCTGCCGGCGAGCCCGCCAAGCGACGCCGGACCTCACGCTCATCGGGTCGACTACAAGAAGAAGCGCGGGGAGCTGCGCATCTATCTCGGCGCAGCTCCAGGTGTCGGTAAGACCTTCGCCATGCTCGGCGAGGCTCATCGCCGGGTGGAGCGGGGCACCGACTTGGTAGCCGCAGTAGTCGAGACGCACGGCCGCAAGAAGACCGCCGACATGATTGCCGGCATCGAGACCATCCCGCCCAAATACATCGAGTACCGCGGCAGCAATTTTCCCGAACTCGATGTCGAGGCGGTTCTCCGCCGGCAGCCACAGGTGGTGTTGGTCGACGAACTGGCCCACACCAACACCCCCGGCAGCAAGAACCCGAAACGCTGGCAGGACGTCGAAGAGTTGCTCGACGCCGGGATCACTGTGATCTCGACCGTCAACGTCCAGCACCTCGAGAGCCTCAACGACGTCGTCGCCCAAATCACCGGCATCGAACAACAGGAGAAGGTGCCCGACGAGGTCGTGCGTGCCGCCGACCAGATTGAGCTGGTCGACATCACACCGGAAGCATTGCGGCGCAGGCTTGCCCACGGCAATGTCTACGCGCCGGAGCGCATCGACGCCGCGCTTTCCAACTACTTCCGGCGTGGAAACCTCACGGCGTTACGCGAATTGGCGCTGCTCTGGCTCGCCGACCAGGTCGACGCGGCCCTCGAGAAGTATCGTGAAGAGAACAAGATCACCGACACCTGGGAGGCGCGCGAACGTGTCGTCGTCGCCGTCACAGGTGGGCCGGAGTCGGAAACCCTGGTGCGCAGGGCATCCCGCATCGCATCGAAGTCGAGCGCTGAGCTGATGATCGTGCATGTCGTTCGCGGCGACGGGCTTTCGGGCGTTTCCGCGCCGCAGATGGGCAAAGTGCGGGAGCTGGCCATCAGCCTCGGCGCCACCCTGCACACCGTGGTCGGCGACGACGTGCCAAGCGCCCTGCTGGATTTCGCCCGCGACGAAAACGCCACCCAGCTGGTGATCGGCACCTCCCGGCGATCGCGGTGGGCCCGCATCTTCGACGAGGGCATCGGCGCCTCGGTGGTGCAGCATTCCGGCAAGATCGACGTGCACATGGTGACCCACGAGCAAGCCCCTAGCGGCCTCTCGTGGTCGTCGGTGTCCCCTCGACATCGACACGTGGCGTCGTGGCTTGCCGCCCTTGTAGTTCCGTCCGCTATCTGTGCCGTGATCGTCTATGTCCTGGACCCCTACCTGGGGATCGGCGGAGAGAGCGCGATCTTCTTCATCGGGGTGCTCATCGTCGCGCTGCTCGGCGGCGTCGCCCCCGCCGCACTGTCCGCGTTGCTCTCGGGGCTGCTGCTCAACTACTTCCTCGTCGACCCGCGCTACACCTTCACGATCGCCGAACCCGACAGTGCCGTGACGGTTGTCGTGCTGCTGCTGGTGGCCGTCGCCGTCGCCGCGCTGGTCGACGGGGCGGCCAGCCGCGCCCGAGAAGCCAGGCGGGCGTCGCAGGAAGCCGAACTGCTCGCGCTGTTCGCCGGCTCGGTACTGCGGGGCGCGGACCTCGAGACGCTGTTGGAGCGGGTCCGAGAAACGTATTCCCAACGCGCCGTGAGCATGTTGCGGGTAGTGGACGGCAACTCGGAAGGCGAAATCGTCGCCTGCGTGGGCATAGATCCCTGCGTGGACGTCGATGTCGCCGACACCGCCATCGAGGTCGGCGACGACGAGTTCTGGATGCTGATGGCCGGCCGGAAGCTGTCCGCCCGCGACCGGCGGGTGCTGGGTGCGGTCGCCAAGCAGGCCGCGGGTCTAGTCAAGCAGCGGGAACTCACCGAAGAGGCCGGAAAGGCCGAGGCCATCGCGCAGGCCGACGAACTGCGGCGCTCACTGCTGTCGGCCGTCAGCCACGACCTGCGCACACCGCTGGCAGCCGCCAAGGCCGCGGTATCCAGCTTGCGCAGCAACGACGTTGACTTCTCCGCCGAAGACACAGCCGAACTGCTCGCCACCATCGAGGAGTCCATCGATACACTCACCGCGCTCGTCGGCAACCTGCTCGACTCGTCGCGGCTGGCCGCCGGTGTGCTGCGTCCGGAGCTGCGGCGGGTGTACCTCGAGGAAACCGTGCAGCGGGCTCTGCTCGGAATCAGTAAGGGCATCACCGGATTCCGTCGACAGGGCCTCGACCGCGTCAAAGTTGAGGTGGACGATGCAGTAGTGATGGCCGACAGCGGCCTGCTTGAGCGGGTGCTGGCCAACCTCATCGACAACGCGCTGCGTTACGCGCCCGACAGCCCGGTGCGCGTCACCGCGGGTCAGGTCGGCGACCGCGTGCTGATCGCCGTCATCGACGAGGGACCGGGCATACCGCGCGGCACCGAGGAGCAGCTGTTCGCGCCGTTCCAGCGGCTCGGCGACCACGACACCAGCATCGGCGTGGGCCTCGGCCTGTCGGTCGCCCGCGGGTTCGTCGAGGCGATGGGCGGCACCATTTCCGCCACCGACACCCCGGGCGGCGGCCTCACCGTCGAAATCGACCTCGCCGGACCGCCGAAGGAAAGCTCAGTATGACCCCGCAGAAAACCAGGGTGCTCGTTATCGACGACGAACCACAGATCCTGCGCGCGTTGCGGATCAACCTATCGGTCCGCGGCTACGAGGTATTCACAGCCGCCACCGGCGCTGAGGCTCTGAGAACGGCAGCCGACCACCGCCCCGACGTCATCGTGCTGGACCTCGGCCTGCCCGACATATCCGGGATCGATGTGCTGGAGGGATTGCGCGGTTGGCTCACGGCGCCGGTGATCGTGCTGTCGGCCCGCACGGACTCGTCGGACAAGGTCGAAGCGCTCGACGCCGGAGCGGACGACTACGTCACCAAACCCTTTGGGATGGACGAATTCCTGGCGCGGTTGCGGGCCGCGGCGCGCCGGGGCGCCGCCGCGTCCGACACCGACGAGCCCGTCATCGAGACGTCGTCGTTCACCGTCGACCTGGCCGCGAAGAAGGTGACCAAGAACGGCTCCGAGGTCCACCTGACCCCCACCGAATGGGGGATGCTCGAGATGCTGGTGCGCAATCGCGGCAAACTCGTCGGCCGCGAAGAGTTGCTCAAGGAAGTGTGGGGCCCGGCCTACGCCAAGGAAACCCACTATCTGCGGGTGTATCTGGCGCAGTTGCGGCGCAAGCTCGAAGACGACCCGTCACGCCCGGTGCACCTACTCACCGAAGCCGGAATGGGCTACCGCTTCCAGCAGTGAATTTCTCGCGCGAGCAATAGCACCTGCCAAGCGGGCAACCGATTGTCAGCATCCTTGCGTGTCAGGGAAAGCCTTGGTGACATGCGGTTTTGAGTTCAGCATTGATAGTTGGAAATGGCCTGGACCCGCCGTCAGCAAAGCAGAAACGTTGAGGAGACGTACATCACACCGGTTCAAGCGCAAGTTCTACGGCTTGCGATGAACAATTCGCGCTAGCTGCCCGTCGTTAACGGAGACCCCGACTTCGACCGAGGAGCCATTCCTGTGTCAGCTGTGCTTCGTACCCTTCCATCACACGCCCCGCGCACCGCCGAAGGCGTGCTCGCAGAGGTCAATGCACTGGTGGGCCAACTGCGTGCGCGAGCGCCCGAGACCGAACGCCTTCGCCGCATGCATCCCGATAACCTGCGCGACCTGACCGAAGCCGGGGTGTTCCGGCTCGCGATGCCAACCGACGTCGGCGGCTACCAGGCGAGCGAGGACATCATCGCCGAAGTCCTCGCGCAGATCTCGCGGGGCTGCCCGTCCACCGGCTGGATGTGCACGATCATGTTGGTCTCCAATGTCATTCCCGCCCTCCTTGTCGATGAGGCGGCGGACGAGTTGTACGCGACGCCCGACCTGAGGATTACCACGACCATCGCGCCCACCGGCCAGGCGGTGCCCGTCGACGGTGGTTACCGCGTCACCGGTCAATGGACATGGAACACCGCTGGCGTCCACAGCAATTGGTTCGCGCCCGCGTGCGTGGTGCCCGGCGAGGAGGACTCGGGGCTGCGATTGATGCTGGTGCCCGACTCCGAGGTGGAGCGTCAGGACAACTGGCGCTCGGCCGGAATGGCGGGAACGGCCACGAACATCGCAGCGGTTAAAGACGTGTTCGTCCCAGCGGCCCGCAGCGTCCTTGTCGACGACCTCGCCGAGGGCCGCTATCCGACACGGCGTTACTCGCGACTGCCCTACTTCAACCGGCCCTTTGTGATGTACATCAACGCCTCCAGCGCCCCCGCGCTGCTCGGAATGGCACGCGGAGCGATGGACTGCTTCATGCAGACTCTGCCGACGCGTGGGGCCATCACCTACACAGCATGGCCGAAAGCCGCCGAGGCCCCGTTGCTCCATCACCAACTAGCCAAGGCGCAGTATGACCTCGAGGCCGCAGAGATGTTCACGAGCCGCCTCAGCGCGCTGTACCACGGAGCGCTCCACATGCCTCCGACGATCATGGAGCGCGCGCAGGCCCGTGCCTACATCGGCCACATCGCGAGCCTGTCCCGCGCATGCGTCAATCAGCTATTCGAGGCCAGCAGTGCGTCGCACACCCTGCTCACCGCCGACATCCAGCGGTACTTCCGCGATATCAACGTGCTGCATCAGCATGCAGCCATACAGCCCAATAGCGGCGACGAGGTCTACGGGCGTGTGCTGGCAGGGCTCGATCCCAACGCGGAGATCGTCTGATCTCGGAGGTGGTGGTTCAGCCTCTGGCGGGTCGGCCAGAACGAGTCGGCTGATGGGAATAACTGGTGGGCCGCTTGACATTGAACTTATACAGATAGCCTTTCTATGGATTGGAGCTAGTCGACATGAAGAAGACCGAGGTCAAGCTATTGGCAGTCGTCGGCGTCAGTGCCGCCGTTACGCTCGGTGTGCTCGGTGTGGCTGCGGTTCAAGAGCAAGCAGGCGCCGACTCGGTAGCCAGTTCGGGGATGTCGACCGGTGTCACCGTCACCGCAACCGTCCCGACGGCTCCAGTTGCGGTTGCCGTGCCCGCCATCAAGGGGCCTGCTCCCTTGCCTACAGAGGAACAGGGTCTGCCAGGATAAAGCAGTGGCGGGCCCGGCTCGCGTTTAACGGGACGTTTCCTCACCGAGCGCAATCAGTCTCGCCCGCACCAGGTCTGGTCGTTCGTCGACAATGAAGTGAGTAGCGTCCGCGGTTTCGACCGTGTAGTCGTCGGCGTTGGCGGCTTCGGGCGCGACGAACGATCGGTGGACGGCGAGATCGCCGGTTCCGTACAAAGCCCGGATCGGCACCGTTGCCCGCCGGGTCTCGGGATTCCTTACGCTCTGGGGTATCTCGCGAAGAAGGAACGTTCGATAGGTGTCACGACCCGCTCGCGCACAGACAGGGTCGCGAAAGCGGTCAGCGAAGACGCGCGCCGCCTCGGGGCCCATGTTCGACCCCTTTCCCAATATCACCCGCTCGACATACCCGGTGCGCTGTTGCACCAGAACCCCGATCGACGCGAGTGGCAGCTGATACCAGAACCGCCAGAACTGCGGAAGCACCGAACGCGCGGGCACCCACGGATGGGCCATGTTCAGCGCGAGATAGCCGTCGAAACGCTCCGGTGCCCGCAGCACCATCAAGTACCCGACGAAGGCGCCCCAGTCGTGAGCGACCAGCAGCACCCGGTCAAGGCCGAGTGCATCGAGCAGGGCCAGTACGTCGCTGGCGACATCCTCCTTCGCCCACTTGTGCGGAGGCGGCCCGGACCAACCGTAGCCCGGCAGGTCGGGCGCGATGATGCGCATCCCTGGCGGCGGTCCGGCCAGCAGGTTCCGATACTCCCAGTGGTGCTGCGGCCAGCCGTGTAGTGCGAGGACGGGGCGTCCGTCGGCCGGACCGGCCTCGGTCACGTGGAACCGCACACCGCGGGCTTCGACGAACGACCGGCGCACCCCGGCGATCGGCGGTGGCTCAGAGGTCATGAATCGGACTATAAAGAACAGCAGTCGCGCTACCGTGCCGGGTATGGGCGGTTATCGGGACTTGTTCAACGCCAGCATCGCCGACCCCACGGCTTTTTGGGCCGACGCCGCGCGGGCGGTGACGTGGACCCGCGAACCGCAGCGCGTCCTCGACGACTCCAATCCACCGTTCTACCGGTGGTTTCCCGACGGCGAGCTGAACACCTGCGGCAACGCGCTGGACCGCCACGTCGACAGCGGCCGCGCCGAGCAGCCGGCCCTGATCTACGACTCGCCGGTCACCGGCTCTCAGCGCACCTACACGTACCGCGAGTTGCTGGACGAGACCGCGCGCTTCGCCGGTGTGCTGCGCGGGCTGGGCGTCGGCAAGGGCGACCGCGTCGTCATCTACATGCCGATGGTCCCCGAGGCGGTGATCGCGATGCTCGCGTGTGCACGGCTCGGTGCGGTGCACTCGGTGGTGTTCGGCGGGTTCGCGGCGAACGAGCTCGCGGCGCGGATCGACGACGCCCAGCCCGCCGTGATCGTGACGGCGTCGTGCGGCGTCGAGCCGACCAGGACCGTCGACTACAAGCCGATGCTCGACACCGCGCTCGAGATCGCCGAGCACGCCCCGCCCGCGTGCGTCATCCTGCAGCGTGAGCAGCGGCCATGCCAGCCGCTCGCGGGCCGCGACCACGACTGGCGCGAGCTGATGGCCGATGCTCAGCCCGTCGACGCGGTTCCGGTCGCCGCGACCGATCCTCTGTACGTGCTGTACACGTCTGGCACCACCGGTAAGCCGAAGGGCATCGTCCGCGACAACGGTGGGCATGCGGTGGCGCTGCTTTGGAGCATGCGCAACATCTACGACACGCGCCCTGGCGAAACCTATTGGGCCGCATCCGATGTCGGCTGGGTCGTCGGCCACTCCTACATCGTGTACGGGCCGCTGTTACTGGGTGCGACAACCGTGCTGTACGAGGGCAAGCCCGTCGGCACCCCGGATGCGGGCGCGTTCTGGCGTGTCGCCTCCGAACACGGCGTGCAGGCGATGTTCACTGCGCCGACGGCGATCCGCGCGATCAAGAAGGAAGACCCCGAGGGCCTGCACCTCGGCAAGTACGACCTGTCGGCGCTGAAGTACCTGTTCCAGGCCGGCGAACGCCTCGACCCCAGCACCTACGGCTGGGCGTCGGACATACTCGGCATTCCGGTCGTGGACCACTGGTGGCAGACGGAAACCGGCTGGAGCATTGCCGCCAACCCGATGGGTGTCGAACCGCTGCCGATCAAGCCCGGCTCCGCGTCGGTGCCGATGCCCGGCTACGACGTGCGGATCCTGCGGCCCGACGGCTCGGAGTGCGACGCGAACGAAGAAGGCGCGATCTGCGTGCGGCTGCCGCTGCCGCCGGGCACGCTGCCGACATTGTGGGGCGACGACGACCGCTACGTCGCCTCCTATCTGTCGGCGTTCCCCGGGTACTACCTGACCGGCGACGGCGGGTACTTCGACGACGACGGCTATCTGTTCGTGATGGGCCGCACCGACGACGTGATCAACGTTGCGGGACACCGGATGTCGACGGGTTCGATCGAGGCGGTGCTGGCCGGGCATCCGGCCGTCGCCGAGTGTGCGGTGATCGGTGTCGCCGACGAGATCAAGGGCCAGGTGCCCCGCGGTTTCGTCGTGCTCAAGGCCGGCGTGACGGCCGAGCGGCTGGCGGACGAACTGATCGAGGCGGTGCGCGAAAACATCGGTGCGGTGGCCTGTTTCAGGCTCGTCGACGTCGTTCCGGCGCTGCCGAAGACCCGGTCGGGCAAGATCCTGCGCAAGACCATGCGGGGCATCGCCGACGGCCGCGACGAGCCGCTGCCGTCGACCATCGAGGACCCGGCGGTGCTCGACGCGCTGAAACCGATTCTGCGCGCGGACCAGCGTCGAAACTGAGCTTGTGCTCGAAGCTTCCGCCGAAATCTCGCGCATAAGCTCAGGTTCGGCGGGGAACGGTCAGCGGAAAGCGCTGCTCAGTCGTTTCTTGAACACCTCGTCGAAGCGACGGTATGCGCTGCGCAGATCCTGCCCCGGCCATTCCTGCGGGAGGAGTTCGACGGGCAAGAGTGGATCGAGTTGAAGATGGCGGACCACGGTGACGACAGCCCGAACCGATAAGTGAAGTCGTCGGCTGCGACCGCTTCGGCGTCGAGTTCGTCGCGCACGGCGAGCGTCAGCCTCCGTGCGTCGGCGGCCCAATCATCAAGGCTGAAAAGGGATCTCACCGTCTCGGCAGGGATGTCGGTCGCGGCGTCGTGGAAGTGAACACACTGCCGGTCCAGCACGGCACGCAATCCCGGCAAGCGGTCCGGGTCCAGATTGTCCGGGCGAAACCAGACACCCTCGCGTAGTTCGGCGAGGTGCAGCGCTATCGCGGCTTTACGCAGCGCAACCCGGTCGGCCGCCGACCGGCGTTCCAGCGAGACGACCGCCAGCTCCCACGTCCCATCCCACGGCGGGGCGGCTTGATCGTCGATCCGGGACGCCTCGTCGACGCGTTGGCGCCGTTCGAGCAAGCCCCCTGCGAGCGCGTAGGTGCCGTCGTCGCTCGCGAGTTCCCCGTTGGAGACCATCCGCCACAAGCACGTCCGGGCAGCGCCGTCGCTGATGCCGAAGAGTGAGGCAATTGCGACGAGCTCTCCGACCGTGAGGTGGGGCTGGTCGGCACCCAGTAGCGCCGTCGCCAGGACAGATCGTGCGCTCAGCGGGCGATCGCCGATCAAGTCAGCGACGCGCGCGCCCGAACTCGACCTTCCTCCCGGTCGAGATGCTGCAGGCACCTACCCATCTTCGCCGAACACATGCGGCAAGTCCTAGTTGGCCTCGCGGGGTACCCGCACGGCGATCATGGCCGCCAAGCCTGCCGCCAGCACCACGCACAGCCCACCCATCCCGGCCCGGTCGGTACCGAACAGGTCGATGAAGGTGAAGAACATCCATGGCGCCAGGAAAGACACCGCGCGCCCGGTGGTGGTGTAGAGACCGAAGGCCACGCTCTCCTTGCCCTCCGCGGACATCCGCAGCATCAGCGCCCGCGCCGACGCCAGGGTGGGGCCGACGAACAGGCACAGAAGCAGTCCGCAGATCCAGAACGCCAGCGGCCCGGAGAGGGCGAGCAGGAGAAGCCCGACGGCGATCATCGCGGTGAGCGAGGCCACGATGACGGGCTTGGAGCCCACTCGATCGTCGAGCAGGCCGCCCAGCACCGCGCCGATCGCCGCGACGACGCTGGCACACACGCCGAACACCAGCACGTCGGCCTGCGACACCTCGTACACACTGACGCCGAGCACCGCGCCGAAGGCGAACACCCCGGTGAGCCCGTCTCTGAACACCGCACTGGCCAGGAGGTAGTAGACGACGTTGCGGTCGCGTCGCCACTCCCCCTTCACCTCATCCCACAGCGCACGATAGGCGCCGAGGAACCCCACGGCCGGACGGCTCTCGACGAAGGCAGGGGTGCGCGCCGACACCAGCAGCGGCCATGCGAACACCGCCAACCACGCCGCGGCGACCAACATCGCCGCGCGCACGTTCTCGCCGTCGACCGCCGAGAGGCCCAACAGGCCGCGGCTGTCGCCGTCGCCTTCGATGAAGCCGAAGTAGAGGATGAGCAGCAACATCACACTGCCGACGTAACCCGCGGCCGAACCGAGCCCGGAGATCCGGCCCGAGGTCTCCGCCGTCGACAGCTGCCTCAGCATGGCGTTGTACGGCACCGTCGCCAGGTCGCTACACGCCGCGGTGCATGCGAGCAGAATCAGACCCGGCCAAAGGTAGTGGTAATCGGCCCGGATCAGGCTCATCGCGCACGTCATCGCGACGACCACGCCAGTGAGCAGTGCTAGTGCCGTGCGGCGGCGATGGGCGGGGCCAACCCAGATACCGGTCGCCGGTGCCAAAAGGGCGACAAAGAGTCCCGCTATCGCCAGCACCCGGCCCAGCCAGCTTGCCGGTGTGGTCGGACCCGGCAAACCCGCGCCAACCTGTTCGGTGAGGTAGACGGAGAAAACGAACGTGACGACGACGGCGTTCACGCCCGTCGCGCCACAGTCCCACAGCGCCCACGCCACCACGCGGGACCGCTCGGGGGTCTCAGGATCCGCCCGGCGGCTGCTCATGGCTGCACTCAACTCGTCACTCGCCAATCGCCCACTGCGGCTCGGCCACTGCGATTCACATGGGCGTGTTCGGTTCGTCGCCGTCTCGTGTCATGGCTACTGATGATTCAGCACGTACTGGGCACCGGCGAGGAGCTGCGAAAGAGGATCGGCGGCGCCGCCGAAGGCGGCCTGGGTGGCCGGTGCGGTGACGGCCGCAGGGTCATAGCCATTCACCGGATCGACTTCGATCGGAGCGGTCAGCGGATTGTCGTTTCGTGAATATCCCGCATCCACCATCGGCTTCAGCACCGCGTCAAGCTGATTCAGCGTGCCTTCCGGCACCCCGAGATACTTGAAGGGCAGCACCAGAGGAAGGTGCTGCTCGGGAATCAGATAGGTCGTCGTCTTCGCGCCTTTGGAGTTGACGGTCGTCCTGATGTTCTGCGGCGGCACGTTACTCGGGTTGGTGAACGCCACCGCGGTGTGACCGGTCGCGAGACCCACGACCGCGTTGCGCGAGGGACATCCAGTTGTCCGGTCTGTCCGGCCAGTCGGCGATGCTGTCGTATGCGGAGACGAATTGGTAGGTGTCGTACTGGCTCTCCACCGGAGGCGGGATGCGGTAGTCGAGTGCGGGAACGACGCTGCCGACGGGAAACATCTGGGTCAGGAAGCTCTCACCAAAGGCGTGACGTGCAACCGGGTCGCCATAGGTTGCGAAGCTCAATTGATCTGGTGGCGGAGCGTTCGGATCATTTGCGAGTTGAGCCTTTACGGCGTTGAGCACCATCGCTCCCTCAGACAGGCCAATCGCGGTACCGGGACCACCGTTGCGAATCGCCGCTTCGAGGTTGCCCTCTCCGACGTCGACCGACTCGCCGATGCTCGGGCCGTCGACACCCACGACCTGGAAAGGTGTCATCCAGCCGGCCTATGCCTGGAAACAGTCGTTCCAGGGTGTGACCCTGAACCTGGCCTGCGGGGTAGTCGACGATCTGTCGATCCAGTCCCGGGAACCAATCGGCGCCCGTGCGGCTTGATGTACTCGTCGTAGGGAATGCCCAGAACGTGCGCGCCCCCCAGTGCGTACCCCCGCCCCGGCGTCCCCAGCGGTGGTGGCCCATTGTCCGGTGCCCCGTGGTCTGGCGTCCAGCCGGCCTGCGTGTCATCGGCGGCCGCGATCCCGGACCCGAAACACCCTGTGGCGCCGACGGTTACCAGCGCAGTGACCGCTGCGAGCAGTCTCCGCATTCCCACTCCCGCCTGCTCGACTACGCGTCTGGACTGAACCAGACCTTACTCCGCCCGCCCGGTCGGTGCGTGTGACACAGACCGCGCCCCACCGGCCGGGCTCAGGCGTCCAGCCGAATGAATTGGTCCTGCCGGTACTGCTCGACGCAGGCGGCGCGCCGAATCTTGCCGCTCGTCGTGGTGGGAATCGACCCGGGCGGTACCAGAACGAGATCACCGACATTCAAGCCGTGCGCATTGGATATCGCGGAGGTGATGTCGCTCTTGACCCCGCTGAGCCAGTGCATCGCCTCTACCGTGGCATTTCCTCGCTTCTTGACCTCGATGACGGTGACCAGCTTCTCGGTACTGTTCACCGGAACCGAAATCGCCGCGACCCGACCACCTGTGATCCCTTGGACCGTCGCCTCGATGTCCTCGGGACAATGATTACGACCACGAATGATGAGCAGGTCCTTGATGCGGCCGACAATGAACAGCTCACCATCGGAGATGAAGCCCAAATCGCCGGTTCTCAGCCAGGGTCCGTCAGCCGTGCCCGGCGAAGCGTCGACGAGCGTTGCGCCAAAGCACCGCTGCTCCTCCGGTGGCCTGCTCCAGTAGCCGGCCGCGACATTGTCGCCATGGACCCAGATCTCGCCAACCACGTCCTGCGAGCATTGCCGGTTTGTGTCGACGTCGACGATTCGCACCACGGGTGACTGCGGCAGTTTGTATCTCACCAGCGCTGAGCCGGCTCCGGCCGCACACCGCTGAGCGCGGCCCGCGGACAATTCGTCGACGTCGAAATGGACAGCCTCCGACGAATCACTCCAGGTGCCGGATGCCACGAAGACGGTTGCCTCCGCCAGGCCGTATGAAGGACGCAGCATGTGGTCCCGAAAATTGAAGTGAGCAAACCGATCTGCGAAGCGTTCCAAAGTGGCCGGCTCGACACGTTCGGCGCCGTTGATGATGCCCAGCACCCCGCCAAGGTCGAGCCCGGCGAGGTCACTGTCGGTGGTTTTGCGGGCGGCCAGCTCAAAGGCGAAGTTAGGCGCCGCCGAAAAAGCATGAGAATTCTCAGCCAGCGCTCGTATCCATCTGGCCGGCCTTTCCAAGAACGCAATCGGGCTCGTCAAGCTCGGCGGGATAGCCGCTCAGGATGGGTGCGCAGACGCCCAGCACCAAACCCATGTCGTGGTAGAAGGGCAACCACGACACGAAAGTGGCACCCGTGGTGTCGATGTTCGTCTCCGCGAAATAGCTGCGCATCAGCTGCTCGAAATTCACCTGGAGGTTGCGGTGCGAGATCATCACCCCGGTTGGCAGCCGGGTCGAACCCGAGCTGTACTGCAAATACGCCGTGCTGGGAAAATCAGCTGTCGAAAAGCGGGGTCCGCCATCGACGTCCAGATTCATCGAATCGATTTCGATGATCTTCGGAACAGCGTCCAGGCGTGCTCGATGGAGATATTCGGCGATGTCGTCCGCAACCGCAGACGTCGTGAGAACAACCGAGGGCGACGTGTCGTCGAAGACGGCACTCACACGATCATGACTCGAGCCGCGGTGCGGCAACGGGAGCGGAACCGCGATCAGCCCAGCCTGAATGGATCCCAGGAATGCCGCAACGTAGTCAAGGCACTGCGGAGCCAGGATCACTGCCCTGTCTCCGACCGACGCATGACGGCTGAGCTCGCGCGCCACATTCAATGTTCGGCGGGATAGTTGCGACCACGTGAGACTCTCGGAAACACCCGCCGGGTCGTGGACGTAATCGGTGAATGTGAATGCTACGTCGCTGGGGCGCAGGCTCGCACGTCCGTGCAGCATCGAGAGAATAGATGACTGGGGCGTAGGCGTCACATTCCGTCCGTATTAACTCGTCGAATCCGTCAGCTTGAAGTCGTTGTCAGGCTGCGCCGTGGGAGAGCACGGACATGGCACCGTTGAAGCCGTGCACCGCGAAACATCCTGTGAAGCTGGCAGTTAACAGCACCGCAAGCCCTGCGAGGAGCTTCTTCATCCCTAACTCCTGACCGCTCGGCTTCGTTTCGTAGTTTCACATACATCACGTGTGCGCGCTGACTCAGCCGCTGCTAGGCGCGTTTGGCTCGTGACCGCGAGACTGACCGCTGCATGCTCAGTCGTGAGGGCCACCAGTTCGCCCGCCCCACCAAAGTAGCCATGGCGGGCACCGTGATGGTCCGTACCAGGAAGGTGTCCAGCAGGACGCCGACACCGATCACGAATCCGCCCTGGACCACGGTGGTGATGCTGGAAAACAGCAGACCGCACATCGAGGCGGCAAAGATCAAACCAGCCGCAGTGATCACCCCGCCGGTCGACGTCAGGGTGCGAATGACGCCGTAACGCATGCCGTGCGGAGACTCGTCGCGCATTCGCGATACAAAGAGCAGGTTGTAGTCGGCGCCCACCGCGACCAATACCACGAAGGCCAGTGGGGGTACGCTCCAATGCAATTGCTGGCCGAGTAGGTATTGAAATGTCAGGACGCTGATACCGAGTGCCGCAAAGTACGAGATGACCACGGAGCCAATCAGATAGAGCGGCGCGACAATCGCACGCAACAGCGCCATCAGGGTCAGTAGGACGACGACGAGGGTCACGACGATGATGAAACGGATGTCGTGCTCGTAATAGTCGCGCGTATCCCGCAGCGCGGCGGGAAATCCGCCCATCGATATCGTGGCGTCCGCCAGTTGGGTGTTCGGTTGGGCGCTGCCGAGCGGTGTCACTGATCGCTTTCACCTGATTCATCGCTTCGACGCTGAACGGATTGAGTGTGGTTTGCACCAGGTACCGGGCCGAGTGGCCATCTGGCGAGATGAATATCTTCGCGGCCGCCTTGAACTCGTCGAGCTGGAGAATTTGGGCCGGGAGATTGAACCCCGCCATCGACGGATCTGCCGCGTCATTTCGCATCGCCAACAAAAACGCGGCCGCCTCATCGAGTCCGTCACCCATCAGCTTGACCTGGCCGACGAGTTGGTCCACTCCTCCGGCCACCTGCTGGCTCCCGTCTGCCAAGCGGTTGGCGTCCTGCCTGGCCTTGGTCAGGCCCGCCTGCATGCCGCCAGGTCGATCGAGACCCATCGAGCGCACCGCCGAGCTGAAGTTCGAGAGCGCATCATTGAGTTGTTTCACCGTTGCGTTGAGGGTCTGTCGGTCTCCGAACCCCTGTAGTTGTCCGGCCAGAGTATTGATCTGGTCGAGGCGTCCGTCGTCACGCGCGGCCATCAGCTTCTCAAACTGCATGCGGGTATCGCTGCACGAGGGGTTGGCATCGCAGACCGCGTTGCCGTTCAGCGCCGCCAGCACCGGACCCACCCACGCGAACATGTCCCTGACGGTCGTGAAGTTCACGCCCATGGCATTGCCGAGCGCGTTGATGCTCTGCACGAGCTGGGCAGCGGTTTCGACCTGCTTGACCAACTTGTCTCCGCCAAACTGGCTTCGCATCGAGCTGAAGGCGTCGATCAGCCGCTGCATGCTGGGAGCGATTCGGTTGATTTGAGCGCGCACATCACCGAGGCTGGCGGCCAGCGTGCCTGCCCCGTTCGTCAGCCGGTTGAGGTCCTTGGTGCTGTCGCTGATCACGGACGAACCGGCGGCCATCCGATCACCGACAATGCCCGCCTGATAGGTGGCTCTGAACTCCTGCGGCACAACTCCGGTGGGTCGGGTGATGCCGCTGACCAGACCGATGTTCGGCAGTTGGCTGACCCGCTGTGCCATCTGCTCCAGGTCTGCGAGGGCCTGCGGTGTGCGCAGGTCGCGCGGTGACTGAACGAGGATGTATTCGGGCACGGCCTGACTGATGGGGAAATGGCGTTCCAGCGCGGCGTACCCGATCGAACTCGGAGCCGACGGTCCGCAGGGCCTTGCGATCGTCGTAGTTGTAGCGCACCAAGCTTGCACAGCTGGCGAGAATGATCAGCACGAGCAGACTGGCAACCAGATGGGCCTTCGGCCGCCGCACAATGCGTATCCCCGAACGTCGCCAGAACCGAGTGGTGAGTTCGCGCCGCGGCTTGACCCAGCCGCGTGGCCCGGCCAGGACCAGGATGGCCGGCAGCAACGTGATCGCGGCAAGGAATGCCACCCCGACCCCGATCGCGCACGCCACACCGATCGTGGAGAACACCCCCATCTGGGCGAAGCTGATCGCGAGAAAAGTGATTCCCACCGTGGCGGCGGATGCGGTGATCACCTTGCCGATCGAGATCAACGCCCGCTTCACCGCGTCATCGAAATCTGCGCCTTGCCGCAGATAGTCGTGATAGCGGCTGATGAGAAAGACCGCATAATCGGTCCCGGCGCCGGCGATCATCGCGCTCAGAAAGATCGACGGACTGGTTTGAAACGCCCAGTCCGAAGAGTTGGGAGACTCCGGCCACCACGGCCTGTGCGGTCACCAAGCGACATCCCGATCGCCGCCAACGGCAGCAGCATGGTGACCGGGTTGCGGTACACCAGCAGCAGGACGAGGAGCACCAGGACGGCCGATCGCAATCTCGATCGGCAGGCGATCCTGTTCGCCCGCGACGGTGAGGTCGGCGACGGTGGCCGCGGGTCCGGTGACGTGCACAGTAAGTGGGCCGTCGGCGCCGGCGTCGTGTTTGACGATGTCGGCAACTCGGTTGTAGGACTCGTAGGCACGCGGCGTGCCCAACTCGCCCGCAAGGCCGACCGGCAGCACCCAGGTCGTCTTGTCCTTGCTCGTCAGGAACGGGCGCAATTGCGGTGTGGTGATGAAGTCCTGAACCATCACGACATCTGTCACGTCGTCGCGCAGCGCGTCCACCACCTTGCGGTAGGTGGCTTCGTCGGCGGGCTTGAGCCCGGTTTCGTTGATAAAAGCAACTACGAGAAGGTTGTCCGAACCCGATTCGTGAAACGCCTCGGTCATCTGCCGGGCGGCGACGCTCGACGGGGCGTCGCTGGGCAGGATGGCGAGCGGATGCCTCTGGGCCATCTCGTTCAGGCTCGGGAACGTCAGCGGAAGTGCAACCGCAATCGCGATCCAAACCCCTATCACCGCCCAGGGCCACCGCACCACAAGATCGGCTAGCCGTCGCATATCGCCCTCACCCTCGCCCGGATTTGCGCCACGCTATGCGACGCGTCCCCAGTGCCCGCTGTCAGCGACCCGTACGGACACGGACTTCATCGCCTTCATGTAGCGGGCAACTGATTTCTTCGCGACCGGATTGTCGGGATGCATGATCGCCATCACCGTGCCCTCGCCATACCGAAATATATAGATAGTCAACTGATACGAAAATCGGCCGTCAGGGTAGATTCCGATATTGTTCGCAAGGCCCAGGTCGGCGGCAGCGAGAATAGCGTTGAGCGGAGCGGCGCCACCGTGCAAGAAGTTCGACACCGGAAAGTTTGGCCGTGGCCAGTTCAACCACGGCGCCAACTCCAGCACGCGGTAATACGGCACTTTCGCCATGTCCAGACCTGAGTCGAAAGAAGCCTGCGCTGCCCACGCGGCATCGCCGAATGAGGCCGCGGCTATCGGGACGGTGATCGGGATCAAGCCGGTAAACCAACCCTGCGTCATGAAATTATCCGTGGCGGTGCGTGAATCCCTCGGAGTAAGCCCGTAATACGTGAGAGCACCGGTGAACTCGTGCTCCACCAGGGCGAGGCAGGCGAACAAGCCGCCGACGAAGCGCGCGCCGGCCGCCGTGCAGGCCGATTCGAAGCGTTCCGTCTGTGCCGTGTCCATCAGGATCTCAGAGGTCATGTCACTGCTGGTCGACTCCAGCGGGTTACCCAGCGGCAGCGGGAATTCGGGAAAGCCATCACTGTTGTCCTCGGCGAAGTCAATCCACGCCCGCACCCCAGGCGAATCCACCGTTAACTCTGACGTGTACTCGCGCTCGCGGACACAGAAATCGTCAAAGCTACCGGCATCGGGAAGCGTGAGGGCCTCACCGCCTCCGCTCAACGCCGAATACATTCCGTTGGCTTCCAACATCGTTGTGCCGATCAACGTCGCGTCCCCGTGGACATGATCCATGGCGGCAAAGAAAGTAAAGTGGCTCTCGTTCTGGATTATTCCGAAAGTGAAGCAGCCCCACTCCAACGGATTCGGTATGGCCACGACATGAGCGTGTATCTCGTCGATCGTCATGTTGCCGTGATCGATCGGCACGAATTCGATGTCAGCCGGATCGTTGATGGCATGCCGTATGAACTCTCCATCACCGGCCTGTTCGAACCAACTGCGGAACGTGTCGTGCCGACGTAGGTATGCGTTAACGGCGTGATCCATGGCAGAAATATCACACTGGCCGGCCACTTCACAGCTAGCGATGATCTGCCGGGAAAAGTTCAGTCCCGCGGCTGTCCGTTCGCAGTAGTTACGAAGATGTTGGCGCTGCATGTAGCTGACCGGCACCGAACTGACCGGCGCTCGTCGAGCCTTTTCCTGAGCCGCGGCCGTGGGATGCCAGGAGGTGACCGAGCCCGGATTCAACGACCATTCATCAAGTGCGCCAACCGTGATCTTCCCGATGCGCAAAACGTCGTCCTCTTCGCTTGGCCGGCTCCGGGCCGGCATCACCCGTGGCTCGACCAACATACCCTCGGTTCGACCGCAGTCGCCCGGCGCCGGTCGAACCCCGGACAGCGCCGCCGCGCATGCCACAGGTACACATGCAATAGTGTCCGTCGGGGGAAGTCGATCTTGAGGCACGACAGGTGTCCCGCAGAGTCACATTCTGACCGCCTGATGCAAGGAGGACAACGGCATGGGATCCGCCGAACATCCGATCGAGCCGGCCCCGCGTTTTGCAATCGTCGGCTATGCAGCGCGTTTCCCGGGTGCCCCGGATGCCGATGGGTTTTGGGACGTGCTGCGCGAGGGTCGCGACGCGGTATCGGAGGTGCCCAAGGACCGCTGGGATGTCGACGAATTCTTCGACCCGGAACCCGGTGCGCCCGGCAAGGTCGTGACCCGTCGTGCGGGTTTCGTCGATGACGTGACGGGGTTCGACGCGCCGTTCTTCGGTATGTCGACGCGCGAGGTCAGGTTGATGGACCCGCAGCATCGGCTCTTGCTGGAGACGGCGTGGCGCGCGGTGGAGCATTCGGGCACCGCGCCAACGGCTTTGGCCAACACCAACACCGGTGTGTTCGTCGGTTTGGCCACCCACGACTACCTGGGAATGGCATCCGACGAGCTGACTTACCCCGAGATCGAGGCCTATATGGCCATCGGGACGTCGAGCGCCGCGGCAGCGGGACGGATCAGCTATCGGTTGGGGCTGCAGGGTCCCGCGGTCGCCGTCGACACGGCGTGCAGCTCGTCGCTGGTGGCAATCCATCAGGCGTGCCAAGCGCTGCGCTTAGGAGAATGTGACCTCGCGCTGGCCGGCGGCGCGAACGTCCTGCTCACCCCGGCGACCATGATCACGTTTTCCAGCGCGCACATGCTCGCGCCCGACGGCCGGTGCAAGACATTCGACGCGGCCGCGGACGGCTATGTGCGCGGCGAGGGTTGCGGCGTGATCGTCATCAAGCGCCTCGAGGACGCGATTCGCGACGGTGACCGGATTCGGGCCGTGATCCGCGGCAGCGCGATCAACCAGGACGGCGCATCGGGTGGCTTGACGGTGCCGAACGGCGTTGCCCAGCAACGGGTTATCGCCGATGCGCTGAAGCGCGCCGACCTCGAACCCAGCGACGTCGGATACCTGGAGGCACACGGCACCGGGACATCGCTGGGCGACCCGATCGAGGCCCAGGCCGCAGGTGCGGTGCTCGGCGCCGGACGCGAACCCAGCCAGCCGCTGTTGATGGGCTCGGCGAAGACGAACATCGGACACCTGGAAGCAGCCGCGGGTATCGCGGGTGTCATCAAGGTCATCCTGTCGCTCGAGAACGAATTACTGCCGCAGCACCTGCACTTTCAGAACCCGTCGCCGCACATTCCCTGGGACCGGCTTGCGGTGCAGGTTGTCGAGGAGGCCACCGCCTGGGAACGCAACGGTCGGCCGCGCATTGCGGGAATCAGCTCGTTCGGGTTCGCCGGGACCAACGCTCACGTCATCCTCGAGGAAGCACCCGAAGGACCCGAAGACGTAGCACAGCCCGCTGCGGCACCGGGTCCGGTCGAGCAGCCCGGGGAGCAGCGGTGGGATGTCGCCGCCGGGGCGGCTCCGCGGTGGGATGTCGCCGCCGGGGCGGCTCCGCGGTTCAGCATTCTTCCGCTCTCGGCGCGGACGCCCGCCGCATTGGTGCAGGTCGCCGATCAATACCGCAGCTGGTTGAGCGCGCACCCGGAGGCCACCTTGGCGGACGTGTGCTTCACCGCCGGGGCGGGGCGAGCACACTTGGAGCACCGGGCCGCGTTGGTGGTCAATTCGAGAGAATCTGCCATCGAGCTACTCGGCGCACTCGCGGACGACCGCCCGGCACCCGGTCTGGTTCGCGGAGAATCCCATGACACACCGAAGACGGCGTGGCTGTTCACCGGTCAAGGCAGCCAGTACCCCGGCATGGCCCGGGAGTTGTTCGACACCGAGCCGGTGTTCGCCGAGACGCTGAATCGTTGCGCGGCAGCGGTCGCTGACGTTCTCGAAAAGCCCTTGCTGGACGTGATTTTCGATGTCGACGGCCCAGACGGCGAAGAGACGCTGCGGCAGACCTCCTACGCACAGCCCGCCTTGTTCGCGGTGGAGATGGGCTTGGCCCGCCTCTGGCAGTCGTGGGGCTTCGAGCCAGACGTGGTGCTGGGCCACAGCGTCGGCCAGTATTCGGCGGCCTGCGTCGCGGGCGTGTTCAGTCTCGAGGACGGCGCGCTGCTGATGGCCGAACGCGGTCGCCTCTTCGGCAGTTTGCCTGCGGGTGGTCGGATGGTCGCGGTGTTCACCGCCGCCGAGCGTGTCGAGAGCCTGACCGACGAGTTCCCGAGTCTGTCGGTCGCCGCCTACAACGGTGCCAACACCGTATTGTCCGGACCCGCACAGGATCTGGAGAAGGCGGTGGCTGGGCTGGCGGCCGACGGTGTCCGGTGTGACTGGCTGGACACCAGCCACGCGTTCCACTCGGCGCTGCTGGACCCGATCCTCGACGAATTCGAGTCGTATGCGGAGCGGTTCAATTTCAGTACGCCACAACGGATTCTGATTGACAACCGCACCGGTGCCGCGCTCGGCAGGAGCGTGAAACTCGATGGCGCCTATTGGCGTCGTCACGCGCGCCAACCGGTGGAATTCGCCAAGAGCGTGCGCACCCTTGCCGATCTGAGTTGCAAAGTGTTGCTCGAGATCGGCCCACGACCGGTGCTCACCGCCGCAGCCCTGCGGGCATGGCCTGACCCGGCCACCGCACCGCGGGCGATCACGTCGCTGCGCCGAACCACCGCCGACCACCGGCAGATCACCGAAGCCGTTGCCGACGCGTACGTCTTGGGCCACCTGCCCGACTTCGCCGCACTTCGGCAGGCGCACGCGCGAAAGCTCGACCTGCCCACCTATCCGTTCGAGCATCGCCAGTACTGGTTTCGAGACAATCGGGACGCGATGGGCATCACGCCGAACAACAACAGCACCTTGGCGCACGTACCCAGGCCGTCCGGCTTCTCGAGGACGGCCGGATCGAGGAACTCGCGACCCTGCTCGACGGTGCGAGCGGCGACCATCAGACCCTGAATGTGCTGACCAAGCTTGCGGCACAACACAACCAACAACGTACAACCCAGTCCATCGCCGACGACCGCTACGAGATCCGCTGGGAGAAATCCACTGCTCCAATCTCCAGCGCGGAAGCCGGCGAGGAATCCACCTGGCTCCTCATCGGCGATGACACCGATGCAGTCCAGCCTTTGGTCGACGTGCTGACTGCACGTGGCGACCGGCACCGGATCTTCGGGTTGCCGGTGTCCGACGCGGACGAGGAACAGCTCGCAGACGCGTTGCGCGCTGCGGCAGCAGACGATCCGACGCTACGTATCGTGCATGTCGCGGCCCTCGACTCGGACTGGACTCCAAGACGCCATCGATGCGGTCACTGTTGCGGATGCAACACCGAATCCTGGGCGGAACACGGCGGCTCTTCCGCGCCGCGATTGCCGCTGAACTGCGCAGACCCATCTGGGTGGTGACCCGTGGCGCACAACGAGTCACCGACGCGGACACCGTGTCGCCGGATCAGAGTTGCCTGTGGGGATTCGGTCGCGCCGCCTCGCTGGAGCTTCCGCAAGTGTGGGGCGGACTGGCCGATTTGTCAGAAGGCAGGGAAGACGAAGCCGACGAATGGTCTCGGTTCATCAACTGGATCACGGCGCCGCGCGACTCGGCCATCAGGGAAGACCAAGTCGCGCTGCGTGATCAAGCGGTCTACGTTCCCCGGCTGGTTCGGCGGGCTGGGCAGCCGAGCGGTACGCCGCTGCAACTGCGCGATGACGCAACGTATCTGGTGACTGGCGGCCTCGGATCCATAGGGCTGGAGATCGCCGGATACCTGGCCGCGCACGGCGCCAAGCATCTGGTGCTGACCAGCCGACGCGCGCCCAGCGATGCCGCGCAACAGCGCATCGATGCGCTGGGCGAACAGCACGGCTGCGAATTCCGGGTCGTCGCTGCCGATGTCGCCGATGCGCACGACGTCGCACGCCTGTTGGCAACCGTGCAGGCCGAGCTACCGCCGTTGGCCGGCATCGTCCATGCCGCAGGCGAGATCGGTACCACCCCGCTGAGCAACCTGGACGACGCCGAAGTAGATCGCGTCTTCGCCGGGAAGGTCTGGGGTGCTTGGCATTTGAGCGAAGCAGCGGCTGACCTGCAGCTGGACTTCTTCATCAGCACCTCCTCGATCGCCTCGGTATGGGGCGGATTCGGTCAGACCGCCTACGGCGCGGCCAACGCATTCCTCGACGGGCTGGCCTGGCGCCTGCGCGAGCAGGGCATCCCCGGGATCAGCGTCAACTTCGGTCCCTGGTCGGCGGGCATGGCCGACGCGGAGTCCCGTGCGCGACTGGATCAGCGCGGGGTCCGGACGTTGTCACCTGCCGATGCACTGGCGGGTCTGGCCGATGTCGTGGCGGCTTCTTCGGCGCAGGGCGTCAGCGCAAGGCGTCGTGGCCCGGATCGACTGGGCCCGCTTCCTGCCGCTCTACCAGCAGGCGGGAAGGCGGGCATTCCTGGCGGAGTTGGAGCGCGAGGTGCCCGCCCAGCTGACGGCCGTGGCGCCGCCTGCAACTCCGTCCGGGAAGACCCAGCTGGTCGAGCGGCTCACCAATGCTCCGGTGCAGCAGCGCAAGAAGCTTCTGACCGATTACCTGCGCGACGCGGTGGCAGAGGTGACGCGCGTCGATGCCGCGGAGATCCGCGAGGACGCGGGATTCTTCGACCTCGGCATGGATTCGCTGATGGCCGTCGAATTGCGGCGCCGCATCGAACAAGGAGTGGGCAAGGAGATACCGGTCACCCTGGTGATGGATCACCCCCGTCTGTCCGACGCGGCCGACTACCTGCTCGGCGAGGTGCTCGGGCTCAGCGAGCAGGCATCCGACAAATCAGGGCCTCAGCCGGCCTCAGTGGTGACGACGCGCACGGACGAACCGATCGCGATCGTCGCGGTGTCGTGCCGTTTCCCCGGCGCACCCGACCCGGAAGCTTTCTGGGAGGTGCTGTCCGGCGGTGTCGATGCGATCCGGGAAGTCCCGGAGGACCGATTCGACATCGACGAGTTCTACGACCCGGATCCAGAGACTCCGGGCAAGACCTACACGCGCTTCGGCGGATTCCTCGACGGAATCGACGGATTCGATCCCGAATTCTTCGGCATCTCCCCGCGCGAGGCGGTCTGGATCGAGCCGCAGCAGCGGCTGATGCTCGAAACGGCATGGGAGGGTCTGGAACGGGCCGGGTACGCGCCGTCGGCTTTGCGCGGCAGCCGAACCGGCATCTTCGTGGGGGTGGCCGCCAACGAGTATGCGCATCTGCTGTCGTCGGAGTCGATCGACAAGATCGAGCCCTACTTCATCACCGGCAACGCGCTCAACGCCATTTCCGGTCGGGTTGCCTTCGCGCTCGGACTCGAAGGACCGGCGGTGGCGGTCGATACCGCATGCAGCTCGGCGTTGGTGGCCGTCCATCAGGCCTGCCAGGCTTTGCACTCCGGTGACTGCGACATGGCGTTGGCCGGCGGTGTGAACGTCTTGCTGAGTCCGGTGACGGTCATCGCCGCCTCACGCGCCAGGATGCTGTCGCCCGTCGGGCGATGCAAGACCTTCGACGCCTCCGCCGACGGCTACGTGCGCAGTGAAGGCTGCGGAATTCTCGTGCTCAAGAGGCTGAGCGACGCGGTGCGCGATGGCGATCGGGTCTGCGCGGTCATTCCCAGCAGCGCGGTCAACCAGGACGGCGCATCCAGTGGTCTGACGGTGCCCAATGGTGGTGCACAGCAACGGCTTATCGGGACGGCACTGGCTCGCGCCGGTCTGGCAGGCGGGGATGTCGACTACCTCGAGGCACACGGGACGGGCACCCCGCTGGGTGATCCGATCGAGGTGCAGGCGGCCGCAGCCGCCTACGGTGCCTCGCGTGACGCGGACCGACCGTTGCTGATGGGATCGGTGAAGACCAACATCGGTCACCTCGAGTCGGCATCAGGGGCAGCAGGTCTGATCAAAGTCGTGTTGTCGCTGCAGCACGAAGTGCTGCCGCAGAGCCTGCACTTCGAGAAGCCGTCGCCGCACATCCCGTGGGACTCGCTGCCGGTGCGGGTCGTGGACAAGGCGATTCCGTGGCAGGCCAACGGCAGGCCGCGGCGCGCCGGCGTGAGTTCCTTCGGGTTCACCGGCACGAACGCGCACGTGCTGATCGAGGAGGCGCCGGCGCAAGCGGCACCCTCCCCGAAGACTCAGAAGATCCGGCTAGCGACGTCGCGGAGCCGGACACTCACGAGCAGCCTGTCAATGTGCTGGCGCTGTCCGCGCGGTCACCGGAAGCACTGGTGGCGTTGGCGCAGCGTTATGAGGCCTGGTTGAACGCCCACCCGGATGTCGACCTCGCCGACGTATGCCTCACCGCCGGGACGGGCCGTTCGCATTTCGAACATCGCGCCGCGCTGGTCGTGGATTCGGTCGAGGGTGCGCGCGAGGCCCTGGCCGAATTGGCCGAGAACCGCTTACGACCCGGTGTCGTACGTGGCGAGCACACGCACCACCCGACGACGGCGTGGTTGTTCACCGGGCAGGGCAGCCAGTATCCAGGGATGGCGCGCGAGTTGTTCGACGCTGAGCCGGTTTTCGCCGAAACCGTGACACGTTGCGCGGACGCGGTCAATGACATCCTGCCGCACCCGTTGCTGGAGGTGCTGTTCGCCACCGATCGCGAAACCGGAGAAGCGTTGCGGCACACGTCGTTTGCGCAGCCGGCACTCTTCGCCGTCGAGATGGGTCTGGCCCGGCTGTGGCAGTCGTGGGGCATCGAGCCCGACGTGGTGCTGGGGCACAGCGTGGGCCAGTACGCAGCGGCATGTGTGGCCGGAGTTTTCAGCCTCGAGGACGGCGCACGGCTGATGGCCGAGCGCGGCCGGCTGTTCGGCAGCCTGCCCGAAGGTGGGCGAATGGTGGCGGTGTTCACCGACGCCAAGCACGTCGAGGAGATCGCCGGCGAATTCCCGCGAGTGTCGGTCGGCGCCTACAACGGACCCAACACCGTGCTCTCGGGTCCGGGTGAGGATCTGGAACAGATCAGTCGCCAGATTCAGCGACGAGGGGATCCGCTGCACCTGGCTGCAGACCAGCCACGCCTTCCACTCGGAATTGCTGGATCCGGTGCTCGGCGAATTCGAGTCGTACGCAGCGCAGTTGCAGTTCGCTGTCCCGACGTTGCCGCTGGTCTGCAACCGCACCGGTGCCGTGCTCACGGCCCAGACCCCGCTCGACGCTCAATACTGGCGGCGGCATTCCCGCCAGCCGGTGCAATTCGCCGAAAGTGTGCGCACCGTGGCGGCGCTGGGCTGCTCGGTGTTGATGGAGATCGGTCCGCAACCGGTGCTGACCGGGGCTGCGGTGCAGGTCTGGCCGGAGCACCTGGCCGCGCCGCGGGCGATCGTCTCGCTGCGCAAGGGCGTTGGCGACCGGCGCCAGATCGCCGACGCGCTGGCCGCGGCCTACGTCGGCGGCCACCGACCCAATTTCGCTGCGCTGCATCGTCAGCCCCGTCGCAGACTCGAATTGCCCACCTATCCGTTCCAGCGCCGTCGCTTCTGGCCCAAGACGTCCGGCATCGCCGTCGACGGTCCGGCGGTATCCGGAATCCTGGGTAGTGCAAAGGATCTCGCCTCTGGCGACTCCGTCTACACCAGCAGGTTGTCCGTCAAGTCGCAGCCGTGGCTGTCCGACCACGTCATCTACGGCACCGTCGTCGTTCCCGGGGCGACGTATGCGGCGATGGCCCTGGCCGCCGTCGGTCCGCCGGCGCGGGTGAAAGATGTCTTCTTCTACGAGCCGATCATCCTGCCCGAGAAGAGCTTCTCGCGAGGTGCAGCTGACGTTGCATCCGCTGGAGGACGGCGGTGAGCTCGAACTTCCAAGGTGCACAGCCGCCCGTACGGTGAACGCGACGCCGAATGGTCGTTGAACGCCGACGGCACCGTCGTCACCGGCGTCGATGACGAGCCGGCACCCGAGCAGGCGGATCCGATCGACGCGGCAATCGAGCGGTTGAACCGCATGCGTCCGCAGGAGCTGTTCGAGACCTTCGCCGACATGGAGCTGGCATGGGGGCCGACCTGGTCCGGTTCCCTGAAGTCGCTGTGGCTCGGTGAGGGTGAGGCGATCGGCGACATCGTCGTCGGCGAAGAACTCGCCGAACAGCTCGGAACCGAGCCGATGCATCCGGTGCTGATGGACCTGTGCACCGGAGTCGCCTTCCCGGCGTTCCCGGCGCTTCTTGCGGCCGAACAGGGCGTGAACGATCTGTTCTTGCCGTTGCGGTACGGGCAAGTGATGCTGCGGGAGAAGATGCCTCGGCGGTTCTATTGCCGCGCGAGGTGGCACACCAGCGGCCTCGACAGCGAAACCCAGGTCTTCGATCTCGATTTCGTCGATCGGGATGGCCGCCACCTGGGTGGAATTCGCGAGTTCACCGTCAAACGCGCGCCTCGCGAGGCGTTGTTGCGCGGGCTCGGCGGCGATGCCACCCGACTGCTGTACACCCTTGGCTGGCACGAGGTGCCGCCGCCGGCGTCGAGCAGTGATATCGGGGCGCCGGAAACGCGAACGGCACCTGGCTGATTGCCGGATTCGACGAACTGGCCGCCAACGTGCCGGGCTGCATCCCGTTCGACCGGGCTACCGATCCAGAGCTCTTGGGGCAGCTGTTGGCCCAGGCTCACGAGCGCGGTCTGCCGTTCTCCGGCGTCGTCTGGCGCAGCACCGGGCCGAGCGCAGAAGAGTCGAGCGCCGAAGGTGCCACGCGGCTCGAGACCGAGATCGCCAACCTGCTCAGCGCCGTGCACACCGTGCAGGGCGGCTCACAAAACGGCAGCGTGAAACTGCCTGGCGGGCTGTGGATCATCACCGAACAGGCCGTGGCCACCGAATCCGGCGAGCCGGTCGACCCGGTGCAGGCGGCGCTGTGGGGATTCGGGCGCACCACGATCATCGAGGAACCGGCGCTGCGCTGCAAACTGGTCGATTGCGACGGATCACCGGAGGCCGTGCACGCACTGGCCGACCTGCTCGCCACACCGATCGACGAGCCGGAACTCGCGCTGCGGCAAGGAAAGCTGCTGGCCTCACGGTTACTGCCGTGGGCGCGCAGCGGTCATCTCACCGTGCCGCGCTCAACCGACTACGTCCTGGCGCCCACCGAACGCGGCGCGATCGACAACCTGCGTCTGACCGAGACGGACGTGCCGCCGCCGGACGAGGGCTACGTGCAGGTCCGGGTCGAGGCCGCGGGCCTCAACTTCCGGGATGTGCTCAACGTGCTCGGCCTCTACCCGGGTGATCCGGGCCCGATCGGCGGCGACTTCGCCGGCATCGTCACACAGTTGGGTAGTGGCGTCACCGGACTCGAGGTCGGCCAACGCGTCTACGGCTTCATGCAGGGCGCGTTCGCCAGCCGGTTCAATGTGCCGGCCCAGTTGCTGGCGCCGATGCCCGACGGGGTGAGCGCGGTAGAGGCGGCCACCATTCCCGCTGCGGCACTCACGGCCCGACTCGCGTTCGACTGGGCGCAGTTGCGAGCCCGGTGATCGCGTGCTCATTCACGCCGCCAGCGGCGGCGTCGGACTGGCCGCGATCCAGATGGCACAGCAGCACGGCGCGATCGTCTTCGCGACCGCCAGCACCTACAAACGCGCGACGCTGCGCAAAATGGGTGTGAAATACGTCTACGACTCGCGCACTACGGATTTCGCCGACCAAATCCTCGCCGACACCGATGGTGCCGGCGTCGACGTGGTGCTCAACAGCCTGACCAATGAGGGATTCGTCGAAGCGACCGTGCGGGCCACCGCCCAGAATGGCCGTTTCGCCGAGATCGCCAAGCGCGACATCTGGACACCGGAGCAGATGGCGGCGGCCCGTCCCGATATCGCCTACGAGATCGTTGCGCTGGATGTCACCACTCTGCAGAATCCCGACCACATCAAGCGTTTGCTGACCGAGGTGTCGGAGCGGGATGGCCAGTGGCGAGTGGACACCACTGCCCGCCGAGATCTACCCGATGACGGAGGCGAGGGCCGCGTTCCGCCGCATGCAGCAAGCGCGGCACATCGGGAAGATCGTGCTGCAGATACCGAACCCGCTGCAGCCGCGCGGCGATCGGAGCTATCTGATCACCGGCGGACTCGGTGCTATCGGTCTGCACACGGCGGCGTATCTGGCCCAACTCGGGGCCGGTGACATCGTGTTGACCAGCCGGCGCGCGCCCGATGCGGACGCGCAACGGGTAATCGACGACATCACCGAGCGCTACAAGTGCCGCATCCACACCTTCGCGGCCGATGTCGGCGACGAGTCCGAGGTTGCGAAGCTGCTGGAGCGAATCCGCGCGGAGTTGCCGCCGCTCGCCGGAGTGGCACATTTGGCCGGCGTGCTCGACGATGCGTTGCTGTCACAGCAGAGCCGTGGAGCGATTCCGAACGACGTTGGCACCCAAGGCGTTCGGCGCCTGCCACTTGGACCGTTTGACGAAGGACGACGATCTGGACTTCTTCATCGTGTCCTCCTCGGTGTCCAGCTTGTTCGGTTCACCCGGTCAGGCCAACTACGCGACTGCCAATGCGCTGCTCGACGGCCTGGTCGCGGATCGAAGGGCGCAAGGCCTGCCCGCCACGGGCGTCAACTTCGGTCCCTGGGCCGACGGTGGCATGGCCTCTTCGGAGGCCGCGCGCGCCAATCTCAGTGCGCAGGGCCTGGTGCCACTGGAGCCCTCGGCCGCACTCAGCGCACTCGCCGAGGTTGTCGCCAACGGAACCGGGCAGGCAACCGTCATCAAAGCCAACTGGCAGCGTGCCGCGAAGTTGCTGGGCGCATCTCGCCCGCCGATTCTCGACCTCGTGTTGCCGAGTGCTGTCGGGGAGGTGACCGGTGACAGTGAGTTGCTTCGGCAGCTGCAGGAGATACCGGTGGCGCAGCGCGCCGGTTTCGTGACCGAATTCCTTCAGCGCGAGGTGCAGAACTTCCTGCGGCTCGCGCAACCGCCCGCCGCGTCCAGTCGGTTCCTGGACCTGGGTACGGATTCGCTGATGGCGATCGAACTCCGCAACCGGTTGCACAGTCAGTTCGGCGGCGCGTTCACGATCAACGCGACCGCGGTATTCGACTATCCGACGATCGGGGGGCTCGCCGAGTATCTCGTCGGTCAGCTGCCCGAGTTGGTCTCACAGTCGGGCGAGGTGGAATCCGTCGGTGCGCCCGAGCCCACATAATGATTGGACGAAACAACATGTCCGGTAACGATTTCCACGCGCGCGACGAGAATCTTCACAGATTCCTTGAGCGCGCCCGCCGATGAACAGCCCGTCGTCGGAGATGACGTTAAGGTCGCCGGTGCGAAGCCAGGGCCGCTGGGGCGAGACAGAGCAGGACGCGCTCCAGCGGCTCGGCGTCGTCAAGAACGACGTCACCAGCGCGATATCCAACTCGCACGGACTCAACGGCGTCGACCTGGTGCTGGTCCAACCGGATTCGATTCCCACCACCACGAGCGGAAAGATCAGGCGTTCGGCCTGCGTCGAGCACTACCGAGGAGACCAGTCCATCGGGTTGGACGCCTAGGCGAGTCGGCGGAGCACATTCGTATGTGGATCACCGTTCTGGTGATGGCCATCGCTGTGAGCATGGAACCGTTCCGTATCGGCATGACGGTGCTGATGCTGAACAGGCCAAGGCCGATGCTCCAGCTGATCGCGTTCCTCTCCGGTGGTTTCGCGATGGGAGCGACCGTGGGCCTGGTCGTGATCTTCGCGTTCCGACCCGGTCTACTGGGGTCTGCACACTTCACGTTGCCCAAGGTCCAGATCGTGATCGGCGTCCTGGCTCTGCTGATGGCTGGCCTGCTGGCCGCCGGGGTCATGCCCGCGCCCAAGCTCCCTGCGCAGGCACGAGGGCTCGTGTCTGGCCAGTCGCTGTGGGTCGCGACAGTGGCAGGCCTGGGGATCGCCCTGCCGTCCATCGACTACCTGGCGGTACTGGCCGTCATCGTCGCTTCCGGCGCCGCCCCCTCGACGCAGGTCGGGGCGCTGCTGGTGTTCAACGCCGTCGCGTTCGCGCTCGTGGAGCTACCGCTCGTGGCCTATCTGTTGGCGCCGGCAAGGACGCGGGCGTTCATGACCGCGCTCAACGACTGGATCCGGTCTCGTGGCCGCGGGAAGGTGGCCGCTGCGCTGGCCGGGGTCGGGTGTGTGCTGCTCGCGGCCGGGATCGCGGGGCTGTGATTCGGCAAGTACGCGCGGAAACCCATCCTCTTGCATTGGCCCTGCGCCCAGGGCGCGAAACTGCGAGAGGACCACACCGTCAACGCAGAATCGACGCGTACGGGCGTTCCAGGCGCGCCGAGCGCGATGCAGTACATCCCAGCCCTGACAGCTTCGTTCACTCTGCACCATGGTGCACAAGTACGAACGACCTGCGCCCTGCGCGCAGAGTCAGCGAAAGGCAGTGCTCAGTCGGTGTTTGAACACTTCGTCGAAGCGGCGGTAGACGCTGCGCAGATCCTGTCCAGGCCATTCCTGTGGGATGAACTGGGCGGGCAGGAGTGGGTCGAGTTGAAGGTGCCGGACCACGGCGACAGACAGTGCGAACCAGTAGGCGAAGTCGCTCGCGTCAACCGCTTCGGCGTCGACCTCGTCGCGCACCGCGCGGGTCAGCCTTCGCGCATCGGCGGCCCAATCATCAAGATTGAACAGCGATCTCACCGTCTCGGCGGGGACGTCCGTCGCAGCGTTGTGGAAGTGGACACATTGCCGGTCCAGCACTGCGCGCAACGTCGGCAAGCGGTCCCGGTCCAGATTGTCCGGGCGAATCCAGACGCCCTCCCGTAGTTCGGCGAGGTGCAAGACCGTCGCGGCCTTGCGCAGCGCCAGCCGATCGGCCGCGGACCGGCGGTCCAGCGAGACGACCGCGAGCTCCCACGTCCCATCCCACGGCGGCGCGGCATCGTCGTCGATGCGCGATGCCACGTCGACACGTTGACGTCGTTCGAGTAGGTCGCCCGCAAGCGCGTAGGTGCCGTCGTCGCTGGTGAGTTCCCCGTTGGAGACCATGCGCCATAAACATGTCCGGGCCGCGCCGTCGCTGATGCCGTATAGCGAGGCCATCGTGACGAGTTCCCCCACCGTGAGGTGAGGCTGGTCGGCACCGAGCAACGCCGTCGCGAGCACGGATCGCGCGCTCAGCGGGCGCTCGCCGATCAAGTCGGCCACGCGAGCACGGGATGCTGCCTGCATCTAGCACCGCAGCCAGGGCTCGCGCCAGCCGGTGCACCCGGCCACGAGCTTGTTCGCCGCGGGCGGTCCCCACGACCCGGGCGCATACGGCTGCACCGCGGGCGGCTTGTCGAGAAGCGGCTGCACGATGCGCCACGTTTCCTCGACGCCGTCCTCCCGGGCGAACTGCGCGGAGTCACCGCGCATTGCGTCGCCGAGCAGCCGCTCGTAGGGCTCGGGCGCATCTCCGAGTTCCTCGGCGAAGATCAGCGACAGGTCCACCGTGCGGGTGCGGTTGGCTCCGGGCTCCTTGGCTTGGATCACCAGATCGGTACCAGGGCTGGGATCGATGCGCAGCACGAGCTCGTTGGCATCCGGCGTGAACGTTGTGATCGCGAGCTTGGGCGGCCGCTTGAAGATCATGCGGATCTCGGTGGCCCGCACGGGGAGTGCCTTGCCTGCCCGCAGGAAGAACGGGACGCCGGCCCAGCGCCAGTTGTCGATCTCCAGCCGCAGCGCCGCGAACGTCTCGGTCTGTGAGTCCGGCTGCACACCCTTGACGGATCGGTAGGCGTCGTACTGCCCGCGCACGTAATGCGCGGGGTCCGCCGAGGGCATCGCCCGGAACACCTCGGCTCGCTTGTCTCGCAATCCGTCTGCGTCGGCGACGCTGGGCGGCTCGGCGGCGAACAGCCCGATCAGTTGCAGCAGGTGGTTCTGAACCACATCGCGCAGCGCGCCCACGGGATCGTAGAAGGCGCCCCGGTCCTCGACACCGAAGTTCTCGGCCATGGTGACCTGCACGCACTGGATCCGGTCCCGGTTCCACAGCGGCTCGAAGACCGAGTTGGCGAACCGCAGGAACATGATGTCCATCGCCGGTTCCTTACCGAGAAAGTGGTCGATGCGAAAGATCTGCCACTCCTCCAGCACGCTGCGCAGCTGGTCGTTGAGCGCGCGGGCCGACGAGAGGTCGTGGCCGAACGGCTTTTCCACGACGACCCTGGCGCGCGGCGTAAGGTTGGCGTGCGCCAGGCCCTCGACGACGCGGCCGAACAGTGACGGCGGGATCTCGAGGTAGAACACGGGCGTGTGCGTGCCCTCGATGGCCTTGGCCACCCGCTCATAGGTTTTCGCGTCGGCAAAATCGCCCGAGACCATCGATAGCCGCTTGGCGAATCGCGCGAATACATCCTCGTCGATCGTTTCACCGCTGCCTTCGATCGCCTGGCGGGCGTGATCGCGCAGCGACGCGACCGACCAGTCGTCGAATGCGACCCCGACGATCGGGCAGTCAAGCAGCTTGCGGCGCTCGAGCCGATACAGCGACCGAAACGTCATCTTCTTGGCCAGATCCCCGGTGATACCGAAGATCACGAGCACATCGGCGGGCGTTTCCGCGGGTGATGTCATGGCGATTACTTCTTCTCGTTATGGCCGCCGAACTCGCTGCGCATCGCCGAGAGGACCTTGGCAGTGAACTCGCCAAGCTCGCGCGACTCGAATCGCGAGAAGAGCGATGTGGTGATCACCGGGGCGGGTACCCCCTCGTCCACAGCGGCCAGCACCGTCCATCGGCCTTCTCCGGAGTCCGACACTCGCCCGCTGAACTCGTCGAGCTCCGGTGAGCGCACCAGCGCGGCGGCGATCAAGTCGACCAGCCACGACGACACCACCGATCCGCGCCGCCAGACCTCGGCCACCTCACACACATCGATGTTGTATTGGTAGGCCCACGGATCGCGCAGCGGAGTCGTCTCGGCGTCAACAGTTTGCTTGACCATGCCGGCGTCGGCGTGCTTGATGATGCTAAGGCCCTCCGCGATGGCGGCCATCATCCCGTACTCCACCCCGTTGTGCACCATCTTCACGAAATGCCCCGCCCCGCTTGGCCCGCAGTGCAAATAGCCGTCCTGCGCCGTGCTGTCGGTGCGCGTGCGTCCCGGAGTGGGTTCGGCGCAGCCCGGGTCTGGAGCGATCGTCTTGAAGATGGGGTCAAGCCGCGACACAATCTCGTTCTCGCCGCCGATCATCAGGCAGTAGCCACGCTCGAGTCCCCAGACACCCCCGCTCGTCCCAACGTCCACGTAGTGGATGTTCTTCGTCAACAGGCTCTGGGCCCTGGTGATGTCGTCGCGGTAGTACGAGTTTCCACCGTCGATCACCGTGTCACCGGGCTCCAGTAGGCCCACCAGCTGATCCAATGTCGAGTCCACCACCGCCGCGGGCAGCATCAGCCACACCGTGCGCGGCACCTCCAGCTTCTCCACGAACTCAGCCAGCGAGCTCGCGCCCGTTGCACCCTCTCCCTCAAGGCTCTTCACAGCATCGGTGTTCATGTCGAACACCACGCAGCGGTGCCCGTCGCGCATGAGTCGCCGCACCAGATTGGCGCCCATCCGGCCGAGTCCCACCATTCCCAGTTGCATCGGTGTGTCGGTTGCCATGTTCCTCCTTGGCCGTCGCTGGCCGTAGCCATAGCACCCATGATGCTATCTCACGGAATCATTGACGCGCGATGCTTCCAGTGTGATACTTCAGTCCATGAGCACACCGACACAGACCTCGGTCGCCGACGATGCTGAGATCGTTCGCCGCATCCTCGCGCACATCGACGCAGGCACGACCGATGAAGGTGACGTTTGGCGGGAACCGGTCGAGAACTACCTGAATCCAACGAGATTCACCAATGAGCTCGAGACGCTGCGCTCATATCCGAGCGTGTACCTGCCGTCCGCGGCGATCCGCAACGCTGGCGACCATGCGGAGCGCGTCAGCTTCGGCGTGCCGCTGTTTGCAGTCCGCGATCGCGACGGGCGGGCGCGGGTGTTCCGCAACGCGTGCCGACACCGCGGCACGGCACTCGTCGAAGGACCGGGCTGTGCCCACGCGTTGGTGTGCCGCTATCACGGCTGGACGTACCGCCTCGACGGCTCGCTCTCACACGTGCCCCATGCCCAGGCGTTCCCCGATCTGGACATGCCCGCCCGTGGGCTGGTCGAGGTCCACAGCCGCGAAGTGGACGGTCTCATCGTCATCGGTCCGCTGCAGTCGCCGACGGATTCACGGCGGCAGGAAATGGATGCCGCGATGGCGGCCCTTGCCGACGGCAGCCCATGGCGCGACAAGCTGCTGCCCGCTGATCGGCTGTTCGCTGTGAGACCCGCTCTGCGCCCGATGAATTGGAAGGTCCTCGTCGAGCAGTTCCTGGAGGGGTACCACATCCGCACGACGCACAAGGACACCTTCTACCCGATACAGTACGACGACCTCAACGTCGTCGAGGCGTTCGGACCCAATACCCGAATCACATTCCCGTACAAAAACATTGAGCGTCTGCGGGACCGACCCAAGTCCACATGGACGGTCGGCCACCGCGTGACGTACGTGTACCACCTGTTCCCGAACGTCATGGTCGCGACGTTCCCCAACCAGGTGCTGGTGATCACCATCGACCCGATCGACATCGACCACACCACGGTCACCATCTACGCCATGGTCACGCCCGACGTGGCCGAGCACGTGTCGGCCGACCCCGATGCCGCCGCCGGCGCGCGCAGCCTGCTCAACGAGGGCGGCGTGGAGGACAACGAAATGTCCGAAGGAGTGCAACGCGGCCTGCATGCCGGGGCGAATACATTTGTGGAGTTCGGCAGGCACGAAAGCGCGATCGGGCGCTTTCACGCCACCCTCGACGAGCGGTTGGCGTGCACCCGATGACCGACTACGCGCATCTGATCTACGAGCAGCGTGGGCCGGTCACAATCATCACGATAAACCGTCCCGAGCGCATGAATGCCATTGGGCCGCAGACACATCGCGAGCTGATCGATGCCTGGGACCGCTTCCGCTCCGACGACACCGCGCTCGTCGGCGTCCTCACGGGCGCGGGCGACACAGCGTTCTGCGCCGGCGGTGACCTTAAGGCGGCGTTCGCCGGTGAGCTGGTGGACACCAGCCCTGCCGAGATCGCCGCCCACGACCGTGGCGAGCGGCCGGGCGTGCTCGGCCCGTCGCGGTGGACCGACATCTACAAGCCAACCATCGCGGCCGTCAACGGCGTCGCCTACGCAGGCGGGTTGGAGTGGGCCTGCTGGACCGACATGGCGATCGCCGACGAGCACGCCACGTTCGGCGTCACCTGCCGGCTGTAGCGCGGAGCCTCTCGAGCTCACTTTTGGCGTTGCGCTCAACCAGCAACGGGATGAAGTCACGCAGTGGTCTGCCGTCGAATCTGGCGTGCGATTCGAGGACCACGCTTGCCACGGTGTACTGCGAAATTGCGGGGTAACGATTGGTCAGACGCACGACCAACTGCTCGATGACCGTCTGCTCGCTCAACTCGATCACCCGCAGAGTTTGACCCATGTTCACCCGGTGGTCAACTCGGGCAGGCACCGACATCTGGCCGCCGACGACGACGGAACGCCGGCGGCGCGATCACCAGCCGCCCGGCGGCGTGAACTGGCTCAGCGTGAGCTCCGCGCCCTGCGGGTCACGGGTCAGCGCGGTCCTTGTCCACTCGATGTCGTCCGACGAAATCACCACGGCGCCAAGCCTTTCAGCCGTTGCCGTCGACTCGTCGCGTGACCGTGAAGGTGACGTGCCAGTGATCATGGCCACTAGCCAGCGGCACCATCCAGCCGATGGCGTCGGCGAAGCCGGGCGGGGCGGAGATGCCCTCCTGTCGTTCGTGGATTCCAGGGTCGACGGTGGCGGCGAGATGGTCGCCGTAGCCGGGCGCCGGATCATCGTCGCGAAGCCGATGTCGTCGAACTCCCAACCGAAGAGCGGTGCATAGAATCCGGTAGCCGCGGCCGCGTCGCCGGTGTGCCGATCGCTGAACTTCAGCTGCCGGGCGCGTTGGTGAGTTGGGCTCCCAGCCGCCGTCGCGGCTGCCACAAGGGGAAGCGTGCACCCCGAGGATCGACACAGGCCGCCAACCGTCCGCCCTGCCCCGCGTCGACCGGTTCGAGCGTGACGCTGCCACCGGCCGTCCGCACAGCGGCGGCCGCAGCATCGGCGTCCTCCACCGCGAGGTAGGTGTTCCACTCAACCGGTGCATCGCCCGGCGGCGGGCCGATCGCCGCCACGACGGCTCCGTCGAGCGACGCGATCAGATACGTGCCGGGAGCGTCGGCGGGCACGGCGTCAGTGAACGTCCAGCCGAACAAGGTGGCATAGAAGTGACGGGCGGCGTCCACGTCGGGTTGTTCGGTGTCAACCCAGCAGGTGACCCCCTGCGGGATAGGCGCGTTCATCGGTCATTGGCGTCGACTTTCCTTTATTTCCAAAGTGATGCGAACTATTGTGATGTCGTCATATGTTGATATGTGTCCGTGCTAACGAACTCTGCTCCCACCCTCTCAGGTGGTCAGAGCAACTGAGGAGTTGATCTGCGATGCGAGTATCAGAGGCCAAGGCCGGTTCGGGTTGTAACTGCCATTGCAATGCCTGCGACAGCGGCCATCACTGCGGTAACCCGCCCAACTGCAACATCAGAAGGTAGCCGCTAGCGCAGAGCGCGCGCTTCGCCGTTTACCCCGCGCCGCCCGGGGTATTTCTCTTGCGTAAATAAGCGTGGGAGACGAGGCGATGAAGACGACTACCCCCAGGTACATGGCGGTGCAGGGCGCGGCGCTGCTGATTGCCTGCGTCTTTCTGACGGTCGGCCTGCTGGGTTTCATCCCAGGTGTGACGACTGACTACGGGTTGCTGCAATGGGCAGGGCACCAACCCGGAGCAAAGCTCTTCGGTGTGTTCGCGGTGTCGGGTGTACACAACGTCGTGCATCTGGCATTCGGCGGCGTCGGTTTGATGCTGACCCGCAGCTATGCCGCGGCCCGGGCATACCTGCTCGGCGGCGGGCTCGCCTACCTCGGGCTCTGGGCGGCCGGAATCTACATCGACCACAGCGCGGCCAACTTCGGCCCGGTTAACGGTGCCGACCACTGGCTGCACTTCGTGCTCGGTGGGGTCATGGTGTTGTTGGGCCTCACCCTCGCCGGTCAGCGCGACCCGACCAAGCGCCGCCGCAAGATCGGCTCATCGAAATAGGTAGCCGCGCTATGTGAAACCGCCGAGGGCGCAGCAGATTTGGCGGCCCGTCCGCCGCACCACAATCCACCAGTGAGGGTGACCGGGATGCGCACACTCCGGCTGGCCGGTAGGTGAACCGGGGGCCAGCAGTGACGACACCGAGCCTGACGCTCGCCAATCTGGAAGTACTACAACGCACGGAAGGAGTACGACCATGCGTGTCAGGCTCGGTCATTTCACACCGATGGTGGGATCGGTGGCCGCCGCGGTGGCCGCCGCGGTAGCGATCGCCGCTGCACCAATTGCCTCTGCCGCGCCCAGTGGCTCCCCCGCTGCGCCTCAGCAGCCTTGCGCCGGCAGTGGCTCCGGCACGATATGCCAGTCGCTCGGCAACGTCCAGATCGATGACGCCCCGCCCCCAGTTCAATTCGATCCCTATGCGGGCGAGGCATTTCTGCCTTGACGCGTTGACGCCGACTGAGGAGCCTCGTGCGAAACAAGCAGAAGTACATCACGCCGCTGTTGGCAGCACTGGCCGCGACAGCGATCGGCACAGCACCGATTGCCGCAGCGGCTCCATCTGCGACTCAGGCTCAGCAGTCATGCGCGCCCGTGGGTAGCGCGCAAACAGATTGCCAGTCGCCCGGCAACGTCCAGGTCTATGTCGCCCCTCCGCAGGTTGACTACTTCACCTACAGGGGCGGCGCGACGTGATCCGTCATGCCCCGGGAAGATCAGATACCGGGAAGAACGCAGCCTGCTGATCGGCGTTCTGGGCAGTCGGCCCTGGCTGAGCGGTGATCTCCGCGTTGCCCGGCTCTTGGTACGCCGTCGGGCCAGCCGTGTCCGTGGTGGTGGAAGCCGAGGATGGGTACTGCGAATGGGTAGCGTTCTGCGCCGCAAGCCCTATCTGAGCGGTGATCTCCGCGTTGCCCGGCTTCTGGTACACGGTCGAGTCACCCGTGTCAGTGCCATTGCGAACCTGGGGTGGACATGCTGACGACGACCGCGCGGGGCATCGAAGATCCTGAGGGACAGGCTGTCGACGCAGGACAGAGGGTCGAGGCTGAAAGCCGCTGTAAAGCGGGTTGTACCCAAATGCCTGCCACTTCGGCGTAAACCCGTACTCCGGGAACCGCGCGCTGTACCCGCTGTCACGCCACCGCGGGTTGATGCTGGGAGGAAAAACCCGAGGCAAGGCATGAGGCGAGGTGTGGACCTGCACGTTGCCCGGCCTTTGACAGTTCGTCGATCCACCCGCGTCGGAGCAAAGCTGCTCACTCGGTGCCGCCGAAGCACTCGGCGCGTTGGCGATCGCTATCACAGCGGCGGCGGATACCAACAGGAACGTGGTGTGGTGCAGTCTGATTCGCACGGGAGTGTAGTCTCAGCGTCCGTCGGGGTGTCGACGCAGACGCTCCAGCAAGTGAATGGCGCGATCGGCCGCCACAAGCAATGGCCACTGCACAATCTCGGCCGCCGCTGTCGCGATGGAAGCCATCACCGTCACGTCCCTGGAAAGAACTGCACGAGCATCGCGATTTCTTCGCAATGGCGGAGTCATAAGCCAACCATCGCGCGACCGCCGTCCGATGTCGTCAACGCTGACACCCAACGGTGATGCCCGTCACCTGCAAGACTGAGATACCGGCTAGCCTTAGTCGCCGACGAATACGGAATCGGTGGCGCACTCAACTACATCGTCGGCTATCCGATCGACAGCGCGATGCCGTCAAGGATGTCGTGCTCGCTGACCACCAACTCGTCGATGCCGGCGCGGCTCCCCAGCGCATACGCGAGTTCCTCGACGATGATGGCGCCGCCGCCGATGACGTCGACGCGGCCCTCGTGCATCGGCCCAAGCGCGGCGCGCTGCTGGCGCGTCATCGCGATCAACTCGTCGCACACCCGCAGCAGGTCAGCGAATCCCACCCTGGACAGGTGGATCGCGTCCGAGTCATAGGTCGTCATCTGCTGCGCCAACGCCGACAGTGTGGTCATCGTGCCTGCCACCCCCACCCAGGTGCGGGCCTGCTCGACGGGCACCACCCGCAGCGCCTCCCCCAGCCCATCGCGGACCACATCTCGCGCGGCGGCGATCTCCACGGCCGTCGGCGGATCGGAATGCAGGCATCGCTCGGTCAGCCGCACGCACCCGATGTCGGCGGAAAAGCTCGCAACGACGTCGCGCTCGCCCAGCACCACTTCGGTCGAACCGCCACCGAGGTCGACAACCACGAAAGGCGCTGAGGCGGGGTCCAATTCGTCCACGGCACCGTGGAATGACAACGCCGCCTCCTCGATGCCGGTGATCACCTCGGCCACCGCGCCTGGAACCACCGCCCCAAGCACGTCGGCCGTCATCGCGAAGAACACGTCGCGATTGGCGGCGTCGCGGGCGGCCGACGTCGCCACCATCCGCACCTTGGATACCTCGAAACTGCGCAGCAGCTCCGCGTAATCGACCAATACCGCCTTGGTGCGCGCAAGCGCGTCCGGCGCGAATTGCCCTGTGGCGTCGACGCCTTGGCCCAACCGCACGATCCGCATCTCGCGGTGCACGTCGCGCAGACGGCCGTCGACCTTGTCGGCGATCAAGAGTCGGATCGAGTTGGTGCCGCAGTCGATCGCCGCCACCCTGCTCATGCCTCGACTCCCACTCGCTCCGGTCCTCGCTCGTCCCTCGCTGCGATCCTCACTCGCGGTCGCCTTCGGGTGCTCATGCCTCGACTCCCACTCGCTCCGGTCCTCGCTCGTCCCTCCCTGCGATCCTCACTCGCGGTCGCCTTCGGGTGCTCATGCCTCGACTCCCACTCGCTCCGGTCCTCGCTCGTCCCTCGCCGCGATCCTCACTCGCGGTCGCCTTCGGGTGCTCATGCCTCGACTCCCACTCGCTCCGGTCCTCGCTCGTCCCTCGCCGCGATCCTCACTCGCGGTCGCCTTCGGGTGCTCATGCCTCGACTCCCACTCGCTCCGGTCCTCGCTCGTCCCTCGCTGCGATCCTCACTCGCGGTCGCCTTCGGGTGCTCATGACGTCCACCTGCCCTTCTCCAGGATGCCTACCATCGCCGGCTCGTCAGCCAACACCGCCAGGGCCTCGTCGCCGAAAGGATTCACGCCGGGACCCTTGGCCAGCGAGTGCGCGATCAGCACGTGCAGACACTTGACCCGCTCGGGCATGCCACCACCGGAAAACGTAGTGCCCAGCGGTTCGATAGCATCACGCTCCGCCAGGTAGGACTCGTGCGCCATCCGGTACGCGGCGGCCAACTGCGGATCCTGTTGCAGCCGTTCGCTCATCTCCCGCATCAGGCCAGCCGATTCCAGCCGGCTGGCCGCCGCTGTCAACACCGGGTGTGTCAGGTAGTACAACGTCGGAAACGGCGTTCCGTCAGGCAGTTTCGGCGCCGTCTTGACCACGCCTGGCTCGCCGTTCGGGCACCGGTAGGCGATCTCGAGCACCCCGCGGGAATCACGGCCCAACTGCCGCGCGACGGCGTCGAGATCCTCAGGCTCAACCACCGGGAGGGGGCGCGCTGGGCGGAGCAGGCGTCGGCGGCGGCCCGGGGGGCGGCGCGTCGGGCGCGATGGCCGGCGAAACACCATGCGGCGCATCGGCAATGGTGTGCCAGAGCGACGTGTACCAGGGTTCGTCGGAGTGCGCCTTCGCGGGTTCGCCGCCGGGTGTGCCCGGCACAGCCGCGTTCGCAGGCAACTGCACCTGGTACGGAATGTCTCCTGGCATCACGAATCCGAGCCGCTCGCGTGCCTGCGCCGCGATGAAGACCGGGTCGGCGAGTTTGACCTTCTGCTCTTCGAGGCCGGCGATCTGCGCGCGCAGTTGCTCCTCGGTGGCCTTCAGCTGCTTCATCTCGGTGCGCTGCGCGAAGTAGGTGCGCACCGGACCCGCGATGGTCAGGGTGAGCACGCAGATAACCGCAGCGAGAATCGCCGCGCGGCGAGCCGCCGATCCGAACCGTTGCTCGGACTGCTCCTCTGCCGACGCGACGATGGATTCGCGGATGGGCTTCTTGGGCTTGGTATCTTCGGGCTTCTTTTTTGGCACAGCCTCGGGCGCCGAGCGCGTCTCGGTCGCGCGCGGCTGGCGGCGTGCAGGCGCCGTCCCCCGCGGCCGGCCCGCCGGGGACCGCCGCTTCGGATCGGGCCGTTTCGCCTCGGGCACGGGCTATTTCGTCTCCACCGAGAACCGAGGGAAGGCGAGATCGCCGGCGTAGCGGGCGGCGTCGCCGAGGGTCTCCTCGATGCGCAGCAGCTGGTTGTACTTGGCGACTCGCTCACTGCGCGCCGGCGCACCGGTCTTGATCTGGCCGCTGCCGACCGCGACAGCGAGGTCGGCAATCGTGGTGTCCTCCGTCTCGCCGCTGCGGTGACTCATCATCGTGCGATAGCCGCTGTTGTGGGCCAGCGCTACGGCGTCGAGGGTCTCGGTGAGCGTGCCGATCTGGTTGACCTTCACCAGCAGTGCATTGGCCGCGCCCTTGTCGATACCCTCCTCGAGGCGTTCGGGGTTGGTGACGAACAGGTCGTCGCCGACGATCTGGACGCGGTCGCCGATCGCCGCTGTCAAGGCCACCCAGCCGTCCCAGTCGTCCTCCGACAGCGGGTCCTCGATCGACACCAGGGGGTAGGAGTCGATCAGGCTGGCGTAGAACTCGATCATCTGCATGTCGGTGCGGGTCTCCTTCTCGAAGCTGTAACCCGTTCCGTCGGTGAAGAATTCGGTCGCCGCAACATCGAGCGCCAGCGCGACGTCGGAACCGGGTTTGAACCCCGTCAACTCGATGGCGCTCAGAATCAGATCCAGCGCGGCCTTGGTGCCTGCCACGTCGGGCGCGAACCCGCCCTCGTCGCCGAGACCGGTGGCCAGCCCCTGCTTCTTCAGCACCCCCTTCAGCGAGTGGTACACCTCGGCACCCCAGCGCAGAGCCTCTTTGAAGCTGGGCGCACCGATCGGCGCGACCATGAACTCCTGGACGTCGACGCCGGTGTCGGCGTGCGCCCCACCGTTGAGGATGTTCATCATCGGGACCGGCAGGATGTGCGCGTTGGGCCCGCCGATGTAGCGGAACAGCGGCAGCCCCGCCGAGTCCGCCGCAGCCTTGGCCACCGCCAGCGACACCCCAAGCATGGCGTTGGCGCCCAGCCGCGACTTGCCCGGCGTGCCGTCGAGGTCGACCAGCGCCTGGTCCACCAGCCGCTGGTCGTCGGCGCCCAGCCCGATGACCGCTGGCGCGATCTCGTCGAGCACGGCCTCCACCGCTTTCTCGACGCCCTTACCGCCGTAGCGGGCACCGCCGTCGCGCAGTTCCACCGCCTCGTGCTCGCCAGTCGACGCACCCGACGGCACGGCGGCACGGGCGAACGTGCCGTCCAGCAGGGCCACTTCGACCTCGATCGTCGGGTTGCCGCGGGAATCGAGAATCTCGCGGGCTCCGACCTGCTCGATGATGGGCACTGGCGTCTCCTTGGTCATGGGGCTGGTCGGTTTTGAGCCTAGAGCGTGCACCCGCCCGCGGCGTGGTTAGAGGGGGTGTCCGTTGGCGTAGGCCGTCGCCCAGTCCCGCACGATGCGCGCGTACTGGTCGGAGTGGTTGTAGGCCCGCAACGCGTCCATCCAGCCGCGAGGGCTGGCCAGGTCCTTGCCGCGCCAGCACAGATAGCCGGCCGCCGAGAGCGCCGCGTCGTCGAAGTTGTCCGGGCTGACGATGCCGTCGTTGTTTGCGTCGACCCCGTACAGCTTCCACGTGTCGGGGATGAACTGCATGGGGCCCATAGCCCTGGCGTACTCCGGATCGCCGTCCATGTGACCGCCGTCGTTGTCGATGTCTTTGATCTCCAAGTTGCCGTTGGTGCCGTCGAGGCGGACGCCGCGGATCGGCGGCGTGACGTCGCCGTTCGGCGCGATGACCGCGCCGCGGTAGGTGCCGTGGTGGCTCTCCACCTGCCCGATACCAGCCAGGGTCGTCCACGCCAGATGGCAATCGGGGTTCTCGACCTCGGCGACACGCGCGGCGTAGGCGTAGGCCTCGAGCGCGGTGACCGGCATGCCCATTGCAGGTGCGCGTTGGTCCGCCCATTCATGCAGCTGATCGGCGGGCCTGCCCTTGGCGTGGGTGTCGATCTTGGGCACCGGATAGCCCGCGGGCGGCGGCACACCATCGGGTATCGGCGTGCCCAGCTGCCACGAGCAGCTGGAAGCCATCAGCAGCGCTGTCGCGCCTAACACCGCGACAGCCCGCAGCCAACGCACTGGCGACACCGGACTCCCTCAAACCCGCTCTGGTAGTTGCCCATCGTCCCACGCGCTCGGACCAGATCCGTGACCAGACTTGTACCCTCCCACCTCGGGACTTGATAAGGTGAGCCACGCCTTGCTTTGGCAAGCCAAAGCAAAGTACGTGGATTTGGCGTAGCGAGGACAAGTCGATGACTGCTGGTTCGGACCTTGGTGTCAGTATTCACGCCGCCGCGCCCAACATCACGTCGCAGCTGTTGGGAAGCGGTTTGATCGGTCTGCGCGAGGGCCTCGAGGCCGCCATCGTGGTCACGATTCTGGTGGCGTTCCTGGTGAAGTCGGAGCGCCGCAACGCGCTGAAGTGGGTGTGGCTGGGCGTCGCCGCAGCAATCGCGATGACCGTCGCGGTCTTCCTGGTCATCCAATATGGCGAGAACACGATCTCCGGCCTGGCCGCCGAGGCCATCGCCGGCATTGCCTCGGTGGTGGCAGTCGCCATCGTCACGACGATGGTGCTCTGGATGAAGAGGGCCGCCGCCTCGATGTCGGGCACGCTGCGCGGCGATATAGAACGCGCACTCGAGACGGGGTCGCTGGCGGTGTTCGCCCTGGCGTTCCTGGCCGTCGGCCGCGAAGGCGTCGAGACGGCCCTGTTCATGGTCGGCTACGCCGAAGCCCAAACGGCCTGGCCGCTGATCGGACTCGTGATCGGGGTGCTGGCCGCCGCCGCGATCGCGTACGGGATGTACGCAGGCGCGGTGCGCATCAACCTCGCCAAGTTCTTCAAGTACACCGGCGCGTTCCTCATCGTCGTCGCCGCAGGAATCCTCTCCTACGGAATCGGCGCGCTGCAGACGGTCGGCTGGCTGCCCGGCCTTGGCACGAAGGCGTTCGACATCAGTACATGGTTCAACTGGTCGTCCTGGTACGGCGAAATCATTCAGGGCGTCTTCAACGTCACGCCAACGCCGACCGTGCTGCAGCTCGCGGCGTGGCTGACCTACCTCGTCGTCGTGTTGACGATCTTCCTGCGCCCGACGAAGGCGCCTGCGAAACCCGATCCGTCCCCCCAACCCCTACCCGAACCCGAAAGGTCGACCACGTGAAACGGCACTCCACCCTCGCCATCGCCACCGCTGCGCTTGCAGGTCTGGCATTGACGAGCTGCCAGGCCAAGGACGAGGCCAAACCCGCCGACCCGGGCAAGAGCGCCCCCGCGGACATCACCGTCACCGCGTCCGACACGGCATGTGAGCTGTCGGGAACTGAAGCCACAACGGGGCCAAGCACTTTCGTCATCACCAACAACGGCAACAAGGTAACGGAGTTCTACGTCTACGGCGAGGGCGAGCGGGTGATGGGCGAGGTGGAGAACATCTCCCCCGGGTTGCAGCGCAAGCTGAGCGTGCAACTCAGTGAGCCGGGCACCTACCAGACGGCGTGCAAGCCCGGCATGGTCGGCGACGGCATCCGTGGCGACTTCAAGGTCACCGGCGAGTCCGTCAAGGTCGACGAAGCGGGCAAGTTCAAAGAGGCCTCCGACAGCTACAAGCGCTACGTGAGCAGCCAGACCGACGCACTGATCGCGGCTACTCAGGTCTTCGTCGACGCCGTCAAGAAGGGCGATGTCAACGCGGCCAAGGCCGAGTTCCCAATCGCCCGTACCTATTACGAGCGCATCGAGCCGGTGGCCGAGTCGTTCCCCAACGACCTCGATCCCCGCATCGACCTCCGCGAGGCGGACCTCGAACCGGGTCAGAAGTGGACGGGCTTCCACCGGTTGGAGAAGGACCTGTGGGTGACCGGACTGCAGCCCGACAGCAACGCGATGGCCGACCAGCTGATGGCCGACGTCAAGGAGCTCGACGCCGGCGTGAAGTCCCCCGACTACAAGATCGACTCGACCCAGATCGCCGGTGGTGCGCAGGGTCTTCTCGACGAGGTGGCGGCGAGCAAGATCACCGGTGAAGAGGACACGTTCAGCCACACCGACCTGTGGGACTTCAAGGCCAATGTCGACGGTTCGCAGACGGCGGTCGCGTCGGTGCGGCCGATCCTCGACGAGCGCAACGCCGACCTCGGCAAGAAGGTGGATCAGCGGTTCGCCGAGGTCGACGCGCTGCTCGAGAAGTACCGTCAGGGCGAGGGTTTCGTGTTCTACGACAAGGTGACCGAGCCGCAGCGCCAGGAGCTGTCTCGCGCCGTCGACGCACTGTCCTCCGAAGTTAGCCAGGTGCAAGGTGTCATCGCTCCCAAGTAACCCGGAAACCCCCGCGGCAGAGCCGGATCCGCCACCTGCGGGTCTGTCCAGGCGCAAGCTGTTCGGTGCCGCGGGGGTGACCGCAGCGGTCGTCGGTGCGGCCGGGGCGGGGGCCCTGGCCGGCCGCGCGTCGGCGGCCAGCACCACCTTTGGCGGTCTGGACCAACCGGTTCCGTTCCGAGGCGAGCGCCAGGCTGGCATCATCACGCCTCAGCAGGACCGGATGCACTTCGCCGCGTTCGACGTCACGACGGACAATCGCGACGACGTCATCGACCTGCTCAAGCAGTGGACCGAGATGGCCGAGCGGATGACGCAGGGCCATGATGCGGTGCCGAATGGTGCTACCGGCGGCAATCCGTACGCGCCGCCCGACGATACGGGTGAGGCACTGGGGTTACCCGCGTCCGCGCTGACACTGACCATCGGGTTCGGTCCGTCATTCTTCGCCAAAGACGGCAAGGACAGGTTCGGGATTGCCGCCCAGCGCCCCGCCGGGCTCGCCGATCTACCGAAGTTCACCAACGAGATCCTCGACCCCGCCCGCTGTGGTGGCGACATTTGCATCCAGGCATGCGCGCACGACCCGCAGGTGGCCGTGCACGCCGTGCGAAACCTGGCCCGCGTCGGGTTTGGAACCGTGGCGGTGAAGTATTCGCAGCTGGGCTTCGGCCGGACCTCGTCGACGACGCGGGAACAGTCCACTCCCCGAAACATGCTGGGGTTCAAGGACGGAACCAACAACCTCAAGGCCGAGGACACCGAGGTGCTGGACAAGAACGTCTGGGTCGCGTCGGGTGACGGGCCCGACTGGCTGGCGGGCGGCACCTACCTGGTGACGCGGCGCATCCGAAATCGCATCGAGGCGTGGGACCGCACGACGCTGCTCGAGCAGGAGCGGGTGATCGGGCGGCAGAAGGGCAGCGGTGCACCCAACGGATACGACGACGAGTTCGCGAAAGTGGACTTCGACATCAAGGATGCCAAGGGCACACCGTTGGTCGATGTCGACGCCCACATCCGGTTGGTGGCACCCGATCATGTGGGCGGGGTCAAGATGCTGCGCCGCGGGTATAACTTCACCGACGGCTCGGACGGATTCGGGCATCTGGATGCCGGGCTGTTCTTCATCGCGTTCGTGCGGAGCCCAACAACGCACTTCATCCCGGTGCTGGCGCAGATGTCCGGCGACGCCCTCAACGAGTACATCTTCCACACGGGCACAGCGGTTTTCGCCTGCCCGCCGGGGCTGCGCGATGGCGATTCGTCGGCGTACTGGGGTTCGACGCTGTTCGGCTGATCGCCGCAGACCGGCATGTGTCTTTCGCCCGTCTCTGAGCATCAAAGTCGCATAGGTCGTAACGGCGGTCATCCGGATCCGGCAGCGCATTGCGCAAAATTCGCGAGCGTGAAGGTAGCGCGAGACTTCGCCGATCTTTTCGCAGATGTTTCACGCGACGCGAGCGCCAAAGTCGCGCACCGACATTGTCGCTTAGGCGGGCAGTCAGCACTGTGCCCCACCGGGGGCCGCCTACGCGGTGGACTTCTCCGCGGCCGTGTCGCTCTCGTCGGCTTCCTCGGCGGGCTCAGCATCCTCGGTCAAGACGTCCTCTGGCGACGGCTCGGGCACTTCCACCGGCCCGGGCTCAGGAACGTCCACCGGCCCTGGCTCGGGAACGTCGGCAGGCGTCGGCTCCGGGATTCGGTCGGGCGCGGGCTCGGTGTCGGCAGACGGCCAGTAGGCCCGCCACTCCTCGTCGGAGATCTCCCCGAGCGTCGCCACATCGAGTTCCTCGGGCACGTCCTCGCCACGGCGACCCGCCGCGATCGCGCGCTCGACGCGGCGCACGGTGTCCATAAACTCCAGAACCGAAGTCCGCAAAGCGTTCTCGGAGTCGACATGCGGCGACACGGTCACAGACGTGATGGTGTCCGGGATCAGATCGGACGGCAGCCTCACCGCGGTGACACGCTCGATCACCTTCTGCGCCAACGCCAATGCGGGCTGGCCGGTAGGCACGTCGTCCATGCTTGAATGGTGGGACTTCGCCCGTTTTTCTAGAGCCTTTCGCTCCTCCCACTGGGCGAGCTGCTCGTCCAGCGAGATCGGTTCACCCGCGAGCACGGCCGGCACCCGGTTGCCGAGCTTGCGCACCAGCGAATCGGCCACGTCGTCGATGGTGAACGGGTGCGGCGCGTCCTCGGCGATGCGTGCATGGAACAGCACCTGCAGCAATACGTCTCCAAGCTCCTCACGCAGCTCGTCGGCATTGCCGCCGCGCACCGCGTCAAACACCTCATAGGTCTCCTCGAGGAGGTAACGGCGCAACGAGTCGTGGGTTTGCTCGCTTTCCCATGGCCCGGAGGTGCGCAGCTTGTCCATCATCGCCACCGCATCGACCAGCCGCTCCCCCGACGCGGCGTCGGGAGCGGCGATCAACCTGTCGCCGGCCGCCAGCCGTGTCTTCACCGCGGGATGGTCGGGGTCGGACGAGAGCAACACCGGGGCGTCCTCGCCGTCGTAGGCCGGGCGGGACGCAGGCAACGACCACGGCACCTTGACGGGCATCTCCTCGGTGTACTGAACATCACCGGTCAGCAAGTCGATCGCCTCGACGGGAACCAACGACGGACGGCGAGGGTCGACCAACACGACTGTCATGTCGCTGGTCGCTTGTCATTCATCGCCGGTGTACCTCCGAACTTCGTTATATCAATACCTTCCTGGGGTTTTCCATCGAGGGCCACTACCAACCCCGCCACCATGGCAACGAGTTCAAGATCACGAATCCGTGGCGCCCCAACGCCTGAACCCGCTCGCGGGATCGGCACTTGCACCGTCGACGTCGTCGCGCGGTAGTGCGCGCTCGGGTACAACCGCTTGAGCCGAAGTTGCTGTGAGTCGACCAACTCCAATGGCGACAGCCGAAGCGTCGACTCGGATATCGCACTGATTTCGGTGATCCCGTACTGGCGCAGCAGCAGCCGCAGCCGAGCCACGGCGACCAATCGCAGCGCGGGTTCCGGCAGCGGGCCATACCGGTCGACCAGCTCTTCGACTACCGCGTCCACCGCGGCGTCGTCGGCGGCCGCCGCCAGCCTCCGATATCCCTCCAGGCGCAGCCGGTCACTGCCGATGTAGTCCGGCGGCAGGTTGGCGTCGACCGGCAGGTCGATCCGCACATCCTTCGGTTCCTCAACGGCCGGAACGGTTTTCCCGTCGGCCGCCGCGCGGTAGGCCTCGACCGCCTCGCCGACCAGCCGCACATACAGATCGAATCCGACACCCGCCACGTGACCGGACTGCTCGGCGCCGAGCACGTTTCCTGCCCCGCGGATTTCAAGATCTTTCATCGCCACCGCCATGCCTGCGCCGAGCTCGTTGTTCTGCGCAATGGTGGCCAACCGGTCATACGCCGTCTCGGTGAGCGGAACCTCCGGCGGATACAGGAAATACGAGTAGCCCCGCTCGCGACTGCGTCCCACTCGGCCGCGCAACTGATGTAGCTGCGAGAGACCGAACGTGTCGGCGCGCTCCACGATCAGCGTGTTCGCATTCGAGATGTCCAGGCCCGTCTCGACGATCGTCGTGCACACCAGAATGTCGTATTCGCGGTTCCAGAAGCCCTCGACCGTGCGCTCCAACTGCTCCTCGGGCATCTGCCCGTGCGCGACCGCGACGCGGGCTTCGGGCACCAGCCCCCGCACCCGGGCGGCGGCCTGGTCGATGGATCTGACCCTGTTGTGGATGTAGAAGGCCTGCCCGTCGCGCAGCATCTCGCGTCGCAAAGCCGCCGCGACCTGCTTGTCGTCGTGCGGGCCGACGTAGGTCAGCACCGGGTAGCGCTCCTCGGGAGGGGTGAGGATCGTCGACATCTCCCGGATGCCTGCCAGGCTCATCTCCAGCGTGCGCGGGATCGGGGTGGCGCTCATGGTCAGCACGTCGACGTGGGTGCGCATCGACTTGATGTGCTCCTTGTGCTCGACGCCGAACCGCTGCTCCTCGTCGACCACGACCAGGCCGAGGTCCTTCCACGTCACGCCAGTCTGCAGCAGCCGGTGCGTGCCGATCACGATGTCGACGGAGCCGTCCTTCATGCCATCCAGCACCGCCCGCGACTCGGCGGGGTTGGTGAACCGGGACAGCCCCTTCACGGCGACCGGGAACCCGGCCATCCGCTCGGAGAAGGTCTGCAGGTGCTGGTCGGCCAGCAAGGTCGTCGGCACCAGCACCGCGACCTGCTTGCCGTCCTGCACCGCCTTGAACGCCGCACGCACGGCGATCTCGGTCTTGCCGTAGCCGACGTCACCGCAGATCACCCGATCCATCGGGACCGGCTTTTCCATGTCCGCCTTGACCTCGGTGATCGCCGTCATCTGGTCGACGGTCTCGGTGAACCCGAAGGCGTCCTCCATCTCGGCCTGCCACGGCGTGTCCATGGCGAACGCGTGGCCCGCCGAAGCCAGACGCTTGGCGTACAGCGACACCAGCTCGGCGGCGATCTCGCGGACCGCCCGTCGGGCCTTGGTCTTCGTGTTCGCCCAGTCGCTGCCGCCAAGGCGCGACAGGGTCGGCGACTCACCGCCGACGTAGCGCGACAGCTGATCGAGCGAGTCCATCGGGACATACAGCCGGTCGGATCCGCCGCCGCGCTTGCTCGACGCGTACTCCAACACCAGGTATTCGCGGCGGGCGCCGCCGACCACGCGCTCGGTCATCTCGACGAACCGGCCGATGCCGTGCTGGTCGTGCACGACCAGGTCGCCGGCGGTCAGCGCCAGCGGGTCGACGACGTTGCGGCGCTTGGCGGCCAGCCGTTTGCCCTCGATGGCGGTCGCCCGGTTGCCGGTCAGGTCGGTCTCGGTGATCACGACGAGGTTGGCGCCGGCGATCACCACACCGTCGTGCAGCGGTCCCTTGAGCACCCCGACGACGCCCTCTTTCGGCGGCGCGCCGGGCTCCAACATCGTTGCGGGAGTGTCTGATTCGGCCAGCTGCTCGACGACGCGGTGCGCGGTGCCCGTGCCGGGGGTGACGACGACGGCGTAGCCGCCCGTCGCGACGTGCGCCCGCAGCATCGCGAAGATCTCGTCGACACTCGACTGCTGACCTCGCGCCGACGGCGCAGGCCGGATGTTGAGCTCCAGCGCCGACTCGTCGGACAGCTGACTCAGCGTCCACCACGGGTGCCCGCCCTCGCGCGCAGCAGCCCTCGCGTCGTCGAGGTCGACGAAGCCCGACGCGCCAAGGGCTTCGATGTCGATCGGCACGCCACCGCCGACCGCGGCCGTCGACCACGAGGCTTCCAGGAACTCGCGCCCGGTCTTGATCAGGTCGGCCGCACGGGTGCGGACCTTCTCCGGATCGCAGATCAGCAGCGGCGTGCCCGCGGGCAGGTGGTCGGACAACGTCGACAACTCTGCTGGGCGCAGCAGCGGCAGCAGGGCCTCCATGCCGTCGACCGGGATACCCTCGGCCAGCTTGGCCAGCATGTCTGGCACGCTGCCCGGCACGCTGTTCTCCTGTACCGGATGCTCCACGGCCAGCTTGGCGGCCCGAGCGCGGACGTCGTCGGTGAGCAGCACCTCCCGGCACGGCACCGCAACCACCGAATCGACGGCGATCTCGGGGATGGAGCGCTGATCGGCGACGGAGAACATCCTTATCTCGGAGACCTCGTCGCCCCAGAACTCGGCGCGCACCGGGTGCTCTGCCGTCGGCGGGAAGACGTCGAGGATGCCGCCGCGCACCGCGAACTCGCCACGCTTGCCGACCATGTCGACGCGGCTGTAGGCCAGGTCGACGAGCCGCGCGATGACAGCGTCGAATGTCGCCGGCCCGGCGGCTCCGGCGTCGAATTCGGCCTCGGCACCGACGGTCAGTGTCACCGGCTCGATATCGGCCGCATCGGGTGCCATCGGCTGCAGCAGCGACCGGGTTGTGGTGACCACGACGCGCAACGGCGGGCCGAGGCGCTCGTCGTCGGGATGCGCCAAGCGGCGCAGCAGCATCAGCCGCGCGCCGACGGTGTCGACCCCCGGCGACAATCGCTCGTGCGGCAGCGTCTCCCACGACGGAAACATCGCGACGGCCTCACCGAACACGCCGCGCAGTTCGGCGGTCAGGTCGTCGGCTTCGCGCCCGGTGGCGGTGACGACGAGCAGCGGACCGGCCTGCGCGAGCGCGCTGGCCGCGAACACCCGCGCGCTGGCCGGGCCGACGAGGGTGAGATCGCTGGGTCTGTCCTCGGCACGACGGGCGACATCCGACAACGAGGGATCCCGGAGCGCCAATTCGATGAGCCCCGCGATCGGGGTTTGAATATGGGTGATCCCCGATGCGGTCATGATGTATCCATCCTAGGCAAGCGCTATTGACCCCGCCCAAACTCGCGTTTGGGCGCGAAAGTTCGAGTGAATCGCGCAATTACGTCAATCTCGGCGGGCGCGAACCTTGCAACGTCTACTCGTCGAGTAGCGGCGGGTCGTTCTCGAGATGCATCAGCCCGTTCCAGCACAGGTTGACCAGATGGGCGGCCACCACTTCTTTCTTCGGCTCGCGCACGTCGAGCCACCACTGCGCCGTCATAGATACCGAGCCGACCAGCGCCTGGGCATACAGCGGGGCCATCTCGGGGTCGAGACCACGGCGGGAGAAGTCGCCGGCCAGGATCGACGACACCTGGTTGACGGCGTCGTTGAGCAGCGTCGAGTAGGTGCCCGACGTGATGGCCGCAGGCGAATCGCGAATCAGGATGCGGAACCCGTCCGTGCGCTCGTCGACGTAGGTCAGCAGCGCCAGCGCCACCCGCTCGATCCGCAGCCGGGACCGGTTGTTGGTCGTCCTGGCCAGCGACGACGTGATGCGGTCGAGCAACGCCGACATCTCACGGTCGACCACCACGGCGTAGAGACCCTCCTTGCCGCCGAAGTGCTCGTACACCACGGGCTTGGAGACGTTGGCGCGCTGCGCGATCTCCTCGATCGACGTCCCCTCATACCCACGCTCGGCAAACAACGATCGTGCGATGTCGATGAGCTGGTGGCGACGCTCCGCGCCGGTCATCCTGGCGCGGGGCGCACGGACTTCCTTATCGGGCGCTGCCACGGCTTTCAGGGTAGGCCCTTCGACTAGCATCCTGAGTTGATCAGTCCGTCGTGGTGTAATCGGCAGCACCTCTGATTTTGGTTCAGATAGTTCAGGTTCGAGTCCTGGCGACGGAGCGAGGCTTGCCGAGCGACTATCGGCAGGGAGCGAGGCTTGCCGAGCGACTATCGGCAGGGAGCGAGGCTTGCCGAGCGACTATCGGCAGCGAGCTTGGTTGAGGCGGAGGTTTCGATTGACAACCCATGGCGACGCTGCGGTCCTGGTCCTGGCCGCGGGGGCGGGCACCCGCATGCGTTCCGATACACCCAAGGTGCTGCACGCACTGGCGGGCCGCACCATGCTGTCCCACGCGTTACACGCGGTCGCCAAGCTAGCGCCGCAGCACCTGGTCGTGGTGGTCGGCCAGGACCGGGAGAAAGTTGCGCCCGCGATCGCCGAACTGGCGGGCGAACTCGGCCGCACCATCGACACGGCGGTGCAGGACCAACAACTCGGCACCGGGCACGCCGTCGGCTGCGGCCTGGCCGCGCTGCCGGAGGACTACAACGGCATCGTCGTGGTCACCTCCGGCGATGTCCCGCTGTTGGACTCCGACACAGTGGCCGACCTGATCGCCACCCACAGCGCCGAGGCCGCCGTCGCGACCGTCGTGACCACCACGCTGCGGGATCCGACCGGGTACGGCCGCATCCTGTGGACCCAGGACCGCGAGGTCATGGCGATCGTGGAGGATGCCGACGCGACGCCGTCCCAGCAGACCATCTGCGAGGTCAACGCGGGCGTGTACGCCTTCGACGTCGCGGCGCTGCGCTCGGGCCTGAGCCGGCTGCGGTCCCATAACGTCCAGCAGGAGCTCTACCTGACCGACGTGATCTCGATCTTCCGCCAGGACGGCCAGATCGTGCATGCCAAGCATGTCGATGACAGCGCACTGGTCGCCGGGGTCAACGACCGGGTTCAACTCGCCGAGCTGGGTGCGGAGCTGAACCGGCGCGTCGTGGCCGCGCATCAACGCGCAGGCGTGACAATCGTCGACCCGGCCACCACCTGGATCGACGTCAACGTGACCATCGGCCGCGACACCGTCATCCGTCCCGGCACGCAGCTGCTGGGCGCGACCCGCATCGGCGGGCGCTGCCAGATCGGCCCCGACACCACACTCACCGATATCACCGTCGGTGACGAGGCCACGGTGGTCCGCACCCACGGCAGCTCGTCGCTGATCGGTGACGGCGCCGTCGTCGGACCGTTCACCTATCTGCGGCCGGGCACCGTGCTCGGCTCCGACGCCAAGCTCGGCGCGTTCGTCGAAACCAAGAACGCGACCGTCGGCACAGGCACCAAGGTGCCGCACCTGACCTATGTCGGTGACGCCGACATCGGCGACCACAGCAACATCGGCGCGTCCAGCGTGTTCGTCAATTACGACGGAGAAACCAAGAGCCGCACCACAATCGGCTCGCATGTCCGGACGGGATCCGACACCATGTTCGTCGCCCCGGTCACCGTCGGCGACGGCGCCTACACCGGAGCGGGCACGGTCGTGCGCGATGACGTGCCGCCCGGTGCGCTGGCGGTGTCGGCGGGCCCGCAGCGCAACATCGAGGGCTGGGTGGAGCGAAAGCGACCTGAATCAGCGGCTGCGGAGGCCGCCCGCAAAGCCCGCGAGAACACTCCCGAGGCGGCAGCCGAAGACGAGTGATTCGACGCCTTCTGTTGGCAATCTGGTAACCGGGCAACGCACAGGCCGCAAGTCTACGTACGATTAGGACGTATCGATCCCCAACCGGCGAGGGCGCACTGTGGGCACCGAGTGGACCGACAACCGCAAGAACCTCATGCTCTTCTCCGGTCGCGCGCACCCTGAACTGGCCGATCAGGTGGCCAAGGAGCTCGACGTTCCGGTCACCGCGCAGACCGCCCGCGACTTCGCCAACGGCGAGATCTTCGTTCGATTCGATGAATCGGTCCGCGGCTGCGACGCGTTCGTCCTGCAGTCGCACCCGTTCCCGCTGAACAAGTGGCTGATGGAACAGCTGATCATGATCGACGCGCTCAAGCGCGGAAGCGCCAAGCGGATCACCGCGATCCTGCCGTTCTATCCGTACGCCCGCCAAGACAAGAAGCACCGCGGCCGCGAGCCCATCTCGGCACGGCTGGTGGCCGACCTGTTCAAGACGGCCGGTGTCGACCGGATCGTCACCGTCGATCTGCACACCGACCAGATCCAGGGCTTCTTCGACGGGCCGGTCGACCACATGCGCGCGCAGTCGCTGTTGTGCGGTTACATCGCCGAGAACTACTCCGACCACGACATGGTCGTGGTCTCACCGGATTCCGGCCGGGTGCGGGTGGCCGAGAAGTGGGCCGATGCGCTGGGCGGCGTGCCGCTGGCCTTCATTCACAAGACCCGTGACCCGCTGGTGCCCAATCAGGTGAAGTCGAACCGGGTGGTCGGCGACGTCAAGGGCAAGACGTGCATCCTCACCGACGACATGATCGACACCGGCGGCACCATCGCCGGCGCGGTCAAGCTGCTGCATCAGGACGGGGCCGGCGATGTGATCATCGCCGCGACGCACGGCGTGCTGTCGGATCCAGCGCCGCAACGGCTTGCCGAGTGCGGCGCCCGCGAGGTGATCGTCACCAACACGCTGCCAGTCGGCGAGGACAAGCAGTTCCCACAGCTGACCGTGCTGTCCATCGCCCCTCTGTTGGCCAGCACCATCCGCGCGGTATTCGAAAACGGTTCTGTGACAGGGCTGTTCGACGGGTCGGCGTAGATGGCTGCGAAAACTACCGCCACCATCTACCACAACCCCCGTTGCACGACCTCGCGCAAGACGCTGGACCTGTTGCGGGACAACGGCATCGAACCGAACGTGGTCCTGTACCTCAAGACGCCACCGTCGCGCGCGCAACTCGTCAAGATGATCAAGGACGCGGGCATCGACGTCCGCACGGCGGTGCGCAGGCGGGAGGCGCTGTACGACGAGCTGAAGCTCGCCGATGCCGGCGACGACGAACTGCTCGACGCGATGGCCAAGCACCCGATCCTCATCGAGCGGCCGTTCGTCGTCACCCCCAAGGGCACCCGGCTGGCCCGGCCGATCGACGCGGTCCGCGAGATTTTGTGAGGTCGAGACACTGCGCGGCTGCGGTCGCGCTGGTGGTGCTCGCCGCAACGGGCTGCGGCGCGGAAACGCCTGACTATCACTCGGTGTGGTCGACGTCGAGCGCGACGCCGCCGCCCACCACCACCGCGGCACCGGTGCCGATCGCCAAGTTCCTCGAGGATGCCGGTGTCGCCGGCGAGCCCGTCGCGCCTCAGAAGCTCGCCGATCTGACGGTGACGATGCCGCAGCCGAAGGGCTGGCAGCAGTACAACAATCCGAACTTCGCACCGGGAACGCAAATGATCGCCAAGGGCGATACCTACCCGATCGCGATGTTGGTCGTGTTGAAGCTCACCGGCGACTTCGACATCAACGAGGCCATCAAGCATGGCTACGCCGACGCGGAACTGTCGCAGAACTTCAAGCGGCTCAACGCCTCCAGCGACAACTGGAAGGGTTTCCCGTCGTCGATGATCGAGGGCAGCTACGACCTCAACGGCCGCCGCATGCACAGCTACAACCGCATCGTGATCGCCACCGGCGCCCCGCCGGCGAATCAGCGCTATCTCGTGCAGTTCACCGTGACTGGATACGCGGAAAAGGCGGCCGAAGAGGCGCCCGACATCGAGGCGGTCATCGGCGGATTCAACGTCGCGGTGCCGGGCGCACCCCCGAAGTAGCCGCGATCCGTCGGCACTAGGCTTCGTGCCATGACTGAGTGGACCGCGGCGGATCTGCCAACGTTTTCCGGACGCACTGTGATCGTCACCGGCGCCAACAGCGGCCTGGGACTGGTCACCGCACGCGAGCTCGCGCGTGTCGGGGCGAAGACGATCCTGGCCGTGCGCAACACCGCCAAAGGCGACGAAGCCGCCGCCACGATTACTGGCGACGTCGAGGTCCGCAAGCTCGACCTGCAGGACCTGGCGTCGGTGCGCGCCTTCGCGGACGGGGTCGACGGCGCCGACGTGCTGATCAACAACGCCGGCATCATGGCCGTGCCCTACGCGCAGACCATCGACGGCTTCGAAAGCCAGATCGGCACCAACCACCTCGGCCACTTCGCGCTGACCAACCTGCTGCTGCCCAAGGTCACCGATCGGGTCGTCACGGTGTCGTCGATGATGCACCTGTTCGGCTACATCAGCCTCAAGGACCTGAACTGGAAGTCGCGTCCCTACTCGGCGTGGCTGGCCTACGGCCAGTCGAAGCTGGCCAACTTGCTGTTCACCAGCGAGCTGCAGCGGCGCCTGGACGTCGCCGGGTCCGCCGTCAAGGCCCACGCCGCCCACCCCGGCTACTCCGCGACCAACCTGCAGGGCCACAGCGGCCGCAGGGTGGGCGATGCGTTGATGTCGATCGGCAACCGGCTGGCCACCGACGCAGACTTCGGCGCCCGCCAGACCCTCTATGCGGCGTCCCAGGACCTTTCCGGCAACACCTTCGTCGGCCCGAAATTCGCGATGCGGGGCCCCACCGGCCAATCCGCCCGCAGCCCGCTGGCCCGCGACGCCAAGAAGGCGACGGCACTGTGGGAGCTATCCGAGCAGCTCACGGACACCAAATTCGCACTCTGAGCTGCTGATGCGCTAGCCTTGGCGGGCGTCACGGCGAGGGTGGTCACGGCCACCGTTATCGACGGGAACCCGCATCTAAATGGTTTGCGACCCTGGCCGTGCCCGAAACAACGACCGGCACAGGAGCAACACCAATGGCTAAGACTTCCACCGCGAACAAGCTGACCGCTGCGGTCCGCACCGAGACCGGCAAGGGCGCGTCGCGCCGTGCCCGGCGCAACGGCAGGGTGCCCGCCGTCCTGTACGGCCACGGCGCCGATCCGCAGCACCTCGAACTTGACGCCCACGATTTCTCCGCCGTGCTCCGGCACTCAGGAACCAACGCGGTGCTTACCCTCGACATCGAGGGCAAGGAGCAGCTCGCGCTGACCAAGGCGCTGGAGATCCATCCCATCCGGCGCAGCATCCAGCACATCGACCTGCTCGTCGTGCGCCGCGGCGAGAAGGTGACCGTCGAGGTCAACGTCGTCGTCGAGGGCGAAGCCGCCTACGGCACGCTGGTCACCCAGGACAGCAACAGCGTCGAGATCGAGTCGGACGTGCAGTCGATTCCCGACCAGCTCACCGTCTCCGTCGAGGGCGCCGAGGTCGGCACTCAGTTCACCGCGGGTGTGATCACGCTGCCTGCCGGCGTCACGCTGGTGTCGGATCCCGAGATGCTCGTCGTCAACGTCGTCGCGGCCCCGACCGCCGAGGAAATGGAAGGCGAGGGTGGCGGCGAGGCGGCCGAGGGCGAGGGCGAGGAGGCCGAAGCCGCCGAGGGCGAGGAGGCCGAAGAGGCACCCGCCGAAGCTTCCGAGTAGGCGGACGGCGAGATGGCCGATTCACTTCTGGTGGTCGGCCTGGGCAACCCTGGACCGCGATACGCGACGACACGGCACAACCTGGGTTTCCTTGTGGCCGACATCCTGTCCGATCGCATCGGCTCGGGGTTCAAGGTGCACAAGAAGTCGGGGGCCGAGGTGGCAACGGGCCACATCGGCGGCCGATCGATCGTGCTGGCCAAGCCGCGCGTGTACATGAACGAGTCGGGTCGCCAGGTGGGGCCGCTGGCCAAGTTCTACTCGGTGCCGCCTGCCGACATCGTCGTGATCCACGACGAGCTCGACATCGACTTTGGCCGTATCCGGCTCAAGATCGGCGGCGGCGTGGCCGGGCACAACGGGCTGCGTTCAGTGGCATCAGCGTTGGGCACCACCGACTTTCAACGGGTGCGCATCGGTATTGGCCGCCCGCCCGGCCGCATGGAAGGCGCTGCGTTCGTGCTGGGAAACTTCACCACCGCAGAATGGCGCGAGATTCCCACGATCTGCGAGCAGGCGGCTGATGCCACCGAACTTCTTGTAGCCCAAGGCCTTGAGCCTGCACAGAACACTGTGCACGCCTGGGGTTAGTGCTTAGCCCTGGCTCTGGCCGGCCAACGTGCTGATGGGGGCCTGGGTGATGATCCGGTCGGCGACGAATTGCGCTGCCTGCGTTGCCAATCCAGCCTGGACATAGAGACTGTGGGCAGCGACGTCGTTGCCGTCCGAGCACACCGGGTCCGCTCCGTTGCACAGGTCGATCGTCTTGTACCCGTGCCGATCAACAGCCGACGCAGCGGCGGAACAGGCCCTGACTTGGCGCGTAACGCCGCCTCATCGACGATCTTCATGCACAGGCCCCCCGCAGGGATATTCCGTAGCCGCGCTAGCGGCCGCGGATCCCGCTGTCCACCACCTTCACCTGCTTGTGCGGGAAGCGGCGTTCGGCGTGCTCCTTGGCAGCCGAATTCGGCAGCACGTAAAGCGTTTCCTTCTTCTCCTGCAGCGGCTTGAGCACCAGGTCCATGAACCCCTTGCGGTCGTCGAGATAGGGCTCGATGACGTCCTCGCCGGCGGGACACACCGCCAGGCAGTACGCCGCCTTGTAGTTCGCCTTGAACGACAGGCTCTGCCACATCGAGGCGTTCTCGGAATCGCTGACGCGCGCGCGGAAGTCGTCGGCGTCGTCGCTGTCGGCGATGGTTTGCGCCCAGTCGGTGAACCCGCCCATGAACTCGCGGTAGTTGTGCACCGAGCAGGCGACGAAGTCGAATTCGCCGTCCTTCTTGATCGCACCGACCGGGCAGGCCGCGACGCACAGCTTGCACTCCAGGCACGGCGAATAGTCCAGCGGCTCACCGTAACTGCTGACCGGGGCGTCGACCAGGATGGTGCCGAGCAGGATGAAGTTGCCGAACTTCGGATGGATCACATTGCGGTGGATGCCCATCACGCCGAGGCCCGCCGCCACCGCAACCGGCTTGTGCGCCACCACCCAGATGCGGCCGGGAAACCTGTCCATCTCCATCGGGAATGACATCGACGGATTGATCGCGCGGTACCCCGCGTCCTGCAGCGCGCGTGTGATGCGGTGGGCTGCCTCGTTCATGATTTCGCCGCTGCGGTGGAACTCCTGATTGGCCACGCTGCGCGCGGTCGAACGGACGTTGTCGCGGTTCATCTTCACGACCAGGGAGATGTAGCTCTGTGTTCCCGGCAGCGCCGCGTCGACATGCTCGCGCTCACTGGCCAGATCGGGATTCTCGACACTGGCGAAGGCGACGTCGTCGGCACCCGCGTCGAGACACACCTGACGCAACCAGTCGGCGTCGATGACGCCGGGCTTCTCCGACTTTCGGGACAGCACCTTGCGAACCGTCGGGTGATCGGCGAGCCGGGCGGGAATCCTGTCCATATCTGAGTATAGTACACAATACTCAGACATCGTAAAGAACGGCCTCCCCGTCGTAAAGAAAGCGTTCGGACGGGACAAGGAACACGCGGATCCGGGTACACCGGAGGCATGGAGGACATGCGGACTGACCGCGGCCTGCTGCGACGCGGCTGGCTGCGGCTACTCGACGGCGACCGGCCATGGGGATCGATCGACATTCGGCCTGACCGCTTCGGAGTGACGCGCTACCGCCTGGTGGTCTACCCACCCGGCATCAGCGAGTCCGAGCGACGCCGGGTGCGGGTCGCGCGGGGTTGGCCGTTGTGGGGTGCCCTTGTGTGGGCCACCTGCGAGATCTTCTTGAACAACATGACCGGGCCGTGGACCGCCTTCGCCATTTCGACGGCCGCGTGCCTCGGCTCCGGCCTGGTGGCCTTTGCGATGGCCGGCGCACCACGCACCCGCGTTCGCGCCATCGCCGCCATGGTGATGGCAGGTCACCACGATCCGATCTCGGTGGCCGCCCGCGACCGGCTGGAAGGATTGGCGGCCACGCTGTTGGAAGCTGACGAACTGCTGGCGAGTGGCCACATTTCGGCGATTCAGCATGAGATGGCCTGGTGGCAGGTGTACGAACAGATGTCACCCAGCGCGGCGCCCGGCATGCACTCCGATAAGGGCGCGTAGTGGCGCAACTCTTTCAGGTGCTGTCGCTGATGGCCGTGCCTGCCGTGATCCTGCTGACCATTCGCTACCTCAACGTTCGGCAGAACCGGCTTGCCGGCGAGCCATCACACGCTGCACCTGACCGTATGCGTCGATAGGACTGTGCAACGCCAGGCCACCGTCGGCGAACACGGTCTGCCCTGTGACCCAGGACATTTCGAGCACCGCGACGATGGCTTCGGCGATGTCATCGGCCGCGCCGAGCCGCCCGAGGGCGGTGCGTTCGGTCAGGCCTTCGACCCATCCCGGCAGTTGCTCGGGTTTAGCGAGCATCGGCGTGCGGGTGACACCGGGACCGACGGCGTTGACGCGAATGCCGTGCGCACCCCACTCGGTGGCCGCGACACGGACCAGCATGTCGATGCCCGCCTTCGACACGCAGTAGGCGCCCATGTCGCGGTCCGCCAGCGTCCCGCTGATGCTGGACACGGCGACGATCGAGCCACCGGAGCTTGCATCGATCATGGCGCGCGCTACGGCGCGCATCGTCAGCCACGTCCCCGTCAGATTCGTGTCGATGACCCGCTGCCAGTCGGCGGGTGCCTGCTCCAGCAGCAGCCCCGACGCCCCGATGCCGGCGCAGGCGACGAGTCGGTCGGGTGGCCCGTGGTCGGCGACCGTCCTGTCGATCGCCGCGGAAACCGCAGCGGGATCGCTGATGTCGCAATCGATTTCGCCGCCTTCTAGGTCCCACACCACGACGTCGGCACCCGCCGTGCGCAGCCGATCGGTGACCGCGCTGCCGATCCCGGACCCTCCTCCGGTGACGATCGCGATCACTCGGGCGGACCGATCAGCTCGACGCGCACACCGTCCGGCGCGGTGATCACCGCCATGACAACCGTCTTGCCGCCCGGCGCGGTCATCTCGATGCGGCGCACACCGTCGTCGAAACCGAGCTCGGCCAGCCCGGCGAGTGTGACGTCGACATCGCGCTGCAGCGACAACAGGAAGAAGCCGATCGCCGGCGCCGACGACGGCGGCGGACCGGGTTTGGCGTCTTCGAACTGCACCAGCTCGACGATGCCGGTGTCGGGTGCGTGCGGGTCGCCAAGAAACACCGACCGCAGCCGATCGGTCGTGGCACCGAACAGGGTCGGCCAATCTCCATTGAAGGTGTGGTCGAACAGCTCTGCGAATCCCAGGCCGTCCCGCCAGAATCGCATGGACCGCTCGAGGTCGGCGGTGACGATCGCCGTGTGGTGGATTCCGGTCACGCGGGCGCTTCCTTCCGGTCGCCGGCCGGTGATAACCAGTCGAATTCGTCGAGCTCTATCCGTGCCAGCATGTCGGCGAACGTGGTTCCGCTGTAAGGGAACTGGGTGACCACTTTGCCGTTCGGATGGCGGTAGTAGTTGTTGCAGTTGGCAAGCCACACGGTGTCCTGCATCGCCCGCTGGATCTCGTCGTTGTACGCGTCGTGGACGTCGCGCCTGACCTCCACCGCTTGCACCCGCTGACGGACCATGTCGTCGAGGAGGCGGCGCACGAATTCGGCCTGCGCCTCGAGTATGTAGATGATCGAGGTGACGCCGTTGGTGTTCGGTCCGTAGAGGGTGAACAGATTCGGGTAGCCGGGGACAACCGTCCCGAGATAGGCCTCGGCACCGTCGCGCCAGTCGTCGCGCAGTCGCCTCCCGTTGGTGCCGTGCACGTCCAGGCTGCGCAGGTAGTCGGCGGCGTGGAATCCAGTGCCATAGATAACGGTGTCGACCTCGTGTTCGGCCCCGGCCGCGGTGCGCAGACCTCGTTCGGTGAATTCCACGATGGGAGACGTTTCCAGACGCACGTTGGGAAGGGCGAACGTCGGGAACCAGGCGCGGGACTGCAGCGGGCGCTTGCAGCCGACGGGATAGGAGGGCGTCAGCTTGGCGCGCAGCTCCGGATCCTTCACCTTGCGCTTCAGATACGAGTGGGCCATCTCCGTCAGCTCCTTGGTCATCGCGGAATCGATCGCGAAGTTGGCCGACTCGTAGGCCTGAAATGCTGCGTCTCGCACCTTCAGCGCCTCTTCCGGATCGCGTTCGAAGAGCTCCTGCTGGTCGGATGTGAAGGGTTCGTCGTACCGTGGGCTCACCCAGATCGGCGTCCGTTGAAACACCGTCAGATGCGCGGTGTCCGGAGCGATCTCCGGCACGTATTGGATGGCGCTGGCGCCTGTTCCGATGGACGCGACCCGTTCACCCGCAGTCGATTTCGTGTGGTCCCAATTCGACGAGTGGAACGCCCGGCCGCTGAACCGCGCGGCGCCGGGAATGTCGGGGATGTTGGGGACGTCCAGCATTCCCACCGCGGTGACGACGGTGTCGAACTGGTGTCGCGCGCCATCCTCGGTCTCCAGCGTCCAGCGCCGCTCGGTGTCCGACCACCGCAGTGTCGTGACGCGGCTGCGCGCGACGAGGTGGTCGCCGAGCCGATTGTCGGCGGCGACCTTGTTCAGGTAGCCGAGGATCTCCGGCTGGTTGGCGAAGGTCTTGCTCCACCGCGGGTTCAGCGCGTACGAGTAGGAGTAGAAGTGCGACGGCACATCGCAAGCGGCACCGGGATAGGTGTTGTTGCGCCAGGTACCGCCGAATCCATCGCCGCGGTCGAAGATCGTGAAGTCGAAACCACCCTGGGCAAGTTGAATGCCCATCGCGATGCCGCCCGGGCCTGCACCGATGACCGCGACCTTTGGTTTGGCACCCGCCATCTTTGCAATCATTACATATATAGCGTAATGCGTAACGGTCCCTTTGTTGGCCGATCTTGGATGCGACCCGGTCCTAACCTCCGGTGCGCCGTGCGTAGGCGTGCAGCGCGAACGGCGCGAAGACGGTCGTGAGCGCCAGCGACCATAGGATGGTCGCCAGCACCGGGTGGTGCAGTGGTAGCTGGGCGCTCTCCGGCGCAGGTCCCCCGTTGCCCCACAATTCGCGCATGGCCTGCGTCAGTGACGACACCGGATTCCATTCGGCAATGGCCCGCAGCCAGTGCTGCATGGGTTCGGTGGGCGCAAAGGTGTTGGCCAGGAACGTGATCGGAAACAACACGGTGAACATCACGCCGTTGACCGCCTCGACCGACCGCATCACCGAGCCGATGAGTATGCCGAACCAGATCATGCTGAAGCCGAACACCAAGATCAACGCGAACGCGAGTACCGCCTCGGCGACACCGCCCCGGATCCGCCAGCCGATCGCCAGCCCGGTCACCGCCATCACCACCACCCCGAGCGAAGAGTGCAGGAGGCTGGCCACACTGCGCCCGATCAGCACCGACGACCGCGATATCGGCAGCGAGCGGAATCGGTCGATGATGCCCTTCTCCACGTCGGCGGTGATGCCTGATGCCACAACGAACGCCGTGAAGACGATCGTCTGCGCCTGGATGCCGGGCAGAAGGAACTCCCGGTACGAGGCGCCGCCGCCGGTCGCGATCGACGCACCGAACACGAACGCGAACAGCAGCACGAACATGATCGGCTGCACCGTCACGTCGCTTAGCATCTCGGGCATTCGCTTGGTGTGGATCATGTTGCGCTTCACCATGATCCATGACTGCTGAGCGATGTTGGTGGGCCTGGTGCGCACCGGCTGCAGCTGGATGTGCGCCTGCGTTGCGGTCGCGGTCATGCCTCTATCTCTTCCTCGGTGCGATGGCCGGTGAGTGACAGGAACACGTCGTCGAGGCTTGGTCTGGACAGTCCGATGTCGTCGACGTCGATGTCGCTGTCGCGCAGCCAGCCCGCGACCCGGACCATGTCGGCCAGGCCGTCGGCGGCCGCCGTCACCTGGCGCGCGCCGGTGTCGACGAACACTTCGGCACCTGTTTTGCCGAGTAGCTTCTGCGCGGCCGCAAGATCGGCGGCGTTAGTGACGGTGACGACCAGGCTGGCGGCACCCGCCTGCTGCTTGAGCTGCAGCGGCGAGCCCTCTGCGATGATGCGGCCCTTGTCGACCACCACGATGTTGTCGGCGAGCTGATCGGCTTCCTCCAAATACTGTGTCGTCAACAGGAGCGTGGTGCCCTGCTCGACGAGACCGCGCAACACGTCCCACAGGTCGCTGCGGCTGCGGGGATCCAGGCCGGTGGTCGGCTCGTCGAGGAATAGGACAGGCGGCGACGCCAGCAGGCTGACGGCCAGATCGAGCCGCCTGCGCATGCCGCCCGAATACGACTTCACCACGCGGTCGGCGGCGTCGGCGATCGCAAACTGTTCCAGCAGTTGGTCTCCCAGCCGCGCAAGGTCTTTGCGTCGGATGCCGTGCAGGCCGCCGATCATCCGGATGTTCTCGCGGCCGGTGAGCAGTTCGTCGACGGTGGCGACCTGGCCGGTGAGGCCCATGCTGCGGCGCACCTTGTCGGGCTCACGGCGGACGTCGTGGCCGGCCACCCGGGCGGTACCGCTTGTGGGCTCGGTCAGTGTCGTCATCATCCGCACCGTCGTGGTCTTGCCCGCGCCGTTGGGGCCCAACAGACCCAGCACGGTGCCGGGCGCGACGGTGAAACTGACGCCGTCGACCGCGGTGTTCTCCCCGAATCTTTTGACCAGCTCGATGGCCTCGATGGCTGGTGTCATGTCACCGACCGTATCGGCCGTCACCGACAACTCGTTACCCCGCGAGCAGACGTGAAAGGCCCCGACTCGCCGCGGAAATAGGGGCTTTTGCGACTGCTCGGCAGAATTAGGTGACCAGCGAGACCGAGTTGGAGCGGCGCAGCTTGCCCGACGGGGTCTTCGGGATGGTGCCCGGCCCCAGCACCACGACGTTGCGCGGACGCATGTCGACCTCGGCCACCACCTCGTGGGCGACCTGGTGCTCGATGCGGCGCACCTCGACCGGGTCCTGCCAGGCGTTGGACTCGACCGCGACGGCGAACGTCTCGCGCGAGTGCCCGGCATCAAGGCGCACCGCGACGGCGCAGCCCGGGCGAACCCCCTCGACGCGGCCTGCGGCCCGCTCGATGTCGGTGGGATAGATGTTGCGGCCCGCCATGATGATGACGTCCTTGACACGGCCGCACACGACGATGTGGCCGTTCTCCATGATGTAGCCGAGGTCGCCGGTGTCGTACCAGCCGTGCTCGTCCTGTGCGGGGATGAAGCCGCCCATGGTGATGTAGCCGGGCGTCAGCGACTCACCGCGCAGCTCGATCACGCCGACACCACGAGTGGGCATCACGTTGCCGTGCTCGTCGATGACGCGTGCCTCCAGGTCCCGCAGCAGCGGGCCCAGCGAGGCCAGCCTGCGGGTGTTGCCCTTGGTGACAGGAACTGCGCGGCGCAGAGCGGCCATCAGGTCGGCGTCCACCTCGTCGACGACCAGACCGGCGCCGCATTCGGAGAACGACACCGCCAGCGTGGTCTCGGCCATGCCGTACGCAGGCAGGATCGCATCCGGCCGCAGACCGAACGGCTTGCCCGCGTCCAGCAGGTCCTCGACGTCGGCGGGCTCGACCGGTTCGGCACCCGACAGCGCGAACCGCAGCGTCGAGAGATCGAACTGACCGGGCTCGGCCTGCTTGCGCAGGCGCTTGGCGAACAGCGCGTAGGCGAAGTTGGGCGCCGCTGTCATGGTGCCCTTGTACTTGTCGATGAGCTTGGCCCACAGCAGGGTGTCGCGCAGGAAGTCCATCGGCGTGACTTTGACCAGCTCGGCGCCGAAATACATCGGGATGGTCAGGAAGCCGACCATGCCCATGTCGTGGAAGCACGGCAGCCAGCTGACCATGACGTCCTTGTCGACGTCGTACTCGGCGCCGATGAACATCGCCTCGGCGTTGGAGTGGATGTTGCGGTGGGTGATCTGGACAGCCTTAGGGGATCCAGTCGAGCCACTCGTTAATTGCATCAGCGCCAGGTCGTCCTCGCCGACCTCGACCGGGTCGATCGGATCCGACGCGAGCAGGTCCGCGACAGTCAGGACCGTGATGCCCTTCTCCTCCAGCACCGGGATGGCCACCAGGAACGGCTCGGAGACGATGACGGCCTTGGCCTCGATCATGCTGATGACGGTCATGGTGTCCTCGGCCCAGATCACCAGGTCGGTGCGCGGCGTGGGCTGGTGCAGCATCGTCAGGCTGGCGCCGCGCATCCACAGGCCCTGCGCGGTCGGGGCGATCTCGACCGGGAAGCCGGCCAGCACGCCAACCGCGTCGCCATGTCCGATACCCGCGGCGGCCAGGCCGCCCGCGATCCGGCGGGCCCGCTCGTGGACCTCTCCCCAGGTGTGGCGGACCGGTTCGTGGGGTTCACCGGTGACCATGCCCGTCGTCACGGTGCGAGCATTGCGGTACATCTTCTCGGTGAATCTGCTCACGACAACCTCCTCGGTTTCCGGAGCCGCAGCGCCTGCGACATCGGTCCCAGAGCAAATGCCCGGGTGTAATGCTCCCGCTGATAGAGGGCGGTTTCGCGTAGGCGCGCACACAATTGGGGAGCAGTTAGGTCTCGAATCGGTGATTCGCTTATATATCCGATATATCCGACGGACCTCCCAGCGGGGTTACCGCTGGGAGAAAAGGTCGCGCCCGATTTCTGACCGCTAGCTTTCACCGCCGATCATCTTAGACAACTCTTAAGTAACTACCAAACTGAAGCGAGAAATGAGGCGTGGGTCACACCTGGTCAAACTGAGGTCGACGGCGCGGGCACGACGCGGGCGCCGTGCACGGGCCCGCTGGCGACCCGCACGGTGCGGCACACCCCGGCGCCGGCCAGCTGCGCACCGACGTCAATGGCAGAGGCTGCCGACGTGCACAGGAACGCACACGTCGGACCGGATCCCGACACGATCCCGGCCAGCGCGCCTGCGTCGGCACCGGCGCGCAGCGTGCGCCGCAGCCCCGGGTCCAGACTCAGCGCCGCCGGCTGCAGCTCGTTTCCGAGCAGCGGGGCCAGCTCGGCCGGGTCGCCCGACGCCAGTGCGGCCAGCACGGGCTCGGGGTCGTCGAGCCGCGGCGGCTGGTCCCGGCCTGCGCCTGCGGTTTCCCGCAACCGGTCGATCTCGCTGAACACCGCGGGGGTGGACAGGCCGTCGTCGGCGAAGGCAAGCGCCCAGTGAAACGTGCTGCGTGCGAGCACCGTGGCGAGCTCCTCGCCACGGCCGGTGCCCAGCGCAGTGCCGCCGTGCAGCGCGAACGGGACGTCGCTGCCGAGCTGGGCGGCCAGCGCGTGCAGGTCCCGGCGTGGCACACCGAGCTCCCACAGCGTGTTCATGGCCACCAGCACCGCCGCAGCGTCGGCGCTGCCGCCGGCCATACCGCCCGCGACGGGAATCGACTTCTCGATGGAGATCGCGACATCCGGCGCCCGCCCGACGTGCTCGGCCATCAACTCGGCCGCCCGCCAGGCCAGGTTGCGCTCGTCGGTGGGCAGCGACTCAACACCCTCGCCTGCCAGTTCCAGCGACAGCACGTCAGCAGTGCGCACCGTGACCTCGTCGAGCAGAGACACGGCGTGAAAGACGGTCGTCAGCTCGTGGTAGCCGTCGTCACTGCGGTCACCGACGGCCAGATACAGGTTGACCTTGCCCGGCACTCGCACGGTGACCGACCCAGTGGGGACCCACTCGGACGCGGTATTTCCGTCGGAGGCGGACACCGCACGACACTATCGCCGCGACGAGCAAGACAGGTACCGAAGCACCGAAGATGCAACGTTGACCGGCCAGTCTTTTCGGCGGGCACAAACCGCCAGCGAACCTTAGGCTGTGGACGTGCTGTCACCCGGCGACCGGGTTGAGGGCTACGTCGTCGACGCGGCCCTTGGCCACGGCGGGTATGCGACGGTGTACGGGGCGCATGACGCCGCGGGCCCGTATCGCACGGTGGCGCTGAAGGTTCTCGACGACTATCGCCGTCAACCTGCCCAGATAGCGCGGCTACAGCGAGAATTCGACTTCGCCCACCGGCTCGACCACCCGCACATCATCACGGTGTATGAGTGCGGGTCCGGTTGGCTGGCAATGGAATTGGTCGACGGTGGCACGGTGGCCAAGCTGCAGGACTTGCCCGATCGGCTCGCCGCACTGGCGCAGATCGCAGGTGCGCTGGATTATGCCCACCAGCGTGGCATCGTGCATTGCGACGTCAAGCCATCTAATATCCTTGTGTCGCTGCCTTTCTCGGTACGCGGGTCGGTGCTCATCGACTTCGGCGTCGCGCACGCGATGGCCGACGACGTTGGGCGCAGACCGACGCACATCGAGGCGTCGCTGCCCTACTCGGCACCCGAGCTGCTGCACGGGCACGCGCCGTCGGCAGCTACCGACGAATATGCATTGGCGTGCACGGCATTCGAATTGATCACCGGTTCACCACCGTTCACCGCGACCACATCGATGGGTCTGGTGGACGAGCAACTGCACGCCCCGCCACCGAAGGTCTCGCGCAAACTCGATTGGTTGCCGCACGCGTTCGACTCGATCATGGCCAAGGCCTTGGCGAAGAGCTCAGACAACAGGTACGAATCGTGCTCGGAGTTCGTCTCATTGATTACCCGGGTGGTGCAGTAACTCACGCCAATTATTAGGTAACCTAACGTTTACCTCTTCGAGTTTCGAGTCCCTTGCTCCGCACCTAACGTCAGGCCGATGGGATCGCTACCAAATACGACACGTCTGCGCTCGCCCACGAGGATCAGGGCTGCCACAGGGGCCTCAAACCGCGACAGCTGCAGATGATCGCCATCGGTGGCGCGATCGGCACCGGCCTGTTCATGAGAGCCGGCGGCAGGCTGCACACCGCAGGGCGGGGCTTGTTCATCGTTTACGCGGTGTGCGGTCTGTTCGTCTTCTTCATCCTGCTCGCACTGGATGAGCTTGTGCTGCACCGCCCTTCGTCCGGATCGTTCGTCTCCTATGCGCGCGAATTCCTGGCGAGAAGGCCGCCTATGTGGCCGGCTGGATGTACTTCTTCAACTCGGGTGTGATATTCGCTTATGCCGCAGTGGAATTGGTGGGTACGGCGGCAGGTGAAACCGAGAAGCCGGCCAAGGTGATGCCGCGGGCGACATCATGAACTTCGTGGTGCTCACCGCAGCAGCGGCTATCGAGCCTCAACGCCGGCCTCTACTCCACCGGCCGTATCCTGCGGTCGATGCCGACGAACGGCAGCGCGCCGGCGTTCACCGCGAAGATGACGAAACACGGAGTGCCGTTTGCGGCTATCTCACTGACGTCCTGTTTCACCGTTGCGGGCGTGTTCTTGAATCTGGTGGTCCCGTCCGAGGCGTTCAACATCGCCCTTGACCTGTCGGCGCTGGGCATCCCCGCATCGTGGGGCACGATCGTGATCTGCCAGATCCAGCTGTTTCGGTGGTCCAAACGCGGAATCGTGGCGCGGCCGGCGTTCCGGCTGTTCGGCGCCCCTGTACACCAGCTGCGCCACCCTGGTGTTCCTGGTCGCCGTGACCGCCCTGATGTGTTACGAGAACGACTGGAATCTGGTGGCGCTGGTGGTGATCGTCCCGGCGCTCGTCGGCGGCTGGTACGCCGTAAGGGGCCGCGTCCTGGAGATGGCTCGCGACCGAGTCGGCTTCACCGGCAACTATCCCGTCATCGCCGAAACACCGCTGATGGACGAGTTCCTCGAAAAAGACGCCAAGCAGTGAACGCTAGTACGCGCGGACCTGATGCTCCTGCGTCGCCGCCTGCGCCTGCAGCTCCGCGGGCTTGGGCTCCCGCTCTCCGGAGCGCTGCAGCAGCCGGACGAAGTCCGCGACGGACAGCGTCTCGCCGCGGCGCGACGGGTCGATACTCGCGGCCAGCAGCCGGCTGGCCGACTCGTTGCCCGAGCCCGCCCAGTCGGCGAACGCGTTGCGCGATGTCTTGCGGCGATGGGCAAACGCCACGTCGATCAGCTCGAACACCCCGGCGCGGAAATCGGGGTCGGTCGGCCACGGTGACGCTTCGTGCCGGTCGATACGCACCAGACCCGAATACACCCGCGGAATGGGCCAGAACACCGTCGGCGACACCATGCCGTAGCGCCGGACGTTGCCGAAAAACCGGACCTTGACGCTGGGCACGCCATAGTCCTTGCCGCCGGGATCGGCGGCGAGCCGCTCGGCGACCTCGGCCTGCACCATCACCATCACCGTCTGGATCGACGGAAACTGGGCGAGCAGGTGCAGCAGGGCGGGGACAGCGACGTTGTACGGCAGGTTCGCCACCAATGCCGTCGGCTGGTCGGCCAGGTCGGGCCGCTGCAGCGTCAGGATGTCGCAGTTGAGCACCGTCAGCCGGTGGATCTCGCTGTGGGAATGCTCGGCGATAGTCTTCGGAAGCAGCCGGGCCAGCAGCGGATCGATCTCAACGGCGGTCACCGTGGCGCCCCGATCGAGCAGGGCCAGCGTTAGGGAACCCAAGCCGGGACCGACCTCGAGGACGTGGTCGTGCCGGTTGACGCCAGAAGCCGAAACGATACGGCGAACGGTGTTGGCGTCATGAACAAAGTTCTGGCCGAATGACTTGCGAGGCCTGAAGTCAATCTCTTTCGCCAGATGGCGTATCTCGGTCCGCCCGAGGAGTCGAATAGTCAGCGTTCTCCAACCCTCCCGCTACACACGGGCCACGCACCCCAACCCTGTCGCGCCCGAGTGATCTCAGCAATCGCGATCTGTTCTTCTCTTGTCGCCAGATCCGCCCTCGGAGCATATCTTAGTCCGCCTTGGCGTTCCCAGGTGCTTTGATCAAATTGGACGCCACCGTAAAACCCGTTACCGGTGTTGATGGCCCAATTACCTGTCGATTCGCACCGCGCGAGCGAGTCCCACTGGGCGCCGTTGGACACCGGAGGCACCTCGGTGCCCGGCTTGGCGCCGATTCTCAACACTGCGTCTCTGGCAGGCACGATAACGACATTGGCTACTGGCAACCTCCCGGTCTCCACGCCGTTCACCTTCGCGACGGCGAAGGTGACGTCCTGCGTGCCAGGCGTTCCAGGGTCGTCGACGACCTGACGGCTCATGTTCATCGTCACATCCGGAATCTGCTGGTTGTTCGGTGGCAGCGGGGCGCGCTGCGTCTCCTTATCGATGCGAATCCGGGTCACCTGGACCTGCATGCCGTCGACCACCGGCGACCACGCGGCAGGCACCACGGTGTCCTTCTGCTCCAGCGGCACGCCCGCCGCCTCTAGCAGCCCGGCGACGTTCGGCGCGGCGAGATGCAGCGTCCGCGCTACGCCGGCGTCGTTGAGCTGGACGGTCTTTGCGCTGACCACGGGCAGCGACATGCCGGCGAGCGGGACGCGACTGCCTCGCGAAGCCGCGGCGGGGGCCTTGTCGGTCATCTGCAGCTGGGCCAGCGCCTCTTGGACGGTCGACGCGGTGGTCCACACCTGCCGGCTGTCCTCACCGTCGAGCGAGACCTGCAGCGGCCGGCTGCGGCGCAGCACGATCGATTCGGACTGCTGCACGGGCTCGTTGGCCGCCGGGTAGAGGTCGTCGCGTTCGCCGACATCGAACCCGTTCTCCTTGACCACGTCGATCACGCGGGACTTCATCGTCGCAACAGTGATCTGCGCGCCGTCGACGGTCAGGGTGACGGTCTTGTGCGCAGCAACGGCGAACCCGCCGGCCAAGGTGAGCGCGAGCAACGTCGCACCAACCAGAAGCCGAAGCATGGGCGAGCGGGCTTCGTGGAGCCTATTCAAAATATTCAAAACGTGTTCTATCCCTGACTATCGGACGGTTGACGACTAGGTCCCCCCGTTCGATCACAGCACGGTAACGAATCGGCCTACGGGCGGCAACTCGCCAGGCCGTAGGCCTGAACGGCCGTCGTAGTACTTTCCTGGGCAAGATCTTCTGCGGGCCGCTCAACGACTTTGGCGAGCGCCCGCACCGTGTAGGGCAGGCAGTACGGCTCGTTCGGGGCACCACGATACGGGTGCGGGGTCAAAAACGGCGCATCGGTCTCGACGAGCAGCTGCCCGGGTGGTATCAATGCCGCCGCCTCGCGCAGCGCGTGCGCGTTCTTGAAGCTGACCGTGCCCGCGAGGCTCAGCAGCCAGCCGCCGTCCACGCACGTGCGGGCCATGGCCGCGTCCGACGAGAAGCAGTGGAAGATCACCGTCTCGGGCGCGCCCTCAGCCTTGAGGACGTCGAGGACCTCGGCGTCGGCTTCGCGGTTGTGGATCATCAGCGGCTTGCCGGTGCGCTTGGCAAGGTCGATGTGCCAGGCGAAGGCCTCCCGTTGTTCGGCAGGTTCGGCGCAGCCGTCCAGCTTGCCGGGCCAGTACATGTCCATGCCGGTCTCGCCGATCGCGACGACGCGCGGGTGCTCGGCGAGCCGCTCGATGACGGTCTTGGCCTCCTCGGTCAGCGCGTTGGCACGCGTCGGGTGCAGCGCGACGGCGGCGTAGACGCGGGCGTCCCAGTCGGCGGCCTCGGCCACCCAGCGCGCGGACTCGAGGTCGTCGGCGATGGTGACGACGGCCTGCACGCCGACCGCCGCGGCGCGGTCCACGATCGCCGTCACGCTGTCGGCATCCGTCGCCCCGCAGGCGTCGAGGTGGGTGTGCGCATCGACCAAGGGCGCCAGCGGCTCCGGGGCGGGCGGCGCCGGGCGGGAATGGCTCACGGCAACACAATAAGGTTGAGGACAATGAGCGAGCCGTACTACATCACGACAGCCATCGCCTATCCCAACGGCGACCCGCACGTCGGCCATGCCTACGAATACATCGCCACCGACGCGATCGCGCGGTTCAAGCGGCTGGATGGATTCGACGTGCGCTACCTCACCGGGACCGACGTCCACGGGCTCAAGATGGCCGAGACGGCCGCGGCCGAGGGCATTCCGACCGCGGAGCTGGCGCGTCGCAATTCCGATGTGTTCCAGCGGCTGCAGGAGAAGCTGAACATCTCCTTCGACCGGTTCATCCGCACCTCGGACGCCGACCACTACGAAGCGTCCAAGGAGATCTGGCGCCGGATGAACGAGGCCGGCGACATGTACCTCGACACTTACGCGGGCTGGTACTCGGTGCGCGACGAAGGCTTCGTCACCGAGGCCGAAACCAGCGTAGGCCCCGACGGTGTCCGGGTAGCCACCGAAACCGGAGCCCCGGTGACGTGGACCGAGGAGGAGACGTACTTCTTCCGACTGTCGGCCTACGCCGACAAGTTGCTGGCGCACTACGAGGCGCACCCTGAGTTCATCGAGCCCTACGTGCGACGCAACGAGGTGGTCAGCTTCGTCTCGGGTGGGCTGCGCGACTTCTCAACCTCGCGGACGACGTTCGATTGGGGCGTGCCGGTGCCCGATCACCCCGACCACGTCATGTACGTGTGGGTCGACGCGCTGACCAACTACCTCACCGGCGTAGGGTTCCCCGACACGGATTCCGAACTGTTCAAGCGGTTCTGGCCGGCCGACCTGCACATGATCGGCAAGGACATCATCCGGTTCCACACCGTGTACTGGCCGGCATTTCTGATGTCGGCCGGAATCGAGTTGCCCAAACGGGTTTTCGTGCACGGCTTCCTGCTGAACAGCGGCGCGAAGATGAGCAAGTCGGTCGGCAACGTGATCGACCCGAACGACTTGGTCGACGCCTTCGGGTTGGACCAGGTGCGCTATTTCCTGCTGCGCGAAGTGCCGTTCGGGCAGGACGGCAGCTACAGCGAAGAGGCGATCATCGGTCGCATCAACGCCGACCTGGCCAACGAGTTGGGCAACCTGGCGCAGCGCTCGCTGTCGATGGTCGCCAAGAACCTCGACGGAATCGTCCCGGAGCCGGGCGAATTCACCGCCGACGATCTTGATTTGCTTGCGGCCGCCGACGGGTTGATGGCGCAGGTGCGCGGCCATTACGACGCGACGGCCATGCATCTGGCGCTGGAGGTGATCTGGTCGGTGCTCGGCGCGGCCAACAAGTACTTCTCCGCGCAGGAGCCGTGGGTGCTGCGCAAGACCGATACGCCCGAGGCCCAGCTTCGCTTCCGCACCGTGCTGTACACGACGCTGGAGGTGGTGCGGATCGCGACGCTGCTGACCCAACCGGTGATGCCTGAGTCGACGGGCAAGCTGCTCGACCTGCTCGGCCAGCCGGAGGACCAGCGGACGTTCGAGGCGATCGGCACCCGGCTGGCTCCTGGAACGTCGCTGCCCGCGCCGGTCGGCGTGTTCCCGCGCTATCAGGTGGAGTGAAACCTGCTCGCCCGCTTACCGAATCGGTGATGACATCGTCGCATCGACCAAGACAGAAGTGACGTCGACGATGTCGTGAGGATCGAAACCCGCCATGTCCTCCGCGAACGCGGAGCCGGCCATGTATTCGCTCTCGACCCTCGCCGGATCTGCGCCGTTCTCGTATGACACAAGCGCGAACAGCCGGTTTTCACCGCCGTCGCGTGACGTCCAGATGCCGCGCGTTTCGACCCCGAACGCTTCGAGGCTGCCGATGTGACGGGCCCAATGAATCGCGGCGTATCTGTCCAGAGCCTCAGCGGAACGCAGCGTATAAATCCTGAGTTGAAACACGATCTCTGGTGCCTTTCAGATCAAGAGCGCAATGCATAACGCCGCCACGGCGAGGCCCTGCAAGACCGCCCTGGTGGTGATTATCCGATCCCAATTACGTTGCAACACACGCACGTTCGCTGGAACATCGCCAACCTCCGCAGCCGCTGCGAGTTGCCGATTGATCGGCGCGCTCACGTTCCGGTACAGCGCGATCCAGGCCAGTAGCAGACCCACGGCGGTGGCGGCAGGGATGGCCTCGACCCACCGGCCCGCGATCCCGGCGACCGCGGCGCATGTGGCCGCCGCAACAATCCCCAGCGCCCCGGGTATCGGCATTCGCCGGTCACCATAACGATGCACGTTTCCCATCACGGTCGTGAGCGCCCGGTCGTCGACGCGGGCAAGTGCGGGGCGCTGAACCAGCGCGCAGAACACATCGGTGCCGTACACGACGCCGGTACTCAAAACCGCGATCAGGGCTGCAATCCGGACGGCGTCGATCATGCTTCGCCTCCGGCGCCTGCCCCGCCCAGCGCGCCCATCTGCTGAAGCATCTGCAAGGTATTCAGTTCGTCCCAGTGCTCGACGAACATCCCGTCCGCCACGCGCCAGATGTCGATCGATCGCATCTCGACCGTGCGGCCAGTGGCCGGAATCCCCATGAATTCGCCTGCGTGGGTCCCGCGGTAAACGAAGCGGCCGACCACGCGGTCGCCAGAGATGACCAGGTCCTCCATGGTGGCTGTCAGATCGGGCAGTGCGTGGAAGAACCCGGCCCAGAACTGTCGGTTCGCCTCGCGCCCATCGGGGACGAAGGCGTTGTGATTTCGATAATCGGGTGCCACAAATCGATCCACCAGGTCGGGGTCGTGCTCGTTGAGCATCATCACGAACGCATCGGCGAGGCCCTGTGCAGAGGCAGTCATGTCGAACTCCAATCAACTCGAAGGTGTTAGCAACGCTAACCCTCCGCCGAACCGGTGTCAATAGCATTGCTATGAATACTAGCGATGCTAGAATCGGACATGACCATGGAGGAACGTCGCGAACGAGACCGCGCTGCCCGTCGTCAACTGATCGTCATCACGGCACGTCGGATCGCCGAAGCGGAGGGATGGGATGCCGTCACCACACGTCGGTTGTCCGCCGAAATCGAATACAGCCAGCCGGTCCTCTACAAGCACTTCTCGAACATGGACGCGATCGCCCAGAGCGTCGCTGTCGAGGGATTCCGAGAACTCACCGAGTCACTGTCTAACGCAAGGGACGACGCCGCGGAGCCCGAGGATGCACTTCGACGAATTGCGCACGCGTACATCGACTTTGCCCTAACGAACCCGGCGGTATATGACGCAATGTTCACCCGCGCCACCACGCTGCACTTCGCGGCCTCCGACACGCCGCCCGAACTATCGGCCGGCTTCGCCGAGTTACGGGACGCGGTCACGGCCGTAGCAGACACCGCGGACGCGGACACGGCCACCGAAACCCTGTGGGCGGCGCTTCACGGCTTGGCCACTCTTGGCCGAAGCGGGCGACTTCGTGGCGGACACGATTCCGAACGTGTCAACCTCCTGGTGGCGCAGTTTGTGGCTGCAAGGCCGACGGAGTGAAACAAGTCACAACCGCTGCACGATCTGTCACGTTTGCAGCGGCGCCGGTGTCTTGAGGGCACACCCGAGAGAACTGGAGACATCATGACCGACCAGCGCACACACGTTGTCGTCATCGGTGGTGGATACGCCGGAACAACCGCCGCCAACCATCTGCGAATGCGTGCAGACGTCGACATCACCCTGGTCAATCCGCGACCGAAGTTCGTCGAGCGGATCCGGCTGCATCAACACGTGGCACGCAACTACAACGCGACGGTCGACTACGGCACGCTGCTCGGCAATGGGATCGAGCTGGTCGTCGACAGCGCCACCCGCATCGACACCGCGGCGCGCAGGGTCGAGCTCGCATCACAGCTTGACCTGGACTACGACTACATCATCTACGCAGTCGGCAGCACCGGCGCGACGCCGGCATCGGTTCCGGGCGCTTCCGAATTCGCTTATCCCATAGCTGAACTAGAGCTCGCAGAGCGGCTACGCGACGCGATCGACGAGTTGCACCCGGACGCCCCGGTCACCGTCGTGGGGGCCGGGCTGACCGGCATCGAGACGGCCTCCGAGCTGGCCGAACAGGGTCGATCCGTCACGCTGGTCTGCGGGGGTCAGCTTGCTCCGTCGCTGTCCGAGCCGGGCCGTAGGTCGATCGCCAAGTGGCTCGCCAAGCACGGCGTCGCAGTGCTCGAGGACGACGTGGTGGCAGAGGTCCGCCCGAATGCCGTCGTCTTCGCGGACGGTGCGGTGCGCCCCAGCGCTGTCACCATCTGGACGGCGGGCTTCGGCGTGCCGGAGCTCGCCGCCAACAGCGGGCTACGCACCGACGCGCTGGGCCGGCTGCTCACCGACGAGACGCTGACCAGCGTTGACGATTCACGCATCGTGGCCGCGGGTGACTGCGCCGCACCTTCGGGCCAGCCGCTGCGGATGAGCTGCCAAGCAGCCGGGCCGCTCGGTGCGCAGGCCGCCAACACCCTGCTGAGCCGCATCGCCGGCACCGAGCCGGCGGTCGTGGACCAGGCGTTCGTGGGGTCGTGCATCAGCCTGGGCCGCCGCGCCGCCACCGTGCAGTTCGCCCGCAAGGACGACACGGCGGTGAACTTCTACCTCGGCGGTCGGCTGGCGGCGTCGCTGAAGGAGGCGATCTGCAAGGGCACGCTGTGGGGTCTTCGCCGAGAGGCCCGCAAGCCCGGCTCGACCTTCATCGTGAAGGGCGGCAGGCGTCCCGAGCGGTCGGCAGCGCGCACGCGAGGAGCAGAGGATGGCTCCGCTCCGCGGGTGGTCACGAACCCGTGACCACCCAGGACCCGATCGCCGGCTCGGCCGGCGGCGAGCACGCCGAGCGGTTCACCCATCTGCGGCCGCTGTTGTTCACCATCGCGTACGAAATCCTAGGCTCTGCAACGGAATCCGATGACGTGCTGCAGGACAGCTATATGCGGTGGGCCGACGTGGACCTCGCGACGGTCCGCGACACCAAGTCGTATCTGGCGCAGCTGGTGACCCGTCAGGCGCTCAACGCGCTGCGGGCCGGCGCGCGTCGTCGCGAGGACTACATCGGCCCGTGGCTGCCCGAACCGCTGCTGCTCGACGAGCGTGACGCCTCGGCCGACGTGGTGCTCGCCGAGTCGGTGTCGATGGCCATGCTGGTGTTGCTCGAGACACTCACCCCTGACGAGCGGGCGGTGTTCGTCCTGCGCGACGTGTTCGGCTTCGACTACGACGAAATCGCAGGCGCGGTGGGTAAATCCGTGGCGACGGTGCGTCAGGTCGCGCACCGTGCCCGCGAGCATGTGCACGCGCGGCGCAAGCGGTTCGAGCCCGTCGACTCCGCGACGACCGCGGAGATCACCCAGCAGTTCATGACCGCCGCGGCGACCGGCGACATGGACGGGCTGCTGGCGATGCTGGCGCCGGACGCCACCTGGACCGCCGACAGTGGCGGCAAGGCAACCGCGGCTCGTCGCCCGGTGGTCGGTGCGGCAAAGGTGGCTGCGGTGATGGTCGGCCTCTTCCGCTTCGCGGAGCGTATGCCGGATGTGCGGATCGAGACGGCGGTGTACAACAGCGCACCGGCGGTGGTCGTCTACAGCGGCGACCACCTGGAGGGCGTGTTCCTGGTCGAGGTCATAGACGGCAAGATCACGCACTTCTACGCCATGCGAAACCCAGAAAAGCTGGCAGGCATTACGATCCGGCGGGCCATCAGCCGCTAGGCGCCCGCAAGTCGCAGTGAACTGGGTCACAATCGCCCAAAGGCTGTCACAAGCGGGACGGCGCCGGGATCTCAAGGGCATGACTGATAACAACCAAACCCACAACGTCGTCGTCATCGGTGGCGGCTACGCCGGCACTCTGGCGGCCAACCGTCTGCAGCAGAACACCGCCATTGACATCACCCTCGTCAACCGACGCCCGAAGTTCGTCCAACGCCTTCGGCTGCACCAGTTCGTTGCAGGGACCGGCGACGCCACCGCCGACTACGGCACGCTGATCGGTGACGGCGTGCAGCTCGTCGTCGACAGCGCGACCCGCATCGACGCCACCGACACTGGTCTGTGGCGGTCGATTGGCGCCTTCATTCGGAGAGCCGGCGCGGCAAGCTGTCGCCAAGTGGCTCGCCAGAAACGGGGTCGAAGTGCTCGAGACGGCCGTGGTCGCCGAGGTGCGGTCTGACACGGTGGTGCTGGCCGACGGTGCGGTACGTCGCAGTGCGGTCACCATCTGGGCGGGCGGGTTCGGTGCGCCCGAGCTAGCTCGCGACAGCGGGTTGCACACCGACGCGCTGGGCCGGCTGCTCACCGACGAGACGCTGACCAGTGTCGACGATGACCGCATCGTGGCCGCAGGGGACGCGGTGGCGCCGTCGGGCCAGCCACTGCGGATGGCCTGTTATACCGCGGGACCCACGGCCGCCACGGCCGCCGACACAGTGCTGAGCCGCATCGCAGGCGTCCAGCCTGCCCTGTTCAGCCTGGCGTTCGTTGGGTCGAGCGTGGGCCTGGGAAGACACGCCGCCGTGGGGCAATTCACCCGCAAGGACGACACGCCCGTGGACTTCCACATCCGCGGCCGCATCCCCGCCTTGCTCAAGGAGGCGGTCTGCAAGGGCACGCTGTGGGCACTCCGCCGCGAGGCCCGCAAGCCCGGTTCGAGTGTCTGGTACAAGGGCGGCACGCGACCCGAGCAGGCGGTGCCCGAACCCGAGGTGGTCACGTAGCCGTGAGCACCACCACCTCCGACGAGCATGCCGAGCGGTTCACCCTTCTGCGTCCGCTGCTGTTCACGATCGTCTACGAAATCCTCGGTTCGGCAGCGCCTTGAGCCGCTGCTGCTCGACGAGCGCGACGCCTCATCCGATGTCGTGCTCGCCGAATCGGTATCGATTGCCATGCTCGTGCTGCTCGAAACGCTCACGCCAGACGAACGTGCGGTATTCGTACTGCGTGAAGTGTTCGGCTTCGACTACGACGAAATCGCCGGAGCGGTAGACAAATCCGTGGCCGCGGTGCGCCAGGTCGCACACCGCGCCCGCGAGCATGTGCACGCACGGCGCAAGCGATTCGAACCCGCCGACGCCGCCACGACGGCGGAAGTCACCGAGCAGTTCATGACCGCCGCCGCCACCGGCGACATGGAGGGACTGCTGACGATGCTCGCACCGGATGCCACGTGGACCACCGACAGCGGCGGCAAGGTCAAGGCGATTCGAAGGCCGGTGGTCGGCGCGAAGAAGGTGGCGACCCTCATCGTCAGCTTCTTCCGGATTGCGCCGCAGCGCGTGCCGGACGTTCGGTTCGAGATGGCGAACTACAACAACGCCCCTGCGGTCGTCATCTACAGCGGCGACCGCGTGGAAGGCATGTTCCTGGTCGAGGTCATCGACGGCAAGATCACCAACTTCTACGCGATGGCCAACCCTGACAAGCTGGCCGGGATCGCTGCCCCGCACGCCATCAGCCGCTGATGATGCGCAAACGCACGGCGGCGATCGGCACCGCGGTGATGTTCATCATTGGCCCGGGATTGGTGATCAGCGTGGTCCCGTGGTTGTTGACCCGGTGGCAGTTTCGCGAGCCCACGCCGTACTGGGCGATCTTTCGCGTGCTCGGGGTGTTGTTGAGCGATATTCGGTCCCGCGCACGATCAGCCGTTAGCTTTCTGTCACGCTTGATCGGTGCGGATCGAGCGGCTCGGCGAGTTGGGCAGCGCCCCCGCGGTGCTGCGCGCCATCGCCGCTGGGGCCGCGCGGTGCGGACTGTCGCCGCCAGCCGCGTTGATCGGTGAATGGTTCGGCTCGGGCGCGGTTATCGCCCCTTCCGTGAAGGCCGTTGCCGCTGACGACGTCTTCGCCGTGCCCACTGGGGTCTCCGATGGGCCGGTCGGCGGCGGGTGGTTCGGCTATCAGTCGTATCCCGATGCGGGCGTCGACGGTCTTGGCCCCCGGACTCCGGAGGCGGCCGGTGGCTGGTCCGACTGCGTACTACGGCAGGACCGCGACGGGCGATGGTGGTACGAAAGTCTTTCCGGCGCAGCGCTTTCGGCCTGGGTCATCGAGGCGCTCCATGCGGGCGCGCCGGCGCGGGACTACCGCATCGCGTGGGGTGAAGCCGACCGCGAGGCGCATCGCCGCGGCGTGCTCGACTGCCTGGAGGCGATCGCGGCGGGCGAGGTCTACCAGGCGTGCGTGTGCACGCAGTTCGCGGGGAAACTCGACGGTGAACCCGTCGACTTCTTCGTCGACGCGGTGGAGCGCACCTCCCCCACCCGGGCGGCCTATCTGGCTGGCGACTGGGGCGCGGTGGCATCGCTGTCCCCCGAACTGTTCCTGCGGCGGCGCGGCGAGGCGGTGACGTCGAGTCCCATCAAGGGCACGTTGCCGCGGCACGCAGATCCCGCGGCGCTGCGGGCGTCGGTCAAGGATGTCGCCGAGAACATCATGATCGTCGACCTGGTCCGCAATGACCTGAGCCGCGTTGCGATCACGGGAACGGTCACTGTGCCCGAGCTGCTAGTGGTGCGGCCGGCGCCGGGCGTGTGGCATCTGGTGTCGACGGTGTCGGCCCGCGTCGGGGTCGATGTGCCGATGGCTGAGGTGCTCGACGCGACGTTCCCACCCGCGTCGGTGACCGGCACGCCGAAGCAGCGGGCCCGTCAGCTGCTGACCGGCTGGGAGCCACACCGCCGCGGGGTATATTGCGGGACAATAGGTTTGACGTCACCCGTCGCGGGTTGTGAACTCAACGTGGCGATCCGGACCGTCGAGTTCGACGCGTCCGGCAACGCGGTCTTCGGTGTCGGCGGCGGTATCACCGCGGACTCCGATCCCGATCGCGAGTGGGACGAGTGCCTGCACAAGGCGGCACCGATCATTGATATCGCCGACAGCGCTCAACAAGTATCTCCGCCAGCCGTTTCGGCTCGCTGACCATCAGGTCGTGGCAGGTGTCGACCGGAAAGAGCGTCTGCACACCGCCGATCACGTCGATGCTCTTTCTTTGCGTTCGTACCGACAACGAATGGTCGCGCAGCGTCAGGATCCATGTCCGTTGGATGTCATCGGGCAGTTGGTCGCGATCGACCTTCTCGGTCACCAAGCGGACTGACTCCCCGCAGATTCGCGGCAGAAGGAACCGTCGTTGTCGGCGCGTCATGCCGTTGCAGAACGCCAATCGTGCTGCAAAGCGGGGCATTTCGACTGGGACCTGCCTGGCCGCGGCGGCACGTCGGGCATACCAGCCGAGCGGTCCGCCAAGGGTGTCGAGGACCGAGGTGTCCTGCGGCGGCACAAAGGCGGCGGCCAGGATCATCTCCCGCACCCGCGACGAGCCGAGCTTGGTCACCACACCGGGGACGATCACACCCGCCATGGAGTGCCCGCAGATCACGACGTCGCGCAGTCCAGCGTCTTCGATGTCGTCGACCACCGACTCGACGCAGTCGCCGATCGAGAGCGCCACGAGTTCACCCGGCTTCCCGGCCCGGCCGGGCAGATCGACAGCGAGCACGGACAACTCCGGCGCCTGCCGATGAAGCTCGTCGACGGTGAGGTCCCAGCAGTCCGCGGCGTGCGCCCCACCGTGAACAAGCACGAGCGCGGGCAGCGTCATGGACCCGCTCAGTGCCGTGAGCGCAGAACCGCATCGTAGAGCGCGCGCCGTGACGGCGCCCCCGGATTCGTCGCGACGACCTTGGCGCAGGCGTCCTTCACCCGCTGCGCCGGTGTCGACGAGCGCGTTGACTTCGGCCACCAACGTGTCGAGGTCGGCGGACGGCGTCGCACCCGACAGCACGACCGTGATCTCGCCCAGCACCCCGTCGGCCGCCCAGTCGGCCAGCTCGGCAAGCGACCCCCGCACGATCTCCTCATGCGTCTTCGTCAGCTCCCGGCACACCACCGAGCGACGCTCGGCCCCGAGTTGATCCACGGCGTCGCGCAGGCAGTCCGCCAGCCGCCGCGGTGACTCGAAGAACACGCACGTTCGCGGCTCGGCGGCCAGCGTCTTGAGCCAGGACACGCGCGCCGAGTGCTTTCGCGGCGCGAACCCCTCGAAGCAGAACCGCTCCACCGGCAGGCCGGACACCGCCAGCGCCGTCGTCACCGCCGACGGGCCCGGCAGGCAATGTACCGGTGCCCCGGCCTCGATGCACGCCGCCACCAACCGGTATCCGGGATCGCTGATCAGCGGCATGCCGGCGTCGCTGACCAGCAGGACCGTCGCTCCGCCGTCGATCTCGGCGACCAGCGCCGGCACCCGCGACGCCTCGTTCTGGTCGAACAGGCTGATCACCTTGCCTGCGGGTTTTACGTCGAGCGCCTGCGCGAGGGTGCGGATCCGGCGGGTGTCCTCGGCGGCGATCACGTCGGCGCTCGCCAGGGCCTTGACCAGCCGCGCGGATGCGTCCGACGGCTGACCCAGCGGCGTGGCGCCGATGAGCAGTCGGCCGGTGGTCATGCCGGACAGCCTACGATCGCAGCGTGACCGCCCCGGCAGATGAACTCGTTGCCAAGGGGCGCGCGGTCCCCGTCATCAGCCCCGCGCCCCTGGTGCCGGTCGCCGACTTCGGGCCGGTCGACCGGCTGCAGGGCTGGGCGATGACCGCCGTCGTCACGGCGCTGGCGGCGTTGACGCGTTTCCTGAACCTGGGCTCGCCGACCGACGCGGGTACGCCGATCTTCGACGAGAAGCACTACGCGCCGCAGGCGTGGCAGGTGCTGCACAACCACGGCGTGGAGGACAACCCGGGCTACGGGCTGGTGGTGCACCCGCCGGTCGGCAAGCAGCTGATCGCGATCGGTGAGGCGCTGTTCGGCTACAACGGGCTGGGCTGGCGGTTCTCCGGAGCGGTGTGCGGCGTCATTCTCGTGCTGTTGGTCGTACGGATCGGGCGGCGGATCAGCCGGTCGACGTTGGTCGGCGGGATCGCCGGGCTGCTGTTGGTCGCCGACGGAGTCAGCTTCGTCGCGTCGCGCACCGCCCTGCTCGACGGGTTTCTGACGCTGTTCGTGGTGGCGGCGTTCGGCTGTTTGATGGTCGACCGCGACCAGGTGCGGGAACGGATGCACGTCGCGCTGCTGGAGGGCCGCATCGGTGAGACACCGTGGGGACCGCGGCTGGGTGTGCGGTGGTGGCGGTTCGGCGCCGGTGTGATGCTCGGATTGGCTTGTGCGACAAAGTGGTCCGGGCTGTACTTCATAGTGTTCTTCGGCCTGATGACGCTGGCGTTCGACATCTCCGCGCGCAGGCAGTATCGGGTGCCACGGCCGTGGGTCGGGGCGTTCCGGCGGGACCTCGGCCCGTCGTTGTACGCGCTGGTGCTGATTCCGTTCGGCGTTTACCTGGCGTCGTATGCGCCGTGGTTCGCGTCGGAGACCGCCGTGAACCGGCATGAGGTGGGCCAGTCGATCGGTCCGGACAGCGTGCTGCCCCTTCCGGATGCCGTGCGATCGCTGTGGCACTACACGCATGCGGCGTACAGGTTCCACGCCGGGCTGACCAACGCCGACGGCAACCACCACCCGTGGGAGTCCAAGCCGTGGACGTGGCCGATGTCGCTGCGGCCGGTGCTCTACGCGATCGACAACCAGAACGTGCCTGGCTGCGGCGCGCAGTCCTGTGTGAAGGCGGTGATGCTGGTCGGAACGCCGGCGATGTGGTTCATCGCGGTGCCGGTGCTGGCGTGGGCGGTGTGGCGGGCGTTCATCAAGCGGGACTGGCGCTACGGCGCGATCCTGGTGGGCTACAGCGCGGGATTCCTGCCGTGGTTCGCCGACATCGACCGGCAGATGTACTTCTTCTACGCGGCGACGATGGCACCGTTCCTGGTGCTGGCCATCGCGATGATTCTGGGCGACATACTGCACAAGCCGAACCAGAACGCCGAGCGACGAACGCTCGGCTTGATCGTGGTGTGTTGCTATGTCGCGCTTGTCATTACGAACTTCGCGTGGATGTATCCGATTCTGACGGGCATCCCGATCTCCCAGTCGACGTGGAACATGCAGATCTGGCTGCCCAGCTGGCGGTAGTTCTGTTCGCGAGCTATCGCTCATTTCTACACCAGGGCTGTCGATGAGCATTCCGGCCGCGCTATCCACAGCCGTGGTGTCGAACTCGCCGCAAGCATCCAGATTGTCAGTGGTCATCGGAACCATCGCCAGCATGTGGCCAATAGTCGGTACAGAGGCCGTCGCGACTGGTGCACTTACTCGTGGTGCGCTGCGCTGGCGGTACACCGCGGTTCACCCGAACATCTATCTGCCCAAAGATGCGCGCAGGGACCTGTTCACCAACACGGTGGCGGCTTGGCTGTGGACTGGGCGAAAGGGCATCGTCGCCGGGCGGGCTGCAGCCGCGCTGCACGGTGTGCAGTGGATCGAAGACACCGTGCCGATCGAGCTGATCGCGAGGCACGGCCGGCAACAGCCCGGGGTGGTCGTCCGTGATGAACAGATCGGCGATGACGAAGTCTGCGAAGTCGGCGAGCTTTTGGTGACGACGCCTGCGCGCACCGCGCTCGACCTCGCCCGCCACCTTCCCCGACGTGCCGCGGTCGCCCACCTAGATGCGCTTGGCGCCGTGACAGGGCTAGCCGCTACCGACATCGCGTCATTGGAAGAACGCCATCGAGCGACGCCGGGAATCCGGGCGGCCCGCGCGGCCGTCTCCTTGATGGACGGTGGCTCGCGGTCGCCGCGAGAAACCTCGTTGCGGCTGTTATTAATTGACGCAGGCCTGCCGAGGCCCCGAACCGGGATCAGGTTGAGCGACGACCTGTGGGAGGCCACCATCGGAATGGGCTGGGATGGGCCCATGGTCGGTGTCGACTGCGAGGAAGATCGCAGCGGTTTGAACGCCGTGCAAGACATCGCATGCCAGGAACTGTTCCAACGACTCGGGTGGTTCCATGTCCGCGCACATCCGCAGCAGAGTCCGACATTCATCTTGCATCGCGTCCGCGCGGCCTTACGCCTGCGCGGTTGGCGCTAGAGCGGGTCGCGCGCCGCCGGGCATGACATGCAGCGTGGGCCGCCGCGGCCGGTGCCCAACTCGGACGCCTCGATCGGCAGCACTTCGATGCCCGCATCGGCAAGCCGCGCATTGGTTTCGGTGTTGCGCTCGTACGCGACGACCACGCCGGGCGCCACTGCCAAGGTGTTGTTTCCGTCGTCCCACTGCTCGCGCTCGGCCGTCACCGGGTCCAGCCCCGTCGCGATCACCCGCAGCTTCTCGATCTGCATCGCGTCCGCGGCGGCCTCCACAAACGGATCGGCGTCGTCGATGCGGACCCCGCCCTGCCCGTCGCGGTGAATCGTGAACGCCGACAAGGAGTCGACGATGTTCGGGTACATCACCACCGCGTCGACGTCGACCATCGTGCACACCGTGTCGAGGTGCATCTGCGCCCGCTCCTGCGCGATCGGCACCGCCAGCACGGTGTGCGCCAAATCATCGTCGAACAGGCTGCGCGCCAACGCTTCCGCGCCCGCAGGCGTGGTCCGCTCCCCCACACCGACGGCAACCACACCGGGCGCCAGCAGCAGCACGTCGCCGCCCTCGACCGGCGCCGAGCGCGACTCGTATGCCCGTCGCACGCCGAGGAACCGCGGGTGATGAGCGTAGATCAGGTCGGTCAGCGACGTCTCGCGCACCCGCGCGGGCAGCGCCAGCGACGTGATCGCCACCCGCGGCCCGATCCAGAACGACGAGTCGCGGGTGAACAACAGATTCGGCAGCGGCTCGATGACGAAATCCCCGCCGTGGTGCATCCGCCGCACCAGCGACAGCTCACCACCGCTGAGCGGCAACTCGTTGAACGTCATTCCCGCCGTCAGCACCCGCGCCAGCGGCCCCGCCTCCAGCGTCCGCAGATACGCCGAAAGCTCTTGCGCCAGTGGCAGTCCCAGCCGTCGCGGGTCCACCGCCGCGGCGATCCCGTGCATGCGTGCGGCGCCGCTGTGAGACAGCGCCTCGGTCAACAGATCCGCGAGCAGCAGCACCTCGACCGCCGCGCGATTCGCAGCACCGCCGGCGAACGCGTCGTGCTCCTCCTGCGCCTTGGACACCCACGGCAGGCCGTCGAACAGTAGCGCGTCGTTGTTGCGCGGAGTCAGCCGCTGCAGTTCGGCCCCCGGGCGGTGCAGGATGACGACCCGCAGTCTGCCGACCTCGGAGTCGCAGCCCAGCGCAACGTCTGTCACATCTAGCACCGTAGCGCCACCCATCACCTCAACTATGGTTTAGGTCATGGAGCTGATTCACGAACTCACTCCGGGCGAGATGTCGCATCGCAGCGGCGTGGCCATCTCGGCGCTGCACTTCTACGAACGCGAGGGGCTGATCCACAGCCGCCGCACCAGCGGAAACCAGCGCCGCTACGCCCGCGAAACACTGCGGCGGGTCGCGTTCATCCGGATGTCGCAGCGCCTCGGCATCCCGCTGGCCCGCATCCGCGAGGCCTTGGCCACCCTGCCCACCGAGCGCGTCCCCACCAGCAAGGACTGGGCCCGACTGTCGGCCGGCTGGCGCCAGGACCTCGACGACCGCATCGTCCACCTGCGAGCGGCTGCGCGACAACCTCGCCGGCTGCATCGGCTGCGGCTGCCTGAGCCTGAAGACCTGCGCGCTGTCCAACCCCGGCGACGTGCTCGCCGAACAGGGACCCGGCGCCGTCCGGCTATGACTCTTCGAACGCCTGTGCGATAGACTCGCGGTCATGGAGCTGGCGCTACAAAGCTCTCTCTTCGACGCCGCCGATCGGCGCCACCTCGGCGATGGCGCGTGGGTCGACGTGCGCTCCGGCTGGCTGACGGACGCGGAGTCGCTGTTCGACGAGCTGATGGAACAGATCCCGTGGCGCGCCGAGCGCAGGCAGATGTACGAGCGCGTGCTCGACGTGCCGCGGCTGGTCAGCTTCCACAACCTCGTCGACGGAGCCAGTCCCGCACCCGCGGCTGAAACAGATGCGCCGCCGGCTCAACGACACATACGCGGGTGAGCTCGGCGAGCCGTTCACCACCGCCGGTCTGTGCCTCTACCGCGACGGCAACGACAGCGTCGCCTGGCACGGCGACAAGATCGGGCGCAGCAGCACCGAAGACACCATGGTGGCCATCGTGAGCCTCGGCGCCACAAGGGTTTTCGCGCTACGTCCGCACGGTGGCGGCAAGTCGCTGCGGCTACAGCACCGGCACGGCGACCTGCTGGTGATGGGCGGCTCGTGCCAGCGCACGTGGGAGCACTCGATTCCGAAGACGACGCGGCCGGTCGGACCGCGGATCAGCATCCAGTTCCGCCCGCACGACGTGCGTTGAGATCTCAGCCCTTCACCGCCGCGACGGCCGCGGTCAGCAGGTCACGCGCGCGCTGGGTGTTGACCGGCGCGACGGGCTTGTCGGGCAGCACCAACGGGTTGGCGGTGACGATCACCAGGAAGGTGCCGAAGCTGGCGATGTAGTTGTAAAGCTCGCCGGTGCGTAGCTTGCCGTCGACCGTCGTCTGCAAGACTCGATGGGTGCCCAGCGTGTGCACACCGTCGATCTGCGGCGCCTCGACGACCTCGACGAGACCCCGCACTCCCGGCCCGGTGAACCCGACCTTCTGGCAGTTCTGCGCGGGATCGTTGACCGGCACCGTCTCCGAGGTCTCGACGGCGATCACGATGAACCGGTTGCCGTCGCCCTCGGCGGTCGTGGCCGCCATGTTGCCCTTCACGCCTGGCGGGCACGACCTGCTGGTTGGCGAACTTCGCGCAGTCGGCGGGGTCGAACGTCATCCCGGGCGGCAGCGTCTGGGCTTCGAGCAGTCCGGGATCGATGCCCGTCGGCGCGACGCTGGTGACCTTGAACTGCCGGACCCGAAGCTGGACTTGACGTTCGCGACGTGGGCGATGTCGGCGTGCGAGAAGTCCTGCTCGGCCGATTGTCCGAGTCGCGCATGCGGCCAGCACGCCTACGCACGCGATGACGAGCATCGCCCTCGGGTTCGACATCGCCGCCAATGTACCCGCACGGCCCGCTCAGCCGCGTAATGCCGACACCGTTTTCACCAGCAAATTCGGCGGCGAAATCCTGGCCGAGTGGAGGATTCGGCGAGCCCGGATCGGTGACGACGGTGACGAATGCCAGATAGTCGCCGAGATAGGCGGTGAAGTGTCTCGGCGTGCGAATGGGTTTCGGTGCCGCCCTCGACGACGGTCGTGGTCGCGGTGGACAGGCCGACGGTCGTCGCGCCGTCGATGGCGGGCGCCGTCGACCGACGTTGACGCTGCCGCTGGTGTTCCCGGCCGACACCGTCCACTGTCCGCATTCGTCGATCAGCGACGGATCGAGCGTCGCCGTCGGCGAGCCGGTGACCACCGCGTAGACGATCCCACCGGCACCCGAAGCCGACCACCCGCGTGTCGTCGCCGCATCGGCGACCGGATCGGCAAGCGCACCGCACCGCGGCGGGTCGGCGATCCAGCCGGGACCCAGGCCCCAGAACACGACGGGGGCTGCCCGGCCGGCGAGGGCGGCCACCTCGTAACCGCTCGGCAGTGCCGTGCGCATACGCTCGATCCGGGCCGGACTCACGGCATTCGACGAAGCCGGCGTCGCCGTCGACGGCACGGATGACGGCGACTGTCCGCACGCCGTCATGCAGAGAGACAGCGCTGCGAGCAAGGCAAACAGCCGCACGCCCGTTGATACCACAGAGATTGCTTAGTAAACCCCTGCAACGTTCCGTGTCCGGCTAGCGATGAAACAACTACCAGGCAAACAAAAGAATGGAGACTGTCATGCGCACGGGCTGGGGTGTGGCAGCAACGATAGCGGCGACAAGCGTCATGCTTGCGCCAGCGGGACTAGCAACGGCAGAACCAACGCCTTCCGGCAACGCCTACCAAACGATCGGCGTGCTGGAGGATGAGGGCTACAACGTCATCATCGACCGGGTCGGCAATGGGCCGACCAACCAGTGCGTCGTCACAAGCGTCCGCAACCCGCAGGCGCAGACCAGGACGTTCTGGGTTGACGAGGGCAAGCATCGTCGGGTTGTGACCGTCGTCGTCAATAGGTCGATCAACGTAACGCTGAACTGCGACGTCTGAGTGCAGGCTTGCTGAGGGGACGCCGCGCCATCGGGTATCGGATCGGCACAGGACACCGTCAACGAGTTGGAGGACAACGGCTTCAAGGTTGTACTGAACAAGATGGGCGCCGGCCCTCTCGATCACTGCACGGTCGACTCGGTCCGTCCAGGCGAGACGGTGACCCGTCCCGTTCAGAACGGCGGCGAACTGGTGAACCAAATCGTCTACCAAACCGTATATTTGACGGCTAAGTGCTGACCATCCGGTGAGCCGTTAGGCGGCTTCCTTGTTCTTCGATCCCGGGCAGCCGGATGCCGAGCTCGAGTTCGCCTCGTGCGCGGACGGTTTGGTTGTCGATTGTTCGTGGGTGATGGACTGTCCGCCGGTCGCGGACTTTTCCCGGGTTGGCGAGGACGGAGATTCCGTCGGTTTCTTGTGCGAGTTGAATTCGATCGGGAAGCGCACCTTGGGTCGCGGCTCGCGTGCCGGCGGAGTGTTGTTCGCCTTGCGCGTCGCATCGTCGGCCTGGATGTTGGTAGTGCCGGATGCCGACGGCGTCGTTGTCGGATTCGCGTCGGCCGGCGCCGCCACGGCGGCGTTGCTGTCGCCGGTAGTCGGTTCGGATGCTGCTACCTGCGACTCGTCCTCGGCGGCATGGGTATCGACCTTGGCCGAATGCGACTGGGGTGCAGCAGATTCCGTTGTGGAGTCGCTGACCGCCGTGGCCTTGCGCGCCGATGGGCTCAACGCGGTCGCCGTCCTCACCGCCGTCTCGGCCGACGGCAGCGCGGGTCCGCCGACACCGAACGGACCGGGATCTGTCGTGCCAAGCACCCGCCCGACACCGAGGTCCTGGAGGGCGTTGTCGATGCCTACCGGGATCGAGGCCAACAGGTGGACCGCCAACGCGATCAGGTTCCCGATGGGCAGAATGCTGGCCCTCGTAGGCGTTCCGGGACTCACGTTCCGCGCGTAGGCGTCCTCGATGAGCACCCGCAACGGCGCGTCGAGCAGTCCCAGGATCGGTTTCGGAACGCCCAACTGCTCTAGCGGCATCAGGACCGGAAGCGTGTCGGTGGGGAACATGTAGTAGCTGGTGTCCCCGACCTTCCCTTGGTAAAGGGCTTCACTCAATGGCTTGTTCACGACATTGCCGTGCAGGTAGAAGTACCCGGCCAACGCGTTGATGGTGGCCAGAAGATTCAGCGGCCTCACAGGAAAGTCACCACCGAGCGCGTCGTACTGCTGTGCGACGTCGACCGTCGGATAGACGTACGTGTCGTCGGACGGATCGCTCGGCGTGCCATTGTCATTGAGGACAGCGCTGTTCGTCGGCGCGGCGCCCCAGAAGGTGATGCCGAGCAGCGGGATGGTCGGAACGCCATTGAAGCGCATCAGGATGCCCCCATTGGGGCGCATGGGATCGGCGACGAGCAGGAACGAGGTGCTGGGGTCGCCCGCGTGGTAGTCGTTGATCAAGTCCCGCTTGGCCAGTGCGGCCACCACGGCGCTCTGCGAGTAGCCGAAGACAATGAATTTGTCGGTCGCCACCGGCGCCGCCGTGCCGACCTCCGGGTCGACGGCGGGATCGTTGTTGTAGACACAGCCACTCGCGTTGAGGCAGTTGTGGAGGTTCGCCAGTCCGATCGCGGTCGACTCGTCGAAGGTGCGCGAGCCGAAAACCGGGAAGAACTCCTCGGGGCCGTAGACCGCAACGGCGTTGGTGGCCGGCCCCAGGGCGCCGGTCCCCGCGGCGGCCGCTGGGTCGATGTAGCTGTCGATCGCGTTGTTCAGATACGCCGTGACGAAGGGCGGCTGATCCGTCGGGCCAATCAGCGGATGCTGCGTTCCCCCCATGATCAGCGCGGTCGCCGCCTGCAATTGAATGGCCGCCGCAGCGGTCGACGAAATTGCGACGACGACCGCGCCGAGCAGCGCCAGGAAACCTACCCAAAACGAACGAGCTGTGCCGCGCATGATCACGACCTCTCCATCACGGACTTAGCGCGAATGTGGTGCTCGCCGCGCGTGAGGCACGCCGGCGACTTTTGAGCATGCCCTCCCGAAGCAGCAGCACAGCTGGATTTTCCACCTGCGTCAGCGGGGCAGTGTCGATTTCCGCGCCGCCAGCTATTCGATAGTTGACTATGCACGCATTTCTGCATGCATCGTCAAGGATTTTTGTAGGCAGTAAACCGCGCCCACCAGCGCCGATAGTCCTTGCCCAATGCAATGACTGTCGTTTGCGAAGTCAACAACCTGTCGCACCAGCCGATCTTCGGCAAATGCACTCGACCGCCGCCGCCGTGCCTAGAGGCGACTTGGGTTGCGGAGTGATTTGAATCGCGAAGCGCCAGCCTGCGTGGCTATTTCGCGTGCGGCCGATGTTTGCCGACCGTAGGCTACGCCCGAGATTTCTCATCGACAGGAGACCCAATGACACGCTCACTTCGGGCCGGCGTTATTGCCGTCGCCGCAATCGCGATCGGTATTTGCCTATCCGGCTGCGGATCGGACACCAAGTCCGAGCATTCCACCTCGAAGCAGACGTCCGCCGCATCGTCGACCACAATCAGCAAAGCCGCGCCGACGTCGTCGGCACCGGCCGCGGTGCCGAACAAAACGATCGTCGACTACATCAAGGAGAACGGGATCGTCGAAAGCCCCGTGCACCGCGGTGATCCCGGATCGCCGACGATCGTCTTGCCGTTCCCGCCTGGGTGGGAGGACGCCGGAAGCCGCACGCCGGGCTGGGCTTATGCCGCGATTGTGTCCAGCGATCCCGCGATGGCACAGGATCCGCCGACAATCATCGCGCTTGTCTCCAAGCTGACCGGCAACGTCGACCCGGCCAAGATCCTCGAATACGCCCAGGGCGAGATCAAGAACCTGCCCGGATACGACGGCGCTGCCGAAGGCAGCCCGAGCACGCTCGCCGGATTCGACGCGACCCAGATCGGCGGCACCTACACCAAGGACGGCGTCAAGCGTGCCATCGCCCAGAAGACCGTGGTGATCCCGGGCCAGGACGCGCTGTATGTGCTGCAGCTCAACGCCGACGGCACCGAGGATCAGATGGGCGCGTTGATGGACGCGACGAGCGTCATCGACGAGCAGACCACGATCACGCCGTAGTCCGACGGTCCGGGGCGGGTGCATGCCCGTCCCGGACCACGGCTGGGAAATGAGTTGAGGCAATGACAGCAGTGCCCGGTCAAAACGATCAAGCTCGGCAGGCGAATCGCGTTGCGCAACGGCACGCCGGTGACAGTGCCATTCGCGGATGTACTCGAAGTGGACCCAAGGCTTCGAGAAGGTGCGCAGGCAGATCGTTGTGGTCAACGCGCCGTAGCGATCAGGCGCGGGAAATCGCCGAGGCTTCCGCGATCTGCTCGGGTGTCGGACGAACCCCCGTGTAGCGCTCGAACTGCTCAGCGGCCTGCAGCGCGATCACCTCGGCGCCGGTGATGACGTGCACCCCCGTCGCGCGCGCCGCCTTGATCAATGGGGTCTCCGACGGCAGCGCCACCACATCGAACACGGTGTGCGCCTTGGCGATTGTCTCCTCGTCGAACGCCGCGTCGCTTTCTTCAGGGCCGCCTGCCATGCCGATTGGAGTGACGTTGACGATGATCGGCGCCGATCGCCCTCCGACGTCGGACGCATAGCCATAGCCGAGCCGGTCGGCGAGCGCACGCCCCGCCTCAGGGTTTCGGGCGACGACAACACCGGAGTGAAAGCCGTTGTCGCGGAATGCTGCACCGACCGCGCTGGCCATGCCTCCGCTGCCGCGGATGAGCACCGCGTCGTCCGGATCCAGGCCATGCTCGTCGATAAGCCGTTGTACCGCAATGTAGTCGGTGTTCGACGCCGTCAGGTGGCCGTCGTCGTTGATGATCGTGTTGACCGAGTGGATCGCCCGCGCCGACGGTTCGACCTTGTCGACGAGGGGAATGACGTCCTCCTTGAACGGCATCGACACCGAACAACCCCGAATGCCCAGCGCCCGCACACCACCGATCGCGGCGACGATGTCGGTTGTGGTGAACGCCTTGTAGATGAAGTCCAGGCCGAGCTGGTCGTACAGATGGTTGTGAAACCGAGTCCCGATACTGCTGGGCCGACCGGCCAGCGAGATGCACAGCCGGGTGTCCTTGCTTAACGGCGGGCGCATCAGCCGACGATCCGGACGACCTGGGAGGTCACGTCGTGAATCTGTTTGGTCAGCTGCGGCGAGAATGGCGGGTTGGGCGGCTGGGGAACGTCGATGACGGTGGTGACAACACCGAGGTCCTCGCGGTGCCAGTCCGCGCCGAACTGATCCAGGATTGCCCGCATGGGGTAATTCTCCGAAAGCACCCTGGCCGAAAAGCGTTGGACACCATGATAATCCGCTGCCACTGCAAGGGCGCCCATGAGAAAGGTCCCGATACCTTTGCCTTGGTAGGCGTCGGCTACGATGAACGCGACCTCGGCGACAGCGGGGTCGCTCTCGTCGCGCACAAAGCGCACATCGGCCACCACGGGACCGTCGAGACCGTCGGTCATCACCCAGACGAAATGGTGGACATAGTCGACCTCGAACAGGTATCTCATCAACGCCATGGTGGGGTTTCGCGGGGTCTGGAAGCGGCGGTACAACGTTTCGCTGGAGAATTCGACGGGGCCGTTCGTGGTGCGTTCGTTGTCGCCGGGCAGGACCGGCCGCAGGTGCAGCTGGGTGCCGTCGCGCATTTGGACCGGAATCGGCGTGATGAACGCGGCCAGACGCTGACGGCCCGTACGGATGAGTTTCTCCACCATGCCCGGGAGCTCGAGCATCGTGGCGAACGCTTCTCGGCCCCCTACCCATCCCGTCAACGGTTCCTTCGCGATCACCGTCGCGGTGCGCGGCCCGTCCCGCAGCAAGGCGATCTCGCCAATGATCATTCCGGGGACCGACTCGGCGATGGCGTCGTGCCCGTCGACTCCGATGTGACTGACCTCGGCGCGGCCGGACCCTATGAGCAGGAAGGACACTGCGAGCTCACCCTGGTGCATAAGCACCTGCCCGGCCGCCGCGGTCAGCGGGCGGAGCTGTGCGGCGAGCGGCACGAGAGCGGCGGTTGAGCAGCCGGCGAAGACTTCGAGCGCGGCCAGTTCGTCGGCGCGGACATCGGTCAGGCCGGACACGTCACGAGGCTACGGTGTCGCCGTCGCGACGAGCAAGGAACGCGGGCACGGCCGGGCCGTCGGAACCTAGGTGCAGGCCTGGCCCGACGTAGCAGGAGACCCGGCTCGGCGCTGCCGTGGCGAGGGTGGTCGCGGTCATTGCCATCGCAGCCAACACCGTACCGAATGATGCGAAACGACCGTTTCTTACCCTAGCGTCAAAGATGCGGGTCAATCATCTCCGGGCTATGAACATTGATCGTGCGGCGCACGTTGTAATTGGGCGACACGTTGTCCGGTCGATGGTTTGCTCACCGAGGAAGGATCACACGCTTGCAGAGCCGGCAAGGGTGCCGATAGGCTGCCCCTGCGGCTCGACCCCAAAAGTCTTCGCAGGGCTTGCGACAGTGCGACACGATGATCTTGGCAACATCGTGCAGTCTTGGCAATGCCTCGCGTTACGATACTTAACGAATTCATAGCGATCTTGTTTGACACCGTGGTTGACTAGGCGTTACGCGACGCAGACCGTGTCGATCTTTCGGCGCAAATCGCCGGACGACATCTACTTTCTTTTTCAACGACTTGTCGGTAATGTTTGCTGCGACGCCAGCGGTACGCGGGGGTCCTTCGGGATAAGCGCCGCAACGTCGGTCTGATCGAATCTTCAACCTATGGGGAGTAATCATTGGCCGCCGGCACCGTGCCGTCCTATCGCCGCGAACAACAACCGGAACGATCACCTGTCCGTCACGAGCGACCCGCGGGCACTCGTGGCTTCGAGCTCATCGCGGTCACTGGTGTTGTGTGGTGTTGAAGTCCGTACGGCTCAGACGATTGGCGGCGGCATCGTTGGGAGTTCTGGCTAGCATCGCACTGGTGAACGCGCCGGCCAACGCGGTCGTGGAATGGCACCCGGGGCAGAGTCCGCCCTTGTCGACACCGTGGACTCATCTAGTGGGACCGAACAACGCGCTGCCCGAGTACCCGCGCCCTCAGATGGCCCGGACGCGTTGGATGAGCCTCAACGGCGTGTGGGGTTACACGGGCCGCTCTGAACAGGCCGCTTTGGCGGCACCTCCCCCGGCGAACGAGTACCACGAGCAGATCTTGGTCCCGTACCCCACGGAGTCGGCGCTGTCCGGTATCCACCGCCACGACGACCAAATGTGGTATCGCAACGTCTTCAAGCTGCCGAGTACCTGGCGGGGGCGGCACGTGCTGCTGCACTTCGGCGCGGTCGACCAGATCGCCACCGTCTGGGTGAACAACCAGCAGGTGGCTTATCACGAAGGAGGATATACGGAGTTCAGCGCGGACATCACCCGCGCGCTGCGGCCGGGATCGCAACAGGAGTTGACCGTGCGGGTGGAAGACCGCAACGAAGCCAACCCGTTCCCGGTCGGCAAGCAGCGCAACAAACCGGAGGGGCTGTTCTATACCGGAGCGTCGGGCATCTGGCAGACGGTGTGGCTGGAACCAGTACGCACCGAGCACATCGACAAGCTCGACATCACCTCGGACCTGACCGGTTTCACCATCACGCCAAGGGTTTCCGGGACGGATAACCAGCGGGTCCAGGTGGTCGTCTCCAAGCCAGGCGGAGGGCCAGCGACGGCGCGTTCAGGCCCACCGGGTGCGCCGCTGCGTGTCCCGGTGCTGAGCCCGCGCCTATGGACTCCAGATGACCCGTACCTGTACGACATCAGGGTCCGGCTCGTCGGCCCGTCAGGGACGGTGGTCGACGAGGTTTCCAGCTATGCCGGCTTGCGTACGATCGGCATTGTCAATGACGCGAAGGGCAGACCGCGAATCGCGTTGAACGGCAAGATCACCTTCCTTCAAGGAGCGCTGGATCAAGGCTACTGGCCGGACGGGATCTACACGGCGCCCACCGACGACGCGCTGAGGTTCGACCTCGAGCAGACCAAAGCGCTGGGGATGAACTTTGTCCGCAAGCACGCCAAGGTGGAGCCGGCGCGGTGGTACTACTGGGCGGACAAGCTCGGGCTGATGGTGTGGCAGGACATGCCGTCGCTGGACGTGTCGCTCGATATTCCGACCGGCCCCGCCCCGGATCCGGTCCCCGCGGCGAAGGCTAACTTCGAGAAGGAGCTCTCGGAGATTGTCGATCAGCTGCGCAGCGTGACCTCGATCATCGGCTGGGTGGTGTTCAACGAGGGCTGGGGCGAATACGACACTGCCAGGATCGCCAACGCCGTGAAAGCTGAAGACCCGACGCGGATGGTGAACGCGAGCAGCGGCGTGAACTGCTGCAAATCGCGCGGCGACAGCATGGCCGGGGACGTGTACGACGACCACACCTATGTCGGCCCTGGCCGTCCAGTGGTGCGCGACGAGCACGACGACCGGACCAAGGTCCCCGATAAGCCTCCGGTTCCGGTCGACCGTCGGGTGAGAGTGGACGGTGAGTACGGCGGCCTCGGGCTCGTGCTCAACGAGAACCGGTGGCCCGGACGTCCGCAGGCCTACGAGATGACAGACAGCCAGGCGCGGCTGACCCAGCGCTACGTCGATGTCAGCCGGGATCTGGAAAAGGTGGTCCGGGAAGGCGGTTTGTCGGGCGCGATCTACACCCAGACGACCGATGTCGAAAACGAGGTCAACGGATACCTGAGCTATGACCGGCGGTTGGTGAAAATGGATCTCGGCACAGTCGCGGATCGAAGTCGCGCGGTGATCGCCGCCGGGTCTCAAATGACGGACTAGAAAGGTTCGCCAGCGCTGCCTCGTCGACCACCGTTGCATCTATCGACGAACTCGCTGCTGACGTCCACTGGCAGGGTTCCTCGAACTCAAGGCTGTCGGCCAGCGAAGAGATGTGTGGGGCGACGTCAATAACTCATCGCCCGAGCCCAATCGCTCACGCATTCGCTCGATCACCGACCGCTTCCCTACCGCGGCAGACTCGATCTTGTTCGCGCTCGCGGCGCGCCGTGGGAGCCCACCCCGACATCAGCGGTGACTCATCCGTCCCAGAGGGTTTGGTCCTTGGGTGGGGAGCAATGCTTGAAATCTGTGGATCGGCTTGGGATGGGGCGTACCTTCCCGGGTGACCGATGAAAGGTTCCAAGCAAGACCGGCGCGACAACGCTGGTCGGGAAGGTACGACCCGATGCTCACTGTAGTTTCTGATTCTGCTGACCGCGATGGTTCGGGTGCGGCGCGGTCGGCTGCGTCGTCGGTAATCGACGAGATCGTCCGAGAGGGTGCGCGGCGGATGCTGGCCGAGGCCCTGCGGGCGGAGGTCGAGGCTTACATCGCCCAGTTCGCTGACGTTCGTGACGAGAAGGGTCATCGGCTGGTGGTGCGCAACGGCTGCCACGAGTCGCGGACCGTGACCACGAGCGCCGGCGCGGTGGACGTCACGGCGCCGCGGGTCAACGACAAGCGTGTCGATCCGGATACCGGTGAGCGGCAGCGGTTCTCGTCGTCGATCTTGCCGCCGTGGGCGCGCAAGACCCCGAAGATCGGCGAGGTGCTTCCGCTGCTGTACCTGCACGGGCTCTCGTCGGGAGATTTCGTGCCCGCCCTCGGGCAGTTCCTCGGCAGCGCCAAGGGGCTGTCCGCCTCGACGATCACCAAGCTCACCGAGACGTGGAAGGCCGAGCAGCAGGCGTTCGCCGCGCGGGACTTGTCGGGTGTGGACTTCGTGTACCTGTGGGCTGACGGCATCCATGTCAACGTGCGCCTCGACGACCAGAAGCTGTGCCTGCTGGTGATGATCGGGGTGCGCGCGGACGGCCGCAAGGAGCTGGTAGCGCTCACCGACGGTTACCGCGAGGCCGCCGAGTCGTGGGCCGATCTGCTGCGTGATTGCCGCCGCCGCGGCATGCGCGCCCCGGTGCTGGCCGCCGGGGACGGGGCGCTGGGATTCTGGAGCGCGCTGCGCGAGGTGTTCCCGGAGACCCGCGAGCAGCGTTGCTGGTTCCACAAGGTATCGAATGTTCTTGCCGCGCTGCCGAAGTCGGCGCACCCGGGGGCGAAGAAGGCGCTCGCAGAGATCTGGAACGCCGAGGACAAGTCCCACGCCCGCGACGCGGTCAAGGAGTTCGAGTCGACCTATGGTGCGAAGTTTCCGAAGGCGGTCGCCAAGATCACCGACGACGTCGAGCAGCTGCTGGCGTTCTACGACTTCCCGGCCGAGCACTGGATTCATCTGAGAACTACAAATCCGATCGAATCTACCTTCGCCACCGTGCGCAACCGGAGCAAGATCACCAAGGGCCCCGGCTCCCGCGCCGCCGGAATCGCCATGGCCTACAAGCTGATCGAGGCGGCCCAGCCACGCTGGCGGGCGGTCAACGCGCCCCATCTCGTGGCGCTCGTCCGCGCCGGCGCGAAGTTCGAGAACGGCAAACTCGTCGAACGGCCCGACGACACCACCGCTACCGAGGAGGCCGCATAAAAGATCTTGATCCACAGGTATTGACGATTGCTCTTGGGTGGGTAGCCGGTGCAGTTATCGGTTTCTTTTGCGGCGACGAAAGCCAACTGTTCGTAGAAGGCATTGGTCGCGATGTTTTCGGAGTAGGCGCGGCGGTCATCGGGGCTCAACGAGAAGAACCGGTAGGCGCGGGATCGGGTAATCATCGGTGGCATCGGCGGCCGCCGGGGCGGCGATTGTTGACGACGGTTGAAATCTAGGCCAGTCGCGACGGTTGAAAAGTAGGCCACCCAATCAGATTGGATGGGTGATCTCCTTGGAAGACTGGGCGTTGATCCGGCATCTTCACCGCAGCGAGGGACTGTCGCAGCGGGCTATTGCACGGCAGCTTGGTATCGCACGTGACACCGTGGCCTCGGCATTGACCAGCGACGGTCCTCCGAAGTACCAGAGGGAACCGGTGGCCTCGGCGATCACTGTCGTGGAGCCGCGCATTCGGGCGTTGTTGTCGGGGTATCCGCAGATGCCGGCGACGGTGATCGCCGAGCGGGTCGGGTGGACGGGTTCGATCTCGTGGTTTCGTGAGCGGGTCCGAGCGATTCGCCCGGAGTATCTGCCTGCTGATCCGGTCGACCGGCTCGAGCACCCGCCCGGGCGGGTGATCCAGTGCGACCTGTGGTTCCCGGCGCCCAAGATTCCGGTCGGGTTCGGCCAGAAAGCGATGCTGCCGGTGCTGGTGATGGTGGCCGCGTTCTCCCGGTTCATCGCCGCGGTGATGCTGCCCTCGCGCCAGAGCATGGATCTGGTGGCCGGGATGTGGCAGCTGCTGTCGCAGAGCTTCGTCGCGGTGCCGCACGAGCTGTGGTGGGACAACGAGGCCGGGATCGGACGCCGTGGCCGGTTGACCGATCCGGTCACTGCTCTGATGGGCACGCTGGGATCGCGGCTGGTGCAACTCAAACCCCATGACCCCGAATCCAAGGGAATGGTGGAGCGAGCCAACCGGTATCTGGAGACCTCGTTCCTCCCCGGCCGCAGCTTCACCTCACCAGAGGACTTCAATACTCAACTGGCTCAATGGCTTCCGACCGCCAATGCACGTCGGGTGCGGGTCCTCGACGGATGTCCGATCGACTTCCTCGACCCCGATCGGGCGCAGATGCTGACCCTGCCATCGGTGGCGCCGGTCGTGGAGACGGTGACCTCGGTGCGGTTGGGACGCGACTACTACGTGCGGGTGGCCGGCAATGACTACTCCGTTGATCCGAATGCGATCGGTCAACTCGTCGACGTGCGCACCACCCTGGCCCGGGTGGCGGTGATCCGGCCGGGTCGTCTGCTGGCCGATCATGACCGCTGCTGGGCCGCGCGACAGACCCTGACCGACCCCGCCCACGTCGAGACCGCCGCACAATTGCGTCATCAATTCCAACACCGCCCACCACCGGTGGCGGGTGATCAGCTGGTGCGCGATCTGGCCGACTACGACCGCGCTTTCGGTGTCGACTTCACCGCCAGCGCAACCGGTGTCGACGGCGAGGTGGCCTGATCATGACTGAGGATCCGATCAAGGCCGTGTGCCACTACGCCCAAGCGCTCAAGGCGCCACGCATCCGCGAGTCCGCCGCCCGACTGGCCGAGCAAGCCCGCGACGGCGGCTGGAGCCACGAAGAGTATCTCGCCGCCGTCCTCTCACGTGAGGTCGCCGCCCGAGAAGCCTCCGGCGCGGCGATCCGCATCCGCTCGGCCGGGTTCCCGACACGGAAATCGTTGGAAGACTTCAACTTCGACCATCAGCCCGCGCTCAACCGGGACATGATCGCCCACCTGGGAACCGCCGCCTTCCTGACCAAGGCCCGCAACGTGGTGCTTCTCGGACCACCCGGCACCGGCAAAACCCACCTCGCCATCGGGTTGGCCATCAAAGCCGCCCAGACCGGCCACCGGATCGCGTTCGCCACCGCCGTGGACTGGGTCGCCCGACTCAAAGCCGCCCACAACGCCGGCCGACTACCCGCCGAGCTGACCAAACTGCGCCGGATCGGACTGCTCGTCGTCGACGAAGTCGGATACATCCCCTTCGAACAAGACGCCGCCAACCTGTTCTTCCAACTGGTCTCCAGCCGCTACGAACACGCCTCGCTCATCCTGACCTCGAACCTGCCCTTCGCCCGCTGGGGCGACGTGTTCGGCGACCAAGTCGTGGCCGCCGCGATGATCGACCGCATCGTGCACCACGCCGACGTCCTGACCCTCAAAGGCTCCAGCTACCGACTCAAGGACACCGGAATCGACACCTTGCCCTCCGCCAGAGCAGATAACACGGCACAATAACCACGACCACGTGGCCTACTTTTCGACCGTCGCCCGTGGCCTAGGTTTGGACCGTCGTCAACAGGCGATACCGCCGGCGACAACGGTAGTCGCGGCTCGTAGAACCGAACGCGCAGGAACTCTATGCACACTTCTCGGTGTGTTCAGGGGTCTCTCCTGTCGTTTCAACGCCGCGGCGGTACCTCGTCGGCAGCCTGGGCGCAACATCATCGGCGGGGCCCGGCAGCCGATCAGGACGGGCATTTGGTCGGGGCAGTAGTTATTGATTGCTGCGTTCATGAATTGCCATGTCTGCGCTGTTGTGGAGTTCCGCGGGAGGTTTTTGGACAGGAACGCCGCGGACTTGTAGGCATCGGCGTCGACGCCGTAGCCCAGTCGGTTACAGGTGATCTTGCCCAGCCACGCGTTGTAGTCGCGTTGCCCGTAGATGCCGTAGCCGTGGAGCTGGTTGGCGAAATCGGTGTCGACATCGGCGTGCACCGGCGCGGCCAGCGCGACCGCCGCAGCGACAACCGCGACCAGTGGCAGAAACTTCTCCTGCCCGGACAGGCCCGTGCTCAGCCAGCGCACAGCCCAATTTGTCCGCGACCCATGCCGTTCGCCCCCAGGTCGATCGCCGCGACACCCGCCACGGTGGTGATCTGGGTGTTGAACGGCGTTGCTGCTGGTGCGATCTGCATGGATATCCTCTTGTCGGCAGTTCCTGGCCTACATCTGGGGCTGAGCGGCGAGGGTGCGGTCGTCTGTTGAAATGCGGGATCGCTGGGCTTGGTCGTTGAGTCGTCGAATGATGGGCAGAGCGACACGCATGGCCAGGTTCAGTGCGGCCTCGTCTTCTGCTGGCAGCGCCGTGAGCAGCTCGGCCAGCCGGTCGCGGCGCTCGCGCCGGTGATCACCACGCAGCGCCCGCCCGGCGTCGCTGAGGCTTACCAGAGCAACCCGCCCGTCTTCGGGGTCGTCGACCCGGGTCACCAGGCCTTGGCGCTCCAACCGCTGAATCATCTGGGTCATCGACGGCTGGCCGATGCCCGCCGCCGCGGCCAGTGTCGTTACCCGGAGGGGTCCTTCCTGATCAAGTGTGCCCATCGTCAGAGCCGCGGTCAGGTTCAGTGCTGCACGATCGGACAGGTGCCGCACGATCAGCATCGCCGCCTGCTCGAGCCCCTCGGCAGCGTCGTCTTCGGTGTCGGTGCGATCTGGCTGTTCCACCCCCGCAGGTATACCACATCTACATTGGTAGCCGATGTAGATGTGGGTCGCCCGTTTCTGGAGTGGCCATGCCGCCACTCGGGTGACCGAGTGAGGGTCGTCAAGGACGGAATGGACCGCGTCGGCGCTTTGGTCGACGCGAACGTGTCAAACGCAGGGCCTGCCCGGCGTGTCGCGTGATCTGCTGATCCCAGCGCACGCCGCACCAGCCTGCGTGCGCCAGCTCGAAGTCTTGGGTTCGGCGGAACCATCTCGGCACGCCGCGAGCCAAATCGCTGAGCAGAAGACTCTGGGCAGCAACAGCTTTTGCTGCCTGCAGTCGGGATCAATGGCGATCGCTGAGGGTAGCCAAACCCATGTGTCTTCCCCCGCCGGGCTCGCCCGGGAGCCGGGAGTTGAGCCTCCACTGTGTCGGCAGACGCATCGACCGGCCCCGTCGTCACCGTTTCCGTTCGCCCAACACAGAGACGGCGGACTACAGACATTGGCGGATCTGCATAGCGACTTGACTCAGATATCCCCGGGCACCGCCCAGTCGTTAGGCCGACTACGACTAGTATATCGGTAGCCGATGTACTAGTGCGGGGAAGGGATCAGATGCTGCCGAAATCCAGTCGTCAAGATCTGGCTAGACAATTCTGCATCTACGCTCAACGGCCTGTTTGAGGCTACCAAATCTCAGGACTTGTCAACCGTCTCTCCATGTAACGGCGTTGCCGATCGCTGAGGCGCCGGCGTCTCCGAAATACGAGCTTAGCGAACGTGTTCGCCTCTCCCACAAGGCTCTTCGCCGCACAAGCCCACGACGTCAGCGGCGACTCACCAGTTCCAGACGGACGGGTCGCTGGGCGGGTAGCTGGCGCAGACGTCGGTGCCATGGGCGGCGACGCCCTTGTTGTTGAAGAACAGCTTCGCCCAGTTGCCCCAGTGCGTTGCCATCTGTTCGTAGTAGACGTTGGTCGCGGTGTCCTCCGAATACTGCCGCCGTCCCGCGTAGTCCAGCGAGAAGAACCAGTAGATTCGGTCGCGGGCGCCCTGCTCAATGTCGGGCGGCCTGTTGTTGTAGTCGATCATGTACCGCTCGTAGTACACCGGCTCGACGTCGCGCACCGCCGCCATGTACTGATCGACCGTGCAGGTGGTCTTGAGAATGCGGTTCGGGATCGGGTAATCGTCGCTGGCATCCGCCGAAGCCACCGCGGGAAACAGCGTGGCGGCCATGCTCAGCGCGGCGATCGCGAAACTCGATTTGACGAACATTTCTGACTCCTTACTATCGGGCCGCGGCTTCGAGGACCGGCATCTTGTCGGGGCAGTATGTGCGAAGCGCCGCACCGAGGAACTGCCATGCCTGCTCTGTGGTACTGCCCTTTTCCAGTTGAACGAAGACGAACTTCGCGGACTTGTCGGCGTCCTGGTCGACGCCGTTGTACAGCCGTTTACACGCGATCTTGCCGATCCACGCGTTGTAATCCTTCTGGCCGTAGATGCCGTAGGTGTGCAGCTCGTTGGCGAAGTCGACGTCAGGGTCGGCGTGCACCGGCGCTGCGAGCGCAACCGCCGCAGCGACAACCGCGACTAGTGGCAGAGACTTCTGATGCGCGGACAGGCCCGTGCGCAGCCAGCGCACCGCCCAATTTGTCTGCGACCCATGCCGTTCGCCCCCCAGGTCGATCTCCGCGACGTCCTCCACAGTGGTGGTGCGGGCGTTGGTCGGCGTAGTGATCGGCGTGGTCGCAGTCGTGCTGGCTTGCGTGTGAGCCGTTGCTACTGGTGCGATCTGCATGGATACTCTCCTGTCGGCAGTTCCTGTCCTACGTCAGCGACTGAGTGTCGCCTGCTTGGTTCGACTTCAGTGCTTGTGCGCCTCGGTGGGCGGCGTCTGCACCGCGGGCAGGACTATGTCGTCGATGACCTGTCGCACGAATTTGGCGTCTACCGATTGCACTCTGACGACCTGCAGCAGGCCCATTGCCAGCACCACGTCGGCGACCAGCGACCAATCACGGTCGGCGGATATTTCACCGCGGGCCGCCGCCTGCCCCAGAATCGTGTTGATCACCCGCTTTCCCCTGAACAGCACCAGCTCATCGAGAGCGGAGGCGAGCTCGGGGTCGCGGGCGGCCATGAGGGCAACGCGCAGCACCAGGTCGGTGGTGACCAAGTCATTCTCGTTGCGCCCCACGCGATCGACGATTGCATCGAGATCACCGGCGAGGCTGCCGGTGTCCGGGGCGTCGTTGGTGAGCAGATCGGGCCGCCAGTAGACGAGAGTGTCGGTGATCAATGCCGCTTTCGACGACCATCGCCGGTAGATAGCGGCCTTGCCGACACCGGCGCGCGCAGCGATGTCGTCCATGTTGGTGGCGTCATATCCGTTCTCGGTAAGTGCGGCCAAAGCAGCGTTGAGGATCGCGGGATCGCGTGACCGGTCCAGTCGCCCAACGCTGCGTTGGCGCAGTTTCGATTCAGGTTCTCTCATATGCCTCGCTCCGATGCGTTACACCGTGTCCGCCGATGGCTTGTCAATGCGTGTCAGACGTCGTCTGTTGCGGTAGTGGCGCGGTGGCGGCTTCGGGCTCGGGCTCGGGGGCAGCGTTGCCCGCGGTACGGAAGGTGTTCAGCGGCCACCAGAACCATCGTCCCAGCGCGGCGGCGATCGACGGCGTCATGAACGATCGCACGATGAGCGTGTCGACCAGCAGCCCCAACCCAATCGTGGTACCTAACTGGCCGACCACGCGCAGGTTGCTGACGATCATCGATGCCATGGTGAACGCGAACACCAAGCCGGCCGCGGTGACCACCCTGCCGGTAGCGCCCATACCCCGAATGATTCCGGTGTTCAGGCCGGCGTGGATTTCTTCTTTGAGCCTGGAGACCACGAGCAGGTTGTAGTCCGAGCCCACCGCCAACAGGATCACGACCGACAGGGGTAGCACGACCCATTGAATGCCGAATCCGGCGATGTCCTGCCAAATCAGTACGGACAGACCGCACGCGGTGCCCAGGGAGGCGGCCACCGTTCCCACGATCACCAGAGCGGCGACCACGCTGCGTGTGATGACCAGCATGATCGCGAAAATCAGGATGAGCGCGGAGATGCAGGCGATCAGCACGTCGATGATGACGCCTTGCTGCATGTCGCTGTACATCGATCCGGTGCCGGCCAGCGAAACCTTCGAGTTTTCCAGCGGAGTTCCCTTGATGGCGTCGCGGACGGCGTCTTTGATTCCTGCGACGTGCTGGATACCTTCCACCGAGGCGGGGTCTCCTTGATGGGTGATGATGAACCGCACAGCTTTACCGTCCGGCGAGACGAACATCTTCAGGCCGCGTTGGAAGTCGGGGTTCTGGAAGACTTCCGGCGGAAGGTAGAAGGAGTCGTCGTTTTTGGCTTCGTCGAAGTACTGGCCCATCAGCGTTGATCCCTGGGCGGACTCCTGCATATGGGCCTGGATACCGGCCATCGTGCTGTGCGACGAGATCATGAAGTCACGCATCGTTTTCATCGACGCGATGGTCGGTGGGAGTGTCGCCAGCATTTGCGGCATGAGCGTATCCAGCTTTTCCGTGGAGTTGACGACGGAGCGAAGGTCATCGGTCACTTTGTCGATGCCATCAATGGTGTCGAACACCGATCTCAGTGACCAGCACACGGGAATGTCGAAACAGTGCGGCTCCCAATAGAAGTAGTTGCGAATCGGCCTCAAGAAATCGTCGAAATCCGCGATGTGATCTCTCAACTCGTTGGTATCGGCCTGGATTTGCTTCGTGGCACCGACCAGGTCATGTGTAGTGGAGGTGACCTGTTGCAGAAGGCCGTACATGTGTTCCATGTTGGCGATGGTCTTGGTCAACTCGTCGGCCTGCTCGAGCATTTGAGCCGTGTTGTCATTCTGGACCTTTGCCGTCTGCAGTGTTGCGGAGTTCTGCATAGCGATCTGGAAGGGGATCGAACTGTGCTCGATCGGCGACCCCAGGGGCCTGGTGATGGTCTGCACCCGCTCGATACCGCGCAGGTGGAAGATACTTTTGGCGATCCTGTCGATGACGAGCATGTCAGAGGGGTTGCGCAGATCGTGGTCGGCTTCGACCATGAGTAATTCGGGGTTCATGCGGGCCTGGGAGAAATGCCGGTCGGCCGCCGCGTACCCAATGTTGGCGGGCATGTCGGCCGGCGTGTATTTCTGATCGTTGTACTGCGGCACATAGGTCAACAGGCTGATGAAGCCGATCACCGCGATTGCGCAGGTCACCACGATGATGGGCTTGGGCCAGCGCACCACGACGGTGCCGATCCTGCGCCAGTTGCGGGTCGAGAGTTCACGTTTCGGGTCGAACAGGCCGAACTTGGAGCCGATCACGAGGATCGCCGGGGCCAGGGTCAGCGCCGCGAACACGACGACCAGCAGGGCTATCGCACACGGCAATCCCATCGTCTGGAAATAGGGCAGCCGGGTTGCGGTCAGGCACAGTAAGGCGCCCGCGATGGTCAGGCCCGAGCCCAGGATGACGTGCGAAACCCCCCGATAGGCCGTGTAGAACGCCAGTTCGCGATCCTGGCCGATGGACCGGGCTTCGTGATAGCGCCCCAACAGGAAGATCACGTAGTCCGTTGCCGCAGCGATGCTGAGCAAGGTGATCATGCTGGTGGCATACGGCGTGAGGCCAATGATGTTGAGATTGCCAAAGGTGGCCGTGACACCTGAGGCGGCAAAGAGTTCGATGCCCACGACGACCAGGCACAGGATCGTCGTCACGATCGAGCGGTAGACGATCAGCAACATCACGAAGATGACGCCGATCGAGACCAGGGCCATCGTGGTCAGGCTTTTGCGGCCCTCGGTGTTCGTATCGGCGGTGACCGCGGTGTTGCCTGCCACGTATGCCTTGACGCCAGGTGGTGCGGGTGTCTGGTCGACGATTTTCCGAACAGCGGTCACGGACTCGATGCTGGGCGTCGTGCCTTGATTGCCGACGAGGAATACCTGCACGTAGGCGGCCTTGCCGTCGGGGCTCTGCGACCCGGCAGCAGTCAGGGGGTCACTCCAGAAGTCCTGCACATTCTCGACGTGCGCGGTGTCGGCCCGCAGCTGACCAACGATGCGGTTGTAGAAGTCGTGTGCGCTGTCGCCGAGTTTGTCTTGTCCCTCCAAAACGACCATCGCCGTCGAGTCCGTATCGAACTCATGGAATACCCGACCAATGTGCATCATGGCCTGGAATGCCGGCGCTTGTTGAGGTGTCATCGACACCGCGTGTTGGGTGGCCACTTCCTCCAGTGGTGGCGAGATCATGCTGAGCGCGACCGCGAGCAGCAGCCAGAACAGAATGATCGGTATCGAAAGAATACGAACGAGTCGCGCAACGATGGGACGAGCGGGCTTTGAATGTAAGTTGCTCATACTGATTTCACCAAGCAGTAGATGAACGGTTGGTATTCGTCGCTTTTGCGGTCATCGCGCACTTGACCGTCAACGATGACGCGACACCGGATCGCGTTCATGTCGGTGCTGCCTTGGGCAACGATGTTGGCCGACATCGACGGCAGCGTCGTCACCACGGTGTAGGCCCACGGCAGCGGGGCGGCATCGACACGATGGGGCTGCCCGTCTGCGTCCAGATAATCGACGTTGACGATGCCCCCTGGCGGCCCCGTTATTTCATACGTGATGTGTTTGGGGTTGAAGGGCTTCGTATCGTCGCCGTTGCCGTCGGCAGCTGCCGCGGTGGCCTCGGCGCCGAAAAGGTCGCGGATCCGTACCACCGCATACGTGCCGATGACGACCACGACGACGAGAAGGAGCGGGATCCACACCTTCTTGACCAGTCGAAACACCGTCTGTCTCCTCACCTGCAGGTCGTCACGCCTACCGGACGCCGTCTGCCACACCCCGCACCTCGATCGAGGCCGGCGTCGTGGGCCGCGCCCGCGACGGAACTCAAGTTCCGCGTCCGGCGGTTACTGTACCGCATTGTCAAATCCGGGGTCGGGTGGAGGGTGCACGGCCGAGCACACCCAAGCACTTCGACGCACGCCTGCGCCGTAACGGGCACAACCGTTTTCGAGACGCGCATAGCTGCCTCGCAGCCTCATCGCAACTGGCAACAACACGCTCAACGCCCCGGGGTCAGGGCTCCAGAGGTAAGCCACCTGTGGCGGCACCTCTGGCGCTGTGATCGACCAGTGCACATCGGAAAGCGCTAACGATTGCGCACGGTGAGGAATCTGCGTGTGGCTCGCAATCCAGCAACTTGTCAGCTCTCCCGCCTACACCGCCGTAGGACGCATCGCCATGCGGTGCCGTAACGACACCAACGATGTCGTCCTACAAGCGATCTCGACACAGCATCGCAACTGCTCAACCGACGAAGCGGTGAGCGACATCCACCGCCAAGTCCCCTCCGCACGCCGGTGGACCGGCTCCGGCAGGATACCCGGGACGTGGTGATACAGCAGGATTTCATCAGCCCACCGGAGCTACGCCAGACCCTCGGCAGCCAGCAGGCATGCCCCAACGACCTGACATGCCGCTGGGAACCACCGCGTGCGCGCGATCAACCAGCCCTGAGGCGGATCTTCCACCGCACGAAGCCGAGGTACACGATCGACAACCCGGCGAGCATCGCCATGTCGAAGCCCCACGACCGGAACTTGTGGGCCCACAACGCATCTGCGGGAGTGATCGGTGGAGGCACAAGGTCGCACAGCGCGACGGTCGACGCGGACGACGCGAATCCCCACCGCGCCGGGGTGATCCACGACAGCTGGTCGAGCACGATGCGACCGGTCACGGGGATCATCCCGCCGGAGAACACCAGCTGCGACATCACCGCCACCACGAGCAGCGGCATCATCTGCTCATTCGACTTGGCCAGCGCTGACAGCGCCAGGCCGACCATCGCTGCGACCACACAGGTGGCGGCGATGTCGATGTACAGCTCAAGGGTCCGGTTCATCGCCGCGCCGGTGGTCACCGCCCCTGGGCCCCACTTCTTCCCCAGGACGGCGATGACGACGACGATCGCCGACTGCAGCGACGCGAACAACGCGAATATCAGAACCTTGGCCAACAGATAGGCCGTCGTCGACAGCCCGACCGCCTGCTCGCGGCGGAAGATCACCCGCTCGCCGATCAGTACGCGGATGGTCAGCGCGGTGCCCATGAAGATGGCGCCGACGTTGAGTAGCACCAGGATCTGGCCCGGCTCGTTGGGTGCGTCACCGCCCTGGGTAGCGGGGACGGGCACGCCGAACCCGATGCTGCCGGGCACCGAGAGCGAGAGCATGCCCATGATGAACGGCAGCAGCGCCAGGAATATGAAGTAGCCGCGGTCGGCGACGATGAGCCGGGTCTGGCGCCGAGCGTTCGTGGAGAACTGGCGCAACAGACTGGTGTGCACCGGCTCGCCGAGATTGGTCGGTTTCTCCGCGGGCGGCTGCTGTGGCGGGGGTGGGCCGTGCCGTTGCAGGAACCTGCGCTGGGCGGCGTCCGGATCGCTCGCCAAACTGCTGAAGATGTCTGCCCAGTTGGTGGTGCCCAGCTGCGGACCGATCTGACTGGGCGGTCCGCAGAATGCCATCTTGCCGCCCGGGGCCAGCAGCAGCACCTGGTCGCACATGTCGAGATAGGTCAGCGAGTGTGTCACCACCAGCACCACCCGCCCGGCGTCGGCCAGTTGGCGCAGCATCGTCATGACCTGGCGGTCCAGTGCCGGATCAAGGCCCGAAGTGGGCTCGTCAAGGATCAGCAGCGACGGACCCGTCAGTAGTTCCATGGCGACTGAGACGCGCTTGCGCTGTCCACCGGAGAGCTTGTCGACGCGGGTATCCGCCTGCTTGGTCATCTCCAGTTCTTCGAGAACCTCGGCGACGACCTGTGCGCGGTCGGCTTTGGTGGTGTCGGGCGGCAGCCGCAACTCGGCGGCATACGTGAGCGCTTGGTCGACGGTCAGTTGCGGGTGCACCACGTCGTCCTGGGGCACCATCCCGATCCGGGAGCGCAGTGACGCGTACTCGGCGTGGATGTCGTGGCCCTCGAAGGTGACCTTGCCACTGCTCGGGTGAGTGAGGCCAGCCACCATCCGCGCGAACGTTGACTTACCGGCGCCGGATGGGCCGATCACAGCGGTCAGCGTCCCCGGCCGCGCGGTCAACGAGATGTTGTCCAGCAGCGTCCTGTTGCCCTCGATAGTCCACGTGATGCCCTGGACGTCCAGGCCGCCGGTGCGGGTAGCCGCCTCGATGTGGGTGCGACGGGCCAGGGTGCCACCGGCGAACAGCAGGTCGACATTGCCGATCGTGACCACATCGCCGTCGTGCAGCACCGCGGCCTCGACACGATGACCGTTGACGAACGTGCCGTTGATACTGCCGGCGTCGCGGATTTCGGTCCCGCCAGGCAGCGGCACCAAGGTGGCGTGGTGGCGCGACGCCAGGACGTCGGGAATGACGATGTCGTTGTCGGTAGCGCGACCGATCTTGATCGAGCCAGGCGGGGCTCCTGCGGACCCTCCCGGCCGCAGGACCTTGAGCATGCTGGTTGCCAGGTTGTCCACGCGTGAGCGCTGCGCGGCCATCGGCATGATCGACGTCGCCGGTTCGAGAGCTTGCTCGGAATTCGACTGCGACGCCGCGCCTGGGCGACCGGGCCGCCCGGTGTCGCCGTTGTATATCGATGGGACGGCCGGATAGAAACCCGGACTCGACGGGTACGTCGGCCGCCGCGCCGCCGCACCCTGCCGCGGGGACGTCTGCGGCGCCTGCGATGTCCAGTACTGGTTGGGATCACCGGTAACGGGAATCGAGGTCGTCGGCGGCGTCCCGGCGTGCCCTTGGTGACGGCCCACCTCGAACGTCAGCGTGGGACCGTCGTGGCCGGCGAGGTTGATCCGCATTCCGTCCTCGATCTCGACGGCGGACACCCGACGACCGTTTACGAACACACCGTTGAGACTCCTGTTGTCGATCGCGACCCAGCGCCCCTGGTCAAAACGCAGTACCAGATGGTGGCGCGAGACTAGTGGGTGAGGGATGCGCACATCCGCTCGGAGATCGCGGCCCACCACAACGTCGTTGCCGCCGGCGAATGTTCGCACCAGCCCGTCGTACCGGACAGTGAGGACGGACGTGGCATTTGGGCTCATCAGAATCAATGCGAAGACCTTCCTTGAAGGCTGAGCAGGACCACACCAACTCACGACCGAATTGTCTGTCCCGGCAGTCGAATAGATACCGGGCGCCAGTTACCCTAGAGGAGAGTCAGACCGCCCTGGCTAGCGCGGAGATAGGGCCTTCGACCGGGGTTGAAGCTCCCTTCGACATCGGGACATCGAGCCGATGTCCAAACATACTGAGGCCCAGCAGGTTACGGGCCTACCACACCTTCTGCACCCGCGCAGTAGGAACAATCGAAGGCAATGACAGGAGAGCCGCTACTGGCCGACTCGTTGCCGCGACGCGCGACAGACCGCCTCGGCTTCCGCCGCTAAACACGGCCTGGTCCGATACCCAGCATATTGACATAAGATCATAGCTCCATTATATATTTCAAGCTAGACCACACAGCACACGACAACCCGTGCAGCCCAGCGATCGACCTCTGTGCCTACATACGAGCTGGCGGTGCAGGCAACCCCTGGTCGTAGGCGCGAAACTATCGTAGGGATTCGGATGACACGGATGTTGAGAAGTTGGCGGCACATCCCCGCGTCGGGTGCACTACCGTGGGTGCACTGTAGGTTTTCGCTGCGATGTGGCCGCACCACGCGTGCGTCGTTTCCGGCGAAATGGCCTTGTGTACATGGTGTTATCACCGTCCTGATACGCAGACGGCTCAGTGGAACGTGGACTACGATATATATGATTGTGATATACATAGGGAGTGGATCCACAACATCGCTTAGACCTGCGCGACGACATCGAGAAGGCCCTCCGTCTCAGCGCAGAGTTGCTCGTACGGCATCTAGCTGGCAGCGGCGGTCTCAGTATCTCAGCGCGCGCGGTACTCAACGCGCTCGCCGACGATGGCGGCACTCGACTTACCAGGCTCGCAGCTTCGGGCGGGATCACTCAGCCGGCGATGACGCAACTGGTTGGACGATTAGAACGGGACGGCTTAGTGGTTAGGCTCATCGATCCTGATGATGGGCGTGGAACACTGGTCGACATCACCGATGAAGGTCGGGCACTACTGGCTCAGCGTCGGCAGACGGGACGCGACAACCTGGCCAAATTGCTGAAGACGCTCTCCCCTGACGACGAGACGACACTGGGTCTGGCCATGCGTGTCGCCGCGCCGCTGCTGGATGAACTTAAGAACGTCGCCGCAAATAACCCGCCTTCCAACGTATTTGCGCCTGGCCGGGCATCGGTTCGAGCGTGATCCGACGCCGTCACCAGCTGGGGACCCTCGCCGAGCAACCGGGCACCGAGCACGCGCCCCCTCCTGCCCAGTTCGATGACCGCTATCCGGATTCTGCGGCCAGCCAACAGCACTCGGCTCGTTCGGGGTCACGCGTGTTCTCCGATGAGGGTATTCAGAATGGTATGGATGCATTGCTCTTTGCACGGCCAGCAGTACCAGTCCTCCCAGCTTCTCATCCACTGGAGTGTCCGCTTGGTGGTGCCGCACACGGAGCACTTGAGCCTTTCATTGGGTGCGGATTTGCTGACGGTCTGCCAGATGCCGTAGACGAGGAGCCCCATGAAGATCAGGACGACGATTCCGGTCATGACCCCTCCTCAGTGCAACGACTTTCACGTGGGACGTGTATTCGCTCTTGCGGTTCCCGGCGACGGGCCGGTGAACCACCACGTCGCGCTCCGGTCCGATTTGGCTGACGGACATCTGCGCTTGCGACGGCTCTCACTCCGATGTGCGACTCGAACTGATTTGAGAATGGAGGTTGCGAAGGCGGATGTCATCAAGGCCAGCCGCCATCCGCGTTTCCGGCCAGTCGGTGTCGAGAACTACCTGCTACCTGGTAGCACGCAGCGCCATCGCAACTTCCTATGAGCGGGTGGCGAGGATCAACAAGGTATCTCCGCCCACCGATACTCCTTTCGAACCGATGCGCTCGGCCAGCCTGGCTCGTAGCTCCGAGGCCTTGTCGGCGGCGAGGATGAGGTGGTTCGAATAGGTGAAGGCGAGGTCAAGCCACTGCTCGGTGGAATAGTGGGCGTGCCGCGGGTACGTGCGCTCCTCAACGGTGAATCCGGAAGCCGTGATTGAGGCGATCAGCCGGTCGGTGTTGCCGTCCGTCTCGCCGATACCGATTGACGAGCCGTCGATGAGGGTTGAACGCCGGATCCATGTAGTCCCGGTATATCTCGGCGAGGTCGCCTTGCGTGGGATCTGTCGGGAACAGACGGTTCCACATCAACGCAAGCTGGCCGCCAGTGGACAGCAACGCATGAACCTTCGGTAGTGCAATATCAGGATTGACCCAATGAAAGGACTGCCCGAACACGACGACGTCGAAGCGGCGCTCCGCGGGGTCCCAGTTCTCGAACGTACCGATCTCGATGGGGATCCCCTTGTCCCTCGCGATTTCGGCCATTCGCGGATCTGGCTCAACCGCAAGCACATTTGCTCCCCTCCCGAGGAATTGCTCGGAAGCGATCCCGGTGCCCGCGCCAACATCGAGCACCGTTCGAGCGCCCTTCGTCAGGAGGTCATCGATGAGTTGGGCGGGGTAGCGCGGCCTACGCGCATCGTAGACTCGCGCAGCGGCACCGAACGAGTCCGCGCGCGCACGGTCACGGTAGAGATCTGCGTGTGGCTGCATACCGAGAGCCTACGCCCGGTGTAACGCCTTGCTACGCAATCTGGTTGGGGGATGCAGGATTTCCGGCTAGCACCTATGGCGCGGTGGTGCTGGCACCCGCGGCAATTGCGGACAGCGCCAACGACAACCGCCCCCAGAGCGGCAACGGTGGACCTATGACTACTGTCTCTTCCCTCACATCCGCGCCAAGAGTTCTCGCCTGCGGGAGCGCCGCATGATGCGGGCGGTTGTTATTGGAGGGTCGCTGGGCGGACTCACCGCAGCCCTGGTTCTCCGAGACCAGGGCTGGGAGGTGGACGTTCTGGAACGTAGTCCGAATCCGTTGGAAGGGCGCGGGACCGGAATCGTCGTGCACCCGAGTACGGTTCGCTATCTTGTAGAGCGGGCCGGCAAATCGATTGGCGACATTGGCCTGCAGGCCCACAGGCTTCAGTATCTCGATATGGACGGCTCGATCGTCGACGAGCAGCCCTGCGCCTACCGGTTCGCCTCGTACGTCGAGTTGTATCGAGGGTTGCTGGACGCCTTTGGCACCCAGCGCTACCACCTGTCGAATGAACTTGCGCACCTGGATAACCGGGGCGACGCCGCGACGCTGTCATTGACCGACGGTCAGACCCTTGCCGCCGATCTCGTGGTGTGCGCCGATGGCATTCGCTCGACGGGACGCCGAATCATGGCGCCTGACGCCCAACCCCGCTACGCGGGATACCTGGCCTGGCGCGGCACCGTCGACAGTGACCAACTCAGCGGCCGCTCGGCGAGCATCCTGCTGGACGCGTTCACCTACCGGATCCTCCCGCGCGGCCACCTGCTGAGCTATCCGATTCCTGGCCCGAGCGGCTCTGTGCTGTTCAACTGGCTCTGGTATCAGAACATCGCGCCGGGAGACCGTCTCACGGACCTACTCACCGACCGTAACGGTGTCACGGCAGAGCTGACCGTGGCGCCCGGATCGGTCCAGCCCCGCCATGTCGAGCAGCTGTATGCGGCGGCGGACGCTGACGTGCCTGCGCCGCTTGCCGAGGTTATCCGACAAACCGCCGACCCGTTCATCCAGGTGATCGTCGACCTAGAAGTGCCTCGGATGGCCTTTGGGCGAAGCTGCCTGATCGGCGATGCTGCGTTCGCGCTGCGGCCACACATCGGTGTGGGTACCGCGAAGGCAGCCGACGATGCATGGCAGCTGGGAACCGCGCTGCTTGGCGTGACGGCACAGCACGTCCCAGATCGGCTGAAGGGCTGGGAGACTCAACAGCTGTCGGTGGCGCGGCGTGCCCTGCAGCGGGCTCGCACGGCTGGTCGAAGCTTGCAGAACGGCACCTGGCGGGTCGGCGAGCAGCCCCCGTTCGGGCTGCTCGTGCCCGGTGACAGCGTTCTGCCCGTCGCCCTATAACAGTCCGAGCAGCTGCAGATCGGTGATGTACTTGACGATGACCGGCGCCGTGACGTGTGGGATGTCCTTGTCCGGGCCGATTTTCGCCTCCTGCACCGCTGCCCGGAACCGATCGGTGGGCGCCATCGACCCGCGGATCGGCTTCTCCGGCCGCTGATAATTGTGCAGCAGCGGCAGGAGTGATGCCTGGCGTTGCTTGTCCGGCAGTGCACGCAATGCCGTGTCGAACCGTTGCAGCCAGGCGTCGTAGCCGGGAATGCGCTGGATCGGGTAGCCCGCGTCGATCAGCCAGTCCACGTACTCGTCGAGCCCGATGCCGTCGTCGTAGGGATTCATCACGTGGTAGGTCTCGTACCCGTTGACCACCTGTGCTCCGAGGGTGGAGATCGCATCGGCGATGAAACCGACTGGCAGCCCATCGAAATGCGCGCGTTGCCGGTTACCGTCCATGTCGAGTTCGTAGAACGAGCCGGGCGCGATGCCGGTAGCGACGAGGCTCAGCAACAAGCGGGTGAACATGTCCGGCACGTTGAGCTGACCCGCATACGCGGTGTCGGCCAGGATCATGTCGCACCGGAAGACGGCGACCGGCAGGCCGCACAGGTCATTCGCCTCGCGCAGCAGCACCTCGCCGGCCCACTTGCTGTTGCCGTAGCCGTTGGCATAGCTGTCGTTGATCGCGCGGGTCGGGCTCATGACCCGAACGTCGGCGTCCTCGGTGAACGCGGACGGTTCGATCTGGTCGCCTACACCGATCGTTGACACGTATACGTACGGCTTCTGTTTGGTCGTCAGCGCGATGCGAATCAGCTCGGCGGTACCCAGTGCGTTGGGGCCGAACAGCTCGCTGTACGGGAGCACGTGGTTGACAAGCGCCGCGGGGTCGACGATCAGGTCGACGGTGTCGGCCAGCCGCTGCCATGTCTGCTGATCAAGGCCGAGGTTTTCCTCGCCCTTGTCGCCGGCGATGACCTCCAGATGGTCGGCGGCCAGTTCCCGGTAATGGCGCAGCAATTCGGGATCGCCGCTGTCGAAGGTGACGTCTAGCCTCTCGCGGGCCGACTCGTTGTCTTTGGCCCGTACCAGGCAGATCACGGTACCGTCGACGAGGTCCATCCGCTCCAGCCATTCCAAAGCCAGGTAACGGCCGAGGAATCCGGTCGTGCCGGTGAGCAACACGGTGCGAACTTCGGCGCTCGGCGGGGGCAGGGTCGGGGCGGCGGCGAGCGTCTTGGCGTCGATGAACTTGTCCAGCGTCAGGTCGCTCGCGTGAACTTCGGTGGCGTCACGGCCGTGCACCGACGCGAACGTCGGCCTCTTGGTGCCGGGTTGCCGCTCGGCCTCGATGTAGCCGGCGATGGACTGCAGGTCGCTGGCCGGGCTGACGATGACGCCGACCGGCACGTCGATGTCGAAGATCTCGCGCAGCAGATTGCCGAATGTCAACGCCGACAACGAGTCTCCACCCAGATCGGTGAAATGGGCGTGAGGTGCGAGATCAGCGGCCGCCGCCCCGAGCAGCGCACCGGCGGCGTGGGTAACGGTCTCCAGTACCGGGCGGTCGGCACCATTCTGGCGCAGTGCGCGTAGCTCGTTGGCCTGACTGTCGGCCAGCTCGGTGTAGAGCTGCTCCAGGCGATCGCCATAGTGCACCTTCAGTTTTGGCCGCGCAAGCTTGCGAATGCCGGTCAGCAGACCGTTCTCCAGGGTGAATGGCGTTGTCTCGATGATGAAGTCACGGGGTATCTCGTAGGACTGCAGCCCGACATCCTTTGCGATGTCCTGCAGCGACTTGCTGATCGCCGGCTTCAGCGACTCGACGTCGCCGCCACTTCGGTCCAACTCGTCTTGGGTGGGCACGATGACGGCGAGCACGTAGGAGCGTGCGCTGTTGCCGTAGACGTAGATCTGGCGGACGAGCGGGCTGTCACCGAACACCGCCTCCAGCTTCGACACAGCGACGAACTCACCCTGCGAGAGCTTGAGCACGTTGTTGCGCCGATCCAGGTAGACGAGCTGATCGGGACCGACCTCGGCCACCACGTCGCCGGTGCGGTAGTAGCCGTCGGCATCGAAGACCCCGGCGGTGACTTCCGGCCGTTTGTAATAGCCGGGGAACAGATCCTGCGTCTTGACCAGCAGCTCACCCCGCGGATAGGGCCGGTCGGTGTGGAAGTAACCCAGATCGGGCACGTCGATCAGCTTGTAGTCGATCACCGGCGGGCGACGCACCTGGCCGTCGATGTAGACAATCCCCCCGGTCTCCGTCGCGCCGTAGCCCTCGACGAGATGGAGGTCGAGCAGGGCTTCGACGAATTCCTTGTTCTCGGCCGAGATCGGTGCGGAGCCCGTCATCGCCACGACGAACCGTCCGCCGAGCAGGTTCTGCGCCTGCTCCGCCATCACCTCGGCTTCGACTGCCGTGCGATCGGCGCCGTCGACGGACCGTCGGTCCGACTTCGCTCTGGAACTCGCTGAACAGCATTTCCCAGATCCGCGGCACGAAATTCAGTTCGGTGGGCCGCACCAGCGCGAGGTCCTCGAACAGCGTCGAAAGATCGCTCCTGGCCGTGAAATAGGCGGTGCCGCCATGTCCGAGTGTTCCGTAGAGGACGCCTCGACCCATCACGTGGCTCATCGGCATGAAGCTGAGTGTGATCGACGGCTCGACGCTCGGCCCGCCCCAGTTCCAGCGCGACCTGCGCCAGAAATTCGCGACCAATCGTTCTGGGTACATCGCACCCTTCGGCGCGCCGGTGCTGCCCGACGTGTAAACGAGCAACCTCAATGGGTCCTCGTCGTCGCCAACGAACTCTGGTGCGGCCGGCAGCGACTTCCCGCGTTCGAGCAGCTCGGCCAGGGTCTCGACTAACACCGGGCTGCCCGCTTCGGCCAACCGCGTCCTGGCGGCATCGAACGCTTCACGCTGGTCGTCCACCTCGGGGTGGTAGTCGAACACGACCAGTCGCGCGGGTGGGTGCGCCGTCAGCACCAGTTCGACGGCGTCGCTGAGATCGTTGATGCTCGAACCGAATACGCGTGGTTCGGTTTCTGCGACGATGGGCTGCAGCTGGCTGACCGGTGCGCTCGTCTGCAGCGGAACGGACACCGCGCCCAGCAGGACCAACGCCATGTCGATGGTCGCGTAGTCCGCACTCGTGAAGCCCAGCACACACACGCGGTCGCCTGGCTGGACCGGCTGCCCCGGGCCGTCGGTCAGTGCGCTGGCGACCGCGCCGACGCGCTGCCACAACTCGCGATACGTGATGGTCTCGAACCAGGGCAGAAGCTCAAGCGAAGTGCGGCCAGTCTCCGGATCTGTGGTGAGGTTGACGGCGCGTTCTCCGACCGCGGGCCGCTCCGCATAGGCCCCCATGACGGTGCTCATGATCCGCGGCAGCCGCAGCCCGGGTTGCTCGATAGCTACGGTCAGCGCCTCGATGGGCCGCGCATCGGCGAACTGGGTGTCGGTGGAGTACAAATCGGCGATGCGACGCGCGAGCCGCTCTTCGCGGGAATCGGTCGACATGAAATCACTGGTCCTTCTGAGCCGCTCAATTGATTTGTGTAACAACAACTCCACGGTAGGGCGGATCGGCAGAATCGCCACGCGGCCTTCGGGCGGCCGTGAAACTCCACTAGCGGCACAGTGGGCATTTGAAGGTGGCACGTACGCAAAGATTCCCGCTGCCGGTAAGCCCTTGAAGGGCGTCAGGTGATTCCAGATTCGGCCGCTGGCATGTAGTCAGAACTGTTGCTGTGAGATGCCGTTAGTGACCCGTTTCACGTTCGAATATTCTGCGGGGTAGTGTTTTAGCGGTTGGTGTGGCGGCGCAGCGGTGGTCCAATATCGCAAATGCTTGGCCAGAGTAAAGAGGAAACAACCTGGATTGTCGGGAAACCATCTCCGCGCGGCCTGCGGTCAATCTGCCCACCTCCCGTTCTGCCTACCGCTACCTGCTAGCAGGTAGTCAAAGTTTGCAGCTAGCGGGAAGCGTTGATGGGCGCCAGCGGTGGCGACATGTACTTACTGATCCGTAATCGTGGCAGCTGCAGCGTCGCAGCCGAGAACTTGATGACCACGATCCGGTTCCCGCCCGCTTGATCGGAGAATTCAGATGACTGCTGACCCGGAAGTGATCAGTGGACCCGACGCTTCCTGGCTCGAACGGCGACGACGGACGGATCATCCGGAATACCGGGACCGCAACGACGTCGACGAGTGGGCCAAGTGGCAGGCCGACCGAGCCAGCGTGGGCAAGATCCTGGCCAGGGCCGGGATGTTCCAGGGGATCGAGCCCGGGGCCGTATCCGCGCTGACTAATCAACTGCATCATGTGGACTTCCGAAGCGGGCACACAGTATTCGCCGAGGGCGAGCCCGGCGACCGGCTCTACATCATTGTTTCGGGCAAGGTCAAGATCGGCCGCCGCTCGCCAGATGGCCGCGATAGTCTGCTCACCATCTTGGGTCCGTCGGACATGTTCGGTGAATTGTCGATCTTCGACCCGGGCCCGCGGACGTCGAGCGCGACCACCATCACCGAGGTGCGTGTCGTGTCGATGGACCGCGAGGCGGTGCGCGCGTGGATTACCGATCGCCCTGAAATCGCCGAAAAACTGTTGCGGGTGCTTGCCCGCCGGCTTCGTCGCACCAACCACGACTTGGCCGACCTGATCTTCACCGACGTGCCCGGCCGGGTGGCCAAGCAGCTGCTGCGACTGGCGCAGCGGTTCGGCTCGCAGGAGGGTGGTGCGCTGCGCGTGTCGCACGACCTGACGCAGGAGGAGATCGCCCAGTTGGTCGGCGCATCGCGTGAGACGGTCAACAAGGCGCTCGCTGATTTCGTCCACCGCGGCTGGATTCGCTTGGAGGGCAAGAGCGTACTGATCTGCGACTGCGAACACCTCGCGAGGCGCGCGCGCTGAGACCGATTAAAGCGACGAGTGTTTCGTAGGTGTTCTGCGCACCCGCGTCGAACGCGCCCGCGCACGGCGTGTATTCGGCTATCGTCAGACTTTGCGGTTCTCGGATTTGATCATCCACGCTTGTTTCTCCAGCGAGTCGATGATCTCGTGCAGGAGGTCACTGGTGCTCGGGTCGACGGCGTCGACCGCATCGTGGACCGTACGGATGGTGCCGACCGTGGCGTAGATCCGGTTGGTGACCAGGTCCACTGTCTCGGTGGTGTTCTGCTCGGCGGGCGGGAAGACCGGCAGTGTGGTGGACGCTACGACCGTGTCGGATCGTCCGTCGGGAACGGCATCGAGGGCGCGCATCCGTTCGGCGATGGTGTCGCTGGCTTCGCGTGCGATGTCGACGATTTCGTCGAGTTGTAGGTGCAGATCACGGAAGTTGGTGCCGATGAGATTCCAATGGGCCTGCTTGCCCTGCAGATGCAGTTCGACCAGATCCACCAGCACTTCCTGTAGGTTCTGCACCAAGCTGGATGGGGCTTGGAACTGGCGAATATCGTCATCGGACCGGCGAAGTGAAGTGGTCATGGTTGGTTCCTTCTCATAGTTGAGATAGCGCTGATCTGTTGTTGCGCAACGCGTTACGACGCGCACCCTGAAAGGCGTGGGCCGTTGTATCCTGATGTCTAGGCTTCAGCGGCGTGCCGGCCCTGTCATCCTGGCTGGCACCAAATGGCGGACTCCGGCTGGCTGCTATTGGTCACACCGGCCGTCGCGACGCCAAGGTTCACAGGAGACCCAAAGCTTTGTGACGACACAGTTTCGTCAGGCCGATGTCGTTATTTCTATTGGCGCCATGGTTGCCGCGCCGGACTCCGTCATTGAGCAGAAATCCACTACGAAGGGACTGCGATGAGCACCCGAATTCTGGTACTGGTTGGCAGCCTGCGCTCCGGCTCGGACAACCGGCGTCTCGCCGAGGCGGCCGTCAAGCTCGCACCGAGCGGCGTCTCGGTTGAAATCTTCGAAGGCCTGGCCGATGTCGCCTTGTACAACGAAGACATCGACCAGCCGGGGGCCGTCGCGGCTGCCGACAGGCTGCGTGCCGACGTTGGGTCGGCCGACGCCCTTCTGCTCGTGACCCCTGAATACAACGGCACGATGACCGCCGCCCTCAAGAACGCCATCGACTGGATCTCGCGTCCCTTCGGTGCCGGCGCCATCACCGGGAAGCCGGTGGCTGTCATCGGGACCTCACACGGCCAGTACGGCGGGGTATGGGCGCACGACGACGCGCGCAAGTCAGCACGCATCGCGGGGGCAAGTGTCCTCGATGAACTCAAGCTGTCGGTGCCTGCCGCGCAAACCCGCTTCGCCAGCATCCATCCCGCCGACGACGAGGAGATCGCTGTAACGATGCCGGAAATCCTGATCTCTCTCGCCGCCGCGGTCCCAAGTCAGGTTGGCCGAAGCAGCTGCGAATGAGCGCGCCCCGCTGTTATTCGCTTGGACTGTGTCAGTGGGCCGATACGCCTGGCGTCAGTTCGTTCTGAGCATTCGCGAGGGCAGTGATTAACTAGCGGAGGCGAGCGGGCTCCCTGACTCGCGTTCCCCAGAAGCACATTCGGTTGTTGGTTCGGTGATCAGGGCTGGCCGTCTGGCGGCGCGTTGAGCCCGATCTGGTCGGACCCATCGCCGGACTCGTGTTGGCCGAGTCCGCCGCGCAGAGAGTCGAAGATTGCCAGGCCCTGTCCCACCAGGCCGGTGGCTATCTCGCCGAGCCCGTCGGCGCCGTTGAGGACCGTCAGGTTTGCCCCTGACAGACCCTGAGCGGCCTGCTTGACGATTTCGGGCAACTGGTCGATCAGCATCCGGTCCAGGGCCACCCGGTTGTGCGAGGCCGCCGCTTCGGCTTGAATCTTCATCTTCTCAGCGTCGGCGAGCGCCAGAATCCGGACGCGGTCTGCCTCCGCCTCGGCCGGCTTGACCACCTCCGAGACCAGCTCTTGCTGACGCAGCTCTGCGGCGCGCTGAGCCAACTCGGTACGCATCGCGAGCACTTCGCGCTGGGCTTGCGCCTCGGCCAGCGGTCCCGCCTGGGCGGCTTCGGCCTGCGCCTTGTCGACTTCGGCCTTGTACTGAGCCTTCACGATCGCGGTCTGCCGAGCGAACTCGGCCTGGTTGCGTTGCGACTCCTGCTCGGCCTCGGCCGCGGCCTGATTGGCCTTCGCCTGAGCAATCTGCGCCTGCTGCTGAATGGCAGCGTTATGTGGTGCGGACATCGCCAGGATGTAGCCCAGCGCGCCGTCGTCGATGGACTGAATCTGCAGGGCGTCGACGGTCAGCCCGATCTTGATCATCTCCCCCTTGGAACCATCGAGGACCTCCGTGGCCAGCTTCTGCCGTTCTTTGATGATCTGCTCGACGGTCATCGACCCGATGATCGAGCGCAGGTGACCGGCGAAGATCCGCCCCGTCAGGACCGCCATCTGGTTTTGATCCGACAAGAACCGTTGCCCGGCACTGACAACGCTTTCGCTGTCGTTGCCGACCTTGAAGGCAATGACCGCTCGAACGTTCAAGGTGATCCCCTGCTGGGTGACGCACCTTTCCTCGACCTCGGCCTCACACATCGCCAAGGTCAGGAACCGAACCTTTCGGAAGAACGGCATGATGAAAGCGCCGTGACCGGTCACCACACGGAACGGGGCGTTGCCTGCAGCCCGGCCGCCGGAGATGAGCATCGCCTGGTCGGGTGCGGGCACTCTGTAGCCGAACATGTTGGGCTCCTTGCAGATTCGTGTTGCTGTCAGGGAATTTGCATTAAGAAATCCGAGCCGGGCCATGGCTCCACCAGGACCGTGCGCGCACCTCGGATATCAATCACCAACACCTCGGTACCCCTCGGCAGCGGCTGATCCGACCATGCAAGATAGGCCTCCTTGGACCCCCGCACAGTCAGAAGGACCTCTCCGGCGCCCGCGACGCCCCGGGTCGCCACGATCAACGACCCGACGCAGCCGACCACCGAGACGTCACCCACCCCTCGATACTCCTCCAACAGGCCGTACTGGCGCACCCCCGTCGCTGCACGCGATGAACACGCCTGAATACACCTGCCCGCGTCGGTCGCGCCATTGCTCGGGTCGTTCGTCCCGTGATCGTCTAGATCGTCGTCCGAAACAGATCGCCGCCGCAATCGCCGCCTGGGCGGGCCGACACGGGCTGCGCTAGAGACCATCTCCAGGGCGGCCAACATGCGCTCTCATTAGGGGGATTCGCGATCTGGTTCGGGACCGAACTTGAACCGCCGGCCGGTGATCTCCAAGGCGATCACCCGCACGTAGAGAGGCTTCAACGTCGCGGTCCACGGCAGCAACGGCGCTTCCTCGGCCTCTAGGATCTCGGCGCTGGCCGACAGCACACGCGTCCTGCCCTTGACGATCACGCTCCACCCCTCGGCGACAGTGTGGTCGTCGGCCTCGAAAGCTACTCGCTCGTTCATCACAGCGCTGAACAGCTTGGTGCCCTGGGCAGTTCGGAAGAGCACCGTCCGGCGTTGGGTGACGAAGTTGACCGGGAAGATTTCGGGCTACCCGCCCAGGATCGTGACTACTCGACCTAACGACATGCTTGATAGCAAGCCCCAGCTCTCGTCTTCGCTGAGCACGGTCACCGGATCGTCGTCCGCGGACATGATTCAGCCTAACGCGCTGGGGATTTCGGCACGGTCAGATGCGATGGCCGATGAGTGTCGACACCGCGAGCCGGGGCGAAGAACTAGTTCAAACCCGGGCGGGGGGCGGTTCCGCGGCTACCCCGACACGGTGAGTCATCGCCCATGCTGGCTCACACCGCTGCCGGTTTTGGCGAGATCGACCGCCGTGCGGCGGTGTGTCGTCTGGGCGCCCAGCTCGACCGAGATCCCGGCCATTGCCCGCCCAGCCTGCTCGCCCTCGGCGTCACCTCCATCGCCCAGCTGGTGATCGTGCTCATCTCTGGCACACGGCCGATAGCGAGAACCCGATGAGCGAAGCCGAGCTTGAGAAGCTCTTTATGGCATTGGCCCGACGGGTGCGGCGGGAATGGTGAGAGTGAACGTGGCTCCGCCGCCGGGCGTCTGCGCGACGGTGATCTGCCCTCGGTGCGCGTGCGCGATCTCTCGCACGAGTGCCAAACCGATGCCGTAGCGCGGGCGGTCCCCGGCGGAAGTGTGGGTCTTTCCGTGCGAGAAGCGGTTGAACAACGTTTCCATGGCGCCTGGGTCGATGCCCACGCCGTCGTCACGCACATCGATGAGGACGTGGTCATTGAGCCGCCTTAAGGCGACCGCAATCGTTCCGCCGCGGTGCTCGTGCGCGAGGGCGTTGTCGATGAGGGAGGTAATCGCGCGGCGAAGCGCGGAACCCGACCCGAGAACGACGAAATCTCGTACGGGCGTGGGGCCATTCGCTTCGACGACGAGGTTCACGCCAGCCGTTTCGGCGTGCTGAGCGATGCTCTCGCAGGCCGCTTGCACCACTGTGGCGAGATCGATGTGCTCCTGCGGAGCGTGGTCTGACGTCATTGATGCGGAGGCCAGCAGGTCCTCGATCACCTCACCGAGTGCGCGTGTGTCGGACGCGAGCGCCTCGATCTGTTCCTTGGTCTGCTGGGCATCGCCATCGTCAAAGCGGCGGGCGAGTAGCTGGATGCGGGTGTGCAGCACCGTCAGTGGGGCGCGAAGTTCGTGCGATGCGTCGGCGACGAATCGTCGTTGCAGGGCCAGCGCTTCGGCAAGGGGGCGGATCGACCTTCGGGTGAGCAGAGTGACCACGGCAATGGAGGCCACGATCCCGGTCAGTTCGGCGACGCCCAGCGAAAGCAGTAAACGGCTCCGCCCTGCCTTGTGTGGTGCCAGATCGAGTAGTGCAACCACTCTGCCCTCGGACTTGTCGATGACCACCACGCGGTAAGGGGCGCCGTCGATCTGAACTTCGGAGAATCCGGCCGGGCGCGCCAGCAACTCCGCCGTCGGAACTCCGTCGGCGCTGGCCGCCACCTTGCCCGCCAGGTCGCGCAGCACCAGGATCATTCCCGGCGGCGGATCGGTCACGTCGTCGGCCGCCAAAGCCACGGACGACAATTGGGACCTGATCTGCTGCTCCTGTACGCGGATGTCGACGAAAAACACCACCGCCCCGACCACCAGCAGGACTGCGGCAAGCGCCAAGGAAGCCTGCACAGCGGCGATCCGGCCGGCACGGTGAACGACGCTGAGATCGCTGTCCGGCGTCATTTGGCTCCCAGGCGGTAGCCGGTGCCGCGCACCGTGTGGACGATGCCCCTGCCGAGCTTGCGCCGCAGGTAATGGACATAGGTGTCGACCGCGCCGAGCGAGTCGACACCATCGAACACCGCGTCAAGCAGTTGACCGCGGGTGAACACCTGCCGCGGGGCGCCCATCAGGACGCCGAGCAGCGCTGCCTCACGCTCGGACAGTTCGACACCGGCGCCATCGACCGTGTCACCGCTGACGGTGCGCGTCAGCCGGTTCAGGCATAGCCCGCCGACGCGCAGCGTCGAGCGACCGTCGGGTCGGCGCAACAAGGCCCGCACGCGGGCCAGCAGTTCGGGTACCTCGAACGGTTTGACCAGATAGTCCTGCGCGCCGGAGTCGAGGCCTTCGACCCGATCCGCGACCGACCCCCGCGCGGTGAGCAGCAGTGCCGGGGTTTCGATATCCCGTGATCGGAGTACGGCGACCAGCTCGGAACCGTCCATCACCGGCAATCCGCGATCGACGATCATGGCGTCATAGCTGCCGGTGAGGCCGCGGTGCAGCCCTTGCTGGCCGTCGTGAGCGACGTCGACGAGGTAGCCCTCGTTGCTGAACAGGTCGGTGAGCATCTCGCCGAGTGCACGGTCGTCCTCGACAATCAGCAACGTCGGTGCTGGGCGTCGCTCGGCCACCCTCCGAGCCTGCCACGCCAGTTCTTCGAAGGCTGTAAGAAACCGATGTCAGCATTCGATCCATGGACTCACCGCGTCTGGGCTTCCGCCGCGCGGCGGTCACCTCGTGGACGTTGGTCGGCGTGGGCATCGCCGGTGTCGCCGGCGCCTCGCTTCTTGCCTACACCGATACCGTCAAGCCGGCAGCGGCAGACGTCGGTGCCGATGCTGCGATCCCTGCACCCGAGGAGCTGGTCCCGTCCCCCGCCGAGAACCTTCCACCGGCACCGGAGGTCGTGACGACGACCGAGGGCCCACCGCCACCGCCGATCCCGGCGACAACCGCGCCACCCGCTGCGGAATACCCCCCGCAGACGACCGTTGAACACGCCCCGGTCGGAACCTACACGCCGGTGCCTGAATACACGCCCCAGTACACGCCCGAACCAACCGTCGAGCAGGCCCCGCCCGCCACCCATCAAGCACCGGCAACCCAGGCCCACGCTCCCCCGACAACCAAGCGGCGCAATCTCACCCCGACGACGGTGATGGCGCCGAACTACTCCCCGCACGTGACGATTTCGCGCGGCTCGTGACTATCGCCCCCGAGCAACTCACTGACTGCGGCGCGAACACTGCGACAACGCAGTGGCAGCGCTGGAGCACCACCATGCAGATCGTCGTCACCGATCCCGATTCGCTAGCCGCCGCCCGCCGGGAGGTCGACGCCGAACTCGACACCGTCGACGCCGCCGCATCGCGATTTCGGCCCGATTCGGGGATCAACGCGCTCGCAGCGTCAGCCGGACGGCCGACTCAGGTAAGTGAGCTACTGGCGGATCTGCTCGACGCCGCGCTCACGGCAGCCCGCCAGACCGACGGCGATGTCGATCCGACGATCGGCGCGGCAGTGATCGCCCTTGGATATGACCGCGACATCACCGCGCTCGGACACACTCACCCAGTGGACGCGTCGATCAGCATTCCGGCGAGGTGGTCCATGGTCACGCTTAACGATCGCATCGTGACCGTGCCGCCCGGCATTCTGCTCGACCTCGGAGCGACGGCCAAGGCGATTGCCGCGGACCATTGCGCCGATCGTGTCCACCACGCCACCGGCAGCGGTGTGCTCATCAACCTGGGTGGTGACATCGCCACCGCGGGACCGGCGCCTGACGGTGGCTGGCAGGTACTGGTCCACGATGACGCCGACGATCCGGCGGGATCGGTGGCGCTTCCATCAGGGGCCGCGCTGGCCACGTCGAGCACGATTCGCCGTCGGTGGCGACGCGATGCGGACGTCGTCCACCACATCCTCGACCCGCGGACGGGGTGGTCCGCAGATCCGGTGTGGCGCACGGTAAGTGTCGCCGCACAAACCTGCCTGGCCGCTAACACGGTCAGCACGGCTGCGATCATCCGCGGGTGGCAGGCGCTGGATTGGATTCGCGCACTTGGCATTGCCGCGCGACTGGTGGACAGCGAGCGCAACGTCCACACCATCTGCGGGTGGCCGACCGACGGTAACGGACTGCGGCAGTGATCGACCAGGCGTTGTGGGCGCTGGGCCGCGGTACCGGCATCACGGCGCTTGCCTTCATGACCGTAGCGCTCTTCCTGGGCATCGCCACGCGGTCGGGGCGTCCGCTGTTGATGCTGCCGAGATTCGCCGTCGCCGATGTCCATCGCTTCGCTTCGCTGGCTGGAACGCTCCTCGTGGTCCTCCACATGGCGCTGCTGTTCTTCGACCCCTACGCGCAGCTACGACTCGTCGACTTCATCGTGCCGTTCCTGGGCGCCTACCGACCGCTCTGGCTCGGGTTGGGGACGCTCGTCTTCGACGTGCTCGCGGTGGTAGTTGTTACCAGTCTGCTGCGCCACCGGCTTGGCGTGCGGGTCTTCCTCACGGTGCACTGGGCGACCTACGCCTTGTGGCCGGCAGCCATGGCACATGCACTCGGGAACGGAACTGACACCGGCCACGGGTGGTTCCTGCTGTTCGCCGGGTGCTGCGCGGTCACGGTGTCCGGCGCACTGGTGTGGCGGCTGCACGCCAATTACACCGAATACGCCGGCACTCGAACATCCGGGCGCCCATGACGACCTCACTACGCCGCCGCACCCCGGAACCACCGACCACTCAGCGTTTGTTCGCGGCGCAAGGCCCCGGCCTGATCGAGCACCAACAGCGGTTCGGGCCGCTGCCTGAATTGGCCGCGACGACATTGGTGCACTTGTTGGACCGGTCCGGACTGACCGGGCGCGGTGGCGCCGGCTTCCCCGCCGGACGCAAGATCGCAACGGTCGCCGGCCGCAAGGCGGTAGTGATCGCCAACGGGGCCGAGGGCGAACCACTCAGCCACAAGGACGCCGAACTGCTCTCTCGCGCACCGCACCTCGTACTCGACGGCCTGAACGTCGCCGCCGCCGCAGTCTCGGCTGACAAGGTCGTCATGTACGTTCCGTTCCGCGCGGTGCCGACGATCAAGACTGCCATCGGCGAGCGAAGGTCGGCAAAGGTGGACCGCCATCGACTCACCGTCGTCGCGGCCCCCGACGGATTCGTCGCAGGGGAGGAATCAGCCGTCGTCAGGCGGGTCGAGGGTGGTCCGGCTCTGCCCCGCGACCGGACCGTACCCTCCTCGACATCCGGGGTGCGAGGACGCCCCACCCTGGTCAACAATGTCGAAACGCTGGCCCATATCGCCCTGATTGCCCGGTATGGATCTCGCTGGTTCAGATCGCTCGGCGATCCGTCCGAGCCGGGGACCATGCTGGTCACTTTGACGGGTGGACCAACGACGCCCTCGGTCCTCGAAGTGCCGACCGGAACGCGATTGACCGACCTCGTCGGGCACCTCGGTGTCACCGACCCCCACGCGCTTCGCGCCGTACTGCTGGGCGGGTACCACGGCAGTTGGATTCCCGGCGCAATGATCACCGGCGCCCGACTGTCACACGACGGCCTGGCCCACCTCGGCGCCGGCCCCGGTGCCGGCATCATCCACGCGCTGCCAGCCGACCAGTGCGGACTCGCCCGCACCGCAGACGTGCTCGGCTACCTCGCCGGCGAGAGCGCCCGCCAATGCGGCCCGTGCCGCAACGGCCTGCCCCAATTGGCCCGGCTCTTCGACGATCTCGCCTACCGCAGAGTCGACGACCGACTCCGCGACGAGGTCAGCCGGATGATCGACCTCATCGACGGCCGCGGCTCGTGTCGCCACCCCGACGGAACCGCCCGGCTGGCCCGCAGCGCACTGGACGCCTTCGCGTCCGACATCACCGCCCATCGCCACGGTCGATGCGAAGCCGCGCTGACGTCGGTGCACGACACCGGCCACCCACGACACCACACCTCGGGATCACAATGAGAACACCGTCGACATCACGAACGCGCCTGCACATCGACTGGACCCGCTGCCACGGCCGCGGACTGTGCACCGAACTCCTGCCGCGTCTCCTTGGCCGCGACGACTGGGGCTACCCCATCGTTCGAGATGGCTCCAGCGAGCCCGCCGTATCACCCTCCGCGCTGTCTGAGGCCCGCACCGCAGTCGATCTGTGCCCACGGCTTGCACTCTCATTGATCACCGACGCCGACCGGGGACCCGGTAACCGAAAGGCAGGCACGAGTTTGTAATTGGTGGCCGATCATTTTCCCGAATCCCTGCGTCGTTTCAAGGAGTGACAGTTGTCGACGTTCAACGGGCTGCCCGCCCACGTCTTGCTCGTGCACTTCATCGTTGTCTTGGGTCCGCTCACCGCCGTTCTCGCGATCATCTGCACGTTTTGGCCGGCGGCACGCCAGCGATTGGTATGGCTGGTGCTCGCGCTGGCAGTGACTACGGCAGTCCTTACGCCATTGACGACGGACGCAGGTGAATGGCTGGCGAAACGCAAGGGACGGTCGTCACTGTTGCATGCCCACACCGAATTGGGCGACACGATGGTGTATTTCTCGATCGCGTTGGTGGTGGCGGCTGCGCTGATCGCCTTCGTCCACCTTCGGAAAGCGCGTGCGAAATCAGTGAAACCCGTTGCGCGGTGGCTCATTGCGGCCATCGTGGTCATCGCGAGCGTAGCGACAACGGTGCAGGTCTACCGCATCGGGGATTCGGGGGCAAAAGCGACATGGAGCAATCAGTCGGCTGTGGGATCGTCTACGCCTTGACCCCTTCGATCAGGCAGTTCGCTCGTCGGCGAGGGAGCGATACAACGCTGCACGACACGCCCCGAGGTACCGGGCGATTAGCCGGGCTGTGCACCTGTCGGCCCTCGCCTCGCGGTCACGATGCGTAGTGCCTTCGACCTAGGTAGTAGTTCGTCGTCCGGCTCGCGGAAGGGCTTACGTGATCGCTGCGCCCACGAGATGTCCGATGGCATAGGTGATGCCCAGAGCCAGGCTACCGCCGATGATGTTGCGTGTGATTGCGCGTTGCTTGGGCGCCCCGCCCAGACTTGCCGATACCGCTCCGGTGACCACGAGGGCTACGAGCACTGCCGCGACGGTCACGGGGATTCGGACTGTGGTGGGCGGCAACAGGATTGCGATCAGTGGCAACAGTGCGCCGACAGTGAACGACAGTGCAGATGATACGGCGGCCTGCCAGGGGTTGGTCAGATCGTCGGGATCGATACCGAGCTCCACTTCGGCGTGCGCGGCGAACGCATCATGATCGGTGAGTTCCTCGGCAACCGTGCGCGCGGTTGCCGTCGATAATCCTTTGGCCTCATACAGCGCCGCGAGCTCGTCCAGCTCGGCGGCCGGGTCCTCGCGCAACTCCCCGCGTTCCTTCCTCAGCAGTGCCCGCTCGGTGTCACGCTGGGTGCTGACCGATACATACTCTCCCAACGCCATCGACACAGCGCCAGCGGCCAACCCGGCGATTCCCGCGGTCAGGATCGGGCCTCGTGCCACCGTCGCTGCCGCAACTCCGACCACGATGCCAGCTGTGGAAACGATCCCGTCGTTGGCGCCCAAGACACCGGCACGCAGCCAATTGAGTTTTGATGACACAGAACCCGCGTGTGGCTCGGCGGGATGCGACGCAGTCGACACGATTCCGACGCTAGACGCCGACATTGACTGGCGCCAGCAACCGTAGCCTGGTTGGGTCGCGACTGCGTCTGGGCGCGTATCGCTCCGTGACTGGCTAACGGCCGGTGGCGATGGCGTCGGCTGCCGCCTTTGCGCTGGTGCGGTACATGCATCGACCGTGATCTGTCTGAGCTGCGATGGATGTTCGATGGCATTGTTACGCCACGTCCCGGTCTCTTGCGCTAACACGGAGTGCTACGTGGTGATCGGCGTAACTGTGATGTGCCCCTGACCTGCGATCGTATGGTGGAGCTAAGAGGACTCGAACCGCTCTTCCAGCCTGTACCTCCAACGGGTGTTCTCATCGCTCTCGCGCTGCGTAGCGCGGCTAAAGACGAGCGACTGGAGACAGCGCTATCTTGCCTGAGGACGCCTTACTCCATCACCGCGCGACCTTCGGCTTCTCAGGCCGCATCCGGCTCCGACCGCGGCGATAGGCTACATTTCGTGGCCACCAACAAACGCCTGCGCCGGCTGACCCGAGCCGCCGTGACCGCGGTGGTGTTGATGCTGGCCGTGTCGGCTGATCTGATGCTGTCCCCCGAGCCGACGGCGAGGGCCGTTGACGCCAAGGCGATCCGGGTGACGTCAAGCAACCTGATCACCGACCCCCATTTCGGCCGGCCCGCGGTGGTGTTGTCGATGTATGAGGACGCTTTGTGCCCGTACTGCCGCAGATTCGAGGACACCTTCGGCGCGACCGTCGACAAGCTCATCGACACCGGCGCGGTCGCAGCCGACTACTACATGGTCGCCATCCTCGACAGGCCCGGCCGGGACTACTCGTCGCGCGCTGGCGCCGCCGCCTACTGTGTGGCCGACGAGTCCATCGACGCGTTCCGGCGCTTCCACGCCGCGCTGTACACCCACCAGCCACCCGAGTCCGCGGCGAGCTTTCCCGACAACGCCGCGCTGATCGACCTCGCACGCCAGGCCGGCGCTGGCGACGCGGCCGCCGACTGCATCAACAACGGCTCGTACACCGGAATGGTGGCGGGCATGGCCGATGCGACCAACGTCACACACACCCCGACGGTGCGCATCAACGGCCAGGACTACGAGCTGTCAACACCCGATGCACTGGTCGCCAGGATCAAAGAGATCGTCGGACCCGTGCCGGGCATCGACGCGCCGACACCAAGCCCGACCCCACCGAGCTAACTCGGGCCGTGTCTGGCCTGTCGCCGGACGGCCGGCTGGTCGGCATCTCTGGCCAGAGTGCGGCGAGTCCCGGCAGGAGGATGGAAACCAATCCGTCAGCGTGCGCGTCGATCCAGGTGGGGTCATCGGGGTCGCGCCCGGCACCGCGCGGAGGCCTCTACCACCAAGAACTGAAGGACACAGGACCAGGAAGTGACCGCAACACCGACCGATCGCGTCACGCTCGCCACCTGGCCGACTCCGCTCGAACCCGCGCCCCGCCTCGCAGCAGAGATCGGCCTGCAACCGGATGACCTGTGGCTCAAACGCGACGACCTCACCGGCCTGGCAGCCGGCGGCAACAAAATCCGCAAACTCGAATGGACCCTCGCGGCGGCACTGGCCGAGGGCGCCGACACCGTGATCACCACCGGCGCGCCACAGTCCAACCACGCCCGACTGACCGCCGCCGCCGCCGCACGCCTCGGCCTGCAGGCCGTGTTGGTCTTTCCCGGCACGCCGGTGACGGACCTCAAAGGCAACCTCCTGCTCGACGGGCTTCTGGGCGCCACCATCATCTGGACCGGCGACCCACCCGACAACGCCGACGCCCACACAGCGCTCGAAACCGCCGCCAACGACGCCGCTCAGCGGTTACGCCGGCAGGGCCGCCGACCGGCAATCATCCCGTTCGGCGGGTCGAACGCCGTCGGCGCACACGGCTACCGCCTCGCCGCGCACGAAATACTCGAGCAGATACCTCGACTCGACCACGTCGTCTGCGCCCTCGGCTCCGGCGGCACCATGGCCGGCCTCGTCGCCGGCCTCGGCGCCCACCGCGTCCTCGGCGTACACACCGGCGCCGTCGAGGAGCCCCGCGCACAGGTCGGGAAACTGCTGAACGACATGGGCGAAACCGTCGATCCCGCTACGCTGCGCATCCGCACCGACAGCGTCGGAAGCGGATACGACACCCTCACACCCGAAGCCGGCCACGCCCTGGTAACCGCCGCCCGAACCGAAGGCCTTGCGCTGGACCCGATCTACACCGCCCGGGCCCTCGCCGGTCTCATCAGCGAGATCCAGGACGGAAACCTTGGTCCGGGTGAGAAGATCGTGTTCCTAGCCAGCGGCGGCCTCCCCGGACTCCTCGGCCACCCCGACACCCCAGCGCTGGCCGCCGAAGTGCTATGTCGGACGATGAACGAAAGAGGTTGACAGCCAACCGCTTTAGGAGCGTACCTGACATAAATTAGGATTGTCGGCACGCCAAAAAGGCTGTGCAACAGGCCGATTGACAGGAACCGGCATCTTCCTGTCCGATCCGGCAAGCGGCATGAGAGAGTTGTCACCGCGATCAATCGCCCAGCGATATGACGCACGCGGCGACACCGTGGAGTGACCCGCCGTCGAGGCGTGGAAAAAACACAGCGCAGAACCGGCGGACCCGCACCCAGATCGACTGCCTACCAGTCGATCCCTCTGTTTCGGTACATGTTTCTGAACCAAGCCCGATTGCCCCGACCGCAGCGACTCAGGCGACAACACGCTGCGTCCGTTGGCCGCACATAAACCGTCATTGTGACAAAACAGCATAGGACGCGAGCTTGCTGGCGATGTGGTCGAGGGTCATCGTTGCATCAGTCGCGACAGCATCCATGAATTCTTCGGCGTCGTCTACGTCGAACTCGTCCATCTCGACGGCGTTGATGTGGAGGAAAGTCCATGCCGCTGCCCAGGCGGTCCGCTTATTGCCGTCGACAAGGGCGCGGTTGGGCGCCAGCGATTGCAGAAGCGCCGCAGCCTTGGCCAGATCGTCGGGGTACGCCTCTAGACCGAACACGGTCGCGCGCGGCCTCGCGACGGCCGCGTCAAGCAGGCCGTAATCGCTGACCTTAAGCACCTGTCCGACAGCGGCAGCGCCAGCAGTAAGAACGTCTTCGCGGTCGAGAAACTCGGTCACGCCAAACGCTTGTTGAGCTTGGCCGACCTCTCGGCGACGATCTTCGACGCCTCGGCGACTCGGCGCATGTGCTCACTGGCCGCAGAACGGATCGCCCGATGGGCAAACGCGCGCAGAGACATGTCGTCACCGGCCGCCGCGTTGCGCACAACCTCAAGCTCCTCATCGGTGAACGGGATGTTCAGCGAAGGCATGCATCAGTAGTACCAGTATTGGTACTAAACTCGGTACTCCCCGGTCCGCTCCGTCTGGTCTCCGGCAAGTTGGCTTCGTCGCAGAGGGTGTACCCGCACCCGCGTTGTCCGGCGTCCGAGTACGACATGATTGTTGAAAGCACCACTCCCCCTTTGACGTCCAGATCTGACGCGAGATCTCGCGGTCAGCGGGCTTTTGAGCGATAACGTCTCTCTCTACCTATCCATGATTGCGCTTCGCTCTCTCAACGCGTGTCGCGCAGCGTGCGTCCCCTCGGGTCCGATTAATGGGATCTGCTTCTCTACATCGCCCGTAACCGCCGCCACGAACGGGATCCATCTATGCCTCGCTAGCTGAGTCCAACGCGGCTCCGCCGAAATGCTAAGCACCCCCGCCTACCCGGTCAGTTGGTCGCCGCGCGGTGAGTCTTCAACTTGGACTCGACTTCTGAGGGGAAGATGGTTAGCGATCCACGCCTGATTGTGTCCTTGATTCGACCACTGAGACTCACGCCCTGTTGGTCCTTGCGAACGAGATCTCCGGTCCGGCAGAAGCCATCGTCTGTAGTCGCGGCCTTCGTCAGATCGGGACGCCCGAAGTAACCAAGGAAAGGGCCGGCCCTCGCACATGAGCCTCACCGACGTCGTCAGGTCCGGTGGCGTCTACCACCTTGGCGTGTTCCCACTGAATGAGTCCAGCTGGTTTTAGAGTCCTGTGGCCCGATGTCGGGCTGGAAGGGACGATGAACGTTATGGCTGGTCGGAAGCGGCATTCCGCGGAGGACATCGTGCGCAAGCTGCGCCGCGCGGACGAGTTGGCTGCCGAAGGCAAGACCGGCGAGGAGATCGCCGCCGAACTCGGAGTGTCTGCGGCGACGCCGTACAACTGGCGCCGCGCCTATGGCGGCATGGACACCGACGCTGCCAAGGAACTCAACGAGCTGCGCGAGCAGACCTCCCGCCTCAAGCGGCTGTTGGCCGAGGCCGAACTGGAGAAAGACGCCCTGCGCGAGGTGGCCAAGGGAAAATTCTGAGCCCAGCTGCCAAGCGGAGCGCCGTCGACATGCTCACCACCACGTTGAGCATGTCGGAACGGTTGGAGTGCAAGGCGGTTGGGCTGGCCCGCTCCACCTACCGACGCCTGCGGTCGCGCAGACGCCTGCCGATCCGGATGCCGACATGCGGGCCTGGCTGCGTTCCTATGCCACCAAGTACCCGTGCCACGGGCTCCGGCGTGCCGGTGCGGCGTTGCGCTACGACGAGCGTCGTGAGGTCAACAAGAAGAAGGTGCACCGGCTGAGGCGCGAAGAGGGCTTGCAGGTCCGGGTGCACAGTCCGCGCAAGCGGGCCGGGGTGTCCTCGATCCCGCCGGTGGTCGCTGATGCGCCGAACGTGGTGTGGGCGATCGACTTCCAGTTCGACTCCACCATCGACGGCAAGGCGATCAAGATCGCGTCGATGATTGACGAACACACCCGGATGTCGCTGCTGCATCTGGTGGAGAGATCGATCACCGCCGAATGCCTCGTCGCCGAACTCGAGGCGGTGTTCACCGTGGCCGGCGGCCCGCCGAAGGTGCTGAGGATGGACAATGGACCGGAGTTGGTTTCTCAAGCGCTGCAACGCTTCTGCGAGGGCAAGGTGGGCTTGTCATACATTCCGCCCGGATCGCCGTGGGACAACGGCTACATCGAATCGTTCAACAACCGGCTGCGCAAGGAGTGCCTCAACCGCAACCACTGGAACACCCTGTTCGAGGCCCGGGTGGTCATCGGCGACTTCAAATACGAGCACAACCACCGCCACCGGCATTCGGCCCTGGGTTACCGAACGCCGGCCGAGTACGCTGCGGCGTGCAGGCACACCCACACCCCGGCGGCCTGCGAGATCAACTGAATCCGGACCAGACACCGACTCTAAAACCGGGTGTGACGTGTTCCCCGTGAATGTGTCCGTCCATTACGCGGTGCTGAGTGCGATTGCCGATGTATTTGTGAGGGTTTCGGTGACTTCGAAGGACGTTCTGTCTGCGCGGTAGACGTCGCGGGCGTATTCGACGGGTCGGCCTGTGGTGTCGATGGTGCGGCGGGTGAGCAGAGTGCCGGCTGAACCGGGCCGGACTCCGAGCTGGGTACTGGAGTTGTCGTCGAGGACGATGGACTCCAGGACTGCGGTCGAGCGGCTGAGGTCGATGCCGTACCGATCGCGCAGGAGCGCCCACAGCGATCCGTCCTCGGCGGTCTCGAGGATGCCGGGTGTCAGCGCGGCGGGTAGGTAGGTCGTCTCCAGGGCGAACGGTATCCCGTCGACGGTGCGCAGACGGTGAAACGTGTGCACGGTCGCGTCTGCGTCCAGGTCGAGAGCTCGCCGCACGGTGGCGGTGGGTTCCTGGTTTTCGGCCCAGAGCAGCTTGGCGTCGGGGTGCATTCCGAGTCGGGATACCTCTTCGGAGAAGCTGCCGATGTGAAATCGGACCCGCGGCTCGGCAACGAAGGTCCCGCGGGGGGGTCGGCGGTAGACCATGCCCTCACTTTCCAGCAGGGACAGGGCTTGGCGGGCGGTCATTCGGCTGACCTGGTGCTGCTCGGCGAGTTCGCGTTCCGACGGCAGCAGTGTGTGGGGTCCGAGCTGGTCATCGACGATTCTGTCGCGTAGCAGTGCGGCGATCGCGATGTAGCGGGGAGTGCTGGGGCGGGCTTTTTTACGGGTCGGAGGAGCCATGTCGGCAGCATAACCCGGTCCTCTCTGTTTTAGATCCAGGTGGTCTAGCCCATGCGGTTTGTAAAGAGTTTGTTTCGGGGTTGACTGTGGTGTGGATCACGCCCATACTTTGGTTGAGCCACATGGTCTATACCAATAGGAGGAACCACATGTCTCAGCCCCATTCTCAGACCCTCGCCGGGGGTGACGCCGCCGAACTAGCGCAGTTCGGCTACACGCAGTCCATGGAACGCCGAACAGGCCGGTTCGCGTCGTTCGCGGTGGCGTTCGCGTTCGTGTCCATCGCGACGGGCATCTTCACCACCTACGGTTCGGTCCTGAATTCCTCGGGCCCGGTGGGGATTTGGACGTGGCCGATCGCGGTGGTCGGGCAACTCGCGGTGGCGTTCGTGCTGGGCTCGCTCGCGTCGCGGATCCCGGTGACCGGTTACGCGTATCAGTGGATGTCGCGGCTGGCCAATCCCGTGCTGGGCTGGATCATCGGCTGGATCTCGTTCACCTTCCTGGCCATCGTGGTGGTGGCTGTCGACTACACGATCGCCTCGACGGTGTTACCGGTGTTGCTCAGTTACGACGGCACCACCACCGTGACCTGGTTGGTGACCGCGTTGGTGCTTCTGGCGCAAGCGCTGTTGGTGGGGATGTCCACCAAGTGGAGCGAGCGGGTCAACAGCGGTGCGGTGTCCGCCGAGCTGATCGGGATGCTTGCCCTGACCGTGCTGCTGTTGGTGGTGGGGTTCATCCGCGGTGACATGAACGTCGCCAACCTGTGGAGCAAGGGAGCCGTTGCTGCGGAGGGGTTTTGGAGTTTCGGCGGCTGGACGTCGGCGGGGCCCTGGATGTTGGGCTTCCTGCTGGGCGCGTTCACCATCGTCGGATTCGAGTCTGCGGCCAATCTCGCCGAGGAAACCACTGACCCCGAACGGGTCGTTCCCCGCGCGATGGTGCAGGCCGTGCTGGCCTCGGGTGTGTTGGGGTTCGTGTTTCTGATCGCCGTCACGTTGGCTGCCGGGGACCCGGTCGCCCTGGCGCAGTCGGGAACCCCGATCGCCGACGTCATCAAGCACACCCTGGGATCGGTGGTGTCCACGCTGCTTCTGGTGATGGTGGTCGTCGCGATCTTCGCCTGCGGATTGGTCATCATGATGACCGGGGTACGGCTGACCTGGGCGATGTCGCGCGATGAACGCTTCCCCGGCTGGAAGCAGTGGAATCAGATCTCCGAGCGCTTCCACACCCCGCTCAAGGCCACCGTCATGTTCTTCGTCCTGGCCGAGCTGATCCTCGCCGCGTTCTCCCAGTCGCAGAACGCGCTGTTCACGCTGTTCGGTGCCGCCACTCTGCTGCCCGCGGTGATCTACGCGGCCGTGGTGGTGCTCTACCTGATCAAGCGCAAGCAGCTGCCCGCCAACGGCAAGTTCGACCTCGGCGGGTGGGAGAAGCCGGTCCTGATCGTCGCCGTGGTCTGGCTGGTCTTCGAACTCGCCCTGTTCCGCGACGCCAGCTTCAAGAACGCCTGGTTGTACGTGCTGGCGATGATCGTGCTGGGCGGCATCTATCTCGGCGCGCTGCTGGCCCGCCGCGGCCGGCACGGACTGGCGATGCCCGACATGATCTCCATCGACGCCACCCTGGACCACGTCGCCGACCAGGACACGCCATGACCTACGTGCTGGCCATCGACCAGGGCACCTCGGGCACCAAGGCCATCGTCGTCGACGAGGCCGGGCAGGTCATCTCCATCGCCGAGATCGCGCTGCGCCCGGACTACCTGCCCGGCGGCGGTGTCGAGCAGGACCCCGAGGCCCTGTTCGCCTCCGTCGTCGAGGCCGGTCGCCGCGCCCTCGACGAGGCCGGGGTGACCGTGTCCGCGGTCGCCCTGGCCAACCAGGGGGAAACGGTCCTGGCCTGGGACCGGCGCACCGGGCGCCCGCTCACCCCGGCGATCGTCTGGCAGGATCGCCGCGCAGAGTCCATCTGCGCGGCGCTCGCCGGATCCGCCGACACCGTGGCCGCCCAGACCGGGCTGGTCCTGGATCCGTATTTCTCGGCACCGAAGATGGCGTGGATCCGGGAGAGCCTGACCCGTGACGGTGCGGTCACCACCACCGACACCTGGCTGATCCACCGGCTGTGCGGTGCGTTCGTCACCGACGTTTCCACCGCCAGCCGGTCCCTGCTGCTCGACCTGGACACCACCAATTGGAGCCCCGAGCTGGTGGAGTTGTTCGGGCTGGCCGGCGAGGAGCTACCGACCCTCGTTGACTGCGACCACATCGCCGGCGAGACCGACGTCTTCGGGCCGCCGGCCATCCCGGTCGCCGGGCTAATCGTGGACCAACAGGCCGCGCTGCTCGCCGAGAACTGTCTAGAACCCGGAACGGCGAAATGCACCTTCGGCACTGGTGCGTTCCTGCTTGCCCAACTCGGGGAACGCCCCAGCCGTTCGCATGCCGGTCTGACCACCTCGGTGGCCTGGCGGCTGCGCGAGCGCACTTCCTACTGCGTCGACGGGCAGGTCTACACCGCCGCCTCGGCGGTGCGGTGGGCCATCGACCTCGGTTTGGTGCCCGCCGCCAACCAACTCGACGCGGTCTCGGCCTCGGCAGGGGACTCCAGCGGCGGCGTTCTGTGCGTACCGGCGCTGGCCGGTCTCGCGGCCCCCTGGTGGGACGCGCAAGCCACCGCATCCTTCACCGGCATGACCCTGAGCAGCGGGCGCGGACATCTGGTGCGGGCCCTGCTAGAAGGCATCGCCGCCCAGGTTGCCGCCCTGGCTGAGCTGGTCGCCGACGATCTCGGCCAACCGCTGACCCGGCTTCGGGTCGACGGCGGCCTGACCCGATCCGCGGTGCTCATGCAAGCCCAGGCCGACCTGGCCCGCATCCCCGTCGAGGTCTACCCGTCCGCGCATGCCACCCCGCTCGGGGCGGCTGCGTGCGCCCGCCTGGCCCTGGACCCGGCCGTCAGCCTCACCGAGGTCGTCGGTACCTGGACACCCCAGCACACCTACGAACCCCTGTGGTCCGCGGACCGCGCTGCAGAACACCTGCAGCGGTGGAAACACGCCGCGACGGCCGCACTCGCCCCCAAGGAGACACACCCATGACCACCCCCACCCCTGACATCAGCGATGTCGTCGTCATCGGCGCCGGCATCGTCGGAGCCGCGATCGCCCGCGACCTGGCCGGCACCGGCCTGTCCGTGACCCTCGCCGACGCCCGAGACGACGTCGGTGACGGCACCAGCAAGGCCAACACCGCGCTGCTGCACACCGGGTACGACGCCACCCCCGGCACCCTGGAATCCCGGCTGGTCGCCCGCGGCTACGACCTTCTCGGGGACTACGCCGAGCAGACCGGCATTCCCATCGAGCGGACCGGCGCGCTGCTCGTCGCCTGGACCGACGAGGAAGTCGACGCCCTGCCTCACCTGAAGGAAAAGGCTGAGCGCAACGGCTACCAGGCCTGCGAAATCGTCGACGCCGACGAGGTGTACCGCCGCGTCCCCGAACTCGGCGCCGGGGCGCTGGCCGGGCTCACCGTGCCCGGCGAAGCTATCATCTGCACCTGGACCACCAACCTCGCGCTGGCCACCGATGCCGTCGCCCGCGGCGTCCAGTTGCGCCGCGGCGCCTTCGTCACCGACGTGGTGCCCCGCACCGAGGCCACCGCCTACACCACCCTGGTCACCACCGCCGGCGATATCTGTGGCCGGTGGATCATCAACGCTGCCGGCCTGGGCGCCGACCACCTCGACGCCAAGTTCGGCTACGACCGATTCACCGTCACCCCGCGCCGCGGTGAACTGTTGGTCTTCGACAAGCTGACCCGCCCGATGGTGCCGTGCATCGTGCTCGCCGTTCCCTCCTCCCGAGGCAAGGGCGTGCTGGTCAGCCCGACCATCTACGGCAACGTCATGGTCGGACCGACCTCAGAAGACCTCCAGGACCGCGCCGCTACCGGCACCTCCGAAGCCGGATTCGAATTCCTGCTCGGCAAGGGACGCGCTCTGATGCCGACGCTATTCGACGAAGAGATCACCGCCACCTACGCGGGCCTGCGCGCGGCGATCAACCACGGCGACTACCTCATCGACGTCGACACCACCCAGCACTACGTCCTCGTCGGTGGTATTCGCTCCACCGGCCTGACCTCCGGCATGGCCATCGCCGAACACTTGATGGAACTACTCGCCGACACCGACCTGGACCTGACACCGCGGCCCGGGCTGCCGCCACCACCGAAGATGCCCAACATCGGTGAAGCCTTCACCCGCCCCTACCAAGATGCCGCGCGGATCACCGCCGATCCCGCCTACGGCAAGATCGTCTGCTTCTGCGAACGCGTGACCGCCGGGGAGATCCGCGACGCGTTCGACTCCGTCATCCCGCCGTGCGGCCTGGAGGGTCTGCGCCGGCGTACCCGTGTCATGAACGGGCGCTGCCAAGGCTTCTACTGCGGCGCCGAGGTGCAGAACCTTCTCGACTCCCACGGTCGCACCGACACCAGCACACCGCCTGCCAATGTAGGCGCGTCAACACCGCAGGAGAGCCACTGATGACCACCGTTGTCACCACCGACGTCGCCATCATCGGCGCCGGACCCGCCGGACTGACCGCTGCCGCCGAATTGGCCACCGACCCCGCACTGAAGGTCACCATCCTGGAACGTGAAGCGGACGCCGGCGGAATCCCCCGTCACAGCGACCATCTGGGATACGGCATGCGCGATATGAAGACCTTCATCACCGGGCCCGCCTACGCGCGCAAACTCGTCGCCAAGGCGACCGCCGCCGGCGCCCACATTCTCACCGAAGCCATGGTGACCGGGTGGCACGACGAGCATTCACTGGACGTCACCTCGCCGCAGGGGCGCCTGCAGGTCGACGCCCGCGCGATCATCCTGGCCACCGGCGCCCGCGAACGGCCCCGACCCGCGCGGCTCATCCCCGGAGACCGCCCCGCCGGGGTGTACACCACCGGTCAACTGCAGAACCTGGTGCACCTGCACCACCGGGCGGTAGGTCGTCGCGCCGTCGTCGTCGGCGCCGAACTGGTCAGCTGGTCGGCCGTGCTGACCCTCAAACACGCCGGCTGCCGCACCGCATTGATGACCACCACCTACCCCAGCCCGGAGTCCTACGGTGTGTTCAACATCGCCGGGAAGTCCCCACTCATGGGAGTCGACGTCGCGACCCGTACCCGCGTGGTGCGCGTCATCGGAAAACCCGAGCTGACGGCCGTCGAGATCGAGAACATCGACACCGGTGCCCGCCGCATCGTCGAATGCGACACCCTCGTGCTGACCGGCGACTGGATCCCCGACCACGAACTGGCCCGCTCAGCAGGCCTGGACATGGACCCGGCAACACGCGGGCCGTTGACTGATACGGCGTTGCGTACCAACAGATCCGGGGTGTTCGCGATCGGCAACCTGCTGCACCCCGTCGACACCGCCGACATCGCCGCGCTCGACGGCCGCCACGTCGCTGGACCCGTCCGCGCCTACCTGCGCGGGCACTCCGCACCCCGCGACGGTGTCCGTTTGCTCGCCGACGAGCCGTTGAGGTGGGTCACTCCCGGCATCGTGCGGCCCGGTGACACCGCCCCGGCCCGCCACCGACTCCTGATGTGGACCGACACCCTCATCCGGGTCCCGAAGGTCACTGCACGCCAAGACGGCAGGGTCGTTGGCCGAAAGACGTTGCCCTGGCCGGCTTCACCCGGGCGGGTGTTCCGCGTGCCATCAAGCATCCTCGACGGTGCCAACCCCCGCGGCGGTCCGGTCACCGTGTCGGTGACGTCATGAACCGACGTCCGCCGACCCGTCCGGTGTGTGAGCTGGTGGGCGTTTCAGCCCGCGGCGGCCGAATTCCTGCGGATCCCGGCTCCCGCGCTCGAGTACACGAAACACGGAGCACCGCAACCCTTCTACAAGTAATCTGACAGACCGCACCAGCAAGTACCACGCTGTACATGCGGCCCGATCGCAACCTCGCTGTGGACTCGTGCGTGTCACCGAAGCGGGCGCGATGGCCGCCGGCCGCTGGGTGGGACGCGAGGCGACAAGGCGGTGACGGTGCCGCCGTCGACGCCATACGTCAGCTCTCCTCGGTCTCCATGCGCGGGGTCGTCGTGATCGGTGACGGGGAGGAGGACCAGGCACCGATGCTCTACAACGGTGAAGAGGTCGGCAACGGACGGGGGTCCAGCGTGCGACTTCGCCGTCGACCCCGTCGACGGGAGGCGACTCCAGGGACGAGCACAATCGCCTGCGCCGCGACTCAGCGTTGGGCTACCTGACCCCGGCTGAGTACGCTGACGGCTGCAGCCACACCCACCACCCCGTGGCCTGCGACATCCCCTGAATACGGAACAAAACAGCCCGACTCCAAAACCAGGTGGACTCAGTATCGGGGACGCGCCAGGGTGCAGACGCGCGGGGATCTGTGCCCAGTCAAAGGCACTTGTATGACTGAATCACCCACCCGCGCAACAATGTTCACGAAAGGCATGACGATGGTTCCATGTCCCGTCACCGCGCACACCTTCACGTCGCCCGAGGCGCGGGCTATGCCGGTGTGGATGTACCCAGACTCATGCGCCCGTCGCTGGTCGCCCCGGCCGCACCGCGCCGCTCAAGCCGGCCCGAGATGCCGAGCGCGGTCGGCCTTACGCAGCACCGATTCATGGCTGCCACGGGTGTTGATCTTCATCGATGGAAGCCGGTTGACTGTGCCCGCGCCACCGACGCTGTTGCCCTGCTCGGTGGCGGCGGTATCAGTGTGCAGCCGCTCGATGATCGCGTCCAGGTCGTCTGCTCAGCAGGCCACGTCGACGTAGACGGTCTTGTTCGTCACGGTGGTGATGACATCGTTGTGGAGCCGGGAACTCCCGAGTCGGTGCGCGAGTACGTTTGGCCCGGCCGTACCGCTCGGATCGTGCATTGGTCCAGCGGGGCGGTGCCGACACGGTTGACGACGACGTGGTAGCCCTGGGACTTCAGCTGGCTGACAGTGGATTCCGCCGATGAGAGGGTGGACGGAGCGGCGTTGGCGGTCGACGACAGTCCAAGCGCTGCGCTGGCCAGCGTGCCAGCGAGTGTGGTCACGCCGAAGTTCATCATTGTCGGGCCCCCTTCGAGTGTTCTTGTGACAGCGGATGATTGCGTTTTCTGTCAGGTAGACGTCGACCACGCCCCGAATGTGAGAACGTCTCGCCGCGCGTGCGACTCGACCGCCTGGATCGCCGGAGAGCGATGCTTTCCCGGCGTGACGGACGAAACTTGGCCCTGGGGCGAGCCCCCTGGCTGCTGCTTCGGCTGTTCAGGTTGAGAAGTTGGTGGGTGTCGCCGACGCTGATGACGACCAGCGGGCAGCCGCCTTCGACTTGCTGGGCAACCGCTCCGGCGCGGTCGGGCTGGCGGTCGGCTTCTCGTACGTCTTCGGCGGCATCCTGCTCGATCTCACCAACGCGTGGCATCGTCGAGGCCATGACCGATCCGACCGAGACCCTCGCCGACCGCCTCTTCCGCGACGCGGCTGGCGCGCTCGAGCTCTACACCATCTACCTGGGCGAACGGCTCGGGCTGTACCGGGCGCTGCACGAGGGCGGTCCCGCGACCTCGGGCGAGCTCGCCATGCGGACCGGCACGAACGAGCGCTACCTACGGGAGTGGTTGGAGCACCACGCGGCGAGCGGGCTGCTCGACGTAGACGACGTCGCGGCCGACCCGCTGGCACGCCGGTTCAGCCTGCCCGCCGCGCACGCCCCGGTGCTGCTCGACCGCGACGACGCACGCTTCGGCGCCTACCGGGCGATCGACGTCGTGCGCGCGGCCCGCCCGCTGCCCGATTTGGTCGACGCATTCCGCAACGGCACCGCTCCCCCGCCGCAGCCCTGGGAACCGGAGGGCCGGGCCGCCGACAACCGCGCGGTGTATCTGGCTTACCTGGGCAACGAGTGGCTGCCCGCGATCCCCGACATCGACCGCCGGCTGCGCGCCGGCCCACCCGCGCGGGTGGCCGACCTGGCCTGTGGGCTGGGTTGGTCGAGCATCGCGATCGCACGGGCCTACCCACTGGTCAAAGTAGAGGGTTTCGACCTCGACGCGGCGGCGATCGCGTCCGCCGTCGACACCGCCGCGGCGGAGGGGCTGGCGGACCGGCTGTCGTTCACCGTCGCCGACGCCGCGGATCCAGGGCTGTCCGGCCGGTTCGACCTGGTGACCATCCTGGAGGGATTCCACGATATGGCCCGCCCGGTCCAGGCGCTGCGCGCGGTGCGGGCGATGCTCGCCGACGGCGCGGCGGTGTTGATGATCGACGAGCGGGTCGCCGACGCATTCGCGGCGCCGGCAGACGACCTGGAGCGCTACCACTACGCCTGGAGCGTCGTCGGCTGCCTGCCCGGCGCAATGGGCGACCCTCAGACCGCGGCCACCGGCGCAGTCATGCGGGTCAGCACACTGCGGCGGTACGCGGCGGACGCCGGCTTCCGGTCGGTCGAGGTGCTGCCGATCGAGACACCCGCGTGGCGGTTCTACCGCCTGTACCCCTGAGCTCAAGCGCTACACCCCCTCGCCCGCGGATGGGTTAACTGTTTACTACCCATCGATATTTGCCATGTCGGCTCTGACTGCCTTAGACATCGCCGTCACGTCATAGCTAACGTGATTGCGTGCACGTACTGCGATACAGTCATCGAAGAAAGCGTTTGGCGGCCAGTTTTGTTCGTTAGCAGCGAGCCAATCAACGCGAATCGATCAGCTACCTAGCGTAGCTATCGGATAGTACGCTATGTCAGCTGCAAGCCCTACTACATCGCTCTCCCAACGCTTTTCGCGTCTATGAGGTGCGGGTATGCCGCCGATGATGCATCAGATGAATCAACTCGGCAATCGCTGGGCGGCGACCTCGGCGGGGTTGAGCCAGCCGACGTATTGGAACCAGTAGGAGTCCGAGGGGCGCTCGGAGGACCCCTTAATGACCTCGGCGAGGTTAGGTCGTCGGCCCCCATTGAGCATTACTGCCGTTGACCCAGATCTGCGTCGTGCAGCCACGCCCGACCCGTCCGATGGTGTTACCTATGATCCACCGATTCTGCTCTGCGCCAGTCGAAACCCACGGGCAGACCTTCGGTCACCTCCAGCCCCGGCACCGACTCGCCAACCGTGAAGTACTCGAGATCGACTCCCGCCTGGTCAGCCGCGCTCAGCACCATCTCAACGCGATCGTCCTGATACGGGGCGACCCAAAGGGTCACAGGCAACCACCGGCGAGACGACCGCCGAGACCGTCGTGATCAGTGCACCCAACCGCCGCCCTCGCGGTCGGTGATCCTCGCGCGGCATGTGCGCGCTCGCGCAAGGGGCGAGACGGCTATCCGAACGTCTGCAGGCAATACACGTGTTGACCTTTCGGCTCTGCCCGCCCGGAGAACCTCGCCACTGAGCTAGTTTCTTCAGACACTCGAGTGTAGGCACACGCCGGCGCGGATACTCGGTCTGAGGGGGCCCGCGGCCGCAGCGGAAAGCCCGTCTGAGAGAACGATGTGCGGTCACCGCGGGCCCGGTTTGGAGTACAGCATGAATGACAATCGGATTGTCGTGTACAAAGGCCCCGGAAAGGTGGCCGTGGAGACGTTGCCCTACCCGAAGCTCGAGGTCCCGGCCGAGGTCGCCGATGCGATGGGGATGAGTCGCAAAGCCGACCATGGCGTGATCCTCAAGTGCGTGTCTACCAACATCTGCGGCTCCGACCAGCACATGGTGCGCGGCCGTACCACCGCACCGATCGGACAGACGCTGGGTCATGAGATCACCGGCGAGGTCGTCGAGAAAGGTCCTGACGTCCAGTTCGTGGACGTCGGTGACATCTGTTCGGTGCCGTTCAACATCGCCTGTGGTCGGTGTCGCAACTGTCGCGAGGGACAGACCGGGATCTGTCTGAACGTCAACCCGGCACGCGCCGGATCGGCCTACGGCTATGTCGACATGGGCGGCTGGCTCGGTGGTCAGGCCGATTTCGTCATGGTGCCGTTCGCCGACTTCAACTTGCTCAAGTTCCCCGACCGGGACGCGGCATTGGCCAAGATTCGCGACCTGACCATGCTGTCGGACATTTTCCCCACCGGCTACCACGGCGCCAAGACCGCGGGCGTCACCACTGGATCGACGGTGTATGTCGCCGGAGCAGGCCCGGTGGGTCTGGCCACGGCGTACTCGGCGCAACTGCTCGGGGCCGCCGTCGTGATCGTCGGTGACCTCAACGCCGACCGGCTCAAGCAGGCGGAATCCTTCGGCTGCGAAACCGTCGACATCAGCGCCGACGCCACCGTTGAAGACCAGATCGCCAACATCCTCAACACCAACGAGGTCGATTGCGCCGTCGACGCTGTCGGTTTCGAGGCCAGTGGTCACGGCCACGGCGCGGGAGAGCAACCGGCCGCCGTTCTCAACTCGATCATGACTGTGACCCGTGCCGGCGGCGCGCTGGGAATTCCCGGCCTGTATGTCACCGGCGATCCCGGGGCTTCGGACGCCGACGCCAAGGACGGCACGCTGAAGGTCCGCCTGGGGCTCGGCTGGGCGAAGAGCCACAGCTTCACCACCGGCCAGTGCCCCGTGCTGAAATACAACCGCGGGCTGATGATGAGCATCCTGCATGACAAGGCCCATATCGCCGATGCGGTGAACGCGACCGTCATCAAACTCGAGGACGCGCCGGAGGGATACGCGGCCTTCGATTCGGGTGTGGCGGAGAAATTCGTCCTCGATCCGCACGGGATGGTTCCGGCCGCCTGAAAGCCCATCAAACTTCCGGCGAGCGCCCGTGTTTGTACGGCGACACACCGTCTGGTTCCGGGACATGCGAATAGCGTGTCGCAAGACATCGGAATGGGGTGAGCGGCCCAGCGTCAGCTGGTGTCGAAGGCTCGTCTCGTTCTCACCGCTGTCAGCCTGACATGCACCCCCGCCCACTCGTATCACCACAAGACCGCGATTGCGGCCGCCACGAATGAGAGCGCCCCTACCGATATGAACAGTGAACGCGGCACCGGGTTAGGGGTGCGCCGCCGCCGTGCGTCGCCCAGGCCGTCGTTCGATGGGTTAGAGCCTAGGCAGCGCGACCAGGCCGCCGACACGTTCCGCTGACGCCGGCTGGCTGCGCGGCGCACTCGGCCTGCGGTGCCTGCTGGCCGAGGTGGGCAGCGGGCGGTACCAGGCCCGACGTTCTAGCAGGGATGTACCTCTGACCTACTGGCGGTATCCCGAGGGCTACCACCACCTCTGCGGGCCAAGTTGTAGGCACTTCTGCAGGTCGGCGTCGGCGGCCCGCACCGCGGCTTCCTTGACGCGGTAAGCCGCAGCGACTTCAGCGAAGCGGCCGGTTGTCAGGTTCGCTCGTAGGCACACCACTCGTTCGATGCCGGCCGCGACCGCCGCGGGGCCGTGCAAATCGACAAACACGCCCTCGTCGGGCAGCCGCCACAGCGCAGCGAGGCAACGCAGAACGGCGGGCAGGCCAAAGATGGGAATCACGCTCCGCCACAACGATTCGCCGACAGGGCCGAGCGGGACTCGGGGTTGCGGCGGCGCGTGCACACCCGCCCGGCCGGGTCCCTGCACCCATCGGCGCAAGTGCGCCGACTCGAACGGCCAGTCGTAGGGCAGGATCTCGTCGATCTGTCCAGCGCTCCCCGCCGCCTGCCACCGGAGCAGGAAGGGGAAGCGATGCCCCGCCGCGGTATCCACGTAGCCGTTGGACGCATGGCGTACGCCCGACGACGCCGTTGTTGTGCGCGCTGCGACGGCGACCAGGTCCTCGGTCGGCGGGAGCCCGACCGCCCAGGCGGCGCCCGACGGGCCGTACAGCCGGATCGCTGCCGCCGCAGGCGAATCGGGCGCACAGATACGCGCCAGCCGCCGGTCGTTGCGAACCACCGCGTCCCACGCCTTTCGGGTCAGCTTGTCGCCGAGTTTGTCGAGCTTGGCCGGCGTCGGGCCGGGATCGGCGCGCACCACCGGCCGGTGCTGCCTCGGTGTAGGCGGTGGTGTGACAACCTGTTTCGTCTTCGCAGTCGGCTTTGCCAGCGGTCTCGTGGGCTCAGGTGCGAGCCGGACCGTAGGCCGGGGAACGCAGTTGGCGCACCCGAGCCTCGTCTTGGTGGCGACGAGTCGTTCATCGGCACCGCAGTGTGGACAGGCGACGTCGGCGAAACGGGCGAGCGGGATCAGCCAATCGAGCGTCAGCGGGTAACGTCGGTCGCCGCGACGGATGTCGACCGGCAACCGCCATACCGGCATCTCGTAGATGTGCAGCCGATAGGGCCGGATCTCCTGGCTCGCTTGGTATTTCTGCCGAGTCTCCTCGATCCGCCGGGCACGCTCGTTCCGTACACTTTCGGCGCGTGCATCCAGCAGCTCCCGGCGATCGGCAGGTGCTTGCGCGCGCCGACGCTCGAGCGTCGCGAGCGCATCCCGGTAGTAGGTCTCGACGCGGTCAAGCTCCGCGTCGCGCGCCTTGCCGATGTCGTCACCGAGTTCGGATCGCCGCCGCTCGGCGCACTGCTCGATAACCCGGTCCGCACATCGAATCGCCGCGCTCAAGCCGTTGAGCAACGGCGCACCATCTTTCGGCACTGCCGATAAGGCGGCAAGCTTCATACTGACGTGGGTTGAGAGCTGGCGTTGCGATTGCACATCCACCCAGCATTCGGCGCATTCCTGGTAGTGGTCGTCGCTTGACAGCGTGTAGTCGACCAGCGCCCCGACACGCAGTATCGCGCGAACCGACCGGGTCGGTGCGCCCCTGGCGTCGACCCGTCCGTGCTCGACGGTGAACTGATCGCGCGCCGACGCCTGCAAATGCTCGGCCGGGGGTGGCGGCGTGGCGGTCACCGGGACGGCCAGCGCGGCGACGTCACCCACCGCCAACACCTGGTCGGCGCACCGACTCAGCGCGGGATGCCCGGCCGAGAGCAAGGTCGCACCGTCCTCGCGAGCGACATCGGGATCGGCGGTGACTTGCAGGACCTCCGGCAGCTCCAGCATCGTCTGCAGGGTCGGTGGGAGCATCACCAGCGTTGTATCGCCATCGAATTCGGTGAGCCCGCCGCTGCCCTCGACATACCGCAGCCAGAAGTCCAGCCCCACATCGGTGCTTGTCACGCCGGCTCACCCACCAACAGGTCGACGCCTTCCCTGCTTCGCAGATAGCTGCATCTCGCCTCGGCGAGCGCGTTGCCCAGAGCGTCGAGCCGTCGCTCGAACTCGTCGTCATCGACGGCATCGACGAACGCATCAAAAACCTCGTTCTCGAAATCGAAGTCGTCATCGACCCGGCCGAGGATCATGTCAAGTTCACCGACGACCAGTTCGAACAGATTGATCTTTGCCTCGAGCACGTGCATGACCCGTTGTTCGATGGTGCCCCGGCAGACCAGGTTGGTCAGCGTCACGTCGTGTTCCTGCCCGACCCGGTGAAGCCGACCGAGTCGCTGCTCGATCTGCATCGGGTTCCATGGCAGATCGAAGTTCACCATCACATGGCAGAACTGGAGGTTACGACCCTCACCCGCCGACTCTGTCGAGAGCAGGATCGGCGTGTCGGCGCGGAACTTCGCGATCGCCGCCTCCTTCTCCGCCCGTGTGAGGCTGCCGTGATACACCGCCGACGACAGCCCGGCACGCTCGACCGCAGCGACGAGCACATCCAGTGTCTGCCGAAACCCGGTGAACACCAACACCTTTTCGCCTCTGGTGACGTGGCGTCGGAGGAGTTCGATGAGCACACGCACCTTGTCCGGTTCCGGGATGGCTCGGGCGCGTTCGGCGAGGTCGTTCCAGCCGAGTTTCGCCAGCGTCGGTGCGGCGGCCGCGGGGCTGGAGCCGGCTAGCCGGGTCAGGCCGCGCAGGGCCAACCGGCTGCGTCCCGACCCAGTCGCCGCAGCCCTGACTCGCCGGACGATGTCGGCATAGAGGCCGGCCTCGTCGATGCCGGGCGCCACCAAGGTCGTCTCGGCGAGCCGAGGCGGCAGCATCACGGCAACCTCGCTGCGGCGATGTCTGACCATCACCTCTCGCGTGCGTGCGCGCAGCTCCTCGAGATTGCGCGGTTTCGACTCGACCGACGCCACACCATGTTTGGCGCGGAACTGGGCGGGTGTGCCGAGCAGTCCGGGCGCGACGAGGCTGACCAGCTGGTACAGGTCCGACAACTTGTTCTCCACCGGCGTTGCGGTCAGCATCAGCAGATAGCGGGCGCGGAGCCTGCGCGCGAGCTTGCCCGACGCGCTTCGAGGGCTACGGAGCCGGTGCGCTTCGTCGAAGATCACCAGGTCCCAGTTGGTGCCGGTCAGCCTATCCAGCAGTGGATCGCGGCGAGCGGCGGCAAGCGACGCGATAGTGACCGGCCGGTCTATCCCAGTATCGCGGGCAGGTGTCGACCCGGATTGGGCGATTGTGGTCGGCAACCCGAACTTCCGCTCGAGTTCGTCGCGCCATTGGTCGACAAGTCCCGCCGGAACGATCACCAGCACTTGGTCGGCGAGCCCGCGCATGCGTAGCTCGGATAGCACCAACCCGGCCTCGATCGTCTTGCCGAGCCCGACCTCATCGGCCAGGATGCCTCGTCCGCGCATCCGCCGCAGCACGGTCCGCGCGGCCTGCAGCTGATAGTCGAACGGCTCGAACCGTAACCGCGGTAGCGCAAGGAAGGTGTCGAACCCCGGCCGTGCCCAGACCTGGACGGCGTCATCGACCAGTGCGGACCAATCCGGTTGCAGCCGTGCGCCATTGCGCAACCGCGCGAGCAATGGCAGGTAGGCGGACAAGTCTGCTGTGGACGTCTCGCCGGCGTCGATGGTGACGGTCATGCGGCCTCCCCACAGCCTGGTGCGTGCTTGCTTGCGCTGGACGGTACCGGCGACCACTGACACGACCGACCACCCACGCCGATGTGTGACGAATGAGGCGGATGCGAATCGCCCGCTCTGCGATTTCGCCGTGCGTACCGGCGCCCACCGCGGCGCCCACCCCGGGAAACCGCTAGCCTGGCCTGATCGTCGCTCGCCACGCCGACGGCGGTAGTTCATCGCCGTGCGAAGCGCTGTCAACATGGATGGGTGACTCACCCGGTGGCGATGGACATCGCCGACATCACGGATGCGTTGACCTTGTGGCGGCGGCTGGTGTCGGGTGCGATCGGCGTTTCGGCGCAGCCGTCTGTGGCGGTCGATGCCTTCCGGCGAGCCCACCGCGGCGACGAGGCGGGCGCGTTCGATTCCGCCCTGTTGTTGTGCACCCACTGGCAATGGCGCACCGTGAGCGCGAAAGTGATTGTCGGCATCGTGGATTCGGGCATTCTCGACGACGACGACCAAGACCGGCTTGCCGACACGCTGCTGTGGCACGAGCAGGTGCACTATCGGCACCCTATCTGGTGGATCGACACCACCTTCGTCGAACTCGACCTTGACTCTCCGGGACCGGGCCGGACGATCCGCGTCGATCCCAACACACCCACGACGGCGCACCGTTCGGTATGGCCGCCGCTGCGGGCTTGGGCTGCCGGCCGTGTCCTCGCTCGACGCCGGGCATTAGTGCGCGACGTCCTCGAACACGCACGGTCGCTGCCAGCGCGCGACGCTGCCGCCGTGGTGACCGGAGCGGTACGCGTATCCGACGACCTTGACGAAGACGAGGCGCGTACCGTGCTGAACTCGGCGCTGGCCTGGGGACATAAAGCACCCCGCAAGGCAGCCCTGGAACGGCTGCTCGTCGGCGGCGAGGATGAATTAGCGCAGACGCTGGCCGGCAGTGATCCAGACGCATCCATCCGACGGTGGGCATTCCAACAACTCCGCAGCAAAGCCATCCAGGGCGGCCTTTTCGACTGACACACCGCGTATCCGACCGTCGCGCGCATTTGTTGTCGGCGGGATCCGCCAGACTCGGATGTGATCGCCGTTGCGCGTAGTCTGCACTTATTCGAGTTCGATGCGAGAGGAGGGCGCGGTGTCCGATCTTGCAGACTTGCCGCGCGGTTTGCTGAGCCTCGAACAGTGGGATGCGCTTGAACTCGACCCGACGCGACGGTGGGAACTCAGTGAGGGGACCCTCAACATGTCGCCGCGCCCGCAGTTATGGCATCAGCGCATTTCCAAAAGGCTCACCCGGCTACTCGACGATCACCTGCCGGACGGACTCGAGGCGGTTCCCGAGATCGAGGTGATAACGAAAGCATCGTTCCCGCCGAGTGTGCGTGATCCTGACGTCGTCGTGGTTCCAGATCGCGTCTTCGATCAGCGCCCTGCCCGGGTCGCGGCGAGCGATGTCGTGCTCGTCGTCGAGATCGTATCGCCGGGCTCGCGCGGGACAGACCACGTCATGAAGTTGCACGAGTATGCCAAGGCGGGCATCGAGCACTATTGGATCGTCGATCCCGACGCACCGACTGATGACCGATTTCTCGCCTACCGCCTCGACGGCGAAATCTATCGACGAGTCACGGCGCTCGATGGAGACAGGGTCCGTGTGAACGAGCCGACAAAGATGGAATTCGCGCTCGATGAGTTGACTGGCCGCTGAGGTCCTCTAACCCGGCGCCGCCGCGCCAATCTCGGCAGCGAACTCGCGGAACTCATTGTGGCCGGGCAGCTTTTGTAGACATTGCGCGGTCAGGTCGCGGGCGACATCGCTGTTGCCGCGTCGGTGCGCGAGCCGTGCGGAGAGAAACGTCTGCTCCGGACCGCCCAAAGCGGCGTGCCCGGCGATCCTGTCGAGCAGGCCGCCATCGGTGTCCGCGAGGTTTTCCAGCAGGAGGCCGTGCCATTGCGCCAGCGCCCGCGACCGTTCCTGCTCGGTCCGGGCGGCGGAATGTCGTATTCGGCGCGTCGATGCGCCGCCGTCGCACAGCCCATCAAGCGCCCGCACGTACCGCTCGGCGAAGCCTTCCCACGTGTCCGCAACGCGCAGCATGTGCGCCAGTGCAACGGCGAGCGACGTCTCCTTCGCTGCCACCGGGCCCTCGCCGTAACGAGTCCAGCCGTGACTGGACTCCCACCGAATCAACTGCGGCGCAGCGGATTCAGCGAACGCCCGGAACCCGTGGCGTTCCCACGTCCACGCCCACAATACGGCCGCCACATCGGACACAACGAAACCCGCTGCTGCCACCGGATCGTCCGAGCGGAAGTAGTCGTAATCGTGGGCTTCGCACGCGAGGTCGATCAGTTGCTCCAGCGCGGACGCTGCGGGCCCGGCATCCTCGGCACGCAGCGCGTCCTGCGCTTCGTCAGCAAGCCGCTTGAAGGTGAAACGCCAGCGCGACCGCTCGCGCGGCGACACCTGCCGGTTCCCGCCCAGGTACGCGCCGGACCGCGCCAAAGACACGAAGTCGTCGACCTCGTACTGCACCATCTCCGGATCGGCTGGCTCCTTCGCGGGACGCGGCGGGCACGCGCGCCCGTCGCTGGCGAGCTCGACCTCGATGCGCTCGCGCACGTCCGCCGTGCCGCGCCAGTAGAGGTTCCACAGTGCCTTCCGCAGGCGATCCTCGTCGAGCGCCGACACCACCCGGAAGAACTGCTCGCGGTTCATTCGCTTCGCCGACACAAGGCGATTATCTGACGCGCACCCCGCCAAACCGATACGCCCCGCCGTGGGACCCGGCGGGACAGCGGGTAAACGCTCCGCCGACATGCTGGCCGACAGTCGCACCGATCAGGGCAGCTGAAGCGCTACCTGGCTGACACACGCCTCGGTTGCGATTCGTCGCCAAATTCGTCCACTGATGCCGCGTTCGCTTGCGATGACGCCGATCTCTTGTCGGCACAGGCCCGTTCAACGTCGGTCAAGCCTGCGCGTTCGGGCGGGATGCAGGAGGGGCGAAACGCATGCCAGACCTGAAGGGCCGCCATCTGCATGGCGAAAAATTCGCACGGCTACGTACAAGCTGGCGATACTGATGGCGTTGATCGGCCGGCTGTGGTGCGGTGCCCGGCTCCTGGCGACAATGTCGCCGGTGACGACTTTGTCGCCATGAGGAACGGCATAACAAGCAGGAGCTGGTGCGGGCGAGCATGATCTTCCACGGGAGCACGCACCTACCGCGTCGAGCGCGGACGCAATACCCGTATGCCCGAAATCGTCGCCCTTCCATAACAGCGGCTCGCGTGTGTCGAGCGCCAGCGCGTACGAGAGACAATCGCCGAAGTTCAGTCCAGCACGATGGCCGCTGCCTCTGCCGAAGTCTGCGTAGGCCTGACGAGCCAGCCGGGCGTGGTGCTCGGTCACCGGCTCGATCACGAACTCCGCTTCCGCAAGTAGCTCGTCCAGGCTTCTGCTGATGACCGGATCTCGCTGGTGATCGAGAACGATCCCGCACTCGAGATAGCTCGCAGCCGACAGTCGTCGCACGCTTGCATCGGCGATCGCGTGAGCGTAGATCGCCGCGTCATCCTCGGCAGTGAGGATCGCGATGACGGCCGACGTATCGACGATCACGATGGCAGCCCCCGGTCGTCGTAGAGCAGGGCACCATGATCTAGCGCCTTGGCGTCGGCGCTCATGCGGCTTGCGCTCTTGTGGCCGATGGCCAGGAGCCGGGCGGCGAGTTCGTCCTTCTCCAACCTGGCCAGCCGCTCACGCACGGCCGTCGCCACCGCCTGAGCTTGGGATTCTCCGGTGATCAGAGTGATTCGCTTGACTGCCTCATGGACCGAGTCGTCTTTGATGTTCAGAGCCATTGGTACCTTTCTACCTAGTCGAATGGTACCACTGACCAGAGCGGCTACGCGGATTCAGCATCGACGGATCGCACCAGGTCGCACGCGCTGAGGAAGCGAGACCACTCGGCCTTGGTCGGGCGTACGCCACAGTCGCCTAGGGCATCGGGGCTGACCACGAACCCGGGTGCGACAGGCGCCAGCAGCCCCGCGAGTTTGGCGATGTGCCCGGCCGGGCTGTCTTCGAATTTCTCGAATACCCGCTTGCGGATCCACGCCTCGGCGCTGTCGATGCCCGCGACCAGGTCCAGTTCGGGAACGCGGAGAGCGCCGTCGCATCGGCTGACGTGCTCCTCGAAGCGGTCCTCCCAGACCTCGGTCTGCCACCCGGGCCACAGCTCGGGCAGAGCGTGAAAGAAGCCCATTGTGTCGGCGGTTTGCCAGGCGCCCAACGTCTTTCGACGCACGTCGATGTGAGCCCCGCCTTCGGGGATCTTGCCGAGCCTGATTCGGCGGATACCCGGGCCGGGCAGCTTGTCCAGCAATGCCGGCCCATGCCAGGCCTTGCTGAGGTGCCACCACAGCGGCCAGAACCGCAGCTGGCCGTCGGCGTCGACCACAGAGATGAGGTGGCACAGGTGTTTTCGGCCACGGGCGAGCTTCAGCGTCGGCTGCCTGTCCCATCTGTAGGGCCGCAGCTGGGCTCCGACATATCCCGCCAGTTCTTCAGTTCCGTCGTACGCCCAGCAGATCTCGTAGTCGGGCCACACCGTGGCGAGCACATCCATCAGGGCGCGGCGCTCGTTCATCTCCACCATCAGCGGCTCGCCGAAGAACAAGACCCGGCGACGGTCGAGATCCACCACCGCACCGCCGTCGGCCCACGTCGGGTCGCACCACTCGTTCTTCTCGCATCGCCGCAGCGAGGCCGCGTACCGCAGCGCGAGTTCCGGTCCGCCGATCAGCGCGTCGAGCATGCGGCAGCCTCCCCAGTGCGAGTAATAGAGCTGCCAGTCCTGGTCCTTGACGATGACGAAATTCGCCCTGTTCCCCATCTCTCTCCACTCTCCGATGACGCGGTCTCGGCTCGCGTCGCTGGGGCGAGTGTCGGTCGTCCGTCAGACAAGTTGAGGCGTGGATGGGTTGGCGCGGCCGTCGGCTGTGGATAACTTCCGAGTGAATGCGCGACGCCCGCGTAGGGTGGTCGACGTGGCGGCGACGCTCGATGCGATTTCGACCCTTGCGGAGATACTCACCCAACACGGCCCCTTGCACAAGGACGAGATCGCGCAACACTTGCGAGAACGCGGCATCGACGATCCGGACTCCGCACTGCAGTGGAACATGCTCGAAATGGATTGTCCGGCACGGCAGCTGGTCGACGATCGATGGGTGTGGCTGCCGGCGGTGCTGGCCGGGCGGGTGTTCACCCACCGGGTCAGCGCGGACGAGTCAACCCACGACGTGCTCACCGTGACGCCGGACCTCGACCCGATCACTACACTCTTCGAGCACGAGCAATACCAGCGGCTCGCCGACGGGTCGACCGCCTGCATCGTGCTGGCCGGTTACGACGATGAGTTGCTCGACGAGCGGGGCATACCGGCCGAGGCGATCGACCCGTCCGGGGCGCTGCTGCTGAAGCCCGGCGCGCTCGCAGCGCTCGACGTGGGCGACGGCGACACGGTCGGTCTGCGGTTGACCCCGAGGGAATCGTCCTCGAGCGGGTCGACGTCATCGCGCAGCACACGGCGGGCGAGGGGCTGGCCGCGACTCTCGGCGCGGACGAACCGACCTTTTTCGCGGCGGCGGCCTGGACCGCGTGTGTCGCGGACCCCGCACTGTTCACCGATCCGCTGCCGCCGCTGAGCGAGATCGTCGAGGACTACGGACTGGCGCACCGCGGTGAGTGGCTCGCGCCCAGCGGATTCGATTTCAGCCGTTGGCAATTCGAGCGCCGGTGTGAACTACTGGCCGAGCGTCACGGCCTCGACCTCGACGACGCACTGTCGCTCACCTCGCTGGTCGAGCTGTACGACCGAGTGGCGCTGCTGCTGATCGAAGGCGACGGAGCGGACGAGCCTCCCGAATTACCTGTTGCTGGTGACTCTTCCGGTGCGCTCGGCGAGCTCGGGGCGCAGCTTGCCGACCCGCTACTGGCTGAGCTGCTGGTGACCGAGACTGTCGGCTCCGACCGCGGCGGTGCGGCCGCGCTGGGCCTGTTCGCCGAGATGCTGGAGCCGAGAGTGCCACGGGCGGCGCGGGTGGCGTGGAGGTGGCTGCGCGCGGTGGCACTCGAGCGGATCGGCGACATCGAGGAGGCCGAGCGGGAACTGCTGGCGGCCGAATCGATGGATCCTGACTGGCCGCTGCCCTTGATCGACCTGGCCCGCATCGCTTCTGATCGTGGCGATGTCGAGCGCGGGCTGGGACTGCTGCGCCGCGCCGGCGCGGGGCCGGACCACCCGCTGGTAGTGCTGCTGGAGGCGCATCGGGTCGAGCCGCGGCGTGACATCGGCCGCAACGAACCGTGCTGGTGCGGGTCCGGCCGCAAGTACAAGAAATGCCATCTGGGCCGCGAGCAACTGGCGCTTGCCGAACGGGTGAATTGGTTGTACGAGAAGGCCGCTCAGTACGTGCATATCGCCGGATGGCGCGAACTGCTGGCCGAGGTGGGCTACGAGCGATACCGACATACACACGACCTGGGCGAGGCGCTGGACGCAGCAATGGCCGACCCGCTGGTGATGGATGTCGTGCTGTTCGAGGGTGGCGCATTCGCGGAATTCCTTCAGGTGCGGGGGTCGCTGTTGCCCGACGACGAGCGGCTGCTGGCCGAGCAATGGCTGCTGGTGGACCGGTCGGTGTTCGAAGTGGACAGGGTGAACCCCGGTGAGAACATCACCGTGCGCGACGTACGCAATGGGGACGTGCACGAGGTGCGTGAGCGGACGGCGAGCCGCCAGCTGACGGCTGGTCAGCTGATCTGCGCACGGGTGGTGTCCGCCGGCGACAGCATGCAGTTCTTCGGTGGCGTAGAACCGGTCGCGCTGCACGAACGCGATGCGCTGATCGACCTTCTCGACGCCGAACCCGACCCGGTGGAGTTGGTCTCAACGTTGAGTCGACGGTTCGCCTGCCGCGTGGCCGGGCAGCACCGCGCCACCCAGCGCCATGAGTCCGTCGGCGAGACGGTTGACGATCCGGACGCTGCCCTGCGGGCCTGGCTTCGCCAGTACGCCAAGGACCATCCTCGCCGTGGCTTCCGGCCTGCCTACCATGATGCGCGCGGCGAGGGCTGGACGGTGAATCACAAGAAGGTCCAACGGCTGTGGCGAGAGGAGGGGCTGCGTGTGCCGCAGCGCCGCCGCCGCAAACGGCGCGGTAGTTCCACCGCTCCGCCGACAGTGACCGCCGATGCGCCTAACCGGGTGTGGGCGGTGGACTTCCAGTTCGACTCCACCACCGATGGGCGGCCGATCAAGATCGTATCGATCATCGACGAGCACACCCGCGAATGCCTCGGCGGTATGGTCGAGCGCAGCATCACCGGTGAACACCTCACCGAAGAGCTGGACCGCCTGGCCAGCCAGCGGGGCACCCTGCCCGCGGTGCTGCGTTGTGACAACGGACCCGAATTAGCTTGCAGCGCAATGGCTGAGTGGGCCGACGGGCAGGTCGGGCTGCACTTCATCCCTCCCGGTGAGCCATGGCGCAACGGTTACGTCGAATCGTTCAACTCCCGCATCCGCGACGAATGCCTCAACATCAACAGCTTCTGGTCCCTGGCGCACGCCCGCGTTGTCGTCACCGAAGCACGACTACAACCACCATCGGCGGCACTCATCGCTGGGCTACCAACCGCCAGCCGGCTACGCTGCCACCTGTACCCACCGATGAACGACTCTCGTTCGCCGTGGACCAGTTCACGGGTTCGGTCACGATGAGTTTTTCAGGCCACCTCAGTCTTCTTAGATGCAACCGACGTAATCACAGCCGGATGGAGGCTATGTGTCCAGAACCAATCTTTCGATGTCGATCTCTGCCGACGGCTATGTTGCCGGGCCCGGCCAGTGCGAGGAGCAGCCGCTCGGCGTCGGAGGCGGGGCGCTTCATGACTGGCACTTGGGCCCCGCCAAGAACCATCCTGTCAACCGGCAGGTGGTCTCCGACATGATGGACGGCATGGGAGCGACGATCATGGGCCGCAACATGTTCGGCCCAATTCGTGGCGAATGGGACGACTCGGACTGGAAGGGCTGGTGGGGCGACGCCCCGCCCTACCACTGCCCAGTGTTTGTCCTGACTCACTACCCACACCACCCGATCGAGATGGAGGGCGGGACCACCTTTCACTTCGTCACCAACGGGATCGAGTCCGCCTACGCCCAGGCTAAGGCGGCTTCTGGTGGGCGCGCCATCTCGATCGCAGGAGGAGCCTCGTGCGCACGGCAGGCGATCGCAGCAGGACTAGTAGATGAGATCGATCTCCAGATCAACCCGGTGATACTCGGTTCGGGTGAGCGCCTGTTCGACGGGTTCGAGGCGGGTAAGCCCGCACTCGAGCTAGTCCGGGTGCTCGAAGCCCCGGGCGTCGCCCACCTGCGCTACCGTGTCGTCCGATGACCCGGTCGTCGCGTCAGTAGTGGAACCGGGTGCCTTAAACTCCCGCCGCTCCCCCGGAATCCACACCCGGTACGCTGCCCGCTGCACTCAACGATGAACGACTCTCATCCACCGTGGACCAATTGCTGGGGATCGACCAAGAGCACCCCGACCGAAATAAACAGCGGACGCGCAACCGGATTGCCGGTGCGCCGTTGACGTGCGCTGTCATGCCGAGCACCCCGCCGATGACCACAAGAATGACGAGCTTGACGCCGATCTTCGGGTAATTCAGCTCGATGCCGGCGGGCCAAGGCGCCGCCAGGGCGACGCCGGTTAGCAGCGAGAGCAACAGCCCGTAATCCATTGTGCGGGTGAACCGGAACCGTTGGCTGCGGCTTCGGCCGTCCACGCGCCGAAGGTGATCGCGAAGCCGACGATGTGCAGCAAGACAACTACATGGCGTAGTAGCTCCATGGTGGGAGCCTACGTCAGTCGGCTCGACAGGCAGGCCCAAGAGTCGACCCCCGTTGCCCGGGACGAAAACTCGTGATCCCTTCGTCGGTGATCACCGGTAGGCTCGACCTGTGGAGTCTGGGGCCGCCGAGCGCGACGTCAGCGAGTTCCGCGGCGAAATCCGTGAGTTCCGCCGGGCCACCGCCGCAAGTTTCAACGCCGTTCGGCAGGACTTCGTCGACCTCCGGCAGGACTTCGTCGGCCTCCGTACGCACGTCGACAACGGATTCACCGAGATGCGCGGGAAGTTCGACGTCATGGCTGCCGGGCAACAACAGATCGTCGGCCTTCTTCAGACGATTATCACTGACCAAGGACGCAACGGAACGGCCGAATAGCGCCCGCCGCATGGGACGCCCCGAAGTTGGCGCTAGTCGACAACCAATCGAATAGTCCACAGGTATCCGACGACGAGTTGGTCCACGCGCGAGTGTCAGACGGATCTGGCAAGTCGTCGGCGATGCGTGCCTCTCCCGTAACGCCTGTCACTGGAATTGGCGATATGTTGTCCCACGCACGTGATAGCGCATGCGATATCGGAAGTCCGGCCGATAAGTCCCGCCAGCTGTCCTGCGTGCCGGCGTCGGCGCAGCGCACAGCGCATTGTCGTGGAAATCCTTACCACAGCCCCGTCACACCCTGACGGATCGACTTGTCCCACAAGGACGATCGAGTCCCGACCGCTTGGTGACCCACGACGGCCAGCGTGCGCCGACCGTCTCCCTGCGTGGACCCGGGAGGCGTCCAGTCAACACGGAAAATCACGCCGCGATAACCTCGACCAGGCCTTCCAGACCGACGAAATCTGCTGCGTTGCGTGTGTAGAGCCGGGCTGAGTGCGCGTGTGCGGTGGCTGCGATCAACAGGTCCATAGAACGTGCTCGCGGTCGGCGGCCCGCCTCGACAATGGCAGCTGCGAGCTGTCCGTAGCTGGCTGCAACGGCGTCGTCGACTGGTACAGCGTCGAACGCCCGCTGAAGCAGCAGCAGACGACGCAGTCGTTCAGCACGCACATTCTGGTCTTTCGCGACGAGGACACCAAAATGTAGTTCGGCCAACGTGACAGCGCTGACGGCCAGTTCGCCCTCGAGCGGAGGGACGTCCGTGGCAATGACGATGCTGGTGTCGAGAACTGCTCTCACGCGTTGTCCCACGGATCTCGAATGTCGGCTGCCAGTTCCTCACGGTCGGCGCTCCACGCGGGGTCTCCGGGCCCGGCGAATAGCTCGGCTACGTCATCCCATCGACGCCAGGTCCGGGGAGCGGCCGGCACGAGCCGGGCGCCGGGTCGGCCAGCAACGGTGATGACTATCTCCTCGCCTTCCTCTACGCGACGGACGAGGTCGGACGCGTTCTGACGCAACTCACGCAGACCAACGGCTTCCATACTCATAACAGTAGCACATGTGCTACTGGTGTGACCCTCGAATGGTTCGCCGGCGCGACCGGCTCACGACGCCTCGGAGCGGCCGCGCAGAGGTCGTGGTCGCGCGCTTCACGATCGGATGGCAGATCGGCGGGACCTAACGCACGCGTGCCGTCGGACTGAAGACATAATGTCGGCGACGTCATGGCAAACCTGGAAACACGAGTCGCGCGAATCGCTGAGGCAACTCTGGCCGAAGGCGATCCGTCCGCCCTATCGATGTGCTCGTCGGTCTCGGCTGGCTCGCTCAGCCGAACGTCGATCGGTGGGTGCAGGGCCGAGTTCCTTCGCTCGATCGGTGCCTGGGAGTCGACTCCGACAAAGTCCCGGCAGCCCTTTCAGCGATGCAGCACTGGGCCGAAGACCGCGGCCTCACGCCGTCAGAAGCCGACGACCAAGATCTGCAATTCACCGCCGACGGTGACTCTGACGCCGAACGCGCCTACCGCACCCATTGGGCGTCAACCGATATTCCTGAACCTGTAGTCGAGCGCCCACGCCGTCCCCGACGGATCATCGTGATCTCTCCGCACAATGCGCGGACGTGCACATCGTGCGACGACACCGGCGACTTCCTAGTCAAGGACAAGGCAGGTGCACTGTGTCTGGACTGCGCCGACCTCGGCCATCTCGAATTTCTGCCGTCCGGCGATCCCGCGCTCACCCGTCGCGCCACGAAGGCCAGCCGACTGTCCGCCGTCGTGGTGCGCTGGAGCACGCGACGCAATCGCTATGAGCACCAAGGCATCCTGGCCGAGCCGGCCGCGATCGAACAGGCCGCGCAAGAGTGTCTGTCCGACGCCGATCTGCGCGCCCGTCGCGGGACACGCGAGCAGAGCCGCCGGGCCGATCAGGACGTGCGCTTCTGCGGCGAGTTCGCTGCCGCTATCCGTGAGCAGTTCCCCGGTTGCCCGGCCGACCGCGCCGAGGCGATCGCACTTCACGCCGCCGCACGCGGCAGCGGCCGTGTCGGAAGAAGCGCCGCTGGCCGGGCGTTGGACCCCGACGCTGTAGACCTCGCCGTCGTCGCCTCCGTCCGCCATGTCGACACTGACTACGACGCCCTGCTCATGTCGGGTGTCGACCGCGAATCGGCTCGAGCACAAGTGCACCAGCAGGTAGCCTCGCTGGTTTTCGCCGATGTGGACGTAGCCCAGCCGGTCACCCCGGCGTTCGATCTGACGCACGAGAAGTCGATGGTGATCGACGGCGAGCTCGCCTTCACCGAGTCGCTGAACTGGACCGACGAGAACTTCACCGAAACGCGTGACTACGCCGTCGTGACGCCCAGTTCCCACGAGATCGCCGAGATCGTCGAATGCTTCGAAGCCGATTGGCACCGTGAGGAATTCGATCCGGGTGGCGGCGCCCATCTGATCTGGCGCCCGACGAACGGCAGGCACCGCATCGCCGACTTCATCGACACCGCCGAGCACACCTTGTTCGTGCAGAACGAGCGGTACCAGGACCCCGTCATCATCGAGCGACTGGTGCGCGCCGCGCGCCGCGGCGTCAAGGTGCATATCATGGCGCGGGCACCGCATCACCTCAAGGCGAACAAGTTGCTCGAAGGTGTGAGCGGCCTACGCATCCTCGACGACGTCGGCCTCAAGATTCACCGGCTCAAGCACCTCAAGCTGCACGCGAAGATGACCCTCGCCGACCACGAACGGGCCATCGTCGGTTCGATCAACCTGTCGCCGGGCAGCTTCGACCATCGCCGCGAACTGGCGATCGAGGCGCGTGACCACCACCTCCTCAAGCGGTTGAACGAAGTGGCGCACCACGATTGGACGCACTCCGAGCCCTTGGATCTGAGCGACGCAGGCTTGCTCGCCGATCTGGCGCGCCGCGAGGACCGCCGCACCGTCGATCAGTTGGCGCTGCACGATCCCCGCGAGGAACGCGACTAGCAGGTCGGGTCAGACGATCTGCGCTGCGAAGCTCGCGGGTCCCGTGATGCGCACGAGCTGACCCGGGGAGTACGTCAGCTGGTAGATGCTGCCGTCCGGGGCCTGTCTCAGAACGACTGACCTACCGGCCTGCGGGTCGAAGTCCTGGACGTTGCCGCACGACGTGAAGTTCGCGTTGCACGTCAGCACCTTGATCCAGCCCTGCACCTCGTCGGCGATGAAGACCTTGTTCTGATACTCGGGCCCGAGCACTCCGCCGTTGTAGAACAACACCGACGTGATCGCCGCGCTGTTTCCGTTGTGGGCGTAGGTGTAGATCGGATTGATGGACGAGCAACTGCTGCAATTGCCTTCGGCTCCCGGCCAGCCGTAGTTGCCGCCGGCCGCCACGAGGTTGAGTTCCTCGAAGGAGTTCTCGCCGACGTCGGCGACCAACAGCTGACCGGTCGGCGTGAACGTCAGCCGGAACGGGTTGCGCAGGCCATAGGCGTAGATCTGCGGCAGCGCATCCGGCCCCAGGTCCGGGTTGTCGGACGGTACGGTGCCGTCGGGGTTGATCCTGATGATCTTGCCGTGGATGGTCCCCAGATCCTGTGCGTTCGCCCCGTTCCGGTTGTCACCCACGCCCCAGTAGAGCGTGCCGTCGGGCCCGAACCCGAGCGCGCCGCCGTGGTGGAAGAACGCCGATCTGTCCTTGGACTGCAGCAGGATCTTCTGCGACCCGAACGCGACCTTGTCTCCGGCCACCGTCAGCCGCGCCAACCGGTCGCGGGCACCCAGCGTCGTGTAAGCGACGTAGATATAGCCGTTGGTGGCGAAGTCGGGATCGACCGCCAGCCCGCCGAGTCCGCGCTCATCCTGGGTGAGGACCGGCAGCCTGCCCACCGGTCGCTTGGAGACGACGCCGTCCTCGACGATTCTGATCCTGCCGCCCTTCTCCGCGACGAGGATGCGCCCGTCGGGCAGGAACTGGAAATCCGTCGGCTCGCGGAGCCCGGAGGCCACGACGGTGCTAGCGGCCGCGGCGTCGACGGTCTGAGTCGTCTTGGTGCCGCTGTTGCCGACCAAGCTCGAAGTCACGAGGTTGACGAGGCGGGCGAACCTGTTGACAGGGACATCGCGGTCGGCGTCGCTGACCACGGGCGCGGGCGTCGGCGCGGTCAACGTCAACGTCGTCGAGCCGGCGTCGTCGGTGTCCGTGGCCGGTTCGGTAGCGGTCACCGTGGCGTCGTCCTTCGCCGTCGTGCGCGTCTTCCTCGGCGTCAGGTTCAGACGGTGCAACGGCCGCGACGTTCTGTCGGACTTCTGGACGTCGTCCGAGTCCGCCTTCGATTCGGTGTCGGATGACTTCCGTGAAAGCCGGGCCTTCGGCCCGGCGTCGGTGCGGGGGTGGTGTGACGGCGCGGACGAATTGGTCGTTCCGCCGGCGTTGCCGGCTCCTGAGTCACCGGTGTCCGCTGAGGCCACCGCCTGCCCGGTGAGCACCGCGGCTCCGATTCCAAGAGCAAACGCCAGTGCACCGACGCGACCGATATATCTGGCGTAACCGCTGGATGGCCGATCGCCCCGCGTCGTGACCGCTGATACCACCATGTCGCCTCCTTGCGAACGGGACACCGCGAAGCCCGCATGCACTCGCCTGCCGAGTGTCCATTCCGGGCCAAACTGTATTTCTCAGCTTTGCCGGGCATAGCGTTTTCGCGTCGAAGGTCAGTATTACGTCACGCTCGTGTGGCCCTAGTATTGCAACGCTTTTAGGACATTCGAAAGAGAATCCGGAAATCCATCCTTCGCTGGCTGACGGTGTAGCGAATGCAAGGCGGTTGCAGGCGACCCGTTGCCCAAGCCGGCCTGACCGGGCAAGCCACGCGCGGAGGGTGAGTCGCTGCGCGGTGCTGACGGGCACGGGCACCGGCCACAGGAGTTCTGCAGGAGTTTCCCGGCTTGGGCTCCATCCGCAGCGCCCTGACCCTTTGCCGTGATTGACGCTCTGTGCCTACCTCTCTGGTGTCAGCAAACATCACGTCGTACACTCGGCTCGGCTCGTGGAGCTCCAGCGGGGTAGCTCCGAGCGGCGAAGGGGAACGTGCATGGGGAAGCATCGGGTCAAGGCCCGTGGCAGGCATCGCGCCCAACCGACGGCGCGGGCTCGGCGCGGGAGCGCGCGGGCGCTGAGCCCCGAACGTCGCTCGATCGCGGTGAAGGCCACGATCTCCGCGGTCGGTGCCGCGGGCGTCGCGGTCGCCGGTGCCGCGGTCATCGGTACCGCGCCCACGCTGTCCGCAAGCCCGCAGTTGATGGCTGCGCTGCCTCAACCGCAACCGCGGTGTGCTCCTCTCGGCCGACATTGGCGCCACGGCGATGCGCAACGCGGTATGCAACCTGCGCGGAGAGTTCATCATCGAGATTGACCACAGCATCGACATCGCAGATGGTCCTGATGCGGTGCTGCGAACGCCTCCCGGGTGCACGCGAGGATATGAGCCGGCGCACGCTCATCGTCGTCGGTTCGCCAGGCGGTTCGGGCTTCGTCGTCCTCGCGGGACAAGCCGACGCCGCTGCGGGCGACGAGGGTAGCAGTGAGGATCTCCAGGACCACGCGTTGTGCGCCGCGCCCACAGCCGGGAAATAGGAAACCCGGGTGGCGGGATCCACCGGCCTGGCTTTCCGATATCGCATGCGATATCACTTCCGCGAGCCAACGGACCTCCGGCCTCCAGTGACATGAGTTACTGGAGCGACGCACAAGTCACCGAGGTAGTCCGCCGTGAGCTGTGGAAGGGCGATGATTTCGGGCATACCGGCATTGCATCCGCGCTCATGCGGTAAGCGCCTGCAGACCCTGGAGCTGGACCACGCTGAATTGCCGGGACCCTACGCCACGAGGAGCACGCGGATCAGCACTGCACTGCGGCAGGCCGGAGCGCAGTGCATGTCAGTGCGCGCTGAGTGATTTTCGCTTGTGCGCCGTAGCCTCGGTTGAACGGTCTGCGGCGACGCTTCTGCCTTTCTTCGCCGCCCTCGAAGGTGAACGCTCGATGTGTCGGACATCGATTGCCAGTCCGACGGGTGGGAGCATGTTGACGAGCGCGTCGAGGCTGAATTTGTTGATCTTTCCATTTAGAAGGTCGGAGACTCGCGGCTGGGTGAGATGAAGACGTGCGGCAGCTTCGGTCTGCGTCCAACCTTCCTCCCTGATCCGCTGCTCGATCGCGATCATGAGCATGCCGCGCGCGGTGAGGCTTGCCGCCTCCTCTGGAGTGTCAGCGAGGTCGTAGAACACGCTGTCAGCCATCTCTTGCCTCCCGGTAACGCATCTTGGCGATATCGATATCGGTCTTCGTTGTTTTCTGCGACTTCTTTGTGAACACGTGAAGGACGCAAATCGTGTCGTGGAACTTGGCCACGTACATCAGCCGAGCAATGCCATCGGCGTCCTGGACTCGGATCTCGTACGCACCCGGTCCGACTGTGCTCACGCGTTTGTAGTTGTTGGGCATCAGTCCCATCTGCACCCGAAACAGTTGCTGACCAAACTCATTCCGGATGGCTCGCCGTTGCTCGCGGATGTCGTCGCGAGTTGTACCAAGCCATCTGATGGGCTTTAAGTCGATTCCCATCTTATATCAGAACCAATATAAGTGCAGCAGGTGATACACAGGACCTCGCTCGCTGCCAAGCATTGGTACTACAGGCTCCACGATCATGATCGCATCTAAGCGTGGACCACCGACAGCATCGGCTGACACTTTTCCTCGGCACCGGCCGTGTCGCTGGTCTCGCGGTTCAAGGGGTCTGCCGTCTTAGTGTTCATTGCCGATCGTTAGAGCACTTAGACTCCCCATTGCATGAAGCCGCTTCGGGTGAGCGACGCATTACAGTCCGCAGCGGCCAGGTGCAGTGCACTTGCCGCACAGATGCCGGTGCTCCTCCGGCGTCGGGCTCGCCGTCGCAGCCCAGTGCGGCAGCGATGACCGCTGGGCACGCCGCAGTGCAGGCCGCGGCGACGGCGATGACCGCCCGGCTGGTAGCCACCGGCACCAAGGTTTCCACAGCCACGGTCTCCTACCACGAGCAGGATGACCGCTCGGCATCCGCGCTGGGCCAGCAAGCGGTGTAGATGACAACCCCGCTGCCGCCCATATCGGAGCTGCTGTCGTGGTCCACCACGCATCTGATCGCCGGGGCGGACTACTGGGACGGCCTCGCTGACCGCTGGAAAAGCGCTTTCAACGAGATTCACCAGCGGATACCGGCAGCGGCTGGGAAGGGCAGGCCTACGACGCCACAGATGAGCGCACTTACTGGGACAGCGTGATTGTCGGCAACGCCGCCGATGACCTGCACGACGGCGCGAAATCCGCCCGCCACGCCGCCGCCGATGTGACCGCGGCCCAGGACCGCTTACGAGAGTCCGTCACCAACGCCCGAGACGCCGGATTCGATGTCGCCGACGATTGCACGGTCACCAGCCGTGAAACCGGCGGCACCCCAGCGCAGCAGGCGCAACGCCAAGCCCAAGCGGAGTCGTTGGCCGAGGATATCCGTTGGCGCGCAACCGCGCTCGTCGACACCGACCAACATGCGGGCACCAGAGTTACAGACGCGGTCAGGCACCTCGGCAACCTCACTTTCGAGGAACACGACGGAGACGGCACGCCCGCAAACGGAAACCAGGAACGGAACGGGGTCCAGCTCGTCGACTTCTTCGGGCCGAAACAATCGCCGATCCCCGAACCGGGCGTGCCCGACGATCCGGTCGGTCGCGGCGGCGGCCCCTCTGCCGCGGACATTCGCGGCGTCCTCGAAAAGCTGCCCCAGGGCGACCGCCCCTGGATTAGGGAAGTCCGTACGCCAGAGGATCTGCAAAGGCTCTGGAAGTGGATGGAGCAGAACGGGATTGAAGACCCGAGCCGCTACGGCAACCCTCTAAAGGTGTGTGGAAGGACCTCCCGGACGGCAGTGGCGTCGGACAACGTTCCTCGGCGGGCTCAACCAAGGCTCCTGCGCTTGACATCAATTTGAACGGCGCCGAGCACTGGAAAGTCCACATCAACCCGCGCACGGGTGGCATCCCGGAGATTCCGGCGGCGCCCCGGCCGTCGATCGAGGCAGCGCCAGGTCGTGGTGCAGCGCCGGGTGCGGTCCCACCGGCGGTCGTCGAGCCTCCGGCCGAACCCAAAGCGCCGCCCGTCCGCGGCGGCCCGCTGGGTGGACTCCCATTGGGCGGCGGTGCGCTCCCGGACGGATCGATGCCTTACTTCGTCGAGCCTCCCGGACCCGACGCTAGTGGCCCCGACCTGCCGGTAATCGGTGACGGCAAACCAGATGTCCCGGAGGCTTGAATGATGGCAAAGGACGGATCTATGACGCATGACACGCAGCGCGACCAAAACGCCTATGAGCGCTTGCGCGCAGAGGTACTGATCAGTGGATTCTCTGATTGGGTCTCACTCGCCGAAGTCCAGCAAATCATCTCCCACTTTGAGCTCGCCGACACCGATAGTGAGCGCCAGGACCTGACGCTCAGGACCATCCGCTCACTACTCAAAGACGGCCTCGTGCAGATCGGCGAGTTGCCCGGGCCGGACGGAACGTTCCCCGCGTGGGAGCCGATCGACGTCGCCATGGACCGTCTCCGTGAGCGCTTCGTCGGCCGCTACGCCGAGCCGACATCGTGGGACTACTCGATATGGTTGGGTCTGACCGACGCAGGCCGACCAGTCGCGAAGGCACTGCGCGCCCAGTAAGGACACTCGCAGATCTCAATGCATCGCCTCAAGTAAGACCGGCTGGCTTCATTCGTGGCGACATAGGGCATCAGATCGACGTCAGATTCAGCCGCCTTGACAGGTCCGGCCCGCCCACTTCACGGATGAAGTCCGGATCGCCGCATACGACGAGTTGGGCTCGGGCACGGGATAATCCGACGTAGAGGCGTTCGCGGGAGCGTTCGAATGCG
>CAVYPB010000013.1:0-158148 GCA_963770305.1 uncultured Actinomycetota bacterium
GCGGCGATGAAGGCGACGATCCCGACGGCGCCGGTCGGATTGCGTCCCGCAGGTAGGTGTCCGAGGGCGAACAGGGCGGTCGTCAGCGCGACGTATCCCATGGTTTGCGAGAACAGGGTGTTTGTCCGGTAGCGGGTCGTGGCTCCGATTCCCGGGTAACTGAGCGATTCGTTCATGTGGCGTTCTGCCCTCTCCGCGGTTACCTCCCAGGCCAGCGCCGTGTAGGAGGATTTTTCCGGCCAGGATTGCTCAGTATGCCCCGTTGGGCCGGCGGCGACGTGCAGCGCTGGGTGGTCCACCGGGACCATGTGCAGCGTTCAACGAATGTTCATCAGTGTGGCCGTCGCGGGCTCTGGTGGCATTGCGGACGATGTTGCTAGACAGTTTTTTATGCGATTGCCAGGGAACATCAAACGAACGCGTTGGTCGCGGCAGCAGCCGCGGCCGGGATTCTGGTGGCCGGTCTTCTGGTCGCCACATTCTCGGCGAGTGCGTCCGCGGACTCGGAACAGACCGGCACGACGATCACGAGCACCGGTCTCAAGCCGGGCCAGGTCAAGCACGTCTGGTTGATCATCCTGGAGAACAAGTCCTACGACGCGACGTTCACCGGGCTCAACCAGAACAGCTACCTGTGGAAGACGTTGCCGGCCCAGGGCGCGCTGCTCACAGGACTACTACGGCACCGGCCACTCCAGCCAGGACAACTACCTCTCGCTGGTGTCGGGCCAGGCGCCGACCAGGACCTCCAGTCCGACTGCGACGTCGAGGACTACCAACTTCGGCACGAACGCGACATCGTCACGACCCGCACAAGGGTCCAGGTCGCTTCGGCCGGACGACACTTCGGCGCAGGTGTCCCGGCGGTGCGAACGCTCCGGACGGAGCCAACGGCTGCACCTACCCCCGGACGTGCCGACGCTGTTCAACCAGTTCGACGCGGCGGGTATGCGTGGAAGGGCTACGCCCAGGACCTCGACAACCAGCCGGGCCGTGAGGACGCGGCCTGGCTGGCTGGCCAGGCACGGCGGCCAACAACCCGACGACCAACCCCACGGTCGACGCCGTCGGCGACCGACGCGCACCCGGCCAACGGCATCACCACCTTCACCGGCGCCCAGGCCAACGACCAGTACGTCGCCAAGCACTTCCCGCTCGCCGTGGTTCCACTCGATGACCGGCGACGAACAACACCGGCGGGACGACGACTCCGCGCTGACCACCCCGGCGCAGCGGGGGGACCGACACCGACGCCAACCACGTCGCGAACCTCGACGACCCACGTACGGGCCTGTCTCGCGACCTGAAGAAGCCAGCCGACCACGGCCGGCGTTCAGCTGGATCACCCCGAACAACTGCCGCGACGCGCACGACGCGATCCTGCAAGGGCAACAACCTCTCCGGCCTGTTCGACGCGACCGGCAAGCCGCCGACTACTCGCTGCCGCTGACCACGCAGTCGCGCCGAGAACTACACCGGCGGCCTCTACGCCTCGGACCTGTTCCTGCGGTACTACATCCCGCTCATCGAGCAGTCGGCGGCCTTCAAGGACGGCGGCCTGATCGACATCACCTTCGATGAGGGCAACCCGCCGTTCACGTACTCCGGAAACAGCTTCAACAACGCCAACGCCTACGGTCCGACCCTGGGCGACCAACCGAACGCCTCCGCGGGCATCGGCGCGGACGCGGCCGGGGAGAACCTGTTCGGCAAGAACGTGCACACCGAGCCGACCGGTCCGAACTCGACCCTGGGCATCGACAAGGCCGGCAATCAGCTTTACCCGGGGCCGGGCAACAACTCGTTCATCGACCGGCCGCCGGTGTGTACCCAGACCACTCCGACACTGGTGCCGGCGAACTGCGTACCCGGAATCGTGCGCGGTGGTTCCGGCAACTGACCGGGCGCCCGATCGACGCCGGGCGTGGGTGCCGCGAACTCGACCTACCTGCTCGACGGGTCGATCCTCGCTGATGCACACGGCCGTCAGGTGACCGACACCGTCGACACGACCGCCCCGGGCGGCACCAGCCCGATCCCGCCGAACACGTTCGTCGGGACGGTCAGCGACACCGGCCCGCAGTTCCCGACCACGAACACCGGTTCGGTGATCGACGGTTCGTTCCAACTGGTCGACCAGAACGGCGCCCCGGTCACCCCGACCGGCGCGGTCACCGGCATCACCCTGTCCGCCGAGGGCGCTCCCGGGTTCCTCGGACCGACCAGACCGCCGACCCGTTGTACGACGCCGACGACGCCACCCCGGGTGGCGGCGACACCGGCAGCGTACTGATCAGCCCGCTGATCAAGCCCGGCACCGTGTCCACCACGTTCTACAACCACTACAGCTGGCTGCGGACGATGGAGGACATCTTCGGTGTTGACAAGGGCAAGGACCACGCGAAACTGCCGGCCGATGTGACCGTTTCCGGCGGCCTCGACGGCGACGGGCACCTCGGCTTCGCCGCCCAGCCCGGCCTTGCCCCGTTCGGCAAGGACGTCTTCAACAACACCGGCAGCCACGGACAGCACTGACCGTGACCGACCGAATTGATAGCCGCTGCGGCGCCGGGGTCTCTCCCGGCGCCGGCGGCCGGCGGCTCCTGACCATCCTCGCCGCGGTTGCGGTCCTGGTCACGGCCGGCTGCGCCGCCACCCCAACAGCGAAACCCGCCGCGGCCGAGCCAAGCTACGGCAGCCTGCCCAGCTACCTGCCGAGCGGAGCCGGCCAACCGGACAGCGTCCTGACCGGCACCGTGGACCGTCCCGCGATCACCAGCCAGGGTGACAGCGTCAACGTCCAGTTGGCGACCGGCAGCGTCCTGGTCACCGTGACCGGGCCCGAGGTCCCCGGTGAAGGCCTGCCCTACCAGACACCGACCACCACCTGCACCTGGACGATCACCATGACCGCGGCGACCACCGCGATCCCGATCACCGTCGGCGACTTCACCGCGCTCGACCACCTCGGTAGCGTGTACCGACCAGCGTTGGTCCCCGGCCAACCCAAGCCACCTGCGACCGTGGCACCCGGCCAGACGGTCACGTTCGAGTTGCGCGCCGTGATGACCGTTGGTGAGGGACTGATGCGCTGGGCTCCGGGACAGAAGATCCTCGCCTCGTGGGACTTCGAGGTGGAAAACGACTGACTGAACGCGCTGCCAGCCGGCCCACTCCACATCGCTCGCCCACGGACACAAACCCACTGGTGCCGCCTACCGCACCAGTGGGACAAAGCCCATCACGAAGAACTCAGCGTCGATGACCTTTCCGTACGACGTCGTCTCGAACAGGTAAGGCCCCAGCCGGGTCGGCCCACTTTTCCCGACATCGAGGCTGGCAGCGACGGGAAATCCGAGACCAATGGACCCGTCGCACCTGATCGCCATCCGGCCGCGGAAGGACCTGCCGGTCGTGATGTCGATCGTCATCTGACCGCCTCCCACGCATCCGGCGAACAGTGTGAAATCCGCATAGTCGTCGGTCGGCTGCCATGGTCGCGTACGCCAACGGCGTCGCCCGCATCTGCCAGGTGAGCACCAGGGTGTCGTTCACGGCGAGCGTGTCCCGAAACTGCTCCAACGTGGGCAGCTGACCATCCACCCCGACCAGGCGAAACCCGCTGATGCAAATGTTGACGGTCCGGGCCACATGTGTCGTCCGAGGACGAGCGGCTGGTTCGCGGCTGCTCCGACGGGCTGCCGAACACGATAAGGGCGGTAGCGACCACGGCGGCCACGACACCGATGAGATCGCCAACCACGCACGGGTTTGAGGCCGCCACTGGTGTTGTCGGGCGGAGGCACTTCGCTCGTCGTCATCGGTCATGCGGGCCCCCTCGGCACAGGTGCGCTGCCGTCAGGGTAGGCGCGATGCGCCAGGGGCGACACCGTTCGACAAGCCCGAATGCCGAGTTCCTTCACGTCGGCATCGACGTGACACTCGGCGATTTCGCAAGACCCCAACCTCGCCGGCGGCCTGCCGCGACTCGTTTGTTCATCGATGAACCAGTAGACCAGTGTGGTCGTCGCGGGTTATCTGGAAGGCATGAGTAGCGAACCGAACGCTGAGGATGACGATCTTTCAAACGTCGTAGACAGTTTGGTGAAGAAGTTTCCCGACGTGCAGCGTGATGTGGTGGCCGAGGCTGTCGATGATGCGCATCGCCGATGGTCGGGGCGCCCATACAGGAGTATGTGTCCGTGTTGGTTGAGCATCAGGCGCAGGTCCACCTCAACGAGCTCGAACATGAACACGACGCGCCGGCATCGACCGAAGACGTGGACCGTTCCTGACCCGGGTCACGCCCGCTGGTCGCGTCCAGCACCGGCAGCGCCGGATGTGTTCCCGTGGATGATTTCGCGCGTGGCTGTTCCGTTCACCATCACCTTCGCCGACCGGTTCCGGCTGTCGAACCTACTAACCAAGATCGCCGGAGACACCGTTAGTGCCAGGCCCGCGGCGTCGACCTCGAACGCCGCGGGCCTCAGACAGCTGCCTTCGTGGCTCAGGCCGTTATGCGGAAGGCATCGATGAGCATGAAGCTTCCGGTGCGTTTGACGGCTTTGATGGTGTGGGTTCCTGCGGTGGACCAGGTTTGGGTGTACAGGGTTTGTTGTACGAGGCGGGTGCTGTTGGCGGCGTTGACGGTTTGTGTGAGGGTGCCGTCGATGTAGATGTCGATGGTGCCTTCGTCGGAGTACTTCTCGCTGATCAGGTCGATCCCGGTGCCGGTGAAGGTGAGGGATGCCGAGTCGCCGTTGGTGTTCGTGTAGTGCACGCCGTCGTTGTAGTCGCCGACGCCGCGGTTGGTGCTGGTGTTCACGATCCGGCGTAGACGATCCGCGAGTCCGTGTCGTCGACGATCGTGGGTGCGGCGTGGATCCGGAAGGCGTCGATGAGCATGAAGCTTCCGGTGCGTTTGACGGCTTTGATGGTGTGGGTTCCTGCGGTGGACCAGGTTTGGGTGTACAGGGTTTGTTGTACGAGGCGGGTGCTGTTGGCGGCGTTGACGGTTTGTGTGAGGGTGCCGTCGATGTAGATGTCGATGGTGCCTTCGTCGGAGTTCTTCTCGCTGATCAGGTCGATCCCGGTGCCGGTGAAGGTGAGGGATGCCGAGTCGCCGTTGACGGTGGTGTAGTGCACCTGGTCGTTGATGTCGCCGTATCCGCGGTTGGTGCTGGTGTTCCATGATCCGGCGTAGACGATCCGCGCGTCGGTGTCGTCGACGATGTTCGAGGTGCCTCCGTGCAGTTGCTGCTTGACCAGGGCGAGGGTGGCCAGGTCGGTGGCGAGAACGTTCCGTCCTCGTACATCATCATGTCGAGGCTGACCGGCACTCCGCGGGAGGTGGCGCTGGTGATCCAGCTGATCAGCGTGGCGGCTGGGATGTTGTTGCTCCCGATCACCTGACCCTGCCCGTGTACACCCCAGTCGTTGTCTAACGTGGACATGCCGTGTTGCAACATCCCTTGGTAGGGCCGGAGGTGAAGACGCCGTTGCCGCCGGCTGCGGCGCTGCCGTTCTGGCTTTGGCCGTGGCTGCCCTCGCCGAACCAGACGTCCTGGAAGTCGGTGACGCGGGGGAACACGTAGTCGTTCCAGGAGATCAGCCGGTTGGGATTGCCGGTTCGCGCGGCGGTGTGGAGCTGCTCGAAGGAGGCCGGGTAGTAGAGGACCATCCCGTCGTCGAAGAAGAAGCCGTCGAGGTTGGTGCCGTAGCGTTGACCGATCTCGGTGATACTGTCGTCCAGTTGTGCATGAATGTGCTGCGGTCGCCGGTACCGGTTGGGGCAAAGCTGGCTGGCCATTTCTGGTAGGGCCACCATGCCTGGTCCTCGTCACCGGTGTGGTAGTACATCATGAATCTGATCCCCGCGGCCTTGCATGCTGCGGCGACATCACCGATCAGGTCCCGGGTGGAGGTCAGGCCCGGGTTCGCGGGACCGCCCGCGGCGGTGACGATGATCGAGTTGGGTGAGGTCAGAGCGGCGTCGAGGTGGTAGCCCCACCAGCTGATCGACCAGATCACGTAGGACGCCCCGGTGCTTTGGACCATGGACACGAACGCCGGCACGTTGAAGTCCGCGGCCTGTTGGTTCAGCGGTTTCGCCGGCCCGCCGCCGGCCGGGAAACCCCAGGACCCGTACTGGAACATCAGTCCGTACCCGGCCTTGCTGAACCAGGTGGTGTCCGCACGGGCTGCGGCGACGCGCGCGTTGTAGGCCGCGACGTCGGCCGAACGGAGTAATTCGATCGACTCGATGTCGACGTCGCTGCTCAGCGTGTTGCGCTTGAGCACGATCCTGCTGGTGCCGGCCGGCAGGCTCACCGTTCCGGCGACGGTCCGGTTCCACCCGGCGGGAGCGGTGAAGGTGCTCGATGACGTGGTGCCCTGGACCGCGAGAAATTGAACTGTTCCCCAGCGTTGGTGGCCGCCAGGATAGTGGCCTGGTAGGTGCCGGCGCTGGCTGCCGACACGGTCCACGCGAGGTAGTCCGATGAGGTCTGGAAGGTGTCGACCCACCAATTCTTGCGGCTGTCGCCGCCCATGACCTGCATGTCCGACAGCCGCTCGGCTGCGGCCGCCATAAGCACGGTGATGTTGTCCGTGGTCGCGGTCTGGTTGATCACCACCGGGTTGGTCCCCGCCTGCGGAACAACCGTGGCTGCGGACGCGGCGGCCGGTGCCAGTGCGTCCCAGCCCACCTCCAGCATCACGGCCCCGGCGGCGGCTCCGAGCATGCGCAACGCGCTGCGACGGGAGAACGCCAGAGACGGCGTCACTGGTGGCTTCGAGGGGTCGGTGTTTTGGGCGTGCGGCATGACAGTCTCCTTGCTCATGTGGTGACACGCTGTCTGCATAAGCCTGCGGCGGACGCTGCGGCGGTGCCCGAGCGGACCTGGGGTCTGCGGCCGGTCGGCTTCGATACCAATGGATGTGTGGGCCTGTTGGAGCGTGAAATTACGCCGTAACAAACAGCCAGTCAAGAGTTTTGTCGCCAGTGGCGTCAAAATCGACTCGTGGCTGTCGGCGGCGTCGTTCCAGGAGACCACGCGAGTGCTGACCGATGCGGCCATCAACTGCCGCAGCGACAAGCTTCAGGGTCTGAAGGAGAACGTGATCATCGGCAAGCTGATCCCGGCCGGTACCGGCATCAACCGGTACCGCAACATCCAGGTGCAGCCGACCGAAGAGGCACGGGCCGCCGCGTACACGATCCCGTCTTACGAGGATCAGTACTACAGCCCGGACTTCGGACAGGCCACCGGAGCCGCGGTTCCGCTGGACGACTACGGCTACTCGGATTATCGGTAGTCAGTCAAGGAAAAGCCCCCGCCTCGTGCGGGGGCTTTTTCGTGCGCACTTGTCGCCCAAACCGACAAACGGGCGGGAAAGCCCGAGTGGATCACGCCATTTCGTCGATCTCGGCGTCGGCTTATCAGCAAAATGGGCCTTCTAATGAGCCGCGATCAGATGCGAGGACGCCGATGGAAACGTGGTTCCGGCTGCCAATGCTGGTGCGTGTCGCGACCATTGTGTTGGGGTGGTTCGGCTACGCGCTACTGGTTCTAAGCCTAAATACTCCGGAGAGTGCCGATCGAATTGCGATATTCGTTGGCATCGCGTGTGTGATGGGGGCCAGCGTTACGGCCGGTGTGGATCAACATGTGCAGAGCACGTTCGGCTCGACCGAGCGGCTCAAGGCGTATCGGTTGGCGCTTCGGACCGGCGACCTGCAGCAGGGTACCGAGCTTGGTGAGTGGCGACACTGGCTGCGCGGAAGCGAATTGTCGAATGCGACCGCCGCGCTCGCGGTCGGTCCGTTTGTGGTTTTCGGGTGGATGTCGAGCGCCTACAGCCAATCGGCGTACCGCTGGGTGCCCCTCTCGACGTTCAGTCTGCTTTTGGTGTGGGGCTTTGTCGCCCTCTGTAGGAGAGGTGCGCGGATCAAGCGACTCGCGGCTGAAGTCAAGCGACACCGAGATTCGCTCAATCGGGCCGCGGGCACACCGCCGGACGCGACGGCAATGGCCGCACGTAAGGAAGGGGCGTTCGAATCATCGCTGGCGGAGCGTCTGATCGGGGGCTCCGTGATGTGGTTTATCTGCGCCTTTCTGGTCCTGTTGGTTGCCGACCTCGACTCGCTCGTCCATGGGGGTCCACGGATTGTGACTCTGGAGTGGGCAGCCGGGTGGGCCGTTCTCGTGGTCGTAGCATGGGCGGCGCTGGGGGACGAACGAGATTTGCGACCAATTTCGCCTGTTTCGAGCAGTACGCCGAATACAACCGAACGCTGCGGACCGGCGAGATGCCGGCGGACATCGAACCCGATGTTTGGCGGGGCCGGCTCAGAAGCAGCCGAAGGGAAAACCTGTTCAGACCGTGCTTGGCTTGCTTCCTTGTGGCGGTTGGAGTGTCGTCGATCCTGACCCATGAATCGGTGTATCACTGGATAACCGCGTCGGTGTTCCAGCTGGTCGCGATCTGGCTGCTCGTCAACTGGTGGACGGCGCGTGAGCGGCTTGCGTCCTTGGCCGCCGAAGTCGAGCGGCACGCTGTACGGCAGGCATGGGGGTGAGTCGCTTGCATGACGCTCGGCGGTGTCGGGCGGTCCGCCTAGACTCGACCCCGTGCTCATTGGTTCGCACGTCCACCTAGACGATCCCCTGGCCGCAGCCGAGGCCGATGGCGCCGATGTGGTGCAGTTCTTCCTCGGTAACCCGCAGAGCTGGAAGAAGCCCAAACCGCGCGACGACGCCGAGGTGCTGAGGGCGTCGAGCATGCCGCTCTATGTCCACGCGCCGTACCTGATCAACGTCGCGTCGGCGAACAACCGCGTGCGCATTCCGTCGCGCAAGATCCTGCAGGACACCTGCGATGCGGCGGCCGAAGTCGGAGCCACCGCGGTCATCGTGCACGGTGGCCACGCCGACGACAACGACGTGGAGGCCGGGTTCGAGCGGTGGGTCAAGGCGCTCAAGGCCCTCGAGACCGATGTGCCGGTGTACCTGGAGAACACCGCGGGTGGCGACCATGCGATGGCCCGTCACTTCGACGTCATCGGCCGGCTGTGGGACCACATCGGCGACAGCGGCATTGGGTTCTGCCTCGACACCTGCCATGCCTGGGCCGCTGGTGAGGCCCTGATCGACGCGGTCGATCGCATCAAGGCCCTCACCGGGCGCATCGACTTGGTGCACTGCAACGACTCGAGAGACGCCGCAGGCTCGGGCGCCGACCGGCACGCCAACTTCGGCACCGGACAGATCGACCCCCAGCTGCTCGTTGCGGTCGTCAAGGCCGCAGGCGCGCCGGTGATCTGCGAAACCGCCGACGAGGGCCGAAAGGACGACATCGCGTTCCTGCGCGAGCACGTCGGCCGAAGCACGGTTCGATAAACGAACGATTACCAAACCCGCGGTGACGCCGCGGTGAACTACGCTGCATTGAGTGTCAGCGGTCGACCAATCGTTAACTGTATTGTCGCGCGCACCAGATGCGGGCAATATACGCGAACGCCGCCTGACGATTGCCCGGCGGATCGTCGTCGCGGCATGGGCCATAGTGGTGGTCTACCGAACTGCCACAACGGGATTCGCGTTCAACCGAGAGCTGTTGCTGCTCTACATCTGCACCGGTCTCATCGCGGCGAGCATCGGTCGGGGCCGTCGAATGCTCTACGTCGTCCGAGACTGGCTGCCGTTCGCGTTGGTGCTCATCGCCTATGACGTCAGCAGGGGAGCGGCAACTCTGATCGGTCGACCGACGCTGTGGCACTGGCAGGTTGACATGGATCGCTTGCTGTTCTTCGGCACGGTGCCAACGGTGTGGCTGCAGGAACGCGTGAAGCTGCCCCGCGCGCCGTGGTGGGAGAGCGTCATCAGCACGGTCTACATGTCGTTCTTCATCCTTCCGTACGTGGTGGCAGCGGTCCTGTGGCTGCGTGATCGCAACGAATGGAAGGCGTTCGTCCGGCTGTTCGTCGGGATGTCGTTCGTGGCGCTGGTTATCTACGCGATCCTTCCCGCGGCACCACCGTGGGCCGCCGCGCGCTGCACCGCCGCCGATGTCGCAGGCGGTCCGTCGGGTCCGTCGTGCATGTTCCGGTCGGCGCGTGGGGTTCCCGACGGGGGACTCCTTGGCGCCATGCAGATCAGCCAGGACGGTGCGAACACTTGGGTGGAACGCATTGTGACCAGAGGATGGGGCAATCTGAATCTGCAGACGGCCAGCGCGCTAGTCGATCAGGGTCAGGTAAGCGTGAATCTGGTCGCGGCCATCCCGTCGCTGCATGCGGGACTGACCGCGGCTGTGGCGGCCTTCCTCTGGACCCGCGTTCAGCGCAAGTGGCGGCCGTTCCTCGTGGCCTACGTACTGATCATGGCGTTCACGCTGGTGTACACCGCAGAGCATTACGTCATCGACATCCTGCTCGGCTGGGCGCTGGCGGTGGTCGTGGTGACGGCCATCAACCGCTACGAGGCGCGCCGAAAACCGATTCCCAGCGATGCGAAGTGAGAGCCTCGTCATCTGGCGGGATGGATCCATCCATCACTCGATCGCAACAGCGCCTCCAAGTCGCTCGTCAACGACGAAGCCAAGGAGCTTGGTCACTGCCTCTTTCGCGGCGTTGAGCTGACCGACCCTCGACGCCTTCGAGTCGCTGAATGTCTCAAGCCGGTTGAGTTCAGCAGAGATTTGGGTTTCCAGTGTCGTCAGTTGTTCCCACAGCGTGTTGTCGATCGGGAGACCCAGCCGCTTCAGCGCAAGATCGGCCGCCACCCGCAGTTTCAACTGGGTGACATTGAGTGTGATGCTCTCGACGGTTCCACGCGCTGCGAGCGCTCCCGCGGCGACGGCGGCGCCGCTTCCCGTCAGGCCGCCCAACATCGCCAATCCACCGACCATCCCGCCCGGCCCGAAAGCGGCCAAGCCGCCGGTCACTGCGGCTGCGCCGAAGGCTGAGGCCGGCGCGGCGGCCACCAGTCCAATCGGGCCGGCTGCCAGTAGTGCAAGTCCCGCGCCGGCAATCGCGATGCGGCCCCACGGGATTCCGCCGGAACGCTTGAGCAGCTTGTCGATGTCGGTCAGAGCGGCGGCGACGGCCTCGCCGGTGCGCTTCGTCAATCCCATTTCCAACACGATGTCTGGTAGCGCATCGCGCGGTGCGTTATCGGTCTCGATCTCATATGGGGAAACGAAGTTGGTCGTGGATAGCGCTGCCAACGCGAGCACCGCCTCATGAATCTCCCAGTGCTGCGGGAGGTTGGGTAGCTTACCCTCGATCACACTGTGGAGCTCCGCCGCAACGGGCTGACCAGAGTCGACCAATTGCCTCAGTTGCGCGGCGAGGTCGTCCTGAAGAACCTTGAGCGCATCCTTGAAACGGTGGGCACGGTCGTCGTCTTTGATGTGCTTTGCTACAAATCTTGCGAAGTGCAGCTGCAGCAAGAGATACGCCTGCTCGTCTGTCAGACGTACAGCGACGTCTGAACGTGCAGGCACGGGATGCTTACTCGGATAAAGCACTTCGGCGACGAGTCGGACTACCGCTGGGTGTGACAGGTAGTGCTTTGCAGAGTGAAATCCCTTGATATCGATTCGGAAGTCTTGTGCGCCGGGAAGCATCGATGCCAGGCCTCGCCCCTTGGTGACGGGGTCAACGACGCTGAAGAAGTTCGACCAATCGTCCACTCGGGCGTAGGGGAACTTCTTGAGCAGTCGTTCGTGCCCTTTGTGCAGTGCATCGCTGTTGGCTGGACTACCGAGTGTGAGGAACCGACGGACGTGCAACGTCTTCGGAAGATGATCGAGGAGGTCGATAGCGACCACACTTCCCAGACTGTGGGCGATCAACACGACATCCTCGTCGCCGGGGAGGTGCGCGAGGATGTGGTTCAGTACCGAGGCGCGGACCGACTCGTTCTCGACGTAGTTGCGCACTTTTTCGAAGATCGGAAGACGGTCCACTCCGATCGACTGCCCGCGTGAGATCCACGCGTCGGGCACCACGTGAAAGCCAAAGGTTCCCACCGCCGGATCCAATTGCAACGTGCGATGAACTCGCGCCTGGCGCCGCTCGAACTCTCGTCGACTTTGCGTCTCGTCTTGTGCCTTGTAGGTAATCGGCGGCATCTTCTGGTCTGCATTGCGATGGCCGAGTCGCGTCGCGTATCGCGGCGCGATGACAACGTCGCTGTCGATTGCCGGATAGCCCTCGTCCTCGAGTACATGATTGAGCGCCGACAGCCACTCTTTGTCCGGATCGCCCTCCCCAATGCCGTGCAGGAATAGGACCTTCACTGGTGGGCACCCCCGGTGTCGCGGTCCTTCTGCGCCACCCGCGCCTTGATCTTTGCCACGGCGAACTTGGCGCCTGCGAGCGAGGCGTCTCCGGCAATCAGGGCATCCTTTGCAAAGGGGCCGATGAGACCCGTCGCTGCCATGACGCCGTCCGCCATCACGCTTGCTCGTACTCGCATAGTCCGGATCGTCTCACAGCGTCCCGACAGCGAATGGACGATATTACGACTCTTGTGCGACCGTCGCGAAAGTGTAATATCGATGACATGTCAGACACGCACGTCGTCACCAATCAGGTTCCGCCGCTGGAGAACTACAACCCAGCGACATCACCGGTATTGACCGAGGCGCTGATCCGCGAGGGCGGCGAGTGGGGCCTCGACGAGGTAACCGAACTCGGGGCGCTCTCGGGCAGCCGGCAGGCGCAGCGCTGGGGTGAGCTCGCCGACCGCAACCAGCCGATCCTGCGCACCCACGACAGCTACGGACACCGCGTCGACGAGGTCGAGTACGACCCGGCCTACCACGAACTGATGAAGATCGCGGTTGGCCATGGCCTGCACGCCGCGCCGTGGGCGGACGATCGCCCCGGCGCGCACGTCGTCCGCGCCGCCAAGACTTCGGTGTGGACGCCCGAGCCCGGCCATATCTGCCCGATCTCGATGACCTATGCCGTCGTGCCTGCGCTGCGGCACAACCCCGAACTGGCGGCCATCTACGAGCCGCTGCTCGCCAGCCTCGAGTACGACCCCGAGCTCACGGTGCCCGCCACCAAGCCCGGCATCACCGCGGGCATGTCGATGACAGAGAAGCAGGGCGGCTCCGACGTCCGTGCCGGCACCACGCAAGCCACGCCGAACGGCGACGGCAGCTACAGCCTCACTGGCCACAAGTGGTTCACCTCGGCCCCGATGTGCGACATCTTCCTCGTGTTGGCCCAGGCGCCGGGCGGACTGAGCTGCTTCTTCCTGCCGCGAATCCTGCCCGACGGCAGCCGCAATCGGATGTTCTTGCAGCGACTCAAGGACAAGCTGGGCAACCACGCCAACGCCTCCAGCGAGGTCGAGTACGACGGCGCCACCGCCTGGCTGGTCGGTGAGGAGGGCCGCGGCGTGCCGACCATCATCGAGATGGTCAACCTCACCCGGTTGGACTGCACGCTGGGCAGCGCCACCAGCATGCGCAGCGGGCTGACCCGCGCCATCCATCACGCTCAGCACCGAAAGGTGTTCGGCGAGTACCTGATTGATCAACCCTTGATGCGTAACGTCCTGGCCGACCTCGCGGTGGAAGCCGAAGCGGCCACCATCGTCGCGATGCGGATGGCCGGTGCCACCGATGCCGCGGTGCGCGGCGACGAACGCGAATCGCTACTGCGGCGCATCGGCCTGGCGGCCAGCAAGTACTGGGTATGCAAGCGCGCCACCCCGCACGCCGCCGAGGCGATGGAATGCCTCGGTGGCAACGGCTACGTCGAGGAGTCGGGCATGCCGCGGCTGTATCGCGAGGCGCCGCTGATGGGCATTTGGGAGGGATCCGGCAACGTGAGCGCGCTGGACACTCTGCGCGCCATGGCAACTCGGCCGGAATGTGTCGACGTGGTGTTCGACGAGCTGGCCAAGACAACGGGCCAGGACGCGCGACTGGACGCCCACGTCGACACCCTCAAGCCCGCGCTGGAGGATCTGGAGACAGTCCAGTACCGGGCCCGCAAGATCGCCGAGGACATCAGCCTGGCGCTTCAGGGCTCGCTGTTGGTGCGCCACGGCCACCCCTCGGTCGCCGAGGCGTTCCTGGCCACCCGCATGGGTGGTGAGTGGGGCGGCGCGTTCGGAACGATGCCCACCGGGCTGGATCTCGCGTTCATCCTCGAGCGGGCACTGGTCAAGGGTTGACGTCCTCCTCGGACCGAGTCCGCGGATTCCAACCCATCTCACCTAGGCGGCAGGAGTAGAGGGTTGAGGTTCACGGTTCGCAGACCGCCTACTGGCGAGGTCTCCCCGTGCGGTCACCGCCCGTCCGGCGGCGATGTTGCGTGCAGCGTTGACGTCGGCGTTGCACCGTCCGGCATCGCAGGCCTCGCACTCGAAAACCGCTTGGCTCTTACGGTTTCGGGGCGCGACGTACCCAAAAAAACATCGTTGCGACGTGAACGCGGCCGGTACTTGCTCGACCCGGCCGAAAGCTTTGTGCTGCAAACGTGCGACGAGCTGGCCCCAGCCGCTTCGGCTGATCGCGCGGTTGAGCCCGCATTTCTGGACGACGCCCACCCCCGGTTGCTCGACGGCTCCGCGCGCGGAACGGCTCATCGCCCGCACATCGAGAGCCTCGACTCTGATCACGTCGAACCGCCGCGCGAGGTCAGTGCTGACACCGGCTGGCACCGGTCGCGACAGCCGAAATCGCACCCACCCGACCTTCGGCACCCATACCCGAGCAAAGCGGCGGTTCAGCCGGTCGACGTGATTGGGTCTCAGCCCGAGCTGCCGAAATCCTTCGTGTACACCGGATTTTCGCCATGTCGGGAGGCGGTGTGTGCCGTTGAAGAAGTTCCGCATGGCCTGCGCGAAATCGCGCAGCGCCTGCTGCTGAACCTTCTGGCTGCCAGCACGAAGCCACGCATACTCGGCGCGCGCCTCCGTCAACTGCGCGGCCTGCTCCAGATAGCCGGGAGCCTTGCGGCCGGGTTGCCAGTGCTGTTGCTGCTCCACGGCCACATTCCACACATACCGTGCATCCCGGCAGTGCGCCAACAGTGCCTCCTCCTGCGCCGGGGTCGGCAACAGCCGGAACCGCGACGTATCGGAACCGTAACCGCCACCACCGACATCTCCTGCCGTCGCAAACCCGCACCCCTCCGAATCGGCTTACTCCCCGTACCGACATCACGGGTGTCCAGCCCAAGGGGACTCAAATGACGCACGCGATCAGGCCGGTCGACTTCGACAACCTCAGAACAATGACCTACGAGGTCACCGAACGGGTTGCGCGCATCACCTTCAACCGCCCCGAGAAGGGCAATGCCATCGTCGCCGACACCCCGCTGGAACTGTCGGCGTTGGTCGAACGGGCCGATCTGGATCCCAACGTGCACGTGATTCTGGTATCCGGACGCGGAGAGGGCTTTTGCGCCGGGTTCGACCTGTCCGCCTACGCCGAGGGATCATCGTCGGCGGGCGGGGGCAGTCCATACAAGGACACGGTGTTGTCCGGCAAGACGCAGGCCATCAACCATCTGCCCGATCAGCCGTGGGACCCGATGATCGACTATCAGATGATGAGCCGGTTCGTCCGCGGCTTCTCCAGCCTGATGCACGCCGACAAGCCGACGGTCGTCAAGATCCACGGCTACTGCGTTGCCGGCGGCACGGATATCGCCCTGCACGCCGATCAGGTGATCGCCGCGGCCGACGCGAAGATCGGGTACCCGCCGACCCGGGTGTGGGGTGTGCCCGCAGCGGGAATGTGGGCGCATCGCCTCGGCGACCAACGCGCCAAACGCCTTCTGCTGACCGGTGATTGCATCACCGGCGCGCAGGCCGCCGAATGGGGGCTCGCGGTCGAGGCACCCGATCCGGCCGAACTCGACGAACGCACCGAGCGCCTCGTGGAGCGGATCGCCGCCGTGCCGATAAATCAACTCATCATGGTCAAGCTGGCGATGAACAGCGCGCTGTTCAACCAGGGCGTCGCCAACAGCGCGATGATCTCCACGGTCTTCGACGGCGTCGCCCGCCACACCCCGGAGGGCCACGCGTTCGTCGCGCACGCACGCGAGCACGGCTTCCGCGAAGCCGTCCGCCAGCGCGACGAGCCCTTCGGCGACCACGGTCGCAAGGCGTCCGGGGTGTAGCCGTGCCCGATGCTCTTCGCGCGAGACGCTCATCGCCGCCGACGCTTTCGCGGATGACGGCCCGCTCGGTCGTGCTGAGCGTATTGCTCGGCGCCCACCCGGCCTGGGCCACCGCGAGCGAACTCATTAGGCTCACAGCCGATTTCGACATTCGCGAGCCGACCGTTCGGGTGGCGCTGACCCGGATGGTGAGCGCGGGCGACCTGGTGCGCTCAGAGGACGGCTACCGGCTGTCCGACCGGCTGCTGGCCCGGCAGCGCCGCCAGGACGACGCGATCAACCCGCGGCTGCGCAAGTGGAACGGCGCCTGGACCACCCTGGTGATCACCAGCGTCGGTACCGATGCCCGCACCCGCGCTGCCCTGCGAACCACGCTGCAGAACAAGCGGTTCGCCGAACTCCGCGAGGGGATCTGGCTGCGGCCCGACAACCTCGACGTGGAGCTGACGGTCGACGTGCTGGACCGGGTACGGGTGCTGCACTCCAAAGACGACGACCCCGCAGGGCTGGCCGCCCGCCTGTGGGACCTGTCGGCGTGGGTGCGCACCGGCCGTGAGCTACTCGATGAAATCTCAACGATCACCGACATTCCCGGCCGGTTCGTCGCGGCGGCCGCGATCGTGCGCCACCTGCTCACCGACCCGGTGCTGCCCGGCGAACTGCTGCATGACGACTGGCCCGGTGACGCACTGCGGAACGCCTACACGAACTTCGCCGCGGAACTGGTCGCGCGGCGCGACGGCATCGAGTTGATGGAGGCAACATGACGAGTGGCGGAGTACGGGTCGAGCGCAGCGGCCCGGTGACGACGGTGATCATGAATCGTCCCGAGGCGCGCAACGCCGTCAACGGGCCTGCGGCGGCGGGGCTCTACGAAGCGTTCGATGAATTCGACAAGGATGACTCGGCGGCCGTGGCCGTGCTCTGCGGCGACAACGGAACATTCTGTGCCGGAGCCGATCTCAAGGCGTTCGGCACACCGGATGCAAACGCGGTGCACCGCACCGGACCCGCTCCGATGGGGCCGAGCCGGATGGTGTTGTCCAAGCCCGTGATCGCCGCCGTCAGCGGCTACGCGGTCGCGGGCGGTCTGGAGTTGGCGTTGTGGTGCGACCTGCGCGTCGTCGAAGACGACGCGATCATGGGCGTCTTCTGCCGGCGGTGGGGTGTGCCGCTGATCGACGGCGGCACGGTGCGGCTGCCGCGGCTGATCGGTCACAGCCGCGCGATGGACATGGTCCTGACCGGACGCGGCGTGGACGCCGCCGAAGCGCTGGCGATGGGGCTGGCCAATCGCGTCGTGCCCAAAGGGCAAGCGCGCCAACGGGCTGAGGAGCTCGCCGCCGAGCTCGCCAGTCTGCCGCAACAGTGCATGCGTTCGGACCGATTTTCGATGCTCAACCAGTGGGGCGCATCCGAAGCCGAGGCCATGGACTTCGAGTTTGCCAGCATTTCGCGCGTCGCGGCCGAATCACTTGAAGGCGCAGCCCGATTCGCCGCAGGTGCCGGGCGGCACGGCGCGAGCGGCTAGCCCTCAGCCCTTCGAGATCTTGTTGCCCGAGCCGAGGTCGTCGACCTTCGGGTCACCGCCCTTGTAGGTGACGGTGTTGTTCAGGCCGACGACGGACAGATCCTTGTCGATCGTCTCGAGGGTGATCTTGTTGTCGGCGCCGCCGATGTTCACACTGGCGCAGGTGCCCTTGACGGTCAGTGTGTTGTTGGAACCGCCTACGTTGAGCGACTTTCCGTCGGCGCAATCGATGTCGGCGGTCGTGCCGAACGACCCGTAGTTGATGGTGTTGCCGATCTCGACCTGCGCGCCGGACGAACCCGCTGTCGCGGTCGGGCTGTTGGTCTCCTTGCTTTCCGAGCCGCAGCCGGCCAGCCCGAGTGTGCAGGCCGCGATCGCACAGCAGGCGATCAGGGAAGGTGTGCGCATATCAGGCGGGTACCCGGTCGATGCGGTTCGTCATGCCCAATTCACGGCCGCGGTCCCACACCGCCGGTTCGCCGTTCTTGTAGAACACCGTCTGGTCGTTGCCGTACACGATGATGTTGTCGACGACGTTGTCGGCGACGACGATGTTCGACGAGCCCTGCAGGGTCACCGCCCAGCACGATCCCAAAGCGTTGATCGTGTTGCCGGTGCCGGTGACGAACAGTGTCGACTCGTTGCAGTCGATTGTCTGCACGATGCCCTGGCCGGTGATGTGGGTGTCGCCGTTCTTCGCGTGGGCCGCGGGCACTCCGATGCCAAGTGCTGCAGGCAACGTGATCGCGCACGCCGCCAGCGATCGGCCCACAGCTTTCGACATCACGATGGTCCCCTTTGGTCGGTGAGCCCCGATCGAGGTAGAGCGTACGTCGCCCGGCGACAATCGTGGCAGTAGTTGGCATGAGTCGCCATCGTCGACGGTGCTGGGTTAGCGTGTTGAGCGATGCGTTGGCGGGTCAAACCGGTTGCTGTCGTAGCGGTCACAGCGGTAGTGACGGTCGTCGGGTGTTCGCAGACCGTCAGCGGGACCGCGCGACGGTCGCAGTCCGGCGTCCCCGATCCCAACCGCAGCTACGGATACGTCGACGACCGGTGTGGGTTGCTGGTCGACAGCTCGATTCAGCAGACAATCGTTGCCGACGACATCGTGCGGCCCTACAGCGGCGCGGTCTGCCAGTACGTGTTGGCCCGAGGCTCGGCGATGATCGACGTCACCTTTTCCTGGTACGAGACCGGCAACCTCGACCGCGAACGCACGCTTGCCACCGAGCGCGGCGCGACGGTCACCGAGAAGGTCGTTGAACGGCATCAGGCGTTTCTGGCGCGTCGCGACACCACCGGCGCGGCCTGTTCGGCTACCGCGGCGGCAGGCACCGGGGTGCTCAGCTGGTGGGTGCAATTCCGTGGCCAGCGCACTGGCGACCCCTGCAAGGAAGCCGAGAAGCTGCTCACCGCCACCCTGCAGTCGGACATGTGACGATGGCAGTCCCGAGATCGCTGTCGAGGTGCTTGGCCGCGCTTGCCGCAGCAGCGGCCCTGCTGGCCGGTTGCGGCCTGTCGGCCCAGCCGGCGACACCCACCGCACCGGCGCCACCGCCTGGCGGCGGTTTCCGCAGCGCCGACTGTAACGGGATCACCGACGCCGACGTGAACAAGGCCGTCGGATCGTCGATGTTCACCAAGGCCGTCGTCAGCGACGCAGGGTGCTTCTGGCAGGAGAACACGGTGCTGGGCACGTTCGGCGCGGGCATGGGGATCTCGACCTGGTGGTACCGCGGCAGCGATATGGATACCGAGCGGTCGCTCGAACAGCAGGCCGGCCGGACGCTCACAGAACTGTCAATCGACGGCAACAAGGGCTTCAAGGCCTACGACGCCAACGCGTGCAGCATCTACGTGGCCAAGGGCGCCGATGTCATCACCTGGTCGATCCAGACGATGAATCCGGCAATGCTGCCCGATCTGTGCACGATCACCGGCCAACTCGCCGAGCTCAGTCAAGAGCGCGTCAACTGACCCTGAGCGAACTAGAGGTGTTAGTTTTTCGCTGACCCGTTCCCGTGGTCCCAGCGACGACCCGAAGGGCGAATCTGAGATGGCAGCTCGGCCGGCGGCACGTCCGACCAGGTTGAGCCGCGATTCCATCGTCAACGCGGCGCTGACGTTCCTCGATCGTGAGGGCTGGGACGCGCTGACGATCAATGCGCTGGCTACGCAGCTCGGCACCAAGGGCCCGTCGCTGTACAACCACGTCAACAGCCTTGAGGACCTGCGCCGCACCGTCCGGATGCGGGTTGTCGGCGACATCATCGAGATGCTCACCACCGTGGCCGACGGCCGAACCCGGGACGACGCGGTGACGGCGATGGCCAGTGCTTACCGCAGCTACGCCCATCACCATCCCGGCCGCTATTCGGCGTTCACCCGGATGCCGCTCGGTGGCGATGACCCCGAGTTCACCGAGGCCACCCGGGCGGCCGCCGCCCCGGTCATCTCGGTGCTGGGCTCCTACGGGCTCGACGGGGATAACGCGTTCTACGCTGCGCTGGAGTTCTGGTCGGCGATGCACGGCTTCGTGCTGCTGGAGATGACCGGAGCGATGACCGGCATCGACACCGACGCGGTGTTCACCGACATGGTGATGCGGCTCGCCTCCGGGATGGAGCGGCGATGAGCGCTTGCGCGAAGAGCATTGAATACCGATGAGCGCTTGCGCGAAGAGCATTGAATACCGATGAGCGCTTGCGCGAAGAGCATTGAATACCGATGAGCGCTTGCGCGAAGAGCTAGAGCCTGAAGCTAGGGGCTGACCTGCAATAAGGGCGCCAGTGACGGGTTTGGAGCGGTGCGGCTGCCCTGGTATTGTGGACGATCGTGCCTGGCAGATAAGGCGCTTGTAACGTGAAAATCGCAAGCATGCCTGCGCGCCGGGCCAATTCGCGTGTCCACGAAGCCTAGAGAAAATCTTCGCGGCGAGCGCATGCGACACACCCGGTCGCGGGGTAAGCGAGCGGGACATAACTGCAGTACAAAGACTTAGAAGACGACAAGTAACAGAGAAAGCCGGTAGATGCCAACCATCCAGCAGCTGGTCCGCAAGGGTCGCCGCGACAAGATCGCCAAGGTCAAGACCGCGGCCCTCAAGGGCAGCCCGCAGCGCCGCGGCGTGTGCACCCGCGTGTACACCACCACGCCGAAGAAGCCGAACTCGGCGCTTCGCAAGGTCGCGCGCGTCAAGCTGACGAGCCAGGTTGAGGTCACCGCTTACATCCCCGGCGAGGGCCACAACCTGCAGGAGCACTCGATGGTGCTGGTGCGTGGTGGTCGTGTGAAGGACCTGCCGGGTGTGCGCTACAAGATCATCCGCGGTTCGCTGGACACCCAGGGTGTCAAGTCGCGCAAGCAGGCCCGTAGCAAGTACGGCGCCAAGAAGGAGAAGAGCTGATGCCGCGCAAGGGCCCCGCACCCAAGCGTCCGTTGGTCAACGACCCGGTCTACGGATCGCAGCTGGTCACCCAGTTGGTCAACAAAGTTCTCCTGGACGGGAAGAAATCGCTGGCCGAACGCATTGTTTATGGTGCGCTCGAACAGGCTCGCGAGAAGACCGGCACTGATCCGGTCGTCACGCTGAAGCGGGCGCTGGACAACGTCAAGCCCGCACTCGAGGTCCGCAGCCGCCGTGTCGGCGGCGCCACCTACCAGGTCCCCGTCGAGGTGCGTGCCGAACGGTCGACCACCCTGGCCCTGCGCTGGCTGGTCAGCTTCTCGAAGCAGCGCCGGGAGAAGACCATGATCGAACGTCTGGCCAACGAACTCCTCGATGCCAGCAATGGCCTGGGTGCCGCCGTCAAGCGACGTGAGGACACCCACAAGATGGCCGAGGCGAACCGGGCATTCGCGCACTACCGCTGGTGATATAGCGCCGGCGGTGCTGCCGGACGCAACTGAAACAGCAAACCAAGCAAGCGAAAGAGTGGGAAGACTGCCGTGGCACAGGACGTGCTGACCGACCTCACCAAGGTCCGCAACATCGGCATCATGGCGCACATCGATGCCGGCAAGACGACGACGACCGAGCGCATCCTCTATTACACCGGCATCAGCTACAAGATCGGTGAGGTGCACGACGGCGCCGCCACCATGGACTGGATGGAGCAGGAGCAAGAGCGGGGTATCACCATCACCTCCGCCGCAACCACCTGCTTCTGGGACGGCAACCAGATCAACATCATCGACACCCCGGGACACGTGGACTTCACGGTCGAGGTGGAGCGCAGCCTGCGGGTGCTCGACGGCGCAGTCGCCGTATTCGACGGCAAAGAGGGCGTGGAGCCGCAGTCCGAGCAGGTCTGGCGGCAGGCCGACAAGTACGACGTCCCCCGCATCTGCTTCGTCAACAAGATGGACAAGATCGGCGCGGACTTCTACTTCTCCGTGCGGACCATGCGGGAACGGCTCGGCGCCAACGTCATTCCGATTCAGCTGCCGATCGGCTCCGAGGGCGACTTCGAGGGCGTCGTCGACCTGGTCGAGATGAACGCCAAGGTGTGGCGTGGCGAGACCAAGCTCGGTGAGAAATACGACACCATCGAGATTCCCGCCGACCTCGCCGAGATCGCCGCGGAGTACCGCACCAAGCTGCTCGAGGCTGTCGCCGAGACCGACGAAGAGCTGCTCGAGAAGTACTTCGGTGGCGAGGAACTCACGGTCGACGAGATTAAGGGCGCCATTCGCAAGCTGACGATCAGCTCAGAGGCCTACCCGGTGCTGTGCGGCAGCGCATTCAAGAACAAGGGCGTCCAGCCCATGCTGGACGCGGTGATCGACTACCTGCCGTCGCCGCTGGATGTGCCTCCTGCCGTCGGGCATGCCCCGGGCAAGGAGGACGAGGAGATCGTCCGCAATCCTTCGACCGACGAGCCGTTCGCCGCGCTGGCGTTCAAGGTCGCCACGCACCCGTTCTTCGGCAAGCTCACCTATGTCCGGGTGTACTCGGGCAAGGTCGATTCCGGTGCGCAGGTCATCAACGCGACCAAGGGTAAGAAGGAGCGGCTGGGCAAGCTGTTCCAGATGCACTCCAACAAGGAGAACCCGGTCGAGACCGCCTCGGCAGGCCACATCTATGCGGTGATCGGCCTGAAGGACACCACCACCGGTGACACGCTGAGCGATTCGAACAACCAGGTCGTGCTGGAGTCGATGACCTTCCCCGATCCGGTGATCGAGGTGGCCATCGAACCCAAGACCAAGAGCGACCAGGAGAAGCTGAGCCTCTCGATCCAGAAGCTGGCCGAGGAGGATCCAACCTTCAAGGTTCACCTGGATCAGGAGACCGGCCAGACCGTGATCGGCGGCATGGGCGAGCTCCACCTCGACATCCTGGTGGACCGCATGCGCCGGGAGTTCAAAGTCGAGGCCAACGTCGGCAAGCCCCAGGTCGCCTACAAGGAGACCATCAAGCGGGCGGTCGACAAGGTCGAGTTCACGCACAAGAAGCAGACGGGCGGTTCGGGACAGTTCGCGAAGGTCCTCATTTCGATCGAGCCGTTCAGCGGCGAGGACGGCGCGACCTACGAGTTCGAGAACAAGGTCACCGGCGGCCGCATCCCGCGCGAGTACATCCCGTCGGTGGATGCCGGCGCCCAGGACGCCATGCAGTACGGCGTGCTGGCCGGCTACCCGCTGGTGAACCTGAAGGTCACGCTGCTCGACGGCGCGTACCACGAGGTTGACTCCTCGGAAATGGCATTCAAGATCGCCGGTTCCCAGGTGCTGAAAAAGGCTGCACAGCAAGCGCAACCGGTCATCCTGGAACCGATCATGGCCGTCGAGGTCACCACGCCCGAGGTCTACATGGGCGACGTGATCGGCGACCTGAACTCCCGCCGTGGTCAGATCCAGGCCATGGAGGAGCGGAGCGGTGCCCGCGTCGTGAAGGCGCATGTGCCGCTGTCGGAGATGTTCGGTTATGTCGGCGACCTTCGGTCGAGGACCCAGGGCCGGGCAAACTACTCCATGGTGTTCGACTCGTACGCCGAGGTTCCGGCGAACGTGTCGAAGGAGATCATCGCGAAGGCGACGGGTCAGTAATTTCTGACCCGTCGGCTTGGCGGGACCACACAACTGCAAAGATCAACACTGCTTAACAACAAGCACCAACACAGTCCAGGAGGACACAGAAGTGGCGAAGGCGAAGTTCGAGCGGACGAAGCCGCACGTCAACATCGGGACCATCGGTCACGTTGACCACGGCAAGACCACGCTGACTGCAGCAATCACCAAGGTTCTGCATGACAAGTACCCGACGTTGAACGAGTCGCGCGCATTCGACCAGATCGACAATGCGCCTGAGGAGCGTCAACGCGGCATCACGATCAACATCTCCCACGTGGAGTACCAGACCGAGAAGCGTCACTACGCGCACGTCGACGCCCCCGGTCACGCCGACTACATCAAGAACATGATCACCGGTGCTGCCCAGATGGACGGTGCGATCTTGGTAGTCGCCGCGACCGATGGCCCGATGCCGCAGACCCGTGAGCACGTGCTGCTGGCCCGCCAGGTCGGCGTGCCCTACATTCTGGTTGCGCTGAACAAGGCCGATGCGGTCGACGACGAGGAGCTTCTCGAGCTCGTCGAACTGGAGGTCCGCGAGCTGCTGGCCGCCCAGGAGTTCGACGAGGACGCCCCGGTGATCCGGGTCTCGGCGCTGAAGGCGCTCGAGGGCGATGCGAAGTGGGTCGAGAGCATCGAAGAGCTGATGTCGGCTGTTGACGAGTCGATCCCTGACCCGGTCCGTGAGACCGACAAGCCGTTCCTGATGCCCGTCGAGGATGTCTTCACGATCACCGGCCGCGGCACCGTGGTCACCGGTCGTGTCGAGCGCGGCGTGGTCAACGTGAACGAGGAAGTCGAGATCGTCGGCATCCGTCCAGACACCACCAAGACCACCGTCACCGGTGTCGAGATGTTCCGCAAGCTACTCGACCAGGGCCAGGCCGGCGACAACGTCGGTCTGCTGCTGCGCGGCATCAAGCGTGAGGACGTCGAACGCGGTCAGGTCGTCGTGAAGCCCGGCACCACCACGCCGCACACCGACTTCGAGGGCAGCGTCTACATCCTGTCCAAGGACGAGGGCGGCCGGCACACGCCGTTCTTCAACAACTACCGTCCGCAGTTCTACTTCCGCACCACCGACGTGACCGGTGTGGTGACGCTGCCGGAGGGCACCGAGATGGTCATGCCCGGTGACAACACCGACATCTCGGTGAAGCTGATCCAGCCCGTCGCCATGGACGAGGGCCTGCGCTTCGCGATCCGCGAGGGCGGCCGTACCGTCGGCGCCGGCCGGGTTACCAAGATCATCAAGTGATCTAGTAGTACCGCGAAGCGGCGCTCACCTTTGGGTGGGCGCCGCTTTGCTGTATTTACCGCACGATACGGGAAGTAGCGCGTAGGGTATTGCGATGGCAACGACACCCGTAGCCACTCTGGATGTGTCGATCGCGGAAGTCGCCAGCGAGCTTGATCGCACGGGGTTCGTCTGTTTGAAGGGGGTCGTCTCCCCGGCTTGGCTGCGAGATGCCCGCGCCAGTGTCGACTCGAGTTTGGCCCAATACGGCCAGACCGACTTCTGCATCATCAATCCGAACAAGGAGAACGGCACGCCGGCGCACCGCTTCGTCTCCGATCCGGCGGTGCGCTCGACGCTGTCCGGGCTTGCTTTGGCCCGTTGTCCGCGGGGAGTCACTGAGTATGAAGAGATCTACAGCGTGCTGCGCGTGCTTGCCGGGCCCGAAAGGGCGGCGAGCTCGTTCGTCTTCCACTACGACGCCGCCGTAATCACCATGCTTGTCCCGCTCTACATTCCGGACGCCGGGCCGGGACGGTCGGGCGAATTGGTCGTCTTTCCGAACAAGCGGCCTTTCCGGCGGTCGGCGCTGAGGAACATCGTCGACAAGATCGCCGTGCAGAATCCGCTGTACCGCAAGCGGATGGTGCGCAAACTCAATAGTGCGCCCGAGAAGTACTCGGTTGTACTCGAACCGGGCAATGCGTACTTGTTCTGGGGCTACCGGACCTACCACGGAAACGCGCCGTGTGCGACTGACACCGTTCGGGCAACAATACTTCTGCATTACGGAAATCCCCACAATCGCAGCCCTCTCGTCAACGACGCCAAGGCCGTGAAGCTGTGGCTGGCGCCGTCCTCGGAGCACACCGAAGCAGCCGTCGTGAAGTTGTGAGGCCGCACCCCTCGAAAATTCGCCCAAACCAACAAACGGGCGCGAAAGCCCGAGTAGATCACGCCATTTCGTCGACCTCGGCCACGTTCCGCTGCGATGCGTGTAACGCGTGTTGTGGGTGAGGCGATGTACCTCGCAACGGGCTTGTGGTCGCTGATGAGGGTAGGGGTGTCCGGTGTTACGACGTTTTGGTGTGTTGGCGTGCGCCGCCGCTGCGGCTGGCGCCGCATTTGTTGGTCTGACGGCCGGTACCGCGCATGCGGATCCCGGCTGTCCCGACGTGCATTGGATCGGGGCGGCCGGCTCGGGTGAACGTGACGGCGACCCGACCGCCAACGGCGGGATGGGCCGAGTGACGTTTCAGTCCTATCGCGACCTTGCGCGGCTGGTGCAGCGGGATGGCCGCACCATCACCGCCGAGGCGGTCGACTACCCGGCGGTGGCGGTGCCCGCCGACGGTGACTTGCTGGGTTGGGGCGGCTTCATGAGCAGTGTCGACGCCGGGACGGCCGCGCTAGGTGCGCAGTACGCATCGTTCGCTCAGCGCTGCCCGGCCACCACGGTGGTGTTGGCGGGTTACTCGCAGGGCGCGATGGTGGTCCACCGCAACTTGCAGGCGCTTGCCGACAACCCCAACGTCGCCGCGGCGCTGCTGATCGCAGACGGCGACCGGCTGCCCGGTGACAGCGTGATCACCATGGGATCGGCCAATGCGGCATCCGCTAAGACATTGGGTGTCGCGCAGGACTGGCCCATCCTGGCGCACGCGCCGGCCAAGCTGCCTCTGAGCATCGGAAGCCGCACGATCAGCGTTTGCGAACTTGGCGACGCGGTCTGCGACTACGACCCCGACGCCGAAGAGGTGACGCCGGCCGCGGTCGCAATCCATACCAGCTACGCGGTCAGCACCGCCGGGGGATATGCCTGGACGGCGCCGGTCTACCAACTCGTCGGGTCGGTACCGACAGCACCTCGGGGCCCGTTGCCTGGGCCGGACGCCCGCGCGATCAACAGCACCACCGCACCGGCGGGAAGCAATAGCGCCGCCAGCACCGCGACGATGGCGTCGATCGCACCCGCCGTCGACAGCCCCGCGCGCTGAAGTATCTCCAGCACCGTTCCGGACACCGCGACACCGACACCCACAAGCGTTACCAACGCCGTCAGCGTGACGCCCGCGGCCTCGCCCGCCCGCTCGGGACGGACGACCGCCTGCGTCGCCACCGTCGTGAAGGCGTACACCAACCCGGGCGTGAGCCCGCACGCCTTCAGCGCAGGCAGATAGCTGAACCAACTACTCCAATCCGCCAGGGCAGCGAGCGACAGCGCAGCCAGCACGCTCGTCACCCCATGACCAGAATTGGTGGCCTGCTGGCGGCGAGTCTCCCGGACATCTCGCCGCCGAGAGCGGCGCCGGCGGACGGACCGAGAAGCGCCAGGCCCGCCATCAGTGGATCAGCCCACGCACCTGCTGCAGATAGATCGTCGACAGGAAATCGTGACACCGTAGGCAATGTTCGCGATCGTCCCCGCGATCACCAGGATTGTGAATCTTGGGTTCCGCGCCAACGACAGGTCGACCAGTGGCCAGCGCACCCGGTTCTCCACCACGACGAACACGACCAGCGCCGCCAATGAGCACCCGAACGCGACGACCGTCGGCGCCGACAGCCAGCCTCAGGTCGGCGCCCGGTCAAATGTCAACGTGAACAAGCCAATTCCGACCGTGATGAGCGCCAGCCTGGTGAGGTCGATGCGGCGCGGCACGGTTTCGTCGAAGGATTCGGTGATGCTGCGCGTTCCGATGGCCAGCGCGACGAGCGTGAGCGGTACGTTCAGCCAGAGTATCCACCGCCAGCCGACAGTCTCGGTGGGCGGGGCACCGATTAGCGGGCCTGCTGCGTTGCCCAATCCCGCTATGCCGTAAGCCAACCCGATCGCGTGACTGGCACGCACGGACGGAAAGGCGTTCGTCAACACACTCACAGAAACCGGAAAGATCAGCGCTGCACCAAGTCCCCGCAGGGTGCGGAAGGCGGTGACGAGTGTCGCCGACGGCGCCAGTGCGCACAGTGGAGGACAAGCCGAACAACGCGATGCCCGCCAAGAGGGCAAGTCGGCGCCCGAAGATATCGCCGATGCGGCCGGCGGGCACCATGAATGCGCCCAGCGTGAGCATGTAGACGCTGACCACCCATTGCAGGTCGGTTGCGGGCGGTTCAGATCGAATGCCATCCGCGGCAACGCGAGATTCATGGCGAAGTAATCGAGTTGCACGCAGAACAACGCCGTCGAGACGGCCGCGAGGATCCACCGGAAACGCACAGGTTCTTCGGAGGCGGTCACCGCCCGACGATACGGCTCACAACCGAGGGATTGGCGCTAATCTGACACCCGAACCGGGCAAACGACAGGAGCGTGTGGCAGATGTTAGGGCGTTACATCAAGGCTCAGATCATGGTGCTCATCTGCGGCGGCCTTGTCGGTCCCATCTTTTTGGCGGTCTACTTCGCGACGGGCCAGAGCGGCCTGATGAAGTGGATGTTCTGGGTCGGCCTTTTCATCACCGCAGCGGACGTGCTGATCGCGCTGGCGCTGGCAAACTTCGGCGCCAAGTCGGCCGCCAAGACGCAGGCCCTTGAGCAGAGCGGCGTCCTGGCGCTGGCGCAGGTCGTCGGCATCCACGAGACGGGCACCCGCATCAACGAGCAGCCGTTGGTGAAAATCGACCTGCAGATCTCCGGCCCCGGCATCACGCCGTTCGCAACGCAGGACCGGGTGATCGCGTCCATCACGCGGCTGCCCATGATCACCAACCGCAAACTGGTCGCACTCGTGGATCCCGCCACGAATCAGTACCAAATCGACTGGGAGCGAAGCGCTTTGGTCGGTGGTTTGCTGCCTGCGACGTTCACGGTCGCCGAGGACAACAAGGCGTACGACCTGAGCGGGCAGGCGGGGCCGCTGATGGAGATCCTGCAGATCCTCAAGACCAACGGCATCAGTATGAACAACATGATCGACCTGCGCTCCAACCCGGCTGCCCGTCAGCAAGTGCAGGCCGTGGTCCGGCGCGCCGCGGCGGCGCAACAGGCGCCGGCTGCCGTTGCCCCGGCCGCCGCATCTGCCGCGCAGTACGCGCCGCCACCCCAGCCGACCACCGCACAGCGGCTGCAGGAGCTGGAGACCCTGCGCGCCACCGGCTCGATCTCCGACGACGAGTACAACGCCAAGCGTCAGCAGATCCTGTCCGATCTCTAGCCGGATTCGCGAAAACCGCGTCGCGGTTGTGGTGTCCTAGGCAAGTGGGCCGATCGAAATCCAGCGGCCCGCTGTGCGAGAGGAACTGACGTGACGAATCCCTCTGCCAAGTACGGGGTTTACTCCGAGGTCGGCAAACTGCGCAAGGTACTGGTGTGTTCGCCCGGCCTGGCGCATGAGCGGCTCACCCCGTCCAATTGCGACGACCTGTTGTTCGATGATGTGCTGTGGGTGCAGAACGCCCGTCGAGACCATTTCGACTTCATCGACAAGATGCGCGACCGCGACGTCGAGGTGGTCGAGCTGCACGACGTGCTCACCGAGACGATGAAGGACCCTGAGGCGAAGGCCTGGCTGCTGGACCGCAAGATCGTCCCCAACGAGGTGGGCCTCGGCCTTGTCGACGACACCCGCGGCTACCTGGATTCGTTGCAGCCGCGGCGGCTCGCGGAGCTGCTGATCGGCGGCATGTCCACCCGGGACCTGCCCAAGGAACTGCAATCGGGCTACCGGGCGCTGGCGCGCGAAAGCGCCGGTGTCACAGAGTATTTGATGCCGCCGCTGCCGAACACGCTGTACACCCGCGACACCACCTGCTGGGTCTATGGCGGGGTGACGCTCAACCCGTTGTTCTGGCCGGCGCGACACGACGAGACGCTGCTGATGAAGGCGATCTACGAATTCCACCCCGATTTCGCCGGGTCGCGGGTGTGGTGGGGCGACCCCGAAAAGCAGTGGGGCATGGCCACCATCGAGGGTGGCGACGTGCTGGTGCCAGGGAATGGCGTGGTCATTATCGGGATGAGCGAACGCACCTCGCGGCAGGCCATCACGCAAGTGGCGTCCAAGCTGTTCATCGAAGAGGCGGCGACCCAGGTGATCGTCGCGGGCATGCCCAAACGCCGGGCGGCGATGCACCTGGACACCATCTTCACCTTCGCAGACCGCGACGTGGTGACCATCTATCCCGACATCGTCGACGCGATGCAGACGTTCACTCTGAACCCCAGCGACAACGACGTCGGTGTGGAGGTCGTCGAGGCGGCCAAGCCCTTCGTCGAAGTGGTGGCCGCTGGGCTCGGACTGGGCAAACTGAGGGTGGTGGAGACCGGCGGCACCGCCTACGACTCGGAGCGCCAGCAGTGGGACAGCGGCAACAACCTCGTCGCCGTCGAACCCGGGGTGGTGTTCGCCTACGACCGCAACACCCACACCAACACGCTGCTGCGCCGGGCAGGCATCGAGGTGATCACCATCGTCGGCGCCGAGCTCGGCCGCGGCCGCGGCGGCGGCCACTGCATGACCTGCCCGCTGATCCGCGACCCGATCGACTGAGATGGACGGGGACTAGAACACGTTCCAGTTCGGCTGTTAGCCTGGTCCGCAGCCTCACGAAAAGGAGCAGCGGTGACGGCATCTGGCGGACCCCTGGACGGGCGAGTGGCATTCATCACGGGGGCGGCGCGCGGTCAGGGCCGTGCGCATGCGATCCGGCTGGCCACCGAGGGCGCCGACATCATCGCGATCGACGTCTGCGGCCCGATCTCGGAGACCATCACCTATCCGCTGGCGACCTCCGAGGAGCTGGCCGAGACCGTTCAGGCGGTGGAGGCCACAGGCCGCAAGGTGCTGGCCCGCGAGGTCGACATCCGCGACCTGGCCGCGCATGCAACAGGTGGTGGCCGACGGAGTCGAGCAGTTCGGCCGACTGGACATCCTGGTGGCCAACGCCGGGGTGCTGAGCTGGGGCCGGATGTTCGAGATGTCCGAAGAGCAGTGGGACACCGTCATCGACGTCAACTTGAACGGGACGTGGCGGACCATTCGCGCCGCGGTGCCCGCGATGATCGAAGCCGGCAACGGCGGGTCGATCATCATCGTCAGCTCATCGGCCGGAACGAAGGCCACTCCCGGCAACGGGCACTACTCGGCGTCCAAGCACGGCCTGGTCGCCATCACCAACGCGTTGGCGATCGAGGTGGGGGAGTTCGGGATTCGGGTCAACTCGATTCACCCCTACTCGATCGACACGCCGATGGTGGAGAAGGAAGCGATGATGGCCATCTTCGCCAAGTATCCGCAGTATCTGCCCAGCTTTTCGCCGATGCCGTTCCATCCCGTCAACCACCAGGGCAAGAAGGGGTTGCAGGAATTCATGACGCCCGAGGAGGTTTCCGACGTGGTCGCCTGGCTGGCCGGTGACGGTTCGGCCACGATCTCGGGCAGCCAGATCGCCGTCGACCGCGGCACCGCGAAGTACTAGCCCGGTAGCACCAGCACCGGGACGGGGCTGTGCCGCAGGATCTTTGAGCCGCGGGAGCCGAGAAACACCCGGCGATTCCGCCCACCGGCGATGTGCCGATGGCCAGCAGGTCGCCGTCCTGCCAGTCAGCGTCGTCCAGTACGTCGTCCCAGCCGTTGCCGGTGGCGACCTGCAGCTCCACGTCGTCCCCGACGACACCGTCGGTCTTCAACTGCGCCAACGTCTCTCGTGCTTGCGACGCCAACTGCTCGAGGATGGAGTCCTCGGCACGCAGCCCGACCTCGGGCGGAAACATCGTGCGGACATCAGCCAACGCACCCGTGATGCCTTGGCGGCCAAGCGCGCCCGGGGAGAGCGACTGGACGCAGCGCCGGCCCTGCCGATGCAGATCACGCGTCGCATCATCGCCGAGCGTGGCGACGAACGGACGGTCCAGGCGATCGCCGAGGGGCTGATGGCCGACGGTGTCCCCACCGCCCGTGGCAAGCCCGGCTGGTATGCGGCCACGATCTACGCCGTGGTCACCAGCGACAACGTCGCGGCACTGGCGTAGCGCGTGGGATCCGTTCCTGGACTCGCCTAAAGCAACGAATCGCGGCGAGCCGGCAACGGGGGTCCTAGATTTAGCCCAAACCCCTGCTTGGAGGCCCGGCCGCGCGCACGTGCCGGTGGATCGACACCGGCGACACCGTCAGGCCGTGGTCTGCTGCAGATGCCAGGCAATGGTCGCTGGCCCGTGGTCAAGCCGATGTCGGCATGGTCATATGGCGCACCGACTTAGACCACGTCGATCTCAACCACTGGCAACCCTGTCAACGGCGGCCGAAAATTGACCCCTTTTCGACGACACGGGGTCAGTTTTCAGACGACGCGGACAAACCCGAGCCATTCCGCCGTGCTCGGGTCGGAAGGCCGCAATCATTGTGCCCATCCAGACCCAGTTTGCGGCCTGTCCAATAAGCATGGCTTGAGATCGGAGGCATTCCCAGATGAGCAACACGGAGCCCAACGCCACCTTCTTGCCGCACCTTTCGCAGGAGGACATGCCGTATGTCGAGGCCGTTCGCGCCTATGCAGCGAGAGACTTCCTCCGGCTCGATGTCCCAGGCCACACAGGTTCGGCGGCCACCCAGGCGGAGCTGTCCAACCTGTTTGGCGAGTCGGTATTGGCGCTCGACGTCCCACCACTGGTGGATGGCATTGATCAGGGGTCCGTTCCCACCCCTATGCAACAGTCGGCCCAACTCGCCGCGGAGGCCTGGGGAGCCCACCGCACCTGGCTGCTCACGAACGGAGCGTCGAAGGGCAACCTGGTCACCTGCCTCGCGCTGCGTCATGTCGGGGAGCTGATCGTGGCCCAGCGGAGCATGCATTCGAGCGTTATGGATGGCATGGTGCTTGGCGGTCTTCAGTGCCATTTCGTCCAGCCGGTAATCGATGTCGAACTAGGGGCCGCGCACGGAATCACGCCCGAATCACTGGCCGATGCACTGGACACGTTTCCCGGGGCATCGGCGGTGTACGTCGTGTCGCCGAGCTATTTCGGCGCGGAATCGGACCTTCAGGCCCTGGCCGATGTCGCCCACTCGAGAGCCTGCGCCCTAGTCGTGGACGGCGCCTGGGGATCACACTTCGGTTTCCACCCTGACCTACCACAGAACGCACTGGCGAAGGGTGCCGACATTATGATCTCGAGCACCCACAAGTTGGGCGGCAGCCTCACCCAGTCGGCCATGCTTCACCTGGGCAAGGGCCCATTCGTGGATCTGTTTGAGCCCCTTGTGAATCGGGCCTTCCGCTCGATGCAGTCCACCAGCGCCAGCTCCATCCTGATGATGTCACTAGACGTGGCCCGCAGGAACCTCGCGGTGCACGGCAAGGAGCGGATAAGCCGGTCGATCGAAGCCGCAGACAAGCTGCGGCAGGGTGTGCGGGACGCGGGCCGTTTCGAGGAACTCTCGGACCGATTCCTGGCCTCTCCCGGAATCGTCGCCGTCGACCCGCTTCGCGTGGTGATCGATACCCGCCGCGGGGGAATCAGCGGTCATGAGGCCCGCAAGATCCTATTCGACGAGCACCGCATCCACGTCGAGATGGCCACCGACAGCGCTATCGTCGCCGTGATCGGTGCGGGATCGGCGCCCGACATGGACAGGATGCTCCAGGCGCTCCATGCACTGCCCGATGCTGGCGCGGCCGGTATTCCGCCCATCACGCTACCTATGCCCGGCGAGGCGGTGATGTCGCTGCGCGAGGCATACTTCTCGCCCTCTCAGCTGGTGCCCACCTCGGAGTGCATCGGCCGAGTGTCCGCCGAGTCGCTCGCCGCCTACCCACCTGGTATCCCCAACCTGTTGCCTGGCGAGATCATCACCGAGGAGGTCATCGACTTCCTGCTCCGCACGGCGCGTTCGCCGTTCGGACATGTCCGAGGCGCGCCCAAGCCCGACCTGAGCCGCATGCGAGTGCTTATGAAGTGATCGAGCGGATGTATTGGTCGTGAGTTCTGTCCCCGGGGGCGACGAAAGAGCTAGTAGGACCGACCAACTCTGTGCGAGAGCTATCGACCTCAAGTGGTCGGGGCGGGCATAGTGCGACCGATGCCAGGACGGTGCGGATCTGGCCCGCCATCGCCACTCCAGAATGCTGTGCGACAAACTCACCGCCAACATGAGCCACAAACAATGGCGGGAGTGGGTCTCCGCGGACAGCGGATACGTCGAATTGTGCCACAGGCCGTGGTCAATGCGTTGAGCTATTCATCGGGGTCACGGACCGCTCACCGTCGGCGCGTCGAATGCCCTGAGGGTTTCGCGCGGTCACGAATGGATCGGCCTCGGTTCACCCGTTAGCGAGTTCTTCCGCCTGCCCGTGCGGCACTACCACCACCGGAACGGGTGAGCTGCGCAGGATTTTGGCCCCCCTTGACCCGAGAAACACCTGCGCGATCGCGCCGACTGGGCTCGAGCCGACCACCAGCACGTCGTTGTCGTCCCAGCCGACGTCGTCGATCGCCTCCTCCCAGCTCTCGCCGTGTCCGACCACGGTCTCTACCTGCCGTGGCACCTTCGCCAGCTCCTCGACCTGCTCGAGTGCGGCGTTCGCGCTCTTCTCGAGGTCAGTGATCCACTCCTGCAGCACCAGGTCCTCGGAGTCCGTGCCGAGCCTGGTCGTATATGCGGGGCGCGACCACACCGCGAACGACGCGATCCGCAGCGAAGCGCCGACCCGTGCCGCCACCCTGGCCGCGGCAAGTAGCAGGCTCCCCGCGCTCGCCGACCCGTCGTAAGCCGCGGTCACCCGCTTCACCTTCGCCCCCGGCTGGCTCCGGAACCCGCGCGGCGCCAGGGCGATGGCGACCGGCGAGCTGTGCAGCAGCCGGTTGGTGACACTGCCGAGCGAGATATGCCCGAACACGCCGGCCGACGACGTACCGACCACGACCATGTATGCGTCGTACTGCTTGGCCACCTCGAGCAGGCCCGCGGGCGCGGACCGCGCGCTGTGCCGTTCGAACCTCGCAGATACGTCACCCGGCAGGTTCTTGCGGGCTAATCCCAGTGCCTGGTCGGCGATCTCGTCGAGCTCCTTGCGGTACTCCGCGTCAATCCGGGCCATGCCGGGGACCCACGGCGCCGGAATGACCGAGCAGACCACCAGCTCGTCGCCGATGGACCGCGCCAGCATGCTGGCCAGGTGAAGTGCGGTCTTGCCACGTTCGTCGGGTGCGTAAGCCACGATCAGCGTCATTGCGCCGCGCCTAGTCGTGGATCAGGCCGACATGTTCGTGCCGGCCGAGATGAGAGTGCCTGAAGCCGTACACGGCATACCAGACCATCGCCACCGAAACCCAGATCAGGAACACGTAGATGGTCACGGGACGCAGGTCCTTGATGATCCAGATGCAGCCAAGGATGGCAAGGATCGGTGTGACCGGATACCCCGGCACCTTGAACCCGCGCGGCAGCTCGGGATGAGTACGCCGCAGCACCATCACGCCGATCGACACCACGAGGAACGCCACCAGGGTGCCGATGCTCGTCATTTCGGCGAGGAAGTCGATCGGAATCAGGCCGGCCAGCAGCGCGATCACGCACGCGACGATGATCGTGTTCGGCACCGGGGTGAGGGTGCGCCGGTTCACCCTGTGGAACAACTCGGGAAGCATGCCGTCGCGCGACATCGCGAAGAGGATGCGGGTCTGGCCATACAGCGTCACCAGGGTCACGCTGAAGATCGAGATCACCGCGCCCGCGGCAAGTACGGTGCCCGGCCACGACGCGCCGACGACCTTCTCCAGGATTGCCGCCAGCCCGGCCTCCTGGCCCTCGAATTGGGTGTACGGCTGGGCGGCCACCGCGACGACGGCGACCAGGATGTACAGGGTGGTGACCGTGACGAGTGCGATCAGGATCGCGAGCGGCATTGTCCGGCGGGGGTTCTTCACCTCCTCGCCCGCGGTCGAGACGGCGTCCAGACCGATGTAGGAGAAGAAGATGATGCCGCTGGCCGCGGTGATGCCGGCGAAACCGAACGGTGCAAAGGGAGAAAGGTTGTCGGCGTTCCAGCCCATCACGCCGATGACGACGAAGAGCACCAGCACGGCGATCTTGATCAGCACCATCACGGCGTTTGTCTTGGCGGACTCGCTCACGCCCCTGATCAGCAGCAGCGCGCACAAGAACACCAGGATGACCGCGGGCAGGTTGAACACCCCGCCGTGCTCGGGCGCCTGCGACAGGCTTTCCGGAATCCTGAAGCCGAACAGGTTGTCGAAAAGCTGGTTCAGGTATTGCGACCAGCCGACGGCGACGGCCGCGGTGGACACGCCGTACTCCAGCAGCAGGCAGGCGGCGACACCGACGGCCGTCAGCTCGCCGAGCGTCGCGTATGCGTAGGAATACGACGATCCCGACACCGGTACGGCGCTGGCCAGCTCGGCGTAGCAGACCGCGGTGAGCCCGGCGACCACGCCGGCGATCACGAACGACACGATCACCGCGGGCCCGGCGACCGGGACGGCCACCGAGAGCACGAAGAAGATCCCGGTGCCGATGGTGGCGCCGACGCCGAACATCGACAACTGGAACACGCCGATCGTGCGGGCCAGCTCACTGCGGCCGGTGTCGGCGCCTGTCTCCTCGGACATCTCCGTAACGGGCTTGCGACGGAATAATTGTTGGAGCGTTGGCATGATTCCTCCTACCAAAAGGCGCTCAGAAGCGTCTCCACTCATGAAGTTTGACACCGAAGACGAGTGAGTGTCAGCGAGTCGGACATTCTGATACGTAAACAGTGTTTTCGCCGGATCCGACGTCGTACTTCACATTCGTCAGTGCCTTTACCGGCGGTTGCGCACAGCCTTGAGCGCAATCCAATTCAGTCATGTCGGCGGTCTTGTCCAGGGGCGTGGTGTACGACGTTGTCGCGTGATTCTTCGATGGGGGTGATTTAGGCGGTCAGTGCCGCCGGGTGGGCCTCCTGTTCTGATGGTGGGTGTTGGTCGTTGCGGGATTTGCCGAGGACGTCGACGTCGAGGTGGCGGCGTGGTTCGGCCCATTCGTCGTGTTGTTCAGCGAGCACGGCGCCGACGAGGCGCGACTGCTGCGCCGCCACCGAGCACACGCTCGCGATGCTCGACGCCGGCACGTTCGACCTGCACCTGACGGCGGCGGCCGCAACGGCTGTCCCCTGAACGCGCCGCGCGCCCTCGACCGCGTCGCCGATGTGGTCGCGGTCGGCGTCACCCACTGCGGGGATTGCGTTGTGACGGTCGGTGCGGTGCCCGGCCTGCGGCAAGCGCCATGTGCACGGATGGCCTTGGGACAGTGTCGAGCCCGGCGCGCGGCGCCCGCACTGCCGGTTCTTGTCGCCCCACGACTACTACATACCGCGCCCAGCCCGGAAGCTGTTGGCGCACTTTGATACTGGGCCGCGGAGGCCCGGCGACCACCGATGCCGCCCAGGAGCCCGTCTCACCTGAGTGAGGGTGACGCGCCACCGGTTGCCGCCACGGCACCGTCGGCGGCCTGTGCTCGAAAGCCGCGCGCACCAATATCTTTCGTGCACGCCAGCATGCGCGAATTCTCACGCTTGATGAATCTTCAAGGAGTACAACAACATGTCTTTGACAACCACCAGCAGCGCGTCGATGCCGGTGAAAACGCTCAGAACCCGATCGACTCGAACGCCCGCTCGCGCCCCGGGTCCTCGTCGTAGCGGAACCGGTCCGGGTTCGTGCCGCGGGCCTCGGCGAGGTCGAGCGCCGCACTGGCGATGGCCTCGACCCGCTAGGCCATCGGCCCGCCGCCGTCGAGCACCACCAGCGTGTCACGCCCGTCGAGGGCCACGCTGGCGTGGGCATGCATTGTTGGCTCGAAGACGTCGCGTTGGTAGCGGCGGAAGTCGAAGACAATGCAAACGTCACGCTTTCCGACGTCAGGAAGGAAGCTCGCGTAGTGCGCGGAGGTCACCGCGTGAGTAGTGGTGCGTAACATGTGGTTCACGCGGGAGTCGGCTGTAGAACTCTCCGTTCTCTTGCGCCCAGACGATGGAGGGTCGTGAGCATGGCGAATGAATTCACTTCTGCGGCAGACAGCGCACAGCGGCCGGTCACAATATTCGGCCCCGACTTTCCCTTTCCCTTCGACGACTGGATCACCCACCCGGCCGGCCTGGGTTCGATCCCCCAGGAGCGCCTCGGCGAGGAGGTTGCCATCGTGGGAGCCGGCATGTCCGGCATGGTCGCGGCGTACGAACTCATGAAAATGGGCCTGCGGCCCGTTGTGTACGAGGCTTCTCACATGGGTGGCCGGCTGCGTTCACAGCAGTTCGAAGGTGCGCCGGCCGGCGTGATCGCAGAGCTGGGCGGGATGCGTTTCCCGGTCTCGTCGACCTCGTTCTATCACTACGTCGATCTCCTGGGGCTGGACACTGCGCCGTTTCCCAATCCGCTTGCACCGGGTTCTGACAGCACGGTCATTCACATCGAAGGCACGACGCATTACGCCGAGCAGCCCGACACTCTGCCGACGCTGTTTCAGGAGGTGGCCCAGGCGTGGGCCGATGCGCTGGAAGCCGTGGGGTTCACCAAGATTCAGGACGCGATCCGAGCCCGTGATGTTGCAAGCTTGAAGTCCCTGTGGAACAACCTGGTGCCGATATGGGACGACCGCACGTTCTACGACTTTATCGCGAGTTCGGAAGCGTTCTCGAAGTTGTCCTTCTACCACCGTGAGGTGTTCGGTCAGGTCGGATTCGGGACCGGGAGGTTGGGACTCCGATTTCCCGAACTCGATGCTGGAGATCTTCCGTGTCGTGATGACCAACTGCGACGAGAACCAGCGCCTCATAGTCGGCGGCGCCGAGCAGGTACCGCGTGGCCTGTGGGAGCACGCGGCGTCAAACCTTACCTACTGGCCGGCGGGCACCAGCCTGGCATCACTGCACTCTGGCGGCACCAGGCCGGGTGTAGCGCGAATAGCCCACGCCGACAACGGGTTTGAAATCACCGACGTGTGGGGAGTGGTCCGGCGCTTTCCGGCGGTGCTCGTCACATGCCAGGGCTGGCTACTGACCACCCAGATACAGTGTGACGAGAGCCTGTTTTCGTACAAACTGTGGACGGCGTTGGACCGAACGCGCTACATGCAGTCGTCGAAGACTTTCGTGATGGTCGACCGGCCGTTCTGGAAGGACAAGGACCCCAAGACCGGGCGCGACGTCATGAGCACCACGCTGACCGACCGGCTCACCCGCGGGACGTACCTCTTTGACAACGGCGCGGACAAACCGGCCGTCATCTGCCTCACCTACTCCTGGATGAGCGACGCCTTGAAGATGCTGCCGCATACGGTCGAGCATCGGGTTCGGCTGGCGCTTTCGGCGCTCAAGCGCATCTATCCCGATGTCGACATCGCCAGCCACATCGTCGGTGACCCGATCACGGTGTCCTGGGAGGCCGATGAACACTCCCTGGGCGCTTTCAAGGGTGCGCTACCTGGACACTACCGATACAACCTCCGGATGTACTCGCACTTCATGCAGGACGACCTGCCCGCCCATCAGCGTGGCATCTTCCTCGCGGGCGACGACATCTCGTGGACTCCCGCGTGGGTCGAGGGCGCGGTACAAACCGCATTGAACGCAGTCTGGGGTATCGAGCGGCATTTCGGTGGTCGCACCCATCCGGACAATCCGGGTCCTGGCGACGTCTTCGCTGAGATCGGGCCAATGGAACTGCCCGACTGACGTACAACGGTGTCATTCTGATGCGAATCGCAATCTATCAATGTGAGCCGAGACCAGCGCAGGTCGATCGGAATCTCGAGCGGCTGGCGCGCATCGCGAAACACGCATCGACGGAGGGCGTCGACCTGCTGGTTTGCCCCGAAATGTACTTGACCGGGTACAACATTGGGATCGACGCGGTGCGTGAGCTGGCAGAGTCCAGCGATGGCACGTCGGCCCACGCCGTGGCCGAGATGACCCGCGAGAACCGCGTCGCGATTATCTACGGGTACCCGGAGCGTGGTACCGAGGATGTCATCTTCAACTCGGCGCAGCTGTTTAATGCAAAGGGGACTCCCCTCGCTAATTACCGTAAAACCCACCTATTTGGTGACCTCGACAACTCGATGTTCTGCGCGTCGGATGCCGACTCTGCGGTAGTGGAGTTGGGCGGATGGCGGGTTGGGATGCTGATCTGCTATGACGTGGAATTTCCGGAGAATACGCGAAAACTTGCGCTCCGCGGCACCGATCTCATCGTCGCCCCCACGGCGAATATGGCGCAGTTCGATGTCGTCGCCACAACGATTGTGCCGGCTCGAGCATACGAGAACCAGGTGTATGTGGCATACGCCAACTACTGCGGTTACGAGAATGGGCTCCAGTACTGCGGACTGAGCTGCGTGGCGGCACCAGACGGGTGCGACGCCGCGCGAGCTGGGCGTAACGAGGAGCTGATTGTCTGCGAGCTCGATCACGGGCTGCTGACCGCATCACGCCGAACCGCCACCTATCTGGCCGACCGTCGCCCGCAGCTCTACGCGGCATTGTCGACTCCAACTCCCGAATACGAAGAGTGAGCGCCCAAACGGCGGTGAGCTTTCGCCATGGCCGCGGCGCTGGTCGCGTCGGCGAGCCAGTCGTCGAAGGTAAACGACATGCGGGACTTGTCCCATCGCGAGATGAAATCCGTCGCCTCAGTTGGGAGGGGATGAATTCGCGCATGTGTCGGAATGCCCAACGCACGTTTGCGGTTGCTGCCAGTTTGACACGTCGACCCAGACGTCGGTTGGCGGGGAAAGCCGCCTGGGCCGCGAGATCACTGCCACCGAAGCAGCGGCATTGCCGGCGCGCTCCAGTCTTCACCGCCCGTCCGAGGCTTAGATCACATCTGACCATCCGGCGGCACGTACGTGTCGGAGTAGTAATTACCCAGGTCCTCGTAATAGTCGACGTGGTCGGTGACCGCCTGGTCGGGCTTGGGCGCGTGCTCGATCTGGTCCTTTGTACGGTCGACGTACACCTTCCTCTCCGCTGCGTCGATCCGCTCCACGAGACCTACCGGCAACGTCACGTGGTGGCCGAGAAGCCACGACCCGACGTCTACGTCGAGGTACGCCGGCCGGCCGTCATACTCTGCCTCGACGTGACCGAGATCGCCGTCGACTGCGACAACCGTGTAGCCGGTTAGATCAGTCCCCTTAACGAACCCAGCCTCGGCCCGGTACTCCCACGGCTTGAAGGTGGTCATCCTTACCCATCTCCTCCCTATCCTGTGGGCACTCGCTCCATCCACAATCCTCCACCCGCCGCAGCCCGCCGTCCACGACCGGCCCGGTGGTATTTGCACAAGATGTCGTGTTTCAACCGGGACCATCTCGCTGGCCACAGCCCCGTTGGCGAGCACTTTCTCATGATCGAGCTCAAGCATCATCACGGCGCTCATGCCAGGGGTCGTGAGCACCGCGATCTGCTACCCGTCCGGTCCGTCGACGAGCTGGTATCGAGACACTTATTTCTAGAGGCAGACATTTGAGACACCGCCAACTGGCTGCGGGGCTAGATCTCCGTATCGAATAAGTGTGAACCGGCTTCGGCCAAAACGTCGGCGAACTGACCGATCGCCCAGTCGATTTCCTCGGCCGTTATCACCAGCGGCGGCGCGAAACGCAGTGTCGACCCGTGGGTGTCCTTAACCAGGACGCCGCGCTCGGCCAGCTTCAGGCTGATCTGTTTGCCGGTGGCCAGCGATGGGTCGATGTCGACGCCGGCCCATAGCCCCATCCCACGCACCGCGACCACGCCCCGGCCGATCAGCGCGCGCAGCCGCGCGTGCAGGCGTTCCCCCAGTTCGGTTGAGCGGGACTGGAATTCGCCACGCCGCAACATGGCTACCACCGTGGTGCCGATCGCCGCGGCGAGTGGGTTGCCGCCGAAGGTCGAGCCGTGTTCGCCCGGGTGCAGCACGCCGAGGATGTCGCGGTTAGCCACCACCGCCGACACCGGAACCACGCCACCGCCAAGGGCTTTGCCGAGCAGGTAGATGTCGGGCACCACGCCCCAGTGGTCGCAGGCGAAGGTGCGCCCGGTCCGGGCCAGGCCGGACTGGATCTCGTCGGCGATCATCAGCACGTTGCGTTCGGTGCACAGCGCGCGCACCCGCGGCAGGTAGTCGTCGCGCGGCACGATGATGCCTGCCTCACCCTGGATCGGCTCGATCAGCACCGCGACGGTGTCGTCGTCGATGGCGGCGGCCAGCGCGTCGGCATCGCCGAACGGCACCGCACGGAAGCCGGGCGTGTAGGGGCCGAAGCCGCGGCGGGCGGTCTCGTCGTCGGAGAAGCTGATGATCGTCGTGGTGCGGCCGTGGAAGTTGTTGTGCGCCACCACGATATTGCTCGCTCCGGCGGGTACGCCCTTGACGTCGGTGCCCCACTTGCGGGCCACCTTGATGCCGCTCTCGACGGCCTCGGCGCCGCTGTTCATCGGCAGCACCATGTCCTTGCCGCACAGCTCCGCAAGCGCCTCGCAGAACGGTCCGAGCCGGTCGGAATGGAAGGCGCGGCTGACCAAGGTCACGGCGTCGAGCTGCGCATGCGCGGTCGCGACGATCTCCGGGTTGCGGTGCCCGAAGTTGACCGCCGAGTAGGCCGCCAGGCAGTCCAGGTAGCGGCGGCCCTCCACATCGGTGATCCACGCCCCTTCGGCGCTGGCGGCCACCACCGGCAGCGGCGAGTAGTTGTGGGCGACGTAGCGGCCGTCGACGGCGATCGCGGCGTCGGTAGCAGTCACGGAATCCAGGATGGTCACGGATATACCTCCAACGTGCAGCATTTGACGGATCCGCCGCCCTTGAGAAGCTCGGACAGGTCGACACCGATGGGCCGGAACCCGGCATCGCGCAATTGCTGGGCGAAGCCCATGGCGGCGGCCGGGAGGACGACATTGAGACCGTCGGACACGGCGTTGAGGCCGAGCACGTCGGCGTCGGCGCTGCACACCTCGATGGCATCGGGGAACAGCTCGAGCAGTTGAGCGCGCGCCTGGACGCTGAATGCCGGTGGGTAGTAAGCGATCGTGGTGTCGTCGAGCACCGCCAGCGCAGTGTCGAGGTGATAGAAGCGCGGGTCGACCAACTCGAGGCTGACCACCGGCATGCCCACCAGAGCAGCGATCTCGGCGTGGGCCCGACGCTCGGTACGGAAACCGTATCCGGCTAACACGATTGAGCCGACGACGAGAAGATCACCCTGCCCCTCGTTGACGTGCCGGGTCTCGACAGGGTCAAAGCCGTGGCGAGCCATCCACTCGGCGTAGGCATAGGATTCGCCCGCGCGCTGCGCGTAGGCGAACCGGGCGACGACGGCCTCGCCATTCACCAACAGGCCGCCGTTGGCGGCGTACACCATGTCGGGCAGGCCGGACACGGGCTCGACCAATTCCACGGTGTGCCCGAGTTCCTTATATGTCTGGCGCAGGGTCTCCCACTGATTCATCGCGACGTGGGTGTCGACGGTCGTCGAAGTGTCCATCCACGGGTTGATGGCGTACTCGACGGCGAAGAAGGTCGGGGGCGTCATGGCGTAGTGGCGGATACGGGGTCTCCGCTTCATTGCGGCGACATCGGATACCGGAGCCGCGAGGGCGGCGACATCAGAAATCGTCATGAATTAGACGGTATAAGGGATCCAATTTGCAATCAATCGCCACTCATTGCGTATATATGCGCGATCTGTTGCGTCAGAGATATGATGACGGCGGTTTATTGCGTAGGAGTGATCATGGACCGTCTGGACGAGACCGACGAGCGCATTCTGGCCGAACTCGCCGAGCACGCCAGGGCCACGTTCGCCGAGATAGGGGAGCGGGTCAACCTGTCGGCTCCGGCCGTCAAACGGCGGGTCGACCGCATGCTGGACAACGGGGTCATCCGCGGCTTCACCACCGTCGTCGACCGCAATGCGCTCGGCTGGACGACCGAGGCCTACGTGCAGGTGTTCTGCCACGGCACCATCGCCCCCGACGAATTGCGGGCGGCGTGGGTGGACATCCCCGAAGTGGTCAGCGCCGCAACCGTGACGGGCACGTCGGACGCCATGCTGCATGTGCTGGCCCGCGATATGCGGCACCTCGAGGAGGCACTGGAACGCATCCGTTCCAGTGCCGATATCGAGCGCAGTGAGAGCATCGTGGTGCTGTCGAACATCATCGAGCGGCGGCCGTGAGGCTGTAACAACCGCAGGGTGGCGTGTATATCGCCGCGCCCATCGTGTAAAAACGCCAGGTGACTAATAGTCGGGGCATCGTCATCGTCGGCGGCGGGCTGGCTGCCGCGCGAACCGCTGAGCAGCTGCGCCGTTCGGAGTACACCGGACCGATCACGATCGTCAGCAACGAGGACCATCTGCCGTACGACCGGCCGCCGCTGTCCAAGGAGGTGCTGCGCGCCGAGACCGACGACGTCACCCTCAAGCCCGCCGAGTTCTACGAAGAGAACGACATCACCGTGTTGCTCGGCAAGGGCGCGCGTTCGGTCAACACCGACGCGAGGACGGTGACGCTGACTGACGGCAGTGAACTGGGTTACGACGAGCTGATCATCGCGACCGGCCTAGTGCCCAAGCGCATTCCGTCGTTCCCTGAGCTGCCGGGCATCCACGTGCTGCGGTCGTTCGACGAAAGCCTGAAGCTGCGCGGGGAGGCCGGCTCAGCGCGGCATGCGGTCGTCGTCGGTGCCGGGTTCATCGGCTGCGAGGTGGCGGCCAGCCTGCGCGGTATGGGCGTCGACGTCGTCCTGGTTGAGCCGCAGCCGGCGCCGCTCGCGTCGGTGCTTGGCGAGCAGATCGGATCGCTGGTGGCGCGGCTGCACCGCGCCGAAGGCGTCGACGTGCGGTGCGGCATCGGAGTCGGCGAGGTCCGCGGAACCGACAAGGTGGAGAAGGTGGTGCTGTCCGACGGCATCGAACTCGACGCGGATCTCGTCGTGGTGGGCATCGGCTCGCATCCCGCGACGGCCTGGCTGGAAGGCAGCGGCGTCGCGGTCGACAACGGTGTGGTGTGCGATGCGGCCGGCCGTGCCAGCGTACCGCACGTGTGGGCGATCGGCGATGTCGCTTCCTGGCGCAACACCGTGGGACATCAAGTGCGCGTGGAACATTGGAGCAATGTCGCCGACCAGGCCCGCGCATTGGTGCCGGCGATGCTTGGGAAGGACACGCCGGCTGCCGTCACGGTGCCCTACTTCTGGAGCGACCAGTACGACGTCAAGATCCAATGCCTCGGTGAACCGGAGGCCACCGACATCGTCCACGTCGTCGAGGACGACGGCCGCAAGTTCCTTGCGTTCTACGAACGCGACGGCGTGGTCGCCGGGGTGGTCGGCGGCGGCATGCCGGGCAAGGTGATGAAGGTTCGCGCCAAGATCGCTGCGGGTGCACCGATTTCCGACGTCCTCGGCAATTAGAACTCGCCGAGGTAGAAGCGCGTGCCCTGGTCGTCAGTGCACTGCGCCATCTTCCCGTAGGGCTGCTGCGACGGTTCCTCGATGATCGTCCCGCCGGCCTCGCGCACCCGGGCCACCGCGACGTCGACGTCCTCGACGGTCCACATCGGGACGGTCACCTCTTCGGTGCTGCCGCCGGCGACACCCGCCATCGGGTGGGTCTGCTCGACCTGCCAACCGTCCTGAATGCGGCCGGGTTCGAAGGTCCAATACAACACGCGGCTGAAGAACGCCTTGAAGGCCGTCGAGTCGGTCACCTCGTAGGTGATATACGAAAGTTCGCCCGGCCCACTGCCGTTGAGCGCTGGGCGCGGTTCACCGGGAACCGGCTGGAACACCGCAAACGCCGTACCCTGCGAGTCGGTGGCGCCTAGCACGGTGCCGAAGTCGAACTGCTGCGGTTCGTCGACTGTGCCGCCGCCGTCCAGGATCGCCTGGCGCGCGCCCTGTAGGTCGGCGACCGCATAGCAGCAGAACAGTGTGCGTGGTCCGGGGACGCTGAAGATTCCGATGTGTTGCGTGGTGTTGGTGACCTGATGAGTCGACCGGTCATAGGTCCAACCGAGCACATGACCGTAGAACGCCGCGGCGCGGTCGGCGTCGGGCGTCCAGACCGAGACATAGCCGACGTCCCCATGCTGGATCGGCGTGGCGGCTCCGGTCACCGGTCCGCTGAGCATCCAGCGATGCCCGAACGGATCGACGATCGTTGCGTTGCGGGCGCCGTAGTTCTCGTACGGTTCCCGGTGAACCTGGGCGCCGCGGTCGCGGGCCCGTTCCAGCGTCGCGTCGGTATCACCGACGTGCAGCATCAGGCTCACCGAAGTCGCTTGCGGGCTGGGCGCTTTCAGCCCGAGCTCGGGGTACTCGTCGGCGAGGTAGAGCACGCCGTCGCCGATTGCCAGTTCGGCGTGCCCGATGCGGCCGTCGTCCATTTCGTACAGTTCTCCGACCACCGAACCGCCGAAGGTGTCGACGTACCAGGCGATGGCCTCACGCGCGTTCGCGACCGACAGGTACGGCAGCGCGGCGGGCCGCGGGGGAGCGGACGCAACGGGCTCGGCGGCGGGCTCGTTCAGTTCGGCGATGGCGGTGTCGGTGCCACTCATGACAACTCCTTGCGTTCGATTGGGAAGGGACACTGCGGATTCAAGGCGTGCGCGGAGGCGGGCTGCGAACGCCGGATCGGGTTGGACCGGAAGCTCGTCGCCATGCAGCACGGTCAGCGGATCGTGGCTGTTGTTCATGACTTCCCTCCTTCCGGCTCCGCGTAGTGAGATCTGAACGCGCGACGGGCCCGCACCAGCAGCGCCTCGGTGGCGTGCACGGTGCGCCCGATCAGCTCCGCGCACTCCGGCACCGAGCAGTCGTCCATATAGCGGAGCGCCAGCACCGTGCGGTGCTGTTCGGAGAGTTTCGCCAGCACGCTCTCGGCCACAATGCGGTCCAGCGCTGCGTCCCAGCCGTCGGCGGGCTCGACCGGCTCGGGCAGCTCCGCCACCGGGACACTGAACCGGTCGTGGCGACGCCGGTAGTGGTCGGCGAGCTTGTGTCGCGCCACCCCCAGCAGCCACGGCACGGTCATCGGTGGCGGCGCATCCTTGCGGGCGGCGTCCATCGCCGCCAGAAAAGTGTCCGACGTCAGGTCTTCGGAGGTCCCGCGGTCGCCGCAGCGCCGGGCGAAGTACCCGTACACGACCGGCAGCGCATCGTCGTACAGCGCCAGAAGGGCCTGCGGGGCGTCATTGCCATCCGGTTCGGCGCTCACACAGTTATCGTCGCCGCCGCGGCCCGAACTCCGACGCCCTAATCACGAATTTTTTTGGGCGCCGGGGCGTGTTTTTCCGCGAGACTGCGGGGAGATCGTGTTTCAAGAGGCCCTTGGCGATCTGTGCGCAGTCTCGACATTGGCTGCGACCGGTCCAGCGCCTGCAGTCCGCCGCTGACCGTGTCGAACGCATCGCCGAGCGCCTGCGCGAGCGAAACCGATTCGTCGGCGAGCCAGTGTTCATAGGCCGACAACGCGACGCCGAGCATCGTCCACGCCACCGTCTGCGGCACCAGATCGCCGGCCGTGGTGCCCAGGCGCTTCGCGACGAACGCGGCTACGACGCCCCGCCATCCGGCGTACATCGTCATCGAATAGGCCTGCAACGCCGCGGTCTCCAGGATGACCCGCATCCGCTGTCGGTGCCGGGCGGTCTCGGCATCGTCAAAGGTGTTGAACGCCAACAGCGCTGTGCGCAACGCCTCCCCAACCGGGACATCGGGTTCCAACTCGTTGAGCAGTTCGCGCATGTGGTCCAGGTGCGCGTCGAAGTCGCCCCAAGGCAGGGCGTTCTTGGAGGGGTAATAGCGAAAGAGGGTGCGGCGGGCGATGCCTGCGGCCTCGGCGACATCGTGGACGCTGACCTCGTCGAAGCCGCGCTGGGTGAACAGGTCGATGGCCACGTTGGAAATGTGGTCCCAGGTCGTCGAGCGCCGACGGCCCACCCGGTGCTCGGAAACCGGCCGCATGCCTACCCCTTTTCGCCCTACCGCTTCCGTTCTGGCACTCGATGCCATATTATTGCGACCTCGGTCACATTGTCGATACCCAACGCGGCGAAAGGTGCTGTTCATGGAGCCTAACCAGCAGGTCGAAACCGAAACCCAACTCGTCACCGAGACCCTGGTCGAAGAGGTGTCGATCGACGGGATGTGTGGGGTCTACTGACGGTGTCGTCGCCTGCCGCGGAGGCTGTCGCGTTCGATCCGGACCTCAGCTGGCGGCTGCACCACCAGGTGGCGGTGCGGCCCGAGCCGTTCGGTGCGCTGTTGTATCACTTCGGCACTCGCAAGCTGTCGTTTCTGAAGAACCGGACGATCGTCGAGGTGGTCAATTCGCTCTGCGACCACCCCGACGCCCGCTCGGCATGTCGCGCCGCCGGAATCGACGACGCGCAGCAGGCACCCTATCTGCACGCGCTCGGCGTGCTGGCCCAGTCCAAGATGCTCGTAGCGGGAGAGACCACATGACGTCTGTACAACCGGTGCCCCGGCTGGTCGAGCAGTTCGAGCACGGCCTCGACGCGCCGATCTGCCTGACGTGGGAACTCACCTACGCCTGCAACCTGGCGTGTGTGCACTGCCTGTCGTCGTCGGGCAAGCGCGACCCGCGCGAGCTGACGACCCAGCAATGCAAGGACATCATCGACGATCTCGAGCGCATGCAGGTGTTCTATGTGAACATCGGTGGCGGCGAGCCCACTGTGCGGTCGGACTTTTGGGAACTCGTCGACTATGCCACCGCGCATCACGTCGGCGTGAAGTTCTCCACGAACGGCGTGCGCATCACCCCCGAGGTGGCGGCGCGGCTGGCGGCAAGCGACTACGTCGACGTGCAGATCTCCCTCGACGGCGCGACGGCCGAGGTCAACGACGCCGTGCGCGGCCCCGGTTCGTTCGCGATGGCGATCCGGGCGTTGGAGAACCTGGCCGACGCGGGCTTCAAGGACGCCAAGATCTCCGTTGTGGTGACGCGACACAACGTCGACCAACTCGATGAATTCGCCGCTCTGGCAGCGCGTTACGGCGCGACGCTGCGGATCACGCGGTTGCGCCCGTCCGGCCGCGGAGCCGACGTGTGGGACGAGCTCCATCCGACCGCCGAGCAGCAGGTGCAGCTCTACGATTGGTTGGTTGCCAAGGGCGACCGGGTGCTCACCGGTGACTCTTTCTTCCACTTGTCGGGCCTGGGCGCGCCGGGCGCGCTCGCCGGGCTGAACCTTTGCGGCGCCGGTCGTGTGGTGTGCCTCATCGACCCGGTCGGCGACGTTTACGCCTGCCCGTTCGCCATCCATGATCGCTTCCTCGCTGGAAATATATTGTCGGACTCAGGCTTTGGGACTGGCTTTGACGAGGTGTGGAAGAACGCACCGCTGTTTCGGGAGCTGCGGGAACCGCAGTCGGCCGGCGCGTGCAACAGCTGCGGGCACTACGACAGCTGCCGCGGCGGCTGCATGGCCGCCAAGTTCTTCACCGGCCTGCCGCTCGACGGTCCGGACCCTGAATGTGTTCAGGGCTACGGCACTCCCGCCTTGGCCAATGAGCGCGTGAAGCCCCGGCCGAGCGGTGACCACTCGCGCGGAACCAAGCAAGGGCCGATACCACTCAGATTGATGACAAGGCCGCCCAGGTCTGATGTCGCCGCCGCAGCGGCTCCAGTCCGGCTGTGCAACGAAAGCCCGGTGTAAATCATGGCTGACCAATGGTTCGAAACGGTGGCGTTTGCTCAACAGCTCGCCAAGAAGCGTCTGCCAAAGCCGGTGTACGCGGCGCTTTTGGCTGCCAGCGAGAAGGGTGTGACGGTCGCCGACAACGTGGACGCCTTCGCCGAGCTCGGCTTCGCGCCGCATGTCATCGGCGCCCTTGAGAAGCGTGATCTGGCGACAACCGTGATGGGACAGAATATTTCGCTGCCGGTGATGATCTCGCCGACCGGTGTGCAGGCGGTCCACCCCGACGGTGAAGTGGCTGTCGCGAGGGCCGCGGCCGCGCGCGGGACCGCGATGGGACTGTCCTCGTTCGCAAGCAAGCCGATCGAAGAAGTCGTCGCCGCCAACCCCCAGCTCTTCTTCCAGGTGTACTGGCTCGGCGGCCGCGATGCGATCGCGGCCCGGGTGGAGCGCGCCCGCGAGGCCGGCGCGGTCGGCCTTATCGTCACCACCGACTGGAGCTTCTCGCACGGCCGCGACTGGGGCAGCCCCAAGATCCCAGAAGAGATGAACCTGCGGACGACGGTGCGGATGATGCCCACCGGGTTGACACGGCCGCGGTGGCTCTGGCAATGGGCCAAGACCATGCGCCCGCCGAACCTGCGGGTGCCCAACCAGGCGTCGCGCGGCGAGGCCGGGCCGCCGTTCTTTGCCGCATACGGCGAGTGGATGGGCACGCCGCCCCCGACGTGGGAGGACATCGCCTGGATGCGCGAGCTGTGGGGTGGGCCCTTCATGCTCAAGGGCGTGATGCGCGTCGATGACGCCAAACGTGCTGTGGACGCAGGTGTTTCGGCCATCTCCGTGTCCAATCACGGTGGAAACAACCTGGATGGGACGCCCGCGTCAATTAGGGCACTGCCTGCGATCGCCGATGCGGTCGGCGACGAGGTCGAGGTGCTGCTTGACGGTGGCATTCGGCGCGGCAGCGACGTCGTCAAGGCGCTGGCGCTCGGCGCCCGTGCGGTGATGATCGGTCGTGCCTACCTCTGGGGCCTGGCGGCCAACGGTCAAGCCGGCGTCGAGAACGTGCTCGACGTCTTGCGCGGAGGCATAGACTCGGCGTTGATGGGCCTGGGTCGCGCGTCGGTCCACGATCTGGTTGCCGGCGACATCCTCGTCCCACCGGGGTTCACCCGTGCGCTCGGCGTGCCCACCGGTGCCGGCGACTGACCTGCAACACCGTCGCCACGGGAACATCCTGGTACAGGCGTGGCGGAGGGGGCTGGCGTGATTCGATGGCGGCCGGCTTCGGGAAATTCTCGGAAATCAATTGCTGCGCATGCGCCAACAATTGGCGCACGCCAGGTGAATTCGGCCTACCATCGGCGGGTGGCTTTCCCCAGGGAACTCGGGAACTCAACGTCGAGACAGCTGCAGAGTTCGTCGCCCGCGTTGATTATCCCGGTAGGTTCGGTCGAACAGCATGGACCCCACCTGCCGCTGGACACCGATACCCGCATCGCCACCGCCGTCGGTCGTGCAGTTGCTGAGCGGCTCGCCGACCGGAATGAATCCAACTGGACGCTGGCGCCCGCGATCGGTTACGGCGCGAGCGGCGAGCATGCGGGCTTCTCTGGCACGGTCTCGATCGGGACGTCGGCGCTACGACTTTTGCTGGTGGAGTTCGGCCGGTCCGCATCCCAGTGGGCATCGCGCCTCGTCTTCGTCAACGGACACGGTGGAAATGTCGAGGCCCTGGCGGCAGCGGTGGCTTTGCTTCGGTACGAGGGGCGCGACGTAGGCTGGTGTCCGTGCACCGCCGAGAATGCCGACGCACACGCCGGCCACACCGAAACTTCTGTATTGCTACATATTTCGCCGACCGACGTGTGGGTCGATGAGCGCCTTCCGGGCAACAGCGCGCCGCTGGCCCAGTTGATGTCGCAGATGCGTCAGGGCGGTGTCGCCGCCGTGAGCGAACTCGGTGTGCTCGGCGACCCCACGACCGCGACCGCCGAGGAGGGCGAACGGATCCTCAATGAGATGGTCGACGCCTGTTTGCGGCGCATCGCCCAGTGGGAACCGGACCGCGACGGGATGCTGATATGAACGGACCGCGGCTGCCCGACGGCTTCGCCGTCCAGGTTGATCGCCGGGTGAAGGTGCTCGGTGAGGGTTCCGCCCTGCTCGGCGGTTCACCCACTCGACTGCTGCGGCTCGCCCCCGCCGCGCAGACCATGCTCAACGGCGGCCGACTCGAGGTGCACGACGCGGTCAGCGCGCAGCTGGCTCGTACATTGCTCGATGCCACGGTCGCCCACCCGCGGCCTGCCAGCGGTCCCTCACACCGCGACATAACCGTCGTTATCCCGGTGCGCAACAACATTTCTAGCCTGCTGCGCCTGGTGGGCACGCTGCGCGGAATGCGCGTGGTGGTGGTCGACGACGGCTCGGCCGTGCCCGTACAGCAAAGCGAGTTCGACGACATGCACTGCGACATTCAGGTGCTGCGGCACAGCCGCAGCAAGGGGCCCGCGGCCGCGCGTAACACCGGCTTGGCCGCGTGCAGCACCGACTTCGTGGCATTCCTCGACTCCGACGTGGTGCCGCGGCGCGGATGGCTGGAGGCGCTGCTCGGCCATTTCTGTGATCCCGCCGTCGCGCTCGTCGCGCCCAGGATCGTGGGGCTGCGGCAAGCCGACAACCTCGTAGCCCGGTACGAGGCGGTGCGCTCGTCACTCGACCTGGGTCTGCGTGAGGCGCCGGTGGTGCCGTACGGCACGGTCTCCTATGTCCCCAGCGCGGCCATCATCTGCCGCCGCGCCCTCCTGAAGGAACTGGGCGGGTTCGATGAGACGCTCAAGTCCGGCGAGGACGTCGACCTCTGCTGGCGATTCATCGAGGCGGGCGCTCGGCTGCGCTACGAGCCGATCGCGCTTGTCGCTCACGACCACCGGACACAAATGCGAGAATGGGTCGCGCGCAAGTCTTTCTACGGCGAGTCAGCAGCGCCACTGTCAGTCCGGCATCCCGGCAAGACCGCACCGCTGGTGATCTCCGGATGGACGCTGGTGGTGTGGATCCTGCTCGCCATGGGCTCGGGCATTGGCTACCTGGCGTCGATGGTCGTTGCCGCGATCACCGGCCGTCGCATCGCGCGCTCGCTGAACACCGTCGAGACCGAACCCAAGGAAGTGGCGGTGGTCGCCGCGCACGGCCTGTGGTCCGCCGCCCTGCAGCTGGCCTCCGCGATCTGTCGGCACTATTGGCCCATCGCCCTGATCGCGGCGCTGTTGTCCCGGCGCTGCCGTCAGGTGGTGCTGGTGGCGGCCGTGGTCGACGGGGTGGTGGATTGGATCACCCGCAATGGAAACGCCGACGACGACACCAAGCGAGTGGGCCTGCTGACCTATGTACTGTTGAAGCGGCTCGACGACATCGCGTACGGCGCGGGGCTATGGACCGGCGTGGTGCGCGAACGGCACGTCGGCGCCCTCAAACCCCAGATCCGGACCTGAAGCGGCCTTGCACAGCGATGTGCTGATCGTCGGCGCAGGCAGCGCTGGATCTGTTCTCGCCGAACGCCTTTCCGCCGATCCGCGATGCCGCGTCACGGTCGTTGAATCCGGACCCGGCCCGTCCGATCCACGGGTGCGCACCCAGATCAGCAACGGTCTGCGGCTGCCGATCGGTACTGCCAGCTCGGTGGTACGGCGCTACCCGACGACCCTGACTGACGATCCCAAGCGCCAGGCACAGATCATGCGGGGCTCTGTGGTCGGCGGCTCGGGCGCCGTCAACGGCGGCTACTTCTGCCGCGGCCTACCAACTGATTTCGATGGTTGGGGATTGCCCGGCTGGACGTGGGCCGACGTTCTGCCGCACTTTCGTGCGATCGAGACCGACGTGGACTTCAACACCCCTCTGCATGGCGCTGATGGCCCGATCATCGTGCGCCGTGTTGCCGAATTTGACGGCTGCACAGCAGCGTTTGTCCGAGCCGCAGGTGAGGCCGGCTACCGTTGGGTCGACGACCTCAACGGCGCCACGCTCGAGGAGCCGTTGCCGACGGGAGTCGGCGCGGTGCCACTCAACATCAACGGCGGAACCCGAGTTGGCCCTGGCGGCGCGTACCTGGAACCCGCGATGGCCCGTACCAACCTCACCCTGCTGACCAACACCAGGGTAGGCCGCGTGCGCACGGCCGGAGGCCGAGCGGTAGGCGTGGACTGCGTTGGACCCGACGGTGCCATCGATCTCACCGGTGATCGGATCGTATTGTGCGCAGGGGCAATTGGATCAGCACACCTGCTGATGCTGTCCGGCGTCGGCCCGCAGGGTGTGCTGCAGGCCGCGGGCGTGCCGGTGGTGGCGGACCTGCCCGTCGGTGTGGCGTGTGTGGATCACCCGGAGTGGGTGCTGCCGGTGGACTGGTCTGAGTCGCATGGCCTGCCGCCGCTGGAAGCGGTGCTGACGACATCCGATGGTCTCGAAATCCGGCCCTATACAGCGGGGTTCGGTGCGATGGTCCGCGGACGCCGCGACGACCCCGGGGACAATCCACATATCGGAGTTGCGTTGATGCAGCCGAAGTCCCGAGGGAGGATCCGGCTGGCATCCGCCGACCCTGACACGCACCCAGCCATCGAGCATCGCTACGACAGTGAGCAGGCGGACGTCGACGCGCTACGGGCCGGGGCTGAGCTCGCACGCGAACTGGCCGGTGCGAGAGCGGAAGCGGCGACGGTGTCGTGGTCGACGTCGCAGCACATGTCCGGCACCGCGCCGATGGGCAACGACGACGATGAGGCTGCGGTGGTGGACCCGCAGTGCCGGGTGCGCGGTGTCGACGGGCTATCGGTTGTCGACGGCTCGGTGCTTCCTGCGATCACAAGCCGGGGGCCGCACGCCACGATCGTGATGATCGGTCACCGGGTGGCCGAGTTCATCGCGTCAGGATGACGACGTGACGTCAGCCGCTGCACGAAGCGGAACTGCTGGCCGTGGCGGCCTGGCGACCAGATTGCGACGAAAGACGCTGCGACAGCGATGATCACGGACAGTATCAGCAAGGACAAGTGCATCGACTGAATGAAGGCACTTTCCGCGAGCTGCGCAACCTGCTGGCCCTGAGGTCCCATCTGCTCGGCGACTGCGAGTGCTTGGGCCAGGGATTCGAGGGCCGGACCTCGAACCTGCTCGGGGATGCCGGCGAGGGCGGGACGGAGCACATTGCTGTAGTGGGCGGCAACCACAGACCCGGCGACAGCGATGCCGACCGCGGCGCCGACTTCGCGCGTCGTGTCGTTGACGGCCGACGCGACGCCCTGCTTCTCGTCGGGGACCGCGCTCATGATCGCCGACGTCGTGGGCGCAACGCACAATCCGATGCCTGCGCTGACGATGAGGATGGGCCACACGAACTCGAGATAGGACGAGTTTGCATCCAGCACACGCATGCAGAACAGGCCTATTGCGATGAGGAACAGCCCAAGGGCCACCGCCGTTCTCAGGCCGATTTTGGGGAGATACAGATGCAGCGTCGCCCCGAGTATCAGAATCGGTACGGCCAATGGCACGAGCGCGAAGGCCGTTCCCAACGGGCTGTAGCCCAGTATCAGCTGCATGTACTGCATGGCGACGAAGAAGAAACCGAAGTTGGCGAAGAAGAGGAAGGTGATCCCGACGGCCCCGGTGGCGAAATCCGGCCTGCCGAACAGCCGGATGTCGAGCAGTGGATGCGTCCGCCGTAGTTCCACGATCGCGAACGCGACCGCGAGTGCGACGCCTGCGGCCATGCAGCCCCACACCACGGGGTTGGTCCAGCCGCGATCGGGGGCCTCGATGACGCCGAACACGAAGACGGCGACCGCGGCGCCTATGAGCACCGCGCCGATCCAATCGATCGGTGTCGCGCTCTCGTCTCGCGACGATCCGATCGTGCACGTGAGGATGAACATGCCGACGGCCGCGGCCGTGAACGCGTAGAAGATCGACTGCCAAGAGAAGAAGTGCATCAGGATCCCTGTGCCCAGGAATCCGAACACGGCACCGGAACTCGCTACGCCCGCCCAAATCCCCACGGCCTTATTGCGTTCGGACTTTGGGAAGGCTGCGGTCAAGAGCGACAACGTCGCAGGCATGATGAACGCGGCGCCCGCGCCGGCCACTGCCCGCGCGACGATGATCTGCACGGAACTGTCGAATATCACCGGCGCGAAAGACGCGAGTCCGAAGATGGCCAGTCCGATGAGCAGTGCGCCGCGCCGCCCGTACCGGTCGCCGATGGCGCCTGCCGGGAGCAACAGGCACGCCAAAACCAACGTGTAGCCGTCGACGATCCAGGTGAGTTGCCCCTGCGTCGCGGAGGTCTCCACAGCGAGATCCGGAAGTGCCGCATTCAGCGCAACCATCGACGTGATCACCAACAACACGTCGGTGCTGGCGACGGTCAGCAGCCAGATCCGCCTGCGCTTGGACAGGTTGGCGATACGGGCGTCTACATCCTGATCGGACCGGTCGAAGGTGTCGACCATCGGAGGCGCCTTCCTGGGGAGTACTTTTGAGACTAACAGTCTCGCAGCAAGACCGATAGTCTTGTTTGGTCGGAAGGGGTGGTGTGACCGATGACCGTCCCCGGCTTGCACGTGGGCCCAGCAAATAGTGACCCGCGGCCGGCCCGCTCACGCGCTCGCTTGCTCGACGCCGCGACGGCTCTCCTGCGTTCGGGCGGCCCGAGCGCGGTCACCATCGATGCGGTCACCCGCAGCGCCAACGTGGCGCGGGCCACCTTGTATCGCCACTTCTCCAGTGCCAACGACCTTTTGGCCGCGTCGTTCATGAGCCTCATTCCGCCGGCGCCCATGCCGCCGGATGAGGGTTCACTGCGCGAGCGGCTCATCGCCATCGTGTCGGCATGGGCCGAGTCGATAGCCGAGGTGCCGACGACGCTGACGGCCATGGCCTGGCTGTCGCTGGGGCCGGACATCGGACAGCTGCCCGACCGTCACGCACAGGTGGGCAGCCCGCAGATGCGATCCCTGCGCGAACGCATCGCGGAGCAGTATTCGGCACCGTTCGATGCGATCTTCGATAGCCCGCAGGCCGCCGAGGAACTCAGACCGGTCGATCGCTCAATGGCTTTCGCATTGCTGATCGGCCCGCTGGCGTTCGGCAGGATCAGCACGCTGGCAGACTTCGACTACCAGGCGGTCGCGGTCGCCGCCGTCGACGGCTTCCTCAAGTGCTTTGCGAGGGAACTGACTACCGCGCCTCATCGACCTCGGAGGTAGGCAGCCATGCGGAACCGCCGTGTCAGAAGCACGGGTGGATCGACTCGGCGTACTGCAGCCAATCGGGGAGGTCGGCAACGAACGCGTTTTTGATCGCCGGGGAGCCCGCTGCACGCCAGTCGACGTAGTCATTGATTTCGATTTCGAACTTTCGCCATTCGAACCAATTGATCATCTTCAGTTTGGGGAACCGCCTGTGTGTTTCATCGGAGAACACCTGCTTCCACCACGCCTGCTTCACCGCGAGTTCGCTTTCCCCGTGACGGGACGGAGTGAAGATGGCGGCAGTTTCAACAATGGCTACCGGGTGGTTGTGTTCCTCACCGTAGACATGGTAGAAGTCGGGAATTTGAAGGTCGTCACCTGCGGTGCCGCTGTAGGTGCCGGTGAGCATTTCGCTGAACTTGTCGGGCTCGGTGATGTCGTTGTTTCCCCAGGGATGGTGATTGCCCCAGTGATAGAGCGATATCCCCACCCAATCGACATATTGATCGCCCGGATAATACGGTCCGTACGGATCGTCGTTCATCGTCAGTGCACCGTCCCCATCGGTGTCCAGTTCGCGAAATGCTTCGGTACCGGGTTGGGCACCGAACTGTCCCCCTAAGAATGGATATCCGCCGGCGTAATTGGGCGCCCACATCATTGCAGATCCCGGCGCGATCCGGTGGATGGCGTCGGCCACCTGACGAAAGACAGCCTCGTAGTGCGCGGGCTGCTGTCCCCACGCATACCAGGATCCGTTCATCTCGTGAGCAAACCGGACGATGACCGGCACACCGTGGGTGTTCAGGTCGAGTAGATCGTACGCGAGCAGGTTGATGACATCGGGGCTGACCGCATCGAGTCCGGCGTGTGGCTCCAGCGTAAGCAACAGCACGCCGCCGTTCTCCCTTACTTGCCTGACCGCACTCTTCGTATGTTCCCAGGTCGCCCGATCGTATGGGATGTCGGAGAACTGCACGGCGACGGCTGGGCTGTGACCGAGGTTGGCGCGGTGCTCTGCCAACGTCTCGGATTTCCAGTCCAGGTTGACGCCGAACAGGACGCCATTCTGCGGAACGATGACCGATGCGTTGGTAACGTGGCAAACGCCGAGCAGCGTCTGTATCGGCTTGACCGTGTGTACGGCGACGATGACTGCGGCCACCGCCATTGCCATGACGATGACTGGCACCAAAATGTTTGGCCCGCGCCGGCGTCGCCGTGCTGGGTGACCCGCGAATGCGGGTTCGTCAATATCCTGGAGCAGGTCGCCCGGGGGCGAATTCAGCGCCCGCCGGGATGCATGGTCGCCGGTCTGATCGCTATCATGATTCATGCAATCCACCCGCCGTCGCTTCGCGGCCGACTCTCTGATCGATGGACGCCGAAAGGGTGATTTATCTGCGTAACTGGCTGCGGTTGATCAGCGTGGCGGTTGTAGTGATGTCCGTCGCAGGGTGTGACGGCCGGACGGCTGCACCCGGCACCGCCGCCCCGAATGAGCATGGGCTCGATTGGGGCGTCTTCGTACCCGATGATAGGGACGGATCGAGCAACCTGTTTACCATTAAGGATATGGCTGGGTCGTTGCCACGGTATGTTTTGCGGTTCGCGGCAATCGAGGAAAAGATTCAGATCCCGCAATTGACCGAGATCAACACTATGGGCGCCGTGCCAATCCTGACACTTGAGCCCTGGGTGCCCGACGGCGGGACGATTCAACCGGATTACGCACTGGCCCGTATAGCGGCGGGTTCCCTCGATCCGCAGCTCGACGCCTGGGCGCGCAACCTCGCGGAGTGGGGGCAGCCGGTAGTGCTGCGCTTTGGGCACGAGATGAACACCGATCGGTACCCCTGGAGCGTCGGCGTCAACGGCAACTCGGCCGCTGACTACCTTGCGGCCTGGCGACACGTGCGCGACCGCTTCTCCGCGGAGCGTGCGGACAACGTCTCCTTCATGTGGTGCCCCAATGCTCCCTACGAGGGCGCCGCGAACATGGCCGAATCGTTTCCGGGCAGCGATTCCGTCGATCTTCTGGGGTTGGATGGATACAACTGGGGTGACGGCGACGGGCACACCTGGAAGACGCCGGAGGAGATCTTCGGGGAAGGCATCGAGCAGTTGCGCGCGCTGGACCCGGTTCACCCGATCGTGATTGCGGAGACGGCCAGCGTTGAAGGACCGACGTCCGGTAAGGATAAGGCTGCGTGGATCACAGAGCTGGTGGACTTCTTGATGCGCCAAGACAGAGTCTCCGGTTTCGTGTGGTTTCAGATGAACAAGGAACGTGACTGGCGGCTCAACTCCTCCGCGCAATCTCAGGCCGCGTTCAAAGCCGCGCTCGCATCGCGTCCGTCTCCCCCCTGACCCCCGGGCACGTATGTCGCCGCCATCGCAGTCACCGCTCAAGCGGCACGGGTTGTGCTCGACGCCTCGTCGCATCCGGGGTACAGGCGTGTCACGGCCGCAAGTGCCATCGCCTCGTGCGCCTCGGCGAATCCCTTTGACGCGCCGAACATCCTGAGCTCACCGCCGTGGGCGCGAACCATCCTCAGCAGATCGAGCATGGCGGCCGCCCCGGACGGAGTGACCATCCTCACGCTGGAGATGTCGATGAGGACTATGGCCGGCACGTCCAATGTGCTCGTAATGTCTGATCGCAATCGCAGCGCTGCGTCGGCGTCGAAGCGCACTTCTGCGCGGTGATGTCGCGGCGCTGCCTCCATCGCGGTGACGAGATGAGCAGCGGGGGGTCTGATGGACAGATGTGGATCGGTCGCAGCCGTGACCCGCTCGAACGGTCCTTCGCGTTCGATCTCCTCGACGACGGCATCTACCTCGGCACCGACGTTGGCGGGCAACGGGTTCTGGATCGTCTGAGCCGGACCGCGGTAGCGGGCCGCGCGCACCATCGATGCCAGCAGTGCCAGGTCCATCACGACCCAGAACAGCGTTAGAACAGTCGCGAAGAGCGGCCTGTTGCCGGCCTCGGCCTGAATCGCGCCGTACACGCCCGCTACAGCCAGCGCCGCCATCGCGACGAGTTGCGGTCGTACGTGCCGTAGCCCCGACCCGGACGCCTGCTTGGTCTTGTGAGTGACCGAGAATGTCAGAGCCCTACCCAGAAACGCGGCCGAAGCACCGGCGATCGTTGCCTTTATCCACGTCGGGAACAGTGCGAATGACATTTGTTGGCCGCGCCACAGACCCCGTGCTCGGTTACCCGCGACGATGAACAGCGCTTGGCAGCAGATGAAGAAGGGCATGAAGTAGAAGAAGAATGCCCGTGAGTCGGCGTGGATCGGAAACACCCCGGTGGTAAGGAATACAACGGGTGCCGCGATGTAGACAACGGCCGCGAAACCGTTGAGATAGCTCGTCATTGTCGACAGATACATCAGCCGCTGACCAATGGTGAGTCCCCGAATGAAAAGCGGATTGTTCGAGAAGAACACCTGCATCGTGCCCGCCGCCCATCGCTCCCGCTGAGAAAGCATGGTGCGGATATCTTCTGGCGCAAGCCCGTGAACGAGGACCTCGTGGTGATACACGCTCGTCCAGCCGAGAGAATGCAGACGCATCGCCGTCGCCATGTCTTCGGTAATCGATCCGGTGTCGATCGGGTCGAGCGCAAGCGCGTGGTTCGTGCGCGCTACGTCGACCCTCTCGAGGACGTGGTGCAAGGCGTCAGTCAGGTCGAGCGTCACATCTTCGGTGTGCAGGGTACGGTGCGCCCAACTGCGTAAATCGAACGTCACCTCCGAGAGGACATCACCCTTGCGGACCCTCGCCTCGGCCTCGGCCAGCGCGCCGACCACCCGCTGGGCGATCACGCGCGTGGCCATGTCTTTCGCCGCGCCGGCATCCATCGTGGCCTGCACGCGGCGCCTGCCCGAGCGCAGTTCCCTGCGGACCCGCTCTGCGGCGGTCCTGGAGAATCGGGTCAGTCCCAGCGCCATGAGCGCCTCCCGGCGCAGCACGGCGTTGGATCCACAGAAGAATGCGGCACCCCAGCCGTCCTTCCCTTGCTGGATGGAGCCGTAGAACAGCTCGGCCTGGCTGCCTAGTGGATCGCACTTCGGCACGTTCCAGAATTGCTGCGGGGTCTGCACGAACGCGACTTCCGGATCGTCGAAATGCCCCAGCACGCGGTCTAGAAATTCGGGATCGGGAACCTGGTCCGCATCGAAGATTGCGATGAACTCTCCTGTGGTGCGAAACAACGCGTTGTTGACGTTGCCCGCCTTGGCAAACCTTGGCTTGCCCTCCCAGTCGGGGCCGCGGGTGATGTAGCCGACGCCGATCCGACGTGCCGCGGCCGCGAACTCCGGCCGGTCACCGTCGTCGAGTATCCACGTCTTATGTGGATAATGCATATTGCGCGCCGCGATCGCGGTCTTCAGGACAATATCGAGCGGTTCATTATAGGTAGCAATAAAAACATCGACGGTTCTGTTTACCGGAGCTTGTGGCGGCGATGTGCGTCGGCGGGCATTCCACGTCGTTACTGCATACAGAATTGATTCGGACAGGCTATATGTCTCCGCGAGTATCAGCGGAATTGCAATCCACCATGCTTCCCACGCGATTGTATTGGTCCATCGCCATGCGAGGTATGACACCCCCAGTGCAACGACAGCAACACCAAGCATCCGCACAATCGCAAGCCTGCGTCTCGTCACAAATACGTCCCTACGTCGCGAAACAGTAGCTAAGTCCGACCTCAACGACGGCGCAGTCGCAAACTGGAGCATGACAGGGCGGGATGACGCGGACAAGGAGTACGAGTTAACACGGCGTTACCCAAACCACCACAATGAGCGGACAGGGCCCAGAAGGTGTGATTGGGCTCTCATTGGTGATGCGTTGTGACGGCGCACACCACGATTTCGCAATCCCACGACCCACATTATTGTCGTATGCATTGTAGCAAACTGCTGCTCGTCGACAACAAATTGGGTAAGGTGCGAAGAATTAGCAGCGATCCTGTGACCATCCGCACCGACCAAACTAATCGCCGGCGGGTTGCCGCAGCCTAGAGGTTCAACACAACGCCGGTCACCGGTGGCCACCCCGTGCGCACCTTCGGCCGTCACGCCCCACGAGGGACGGGAGAACGTCTCGCCTTCTCAGACAACAACGCCGACTGAATGTAGCTCAGTACAGCCCATCCAGCCAAGGCTGCTACGCGGGCCGTTGACACCTTCGGTGACGGACCCGCTGCTGGTTGGGCTGTTGGCTGTTGTGGTGGGCGCCATTGCTGTTGGCCGGCCGTCGTTTTGGGGTGACGAGGCCGCTACCATCTCCGCCTCGACGCGATCGTTGCCCGACCTTGCACGCTTGGTTTCGTCGGTGGATGCAGTGCACACAACCTACTACTGGCTGATGCACGGGTGGTTTCTGCTGGCGCCATCCACCGAGGCCTGGTCACGCATCCCGAGCTGCCTGGCATGCGGAGGCGCGGCCGCCGGTTTGGTCGTGTTGACAAGACAGTTGGCGGATCGGCCGACCGCGCTGTTGGCGGGGATGATTTTCGCGGTGCTCCCGAGGGCGACCTGGGCGGCAACCGAGGCACGCTCGTTCGCGTTCTCGGCGTTGGCTGCGGTCTGGCTGACTGTCGTCCTGGTGGAAGCGACGCGGCGGAACATCGCGTCGGTGTGGGTGCTGTACGGCATTCTGTTGTACAGCTCGACGGTCTTCTTCATCTTTACGGCCCTGATGATCCCCGTTCATTGTGTGGTGGTTCTGGTCCAACGAACTGGGCGGGTGGTGTTTGCGCGCTTCGCCACGGCAGCGTTGTGCGCCATGGCGTCGCTGGTGCCTTTCGTCTTGTACACCGCGCATCAGGTCGGCCAGGTCGACTGGATTGCGATGTGGGCGCTTCCTACCCGTGTCATGCTCGTCCGTCAGTACTTTGACAACGCGATGCCCGTCGCGGTGGTCGCGGTTCTGCTCTGCCTTGCCGCCGCGTGCGTGAGACCGCGGCCGAGCCTGTCCTCACTGGCTCGGCCGGCCGGTGCGCCCGTCGCCATTGCAGTCGCCTGGATACTCATACCCACGGCTGTCCTGTTGGTGTATTCGGCTCTCGCGCAACCGATCTACTTGGACAGATACCTTACATTCACGGTGCCCGGGATGGCGTTGCTGCTCGCAGTCTGCGTCCGCCGGATTAGTCGAAACACAGTGCAGGCAATCGGACTGCTCGCCGTGCTCGCCATCCTCGCAGTACCCAACTACGTTGACCAACGCGACCGGTACGCGAAGATGGGGATGGACTACAGCGATGTGGCGGATCTCATCAAAGCCCGCGCCGCCACCGGTGACTGTCTACTGCTGGATGACACCGTCACGTGGGAACCGGCTCCGATCAGAGCCATGGTGCAAAGCCGACCGGACGCATATGAGTCGCTGATCGACGTAGGCGCCGGACAATCAGCCGCTGAGGGCGGCACGATGTGGTCGCGCGACCGCCCGCCCGACGAGGTTCTCGATCGCCTGACGACGTGCAATGTCATCTGGACCCTGTCATTTCGCGATTGGAACCTGCCGGCGCACGAGGCGGGTGCGGCATTACCGGCCGGCTCGCGCTTCGGGCAGACTTCGGCGTTCCTCCGGCCAGCTGAAATGGGATTCAACCTCGTCGAGCGATGGCAGTTCAACCAGAACCAAGTGACGCGGGCTGTGCGCTGAGGCGCCTCATCTGCCCACGGCGTGGCCGCCGGGTTTCCGGGGGCCCGGTCGGATGGCGGTGAAGTCGCCGTGCGCGCTGTGTGACCTACACCATTCAACGGTTTCTGGCGCAAGCGGGCGGGCGCCAGAACGGCTACTCTGGCAACGTCTTCAGCTCGGCCCACTAGCGCACGATCGAGAAGGACAACCACATGCCTACTACGATCCGGCAGGCTGTGATTCCCGCTGCCGGCCTCGGCTCACGGCTGCTCCCGTTGACGAAGGCGATCCCGAAGGAAATGCTGCCTGTTGGGGATAAGCCGGTCATCGAGCACACCGTCCGCGAGCTCATCAACTCCGGTATCACCGATATCACCATCGTGGTGTCGGGCGGGAAGTCGTTGATCCAGGACCACTTCCGGCCCAATCCGGCGCTGGTCGACCAGTTGCGCAGCAATGGCAAGGACGCCTACGCCGACGCCGTTGAGGAAATCGGCGAACTGTCCCATCGAGGCCACATCACCTATCTCGACCAGCACGGACCGTACGGCAATGGTACGCCGGTGCTCAACGCAGCCCGCTCGTTCGGCGATGAGCCGATCCTCGTGTTGTGGCCCGACGACGTCTTCGTCGCCGAAGTCCCCCGAGCGCAACAACTCATCCGCGCCTACGAACAGACATCGTCTCCAGTGCTGGCGCTGATGCCGATGGCCCCGGAAGACTCGCAGCGGTACGGCGTGCCGATTGTCAAGGAAGATCTGGACGACGGTCTGCTCAGGATCACCGGCCTGGTTGAGAAGCCCAAACCCGAGGACGCGCCGTCCAGTTACGCGGCGATCGGCGGATACGTCATCACGCCCGGTGTCGTCGACGAACTGCGAGAGCAGACGAAGCGTTGGTACGACCACCAGACCGGCGAGATCTACCTCAGCGATGCGATCAATGCCTACGCTCACGGCCGAGCCGTCTACGGGCAAGTCATTCATGGTAATTGGTACGACACCGGAAACCCCAGCGATTACCTGGTGGCGCAATTCGCCTCCGCATTGGCCCACCCCTTATACGGGCCGGCGTTGCGACGTCTCGCCCACGAGGTCGAGCGCGCCGATGCGGACCCCATTGGGGAGTAACGTCAGGCCTCGCGACGACTCGCTCGGCAGCGATGTGCGGTCGACGGGTCGCTGAAGTGCTTTGCCAAGGAACCTATTACCGCAGCGAGTAACGAATCGGCAGGTGCTTGAGTCCACCGACGAATGTGGTCGCCGCCAGCTCGGGTTCGCCTGCCAACTCGATGGACTCCAGGCGCGGCAGTAACTCGCTGTAGAGGCTGTTCATCTCCATCCGCGCCAGCGCGGCACCGAGGCAGAAATGCACCCCGTGTCCGAACGCGACGTGCTTGTTGGGGTCGCGGCTGACGTCGAAGCGGAACGGTTCGTCAAACACCTCTTCGTCCCGGTTGCCGGAAACATAAGCCAGGTAGACGGATTCACCCTTCGCGATGGGCACACCGCGGACGGTGGTGTCCTCGGCGGCGGTGCGCATGAACTCCTTCACCGGTGTCGTCCACCGGATCATCTCCTCGACCGCGGTTGGCATCAGATCCATTTTCTGGCGCAATCGCTCTAGCTCGTCAGGGTTTTCGATCAGCGCGAGTAGCCCGCCGGAGATCGCGTCCTTCGTGGTGTCGTGGCCGGCGCTGGCGACGATCACGTAGTACGACGCGGTGTCGACGTCGGACAGCTGTTCACCGTCGATGCTGCCGTTGGCGATCGCCGACGCCAGGTCCTCGGTTGGGTGTTCTCGGCGCGACGCGGTCAACTGGGAGAAGTAGGTGAAGAAGTCGAGCAGAATCTGCAGCTGTTCCTCGGGTGTGGTGCCGCGTTTGTTGTACTCCTCGTCGTCGCCGCCGAACATCTCCTGCGTGAGCTGGTGCATCCGCGGGAAATCCTCCTCGGGCAGGCCGAGCAGCGACATGATCACGTACAGAGGGAAATTAACGGCGATCTCGGTTACGAAATCGCATTCCGGGCCAACGTCGCGCATCCGGTCGACGTAGCGCTTGGCCAACGCGTCGACGTTCACCTTGAGATCGCGCATGGCCTTCGGGCGGAACCAATCCGCGCCGATGGCCCGCACCTTGCGATGGTGCGGATCATCCATATGGATCAGGGTCCGCAGCCCGGTGCCGGCTTCGAGCTGCTGCTTGCCGAAATCGTCGGCCGCGGCAGTGGCCAGCAGGGGCCGCGGCTCGGAGAGGAACAGGTTGTTTTCCCGCTCGATGGCCATGATGTCGGCGTGCTTGGTGATCGCCCAGAACGGTCGATACGGCGGGTTGTCGACCCACGCCACCGGATTGTTCGCCCGTAGATGAGTCAGCGCCGCGTGCAGCCGTGCGTCATCGGCATAGGCCGTCGGATCGGCCAGGACCTTGGCGGCGTCGTCCATCGTCGGCGTGCTCATACGGGCTCCTCACTGCCGGGCTGCGGCTGCGAACTTGACGGGTGTCAAGTTCGCAGTCTATTTGACTCGGGCCACCTGAGGGAAGGGCTGGGTTGATCTTCTGCGGTTAGGCTCGGAGGTCGTGCTGTGCGCATCGGTTCGCCGCCTGTTGGTGCTCGCCGTGTGCGTGGTGCTGGCCGGCGGGTGCGGCAGCGGCGGAGGAGATTCAGCGGAGCCCGGGTCGACGAATGCCGCGGTGGTGCGGACCACGGCGGGCCTCGTGCGGGGCGTTACCGCCACCGATCACCGTCTCTTCGCTGGAATTCCTTATGCCGCACCACCTGTCGGGCCATTACGGTGGCAGCCTCCTGCGCCTGTGCAGCCCTGGCCGGGGCTGCGCGACGCCACCCGCCCGGGCCTACGATGCATCCAGGACAGCGAGAACGACGTCGACCGCGCCCATCCCACCAGCGAGGATTGCCTGACCCTCAATGTGTGGACGCCGCCGCGATCGCAGGACGCCCGGCCCGTGATGGTGTGGATCCACGGCGGGAGTTTCATCAACGGCAGCGCCGACGTTTATGACGCGCGACGGCTGACCAGCCGGGGCGACATCGTCGTCGTCACCCTCAACTACCGCCTCGGCGCGCTCGGGTTCCTGGCGCATCCTGCGCTCGGCCCTGCAGGCCAGGTGGGCAATTACGGGCTGGCCGACCAGCAGGCGGCATTGCGCTGGGTACGCGACAACATCGCCAACTTCGGCGGCGATCCCGGCAAGGTCACAGTGGCAGGCGAATCGGCCGGTGGCATATCGGTGTGTGATCACCTCGTCGCGCCGGGCTCGGCAGGCTTGTTCCGGGCCGCGATCATTCACAGTGCTCCGTGCCAGGCCCAGGGCACACGGACGGAAGCGGAGAAGACCAGCCTGGACTACGCGGAGACGGTGGGCTGCGGAAATCCGACGACCGCAGCGAAATGCCTGCGCGAGCTGCCGGCCGACAAATTGCACAAGGCGCCGTACTACTTCCGTTTCGGCAAGGACCTCCTGTTGACGGGGCCGATCGCCGGGACAGATGTCTTGCCGGTCGATCCGATCAGCGGGTTCGCCGACGGTCGAGCCGCCAGGGTGCCGGTGCTGATCGGCAGCAACCGCGATGAGGCGACGCTGTTCCTCGCTACGTGGATGATCCAGCTGGGGGAGACGTTCACCACGGAGAACTACCCGCGGCTGCTTACCGAAAGCTTCGGCGACAACGCCACCGTGGTCGGTGAGCGCTATCCGCTGGAGCGCTTCGACGGCAGTGCGCCACTTGCGTTTTCGGCGGCGATCACAGACGCGGTATTCGCCTGTGTAACCGACCGGATGTCGGAGGACTTGGCCGAAGACGAACCGGTATATGCGTACGAGTTCAACGACCGCGATGCTCCAGCGCCGGAGTCGTTGCGGCAGTTGCCGTTCCCGCTCGGTGCCAGCCATTCGCTTGAGCTGCGATACCTCTTCGACGTCGGCGGTGCGCCGCCGCCGAACTCCGGCCAGCGTGCGCTGTCTGACCAGATGATCGACTATTGGAGCCACTTCGTTGCCACGGGCTCGCCGAGCACCTCCGGCCAGCCGGAGTGGCCAGAGATCGGCGATGACCCCGGGGCGGGCAAGTTCCTGTCGCTACAGCCCGACGGTAGCCGCGTCGTCACGACGTTCGAACAAGAGCATCAGTGTGCGTTCTGGGCGAGCGTGAAAGGCTAACCGTCATGCCGACTCCCGACCCGAATAGTTATGCGGACCGGTGGGTGCGAGCCTGGAATGCTCACGATGTCGAGGCGATGCTAGACCACTTCCACGACGATGTCGTATTCACCACGCCGGTGGCCGCGCGCGTAGTACCCGAGAGCGGGGAGTGGTGCGCGGCAAGGCCGCGTTGCGCAATTACTGGTCGACCGCACTAAGCCAGCAAGCTGATCTGCAATTCGAAGTCGTCGGCGTCTACCGCGGCGAGTCGACGTTGGTGATCAATTACCGCAACCATCGCGGCCAGTTGGTCAACGAGGTGCTGGCGTTCGACGGCGACGGCCTGGTGCGCGAGGGTCACGGCACGTATCTGGGGTAGCTCACCTCGTCAAAATCGACGTTCTGCCACCAATGCGCAGGCTCAGGTCAAGGATACGGTGCCCAACCTGGGTTTTTTCTGTCTCGACAGCCAGACGAGGAGCCCCTGTGCGATTTACGATCGCGTTAGGAGGGGGTGAACGAGATGGGCTCTCCCCCCATGCGGGACGAGCGGGCTTCGGTGGCGTGGGTGCGACGTCTTGCCCGCACGACTCCTGGTGTCGTCGGCCTTATCGCGGTCGCCGTCGCGGCCTGCTGCGTGCTTGCCGGAGTGGTGTGTGGGGGGCAGCTCGACGGGCGGATCGCCGAGCACAACGCGGTTCTCGACCGTTCTGAGCCGCTCGCCTACTCGGCGCAGAATCTGTACGCCGCCCTCTCGGCCGCCGACGCCGCCGCGGCTTCAGCGTTCCTATCCGGCGGGATCGAAACGGACCCGATGCGAGCGCGTTACAAACGAGCGTTGGCAGAGGCGGCATCGGCGCTCACGGATGTGACCGCAGGGACCACTGCTGCAGAGACCCGCACCACCCTGGCGGACATGTCGGCGAAGCTGGCTGCCTACACGGGGCTTGTCGAGTCAGCGCGGGCGAACAACCGGCAGGACTTTGTTATCGGGTCCGCGTACTTGCGGGAAGCATCGTCGTTGATGCAAGGATCGCTACTTCCCGCTGCAGAGAAGATCTACTCGGGCGACCTCGCCACGCTCAACGACGACCAGCGCATTGTTGGCACGGTGCCGACGATCGGTCTCGCGCTGCTGGGAGTCGTGCTGGCGGCGATCGTTGTCGGCTCCGTGATCCTGGTCGGCCGTACGAACCGGCAGTTCAACGTGGGGCTCGTCATCGCCGCCGCCGCTGCGTTGCTGGTGATCGGGTGGATCGTTGTGGCCACGCGCTTGGCGGCAGACAACATCGAGGACAGCAAAACCGAGGGCACCGCGAAATTCGAGCACCTGGCGAAGGCTCGCATCCTCGCGCAGAAGGCCCGAACCGACGAAACCCTAGAACTGATCGCACGCAGCGAAATCACGGACCGCGAAAAATCCTTCACCGGCCACATGGACGAGCTGACGGCGCTGCTCGGCGCGGGACCGGCGGCGGGGGCGAAAGCCGTCGCGAAATGGACTGCCAGCCACCGCAAGCAAGTGGAGGCCTACGAGCTCGGCGATTACACCGCCGCGGTAGCGCAAGCAATAGGCCCCGACCAGGACGCCTCGGCAGCGCAATTCACCGCCGTCGAAGCCAGCTTGCGCAACGAGATCGAACAAACGCGCGCCACGCTCCGCGATCGGGTGTCCGCAGCGGGGGCAACACTGGCGTGGAGTCCAACGGGGACGCTCGTGCTCATGGTGGTCGCCGCAGTTGCGGCTGTCGTCGGTTTGTGGCCACGGCTCAAGGAGTTCCTATGAGAACACGGGTTGTGTTGGCGCTGTTCGCACTTGCGCTCGCTGCTGCCGGATGCGGGTCGTCGGTGTCGCCTGCACCGGTGACGGTCACGCCGGTGGAGGTGTGGCCAGCCGGTGTGCAGCAAGTCACCACCGCCCCGGATCCGGTTAATACGGACTGCATTCCGGAGGCCAGCCTGCGCCCGGGTCCGATGCCTTCTCCGGGTGCCATGCCACCGGGTTCGACGATGGCGGCCATCGCCGAGCGCGGCAGGCTTGTCGTCGGCGTCGACCAGAACACGTATTTCTTCGGCTCTCGAGATCCGGGCTCAGGGCAGCTGGAGGGTTTCGATATCGATATCGCCCGCGAGATCGCCCGCAGCATCTTCGGCGATCCCAACCGCATTCAGTTCCGGGTGGTCGATGCGAGCCAACGGGAAACAATGTTGCAGAAGGGGTTGGTTGACCTGGTGGTCCGGACCTACACAATCACCTGCGACCGCAAACAGAAAGTGGACTTCTCCACGGTTTATTACACCGCCCACCAGAAGGTGCTGACCGTGAAGGGCTCCGGAATCGATTCCTTTCCGGCTCTTTCAGGCAAACGGGTGTGTGCGGTGTCGGGCACCACCTCGCTGTCGAAGCTGTACGAACTCAACCCACGGCCGAAGGTCTTCGGTGCGACCACCTGGACAGACTGCCTCCTGATGCTGCAACAGGGCCAGGTCGACGCGGTCAGCACCGACGACGTGGTGCTTCGAGGCCTAGAGCATCAGGACCCGAACGTGGAGGTCGTCGGGGACAGTGTGAGCGACGAGCCGTACGGCGTCGGCGTCAAGCTGCATAACGACGACCTGGTTCGATTCGTCAACGGAGTCCTCGAACGTATTCGGCAAGACGGAACGTGGGAGCGATTCTACGACGCCCATCTGCAAGAGCTCGGCCCATCGCCTAGCCCGCCCGCGGCGAGCTACCAGGACTGACCATGACCGTGCTGACCACCGACGAGATCGACCGCGAACTTGCGTCCCGCGCAAAGGAAGTCGCGTCGATGTCGGGGACGCTGGTCGAGTTGGACAACCACGCCGGGCTCGTGCACGTGCGTCGTTATCCGCCGATTGGCGTGACCGCACAACGGTGGACGGCGATCGAAAAATCGCTCGCGCAGCTGTGGGACGACTTGGGGTGGATGACGTCGATCCTGGAATCCGCGCAGACGTTGCGGGCGCGCCGATCGAAGCCCGACGACGACGAGCGCGCCGAATTGACGAGATTGCTGCGCGAGCGTCCGCTTGAGGTGTCGCGCGAGCGAATCCCGTTGGCTCAGCGTCAAATCAGCGGTCCTGGTGAAGCGATTAAGTATGTCGGGTTCGCCGACACTGCGGAACGGATGCGTTCCGCATACCCAGCCGTGATCGAGTTCCTCGACGCCGTCGACGGAATCAACTCGCTGATCGCGGAACGGCTCGCGCCGTCGCAGCAACGACTCGATGAAGCCGGCGCGGCCGGCCCGAAGGAGATGGCCGAGCTGCTGGCTGTTTCCGCCACCGATCCGCTCTCCTTGACCGAGCGCGACGTCGAGAAGCGCATCACCGCCATCGCGGACAGCATCGAGCGGCAATCAAACGAACTCGCCGCTCTCGCTGCACTGCAAGCGAATTGGCCCGATGCCATCGCGAAAACGGCGTCGCAGCTGGACACGTTGCAGGACGCGGCTCAGCGGGCGGCGCAGGTGCGCACGCGCGCCCAGGAAGTGGTGGTGTCCGGCCCGCTACCGGTGCACGCCGATGCCGAACCGGACCTACGCGCAGAATTACGGTCGATCACCACGCCGGATCCCTCTGCGTTGCTGTCGCTACAGCGCCGCATCGAGGCGGCGCTACGGGTTGCGCGGGACGAAGAGGAGCTGGCGCAGGGCCTGCTTGATCGTCGAAGCGAACTCAAGGGACGGCTGACGGTATACGAGGCGAAGGCGGCCCGGCTCGGGCTGGGAGAGGATCCAGACCTGTTGGCGTCCAGCCGGATCGCTGCCGGTCTGCTGTCGCGGCGGCCGTGCGACCTTCGTGCCGTGACTCGTGCGATCACGGACTACCAGCAGCTGCTCGTCACGAAACGGGAAACGGCAAAATGACCTGCACCGAACCGGGATGCACCGGGAACATCGTCGACGGCTACTGCGACGTTTGCGGCACGGCGCCCACAACCAGCGCGCCGCAAGGGCGGGCCACCTCGCCGACAGCGAGCAGTTCCACCGCTCGATCGGCTCGAACGGCACGCACCGGGTCGGCGACGGGCACCAGCACTCGCGGCCACCTCGGAGCTGGGATTGTCGAAATGCCGCGCATACCGAAGGGTGATCCAGCCGCCGCGATCCTCACCGACGCTCAGGTACCCGAGCGCAACCGGTTCTGCGGCAACCACGAATGCAACAAACCCGTCGGGCGTGGACGCGACGGACAGCGTGGACGCACCGAGGGCTTCTGCACCCACTGCGGCACGCAATACTCGTTCGTCCCCAAGCTTTCTCGGGGGGACCTCGTGGGTGGACAGTATGAAGTGCAGGGATGCCTCGCGCATGGCGGCCTCGGCTGGATCTATCTGGCGATCGACCGCAACGTGCACAACCGCTGGGTGGTGCTCAAGGGCCTCATCAACTCCAGCGATGCCGACGCCATGGCCGCCGCCGCGGCCGAAGTCCTCGCCCTTGCCGAAGTGGAACACCCGAACATCGTCCGGATCTACAACTTCGTCGAGCATGTCGACAACGCCGGCGTCCCGGTCGGCTACATCGTCATGGAATACGTCGGCGGCACGTCGCTGAAGCAGATCCGCAAGGCCCGCAATGCTCCCCTTCCCCCGGAGCAGGCCGTCGCCTACATCGTCGAGATCGCGCCCGCACTCAGCTACCTGCACAGCCAAGGACTCGCCTATTGCGACTTCAAGCCGGACAACGTGATGCAGACCGACGAGCAGCTCAAGCTCATCGACCTTGGGGCGGTCATCGCCATGGATGACGAGGAAAGCTCGCTCTTCGGGACCGTCGGTTATCAGGCGCCCGAGATCGCGGAGACCGGCCCTACCGTCGCCAGTGATGTGTACACGGTCGGACGCACGCTCGCCGTTCTCGTGATGGACGTGCCGCAGGAGCACGGACATTTCGTCGAGCAGCTACCCGGCCCGGCGACCGAGCCCGTTCTCGCGAAGCACGATTCGTTGTACCGCGCGATCCTCCGCGCCACCGACCTCAATCCGAGCCGACGATTCTCGTCCATGGAAGAGATGGCCGACCAGCTGACCGGGGTGCTGCACGAGATTGCAGCCGCCGACAGCGACACCGCACGGCCACGGATGTCGAACTACTTCAGCCCGCAGCGCGGGGTCTTCGGCGGAGGCCGAGACGTGCCGGTGGACCCCGATGATGTGATCGCGGCGCTACCCGTCCCCGTGGTCGACCCCCGCGACCCGGGCGCCGCAGTGCTCGCCACGACGAGCGGAACGCCGCCCGCCAGACTCGAACACGCGCTCAGCCTGGCCAGAAGCGGCGCGCACGAAGGCAGCAGTTCCTCCATAGAGATCCCATTACGACTCGTACGTGCGTCGCTCGAAATCGGCGCTCCGAAGGATGCCCGGAAACAGCTTGCCGAGCTACAGGCGGTGATACCGGGAGACTGGCGGCTGGCATGGTACAGCGGACAATGCGCGCTGCTGGAGGACGAATTCGACAAGGCCGCAGCCAATTTCGATGTGGTGCTGGCTACGTTGCCCGGCGAGCTTGCCCCCAAACTGGCGATCGCGGCCACCGCCGAACTGCGCGAGATGCGTCCAGAGGCTGCGCGTTATTACGAGGCAGTGTGGCGAACAGACCACGGCTACGTCAGCGCGGTATTCGGCTTGGCGAGGCAGCGTGTGCGAGCGGATGACCGGGCAGGCGCGATCAGTGCACTCGATCAGGTCCCTACCGACTCAGCGCATTTCACGGCCGCTGGTGCGACCGCGATCGAGATCCTGCTCGACGGTCGAACACCCGAGAGCCTGGACGAACAGACGCTGCTTGATGCCGGTAAGCGCGCCGCGGCGCTGAACGTGGAATCGACCACCAAGCGGGCGATGATTCGGCTGTGGGTGCTCGGCGCGGCGTTGGGCTGGCTGCGGGCAGGGAACCAGAACAGCGCCCCGCGCATGCTCGGTGCGGAGTTCGACGAACCCGGTATCCGGACCGGGATGGAACGTGCCTACCGCGAGCTGGCGCACGAAGCCACCGACGTGTGGGTGCGCATTGCGTTGGTGGAGAAGGCAAACACGATTCGGCCGAGGACGCGGGTATGACCGGCCAGGATTCCGCTTGCCCGCAGTGTGCTGGGGACGTTGCACGCGCCGACCGGTTCTGTGAGAGCTGCGGCGCCACGTTAGCGGAAGTCCGCCGCGTCGCCATACCGCAGGGTGGACGGGCCCTAGAAGGCTGGGACGGGCCATGCGCCGACTGCGGCAACGACGCCCACGTCGACGAATACTGCACCGTTTGCGGCCACCGGCGTGCCGAGCCCGATCGCGATCAGGCGGAGGTCGGTGAGATCGTGCTGATCACCGATCGCGGCCTTGAGCATGCCCGCAACGAGGATGCCTGCGCAGCCGGAATCGTCGTCGCCGACAACGGCAGCGAGCGGGATTCGATCGCGGTTGCCGTGTGCGACGGCGTCTCCACCTCCGGTGATGCGCAACTGGCCTCAGGCGCCGCCTCGGTTACGGGTGTGGATGCGATGCTCGCCGCGCTCGCCGCCTCCCGCAACGCACGCTCAGCAGTGTTGGCAGGTTTGTCCGATGCGGCGAAGGCTGCTGCAGCCACGACGAATGCGTCGTCCTCGCCGTCGTGCACGTACACCGCTGCGGTCGCAGTTCCGACTTCTGAAGGCACAGTGCAGATCACGGTCGGCAACGTCGGCGACAGCAGGGCGTACTGGCTTCCCGAACCGCCCGAACCCGCGCGGCAGTTGACAGTCGACGACTCCCTGGCGCAGGAGCTGATCACCGCAGGCGCCGCGGCCGACTCGGAAGCCGTGCAACGCGGCGCACACACATTGACGCGTTGGCTCGGCGCCGACAGCGACGCGAAGCCGTGGTCGGAATCGAGCGTGCGCACGATCACGCCCGCCGGCCGGGGTTGGCTGTTGATGTGTAGCGACGGCCTGTGGAACTACCTGCCCGACGCCGCCGATATCGCGCAACTCTGCACCGGTCTCGATGTGGCCGCGGCCGCGCGCAGGCTCGTCGAATTCGCCTTGGACGCCGGCGGCCAGGACAACATCACCGTCGCAATAGTCCCGATCGGAGAATTTCATGAGTTCGGCTGAACAGCACGGTATCTCCGTTGACATCGACCACAATCCGTACCTCGCGGAGGGAAGCGGGACAGTCGACGCGATTGTCAGCATCACCGCCGGAGGCGACGTCGCGGCCAACCCCTCTGGCGTGACCGCACCAACGGACCGGGTCGAGGCCATCATCATCGACTGCTCGACTTCGATGCAGGCACCGATCGACAAGTTCGACGCCGCGAAACGCGCTACCGCGGCCGCCATCGACGAACTCGTCGACGGCACCCACTTCACGATCGTCGCCGGCACCGAAAAGGCCGCCGCCGTCTACCCCGCAGACGGATGGCCGATTCCTGCGAGCGCAGCGACCAAGGCGGAGGCGAAGCGCGCCGTCGACGGGCTGCGGCCCCATGGCGGGACCGCGATGGGCACCTGGCTCGCACATGTCCGCGGAATCGTGGTGGCACACCCGGGAGCGCTCATCCACGCGATCCTGCTCACCGACGGCAAGGACGAGCACGAAACCCCCGAAGAATTGGGCGAGGAAATCGGGCTCAGCGAGGGCGAATTCACCTGCGACTGTCGAGGAGTGGGAACCGGCTGGCACGTCGACGAGTTGCGTGCGATCTCGTCGGCACTGCTGGGCACGGTGGACATCGTCGCCGATCCCGCAGATCTCGCAGATGATTTCGCGGATATGATGCGCACGTCGATGAGCAAGTCGATTGCCGACGTGACCTTGCGTCTGTGGACACCGGCAGGCGCCCGCGTCGCGTTCGTCAAACAAGTCGCGCCGACCGTCGAAGACCTGACCCACCGTCGAGTCGACTCAGGAAATCAGAACGGGGAATACCCGCTGGGCTCGTGGGGCGCAGAGGACCGCGATTACCACATTCAAGTCGAGGTCGAACCTGCAGCGATTGGACGTGAGAAGCTCGCTGCGCGCGTGAGTGTCGTTGCGGGCGAACAGGTTCTGGGAGAGGGCCTGGTGAAGGCGGTGTGGACCGCCGACACGGCGTTGTCGGCCCAGATCAGTCGCAGGGTCGCGCATTACACGGGCCAGGCCGAGCTGGCGCAGGCGGTCCAGGAGGGGTTGAGCGCACGCAAGAAGGGCGACATCAAAACCGCGACAGCCAAATTGCAGCGTGCCATGGAGCTCGCGGTGGAATCTGGAAACGACGGAACGGCCAAGTTGCTCAGAGGAGTGGTCGAGGTCGACAAGCGTACCGGCACGGTTCAGCTGCGACGCGACGTCGCAGCGGCAGACGAGATGGCCCTCGACGCGCGGTCGACCAGAACCGCCCGAGTGCGGAAGGAGACCTAAATGCCTACCTGCGTCGAGGGACACACCTCGGCAGCCGAGGACTACTGCGATGTGTGCGGGGCCCCTATCGGAACACCGACAGCCCAACTCACTGCTGCATCTGCGCCCGAGATGAAGGCATGTCCCGCGTGCGAGGCACCGGTCAGCGGCCGCTTCTGCGAAGCGTGCGGACACGATTTGGCGCTGCCCGAACCGGTACCGCCCGCGCAACCAGCCAGTACCGCAGCGCCGGTCGCATGGACCGCCGTCGTCGCCGCCGATCGGGAGTTCTATCAACGCGTCCTCGCCCGCGAAGGCCCCGACGCAGTCGAGTTTCCGAAGTTCTTCCCAGATCGCCGAATCAGCCTGGACAAAGACACCACATTGATCGGAAGGCACAACCACGACCAGGGCGTGGAACCCGAGATCGACCTCGGCATCCACCCGGTCGACCGCGGCGTCTCCACGCAACACGCCGTGCTGCGGATCCGCGATTCAGGTCTTACCGTGACCGACCTCGGCTCGACCAACGGAACCAGCCTCAACGGCAGCGAGGACTTCCTGGCAATTGGCGAGGAAACTCCCCTCTCCGACGGCGATCGCATACACGTCGGCGCGTGGACCACGATCACGATCGTGCAGGGCCGGTAACAGTGCGCTTGTCGTGGCCGTTGACCGGCCGCTCGGAAGAGATGCGTGCTATCGAGGCCGCCATCGTGGCTTCGGACGTTTCCGGGATCGTGGTCGGTGGGGCGGCAGGTGTGGGGAAGAGCCGCATCGCCCGTGAAGCGCTGTCGGCGGCCATGTCGCGGGGATGCGAAGGCCGATGGGCGGTCGGCACATCCTCGGCGCGGACACTTCCGCTGGGTGCCTTCACCGCGTGGGCGCAGTCGGGTGTCACGGACACCGTTCAGTTGGTGCGCGGGGTGATCGAGTCGCTGACGGCCGCGCCTGCCGGTACCCCGGTGGTGGTCGGTGTCGATGACGTGCATCGGCTCGATGATCTGTCGACATTCGTTGTGCAGCAGATCGCGCAGCGCGGCGCGGCGAAACTGGTACTCACCGTGCGCGACGGTGAACCGATTCCCGCGGCCGTACAGGAGATTTGGACTGGTGGCCAGTTCGACCGGCTCGATCTGCAGCCGTTGTCGCTCGACGAGACCACCAACCTGTTGTCGGCCACTTTGGGCGGATCGATGGATCCGGATGCAGACCAACGTCTGTGGACACTGACTCGCGGCAACGTGTTGTACCTGCGAAACATCGTCGAGCAGGAGGTCGCCGACGGCCGACTCGAAATGCAGAACGGCTACTGGCGGTGGATCGGTGATCCCGTTGTGGCGCCCGGCCTGGTTGAGCTGATCGAATCGCGCATCGGGGATCTGCCCGCGCCGGTTGCCGATGTGATCGATGCGCTGGCCGTCGGGGAGCCGATCGAGCTGGCGGCCCTGACGCGGATCACCGGTCCGGCGGCGGTCGAGGAGGCGGACACGCGTGGACTCATGACGCTTGAGACCGTCGCTGGCGCAGTAGAGGTGCGCGTGGCGCATCCGCTTTACGGTGAGGTACGCAGGGAACGCGCGGCACCCACCCGGCTGCGACGACTGCGCGGACTGCTCGCCGCCGAACTGGCCGCATCCGACGACCGCGACGACGTTCGGCTCGTGGTTCGCCGCGCGACATTGAGTCTCGACTCCGACCTGACACCCGACGCCGACCTGCTCGTTAGGGCAGCACACGGCGCGGTGTGGCTGGCGGATCTGCCGCTCGCCGATCGACTCGCGGAGGCGGCTATCCGCGCCGGAGCGGGACCGGAAGCGAACTTTGTTCGCGCGCATGCACTCTCGTGGCTCAGCCGTGGCGAGGAGGCGGACACGGTGCTCGCCGGGCTTCGCACCAGCGAGTTGACCGAGGGCGACCATGCCAGATCCGCCTTCCTGCAGGCCAGCAACATGCTCTGGGTGCTTGCCGACCCCGCGCGCGCGAAAGATCTCATCGACGACGCGGCGCGCGCCACATCACCGGAGGCTCGCGGCTATATCGACGCCTTCCTCACGGTGTACTGGTTTGCAATGGACCAGCCGGGTTTGGCGATGGAAGCGTCGAAAGACCTTGCGTTGGAAGACCTGCCCGCCGTCGTTGACGCTGAAATAGCCTGGACGCTCGCTGCCATATCCGCGGATGCCGGGCGCACCACCGAGGCGGTTGCCATCGCAGACGCGGGATACACCGTTGCGACGCGCTCTTTCGACGCTCCGCAAATGAGGTTCAACATTGCTGACGCACACATCAGCGCATTGCTGCTGTCCGGCCGCGTTAGCGACGCGGTTGATGTGGCCGAGCGGGTGCGCCAGCTGGCAGCCGATCTCCCGGGCACGGCGCATTTGCTCGGTGCTGCGGTGGCGGGTCGGGCCGCACTCGGTGCGGGTCGCCTGGATACCGCATGTTTGTTGCTCGAGCACGCAGCAGTTGCGTTGTCCGACTCGGGCTATGACATTGGCTGGGGATACCGCTATCACGTCCCACTCTCGACTGCCCTTGCCATCCGGGGTTCACCTCCCGAGGCAGCCGCCGCGCTTGCCACGCTCGACAACCTGCAACGTCCTTTTCGGTCGCTGGACTATGAGCGGAGCCTAGCCCGCGCGTGGCTGGCCGCTGGCCAGGGCGCCGTCAGTGAGGGGATCGCCATCTTATTGGCGGCGGCCGAAAGGGCTGGAGCTAACGGGCAATTCGCGGCAGAAGTGATCTGCCTGCAGACCGCCACCCAATTCGGGGACCGTTCGGGCGCCCCCCGGTTGCGCGAGCTCGAGGCGATCGTCGAGGGACCGCGCGTCGGTCTGGCTGCCTGGTTTGCCGAGGCCCTGCGCGACGCCGACGCCGCCGAATTGGCCGCGGTGTCAGAGGAATTCGAGCGCGTCGGCGACCTCGTCGCGGCCGTGGATGCGGCCGCGCATGCGGCTATCGCGTATCGCCAACAAGATTTGCGAGGATCGGCGTTGGGATGCTCGACACGCGCGGATGGCCTCGCTGAACAATGCGGCGCCAGTACCCCAGCTCTTCGTCAGGCCACCGAGTCCTTGCCGCTGACCGATCGCGAACGCGAGATCGCGATGCTTATCGGTGAGGGATCATCCAACCGCGAAGTTGCCGCGCGACTGACTCTTTCCCTACGCACTGTCGAAAACCACATCTACAAGGCCATGGCAAAGACCGGAACCACCACCCGAGACGAACTCGCCAACCTGCTACGCCGACACGAGCCGCGAACACAGTGAATTGAGTACCTGCGTACTGACTCGGCACCAGCCGAGATGATCTGGCATACGTGAACGTCGGGCATCGCCCATCGCCGCAAACGCGGCACCCTGCCGTCTGGGTAAGGAGCAAGCGGCAACTCGAGATCGCGACTGAGTAGTACCGCGCCGAAACGGGGCGAAATCTGAGTGGCGTGCTACTGGGCTCGTCGCACCCAACGCGACTGACGCTTGCATTGCGGAGTTACTGCAAAACCACTGGATCCGCACACGAACACGAGAAAGGCACGACCATGAAGAATCTCTTCCTCACTTCCCTCGCCGCGGTCGCGCTGGCCGCGACGCCGCTCGGACTGACCGCGGGCGCGAACGCCGCCCCGGCCGGCCCATCGTCCGTCGATACCACTATCAACCAGCTGCGTGAGCAGGGCTTCGAGGTGATCGTGAATCGCACCGGCACCGCTGCGCTGGAGCAGTGCACGGTCAGCGCGGTTCGCCCCGGCCAGACGTTCTCGCGCAGCGATACCGGGTCCGGCCTACCCGGATCCGCCTTCGACATTGTCACCACGGTGACAAGCAAGACGGTCTACGTCGACATCGTCTGCTGATATCCGATCGGACCCGTGCGCTCTCACAATGAATCCACAGTTTTCATACCCCGACCAGCAATAAGGGCACAGAATGTGATGGGGCCGAAAGGGGGGACCATGGCCGTTCCGGGCGAACACTCGTCACGCACCGCACGCGTCACTAGAGACTCGTTCCGACAGGAGTTGAAAGACGCCCGCCACCAGTCGAAGGCGAGCCAGAAGATCCTCGCGGCACTCGGCCGCGCGGTCGCCAACCCCGGGGACGTACTGGACACCGTCCTTGAAGAGGCCGCGCGACTGTGCGAAGCACAGGTCGCCCAGCTGTACCTCCTTGAGGGCGACGTGTTCCGCCTGTCCCGAGTCTCCGGCGAGATCCCGGGGGAATATCGCAAGTACCTGGAAGACCACCCGGTCGAGAGAAACCGTTCGTCCGCCGTCGGCCGCGCAGCCGAGGACATGTGTACCCATCAGATACTCGATGTGCTCAACGACGCGGAATACGGGCGCACGGACCTCCAGCAGCGAGCCGGCTTCAGAACCATGCTCGCCACGCCGATGATCTTGCAGGACGAGCTCGTGGGCGTGCTGTCCATGTGGCGGACCGACGTCAAGCGCTTCGACGCCCGTGAACGCGAGCTCCTCGAGGAATTCGCCGTTCAGGGTGCGATCGCGTTGCGACAGCGCGGCCTGATGCTCGCACTCGACTCCAAGGGGAAGGAGCTGGCAAGCAAGGTCGCGCAGCTCGAAGCGCTCCGGGAGGTCGGCGAGGCGGTCGGCTCGAGCCTCGATCTCGACGAGGTTCTCGACCGGATCGTCAGCAACGCCGTGGGGCTCACCAAAACCGACGGCGGATCGATCATGGAGTACGACGAGTCCGGTGACTCGTTCCACGTCCGTGCCGCCTTCGGCAGCAGCAGTGAGTTATTGGAGCAGCTGCGGGCGATCACTATCGACCGGGAATCCACCTTGGTCGGTCGGACCGCACTCGAACGCAAGCCTCTCGAGGTCCCCGACCTGGCTCAGGAGGAACTCGACCCTCATTTGGACATCCTGTTCCGAGACGGCTGGCGCTCGGTGCTCGCGGTCCCCCTGCTGCGCGGCGACAAGATGGTGGGCGTGTTGGTAATCCGGCGCCGGACCGTCGGGACTTTCCCACCCGAGATGTCCGAGCTTCTCCAGGGCTTTGCCACGCAGTCTGCGCTGGCCATCGTGAACGCGCGCCTGTTCAGGGAGCTGCAGACCAAGACCAACGAGCTCGAGGTCGCCAGCCGCCACAAGTCGGAGTTCCTGGCCAGCATGTCCCACGAACTGCGGACCCCGTTGAACGCGGTGATCGGCTTCTCCGAGGTGCTGCTGGATCGCATGTTCGGCGAGATCAATGAGCGCCAGGACGAGTACCTGCGCGACATCCGGAATTCGGGCAAGCACCTCCTCGAACTGCTCAACGAGATCCTCGACCTGTCGAAGGTCGAAGCGGGTCAGATGGTGCTCGAGCCAAGCATTTTCAGCGTCAGCAGTGTCGTGGAGTCCACGTTGGCGATGGTCCGCGAACGCGCGACTCGGCATGCCATCGCCTTGTCGGTTCAGATCGCCGACGACATCGACACGATCGAGACTGACGAGCTGCGATTCAAGCAGGTGGTCCTCAATCTGGTGACAAACGCCGTCAAGTTCACGCCCGACGGCGGCAGCGTTTCCCTCCGCGCCTACCGGGAGGCGACCGACCTCATGGTGACCGTGACCGACACCGGCATCGGGGTGCCTCCCGAGGACCAGGAACGAATCTTCGAGTCCTTCCAGCAGGGCCGCCGGGGGGCTCCGAAGGAGGAGGGCACCGGTCTCGGACTGACGCTGTCACGACGCTTCGTCGGTCTGTGGGGAGGGCGGATGTGGCTGGAGAGCACCCCAGGCGTCGGAAGCACGTTCGGCTTCTCGGTCCCGGGCCTTCCGGTGCGCGAGGATGACGTCGCTCCGCCTGAGCGCGAGCTTCCCGTCGTAGTCCTTGTCGACGACGATCGGGCGTCGCTGGATCTTCTCTCGGCCTACCTGGATGGTTCAGGGACTCGGGTGCTGCGCGCCCGCGACGGCCTAGAGGCTCTCGAGCAGATCCGCAGGGTGCCGCCGGTAGCCGTTGTGCTTGACATCAAGCTGCCACGGCTCGATGGCTGGCAGGTCCTGGCCGAGCTCAAGGCTGACCCCGCCACCGCCGCTATCCCCGTGGTCATCGCCTCCGTCGTCGACGATCGGCCGCAGGGTCTGGCGCTGGGTGCGGACGAGTATCTGCTCAAGCCAATTCGTCGCGACCACCTGGTCGAAGCGTTGCGACGCGTGGGAGCCCTGCCCGGGCCGGAGACCGAATCCAGCTCATCGGAGCCGGCGTGACACCCCGCCGGATCCTCGTTGTCGAGGACAATCCCTTGAACCTCAAGCTGGTTCGCGATGTTCTCCAGTTCGCCGGATACGAGGTCGTGGAGGCCCAGTCGGGAGAGGAGGGTCTACGTGTTGCCCAGGAGGATCCCCCGGATCTGGTGCTGATGGATCTCCAACTGCCCGGCATCGACGGAACGGAGACGATGCGCAGGTTGAGGCAGGGAAGTCTCGGACGCGACGTGCCGGTCGTCGCGGTCACCGCCTTCGCGATGGCCGAGGACAGGGAGCGCGCATCTCTGGCCGGCTTCGACGGATACGTCGAGAAGCCGATCAGTGTGCGGGCACTACCCGGCCAGATCGAGGCTTTCCTCGCCGGGCGGGCCGAATGATGGACACCCCCGTGACGGTGTTGGCTGTGGACGACCAGCCAGCCAACTTGAGACTCCTCGACGCGGTCCTCACGCCTCGTGGACATCGGGTTCTCACGGCTTCCTCAGGGGCGGAAGCGACTTGCGTTGCTCGAGGCCGAGGACGTCGACCTCGTCTTGCTCGACATCGTGATGCCGGAGATGGACGGGCACGAAGTCTGTCGGAGGATCCGATCCACGCCGGCGACGGAGTTCCTTCCGGTCGTGATGATCACGGCCAGCGGAAGCGAACAGCGTCTGGCCGCCCTCGAGTCGGGGGCCGACGACTTCGTCACCAAGCCATTCGACCAAAGCGAGCTGCTGGCGCGAGTCGCGTCGCTGGCGCGGATCAAGCGATACCACGACACCATCCGACGACAGGCCGACGAGCTGGCCGAATGGAACACCGAGCTCGAAATGCGGGTCGCCACGCAGGTCGCCGAGTTGGAGCGCACCAACCGCCTTCGCCGTTTCCTGTCGCCACAATTGGCCGAACTGGTCGTCAGCGACGAGCACCTCTTGGAGAGCCATCGTCGCGAGATAGTCGTGGTTTTCACCGATCTCAGGAACTTCACCCCCTTCGCCCGGAACAGTGAGCCCGAGGAAGTGATGGGCGTACTCCGCGAATACCACGCGGCCATCGGTGCGTTCGTCCACGAATACAAGGGCACGCTCGAGCGGTTCACCGGCGACGGGATCATGGCGTTCTTCAACGACCCTGTCCCACAGGACGATGCGGCCGAGCGGGCAGTCCGGATGTCGATAGGCATCCGCGACGCCGTGCGTGAGCTCGCCGCACGTTGGCCCCGCAGGGGTCATGACCTCGCGCTGGGAATCGGGATCGCCCAAGACTATGCGACCCTCGGCAGGATCGGCTTCGAGGGTCGCTTCGACTACGCCGCCATCGGCAGTGTCACAAATCTCGCCGCCCGGCTGTGCTCCGACGCCGGTCCGTGGCAGGTACTCGTCACCGACCGTGTGCTCGCAGCCACCGAGCACGTGTCCGTCTCGGAAATGGTCGGCGACATGCAGCCCAAGGGATTCAGCCGCTCAGTGCGGGTCCACAACATCACCGCACTCAAGTAACAGACAGGTGAGCACATGACACAACTACAGGCCCCCGACCAACCGACCACGGGTCGACATCTGTCGGACCTCGACGAAGAGGAACGCTACCGGACGTTCGATGACCGGCAACTGGCTATGCCTGCCGTCTGGGAGTCAATGCAGCGCGGCTTCGCCGACGAATCGGTCGTCGTGGTCCCCTCGATCAGCATCGAGCGCACCACGGCAGGCAGTGGCACCGTCATGCAGGCAATGGAGGAACGCGCACTTTTCCTGCTGCTGTTGCTACGCCAACCGCAGCTGCGGATGATCTACGTGACCTCGCAACCGGTGTCCGAATCGATCGTGGAGTACTACCTCGGCCTGCTCCCCGGAGTGATTCCCAGTCATGCCCGCGCCAGGCTCACCCTGGTCCCTGTCGGTGATGCATCACCGGTCCCGCTCAGCGCGAAACTGCTTGCGCGGCCACGACTTCTGCGCGAAATCCGGTCTCTAATCCCCAACCCGGCCCGAAGTCACCTCATCCCCTACAACACCACACCGCTCGAGCGGGACGTCGCCATCAGCCTCGGTCTCCCGATGTACGGCGCGGATCCCCGGCTCGCGGACCTCGGCAGCAAGACCGGCTGCCGCAGGATGTTCGAGGAGCTCGGGGTTTCGTGTCCGGTCGGGGCGGAGGATCTCCATACGGTCGACGACATCGTGGCCGGCGTGCAGAGCATGCGCGTAAGACGGCCGTCACTCAATCAGGCGATCGTGAAGCTCAACGAGGGCGTCTCGGGCGCAGGCAACGCGATGGTCGACCTGCATGGGCTGCCGGCCCCTGGGTCGTCGAACGAGGCGGCGGTGATCAAGGAACGCCTTCTTGCCCTGCAGCCGGAGGCAGAGAGCCTTTCCGTCGACGTTTATCTGGCCGCCTTCGCGAAGCACGGCGGCATCGTCGAGGAGCGGATCACCGGTGTCGCGCTTACCAGTCCGAGTGTGCAGATGCGGGCCCTTCCGGATGGCACCGTCGAGCTGCTGTCGACCCATGACCAGGTTCTCGGCGGTGCGAGCGGTCAGAAGTATCTCGGCTGCGTGTTCCCCGCGAACGTCGACTACGCCGCGGCCATCGCTGAGCCCGCGATGGTGATCGGACGGCATCTCGCGGAACTCGGTGTGCTCGGACGCTTCGCGGTGGATTTCGTTGTGGTGCAAGACGACAGCGGTGCGTGGACGCCCTACGCGATCGAACTGAACCTTCGCAAAGGCGGGACCACCCATCCGTTCCTGACCCTGCAGTTCCTCACCGACGGCACCTACGACGGTCAGCGCGGGGTGTTCCTGACCCCCAGTGGCAGCGCCAAGTACCTCGTCGCGACCGACCACTTCGAGGATGAACGGCTCAAGGCATTGACCGTGACGGAGCTCTTCGACGCAGTCGTGAGAAACGGTCTGCATTTCGACCAGGCCCGCCGCACCGGAGTGGTGTTCCACATGATCAGCTGCCTCACCGAGTGCGGTCGCGTCGGACTGACCGCGGTCGGGGACAGCCCCGACGATGCATGGCGGATCTACGAAGAGGCGCAGGCTGCGCTCCTCCGGGAGGCGGAGGTTGCACTCGAGGAAGGAGCCGTCGTCGGTTGAATCTCCATCTGGCAACCGACGATCCTGTCTGGTACGTCGCTTATGGATCCAACATGTCTGCGGCGCGTTTCGGCTGCTACATCTCCGGTGGACGACCGCAGGGCGCCCGCCGTACCTACCTGGGATGTCGTGACCGGTCGCCGCCGCTCCGAGACGTCGGGATCCGTCTGGCCGGTGGCCTCACCTTTGCGGGCGAGTCCAGGGTGTGGGGCGGGGGTATCGCCTTCTACCACCCTCACGTCGATGGCGAGCTGGCGGCGCGGGCATACCAGCTCACTTTCGGACAGCTCAGTGACGTGGTCGCCCAGGAAGCCAGGCGGCCGGTTGGGAGCGATCTGGCGCTGGACAGCGGAGTCGATCGGCAATGGCCAGTGCCCTCCGTCGTCTACGAGACTCTCCTGAACTTGGATGACCGGGATGGGCTGCCGATGTTCACGATTACGTCGCTGCAGAACCTCGAACCGACAACACCCTCGGCGCCCTACCTTCGCACCATGCTCGACGGACTCGGCGAGGCGTTCGGCTGGACCGCGGATGAGCGGGCGGATTACCTGTTGCGTGCGCCCGGCGTCAACCGCGCGTGGACCGCCAGCCGACTCGTCGAACTGTGCGACGGCAAGCCATGGGCACTCGACGCAGAACTAGACGGCCGGAGTGACCCAGCAGGTGATGTCGGCGCGCACGACCTCGGTGCCGGACTTGTCGACGACGCTGACGGGCACCACTAGCTCGACGCCTTCGGTGATCGAGTCGAAGTTCGGCGGCTCCAGACCCACACACACCGCGCACAGTGCCGAACGACAAGTGCCTGGCCTCGGTTATCCGGCACGCTGCTACCTGGCGTTCTCAGAACTAAGGTTCGGAAGTGATCAGATCTTGTCTGGCAGAGAGCCTGCGTTTAGCGACAGTTTGTGGTCGTTGAGAATAGGGCGACGTCCGTATTGAAGGTGTCGGCGGGTGATGAGACTTGGGTCGCGTTCAGCGGCCAGCGCCGGTTTCAGTCTGGGCTTGCCAACCCAGCTTGTCCGGCACTCGGCATGTAACCGTCGACGGGTGGCCCAAGCAGCGTTCTAGGACGGGCGGATGAATCCGATGTCGTCGTTGATGACGGTGGTGGGACCGATCGGCACCATCTCCGGGGTGCTGGGGCCGAGCGGCACTTTCTGGGGGTTCGCTTCGGCGACTTTGACGAATTGAAGTCGCTCCTTGGAAACCTTTCGGATCAGATCCTCGAAGGCCATGAACGGTCGGCAGGGATTCGACCAAGCGGCGGGCGCGCTCCTCGACAACCGCAAACAGGCGCGAGCGAAACCATCTGCCGCACAATTGAATGCAGGCTCGACGCCCCAATCGGCCACCGATATCGTAGCTCGGGAACACTAGTGGTCACGCCGTTAGTTCGTCGGGTTCACGCGGCGATCCGGCGAAGAATCGGTTGATGTCGTTGCGGCTGAAGCACCAGTCGAACGGTCGGGCGGCGGTGTTTGTAACGCGTTTTGAACGCGGCGAGTCGATCTGCCACGACATGAAGCGCCGCGCCCTTTGACATTAATTCATCGGAGGCCACGCGATTTCATGAGTTACACCCAGCCAGAACGGCGACTCCATTTAGACAGCTCCGGGTCATGCGCTCTGGTATAACAATTTTCAGAACTTCATCGAGGAGGGGCGGTATGCGGAGTACCCGTTTGGTTGCGCCGCTCGTGGCTGCGGGCGTTATCGCTGTAGGGATCTCGACAAGCACCGCCTGGGCGGGCGGACCGGGTGGCGCTATCGAGGACTCAAATGACATCTCCGTTGCGGTCGGTACCGGTGTGTTCGTTGATAGCCTGGTGGGTTTCAAAGCGAGCGGCGCCACCAATGAAGAAGCCTCGGCCCAGGTGATCGCGCAGTGCCAGAGCGCGGGTGGTCAAGAGTGCACCAGCGATGAGGTGACCAACGATAATCTCTGCATCGTGTCCGTTGGTGACGACAGCAACGAGATCGTGGCCGGTGGTGCCGGGGTGACTGTCGAAGCTGCCCGTGACGATGCGTTCCAGCGGGCGGGTGCCAACGGTACGCCCCTCGGTCCGACCGCCGCCATTGTCATATCGGATTGTCACTGATGGGTGAGCGGATGTCACGGCGTGCAGCGAATGACCATTGCGGTACCGGCCTAGTAGCCCAAAAGGTAAAAGACATATGACAAATCGACGCAAGTCAGCACTGTTGATGGTGAGTTTGGCGGTAGTGGCGGGCGTTTCCGCGCCTGCCGCCGATGCTCTACCTAGCTGCCAGGACTCGGGCACCACGTCCACCTGCCAAACCAACGGCAGCGTCGCGATCAAGGCTCGTCCCGGGACAGTGGCGCCCCCCGCGAACCAGGCTGTGATTCGGTGGGGGCGCCGCCGCTAGTACCCACTCTCAGTAAGTGGCCGCGTGTACCTCACGCGGGCACGCTGTGCGTACGGTTTTGGGCCGCGCGGTGCGGATGGCGCCGTAGAAGGGGGTGGCGATGAGCTCGGCGACGGGACGTCCAGTGTGCCTGTGGATGCTGCCATGTGCCGGTCCGTCCGATAACCCGGGCTCAGGCCAGCAGCCGAACTGGAACGTGTTCTAGTAGCCGGGTCACTACAGGTCCGCCTTGGCACGCGCCGGGTGACCGGCCGGGCCGCGTGTCACCCGCGGCCTGAGTGGCTCTTCGTGGGAACACTGCCGAGACCCTGCTTGCGTGTACGCAGAGAACGCGCCGTGAAGGACGCAGGGCAGGTTGGCACGATCGCCTCGTCCGGGCAACACCTCTAGAGATGCAGGGGAATGGCCACCTCGCGGTGGACCGCGCGGACGCTACGAGGAACTGACGTTAGCGTCAACCGGCACAGGATTGCGCGGTTGATCCGAGGCGCGGCCCACTCGCGCCCGGTCAAGATCGATACGCCATAGTGTGGTCACCGCATAGAGGAAACCAACCATGACGCTGGCAATTCACGTCGTGGCACGCGTAGTTCTCGCTGCCACGGGTTTTCCGTGGCCAGAGATTTGGATGAGGCCCCACATCTAGGGCATACTATTCGGGTTGCCTTGAGCCGGGTTCGCGCCTGGCCGGGGCATACGACCAGCGCCCTAACGGGCGCATCCGGTCCCCACCTCGATCGCGACGATTTTCCGCCGCGGCTGAGTGTGCGTAAGGGCGACACGCCCGACCGCGGGGATCGGTGGACCACAGACAGATAAACAGTGGCGGCATACCAGCGCGACGTGCGCCGGAGAGAGTGGCCCGACTGGGGTTTCCCAGCTGGGCCCAGATGTAAGAGTGAGGTAGGAGAAGCGTGGCGGGACAGAAGATCCGCATCAGGCTCAAGGCCTACGACCACGAGGCGATTGACGCCTCTGCGCGCAAGATCGTGGAAACGGTCACCCGTACCGGCGCCAGTGTGGTTGGTCCTGTGCCGCTGCCGACTGAGAAGAACGTGTACTGCGTCATCCGGTCCCCGCATAAGTACAAGGACTCGCGGGAGCACTTCGAGATGCGTACGCACAAGCGACTGATCGACATCCTCGACCCGACGCCGAAGACCGTTGACGCCCTGATGCGCATCGACCTGCCGGCGAGTGTCGACGTCAACATCCAGTAGGAGACCAGAAAGACATGGCTAGGAAAGGCATTCTGGGCACCAAGCTGGGCATGACGCAGGTGTTCGACGAGAACAACAAGGTCGTGCCGGTGACGGTCGTCAAGGCGGGCCCCAACATCGTGACGCTGATCCGTACACCGGAGCGTGACGGCTACAGCGCAGTGCAACTTGCCTACGGCGAGATCAGCCCCCGCAAGGTGAACAAGCCCCTGTCCGGGCAATACGCCGCGGCGGGCGTGAACCCGCGCCGTCACATCGCCGAATTTCGGCTCGAGGACGAGGCGGCCGCAGGGGAGTACGAGGTCGGCCAGGAGTTGACCGCCGAGATCTTCGCCGACGGAACTTTCGTCGACGTCACCGGCACATCCAAGGGCAAGGGCTTCGCCGGCACCATGAAGCGCCACGGCTTCAAGGGTCAGGGCGCCAGCCACGGTGCGCAGGCCGTGCACCGCCGTCCGGGGTCCATCGGTGGCTGTGCCACCCCTGGCCGGGTGTTCAAGGGCACCCGCATGTCGGGGCGGATGGGCAACGACCGCATTACCACCCAGAACCTGGTCGTGCACAAGGTCGATGCCGAAAACGGTGTGCTGCTGATCAAGGGCGCCATCCCCGGACGCAACGGTGGACTGGTGATGGTCCGCAGCGCAATTAAGAGGAGTGAGAAGTGACTGCGGACGCGAGGAGCAAAACAGCGGGAGCTGCCAACACTCTCAAGATCGACGTCCACACTCCGGGCGGTACGAAGGACGGCTCTGTCGAGCTGCCCGCCGAGCTGTTCGACGTCGAATCCAACATCGCACTGATGCACCAGGTGGTGACGGCCCAGCAGGCCGCCGCCCGTCAGGGCACGCACTCGACCAAGACCCGCGGCGAGGTTCGCGGCGGCGGCAAGAAGCCGTACCGGCAGAAGGGCACCGGCCGCGCCCGTCAGGGTTCGACCCGTGCGCCGCAGTTCACTGGCGGTGGCGTCGTGCACGGCCCGAAGCCGCGCGACTACAGCCAGCGCACCCCGAAGAAGATGATCGTCGCCGCCCTGCGCGGCGCGCTGTCGGACCGGGCGCGCAACGGCCGCATCCACGCGGTCACCGAGCTGGTGGAGGGTCAGACCCCGTCGACCAAGAGCGCCAAGGCATTCTTGGCCACGCTGACCGAGCACAAGCAGGTGCTTGTGGTGATCGGCCGCAGCGACGAGGCCGGCGCGCTGTCGGTGCGCAACCTGCCTGGTGTGCATGTGCTTTCGCCCGACCAGCTCAACACGCACGACGTGCTGAAGGCCGACGACGTGGTGTTCAGCGTGGAGGCCTTGGACGCCTATATCTCGGCGAACACAGCCAACAACACTGCCGAGGAGGTTTCGGCCTGATGGCAACCGTCACTGACCCCCGCGACATCATCCTGTCCCCGGTGATCTCGGAGAAGTCCTACGCGCTGATCGAGGACAACGTGTACACCTTCGTCGTGCACCCCGACTCGAACAAGACGCAGATCAAGATCGCGATCGAGAAGATCTTCAAAGTCAAGGTCGCGTCGGTGAACACGCTGAACCGCAACGGCAAGCGCAAGCGCACCCGTGCCGGTTTCGGCAAGCGCAAGGACACCAAGCGCGCCATCGTCACGCTGGCCGCGGGCAGCAAGCCCATCGACCTGTTCGGAGCGCCGGCCTAGTCCGGCAGAGAGACCTAGAGAATCATGGGAATTCGCAAGTACAAGCCGACGACCCCCGGTCGCCGCGGTGCCAGCGTCTCCGATTTCGCCGAGATCACTCGCGACCATCCGGAGAAGTCGCTGGTTCGCCCGCTGCACGGCAAGGGCGGGCGCAACGCGCAGGGCCGGATCACCACCCGGCACCAGGGCGGTGGGCACAAGCGCGCCTACCGGGTGATCGACTTCCGTCGCCATGACAAGGACGGCGTGAACGCCAAGGTCGCGCAGATCGAGTACGACCCCAACCGCACCGCGAGGATTGCACTACTTCATTTCCTTGACGGCGAGAAGCGCTACATCATTGCGCCGCAGGGGCTTTCGCAGGGCGACATCGTGGAGTCCGGCGCCAACGCCGACATCAAGCCCGGCAACAACCTGCCGCTGCGCAACATCCCCGCGGGCACCGTGATCCACGCGGTTGAGCTGCGGCCCGGCGGCGGCGCGAAGATGGCCCGCTCGGCCGGTGCCAGCGTCCAGCTGCTGGGCAAGGAGGGCACCTACGCCTCGCTGCGTATGCCGTCCGGTGAGATCCGCCGCGTCGACGTGCGCTGCCGCGCCACCGTCGGTGAGGTCGGCAACGCCGAGCAGGCCAACATCAACTGGGGAAAGGCCGGCCGTATGCGGTGGAAGGGCAAGCGCCCCACTGTCCGTGGTGTCGTGATGAACCCGGTCGACCACCCGCACGGCGGCGGTGAGGGCAAGACCTCTGGCGGCCGTCACCCGGTCAGCCCGTGGGGTAAGCCCGAGGGCCGCACCCGCAAGAAGCACAAGTCCAGCGACAAGCTCATCGTCCGACGCCGGCGTACCGGCAAGAAGCACCACCGGTAGGAGTAGCCGATGCCACGCAGCCTTAAAAAGGGTCCGTTCGTCGACGGCCATCTGCTCAAGAAGGTCGACGTCCAGAACGAGAAGAACACCAAGCAGGTCATCAAGACCTGGTCGCGTCGGTCGACCATCATCCCCGACTTCATCGGGCACACTTTCGCGGTCCACGACGGCCGCAAGCATGTCCCGGTGTTCGTTACCGAGGCAATGGTCGGGCACAAGCTCGGCGAGTTCGCGCCGACCCGCACGTTCAAGGGTCACATCAAAGACGACCGGAAGGCTAAGCGCCGGTGAGTATCACGACTGAGTATCCGTCTGCGGTCGCCAAGGCGCGCTTCGTGCATGTCTCGGCGTCCAAGGCGCGCAGGGTCATCGACCTTGTGCGCGGCAAGTCGGTGTCCGATGCGCTCGACATTCTGCGGTGGGCACCGCAGTCCGCCAGCGAGCCGGTCGCCAAGGTGATCGCCAGCGCCGCGGCCAACGCGCAGAACAACGAGGGCCTGGATCCGGCGACGCTGGTGGTGGCCACCGTCTACGCCGACGAGGGCCCGACCGCCAAGCGCATCCGGCCGCGCGCCCAGGGGCGTGCGTTCCGAATCCGCAAGCGCACCAGCCATATCACGGTGATTGTGGAGAGCCGCCCGTCCAAGGAGGAGCGGGGCGGCGGCAGGTCGGCCAGCGCCGCGCGCGCACGCCGCGCGCAGGGCAGCAAGGCAGCCGCATCGAAGAAGGCTGGCGGAGCCGCAACGGCGGCGACATCGAGCACCGCGACCAAGGCCGCCGTTGAGACGAAGGCTCCGGAGACGGCTTCCGGAGCCGCCAAGGCGGCGGCATCTGGCACAGCCGAGAAGTCCGCAGAATCAAAGGCAACCGCTGAGACGGCGGCCGCGAAGAAGGCGCCGGCCAAGAAGGCCGCCCCTAAGAAGACTGCTGAAGCTTCTGACGAAGCGAAGGAGGGCTCGGAGTAGTGGGCCAGAAAATCAATCCCCACGGCTTCCGGCTGGGAATCACCACCGACTGGAAGTCCCGGTGGTACGCCGACAAGCAGTACAAGGACTACGTCAAGGAAGACGTGGCGATTCGTCGGCTGCTGGCCACCGGTCTGGAGCGCGCCGGCATCGCCGACGTGGAGATCGAGCGCACGCGTGACCGTGTGCGCGTCGACATCCACACCGCGCGACCGGGCATCGTCATCGGCCGCCGAGGCACCGAGGCCGACCGCATCCGTGCCGACCTGGAGAAGCTGACCGGCAAGCAGGTGCAGCTGAACATTCTCGAGGTGAAGAACCCCGAGTCAGTGGCGCAGCTGGTGGCTCAGGGTGTGGCAGAGCAGCTTTCGAACCGCGTGGCGTTCCGCCGCGCGATGCGCAAGGCCATCCAGTCGGCCATGCGCCAGCCCAACGTCAAGGGCATCCGGGTGCAGTGCTCGGGCCGCCTCGGCGGTGCTGAGATGAGCCGCTCGGAGTTCTACCGCGAGGGTCGGGTGCCGCTGCACACGCTGCGCGCCGACATCGATTACGGCCTGTACGAGGCCAAGACGACCTTCGGTCGTATCGGCGTGAAGGTGTGGATTTACAAGGGCGACATCGTTGGCGGCAAGCGCGAGCTGACCGCGGCGGTTCCGGCAGGCGCGGATCGTCCGCGCCGCGAGCGCCCGTCGGGCACGCGTCCGCGTCGTAGCGGCGCGTCGGGTACCACCGCGACGAGCACCGACGCCGGTCGTGCCGCATCGGGCGTCGAGGACGCTACGGCTGCGCCAGAACCGGTCGCTGAGGCCACTTCCGAGGCTGTCGTCGAAACTTCTCCCTCTGTGACCACAGAAACTACGGAGAGTTAGTCATGTTGATTCCCCGCAAGGTCAAGCACCGCAAGCAACACCACCCGAGGCAGCGCGGCATCGCCAGCGGTGGCACGTCGGTGAGTTTCGGTGACTACGGCATCCAGGCACTGGAGCACGCCTACATCACCAACCGGCAGATCGAGTCCGCTCGTATCGCCATCAACCGGCACATCAAGCGTGGCGGCAAGGTGTGGATCAACATCTTCCCTGACCGTCCGCTGACCAAGAAGCCGGCCGAAACCCGCATGGGTTCGGGCAAGGGCTCGCCGGAGTGGTGGGTGGCCAATGTCAAACCGGGCCGTGTGCTGTTCGAGCTGAGCTATCCCGACGAGAAAACCGCGCGGGAAGCACTGACCCGCGCGATCCACAAGCTGCCGATCAAGGCACGCATCGTTACCCGAGAGGACCAGTTCTGATGGCAGTGGGAGTGTCGCCAGGCGAACTGCGCGAAATGACGGACGACGAGTTGAAGGATCGCCTGCGCGAGTCCAAGGAAGAACTGTTCAATCTGCGCTTCCAGGTGGCGACCGGTCAGCTCGCCAACAACCGTCGCCTTCGTACGGTCCGTCAGGAAATTGCGCGTGTGTACACAGTGCTGCGCGAACGTGAGTTGGGTCTGGCTTCCGGACCCGCCGGTGAGGAATCGTGATGGCAGAGAAGACAGCAGCCAGGGGCGCCGGAGCCGCAACGGCGGCGACATCCGGCACGGAGAAGGGCCCGAAGCACACCCCGCGCACCGAGAAGCCGCGCGGGCGCCGCAAGACCCGCATCGGCTACGTGGTGTCGGACAAGATGCAGAAGACCATCGTGGTCGAGCTCGAAGACCGGGTGCGCCACCCGCTCTACGGCAAGATCATTCGCACCACCACGAAGGTGAAGGCGCACGACGAGAACGGCATCGCCGGTGTCGGCGACCGGGTTTCGCTGATGGAGACCCGTCCGCTGTCGGCCACGAAGCGGTGGCGCCTCGTCGAGGTTCTCGAGAGAGCCAAGTAATCTTTCCTGCGTTCCCCAGTCCCCAGTCCCCAGTCCCCAGCTTGCGCGTGGGCCCTTGCGCGTGGGCCCATGCGCGTGGGCCCAGTCGGCCTAGTTCTTGGCCTCGCGCCACTCACGCTCGAACGGCAGCCGCCACGCATTGGGCGCGATCAGTTGATGGATCGCGTTGGGTCCCCACGTGCCCGGCTGGTAGATCTTGGCCGGCGGCGGGTCGGCCAGCAATTCCGCCGACCGCTCCCATAGCGACTCGATGCCCTCTGCGGTGGTGAACAGCGTGTGGTCGCCGCGCATCGCATCCAGGATCAACCGCTCGTAGGCCTCCAATACATCGCCAACGGTGTCGATCTCCTGCGTTGAGAACTGCATCGACAGCTTGTCCAGCTTCATGCCAGGCCCTGGCCGCTTACCGTAGAACGACAGCGACACCTTGGAGTTATCGGCGAGGTCGAAGGTCAGGTGGTCCGGTCCCTGTGAGCCGACGCCGGAGCCGGGCGGGAACATGCTGCGCGGCGCTTCCTTGAACGCGATCGAGATGATGCGAATCCCCTCGGCCATCCGCTTGCCGGTGCGCAGATAGATCGGCACGCCGGCCCAGCGCCAGTTGTCGATGCCCACCTTGAGAGCGATGAATGTCTCGGTGTCGGAATCCCGTGCCACACCGGTGCAGTCGCGGTAGCCGGTGTATTGGCCCCGAACCACATTGGCCGGCTTTACGGGCAGCATCGACCGGAAGACCTTGTTCTTCTCTTCGCTGATCGCGCGGGGCTCCAAAGCAGTGGGCGGCTCCATCACGACGAACGCCATCACCTGGAACAGGTGGGTGACCACCATGTCCTTGTACGCACCGGTGCTCTCATAGAAGTTGGCGCGCTCGTCGAGGCCGAGTGTCTCTGGGATGTCGATCTGGATGTGGTCGATGAAGTTGCGGTTCCAGATCGGTTCGAACAGGCCATTGGCAAACCGGAAAGCCAGGATGTTCTGCGCGGCCTCCTTGCCGAGGAAGTGGTCGATGCGGAAGATCTGGTTCTCGCGGAACGTCTCGTGCACAAAGTCGTTCAGCTCCACCGCGCTCGCGAGGTCGGTGCCGAACGGCTTTTCCATCACAACGCGCGACCGCTCCACCAGTTTCGCGTCCCGCAGCATGCTGATTACGGCACGGGCGGCCTTTGGCGGTACCGAGAGATAGTGCAGTCGACGGACTTCGGGCCCAAGCTTCGCTTCGGCCTTCGCGACGGCGTCGGCCAGCGCCTCGGGGCCCGCACTCTGCGGCACATAGGTGACCGTTTGGGCGAACCGGGTCCACTGGTCTTTCGTGAGCTTGTGCGTCCCGAAGTCGTCGATCGCCTCCTTGGCCAGCTTGAGAAATTCGTCTGTGGACATGTCCTCCAGCGATGTGGCGACGATCTCGATGTTGGGTGCCAGCTCGGCCTGGTCGAGAAACGCCAGGCCGGGGATCAGTTTTCGTCTCGCCAGGTCGCCCGTCGCGCCGAACAGCACGACCACGTGCGGGTCCACCGAGAAGTCGTCATGACTGTGCGGGCGCGAGCCCGGCGCCGGATACGCGATGGTCTGGGGTTTGCTTGTCGCCACGCTCGGCATACTTCCACCGCCGCAACCTCCCCGCAGCGCTACCGGCTGCGTCGCCACCGCGAAGTCACAGGCCGAACAACCTTTCTTAACCGAGGGCGGTTGCCGTCTGCACGAGAAAAACCGGGTGGCCGATGGCCGATCGCGCAAACTCGTCGCCCGACGAGTTCATGTGGACGTCGAGATACGGCAGCACGAAGAATCGCCGGAATATGCGGACGATGGGCCGCGGAATGCCGGGCGGCCCGGTCTGCAAGCTGAATCGCAGGATCGGGCCTGCCTGTTCGGGAGGCAGCTCGATCGCGGTGATCTTCTCGATTGTGTGGCCGCGGCGCAGTTCGGCCCTGCCGTCAGCGGCGCGAAGGTTTTGCACCCAATTGACAATTCCGTACGACGCAACCAGATAGCGGTTGCCGCCATCGGAGAACACGACGAGTGGGACGTGCACCGGTCGCCCAGTTCGTCGTCCGCGAACCGTCAGAACAGCGAACGTTCCGATCCTGACGCCTGCTCGGATGAGCGATCGCATCACGGCGTTGTTGGATCGCACAAAGAGGCCAACGCGATACGGTTTTGGCATGGCTACTCCGCGGCGGCTTCGATGACGACGCGGTAGAGCGCGGGGGATTGGCCGGCCATATCTTGCTCCTTCTAGCCATCGCGTGATCAAGGTTCTACGTCCTTGACGTAGCGCGGCAGCCAGATATGACGCAACCACATGAGCATCGGTACGGACGGCACGTTCTGAGTCCCCAACGTGATGCCGCATGCGGTACCGCACCCGAAGAGATCCATTCATCCCCATCGATGGCTTGCCAGCCAGGCAGCGTCCTCGCCCCTATAGCGTCACGATCCCGCTGTGGTGACGAGTTCGTCGACGACCCACCGGGTGACGCCGACCGGGTAGGGGTCCGAAAGCCCGAGGATGAGGTGCTCGAAGCCGGCCTCGATGGCGTGGCCGATCGCATCGCGGGTGATGTCGGGTTGGTCATAGGAAACAGGTAGGTACATCGACCGAGTGATGGCAGCCGGGTCGCGACCGATCTCTGCGCAGTAGCGGTCCAACAGCGTGCTGCAAGCGATCGCGTCGTCGATGTCGCCGCCGGGAATGTTCCAGAGGTCGGCATGCTCGGCGACGACACGCAGCAGCGGAGCCGAACGGCCGCCGATGATGATCGGCGGGTGCGGACGCTGCAGCGGCTTGGGGCTGCCGAGCGCTCCGGTGAGCTGCACGTGGGCGCCAGCGAAGTCGAACGGCTCCGTCTCGGTCCACAATCGGCGGATGACGGTGAGCGCTTCGGCGAGGCTGTCCACGGAATGCGAGAAGTCGTGAAACGGCAGGCCGTGTGCTTCGTACTCACGCCGGGCCAGGGGGTTATTCGGTCGGGAGCCGGCACCGACACCGAAGTCCAGTCGTCCTCCGGAGACGATGTCGGTCGTCGTAGCGATCTTGGCCAGCATGGCCGGTGGCCGGAAGCGGTTACTGGTGACGAGCACTCCCACCCGGAGTCGGTGGGTTTGGGCGGCCAGCGCCGACAGCAGCGTCCAGCCTTCGTATGTCGGCCCGTTCGGGTCTCCGAAGATCGGCATCAGGTGGTCGAACAGCCATGCGTGCTCGATCTGCGGTATGGCGTCCGCCTCGCGCCAAACCCGCAGGATGTCGGCGTAGCCGACCTGTGACGGTGCCGTCATGATCCCGAACCTCACTTGCGACATCGGCCGCCTTCCTCTCCACGATTCGTTCCGGGGCTGACATACAATCCAACAATCGGAACAGTGTTCCGATCTCAAGTTACGGAACCATGTTCCGTTTTACAAGGCCTGATAGGGAGGTGCCTGACCAGTGGCCGACAGGGGGTCAGCCGCGCCCGCCCCTCGGAAACGATCCGACGCCCGGCGCAACGAGGAGACCTTGCTCGCCGCGGCCGGCGCGGCCTTTGTCGCCTCCGGGGTCGACGTGCCTGTGCGTGACATTGCTGCCCGCGCTGGGGTTGGTGTAGGCACCATCTACCGGCATTTCCCGACGCGGGCAGACCTCATCGGCGCGGTCTACCGCCACCAAGTCGAGGCATGCGCGCAGGCCGGCGCGACCCTCCTCAACGACAGCAGCTCGCCTCTTGCCGCACTGACGGACTGGATTGATCTTTTCATCGACTTCCTGATCACCAAACGCGGCCTCGCCGGCGCCTTACGGTCCGACTCTGCCGCGTTCGAGACCCTGCATGCCTACTTCCTCGACCGCCTCGTCCCCGTCTGTGCCCACCTACTCGAAGCCGCTGCCTCGGCGGGAGAAATCGTCCCCGACGTCGACGCATACGGGTTGATGCGCGGCATAGGCAATATCTGCATCGGAGCCGACGCAGACCCCGACTACGACGCGCGCCGCATGGTGCAACTCGTTATCGCAGGCCTACGCCCCATGTAGATCTTCGCGAATCTTCGCGGCTATGCCGTCGAGCAGCTGACGCAGCCCGGAGCGAAACTCCGCCTGAGGGTTGTCGTCCTCCTGGTCGAACACCCCGGCTGCTACGGCGGCCGCCAGCGCTGGGAACCGGTCGGCGGTCAGCAGCCGTCGAAGCAGCGCGGGGTAGTTGGACAAGTTGGACTGGACGGCCTCGATGTCGAGCGCGGCGGCCCCGCGGACATAGTGCAGTACCGCCATGACGGCCGCCAGCTTGTCCCGCTCCGCCAGGCCGGTACCACCCAGCGCAGCAAGCCCGGCATCCAGCCACGCCAGCTGTCCCGGGTCTGCCGGCGGGCCCGCCGCGGCGGTCTGCAGGATCCACGGGTGCCGGTGGTAGATGTCCCATAGCCCGGCGGCCCAATCGGTAAGCGCACCACGCCAATCCGACGGATCGGCTGGCGTAGGCGGAGGCTCTGGCGCGGTCGACAACATGAACGTCACCAACTCGTCCTTGTTGGCGACGTGGCGGTACAGCGACATGGTGCCACAGCCAAGCCGCTCGGCCAGCCGCGCCATCGACAACGCGCTGAGGCCCTCGGCCTCGACCAACTCGATGGCCGCCGCGACGATGCGCTGGCGGCTCAGTCCGCGGGTGCGCCGGCCCGGCGGCGCGTCTCGCCACAGGATCTCCAGCACTCGGGGCAGCGGCTCGTCGGTCGTCATTACGTGTCAGCCTAATCGCCAGGCGTAACAGACGCGTATGCCGTACGCTCTGCGTATGACATACGCATCCCTTGCTCCGAACAGGAAGTGGCTCGTCCCGGCCCTCGCAGTTGTGGTCGTCGCCTTCTTGGCGTACTCGCTTCCGCCGTACTTCACCGGCGGGACGCGGGTGCCAGCGACGTTCCCGTTGCACTATCCGCTGCTGGTGGGTCACGTGATGTTCGCAAGCGTGGCGATGGTGACGGCGGTGGCGCAGATCTGGCCCGGACTGCGCGCGCGCCGACCCGCCCTGCACCGGTGGGTCGGGCGGGTCTACGTGTATGCGGCGATCCCCGCCGCGGTGTGCGCCATGGTGATCGGGGCGGCCACACCCTTCGGGCCGCTTCTGGCCGTCGGCAATGTGTTTCTGGCGTCGCTTTGGCTCTGGTTCACGATCAACGGCTTCGTTGCCGCCCGGCAACGGCGGTTCGCGCAGCATCGGCGGCATATGGTCCGCAGCGTGACGCTGGCGTTGTCGATCATCACCAACCGGATCTGGACACCGGTGTTGGTGATCACCTTTCTGCCGTTGCAGGACAGCGTCTTTGGGGGTAACGAAGAGCATTTCGTGTGGTTTGTGGCCGGCGTCGGTGCGTGGCTGGGCTGGACGATCCCGCTGCTGACAGCGCAGTGGTGGCTGAACCGCAAATCCGTAATGTCGCCGTCGTCAATTTCTCAGTTGGCCGATACTCAGCGGGTGTAGTCTCCGGGCGATCGTCCATGACACGGCGATCCGAGACCCGGGACGAGGCTGCCATGGTGACGGAATTCAACGGCAAGATCGAGCTGGACATCCGGGATTCCCAACCGGACTGGGGCCCATACGCCGCGCCGACGGCACCCGAAGATGCGCCCAACGTCTTGTATCTGGTGTGGGATGACACCGGCATCGCGACGTGGGACTGCTTCGGCGGGCTGGTGGAGATGCCGACCATGAGTCGCATCGCCGAACGCGGCGTGCGGCTGTCGCAGTTCCACACCACCGCGCTGTGCTCGCCCACCCGCGCTTCGCTGCTGACCGGCCGCAACGCCACCACGGTGGGGATGGCCACCATCGAGGAGTTCACCGACGGCTTCCCCGGCTGCAACGGGCGCATCCCGAAGGAGACCGCGCTGCTGTCAGAGGTTCTCGTTGAGAACGGCTACAACACCTACTGCATCGGCAAGTGGCACCTGACGCCGCTGGAGGAATCCAATCTGGCCTCCACCAAACGGCATTGGCCACTCTCGCGGGGCTTCGAACGGTTCTACGGCTTCATGGGCGGCGAGACCGACCAGTGGTATCCCGAACTCGTCTACGACAACCACCCTGTCGCCCCGCCGGGGCTTCCCGAGGACGGCTACCACCTGTCAAAGGACATCGCCGACAAGACAATCGAATTCATCCGCGACGCGAAGGTGATCGCATCCGACAAGCCGTGGTTCTCGTACGTTTGCCCCGGGGCGGGACACGCACCGCACCACGTCTTCAAGGAATGGGTCGACAAGTACGCAGGCAAGTTCGACATGGGCTACGAGCGCTACCGCGAAATCGTGCTCGAGAACCAGAAGAAGCTCGGCATCGTCCCGCCCGATACGGAACTCTCGCCGATCAATCCGTACCTGGACGTCAAGGGACCCAACGGCGAGCCCTGGCCTCCGCAGGACACGGTGCGCCCGTGGGATTCGCTCGGCGATGACGACAAGCGGCTGTTCTGCCGGATGGCCGAGGTGTTCGCTGGCTTCCTGAGCTACACCGACGCCCAAATCGGCCGCGTCCTCGACTATTTGGAGGAATCCGGCCAATTGGACAACACCGTCATCGTGGTCATCTCCGACAACGGGGCCAGCGGCGAGGGTGGTCCGAACGGCTCGGTGAACGAGGTCAAGTTCTTCAACGGCTACGTCGACACCGTGGAAGAAGGACTGCGGTTCATGGACAACTTGGGCGGGCCGGAGACCTACAACCACTACCCAATCGGCTGGGCGATGGCGTTCAACACGCCCTACAAGCTGTTCAAACGATACGCCTCCCATGAGGGAGGGATCGCCGATACCGCAATCATTTCCTGGCCCAAGGGAATTGCTGCGCACGGCGAGGTGCGGGATAACTACGTCAACGTGTCCGACATCACCCCGACGGTCTACGACCTGCTCGGCATCACCCCGCCGGCCGTCGTCAAGGGCATCCCGCAAAAGCCACTCGATGGTGTGAGTTTCAAGGTGGCCCTTGATGATCCGGCCGCGCCGACGGGCAAGGAGACACAGTTCTACACCATGCTGGGCACGCGGGGCATCTGGCACAAGGGATGGTTCGCCAACACGGTCCACGCCGCCACACCCGCCGGCTGGTCGCATTTCGACAAGGACCGCTGGGAGTTGTTCCACATCGATGCCGACCGCAGCCAGTGCCGTGACCTTGCCGTCGAGAACCCCGACAAGCTCGAGGACCTCAAGGCGCTGTGGTTGAGCGAGGCACAGAAGTACAACGGGCTGCCACTGGCTGACTTGAACATCCTCGAGACGATGACGCGGTGGCGGCCCTACCTGGCGGGCACCCGCGAGTCGTACTCGTACTACCCCGGCACCGCCGATGTCGGCATGGGTGCCGCCGTGGAGATCCAGGGTCGGTCGTTCGTGGTCATTGCGGAGGTCAGCATCGACACCACGGGTGCCGAAGGCGTGATCATCAAGCACGGTGGCGCGCACGGCGGACACGTGCTGTTCGTCCAGGACGGACGGCTGCAGTACGTGTACAACTTCCTCAGCGAGGAGGAGCAGCAATTGTCGTCGTCGGACGCCGTAACGCTGGGCAAGCACACCCTCGGTGTTGCCTTCACGCGTACGGGCACCGTGGAGGGCAGCCACACCCCGCTCGGCGAGGTCGCGCTCTACATCGACGACGCCGAGGTGGCGTCGCGTTCGGGCGTGAGAATCCATCCCGGGACATTCGGCCTAGCCGGCGCCGGCCTGAGCGTCGGCAAGAACACGGGATCGCCGGTCTCGCGCGCGTACAAGGCGCCGTTCCCGTTCACAGGTGGCACCATCGCTCAGGTGAATGTGGATGTGTCGGGCAAGCCGTATATGGATTTGGAACGCGAGTTCGCACGAGCATTCGCGAAAGACTGATGAAGCGGGTCGGTTTGGCCGCGCTCGGGCTCGCCTGTTTGGTGGCGGGTTGCGTCCGAACCAGCGATGGTGCGCCCGTTGCCGCCGATCTGGGCACGACGGCCGCGTCCTCGGCTCCGTCGGCGACGACCCTGCCGACGCAGGAGTCCGACCAGTCCGTGTACGGCGTCGTCCCGACCAAGAGGGCGCCGGTGCCACCGAACACGATGGCGTGTTCGCAGCCGATCAAGCCGGGCGTGCGGATGGCTGCCCAAGTCAATGACCCTGATGCGCCGAAGATCACGGTCGGCGTTCCCGACGGTTGGTCGATGTCCGCAGGCTCTGGCGATATCGGCGGCAAAATGGCCGGGCCGGAAGGGATGTCGGCGACCGTGACGATCGCCGCGACCCAGCTCGAACCGGCAGCTGCGTTCAAGAAGTACGTCGATGACCTGATGGCGGAATCGGCCGTCAGCAGCGTCAGCATGCTGCCCAGCCAACTATGCGGTTTCAGCGGGCAGAAGCTGATGGGTGCCTGGTCGGACACGCCCCAGAACGCCGTCGAATTCGAGGGTCGCATCGTCCATATCTGGACCAACAGCGGGAACGACTATCTCGTCGCCGTTCACGTGGAGGCGCCGACGGGGACACAGGGCTTCGATGACGCAGCTTCGCTTCTGACCGAGGACTTCGAGATCGTCCTACCGTAAACCCATGCATACCGAGCTGGTCGAGCTGCCGGGCGGGTTCTTTCCGATGGGCTCAACGCGGTTCTATCCAGAAGAGGCGCCGGTGCACACGGTGACCGTCGGCGCCTACGCCGTCGAGCGCCATCCGGTGACCAACGCCCAGTTCGCCGAATTCGTCGCCGCCACGGGTTACGTCACCGTCGCCGAGCAGTCCCTGGATCCCGCGCTGTATCCGGGAGCCGCGATGGAGGATCTGGTGCCGGGTGCGCTGGTGTTCCGGCCGACCAGCCGTCCGGTGGATCTGCGCGATTGGCGGCAGTGGTGGGACTGGGTGCCCGGCGCCGACTGGCGCCACCCGTTTGGCCCGGACAGCGGTATCGAGAACAGGCTCGACCACCCGGTGGTGCAGGTCGCCTATCCCGACGCGGCGGCCTACGCACGCTGGGCGGGCCGTCGGCTGCCGACCGAGGCCGAGTGGGAGTACGCGGCCCGCGGCGGCGCCACCACGACGTACACGTGGGGCGACGACGTCGCTCCTGGCGGTCAGTTGATGGCCAACATCTGGCAGGGGCGGTTCCCGTACCGCAATGACGGCGCGCTCGGCTGGGTGGGAACATCGCCGGTCGGCACGTTCCCCCCGAACGGGTTCGGCCTGGTCGACATGATCGGCAATGTGTGGGAGTGGACGACGACGCAGTTTTCCGCGCACCACCGGCTCGACGGGCAGGTGCAGTCCTGTTGCGGGCCTTCGGCACCCGATCCGACCATCAGCCAGACGCTCAAAGGCGGCTCGCACCTATGCGCGCCGGAGTACTGCCACCGCTATCGCCCTGCGGCCCGCTCGCCGCAGTCACAGGACAGCGCGACGACGCACATCGGGTTCCGCTGTGTGAGCGGTCAGGCCGTGTCACCCTGACCACCGAAGCGGACCGCAAGCCGCCGGAACGCGCCGGGAGCCAGCGCGCGCACGGTCGGGGCGATCCGAAGCCACCGTGGTCTCCACTCTTCGGCGCGGTTGCGCTCCACCGCTCGGACCACGGCGTCGGCCACCGTGTCGGCAGGTATCGGTCGTGGCCGCGTGCGCGTATAGGGAGCGCCGCGAGTTTCGAAGAACCCCGTGTCGACCACGCCGGGAACGACGACGCTGATGTTGACACCGGATCGGGCGGTCTCGGCCCGCAGGCTTTCGGCGAACGCGTCGAGACCTGCCTTGGTCGCCGAGTAGACGGCTTCACCCGCGACACCGGTGCGGCCGGCGATCGACGTCACGAAGCAGATCGCGCCGCGCTTCCTTTCGACCATCCCGGGCAACAGTGCGTGGGTGAGCTCGATCGAGGCCAACAGATCGACCTCGATGAGTCGCCGAATCACGTCGACAGCCATGGCCGACACACCTCCGAAATAGCCGAAGCCGGCGTTGTTCACCAGGACGTCGATGCGTCCGAACGCATCCAGTGCCTCGGCGGCGAGCCGCTGGCGGTCCGCAGGTAGGGCCAGGTCGGCGAGTAGGGCCCGCCCGCCCACCTCGTCGGCCACCTTGTTGGTGCGCTCGCGGTCGCGGCCGTGCACCAGCACCCGGGCGCCTCTTGCCGCGAAGCGGGCCGCGGCGACGTGGCCGATTCCGGCGGATGCGCCTGTGACCAGCACGACGGCGTCGGTCAATTGCATGGCAACCATGATCGGCGCCGTCCGCCTGCGTTGTGAATGGATCGGCAGAGGTTAGTTCAGGCCGCGACGACGGCACGTTCACCGCGACCGGCATCGGTCCGGTACAACCGGCGTGTGCTCGACGCGTTGGCCAGGCCGACGATGCCGACCGTGATCAGCACGCCGGACGCGACGATGGCCGACAGCACGCCGAGGCCGCGGGGAGCAGGCGCGTCGAAGGCGAGTATCCCCAACACGAAACTGGCGACGGGGTTGGTGACGCTCATGGCGGCAACGGCGGGCGGCAACGGCCCGCTGGCAAACGCTATCTGCACCAACAGCATTCCGCTCACTGCGGTCACGGCCAATGCGTAGACGGGCCAGTCGAAGAGTGTGACTGCCACGCCGCCGTGATACACGTCCTCAACCGTCAGCTTCAGATACACGGCGTTGAGGGCGTGGCACAGCCCGGCGGCAACCCCGACGAGTGGGCCCGCCAGCCACGGGAAGGTGTGCCGACTCAACTGGCGCAGAATCACGATGAGGCCGACCATGCACGCCGTCGCCATCAGCACGCGGTGCCGGTGCGGCGCGCCGGTGAGCGACGAAGCGTCAGCGGTCAGCAGCAGCACCAGTCCGGCGCAGACCGCGAGCGCCGACAACCAGTCACGCGCCGACGGCCAGCGGCGCTGCTCGCCAGAGGCAAGCGTAAGGACGAACAACAGCTGAGACGCCATCAGCGGCTGGACCGCCGCCACCGACCCGACCTTGAGCGCCGCCGCTTGGGTTCCGACACCACATAGGTTTGTGATCCACCCGACCAGCCAGGTCCGGTTCCGCATCAGGCGGCCCAGCAGCCTCATCACCCCGGAGGCGTCGCGAAGTGTCGAGGTATCCCCGACGGCGGCGCGTGCGGCGCGTTGCTGCAGGAACGCCGACAACGCGAATAGGAACGCGGCCGCCAGGCCCAGCGCGGTAACGGCGATCATGGTGGCATCGCAAGCCAGTCTGACCGGGCGCAGTACGCCGAGGTGAACGTGCGCGAAATGTCAGGTTTTCAGGGTGTGTCGGGTGCGGGCGTGCACTGCTCGCGGCAACAGGAAGGGCTGACCAGCGGCGATTTGGTTCTGAGCTGGTCGTCACCTAGAATTCACTGGTTGCCTTGGGCAGACCTCGGTTCTCTACAGATGTGCTTTTCGCGCAAGCGCTCATCAAATGTGCTCTTCGCGCAAGCGCTCATCGGCGAGAAAACCCCGCGTGCCCTTCGGTGACAGCAAGACCGCGCATGTCAGGTCACTGGTGGGCTGTGCCCACCAGAACGACAGGGCCTGCCATGCACACATAACCAGGTCGAGGAGATCGAGTGATTCAGCAGGAATCGCGGGTGAAGGTCGCCGACAACACGGGCGCCAAGGAGATCTTGTGCATCCGCGTGCTCGGCGGCTCGTCGCGGCGCTATGCCGGCATCGGCGACATCATCGTGGCGACCGTCAAGGAAGCCATCCCCGGCGGCAACGTCAAGCGCGGCGAGGTGGTCAAGGCCGTCATTGTGCGCACGGTCAAGGAGCGCCGCCGTGCCGACGGCAGCTACATCAAGTTCGACGAGAACGCCGCCGTCATCATCAAGCCCGACAACGATCCGCGTGGCACGCGCATCTTCGGCCCGGTCGGCCGGGAGCTGCGCGAGAAGCGCTTCATGAAGATCGTCTCGCTCGCTCCGGAGGTGTTGTAAATGAACGTCCACAAGGGCGACACGGTGCTCGTCATCTCCGGTAAGGACAAGGGTGCCAAGGGCAAGGTCCTGGTGGCCTACCCGGACCGCAACAAGGTGCTCGTCGAGGGCGTCAACCGGATCAAGAAGCACACCCCCGTTTCTCGCACCGAGCGCGGGGCGGCCTCCGGCGGCATCGTCACCCAGGAGGCGCCGATCCACGTGAGCAACGTGATGCTGCTCGACGCCGATGGCAAGCCGACCCGCGTGAGCTTCCGTGTCGACGACGAGACCGGCAAGAAGGTCCGCGTCGCCAAGACCAATGGCAAGGACATCTGAGATGACGACTGCAGAAGCCACCGAGAAGACCCTGCCCCGCCTCAAGCAGCGCTACCGCGAGCAGATCCGCGACTCGCTGTTCAAAGAGTTCGGCTACGACAACGTCATGCAGATCCCTGGCGTGGTGAAGGTCGTCGTGAACATGGGCGTCGGCGACGCCGCCCGCGACGCCAAGCTGATCAACGGCGCCGTCAACGACCTGTCGCTGATCACCGGCCAGAAGCCCGAGATTCGGCGCGCCCGCAAGTCGATCGCGCAGTTCAAGCTGCGGGAGGGCATGCCGATCGGCGCGCGCGTCACGCTGCGGGGCGACCGGATGTGGGAGTTTCTCGACCGGCTGATCTCGATCGCGCTGCCGCGTATCCGCGACTTCCGCGGCCTGTCGCCGAAGCAGTTCGACGGGACCGGCAACTACACCTTCGGGCTGACCGAGCAGTCGGTGTTCCACGAGATCGATGTGGACAACATTGATCGGCCCCGTGGCATGGACATCACCGTCGTCACCTCGGCGACAAACGACGACGAAGGACGAGCGCTGTTGCGGGCGCTGGGCTTTCCGTTCAAGGAGAACTGAACAGATGGCAAAGAAGGCTCTGGTCAACAAGGCCAACAAGAAGCCGAAGTTCAAGGTGCGCGCCTACACGCGGTGCAACAGGTGCGGTCGCCCGCACGCGGTTTACCGCAAGTTCGGGCTCTGCCGCATCTGCCTGCGTGAGATGGCACATGCCGGCGAGCTGCCCGGTGTGCAGAAGTCCAGCTGGTAACAGCACACAAACATCAACAAAAGGTTGCGGTAGGCCTCCCCAAAAATGGGCACAGTGGGAACCGCCGCGAGGAAGGTGAACCGGCTGTCATGACTATGACGGATCCGATCGCAGACTTCTTGACGCGTCTGCGCAACGCCAATTCGGCGTATCACGACGAGGTGACCCTGCCCCACTCGAAGATCAAGGCGAACATCGCCGAGATCCTGAAGGAACAGGGCTACATCAGCGACTTCCACACCGAGGATGCTCGGGTGGGCAAGTCGCTGGTCGTACAGCTGAAGTACGGCCCTAGCCGTGAACGCAGCATCGCGGGCCTGCGCCGGGTGTCCAAACCCGGCCTGCGGGTGTACGCGAAATCCACCAACTTGCCGCGGGTGCTCGGTGGCCTTGGCGTGGCGATCATCTCCACGTCCTCGGGTCTGCTCACCGACCGCCAGGCAGCCCGACAGGGCGTGGGCGGCGAAGTCCTCGCCTACGTGTGGTGAGGGGGAACTAGCACATGTCGCGTATTGGAAAGCAGCCGGTCGTCGTCCCCAGCGGGGTCGACGTCACGATCGACGGACAGAATGTGTCCGTCAAGGGACCGAAGGGCACGCTGGAACTCGCGATCGCCGAACCGATCACCGTGTCGCGCAACGATGACGGTGCCATCGTGGTGGCCCGACCCGACGACGAGCGGCGCAACCGCTCGCTGCACGGGCTGTCGCGCACGCTAGTGGCGAACCTGGTCACCGGCGTCACGGAGGGCTACACCACCAAGATGGAGATCTTCGGCGTCGGCTACCGCGTGCAGCTCAAGGGCAACACCCTCGAGTTCGCGCTCGGCTACAGCCATCCCGTCGTGATCGCGGCGCCGGACGGCATCGCCTTCGCGGTTGAGACGCCCACCAAGTTCTCGATCACCGGCATCGACAAGCAGAAGGTCGGTCAGATCTCGGCGAACATCCGCCGCCTGCGCCGCCCAGACCCGTATAAGGGCAAGGGCGTTCGCTACGAGGGCGAACAGATCCGCCGCAAGGTCGGAAAGACAGGTAAGTAAAATGGTCTCTAACACAAAGGATGGGGCATCGGCGACGCGTAAGCCGGTGGGGCAGAACGCATCCGAGGCCCGGCGGGTTTCGCGATTCCGTCGGCACGCGCGGTTGCGCAAGAAGATCGCCGGTACGGCCGAGCGGCCCCGGCTGGTGGTCAACCGTTCGTCGCGGCACATTCACGTGCAGCTGGTGGATGATCTCGAGGGCGTCACTCTGGCCGCCGCGTCGTCCATCGAAGCCGACGTGCGTGCGGTCGAGGGTGACAAGAAAGCCCACAGCGTGCGGGTCGGACAGCTGATCGCCGAGCGCGCCAAGGCCGCAGGCATCCAGGAGGCCGTGTTCGACCGCGGTGGCTACACCTACGGCGGGCGGATCGCGGCCCTTGCCGACGCGGCGCGCGAAGGCGGGCTGAAGTTCTGATGACTTACAACGGAAGGACTGCATGATGGCCGATCAGGCAACATCTGGTGCCGGCGGCCCAGGTGCATCGGACGGCCGAGCCGCCCGCGGTGACCGCGACGGCCGGGGTCGTCGTGACGACCGCGGCGGCGGCCGAGGCGGCCGCGACAGCGGCGGCGACAAGAGCAACTATCTGGAGCGCGTGGTGGCGATCAACCGCGTCTCCAAGGTCGTCAAGGGCGGTCGCCGGTTCAGCTTCACCGCGCTGGTGATCGTCGGCGACGGCAAGGGCATGGTTGGTGTCGGCTACGGCAAGGCCAAGGAAGTTCCGGCAGCGATCGCCAAGGGTGTCGAGGAAGCGCGCAAGGGCTTCTTCCGAGTGCCGCTGATCGGCGGCACCATCGTCCATCCCGTCCAGGGTGAGGCCGCGGCGGGTGTCGTGATGCTGCGTCCGGCCAGCCCGGGTACCGGTGTGATCGCCGGTGGCGCGGCCCGTGCGGTGCTGGAATGCGCCGGCGTCCACGACATCCTGGCCAAGTCGCTGGGCAGCGACAACGCGATCAACGTGGTGCACGCCACCGTTGCCGCGCTGAAGATGTTGCAGCGCCCCGAAGAGGTGGCGGCCCGACGCGGTCTGCCCATCGAGGATGTCGCACCGCCCAGCATGCTGAGGCAGCGGCGGGAGGCCGAGGCGCTGGCCGCGTCGGCCGCGCGTGAAGGGTCGGCATAGCGATGGCGGAGCTGAAGATCACCCAGGTGCGGAGCAACATCGGTGCTCGCTGGAATCAGCGCGAGAGCCTGCGGACGCTGGGACTGCGCAAGATCCGGCAGTCTGTTGTCCGTGAGGACAACGCGCAGACTCGTGGACTCATCAAGACGGTTCACCACCTCGTAAAAGTAGAAGCGGTTGAGGAGGTCTCATGACCATCAAGCTGCACGACCTCAAGCCCGCGCCTGGCTCGAAGACCGCGAAGACCCGTGTCGGTCGCGGTGAAGGCTCGAAGGGCAAGACTGCCGGTCGCGGCACGAAGGGCACCAAGGCCCGCAAGAACGTCCCCGCGACGTTCGAAGGCGGGCAGATGCCGATTCACATGCGGCTGCCCAAGCTCAAGGGGTTCCGTAACCGGTTCCGCACCGAGTACGAGATCGTCAACGTCGGCGACATCAACAAGCTGTTCCCCAAGGGCGGCGATGTCGGTGTCGACGAGCTGGTGGCCGCGGGTGCGGTGCGCAAGAACTCGTTGGTCAAGGTGCTTGCCGACGGCAAGCTGACCGTCAAGGTCAACGTCACCGCGCACAAGTTCAGCGGCAGCGCGCGCGAAAAGATCACCGCCGCAGGCGGTTCCGCGACCGAGCTTTAGGTCGCTAGGCGCGAAAGCCCCGCACGCTCAGGCGTGTCGGGGCTTTCTGCGTTAGTGGTTACGTCCCGTAGTTGAAGCAGCCGATCCAGGGCACGCAGCCGCCGCCGCCGCCGGGACCGCCGTGGCCGCACACTCCCTGGGCATTGCAGCCGCCGCCGCCGAGAGGTCCACCGCTGCCGCACGTTCCGTCGCCAGTACAGCCGCTGCCGCCGCCGGCGTCGCCGCTGCCGCAGACCCCGTTGGCGCAGCCGCCGCCGTCTGGATCCTGGGGCAGGTAGTGAGTGATCGAAGTGCTTGTGATCGCCGCGATGGACTCTGCGGCAGCCACCGGTGCCGCGGCGATCGCCGTCGCGGCCGCTCCCGCCATGACCAGCGGGGCGAGGAATTTCAGTTTCGCCATCATATTGCCGGTGTACCACGGAAAAGCGTGAACTTAAACCACCTAATTTGCAGCGAAATCTATGAGTCAGCTGAGCTGCGGAATCACGTCTGCAGCAAGCCGTTCCATCTGCTCACGATCCTCCGCGACGTGCTCGCCAACGGGGTTCAGCAGGACCATCTCGGCGCCGGCGTCGATGACCTCGCGCACTCCGCGCACCACGTCGCCGGGGGTGCCGGACACCGGAACCGCCTCGATCCCCGGCATCTCGCCGTACATGCGGTGCAGTCCGGCGAGCACCCGTTCGCGGGCGCGGTCGGCGTCGTCGTCGACCATCAGGTAGACCCGTTTGCCGATGGTGAAGCCTGCCGGGTCCTTGCCCTGCTTCTCGAGTTCGCGGCGCACGGTCTTCACAGCGTCGACGAAGCTCGCGGTCGTCGACGAGCCCGCACCGAGGAACGCGTCGCCCAGGCGCACCGCGCGCGCAATTGCCTTAGGAGCGTTGGCGCCGAACCAGATTGGCGGGTGCGGCCGCTGCGTCGGCTTGGGCTGGATCGGCAAGCCGTCGACGTCGCGGAAGCGGCCGTGGAACGTCACTGTTGGCTCATCGGACCAGGCGGCCTTCATCAGCTCCAAGCCTTCGGTGAAGCTGCTGATGAAGGTCGCCCCGTCCACGCCGAACGCCTCGAACTTGCGGAAGCCGCCTCCGGGCGCGACACCGAGGTCGAGCCTGCCGTGACTGAGCCGGTCGACGGCTGTGACCGTCGACGCCAGTTGCAGCGGATCATGCAGCGATGTGATGAGCACCGCGACACCAAGCCGCAGCCGGGTCGTGCACGCGGCGGCGTAAGCCAGTAGTTCCAACGGTGCGATCGAGGGTGACGGCCCGATGACCTGCTCAAGCGTCCAGCCGCCTTCGAAGCCGAGCTCCTCGGCACGCACCACGTAACTTTTGAACCCCGAGTCATCGAAGCCGTCGGTGTCGCGCTGGGGGAGCGAAATGGAGAACCTCACCTGACCACCGTAAGCGTCCCCGGCGACATGATGTGATCGTCGGATGGCCGACATCATCGAGCGCTACCTTGACGCCATCGCGTCACACGACTGGGACGTGGTCGATGAATGCATTGCCGACGACATCGTGCGCGTCGGGCCCTATCGGGATCGCTACGCGGGGCGCGACGAGTATCTCGCCTTCATCGCCGACCTGATGCCGAAGCTCACGGGCTATGCGATGGACCTCAACAGAGTGACCTACGTGAGTGACGCGCGCGCGTACGCCGAGCTCAGCGAAACCGTGGAGTTCGACGGGAAGCCCATGCACACCCCTGAGGTGCTCGTCTTCGAGCTCAACAGTGACGGACGCATCGCGCGCGTCGACATCTTCATCCAGACGCCGGAAGGATGAAGACGTCGCGTCGGTACGCTCGAATCATGTTTGCTTTCCTGCCCGGCATCCCGGGCGCCGACGACCTGCGCACTTTGGCCCGGCGGGTCGACACGGCTCGGCACCACGGCGTTCCCAACGGGTGTGTGCTCGAACTGGATCTACAGGCAGTGCCGAACGAAACCGGCGGCTTCGATCCGTTCGCGATGATCGCCAGCGGTGGTCGGCCACTCTTGTTGCGCGAAGCGGTCGCCGCCATCCACCGCGCGGCCGAGGACCCCCGGGTGGCCGGGCTCATCGCACGGGTTCAGATTCCTGCCGCGGCAGCAGGCCCCGTGCAGGAGCTTCGCGAGGCCATCACGGCCTTCAGTGACGACAAGCCGACGCTGGCGTGGGCCGAGGCGTATCCCGGCACAATGTCGTACTACCTGGCATCGGCGTTCCGCGAGGTGTGGATGCAGCCGTCGGGCACCGTCGGGCTTGTCGGTTTCGCCACCAATGCGCTGTTCCTGCGCGATGCGCTCGACAAGGCGGGTATCGAAGCGCAGTTCATCGCGCGCGGCGAATACAAGTCCGCGGCGAACCTTTTCACGCAGGACCGCTACACCGACGCCCACCGCGAGGCCGACAGCCGGCTGATCGAAAGCCTGCACACCCAGGTGTGGAAGGCAGTCGCGTCGTCACGTCATCTGGAGCCCGCCGAGGTTGACACGCTCGCGGACAAGGCGCCTCTGTTGCGCGACGACGCGGTCACCGGACGTTTGATCGACCGCATCGGCTTCCGCGACGAGGCCTACGCGCGGATCGGTGAACTCGTTGGGGCACCTGACATTTCGCCGGAAACCGGCGACGCCGACTCCGACGCCGCGCTGCCGCGGCTATATCTGGCGCGGTACGCCCGCGCCACCGCTTCGCGGCCGGCGATGCCGCCGATCCCTGGACGCAAGACGAAGCCAACGATTGCGGTCGTCACCCTGCACGGCCCGATCGTCAGCGGCCGCGGTGGTCCGCAGCTGCTTCCTTTCGGCAACTCGAGCGCCGGCGGTGACACCATCGCCGCGGCGCTGCGTGAGGCCGCCGCCGATGACTCGGTGTCGGCGATCGTACTGCGGGTGGACAGCCCGGGCGGTTCGGTGACCGGCTCGGAAACCATCTGGCGCGAAGTGAATCGGGTTCGTGACGGCGGTAAACCGGTGGTCGCGTCGATGGGCGCGGTTGCGGCGTCGGGCGGCTATTACGTGTCGATGTCGGCCGACGCGATCGTCGCCAACGCGGGAACGATCACAGGCTCGATCGGCGTGGTGACCGGCAAGCTGGTGGCCCGCGAGCTCAAGGACCGCCTCGGCGTCGGGTCCGATTCGGTGCGGACCAACCCCAACGCCGACGCGTGGTCGATCAACCAGCCCTTCACCGACGCGCAACATGCGCATGTCGAGGCCGAGGCGGACCTGTTCTACACAGACTTCGTCGAGCGAGTCGCGCAGGGCCGGAAGATGACGGTCGAGGCGGTCGACGCGATCGCCCGCGGCCGGGTGTGGACGGGTGCCGATGCCCTGGAGCACGGGCTGGTGGACGAGCTCGGCGGCTTGCGCACCGCGATCGCCCGCGCCAAGGTGCTGGCCGGGTTGGAGCCCGACGCCGACGTCCGCATTGTCGGCTATCCGGGCTCGTCGCTGATGGATCTGCTGCGGCCCAAGCCGTCGTCGCAGCCCGCCGCGGCGTCGGTGACCGATGCGGTAGGCGCACTGCTCGGCCGCTCGGTGGCCGGGGTGCTCAGCCAGGCCGAGCGGTCGTTTACCGGCGCCAGCGCGCTCTGGCTGGGGGATTACCGCTTCTAGCTGTCGAGCGTCGGCTTGTTGCGCTAATTCGCCCAAATCTGTGTCATAAGTCGACGTTCGCGGTCAGCCTGGACCCGTGACGTACTCGGCGGCGGGCAAGCGGGTGCTCATCACCGGCGCCTCCTCCGGTGTGGGCGCCGCCCTTGCCCGCCGACTCGCCGAACAGGGCGCGGTGGTCGGCCTGATCGCCCGCAGGCACGATCGACTGGCCGAGGTGCTGGCGGACTGCCAGAAGGTCTCTCCGGAGTCGACGATGTGGGTTGCCGATCTCGCCGAAAGCGCGGCCGTCGGCCCGCTCGCCCTACAGGCGTGGGACACGCTCGGTGGCATCGATGTACTGGTCAACAACGCGGCAGTACCCAAGCGCCGGATCGTAACGGCTCTGGAGCCCTCCGAGGTTGAGACCGTCATGCGAGTGAACTTCTTCGCCCCGATGCGGATGACCCTGGCTGTCCTGCCACGAATGCTCGGACGGGAGTCTGGAACGATCGTCAACGTGTCCAGCGTCGGCGGCAGGCTCGGGATCATTCATGAATCCGCCTACTGTGCAAGCAAGTTCGCCCTGTGCGGGTGGAGCGAATCGATGGCCGTGGACCTGCACGGCACAGGGATATCGGTGAAGCTGATCGAGCCAGGGCCTGTCGACACCGAGATCTGGGACCAGCCCGGCAACGACGATCCCATCTACGACGGGCCCAAGTTCAGTCCGGACGAGGTGGCACAGGGCGTCCTCGAGACCCTCGGCCGTGACGGCTTCGAGCACTACATACCTGACATGAAGGCTGTCGTTGACCTCAAGAACGCCGACATCGACACGTACATCGCCGGAGCGGCAGGCATGGCGCGGCCATGAGGGCGCTCGTCTTCGGCGTGCCGCCCGAGCCGTTCGAGGTGCCCGACGACGCCAACACACTCACCCGCAACCTGGCCCGCTCACCCGTCGGCCTGCGAGACGTGCCGGATCCTGTACCGCTGCACGATGATTGGGTGGTCACGCGGCCACGACTGACCGGAATCTGCGGCTCGGACTCCAAGCAGATCCTGCTCGACTTCGGCGAGGGCGACACCGACAACGCGATGGCGGCGTTCTGCTCGTTTCCCCAAGTGATGGGCCACGAAGTCGTCGGCGATGTGGTGGCGCTGGGTCCCATGGCGCGCGGACTCGAGATCGGGCAGCGCGTCGTTCTCAACCCGTGGCTGTCGTGTGGTCCACGCGGCATCGAACCCCCTTGTGCGGCATGCGAAACCGGGGACTACAGCCTGTGCTGGAGCTTCACCGACGGCGACATCAAGGCCGGCATCCACACCGGGGTGTCGGCAGATGTGACCGGAGGTTACGCCGAGCTGATGCCTGCGCACGACAGCATGCTTTTCGCGGTGCCGGATTCGGTGCTCGACGAGGTCGCGGTGTTCGCCGACCCGTTCTCGGTGTCGCTGCACGCGATCACCCGGCATCCGCCTCCGCCGACCGGTCGGGTCCTCGTCTACGGAGCGGGCTCCCTCGGGCTGTGTGCGGTCGCGGTGCTGCGCGCGCTGTACCCACAGGTCGCGGTCGCGGTTGTGGCGCGCTTCGACGCGCAGGCGGAGTTGGCACGCCGGTTCGGCGCGGACAAGGTACTGGCACACGAACCCCGCCTGGCAGTCATCGAGGAACTCGTCGCGTGGGGCGGCGGCCGGCTGCGGCAGCCGTTGCAGGGGCTGCCGATGGCCTACCCCGGCTCGATCGATGTGGTCTATGACACCGTCGGCAAGCCGGAGACGTTCGAGGTCGGCGTGCGAGTGCTGGCGTCGCGCGGAACCTTGGTGAAGGCAGGCGTGCATGCGCCAGGACGATGGGAGTGGAGCCCGCTGTACTTCAAGGAGATCAACTGGGTGGGCTCCAACGCGTTTGGGGTCGAAGAGGTCGACGGGCAGCGCAAACACGCCATCGCGCACTACCTCGACTTGGTGGCCGACGGCAGGGTTGACCTGGGTCCTATGCTGACTCACACATTCCGGCTCGAGCAGTGGCGCGACGCGTTCCTTGCGATCGCAAACCAGGGGGAGTCGGGCGCCGTAAAGGTGGCTTTCGACTTCCGCTAGGCACCGGTTACGGGGTGCGGGTGTGACTTTTTACGGGTTTTCACTGATGTTTGCGGCTTCCGGACTGCGCACGCTGGCTAGCATGAGCGAACGCGCGGACACGCCGCCGTTGAACTGGAGCGACCTGGGCGTGAGCGAGCTGCCGACCGGAACGGTGACGTTGCTGCTGGCCGACGTCGAGGGCTCGACGCAACTATGGCAGACCCAACCGGATGAGATGACCGCCGCCCTCGCACGCCTGAATCGTGCGGCGGACGATCTCGTAGCCGCTCATGGCGGCGTGCGGCCGGTGGAGCAGGGCGAAGGCGACAGCTTCGTCGCGGCGTTCGCGCGTGCCAGCGACGCGGTGGCGTGCGCGTTGGCGTTGCAACGGGCGCCGTTGGCGCCGATTCGGCTGCGCATCGGCCTGCACACCGGCCAGGTGCAGATGCGCGACGAAGGCAACTACGCCGGCCCGACCATCAACCGGACTGCACGGCTGCGCGATCTCGCGCACGGTGGCCAGACCGTACTATCTGGTGCGACCGAGCAACTGGTCGTCGACTGGCTGCCCGACGATGCATGGCTGATCGATCTTGGCGTGCACCCGTTGCGTGACTTGCCACGGCCCGAACGGGTGGTGCAGCTGTGCCACCCAGACCTGCGCAATGAATTTCCACGGTTGCGGACGGCCAAAACCGTTGATATGCGTAGCCTTCCGGTGCAGCTGACCAATTTCGTTGGCCGCGGCTCACAGATGACCGATGTGCGCACGCTGCTGGCCGACAACCGGCTGGTGACTTTGACCGGTGCCGGTGGCGCCGGCAAGACGCGTCTGGCCGTTGAGATCGCGGCGCGCATCGTGGCCGAGTTCCGCGATGGCGTCTGGTACGTCGATATGGCGCCGACCACCTATGCCGAAGTCGTGCCGGTCGTGGTGGCCCGTGCGCTCGGCTTACCCGATCAACCCGGCACTTCGACGGTGAATACGCTCGTGCGGTTTGTCGGCGACCGCCAGATGCTGATAGTGCTCGACAACTGTGAGCATCTCCTTGACGCCACCGCATCCCTGGTGACTGAGCTGTTGGGTGCTTGCCCAGCGCTGCGGCTCCTCACCACCAGCCGCGAACCGATCGGCGTGTCCGGTGAAGTGACGTTTCTGGTGCCATCACTGTCGCTGGCCGACGAGGCCATTGAATTGTTCGCCGACCGGGCCCGCCGGGTTCGGCCCGATTTCAACGTCACCGATGACAACGCCTCCACGGTGACGGAGATCTGCCGCCGGCTCGACGGCATGCCGCTCGCCATCGAATTGGCTGCCGCGCGCGTGCGTGCACTGTCACTCGACGAGATCGTCGGCGGTCTGCACGACCGCTTCCGTCTGTTGACCGGTGGCGCGCGCACGGCGGTACGCCGACAGCAGACCTTGCGCGCGTCGGTGGACTGGTCGCATGCGTTGCTGACGGAGCCCGAACGCGTTCTCTTCCGGCGACTCGCCGTCTTCCTAGGTGGGTTCGATCTTGACGCCGCCCAAGCCGTCGCCGGTGATGCTGAGGTGGAGCGCTACCAGATTCTTGATCAGCTCGCCTTGCTCGTCGACAAGTCGTTGGTGGTCGCTGAAAACACCAGTGGTACAACGCGATACCGGTTACTTGAGACAGTGCGCCAATACGCGCAGGAGAAGCTCAGCGAGTCCGGCGAGGCCGAGGCAGTGCGGTCACGTCACCGCGATCATTACACCTCGATGGCGGCGTTGCTCGACGCGCCGGCCCGCAGTGATTATCACCAGCGCGTCGAGCAGGCAGACGAGGAGATGGAGAATCTCCGAAGCGCATTCGGCTGGAGCGCCGAAACTGGCGACATCGGGCGCGCGTTGGAGTTGGCATCGTCCCTGCAGCCGCTGTGGCTAACCAGGGGCCGGATCCGGGAAGGGCTGGCCTGGTTCGACGCCATTCTGAGCGGCGAGAACGCAAGTTCTATCGACGTAGCACGTGCTGTGCGCGCGCGGGCTCTCGCCGACAAGGCGGTGCTCGATGAGTTTGTCGGCGTCTACAGCTTGGCTGAGGCCGAACAAGCCCTCATGATCGCGCGCGAACTCGACGATTCGGCGCTTCTGGTCCGTGCACTCACCGCCTGTGGCAGCGCCGCCGTTTACGACGCCGAGCTGGCCCGGCGGTACTTCGCGGAGGCGATCGGCCTTGCCCGAGCACTAGGAGACCGGTGGAGGTTGAACCAGATCCTGAGCCAGCAGGCTCAGGTGGCGTTCGTCGCCGGCGACGCCAACGCGGTGCGGGCGGCCGCCGAAGAAGGACGCGACCTTGCCGACGCGATCGGCGATCGCTTCGGATCGCGACAGTGCCGGTGGCGACTCGCCGGTGCGCAGGTACAAGAGGGCGATCTGACCGAAGCGATTGCTCAATTGCGCGGGCTGGTTGCTGAGGCCGAAGCCGATCACGACGTGATGTTGCGGGTCACCGTGCTCCTGGTGCTGCCGATGGCGCTGGCGTACCACGGTGACACGAGTGCGGCCCGGATTGCCGCCGAGACGGGCATCGAGTCTGCTGCGGATCTCGGCGATCTCTACGTGGGTGCGAGCTATATCTCGTTGATGTGCGCACACCTGGCCGCCGGTGACATTGCACTAGCGGCGGACGCCGCCGACGCCGCCTGGTCCCACCTCAGCGGCTATCGCGAGTTGGCGGCGCTGCAAATGGCGTTCATCGCGTCGGCCGCCCTGGCGTGCGGTGATCTTGACGCCGCCCGACGCTGGGCAGACGATGCCATCGCAGCGACAACCGGGTGGTACAGGACAGCGGCGCTGACGGCGCGTGCACGCGTCGCGATCGCGGAGGGCGAAATGGAACAGGCTGAGCGCGACGCCCGCGAGGCCCTTGCGTGCGGCGCCGGCGTCGGAGTGTGCCTGACCGTTCCAGACATCCTCGATATCCTCGCGCGTCTAGCCAGTGACGCCGGCAACCACCGAGAAGCGGCGCGGCTCTTCGGCGCGGCGGACGGCATCCATCAGCGCACCGGCGAGGTGCCGTTCCAGATCTACCGAGCCGACTACGACGCCTCGGTGACAGTGCTTCGTAATGCCATGGAGGATACGGACTTTGATGCCGGCTGGACTGAGGGCGCGGCCATGTCTACCGACGAGGCGATTGCCTACGCGCTGCGCGGCCGCGGTGAACGCAAACGACCCGCGACCGGCTGGGCATCGCTGACCCCGACCGAGCGTGACGTGGTGCGCCTGGTGGGCGAGGGTCTGGCCAATAAGGACGTCGCCGCAAGGCTTTTCGTCTCGCCGCGTACCATCGAAACCCACCTCACCCACGTCTACGCCAAGCTCGGCCTCGCTTCTCGGGTCCAACTCGCCCAAGAGGCCGCACGGCACGCCTGAGCGCTGACTACATCCGGCGACTGCGCCATTGCCGGGGCGAAGCACCGTGGGTGCGGTGGAACTGCCTGCTGAAGTAGCCCGGATCGGAGATCCCGACCCGCCGAGCGATCTCGCCGACGGGCAACTCGGTGTCGGCCAGCAAGCTACGGGCTTCGGCCATCCGGCGTTCGATGATCCACTCCTGCACTGTGCGCCCGGTGCGGCGCCGCACGACGGTAGTCAGATGTCCCGGCGTCATGCCCAGTTCGTGCGCCACATCGCGCAGGGACAGCGGCTCGGTGAGGCGACGGTCGATCACCGTGAACACCTCGGCGAGTAAGGGTTCGCCGCTGCGTCTAAGGTCGCCAACCACGTCGCCGGCCAGCCGTGCGATGTCGATCAACAGAAGTGTCAGCTGTGCCAGCGCGGCCTGCCGATAGCCCTCCTGGCGACCAGCCAGTTCAGTCTCGATCGAGTCGATCACGCTGGCCCACACCGGCTGCCGCTCCGCGGGCACCTCCAGCTGCAGCGGCCCGCTGGACTGCCCATGTACAAACGGGAACAGCAGCGGGTGAACCCGCCACGCAGGCCACGGCGATCGCCCATCGCCATCGAGCGCGGCGGGATCGAAGAACACCGCGACCCCGTCGTCTCCATGCGCCACCTGTCCCGGATCGACCGCGGCACCCGGCGCCACCACATACACCAGGCCAGCCGTGTGCTCGTACCACAGCGCCGGGAAGTCGTGGATGTGGACGCCGATTTCGCGGACCTCGCTGCCCGCGGCCCGGGCGACCGCTACCGGAGGTGTGTCGAAATCCGCCCGATATTGATAAACCGGGACGCCGTCGCGATGGCGGACCAGTCGAGTGGGTCGGCGCATACGACCGAAGATAGTCCTATTTCTACCGACGATCACCCAACATCTAGTTCGGGTACCGGTTCACTATGAAAAGCATGACCGAACATCGTCCACATTCTGTGACCGAGCACGATTACATACCCGCAGCTGGCAGGGACGCTTTGCTTCCGGGATACGACCTGCTGACCCGCGTGCTCGGCATGAACAAGGATTACGACACGCTCGTCGCGCAGGCCGAGCTCGCCGACGGGCTGCGTGTCCTGGAAATCGGCTGCGGTACGGGCAACGTCACGACCCGCGTCAAGCGCGCTGCGCCAGGTACGGACGTGATCGGTTCCGACCCCGACCCGGTGGCGCTTGCCCGTGCACAACGAAAAGCACGTGGAATGACCGGTATCCGGTTCGAGCGCGCATACGCGCAAGAGCTTCCGTTCGCCGATGGCGAATTCGATCGGGTGCTGTCGTCGATGATGCTGCACCACTTGGATGACGACGTGAAAGCCGGCGCCGCAGCTGAGATTTACCGCGTCTTACGTCCCGGCGGCACATTGCACATTGTCGATATCGGCGGGCCTATGACCGCACACGACGGTTTCATGGCGCGGCGCATGCTCCGCAGTCCGCACATCGTGGGGAGCCTCGGCGACGCGATTCCGCGACTATTGCGGTCGGTCGGATTCGACAGCAGCGTGGTGGGCACGCGCCGGAATCGCTTTATCGGGCGGCTGACCTTCTATCGCGCTACCCGCCCGGCCTGACGATCGCGCCGCTGTGGCGGTGTCAGGCGGCGCGTAGTCGCTTCCCGCTCATCGACGAGGGCGCCCGCTGGTGTCGAACGAGGAGCGGGTGGCCGCGACGTAATCCTCCACGGTGACGGGCTTGACTCCACCGATCACCTCGACGAGGTTGTTAACCCCGGCAAAGACGCCGTCCCGGTAGTCCTGCGCAACACTGCTGATGTGCTGCACGAAATGCGCCGAGGCGCCGCCGGCGGTAAGGCCGGCAGCGAATGTAGGAATGTCGATCGGCTCGTAGCGCACCGGGATGCCCAGCGTCGCTTGGACTTTCGCTGCGATTTCATGCCAGTTGAGTTCTTCGGCGCCGACCAGCGGGTAGACCTGGCGGTCATGCGGATCGGGGTTCTGCAGGATGGCCGCGATGACATGGGCTTGATCGGCGGCGTCAATGGGGGCAAAGCGGCCATCGGCGAAGGGCAGCCGGTAAATCCCTTCATCGTTGTCGCGTATCCAGAACATGTTGAGGAAGAACGAGAAGAAGGTGGGCCGCAGGTGCGTGGTGACGAGCGCGCTGCGGTCCAACAGCCGCTCGGCGAGCCAATGGTGGCGTGCGGCGTTGCTCTTGGCTTCTCGGCGTGCCGAGATCTGCGACATGTTGACGACTGCGTGCACGCCGGCCTCGCTGGCTGCCTGCACGAAGTTCGCGGTGGCCTCCACCAAACCGGGAGCGACGGGATAGTTGAAGTACGCCGCTGTCACTCCTGCCGTCGCCGCGCTGACCGAGGGAAAGTCGAGCAGGTCGCCCTGCACGACTTCGGCGCCCAGTTCACGTAACCCGTCCGCGCGGTCATCGAGGATGTGCACCAACGCGCGCACGCGGAGACCGCGTTCGCGCAGCAATCTGACGGTGTGTGCGCCTGTGTTGCCAGTGGCGCCGGTGATAAGGAACAAGTCCTTGTTGTCGGTCATGGTGGTCGCCCTTCTTCCTCGGGAGGTGCTGAGTTGATGCCCCGGACAACCGCAGGTACACCGATCGGTATTCCCACTAAAGGTCTATTTTCAGGTGATTCTGGAATAACTGCACCGATCGGTGTACTTATTATGCCTATGAACGCTTCGGACATCGCTATGACGTCGCCCGGTCGCGGGGCCGAGATGCGGATCCTGGACACCGCAGAGAACCTGTTTTATCGCGAGGGAATCCACGCGACCGGTGTTGAACGCATCGCGGAGGAAGCACAGGTTTCGAAGCGCACGCTTTACCGGCACTTTCCAAGCAAGAACGACCTGTTGGAGCAGTATCTACGTCGGATCAACGACACCGGCGGGATCCGTTACGAGCAGGCCCTCGACACCCCAGGCGCGACCGCACGCAACCGGCTGTTGGCGATCTTCGACGGCCCGCCCGTCAACCGCTTCCGGGGTTGCCCGTTTCACAACGCGGCCGTCGAGGCTGCAGACGAGATGCCCGGCGTTCACGACATCGTTCGCGAACACAAGCTGCAGTTCATCGCGCGCCTGACCGACGCGGCGGCGGAGGCCGGCGCCGCAGATCCCTACCAGTTGGGCCATCAATTGGCCGTGCTCTTCGAGGGTGCGCTGGCGTTGGCCACCTCGCTCAACGACACCGCGGCCATGATCCACGCACGATCAGCGGCCGAAATCCTCATCGACGCGGCCTGACGACCGCGTTTGTACGGAATTCGGCGGCGTGTCGCGGGCAAACACGGTCGCTCGCGGAAGATCTACATCGGGTTTTGGCGCAGGTAGCCGTAGACCGCGCCGAAGTTCTTATTGACCTCGTCGGGGATGGGCACCGGACCGCCGAGAGCCCTTGCACCCCAGACAATCTGGGCAGTCCGCTCGACGAGTGCGGTGATATGCAGCACCTTGTCGGGCCGGGGCCCCACCGCCACCAAGCCGTGGTTGGCGATCAATGCGGCGCCCCTGCCCTCCAACGCCTTGACGGCGTTGTGGCCGACATCGGGCGTGCCCGACGCGGCGTACTCGGCACAGCGAATATCCCCGCCGCAGTACACCGAGAACTCGTCGACGGCAGCGGGAATCGACTGATGCGCGACGGCGAACATGGTGGCCCACACGGGATGGCTGTGGATCACGCTGCCGATGTCGTCGAACGCGCGGTAGCACGCGAGGTGCAGTGCCATCTCCGAAGACGGGGACCGGCCGTCCTTGGCGTCCAGCACACCACCGTCCGGGTCGATGACGACGAGGTCGTCGAGCACCATGTCTGAGTAGTCGACCGACGACGGGGTGATGACGACGTTGCCATCCTCGCGACGGGCCGAGATGTTGCCTGCCGTGCCCTCGACCAGGCCGCGCCGCAACATGTCCTTGGCCGCGGCCAAGACCGCCGTCTCCGGATTCTCAACGAATCTCATGTGAGCACCTCCGGGTTGACGATATGCGTGGGCGTGCGTCCGGACAGGAGCGCATCGAGGTCGTCGGCGACGACCTGCGCCTGCCGGGCCTCAGTGTTCCACGTGGCCCCGCCGATGTGCGGCGTGAGGACGACGTTGGTCATGCCCACCAGCGGGTGATCGGTCGGGAGCCATTCGCCGACGAAGTGGTCCAAGCCGGCGGCGGCTACCTTGCCGCTGCGCAGGGCGTCGACCAGGGCGTCGGTGTCGTGCAGCTGGGCTCTTGCGGTGTTGACGAAGACCACGCCGTCGCGCATGGCGGCGAACTGCGGCGCCCCGATCATGCCGACGGTCTCCGGGGTGACCGGCGCGTGCAGCGAGACGATGTCGGCCTCGGCGAGCAGCTCGTCGAGGCCGTGGGTGGCCTGGTCGTTATACGGGTCGTAGGCGATGACCTCGACGCCCAGCCCCTGCAGGCGCCATCGCAGCGCCCTGGCGACGGCTCCGAGACCGACCAGCCCCGCCGTTCGCCCCGCCAGCTCCCACGCCCTGAACCGCTGGTAGGGGATCGTGCCGTCGCGAAACGCCTGGCCCGCCCGGACAGCCGCGTCGGCCGTCAACAGATGGCGGGTGGCCCCGAAAAGCAGGGCGAGTGTCATCTCCGCGACGGCGTCGGCGTTACGGCCGGGGGTGTAGAGCACCGGGATGCCCGCACTGGTGGCGCCCGCGACGTCGACGTTGTTCGGGTCGCCGCGGGTCGAGGCGATGGCCCGCAGCGGCAGGTCGAACACCGGGCCGCTCACCGAATCACTCTCGACCACAAGCACATCCGCGTTCTCCGACGAGGCGCGTTCGGCCAGTTGCTCGGCGGTGTAGATCCGAAGCGGCGTCTGCTCGATCCACGGGTCGTAGACCACGTCGGCAAGCGCGCGCAGCTTGTCGAAACCGGGACCACGCAATGGAGCCGTCACCAGGGCCCGAAGTCGAGTCACGATTGATCATGCTGGCGTACGGTGACCGGCGTGTCAGCCAAAGACGTGACAATCGGCATCGACATCGGCACCACCGCCGTAAAGGCCGTGGCCGCCGACGAGGACGGTCACGTGGTGGCCAGGACACGAATTCCTCACCAGCTCCGGGTTCCTGCCCCCGACCGCCTCGAGCACGACGCCGACGAGGCGTGGCGGCGGGGTCCGCTGGCGGCCATGGGCGAACTCGGCAGGCCCAACGCGACCGCGGTCGCGGTCACGGCCATGGTGCCGTCGCTCACGGCCGTTGACGACGAGGGCAGGCCGCTGACACCGGGGCTGTTGTACGGCGACAGCCGGGGAAGGGGAGCGACGGGTGCCGACACCACGTTCCTTTCCGGTGAGACGGTCGAGTTTCTGCGCTGGATGGCGCGCGAGGTACCCGACGCCAAGGGGTACTGGCCCGCGACGGCCGTGGCCAACCACGCGTTGGCCGGCGAGGCGGTCCTCGACAATGCCACCGCGAGCACGACGTATCCGTTGTTCGACGGCACGGGCTGGAGCGAGGATGTGTGCACGGAATGCGGCGCGACCGCCGACCGCATGCCAAGGGTCGAGCCGACCGGCGCCGCGGTCGGCCAACTGCGTGATGCCGACGCCGTACTGGCCGCCGGTTCGGTCGATGCCCTGTGCGAGCAGTTGGTCGCGGGTGCCGACAGGAACGGCGACGTGGTCGTGCTCTGCGGCACGACCCTGATCGTGTGGATGACGATTCCGGAATACCGGGAAGTGCCCGGCCTGTGGACTGTGCCGCACACCACGGCCGGAAAGTTTCAGATCGGCGGACCGAGCAACGCCGGTGGCCTGTTTCTCGGCTGGGTGAATGCCCTTGTGGCCGAGGATAACTCGACAGTCGATCCCGGACGCGTGCCGGTGTGGTCGCCATACGTTCGGGGCGAGCGGACGCCGTACTTCGACCCGGATCGTCGGGCGGTGCTCGACGGCCTTGACCTCACGCACGGCGGCGCCTCGGTGCGGCGGGCCGCGTACGAGGCGTCTGGCTTCGTCGTACGTCAGCTCATCGAGCGCGGCGGCGCACCCGCTGCCCGCATTGTGGCAACCGGTGGCGGTACCCGCGTGCAGCCATGGATGCAGGCGCTCGCCGATGCCACCGGTCTGCCCGTCGACGTGTCGGCCGTGCCGGAGGGGGCGGCATTGGGAGCGGCGTTCATCGGCCGGATTGCGACTGGCCTCGAAACGTCCACGGCCGACGCCGCCAGGTGGGCGTCAACGGAACGCGTCGTTGAACCCGACCGTGCGTGGATCAACGCGGTCCAGGACCGCTACGCCCGGTTCCTCGAGCTGGCCGGGCAAGGTCAACCGTGACGGGCGGCGTTTTCGATGACGCGTCGATGGTTTCGACAGTCGTGCGGGTCCGCGATGTGGCCGCATCGGTCGCCTGGTATCGCGAAAAGCTTGGGCTAGAACCGATTCACGTCGGCGCTGATGGGCCGGCACATCCCATCGCCGTCTACACGATCGCGGGTTCGGTGGTCTCGCTGTGGCAGCTGCCGGCTAATCAGGCGCGCGTGCGCGAAGAAAACGATCGCAACAGCTACGTGGTCGTGGTCACGAACGGCGAACTCGAGCCCGCGCGGCGTGCGTTGATCGACCGAGGAGTCGACGTCGGGGAGGTGCGCCGGACCGCGAACAACGAGTTCGTCTGGTTTCACGACCCCGACGGCAACCGGTTCGAGTTGAGCCGTCCGCTTTGAGCTAGCGCTTCACCGCGCTGACATAGCTGAGGTTCGAGAAGAACCCGATCGTTTCGTTCTCCGGGAACTCAAAACCGTTGGCGGCGTACGCCTCCTGCATCGTCTTCGAGGACACTTCCCAGCCGTGGGCTGTCAGGTACTCGATAACATGGCTGCGTTCACCGTGGTAGATGAGGTCCTTCATCTCGATGTCGTGACCGAACTTCTTGAGCCGGTCGGCGATCTGCCGTGAGCGCTCGTCGGAGAACATGCTGATGTCCGGAATGTGTTCGGTAGCCACCCGACTGCCGACAGCGCTGAGCTCGTTGATCCGGTCGAACAGCAAGTCCTGCGCCTCGGGTGGCAGGTAGATCAGCAGGCCCTCGGCGATCCACGCGGTGGGTTGCGTGGGATCGAACCCGTTGTCCAGCAGCGCTTTCGGCCAGTCGTTGCGAAGATCGATGGCCACGGTGCGCCGGTCGGCCTTGGGCGTTGCGCCCAGGCCGGTCAGCGTCTTGGTCTTGAAGTCGATGACCTCGGGCTGATCGAGCTCGTACACGGTCGTGCCGTGCGGCCAGTCCAATCGATATGCCCACGCATCCAAGCCGGCCGCGAGGATCACCGCTTGGCGTACACCTGCGGCCGTGGCGTCGGTGAACAACTTGTCGAACCAGCTGGTACGAACAGCCATGCCTTCGGCGGCCCGCCGCATGTTGAATTCGGGGTCGACGTCCTCGAGTTCGATCTCGCCGTCGAGTGCCCGGACGAAGAAGTCAAGTCCCACCGCGCGTACCAACGGTTCGGCGAACGGGTCGTCGATCAGCCCTTCGCGGTTGGCGAGTGCCCGCTGCGCGGCGACCATCGTGGCGGTCGCGCCCACGCTGGAGGCCAGGTCCCAGGTGTCGTCGTCGGTGCGTGCCATGAGGTCTCCTACTTGAGCGTTGCCGCGAGGTAGCCGGAGTCGCCCTCAAGTGCGGTGAGCTCGTGTTCCGGCAACTCGAAACCGTTGACAGCATATGCTTCCTGGCTCGACCGGATCGTGACGTCCCAACCCTTCGAGGTCAAGTAGTCGCCCGCAGTGTTGCGCTCACCCGTATAGAACAAGCCGGCCAGGTCGATGTTTGCCCCTATGCGGCGGGAGCGCTCATTGAGCTTTTCGGTCCATTCGTCGGGTGAGCCCTTGATGTCCATGTGTTCGGTCGCCAGCCGGCTACCGGGCGCGCTGAGCGCGGTGATGTTGTCGAACAAGCGGTCCTGGGCGTCGGGCGGCAGGTAGATCAGCAGTCCCTCGGCGATCCACGCCGTTGGCCGGGTTGGATCAAATCCGCTGTCCCGCAATGCGGTCGGCCAGTCGTCACGGAGATCGATGGCTACCGTTCGATGATCGGCGGCGGCAGTGGCTCCCAAGTCTGCCAACACGCCGGATTTGAACTCGATGACCTGTGGCTGGTCGATCTCGAACACCACCGCATCCCGCGGCCATGGCAGCCGGTAGGCGCGGGTGTCGAGCCCGGAGGCCAGGATGACCGCCTGCCGGATACCCGCCGATACGGCACTGGTGAAGAAGTCGTCGAAGAAGCGCGTGCGCACGGCGATCTGCTCACAAATCCGCTGATGGCTGAAGAGTGGATCGTCGGACTCCAGTTCGCCATCCGCCATTCGGTTGCAGTAGTCGAGGCCGACGGCCTTTACCAGCGCGTCGGCGAACGGGTCGTTGATGAGCGGGTTGGGCTGTCTGGATGCCAGTGCGCGTGACGCGGCGACACCTGTCGCGGTGGCGCCGACGCTGGATGCCAGATCCCACGTGTCACCTTCTGTTCGCGCCATGACGTCCTCTTACTTCCGCGTCGCGATGACTGCCAGCGAATTGCGCAGCGGCGCAAGCTCATCGGTGTCCGGGAACTTCTTGCCGTACGCAGCGAAGACTTCGGGCCGTGTACGGGCGGAGACCTGCCAGCCGTGACCGGTCAGGTACTCGACGACGGGGTTGCGCTCACCCTCGTAGAACAGGTCGGCCAGGTTCACGTCGAAACCATGCTCCTGCCATTCGGACCTGAGTGTGGCTGCACGTTCCCCGATGCTCGCACCGGCGTCCGGGTGGAACTCGGTGGCCAGTTGACTGCCCGGCGCGCTAAGTGCGGTGATGTGGTCGAAGAGCCGATCCTGGGCCTCCGGCGGCAGGTATACCAGCAGGCCCTCGGCGCTCCACGCCGTCGGCTTGCTTTCGTCGAACCCGCTGTCTCGCAATGCGGCCGGCCAGTCCTCACGGAGGTCGATGGCCACGGTGCGACGCTCCGCGCTCGGGGTCGCGCCGATGTCGGTCATCGTCGCCGTCTTGAACTCGATCACCTTTGGCTGGTCGATCTCGTACACGACCGTCCCGTCGGGCCACGGCAGCCGGTAGGGCCGCGAGTCCAGGCCAGAAGCCAGGATGACCGCCTGCCGGATACCGTCTGACGCCGCGTTGGTGGAATTGCCACCTCCGGTGGCGGTGGTGGAATTGCCACCTCCGGTGGCGGTGGTGGAATTGCCACCTCCGGTGGCGGTGAGGAAGAAGTCGTCGAAGAACCTCGTGCGCACCGCCATCACGGTAGTCATCAGCGCGGCGGTGTATGCAGCGTCGTCGGTGAGGGAGATTTCGCCGTCGGCCAGCTTGGTGAAGAAGTCGACACCGACCGCCCGCACCAGCGGTGCGGCGAAGGGGTCGACGATCAGCGGATTCGGCTCCTCGCTGGCCCGCGCCCGCGCCGCAGCGACCATCGTGGCGGTCGCGCCGACGCTGGACGCAACGTCCCAGCTGTCGGTGTCGGTCCGACTCATCGGCGGCCGCCCAACACCCCGCTGACGTACTGCAGCTCGCCGAAGTTACGGACTTCCTCGTCTTCAATGGGCGGCAGGCCGTTGGCGGCGAAGAGTTCCTTGACGCTGTTGCGACTGAGTTGCCAGCCGTGGTCGCCCAGATAGGTGGCCGCCTCGTTGCGGTCGCCCAGGTAAACGAGCTCTGCGAAGTCGAGGTCGAAGCCGTGGTCGCGCCACCGGTCGGAGGCGGCCTTCATGCGCTCGATCGCCTTCTCGTGATCGGTGGGGTCGATATTGGGCACGCTCTCCACTGCCACCCGGCTGCCCGGTGCGCTGAGCTCGGTGACGGTGTCGAGCAGCCGGTCCTGTGCATCAGGCGGCAGGTAGCCCAGCAGGCCCTCGGCACTCCATGCCGTCGGCTGGTTTGGGTCGAAGCCCTCTTCGATCAGTGCCGACGGCCAGTCGTAGCGCAGATCCATCGCGACCGTGCGGCGCTTGGCGGTCGGTTCGGCGCCCAGTTCGGCCAGGGTCCTGGTCTTGAACTCGATGACGTCGGGCTGGTCGATCTCATACACCGTCGTCCCCGCGGGCCACGTCAGGCGGTAGGCGCGCGAATCCAGGCCAGACGCCAGGATCACCGCCTGGCGGATGCCGCCTTCGGTGGCACTGAGGAAGAACTCGTCGAAGAACTTGGTCCGTACCGCCATGTTGTCGGTCATCCGCTGCATGCCGACCGACTCACTGTCGCTGTCGAGGTCCTCTGGTCGCAGCTCGCCGGTGACCAGGCGGGTGAAGAAATCGACTCCTACCGCGCGCACCAGCGGCTCGGCGAACGGATCGTTGATCAGCGCGTCGTCGGCGGTGGTTGCCATCGCGCGGGCGGCCGCGACCATGGTGGCCGTGGCCCCAACGCTCGATGCCAGATCCCACGTGTCGTTATCCGTGCGTGCCATCGGATGACCCCTGTCTGCGAAGTACAAAGCCGTTACTTAGGTGATGTAACGAGCTCCCGCTGACTGTACGCTTCGAATCTGAAGGCCAGCTCGGACGTTGTGCCTGCAACGGATGCGGGCCGGCTGGACCTCAACTGTTAGTCTCGTAGACTGTTTGACGGGTGACTCCGCAGGCTGCGAGCCTGCCGGGGCGCGCACATGACTTAACCAAGACGCTGGTCACACCAGCCCCATTCGCACGCCGCGATTCACAGGTCGGCTGCGCAGGAGGAAGAGTGCTCTCGGCTTTCATCTCATCACTGCGGACACCCGACCTGCGACGCAAGATCCTGTTCACCCTGGGAATCGTCATCCTTTACCGGGTGGGCGCCTCGATCCCTTCGCCGGGCGTCAACTACCCGAACGTGCAGAAGTGCGTCGCGCAGGTCACCGGCGGCGACTCGGCGCAGATCTACTCGTTGATCAACCTGTTCTCCGGCGGCGCGCTGCTGCACCTGACGGTGTTCGCGGTCGGCATCATGCCCTACATCACCGCCAGCATCATCGTCCAGCTGCTGGGCGTCGTGATCCCGCGCTTCGAGCAGCTGCGCAAAGAGGGACAAGCAGGCCAGGCGAAACTCACCCAGTACACCCGCTACCTGACGGTGGCGCTGGCCATCCTGCAGGCCACCAGCATCGTGGCGCTGGCCGCCAACGGCGGGCTGCTGCAGGGCTGCACGCTCGACATCATCCAGGGCCAGAGCGAGGGACTGAACATCTTCACGCTGGTCGTCCTCGTGTTGGTGCTGACGGCAGGCGCGGCGCTGGTGATGTGGATGGGCGAGCTGATCACCGAGCGCGGCATCGGCAACGGCATGTCGCTGATGATCTTCGCAGGCATCGCCGCGCGCATCCCGGTCGAAGGCAAGACGATCCTGGACAGCCGCGGCGGCCTGGTGTTCACCGCGGTCTGCGTGGCGGCGCTGATCATCATCATCGGCGTCGTGTTCGTCGAGCAGGGCCAGCGGCGCATCCCGGTCCAGTACGCCAAGCGGATGGTGGGCCGGCGCATGTACGGCGGCACGTCGACATACCTGCCGCTCAAGGTCAACCAGGCCGGGGTTATCCCGGTCATCTTCGCGTCGTCGCTGATCTATATCCCGCACCTGATCACCCAGCTGATCACCAGTGGCAAGCCGGACGCGAGCAACGGCTGGTGGCCGCGGTTCGTCGCGAACTACCTGACCAATCCCGCCGACCCGGTGTACATCGCCATCTATTTCGGGCTGATCATCTTCTTCACGTACTTCTACGTGTCGATCACGTTCAACCCCGACGAGCGTGCCGACGAGATGAAGAAGTTCGGCGGCTTCATACCCGGCATCCGCCCCGGGAAACCCACCGCCGATTACCTGCGATACGTGCTTAGCCGGATCACCCTGCCGGGCTCGATCTATCTGGGCGTGATCGCCGTGCTGCCGAACCTGTTCCTGGAGATCGGCAACGGCGGCGGTGTGCAGAACTTGCCGTTCGGCGGAACTGCGGTTCTGATCATGATTGGCGTCGGATTGGATACCGTCAAACAGATCGAGAGCCAGCTGATGCAACGTAACTACGAAGGGTTCCTGAAGTGAGAGTCGTTCTCCTCGGACCGCCTGGCGCGGGCAAAGGCACACAGGCCGAGAAGCTGTCCGAGAAGCTCGGCATTCCGCAGATCTCGACGGGCGACCTGTTCCGCAAGAACATCAGCGAGGGCACGCCGTTGGGCATTGAGGCCAAGCGCTACCTCGACGCCGGCGATCTGGTGCCATCGGAGTTGACGAACAAGCTGGTCGAAGACCGGATCCAAGATGAGGACGCGGCTGCCGGGTTTATTCTCGACGGCTATCCCCGGTCGGTGGAGCAGGCCCAGGCGCTCGACGAGATGCTCAGGAACCACAACACCAAGCTGGACGTGGTGCTGGAGTTCGCCGTGTCCGAGGCGGAGCTGTTCGAGCGGCTGAAGTCGCGCGGCCGCGCCGACGACACCGAAGAGGTCATCCGCAACCGAATGCAGGTGTACCGCGACGAGACCGAACCCCTGTTGGAGCACTACAGCCACAACAACCTGCAGACTGTCGACGCGGTGGGCGGGCTGGATGAGGTGTTCGCCCGAGCACTAAGAGCGCTTGGTCGGTGAACCGACCGTCACGGCGGGGCAAGTAGTCGATGATCGGCCTTCCAGGGCTGCGCAACCGCAAGGTCGTCGCACAGCGCAGCGCCGGTGAACTCGATGCGATGGCAGCCGCCGGGTCGTTGGTCGCGTCCGCGCTTTTGGCGGTGCGGCAGGCGGCCGCCCCCGGGGTCTCCACTCTGGCGCTCGACGAGATCGCCGAGTCGGTCATCCGCGAAGACGGCGGCATTCCGTCGTTTCTCGGTTACCACGGCTTCCCGGCCAGCATCTGCGCATCGGTGAATGATCGTGTGGTACATGGGATTCCATCTGCCGCCGAGACATTGGCACCGGGGGACCTGGTATCGATCGACTGTGGCGCGATCCTCGACGGCTGGCACGGCGACTCGGCGGTCACGTTCGGCATCGGGACCCTGATCCCCGTCGACGAAGCGCTGTCGCAGGCCACCCGTGAGGCGATGGAGGCGGGCATCGCCGCCATGCTGCCCGGCAACCGGCTCACCGACGTCTCGTCCGCCATCGAGGCCGAAACGCACGCAGCCGAGGCGCGTTATGACCGCAAGTTCGGCATTGTCGCTGGATACGGGGGTCACGGCATCGGCCGCCAAATGCACATGGACCCGTTCCTGCCCAATGAGGGCGCCCCCGGCCGCGGGCCCTACCTGGCACCGGGTTCGGTGCTGGCCATCGAACCGATGCTCACTCTCGGTACCACCAAGACCGTTGTGCTCGAGGACGAATGGACCGTCGTTACCGCCGACGGGTCGCGCGCGGCGCACTGGGAGCACACGGTCGCCGTAACCGACGACGGTCCGCGAATCCTCACGCGATAGCCCGGTCTTCGGTAAAGCGCTGCGAGCTGTGTGTTCACTGGCATAACAATGAACCAGATAGCCGCCAACGTCGTATCAAAGGCGGAGGTTGTTAATGGACGATCCAGAGGCCGCCATGATGCGGGTGCTCTATGACGAGCATGCCGCGGCGCTGTGGCGTTATGCCCTGCGGCTCACTGGGGATCAAGCGCGGGCGGAGGACGTGGTGCAGGAGACGCTGCTGCGCGCATGGCGCCACCCCGAGGTGACCGACGATGTCGAGCGGTCGGCCAGGGCGTGGCTGTTCACCGTGGCGCGCAACCTCATCATCGACGAGCGGCGCAGCGCGCGGTACCGCAACGAAGCCGGCACACCCGACCTCGAGCAGGTCGCCGACCGCGCCGCACCCGACGAGGTGGACTCCGCACTGGACCGACTGCTGCTGAGCACGGCCTTGAGCCAGCTGTCCGAGGAACACCGCGCGGTGATCCGCCGGTCGTACTACCAGGGATGGACAACCACACAGATCGCCAACGATCTACAGATCGCGGAGGGCACGGTGAAATCCCGGCTTCACTACGCAGTACGGGCATTGAGGCTCAATCTGCAGGAAATGGGGGTCACACGGTGACACAATTCGGTTTTCCCCTAGGTGGTGATCTGATGGACGGCGATCGCTACGTGACCTGGGACGCGGCTTATGTCCTCGGTTCGCTGACGAGCAATGAACGCCGCGAGTACGAGGCACATCTCGCAACCTGTAAGCGGTGCCGGGCGGCCGTCGCCGAGCTCAGCGGTATCCCCGCGTTGCTGGCGATGCTGGACCTCGAGGACGTGCGTGCGCTGGATGGGGAGACGCCGGAAACCCCGCCGCTTCGGCCCGAGGTTCTCGACTCGGTCCTCGACAAGGTCCGGTGGCGCCGCAGGCGGTCCCGCTGGCTGACTTCGGCGGCCGTCGGGGTGGCCGCCGCGCTGCTGGCGGTCGGGGTTGTGGTCGCCGTCCGTCCCGAGATCGTGGGTCTGGAGAACTCCACCCCGCAGGAAACCGTCCAGGCCCTCGATATGAACAAGGTCTCGGAGACACCGATCAACGCATCGATCTCCCTGACCGGCTTCGGTTGGGGCACCCGCATCGACATGGCCTGCTCGTACGGTGACTGGGGCCAAAGCGGCAACACACAGCCACAGAACCTTGGCATGGTCGTAGTGGGCCGTGATGGTAGCCACACTCAGATCGCGACATGGCTGGGATTGTCCGGCGCTACTGCGCTGCCAAGTGCCACCACCCCGTTGCAGAAGGACGAAATCGCTGCGGTGCAACTGGTTTCGCCCGACAACGGAAAGGTCCTGCTCGACAAACACCTGTGATTCGGGCCACTCAGTGAACCCAACTCCGTCGGGAGTCGTGTCACTGGTGGGGGTCTTCCGGAAGACAGGTGAGATATGGCGAACAGGCATCGAGTTGTCGATTACATCGTCGCGCACCTCGCGGCGAGTGGCGTCGACTACATGTTCGGTGTCGACGGCGCCAATATCGAGGACCTCTACGACGCCGCCTTCTTTCGCGACGACATCACCGCGGTGCTGGCCAAGCACGAGTTCTCCGCCGCCACGATGGCCGACGGTTACAGCCGCAGCGGCGCCGGGCTCGGCGTGGTGGCCGCGACCTCGGGCGGCGGATGCCTGAACACCGTGCCGGGGCTGGGCGAGGCGTTCGCAAGCCGGGTGCCCGTGCTGGCGCTGATCGGCCAACCGCCGACCACGCTGGACGGCCTGGGCTCCTTCCAGGACACCAGCGGCCGCAACGGCGCGCTGGATGCAGAGGCGCTGTTCTCCGCAGTGTCGGTGTTCTGCCGGCGGGTGGTGCGGCCCGAAGACATCGTCTCGGCTCTGCCGGCGGCGATCGCAGCTGCACGAACCGGTGGACCGGCAGTATTGTTGCTGCCCAAGGACATTCAGCAATCTGAGATCGGCCCCAACGGTGCCGGATTCCAACCGGCCGGGACACAACTGGGTGATCCAGAGGCGATCGCTTGTGCTCTGCGGCGCGCCGACGGGCCGATCACGATCATCGCCGGTGAGCAGGTCGCCCGCGATGACGCGCGCGTCGAGGTCGAGCAGCTGCGTGCGATGCTGCGCGCCAGGATCGCCACCGTGCCCGACGCCAAGGACGTCGCAGGCACGCCAGGGATGGGATCGTCGTCGTCGCTGGGTGTCACCGGAGTGATGGGCCACCCGGCGGTCGCGACCGCGCTCGCCGAAAGCGCGGTGTGCCTACTGGTGGGCACCCGCATGAGCGTGACGTCGCGCGGCGGCCTGGACGACGTGTTGACGTCGCTTCCCGTGCTGTCGATCGGATCGGCACCACCGTATGTGGCAAGCACCCACGTGCACACCGACGACCTGCGGGGCTCGTTGTCGCTGCTGATCGCCGCCTTGTCGGGGCACGGCAGGCCGCTCGGCGTGCGTGTGCCCGACGAGGTGCCGCGCACAGAGCTGGAGCCGCCGAGGTTCAGTGGTCCCGGGATCCGCTACCGCGATGCGATGACAGTGCTCGACAATGCGATGCCCGACCGTGTGGACGTAGTCGTCGATGCGGGGAACATCGGCGCATCCGCGATCCACCACCTGCCGGTCCGCCGAGACGGCCGCTTCATCGTGGCGCTCGGGATGGGCGGGATGGGCTACAGCTTCGGCGCCGGTGTCGGCATGGCGTTCGCCGCGATGAGCGCTCGCGCGAAGAGCGGACGGCAGAGCCGCCGGGTCATCGTCATTGCGGGCGACGGCTCATTCTTTATGCACGGCATGGAGATTCACACCGCATTGCAATATCAGCTGCCGGTGACCTTCCTGCTCTTCGACAACCACGCGCACGCGATGTGTGTGACTCGCGAGCAGCTGTTCTATGACGACCTCTACAGCTACAACCGGTTTGGGCCAAGCCGTTTGGGCGCTGGGTTGGCCACGATGTTTCCCGGCCTTCCGTCGACGGATGTCGACGACATCACCGAACTGCCAGCCGCACTTCGGACCGCGTTCGAGGTCGATGGTCCTTCGGTGGTCAGCGTCGAATGCTCGGCCGACGAAATCCCCCCTTTCGCAGCCTTTCTCGGCAAAGCCGCCGATAAACAACCGTCCCTTACAAAGGAGAACAACTCCAATGTCGTTGCCCGCACTTAATGACATAACTGCCCACCGAGGCACCGCCGATCCGATCGATGACGTGGTCCGCATCGAGACCGCGCCTCGGGAGAAGGCAACCCCCATCATCATGGAGATGATGCGGTCGGTATACCCGCACGACCAGGTGTTCGGCGAATTCTGCACCGTCAACAGCTATATCGACTGTCCGCCCGACGAGCTGTTCGACTACCTGGCCGACACCCGCTCTCTCGAGGAGTGGACGTACAGCCTGCGAGGATTCACGCCCACCGAGGAGCCCGGTCTGTGGCTCGCATACGACCGATTGGGTTCGGAGACAGAGATCTTCACCCGCACTGTGGCCAGCAGGGACGCGATGACCGTCGACTACCACTGCGCGTGGGACCAGGGCAAGCACCTCTGGATGATCTACCTGATGCGGGTCGTCGACGCGCAGGTGGTGTTCGACAAGCCTGGGTCCGTGGTGCTTTGGACCAACTGCCACCACCCGTTCTATGACAAGAATCCCTACCCGGAAGCCGCACCGCCCGAGCGGCCGGTGTGGGTCGGTGACTTCTGGGACATGTTCGGCCCTGGCCATCTGCTGGAGCTGAAGAATCTCAAGGCCATTGCCGAATACCGCCACCACAACGGACTTTCCGTGACGCCGGACTGGATGAAGTGAGGATCACATGACCGTCAGCCTGATAGATGTGTCGACGTATCTGCCGGGGGAGCCGATCGGCGCCGAGTACTACGCCCAGTTCGCCGACTCCGACGACCTGCGCGACAACGTGATGTTCCGCGGGCCGAAGTTCCGCCACCATGTGGCCCAAGATGAGACTGCCATCGACATGGTGGAGCGGGCCGCGGCAGGATTGATCGAACGCCACGGTCAGGACGCCATCGCCAACGTCGACGTGCTGATCACCCACACCCAAGCACCGGACATGCCGTTCTACGGCGGAGGCGGCGGAATGGCGCATCGCCTTGGTATGAAACCGAATTGGGTGCTCGATCTGCACAACGGCGGTTGTGCGGCGTTCGTGTTGGGGCTGAAGGTGGCGCGCAACCTGCTGGAGTCCGGCGAAGGCCGCACCGCGCTGATCGCCGTGGCGCAGAACGCGGCCGGGCAGGCCTTTGACCAGCCGACGGTGCGCCGCAAAGCACAGGCGTCGGTGCCCGGCGACGGCGCCGCCGTTGGGCTGGTCACACTGTCGGACAAATCGCCGATCCTCGACATCGAATGCCGCACCTACGGCGAGTACGCCGGCGACATGACCCTCGCCGTCGACCCGCCGCGCAAGTGGTGGCAGCCGGGACCCGGTGAGCTTCACATCGGCTTCACCGAAAGCAAGATTACTAAGGTGCTGGCCCGGGGCAACCGTCAGGTTCCGGAGGTAGCGTATGCGGTCTGCGACCGACTTGGCATGCAGCCCAAGGATATTGACTTGCTCGTCACGAACCAGCCCAACCGGGTGTTTCTACGGAACTGGCGCGAGGCGCTGGAACTGCCGAAGGAGCGCCACGTCGACACATTCGAAGACTGCGGCAACCTGTTCGCAGCGGGCATCCCGATCAACTTCGACCGGGCTATTTCCGATGGCACGCTCAAGAAGGGCGACGTGGTGATGATGGCGGCGTTCGCGCACGCGGGTGACTTCGCCGGGGCCGCCGCGATCAAGTGGGGCGGTCGCGACTGATGGCCACGCTCAAGCGCGAGCTGACCGAGGCCGTCGGGGCGCTGCCCAGTGCGCTGAACCCGTTGGCGCTGTCGCTCAACGAGAATCCGTTTCCGCCGCTTCCGGCGGTTCGCTCGGCGCTGATCGAGTCCATCGACGCGGCCAACCGCTACCCGGAGTTCCTGCCCGAGCGGCTGCGCTCGCTGGTCGCGGGCCACGTCGGTGTGCGCGACGAGCAGGTGGTGATCGGGGTCGGCGCGACCGGCGTGATCATGCAGATGCTGCGTGCGGTGACCAGTCCGGGCGACCGGATGGTGATGACATCGCCGACGTTCGACGGGTACCCGATCTTCGCGCAGATGGCTCGGCTGGAGTCGGTCACCGTGGCGCTGGATGCGCACGGCCATCACGACCTCGACGCCATGGCCGATGCGGCAGCACACGCCCGGGTGGTCGTGGTGTGCCGGCCGCACAACCCGACCGGCACCATCGAGCCCGCCGCCGACATCGAGCGCTTCTTGCGAAGGGTTCCCTCCGACACGGTGGTGCTGCTGGACGAGGCCTACGTGGAGTTCCTGTCACCGGCGTACCGGATCGACGCGCCCGCACTTGTCGAGCGGTACCCGAATGTCGTAGTGGTGCGAACCTTCTCGAAGGCCTACGGGCTGGCGGGTCTCCGGATCGGCTATGGCTTCTGCGCGCCCGATCTGGCCCGCCGGCTGTGGACGATGCAGCTGCCGTTCGGGATCGGCATCACCAGCCTGGTGGCGGTGGCGGCCTCCTATGACGCGGAAAACCAGCTGCAGCAACGCATTCGGATGATCGCATCCGAGCGACGCTACCTGCGGATGCGGTTGAGGTCGATGGGTGTGTACAGCACCGACGGCCACGCGAACTTCGTCTTCCTGCCGCCGTGGCGCCAGCCGTGGCGGGAGGTGTTCGACGGCACCGGATTGCAGGTCCGCAACTACGCCGATGGCAGCGTGCGGATCACCGTCGGCAACCGGCAGTCGACCCGCGCTGTGCTGGCCGCCGTGGCGCCATTCGCGATGCGCTGAGAATCTGCCCGGTGTTGGCCGCTCAATGCGGTATGAAGGGGCGTGCCCTCGGAATCCGATGAGCGTGATCCGATCGCGTTGGCGCGCGCCAACTGGGAGCGGTCCGGCTGGGGCGACGTCGCCAACGGCATGGTCGCGGTGACGTCGGTAATGCGGGCACACCAGATCCTGCTGGCCCGCGTCGAAACCTCACTGAGGCCCTACGACCTGAGTTTCTCGCGGTACGAGTTGTTACGGCTGCTGGCGTTCAGCCGGACCGGCGCGTTGCCGATCACCAAGGCGTCGGACCGGCTGCAGGTGCACGTGACCAGCGTCACGCACGCAATCCGCCGGCTGGAGGCCGACGGGCTGGTGGAACGCATCCCGCATCCGACCGACGGCCGCACCACTCTGGTGCAGATCACCGAGCTCGGCCGCTCGACGGTCGAAAACGCGACCGTCACACTCAACAATGAGGTATTCGCCGATATCGGAATGTCCGACGACGAGTCACGGTCGCTCGCGAATTCCATCGAGACGCTGCGCCGCAACTCGGGCGATTTCTAACCGCGAGCAGACGCAACAGTCCCCCGACACGCCAAAATTAAGGGACTTCTGCGTCTTCTCGCGCGGGAGACGGCAGTGGGATCGTGGCCGTCACCGCCGTTCCCGAACCCGGGCGCGACCGGATGTTGAGCCGGCCGCCGACGATCTCGGCTCGTTCGGCCATCGACAGCAGGCCGTAGCCGCCCATCTCGTCGCCGCCCAGCGGGTGCTCGAACGTGTCGAAACCCACTCCGTCGTCGATGATTTCGAGGCGGGCGGTGTCGCTGTCGGCGGAGAACGTCAGGCGCGCTCTGTTGGCATTGGCGTGCTTGACGACGTTCTGCAGGCACTCCTGGGCGATCCGGTAGAGCGCGATCTCGATGTGGTCGGGCAGCCGAGTGTCGTCGAGGTTGACCTCCACGTCGATCTCCGGGATCGAGCGGGCCAGGCTGGCAAGCCCACCGGACAGTCCGAGGTCATCGAGCACCGGCGGCCGCAGCCCACTGATTGCCGCCCGGGCCTCTTGCAGCGTCAGGTCGACCAGCTCGCGAGCCTTGCTCAGCTGCTCGGCCATCATCTCCGGATCGTCGACGGCCCGGGTTGCCGCGTCGAGCCGGTACGACAGCGTGACGAGCCGCTGCGAGATGCCATCGTGGATGTCGCCGGCCAGCCGGCGCCGCTCGATCTCCTGCGCCTCGATCACCTGCTCGACGAAATTCTCGTGCGCGCGTTCGCGGGCCACCAACTGCCGGTGCAGCCGGGCTTGATGCAACGCGCCCGCGATCAGCCGGCCGATCACCAGCAGCAGTTCGACATCGCGCTCGGTGAATTCACGGCGATCGACGGTGTGCACGTTGAGGACGCCGACCAGGCCGCCCGGATCGGTCTCCATCGGCACAGACACCATCGACGTGAAATCCTTACCGCGCAGCGACTCGAACGGCATGTAGCGCGGGTCGGCCTCCTTGTCGTGGCTGATCACGACGGGCTCGCGGTGGCTGGCAACCCACCCCGAGATGCCCTGCCCCAGTGGTAGCCGGATCTCGCCGACCGCGGCGTCGAACGGAGGTGTCGCGCCGGCGAGCGTCAGCGACCGGTCTGTGTCGTCGAGCACGTGCACGAAGCACACATCGCTGGCGGTGGCGGCGGTGATCATCCGTGCGGCCGCGGCGGCGAGTGGTTCGACGCCAGGCCCTTTCGACGCGGCCTGGATCAGCTCGCGCAGCAGCGCGAGCTCGCGGTCGGCGTCGACGAGGTCGCGCACCGCGTTCGGCGGGCGGGCTCCGGGTCTCATTTGTCGCTCACGCTCCGAGTGTCATTGGTAGATGCCTTCTCGCAGGGCGGTCGCGACGGCGCCGGTGCGGTCACTGACTCCGAGCTTGCGGTAGATCGAGCTCAGATGACTCTTGACGGTCTCGTCGCCGATCACCAGCTTGGTGGCGATGGCACGGTTGGACAGCCCGTTGACGACGAACGACAGGATTTCGCTTTCGCGCTGTGTCAGGCCTTGGCGGGCGCCCGGCCAGAACTCGTCGCGCTGCATTCGGGCTGCAGTGTCGACCGCCCTGGCGGCCATGCCCGGGTCGATCGCGGTCTCGCCGCCGTGCACGAACTCGAGCTGACGGACCAGCTCGTCGCTGCTGATGCTCTTCAGTAGGTATCCCGACGCGCCGACGCGCAGTGCCTGAAACAGATATTGCTCGTCGTCGTAGACCGACAGCATCACGACCTTGCGCTTCGGATCGCTGTCGCGTAGCTGACGGCACAGGTCCAGGCCGCTGGCACCCTGCATGCGCACGTCGCACAGCACGATGTCGGGGTCGAGCTCGTCGACGACGCTGTGCGCCCGCTCAGCGCCGACGGCCTGGCCGACCACCTCAACGCGGTCTGAGAACGTGGCCAGCATGGCCTTGAGGCCTTCGATGACCATCTCGTGGTCGTCGACCAGCACAAGACGCACCGGAGGGCTGCTGGGCGTCATTTCACCACCTTAGAGCTGGCATTTGGCGAGGTAGGGGAAGTTGGCCTGGCCGATCCCCCAATTGGGGGAGGACCGATGCCTGTGATGTGGGCCACCCTATCCGCATGCCTACAACGCAGGAGAAATCGTGGCGTGCAGGCCGGTTCTGGTGGGACGCCACCGCGCCGACCCAAAGCGTTGTGTATCCGTTGCGCGCGGTGATCTTCGACCTCGACGCCCTGACTGACATTGAATGCGACGGCCACCGGCTGGCGTTCAACGCCGCGTTCGCCGCGCATGGCCTGGACGTCCAGTGGTCCGTCGGCCGCTACCGGCAGCTCTTGGCCCTGAGCGACGAGCGGCAGCGGGTGTCGGCCGAGCTCCGCAAGCGCGGTATCGCCACGGAAAGCGATGTGCTGACCCAGCTACTTGCCGATGAGATCTACACGACCAAGACCATGATGTTCGATGAGCTGATCGGCGACGCCGATCTGGCGCCTCGACCCGGTCTCGTCGACCTCGTGATGGACGCGTTCGCCGCGGGCGTCTGGGTGGGTGTGGTGACAAACGGCCCGCGCAGCTGGGCCGAGCCGCTGATACGCGCACTCGTCGGCGATGGACTGGTCGAAACGGTCGTGACCGCTGACGACGTGAAGAAGGCGATGCCTGATCGCGAGGCTCACCAAAACGCGCTGTGGGAGCTCGGGATACCTGCGGAGAACGCGATTGCCGTCACGGGTTCCGCGTCAGGTCTGCGGGCCGCCACCTCCGCCGGTCTGGCCACCGTCGTCATCACGGGCGACGGCACACCCGATATCCCGGCCGCGGTCTCGGTACGCCCTGACTTTGGCGGCAGCGACCCGCTGCTCATCGCTGATTGTCAACGCCTGCACGCCCACTGGTGGGCCGCGCACAAGCGGGCTGCCGCCTAGCAGCTCGAATCGCGCCGATGTCGGCTGCGCAATTGGGGCCCGCGTCCAGGCCTAACCGTTGCGGATCGTCGACCGATTGGTGAAAGTTTCGGAATAGTTCAGCGCGCCCGTCGTAGTCGCGGTCCAATAGCGCCAATGAAAACTGCGCCCCTGACCGTCCGACGTTGTGGCCATCTGGCGCTGGCGGCCTTTTGTGTGGTCGCGTGCCTTACCGGAGTCGGTGCCGGGCGTGCTTGGGCCATTCCCGGCCAGCCGGAGCGGCTTGATTTCGGAGGCCTCGTTCGCACCTACGGCCTGCACGTGCCCGCCGGTATCGACCACCCGGTCGGTCTCGTGGTGAACCTGCATGGCGCCGGCGCGACCGGGGCGGATCAGGAGAGGGATACGAACTACGATTCCGCCGCCGACGCGCATGGGTTCATCGTGGCGTACCCCGACGGTATTGACTTCAGTTGGGCCGACGGCCGCGGTCCGTCGCAGCCCGACCGGCAGGGGATCGACGACGTCGGGTTCATCACTTCACTGGTCGGCAAGCTGGTCGCCGACTTCGGCATCGATCCCGGTCACGTGTTCGCCACCGGGATGTCAGCGGGCGCATTCATGGTCAACCGGCTCGCATGCGAACGCGCCGATGTCTTCGCCGCCATCGCCCCGGTGGCAGGGACGCTTGGCGTGAACATGGGGTGCACTCCGTCCAGGCCGGTAGCGGTGCTGGAAATGCACGGCACCGCTGATCCGGTCGTGCCTTTCAACGGCGGCCCCATGGTCGGTCGGGGTGGCCCCAGCGTCATCGTCTCCGCTCCAGAGATGGTGGCGCGTTGGCGGCAAGCCGGCGGGGACGTGGTGTTCAACCAGGTCGATGGCGGTGGGCATGCTTGGCCCGCTGGTGCCTCCGAGGCGTCGGCGCAGTTCTTCGCCAGCCATTCGAGGTAGCGGCTTACGCCTTCTGCAGCAATTCGATGACCGCGCTGAACTGCCCATTCCCATGGATGGTGCCGGATGCGCAGCTAGCATTCCTGCGAAGGCGGAACTAGACCGCTGACCGCGCCGCCTGGGGGATGGAGCGAACATGGCTCAACAAATCAAGATCTCTCCTGATCTCGTCGGCGGTGGCGTCGACGAGGGCTACGGGAAAGTTGCTGACGTTTTTCGCCGCAATCTGAGCAGCGGTCACGAAATCGGTGCCGCGGTCGCGGTCTACCGTGATGGCCGCAAGGTCGTCGACCTCTGGGGTGGCTACCGCAACGGAATCACTCAAGCGCCGTGGGAGAGCGACACGCTGGTCAACGTATTCTCCACCACGAAAGGCGTTGCCTCGCTTGCGGTAGCAGTAGCGGCGTCGCATGGGTTGATCGACTATGACGCGAAGGTGGCCGATTACTGGCCGGAGTTCGCCCAGGCAGGCAAGGGCGTGGTCACCGTGCGGCAGCTACTTGGCCACCAGGCTGGACTGGTCGCGATCAAGCCGCCGTTGACCCTTGCCGACATCGCGGACCCCGAAAGGTTGTCGGCGAAGATCGCAATGCAAGCCCCCGCCTGGCCACCCGGCACGAGGCAGGGCTACCACGGCATAACCCTCGGTTGGTACGAGTCCGAACTCATCCGCCATGTGGACCCGCAGGGACGCACGCTCGGCCGGTACTTCGCCGAGGAGATCGCAGGCCCGCTCGACTTGGACTTCTACATAGGGCTGCCGGCCTCGGTGGACCGCAACCGTGTCGCGCAGTTGGCGGCGTTTTCCCGGAGCGAGCTGGTCTTGCATCTGAATACGATGCCGCCACTGTTCGCGGCGGCTATGTTCAATCCGTTCAGCCTGGCCGCGCGATCCATGGTGGTCGCTAAGGGCGTCAAAGGTGGCGCTCACGTGTTCAATCGTGACGAATTGCGAATCCTCGAGATGCCCGCAGTGAACGGCACTGGTACTGCTCGGTCGATCGCCAAACTTTACGGAAGCGCCGCTGCAGCCGATTCTCAGCTGGGCCTGAGTTCGGACGTCCGCGACGCGCTGGAGGGTCCTGCCGTGCCGCCCACTGGGGGCCTGCGTGACAAGGTGATGCAGGTTGACGTTTCGTATTCCCTGGGTTTCGGCAAGCCGCTGTCCAAATTTGTATTCGGCTCGTCGGACAAGGCTTTTGGATGGCCCGGGGCCGGCGGCTCTTTCGGATTCGCCGATCCGGATACCGGTGTCGGGTTCGGATATGCGATGAACAGGATGGGCTTCCACGCGTTCAGCGACCCGCGAGAACTCAACCTGCGGCAGGCTCTGTTCCGCGACGTCTTGGGCGCTAGAACCCAACGCTAAGGTGAAAGCCTAGCCCTTGCGGATCATTTCGATCACCGCGCTGAAGTCCTTGTCGGCATGGTCGGCGGCGAACTTCGCGTAGATCTCGGCGGCGTGGCTGCCCAGCGGAGCGGACGAACCGGTCGAGCTGACCGCGTCCATCGCCAGGCCGATGTCCTTGTTCATCAACGCGGTCGCAAAACCAGGCGTGAAGTCGTTATTGGCAGGTGATGTCGGAACCGGTCCGGGCACAGGGCAATTCGTGTGCACCGCCCAGCAGTTGCCGGTCGCGCCAGTGATAACGTCGAACAACGACTGCGCGGACAGCCCCAGCTTGTCGGCCAGCACGAACGCCTCACCGACCGCGATCTGCTGCACGGCCAGCACCATGTTGTTGCAAAGCTTTGCGGCCTGCCCGGTACCGGATGCGCCGCAGTGGATGATCTTGCCCGCCAACGGTTCCAAGACTGAGCGAGCGCGCTCCACCGCGTCGTCCTCACCACCGACCATGAAGGCCAGCGTGCCCGCGGTCGCGCCCTTCACCCCTCCGGAAACCGGCGCGTCGAGCTGGGCGAACCCGCCCTCGGTCGCCTGGGCATGTATCGACCTGGCGTCGTCGACCGAAATTGTTGAGGTGTCGATAAACAGGGTTCGGGGTTTGGCGGCGGGCAGCGCCTCGGCATAGCAGGCCTTGACGATGTCGCCGTTGGGCAGCGAGGTCATCACGACGTCGGCGCCGGCCACCGCCTCGGCACCGCTGTCGAAGACCTGTGCGCCCTTATCGGCGGCGGCCGCCTTCAGTGCGGCCACCGGGTCGAAACCACGCACGACGTGCCCGGCCGCGACGAGGTTCGCCGCCATCGGGCCGCCCATGTGGCCCAACCCCAAGAACGCGACTGTGCTCATGCGCGATCCGCCTTCGCTACTCGCTGAATCGTCATCTGATCTCCCTATGCGGATGCGCGGGCACGGGCGGCCTCGGCCCGACCGATGACCACGCGCATGATTTCGTTGGTTCCCTCGAGGATTCGATGCACCCGCAGATCGCGAACGATCTTCTCCAACCCATACTCGCGCAGGTAGCCGTAGCCGCCGTGCAGCTGCAGAGCCTGGTCGGCCACGTCGAAGCACGCATCGGTGACGTAGCGCTTGGCCATCGCGCACAGCTCCACCTTGTCGGGGTGGTTGTCGTCGAGCGCCGTTGCGGCGCGCCACAACAGGATCCGCGACGCCTGCAGCGCCGTGGCCATGTCGGCCAGCGAGAACCGGATGGTGGGCTCATCGAGCAGCGAGCCACCGAACGCCTGTCGATCGGCCAGGTAGCTCGCGGCCTTGTCGTAGGCGGCCTGCGCGCCGCCGAGTGAGCATGCCGCGATATTGATGCGGCCGCCGTTGAGCCCATTCATCGCGATGCCGAACCCGGTGCCCTCGCCGTCGGCGCCGCCGAGCATCGCGTCGGCGGGGACCCGAACGCCTTCGAAGACGACCTGTGCGGTCGGCTGCGCATTCCAGCCCATCTTCAGCTCGTCTGCGCCGAAACTCATTCCCGGCGTGTCCTTTTCGATCACGAACGCCGAGATGCCGCGAGGGCCGTCACTGCCGGTGCGGGCCATCACGACGTATACGTCGGACGCCCCGGCGCCAGAGATGAACTGCTTGACACCGTCGATGACGTAATCGTCGCCCTCACGAACAGCCTTGGTGCGCAACGCGCCCGCATCTGATCCGGCACCCGGCTCGGTCAGGCAGTAGGAGGCGATGGCCTCCATCGACGCCAGCCGCGGCACCCACGACTTGCGCTGTTCGTCGGTTCCGAACGTGTCGACCATCCACGCGCACATGTTGTGGATGGACAGGAAGGCCGCGATGGTGGGATCTGCGGCAGCGAGCTGTTCGAAGATGCGCACGGCGTCGAGCCGGCGCAGTTCGCTGCCGCCGACGTCCTCCCTGCAGTAGATGGCAGCCATGCCGAGCTCGGCCGCCTCGCGCAGCACATCGGTGGGAAAGTGCTTGGCGGCATCCCATTCCAATGCATATGGCGCGAGGCGCTTCGCGGCGAACGCGGCCGCCGTTTCGGCGATCACGCGCTCGTCGTCGTCCAGCCCGAAGTAGTCCATTTATTTCATTGTCGGGATGACGAACTCGGCACCGTGGCTACCCGCCGGCCAGCGCTGCGTCACCGTCTTGACCTTGGTGTAGAAGATGATCGACGCCGGGCCATGCTGGTTGAGGTCGCCGAAGCCGGACCGCTTCCAGCCACCGAAGGTGTGGTAGGCCACCGGCACCGGAATCGGCACGTTCACGCCGACCATGCCGACCTGGACCCGGGACACGAAGTCGCGTGCGGTGTCACCGTCGCGGGTGAAAATCGCTACGCCGTTGCCGTATTCGTGCTGAGAAGGAAGCGCCAGCGCTTCTTCGTAATTCGTCGCACGAACTATGCACAGCACCGGCCCGAAGATCTCGTCGGTGTAGATCGACATGTCGGGGGTGACGTGGTCGAACAGGGTCGGGCCGATGAAGTACCCGCCCTCCAGGTTCGCGTCGCCGAACTGCAGGTCGTCGCTGGTGCGTTCGCGGCCGTCGACGACGGCTTCGGCGCCGGCCTCGACACCCTGGTCGATGTAGTCGCGTACCCGCGTGAGCGCGGCCTCGGTCACCAGAGGCCCGTAGTCGGCCTTCGGGTCGAGGCTGTGGCCGACCCGAAGATTGTTGACTCGTTCAACCAGCCTGGCGCGCAACCGTTCTGCAGTCTGCTCGCCGACCGGGACTGCGACGCTGATCGCCATGCAGCGTTCACCGGCGCTGCCGTAGCCCGCGCCGATCAGCGCGTCGACGGCCTGGTCGAGGTCGGCGTCGGGCATCACGATCATGTGGTTCTTGGCGCCGCCGAAGCACTGTGCGCGCTTGCCGTGCGCGGCCGCGGTCGAGTAAATGTACTGCGCGATGTCGGAGCTGCCGACGAAGCCGACGGCCTGGATCTCCGGGTGCTCGAGGATGGCGTCGACGGCTTCCTTGTCGCCGTGCACCACCTGGAACACGCCGGGCGGCAGGCCAGCCTCGAGGAACAGTTCGGCCAGCCGGACCGGGACCGACGGGTCACGCTCGCTGGGCTTGAGGATGAACGCGTTGCCGCACGCCAACGCGGGCCCGGCCTTCCACAACGGGATCATCGCCGGGAAGTTGAACGGCGTGATACCGGCGACGACACCGAGTGGCTGGCGCAGGGAGTACACGTCGATGCCGGTGCCTGCGCCCTCGGTGTACTCGCCCTTGAGCAGGTGCGGGATGCCAACGGCGAACTCGATGACCTCGATGCCGCGCTGGATGTCGCCGAGGGAGTCGGCGTGCGTCTTGCCGTGCTCGAGCGACAGCAGGTCGGCCAACTCGTCGGCGTTCTGGTTGACCAGGTCGATGAAGCGCATCAGCACGCGGGCCCGGCGCTGCGGGTTGAAGGCGGCCCACTCCTTCTGGGCCTCGACCGCGCCGGCAACCGCGGCGTCGACGTCGGCCGCCGATGCCATCGGCGCCTTGGCCTGGACCTGCCCGGTGTTGGGGTTCATCACGTCCGCGGTGCGCTTGGACTGTCCGGCTGTGCGCTTGCCGTTGATGAAATGGGAAATCTGTGTGGTCATTGCTTGCCCCTCGCCTGAATGGCTGAATACTAGGACATCCTAGTAAATTGTGATGGCGTTGGCAAGGGGCACCAAGAACGCGGTCCTCGTTCGGCGGGCGAAGACACATCGAGTGTTCGCTCGCGGCGCAATTCATGCCGCCCGCTACTCCCGCCCCTGGGCGCACACTCGGCGAATCGGCGAACCGACCTCTACGTCAGTCCAAGTTGCTCGTAATGGGCCTCTATGGCGTTCTTCAAAGGCCCCCACCAGGATTCGTTGTCGCTATACCAATCGATCGTCGCGCGCAGGCCCGCCTCGAAGTCGGTGTGCTCGGGCTTCCAGTCCAATTCGGTGCACATCACGGTTGGATCGATGGCGTAGCGGAGATCGTGGCCGGCGCGATCCGTAACGTGGTCGAAGTCGTCGGGGTCGCGATCCATCATCCGCAGGATCGTCCGCAGCACGGACAAGTTGTCGCGCTCGTTTTCGGCGCCGATCAGATACGTGCGGCCGATCTCGCCGTCGGCCAGGATGCGTCGCACCGCGCTGTTGTGGTCGTCGACGTGTATCCAGTCGCGCACGTTGGCGCCGCTGCCGTACAGCTTGGGTCGCCGACCTGTCAGCACGTTGGTAATCTGGCGCGGAATGAACTTCTCCACATGCTGATATGGGCCGTAATTGTTCGGACAGTTCGAGATCGTCACGCGCGCACCGTAAGACCGCGCCCAAGCCCGCACCAGCATGTCGGCCGCGGCCTTGGTCGACGAGTACGGACTCGACGGGTGGTAGGGGGTGGTCTCGGTGAATCGGCTTGGATCGTCCAGTTCCAGGTCGCCGTAGACCTCGTCGGTGGAGATGTGGTGGTACCGGACGTCGTGCTGGCGCACCGCCTCGAGCATGGTGAAGGTGCCCACGATGTTCGAGCGCAGGAATGGTTCGGGGTTCTCGAGCGCATTGTCATTGTGGGTCTCCGCAGCGAAATGCACCACGACGTCGCACTCCGCCACCAACTGCGAGACAAGCTTGCCGTCGGTGACGTCACCTTCCACCAGGCGGATGTCGCCAGCGACGGGATCGAGCGACGCCCGATTCCCGGCGTAGGTGAGCGCGTCCAGCACAGTCACCGAATCTTGCGGGTATTCACGCACCGCGCTGTGGACGAAGTTGGCGCCGATGAAGCCCGCCCCGCCAGTTACCAGCAGCCGCATGGACAGAAACTGTAACCGAGGCGCTCGGCCAATCGCTGTCAACCCCAGCGGCGTGCCCCGTTCGGCCAGCGCCCGCCAGCTGCGTTTCCGCGTGTTAAGGACTTGATTACCATATGGTCTGCACCCCCATCGAGGTGTTCGTTGAGCGCGTTTTCTCTACTGCGGTCGACGCCCGAAACGTCGTCGCGTCATCCACGAGTTGACATGCCTCTAGGGTGTGGCCAAGGTACGGAGGCCAACGGCGTCCTCGGTACCAGGAAGACGACAGAGAGGCGCGAGGTGGCCGACTGGCTGGTGACCGGTGCGGCGGGCATGCTGGGAGTCGACCTGGTTGGCGCGCTTCGTGACCGACGCGAGACCGTGACCGCTTGCGCCCATGCTGACCTCGACGTCACCGATCCCAGCGCCGTCGAGGCGATCGTCGGTACGCATGACGTCGTCGTCAACCTTGCGGCATGGACCGCAGTGGATGATGCCGAGCAGCACGAGGTCGAGGCGACGCTGGTGAATGGCACCGGACCGACGTACCTGGCCGAAGCCTGTGGCCGGGCCGGGGCCCGGATGATCCAGGTGTCGACCGACTACGTTTTCCCCGGGACCGCGACCGAGCCGTACCACGAAGACGCGCCGACCGATCCGGTCAACGCGTACGGACGCAGTAAGCGCGTCGGGGAGGTCGCCGTCCGGAGCATCCTTCCAGAGTCAGGGTTCGTCGTCCGCACTGCCTGGCTGTATGGCTCACACGGGGCGAACTTCGTCACGACGATGGCCCGGCTGGCTCAGGATCGACCCACACTCGACGTCGTCGACGACCAGCTCGGGCAACCCACGTGGACGGTCGATGTTGCAGAAAAACTGATCGCCCTCATCGACGCCGACGCTCCGGCAGGTGTCTACCACGCCACCAGCACCGGTCAGACGACTTGGTGCGGGTTGGCTCGTGCCGTGTTCGACGAGCTGGGTCTGGATACGGCGCGAGTTCGGGCCACGGACAGCGCGTCGTTCGCCCGGCCTGCGCCGCGACCGGCCTACTCGGTCCTTGGCCATTCCGCGTATGAGCGAGCCGGGCTCGAGCCCGTCCGACCCTGGCGGGAAGCGCTTCGGGACGCTGCGCCGACAGTCTTGGCTCAGTTTCGGTCCAGCTCGGCGTAGAAATTGGTTGCCCGCTCGAAAGTCGGCAGCACTCCCAGCTCGGCAGCCTCCGCCAGCGTTGGCAGCACGGTGTCCTTCGGAGAGAGCAGCGGCGTGAGCGGCTGGCCGGCTGGGTCGGTCTCTGGCCAGGCGATGTCAAGCGCGGGATCGAGCGGATGGATACCGTGCTCGCGACCGGGCGCATAGGGCGCGGAGCACAAGTAGACAACGCTGGTGTCCTCGACCATCGCCATGAAGCCGTGCCCAAGGCCTTCAGCGATGTATGCCGCCCGCTTGTTCTGGTCGTCGAGCAGGACCGAGTCCCACTGACCGTATGTCGGTGAACCGATCCGGACATCCACTACGACGTCCACGATTGCGCCCCGTACACACACGATGTACTTCGCCTGGCCCGGGGGTATCTCGGCGAAGTGCACGCCACGCACGGCACCTGCTCTTGAGGTCGACCAGTTGGCTTGGTGAAGGTCGAGACGATGACCGACGTGCTGCTCGAGCAGATCCCGTCTTAACCACTCGAGGAAGACGCCACGGTCGTCTTCGTGCATTGAAGGCTCGAAGAGCCACGCTCCGGAGATCGCCAATGGCGTGACTTGCACCTGGCCTCCTAGATCTGGCGGGCGTTCAGCACGCCAGCGGATTGCCACCGTAGCGCGACTCGATGAGATACCCGCGACGGAGCGTGGCTCGGACAGGTACCCAAGCCGCCACGATATCTTCCCGCGGCAGCAGTCGTTCTCGTAGAACTAGGGCGCTTTGCACCGCATGGTTGCTGTATGGGATGTCGACCTTTCGTGGTCCGGAGAAGATGTTGGCATCGAATAACCGGCGCGACCGAGTCGCTGCCGGTCCCCCTGCCAGGACGACCCCGGGCAAGCACGGTTTCCTAAGAGTTCACCAGTGGCTATCCGGTCAGTATTTGCTCGTCTTTTACGTTTGTGTTTGCTGTCGCTGCGAGATGTGGCAGTCTTACCAGTGTCGCAACTAGGAATCGGACAATCTGGGAGGCGGTGGCGACCAATGCCTGAAGGGGTGTTCGGACGTAGCGACGCGGAGATCGACCAGCTGGTGCGTGGCAAGCGCTCGGGTATCGCCGTTGTCGGCTTCGGCTACATCGGCACGGTGATCGGTGCCGTGCTCGCCGATCGTGGTTGGCCGGTCACGGGGATCGATGTGCGCCAGCACGTCGTCGACGAGATCAACCGGGGCATGCCACCAGTGTGCGTGAGCCCGGACTTGACGAGCTCGTGTCCCACAACGTGCGAGTCGGCCGGCTTCGCGCCACGACCGACTTCGACGCCATCGCCGACAACGATTTTGTCATCGTCACGGTCGGCACGCCGCTCGGCCCGGACTACGAGCCGATCGTCGACGACATCGAGGCAGCGGCCCGTGCCGTCGGAAAGCGACCTGCACCCCGGCCACCTCGTCATCGCTGAAGAGCACCGTGCCGCCGGACACCACGCGAGAACGCTCGTTCAGCCGATTCTCGAAGAGATCTCAGGACTGCGCGCCGGGGTCGACTTCGGCCTGGCCTTCTGCCCTGAGCGCCTCGCCGAAGGCCGAGCCATCCGCGATCTGACGTCGATCCCGGTCGTGGTCGGTGCCGTCGACGAGCGCAGCGCCCGCGCGTGCTCCACGCTGTGGCGACACACCCTGGGAGTGGAGTCCGTTGTCGTCGACGATCCGCGGACCGCCGAGATGGTCAAGCTGGCGGACAACCTCTGGATCGACCTCAACATCGCGCTGGCGAACGAGCTGGCCAAGGTGTGCGACGGGCTCGGAATGGACGTGCTCCAGGTGATCGACGCGGCCAACACGATGCCGAAGGTCAACCACAACGTCAACATCTTGATGCCGAGTATGGGCGTCGGCGGCTACTGCCTGACGAAGGATCCGTGGTTCGTCAACCATCTGGGACGAGTCCCTCGGGTTGGATCTGGCAACGCCGCGGACGTCGAGGACCGTCAACGACACGATGCCCGCCTACACCTACGAGCTCGCTCAAGCAGCTACTCGCCGATCAGGGCAAGGCAATCGAGACCAGCAGGGTTGCGGTGCTGGGGATCGCCTTCAAGAACAACACCGGCGACTGCCGCCTCACGCCGACCAAGTACATCGGTCGGGTTGCTCGAGGAGTCCGGCTGCGACCTGTCGGTCCACGACCCCTGGGTGACGGACGAGGAAGCCCGCACGGTGACGAAGATCCCCCTGACCCCGGACATCGAGTCGGCGGTCAAGAATGCGGACGCCCTGGTGTTCCTCACGGGCCACAGACAGTTCCACCAGATCCCTCTGGTTCGGCTCGCCGAACTGGCGGCATCCGATTGCGTGTTCCTCGATGGACGAAACAGTTTCGACCCTGCTGAAGTGCGTGCGGCCGGCTTGGTCTACAAAGGCATCGGCCGATAGAAGGCGTGAACCGATATGTGGGAACGGAAGAGCGAGTATGTCCAATGTCGTCGTAACGGGGGGCTACGGCTTCATCGGGTCACACTTGGTCTCGGCGTTGCTGGACCGGGGAGACTCCGTCACGGTCTTTGACCTAGCAAAGAACACCCGCGATAGCAGTATTGACTTCGACGCGCACGCAAATTTCCGGTTCGTGCAGGGTGATGTCACCGATCTGATCCGCTCTCGAGGCAGCCCTCACGCCTAACGTCGACAAGGTCTTCCACTTGTCGGCGGTGGTCGGCATCAAGAACTATGTCGAAGACCCGCTTCGGGTCCTCGACGTGAACGTGACCGGCACTCGTAACGTCCTCGAACTGAGTCAGCCGGCACGGAACTCGCGTGCTGTTCGCCAGCACGTCTGAGGTGTTCGGGAAGAACCCGAATCCACCATTCGCCGAGGACGACGATCGTGTTCTCGGTTCGACCCGCACCGCGCGGTGGAGTTACAGCACCAGCAAGGCATTGGCCGAGCATCTCGTTTTCGCGATGCACACAACTTACGGACTGCCGGTGACGGTCGTTCGCTACTTCAATGTATACGGCCCGCGCCAGAACCCGATCTTCGTGATATCGCAGGGCATCCACCGGATCCTCAACGGTCGCCGGCCGTTGCTGTACGACTCGGGCGACCAATCGCGCTGCTTCACCTACGTCGATGACGCCGTCGCCGGCACCTTGCTTGCGTCCGACAACGACGCGGCGATTGGTGAGGCCTTCAATATCGGGAGCATGACCGAGACGACGATAGGTGACGTTGTTGCGTTGGTGATCAAGATCGCGGGTGTCGAATCGGTGGCCAGCGCCGAACCCATCGACACTGCCGTGCACTACGGCGATCGTTATGAAGACATCCCACGCCGTATCCCCGACTCGACCAAGGCGCAGCGGGAGCTGGGATGGCGCCTCGAGGTCGACGTCGAAGAAGGGATCCGCCGCACCATCGACTGGGCGCGGGCCAACCCGTGGTACCTCAAAGAACCACTAAGTCCACGGCCGTAAGACAGTCGCCCAGCAGAGATCAGCTCAGGCGCCCGCGCCGCGGGTATCACCCCTTGAGTCCCAGCGGCCCGGCCAGCTCGGTCAGCGTCGGGATCAGCTTGTCCCAGCCGCCGAGCACCTGAATCGCCACGTGATCGGCGCCGGCATCCAGATGCTCGCCAAGCCGCTTGGCGATGTCGTCGGCCGTACCGTGTGCGACGACCGCGTCGATCAGCTTGTCGCTGCCCGGTTTGGCGATGTCCTGATCCGTAAAGCCAAGCCGCTTCCAGTTGTTCAGGTAATTAGACAGGTTCAGGTAGAAGTCGACGGTCTCGCGGCCGATCGCACGCGCCTCGTCGGCATTCGTCGACAGCACCACCTTGTGCTCGGGCGCCAGGAACACCGAGTTGCCGATCACCTCGCGCGCTTGGGCCGTGTGTTCCGGTGTCGTCAGGTACGGGTGCGCGCCCGCGCTGCGCTTCGCCGACAGTTTGAGCACCTTCGGCCCCAGCGCCGCGACGACCCGGCGGCTGGTCGGCACGCACTCTTCATCGAGCACGTCCAGGTACTCCACCAGCACGTCGTACGGCTTGCGGTACTCGTCGGTGTGTTCGGGATGCCCGATGCCGATGCCGAGCAGGAACCGGCCGGGGTAGGCGTCCTCGATTCGGTGATAGGCCTCGGCGACCTGCTTGGCCGGCGCCGTCCAGACGTTGACGATGCCGGTGGCCACCTGAAGCGTGTCGGTGCGTTCGAGGATCGGCTCGACGTAGTTCAGGTCGCCTGCGGGTGACCCGCCGATCCACACCGCGCCGTAGCCCAGCTTCTCGATGTCGACGGCCTGCTCGGGCTTGACCGCCCCAAACGTCCAGACGCCGTAGCGGCCGAGCCCAGGCTTGAGCGAAACAGCGTCGGTCATGGGAGTCCCCCTGGGATCGAAAAGCTCACTGCAGGCCGAGTGGCCCGGCGAGTTCGGCAAGTGCAGGCACCAGCTTGTCAGGTGAGGTGAGCACCTGCACCGGCACGTGGTCGGCGCCTGCCGCCAGGTGTTCCTTCAGCCGCGCAGCGATGGCGTCCGTCGTGCCGTAGGCGACGACCGCGTCAACCAGGCGGTCGCTGCCCGGCTTGGCGACGTCTTCGTCCGTGAAGCCCAGGCGTTTCCAGCTGTTGAGGTAGTTGGTCAGGTTGAGGTAGATCTCGAGCGCCTTGCGGCCGACCGCGCGTGCCTTCTCCGCGTCGGTGGTCAGCACCGCCTTGTGCTCGGGTGCGATGAACGCGTCGGGACCAATGAGCTCGCGGGCCGCTGCAGTGTGTTCGGGCGTCGTCAGATACGGATGCGCGCCTGCGCTGCGGCGGGCGGACAGCTTGAGCACCTGCGGGCCCAGCGCGGCGACAACACGGCGATCCTTCGGCACGCCGTGTTGGTCCAGTGCGTCCAGGTACTCCGTCAGCGCGTCGTATGGCTTCTTGTATTCGTGACCCGCCTCGGGGTGGCCGACGCCGATGCCCAACAGGAAGCGTCCCGGGTAGGCCTTGTCGATCCGGTGGAAGGACTCGGAGACGGGTCCGGCATCGGCGGTCCATATGTTGACGATTCCGGTGGCCAGCTGCAACGTCGTCGTCGCAGCGAGGATGGGGTCCACCCACGACAGGTCCGCGGCCGGCGAACCGCCCGCCCAAATGGCGCCGTAGCCAAGGGACTCGATTTCCTGAAGCTGCTCAGGGGACACCTGCCGAAACAGATCATGGTGGCCGAACACGCCGAACTTGCCGAGATTGGGTTTCGTCATGTGTGCTCCAACCCGTGGACTGGCGGCGGCTATTCCGCTGTGGCAGGAAGTTCGATCGGTGTTGGCAATTCGGGCGCGGGCGCCACGAGTGGCAGCAGGACGACGAACTTGGTGTGCCCCGGCTTGGACTGCACCCGCAGATCGCCGTGGTGCTTCTCAACGACGATCCGGCGCGCCAGGTCCAGGCCGAGGCCGGTGCCCTCGCCGAACGGCTTGGTGGTGAAGAACGGGTTGAAGACGTTCCCGACGATGTCCGCGGGAATGCCGGGACCGTCGTCGCAGATCTCGACGCGAATCATCTCTTCGTTCTCGCGCATCGTGCGCAGCGTCAGCGTGCCGTGTCCATCCATCGCCTGAATGGCGTTGTCGATGATGTTCGTCCATACCTGGTTGAGATCACCTGGGTAGCAAAGCAATTCAGGCAGCGTGTGGTCGGTGTCCTTGACCAGCTTGACCGTGCCGTCCTTGCCGACCTTGTCGCCGAACATCATGATCGTGCTCTTCAGCAGGTCGTGGACATCGGCGCTCTGATACTCCGCGCGGTCCATCTGTGAGTACTGCTTGGCCCCGGCCAGTAGCGCGGAAATTCGCCTACTCGCCTCGGCGATCTGGTTCATCAGCAGCTCGGTCTCGATGGTGTAGCGAAGCCAACCGATGGCGCCCTGCAGCGACGCCGTCGCGTCGACCTCATCGACGGAGGCCGAAACGCGTTCGAGCCAGTCGATGTCCAGTCCGGCGTCGACGAACGTCGGTGCGTATTCCCATGCGCCGACGATGTTGCGGTCCTCGAGCCAGTCGCCGATCTGATCCTCGCGATCGGACGTTTCGAGCGCGTTCAGTTCGACCGACTTGGACTTCGCGACCTGTTCGGCGACTTCGTCCTGGATGCTGACCAGCACGCGTAGCGCCTCGGGGCTGAATTTGCCGTCGGCAAGCATCGCCAGCTTGTGTCGCATACCAGCGACCTTCTCGCGCAGGTCTGCGACGGCGCGTGCCGTCGCCGCGGCCGGGTTGTTCAGCTGGTGGGTGAGCCCGGCCGACAACTGGCCGAGTGCCAGCAGCTTCTCGCGCTGGCCGATGATCTGGCGCTGCCGCAGTCCACCGACCATGTGTCCTTCGAGAAGGTGCACGGCCATGGGGAACTGTGTCTTCATGAAGGTGGCGAATGCCTCGGCGTCGAGCACAAAGAACCGTGACGGCTTGGTCACCCGCACCGACGCTTCGTAACGGTGGTTCTCGCCTGGTACGTAGGCCGACCACGCTCCGCAGTACACGCCGCGCTGGGAGGTCCGGCCGGTCTCGATGTCCGCGCCACCCGAGCGCCTCGACATGACCACCTCGCCGTCGAGCATGACGTAGAAGCAGGTCGCAGGGTCGCCCTCGATGCACACAGGCCCCGGTTCGAAGCTCTGGATGTGCCCGTTGTCGCACAGCATCTGCAACTGCGCGTCGGACAGCGCCTCGAACAGGAACAGCGTCCGCAATTCGTCAGGCAGACATTCGTTTGAATCGCCCATCATCCGCTCCTAGGCCTCGGCCAAATACCGGTGCACCAACATGACCGCCATCGATCCTTCGCCGACGGCGGCGGCCACCCGTTTGGCGGACTCTGCACGCACATCCCCTGCAACAAACACACCGGGCACACTTGTTTCCAAGTGGTGCGGCGGACGGTCCAGGTTCCAGCCCGCCACGTCGCGCAGGTCGGGGCCGGACAGGATGAATCCGTGGTCGTCCTTGGCAATCACGTCCAGCCATTCGGTGCGCGGCTCGGCGCCGATGAAGCAGCACAGCCGGTCGGCCGTCACGGTCCCCTTCTCGCCGGACTGCCTGTCGAGCAACACGAGGCCGGTGAGGTGGTCGTCCTCGCCGAGCGTGTCGACCACTTCGGTACAGGTGCGGACGGTGATGTTGTCGTTCTTCTCGATCTGCTGGATCAGGTAGTACGACATCGACGTCTCCAGCGACGGGCCGCGCACGAGCATCGTCACCGATTTCGCCGTGCGCGACATGAACATCGCCGCCTGCCCCGCCGAGTTCGCGCCGCCAACGATGTAGACGTCCTCACCTTCGCACTCAGAGGAGTCGGAGACGGACGCGCCGTAAAAGACGCCGCGACCCACGTAGTTGCATGCGGCGTTGTCCGGGTCGTCCCAGCACCCGGTGACCTGCAACTGCCGGTACTCGACGCCGGTGGCGAGGATGACCGCCTGTGCGCTGACGCTGCCGCCGTCCTCGAAATCGATCGTTCGCGCGGTGCCGCTGTCCCCGGCCTGCAGCCTGACCGCCTTACGGGTGGTGATGACCTCGGCACCGAAGCGCTCGGCCTGGCGGCGCGCCGACGTAGTCAGCTCGGCGCCAGAGACGCCGGTGGGAAAGCCGAGGTAGTTCTCGATCCTGGAGCTGCGGCCGGCCTGGCCGCCCGTGGTCGTCTCCTCGATCAGCACGGTTTTCAGGCCCTCCGAGGCGCCGTACACCGCGGCCGCGAGGCCGGCAGGTCCGCCGCCGATGACGGCGAGTTCGTACATCTCCATCGACGGGTTTGTCGAAAGGCCCAGCATCGAGGCCAGCTCGGTGTCCGTCGGCTCGACGAGTGTCTCGCCCTGCTCGGTGATGACGACCGGGAGCTGATAACCGTCCAGGCCCGCCGCGTCGAGCAGCTGCTTGCCTTTCGCTTCGTCGGCCATGAACGATCGGAACGAGTGCTG
>CAVYPB010000014.1:0-16522 GCA_963770305.1 uncultured Actinomycetota bacterium
GTGGTCTGAGTTCGAAGTCGTTGGACGGTTGGCTTTCGTTGAGGATTTCGTCGGCGGTCTTGGTCCAGGCGAAGGGGTGGGCGCGTTCGTCGTTCCAGTTGTCGATGAACGCACGGATCTTGGCGTTGAGATCCTTGACGGAGCGGAAGGTGCCGCGGCGGATGGCCTGGCGTTCGATGATGCCGAACCACACCTCGACGAGGTTCAGCCAGGACCCGGAGGTCGGAGTGAAGTGCACCCTGACTCGCTGGGTTCGCGGCGAGCCAGTCGCGGACCTCGACCCGCTTGTGCGCGGCGTAGTTGTCCATCACCAGGTGCAACTCGCGGTCGGGGTAGGTCCTCGCGACCTGCTTGAGGAAGCGCAGGAACTCCTGATGCCGGTGCCGCGGCTGGCAGGCCGCGGTCACTTTCCCGGTCGCGATCTCCAACGCCGCGAACAGCGTGGTCGTACCGTGGCGGACGTAGTCGTGGGAGCGCCGTTCCGCGAGGCCGGGCTGCATCGGCAGGATCGGCGCGGTCCGGTCCAGTGCCTGGATCTGGGACTTCTCGTCCACACACAGCACGATCGCGTTCTCCGGCGGAGCCAGATACAGCCCGACGACGTCGGTCACCTTCGCGACCAGCTGCGGGTCCGTGGAGAACTTGAACGTCTCCGACCGCCACGGCGCCACCCCGTAGGCCCGCCACGCCCGCGCGATCGTGGTCGCGTCCACTCCGAGCCGCGAGGCGAGCAACCGAGACGACCAGTGCGTGACGCCGAGCCTGCTGGGCGGCGGCTTCAGCGTCTCGGTGATGATCCGGTCGTGATCGATCGTGCGCGGCCGGCCCGGGCGCGCCTCGTCGCCCAGCCCGGCGATCCCGCTGCGCGCATACCGGGCCCGCCACGACACCACCGTCTGCCGCGACACCCCGACCCGCTCGGCGATCTCGGTGTTGGACACCCCGTCCGCGGCCAGCAGCACGATCCGCGCCCGCTGCGCCAGACCCGCCCTCAATACGAACACAGATGGATCGTTATTAGCCGCCTCCCTGGGGGGATTCCGCATCGGGTGTAAGGAATACCGAAATGTGGTTCAGCACGGTTGTTTCCGGCAGAATGTGACCAGCGCCCGTCAGCTGTATTGCCGTGCCAGCCCTCGACCAGAGACGTGAACAGTTCCATATCGGTTTCGCGGACCAACCCACCGAGTGCGGCTTCGCTGTAGAGAAGCAGAGCGGGACAACGGATGCGTCGGAGGGCGTCATCAAGGTCGAATCCGTCAAGCAGACGACCGTCCATGAAGTATTCGATCGCCACGGGGTCCATCGCTAGGACGCTTTGGGCCAACGCCAGTGCGTCGTCGTCGGGCGCTTCGGGAATCAACTGTTGAATCCGGCGCGCTCTGTCCGCGGGCGCTTCGTTGGTTGTGCGGGCCTGGTACATCATGCTGATCACGGCAGGGACGACGGAGTAGGAGATCGCATCGAACGGGCGGTCCCGCATGACCAGAGGCGAGTCAAGCAGGACCACTCCGCTGGTCATTGCAGGATCGGCTGCCACACCGATGGCGGCCAGTCCGCCAAGGGCCGCCCCGATGATGACGGCGGGTTCCCGAACTCGTTGGTTCATGAGGTGAACGACATCGTCAACATAGGCTTCGAGGGAATAACCGAAGCCGGAGTGGCCCGACTTGCCGTGACCACGCAGATCGGGAGCGAACACATGATATGTCCGTGACATGCCCCGGTTGTCGTTCTCCGCATAGTTGAGCTCGATGTCGCCGGTGTCGAGCGTCTTCTCCTTCATCATCATTCCCTCCGGAGAAGCACCACAACGAGAAGTCGATTCGCCGACGTAATCGTGCCCAGTGGCACCCGGCCGACGAGTGACGGGGATGCCGTAGATCGTCCCGTCCACGGGCTCTGGCCCTTGCTATGTGCCGAACATGAGTCGTGGCAGCTTCCTGCCACTGGGCCATTGGGAGTGAGGTGCGGCGATACGATCCACCCCTCTTGCGAGGGAGGCCGTCATGTCTGTCCCCGCATCCCCAGCGCAAGCGCCTGCTTTGCCGGTTCAACCTGCACCACAAATGGGTGCGACGTTAGAACCCGGAAGGCGAGGATTACCTGCAGTGCAAGGCCTGCGGCAAGGATCTCTGCTATGACGTCGTAGGCGCCACGACCGGAGTATCATCGAGCTTCGGCGCGGCGGCGGCTTTTGATCAACACTCGGGCCGGCCGGCTCGCCGTGACCGCGGTGGTCTGCGCCGCGCTATTGGTGGCGTGCTCGAAGTCTCAACCCACCGCGACGCCGTCTCGGTCGAGCACTGCGGTGCCGTCTCAGTCGAGCACCGCGGCGGACCCGTTGCCGGCCGCGATCGCGGACGTCATGAACTCCTACACCACGACCGGGAACGTCCGCGCCATCATCGTCAACGTCAACGGCCGTCCCCGGTTCGAGCGCTACTACTCATCCACCGCGGCCGAATCGCGATCGATCTTCTCGGTGACCAAGAGTGTGACCTCGACGTTGGTGGGGATCGCGATCAGCGAGGGCCGGTGCGGCTGGACGAACGGCTGGCCCAGATGCTTCCGCGCTACGCCGCGGAGATGAAACCGAGCGTCGCCCGGGTCACGCTGCGGCAGCTGCTCACCCACACGGCGGGCTTCACCGATACCTTCGACCTTTCCGACGACAAAATGGTGACGTCGCCGGACTGGGTGCGCTACATCCTGGCGCATCAGGACTACGCCCCGGGCCACGAGTGGCACTACTCCGACCACGGCGCGCACCTGCTGGCGCCGATCCTGGTGCAGGCGACCGGCCAATCGGTGTTGGCCTACGCCCGGGCCAAGCTGTTCGATCCGCTTGGTATCGTGACCCGGCCCAGCGCCGAGCCCCACTTCGACCCACCAGGCCGTTCCCCCCGCCTATGAGAAGGCTCAGTTCGCGTGGCCGATCGACCCGCAGCGTTTCCACACTGACCGAAGCGTTGATCAAGCTACGGCCCCGGGACATGGCCACCTTCGGCCAGCTGTTCCTGCAGGACGGACAGTGGAACGGCCGGCAGGTCGTGCCGGCAGCCTGGGTGCGCCAAGCCACCACCGCGCAGGCCGGCAAGGCGTTCCCCGATTTCGGCGGCTCGGCCCCCGGCTCCGCGTTCAATCCGACAAACTACGGCTACTTCTGGTGGGTGGAACCCACCACCGGTGTCCCCGCCTACTACGCGTGGGGGTTCGGTGGGCAGCTGGTCGAGGTCGTGCCGTCACTGCATCTGGTCATCGTCGTGTCCTCCTACGTCGACGAGACCCACCGCACACCAGCCGTCGGAGCCGACGAGGTGCAGCACCTGGTCGACGCGATCGTGCCAATCATCAAGACCCATCCGACTCGCTGAGTCAGACGCGACGTTACGACGCACAAGACGCAAGCCGAAACGTGACATCGCAAGCCGTTGACCCGTCGTTTCCTCGAGACTGGAACCGGCCGCGTAACCGGATACCAATCGACGAGCTGCAGCCGTATGCAACAGCGACACGGACGGACGACCTACTCGCGGTCGCGGGTCCCGCGGGCTCACCGGCCAGTCCGGTCACACACACATGATCGCGCGCATCGATCATGCCGCATGTCATGCGCGGTAGCCGTCGATCTGTACGCCACATCGGCCAGCGGCGCCCGGCGCAGATGAATAACTCGGCGCCTTGCTTCGCGTCGCGGCCAGCGATACCCGCGTGCAAACAGTCATTGCGGCGCAGTGCGACTGCGTGCCGGAGCCATGCGCAAGTTACCGAACTCCGGCTAGACAAAGCCTCGGCAGCCAAGATCCGCCTGAAGGTGGACCCCCGGAAGCCTCCGTCGCGTAGCAGCGATCGCGTGGCTCCGCTAGCGCATGGGCCGCGGCGTCGAGCAGACCAACAAGTGCGGCAAGCCGCGGCCCCGTTTGGACACGCGACGGATTGCGGCGTTCCGATCGACGTAGTCGCGAAGCAGGCGAAAGCGATGACCAACAGCGCCGCGACGCTGAACGCTAATGCAACGCTGCTCGCGAGAAGGGCTGGTTAGAGAGCGCCGAAGCCGTGTCGGTCAACGCTCGCCGTGCTGGGGGCACCCGGTAGGTGCTAAGCGAATGCCGCCGCATCACCAAGGTCTACGCCGCGCGCCCGATACAGCCCACTGCGCCGACGGCTATCCCGCCGATCCCGAAGCTCTCAACGACCGAGCGGATCCCGCAGAGGCTCGGCTCACCGGCTACGTCAATCACCGTCCGCTGCCATGAAGCCGTTGCGCCCCGATGCCCGGATGCCGCCACCAGCCGAAGGCGTCGTTGAGCGCCAGACGACCGCCTCCCAGCGAACACAGGATGGCGCACTCGACCGACAACACGGCGTTGACCCGTTCGTCGCCTCATGCCGAGGAGGTTCGAATGCCTGTCTCGCGTCTACTGCACATCCCAGGCATCGGCGTTGACCAGATAGGCGATACCGCCGACGCCGAGGATGACCCGGACATCCTGCGCTTAGAAAACCTCAACACCGATCTAGCTCCGCCGCGGATCGTCGTCGACGCCACCCGTCGCGCCATTGAAAACGCCGCGGCGAACTCCTCCCTGCCGTTCCAGGGACACTGGCCACTGCGCTGGGCGGTCGGGCGTGATGTCGGCAGGCCCGTCGTTTATTGCGGTGAGGCACCGGCTGGCGGCCAGACCTGCCTGGCCAGCGCCGGTGCGACGGTCTCGGTGAGGCGGATAGCTGCTGCATGGGATGCGGGCTGCCCGCCCGGCCGGCTGCGGGGCCGGGACGGGGCCGCCCGGCCGGAGGCGGTGAGGTGGCCCTCAGCCGGCGTCGACGTCGATGGACACCGGTGCACCGTTCGTGACGACGTCGAACACGGTAGACCGCCGGCGGGACTGCTCCACCACCGAGCGGAGCTTCTCGGGGTGGTCGCCGCGCAGTCTGAAGCCCACCCTGATCTGCTGGTAGCCGTTGCGGACCTGGTCAGACAGCCCGAGGACACCCAGCAGGTCAATGTCGCCCTCGACGGTCGAGGAGACCTCGGTGAGAGTGACGCCGCGGGCGGCGGCGATGGTGGCGATACCTGCGGTGAGGCAGGCGGCCAGGGCGTGCAGCAGGTACTCGGCCGGTGTCGGGCCGTTGTCCGCGCCGACCAGCACGGGCGGGTGGTCGGCGGTGAAGGTGAACGGCTGGCGGTGGGTCATCTCCTGCTTGGCGCCGTGGAAGCCGTGGATGGTCGAGCGGTTGTGGGTCCCGCTCACCCAGGTGTTGGTGGCCCGGAAGCGGAACTTCGCGATCTCAGGGTCGCCCTTCACGGCGTCGAGGGTGGCGAACAGGGTCGCGGTGTCCACGCCATTGCGCGTCGGCTCGCTTGCCTGCGCAGCGGCCATTTCGGTGGTGGTCATTGTGCTATTTCTCCTTTTGATGTGGGTTGCCTGGTTCTGCTGTGTTGAGGGGTGATGACTTCGTGGTTTCCGCGCGGTGGCCTCCTTCCCTGGCGGTGGCGGGTCAGGCGGTGGCCCGGTGGCACTCGCCGGGGACCGGCCGGGTGGCCAGCGCCACCGCCTCGTTGTCGATGGCGGCGCTCAGCTGCTTTTGCAACTCGATGAACGCCGGCGCCGCCGGATAGGCCGCCAGGCGGCAGGTGATGTCGAAGATGTCTCGTAGGGCCTGGTCGCGCTGCTGCTGGTAGCGCGCGAGCGCGGTGCTCTCCTCGGCATCGCCGCTCAGCGCCTGGTCCAGCGCGACGGCCAGGAACTCCGCGTCGCGGAACGCGTCGCTGATGCCGTGGGCGGTGACGGCGTCGCGGTGATAGCCGGCATCCCCGACCAGCGCCCAGCCCGGGCCGAACGCATGGCGCACCTGGTTGGGCTGGCGCAGCATGCCCTGCACCGGCGAGGTGCGGCGGGCGTCGCGCAGTCGCTCGACCAGCTCGGGGGCGGAACGCGCGAGCAGTTCGCCAAAGGCCTCCTCGCGCGAGGAAGCCCTGCGGCGGGCCGCCTTGGCGTCAGCGGAGGGAGTGCAGACCCAGATGCACGCCCGCGCGTCGTGGGTCGGGAACACCCCGGCGAACGACCGCTCGGCCACGAAGAGCTCCATGCCGGCCCATGGAATGCCTGCGTAGTACGCGTACTGGGCCGCGCCGCCCGGGAGGCGGCGCTGGCTGATCCCAGCTCTGGCCGAGCGGGCGACCTGCGACCGCAGGCCATCGGCGCCGATGACGTAGCGGCCGCGCAGATCAACCGGAGCACCGGCGCGGTCATATCCGCTTATCCCCACGACCCGGCCGCCGCCGTCGCGCTGCACGCCGGTCACGGTGACGCCCGTGCGCACGTCCGCGCCGGCCTGCCGCGCGGCGGCCGCGATGATCGTGTCCAGCACGTACCGCCGGGGCGCCACGACGAGGTCGACACCGGCCTTGTGCTTGATCGTGCGGCTCACCGATGCACCACCGGCGTGGAAGGTGACCTGCCTGAGGGCCGGAGCGCCGCTGGCCAGGACCGGGCCGAGCAGCCCCCAGCGGCGGAGCTGGACGACGCCGCTACGGGCGATCGAGTGCGTCGACACGGCGTCGCTGGGAAATGACGCCTGGTCCACGACCACCACGTCATGCCCGAGGCGAGCCAGCAGCATGGCGGTGGATGCCCCGGCGACTCGCGCCCCCACGACGACAACGTCGTGACGGCTCCGGTTCGAGACGTGCATGGTGGGGTCGCTCCCGTCCAAATCGATTGCAGGTGCTTCAGCTCGGCAGCAGGGCAGTCGTGATCCACAGGGTCGGCATGCCCGCCAGGATTGCGGCACGCGGCGAGCCGGTGCGCAAGACGGCAATGACGGCTATGGCGACCGCGGCCAGCGGCGCTGCGGCCTGCGTGGCCCCCAGGCCCCGGCAGGCTGTCGCGACACCGGCGGCAGCCAGGGCAGCGAACGCCGCCGGGGCGACGAGAACCGAGGCTCGTTCCAGGAATGCCGGCATCGTGATCCGGCCGGCGAGCACGATCATGCTGAGCCGGAACAGGTAGCTGCCCAAACCTGCGGCCAGGATGACGATCCAGGCATTCATCGCCGTACCTCCGTGGCTGGCTGAACCCGGTGCGTGGACTGGGTCGGCCCATTTCGTTGTGCGGTGAGACCGGCGGTGATGCCCGCAGCGATTGCCAGCACTATGCCGAGCTGTAGCGGCGCCGAAAGTGCCAGCAGCGCGACGGTCGCTGCGGCGAAGATCGCTCGGCGCAGCGCTGGACTGGCAAGCTTGCGGGCCACCTCACCGACGAGGAACAGGGGCGTCACGAACTCGAGGTGAAGCCACGCCGGCAAGCCGGCGCCTACCGTTGCGCCGGCGCCGATGGCAGCGAGCCAGGACACCCAGAGCAAAACCGCCCCGCCGAGGTAGTGAGCGTGCCCGCGGCCCCGGCCGAGCCGCTCGTATCCGTCGAGCCCGACCGCGAACGATGGATCGATGAGCAGATAGGCCGCCAGGAACTGCCACCACCGCGGTGTGCCGCGCCAATGGCGGGCCATCGTCGCGGAGTAGAAGATGAGCCGGACGTTGATGACCAATGCGGCGGCTACCACGACCATGGGGGCCGCTCCGGCGTTCAGCATCCCGATCGCCGCCAGCTGCGCACTGCCGGAGTAGACCAGCGGGCCGGTCAGCCACCCGGCCAGCGTGGGGACATCAGCCTGTGCGGCGCTGACGCCGATCACCAACCCGAAGGGGACAACCCCGGCCAGCCACGGCATCATCGCCCGGGCACCCGCGGCAATTTCGCGGCGGTCGGCTCGAAGGCTGATCACGGCCTCTCCTGTGCGCTGGGCCCGCCGAGCGGCGGGGACCTAATCGGACTCGTGCACCAATGTGCGCGCTCGGCCGGCCCCAGCCTTGGAGGAAAAATGGAGAACACCTGGAGACAGCGCCGCGGCCGTCGCAGGTGAGACGCTGGTGAACCCCGAGGATTACCGTGGCAGGGAGCTTTCTTGATCTTCGTGTTCGGCGACTGCGAACTTGATCTCGACCGGTTCGAGCTGCGCCGGGCTGGGCGCCGCTGTCCGGTTGAGCCACAGGTGTTCGACCTCCTCGCCGTGCTGATCAGGGAACGGCACCGGGTCGTGCCCAAAGAGGAGTTGCTCGACACCGTCTGGGGCAATCGCTTCGTGAGCGACTCGGCGCTCACCAGCCGAGTCAAGGCGGCACGTCAGGCGATCGGGGACGACGGACGCAGCCAGCGCCTCATCCGCACCGCCCACGGACGCGGCTACCAGTTCATCGCGCCGCTGGATGAGGCGGCCCAAGCCGATCCGGCCGTTAGCGTCTCCCCGGCCCCGCCCATGCAGGAGATCCGATTCTGCGCCGCAGGCGACGGCACCCGCCTTGCCTACGCGACCAGCGGCGCAGGACCGCCGCTGGTGAAGGCCGCGAACTGGCTCAGCCACCTCGCCTACGACTGGGAAAGCCCGGTGTGGCGGCATTGGCTGGCCGAGTTGTCGAGCCGGTTCCACCTCATCCGGTATGACGAGCGAGGTTGCGGGCTGTCCGACTGGGACATCGGACGGTTCTCATTCGATGACTGGGTGGACGACCTGGAGGCCGTCGTCGACGCCGCCGGGCTGGACCGGTTCCCGCTGCTCGGCATCTCCCAGGGCGGACCCGTCGCTATCGCCTACGCGGTGCGCCACCCGCAACGCGTCAGTCACCTGGTGCTGCTCGGCTCATTCGCCCAAGGACGGCGCAAACGCGCCAGCACATCCGACCAACTCGAACTCGCCGAAGCCCACATCGAGATCGTCCGCCTGGGCTGGGGCCGTCCCGACCCGATGTACCGGCAGATCTTCGTATCCCGCTTCCTGCCCGACGCCACCCAAGAGCAGTGGCGCAGTTTCGACGAGCTTCAGCGGCGCTCGACATCCCCGGAGAACGCATGGCGATTCGTCGACACATTCGCCAACATCGACATCACGAGCCTGGCGCCCAAGCTCACCGTGCCAACGCTGATCATGTGCTCCCGCCGGGAGCCTGACAACCGCTTTGAACAGTCAAGGCTGCTGGCCGCACTAATCCCGAACAGCCGTCTGGTCCCACTCGACAGCAGCAACCACCTGCTGCCTGAACGCGATCCCGCCTGGAAACACTTCCTGACCGAGATCGACCGGTTCCTGACCGGCAGCAGATGAGACCGGCAGTCGCGACCACACCGTCGACCGGAGTCGCTGGTTAGGCGCGAGTCTCGGTGGGTGATAGGCGCCATAGATGCCGACTCCGGTCCCCGCTTCGTGAACCGGGGACGGGTGGTTGCCGTGGTAGCCGAAGAGTCGGCCGGTTCGATCGCAAGCGGGAGAGGAGACACAAATGTCGACGTGTGTTCAGCACGCATCGGCTCGGTTTGGCCGCGTCGGCCGCGTCGAGTGTCGGTCTGGTCGTCGCTGCGCCGGCGGACGCTGGGCCGTCCGCGTCGGTGTCGGTGACGGCCGGTCTCGGCGCTGGACAGCGCTGATGCCACCGAGCGGTGGGTGGCGGCTTCCATGGTCAGCGACCGCGGCACACCAACCCGGTAATGGTCGGCAGGCTTACATCGCCTCGCCGTCGCGCTGGACGATGGGGGTACCCGGATGACGATGCATAGTTTGTGGGTGGCGAATCGGTGGGTGCCGGCAGAGGTGGGGGTGTCTGCCCGCGAGGCTGAGGTGCTGGCCGCGCTTGGGGAGCATCTGACGAACGCCGAGATCGGCGCCCGACTGTTCATCTCCGTTCGCACCGTCGAGAGTCACGTTTCCTCCTTGTTGCGCAAGCTGCAGGTGGACGATCGCCGAGCCCTGGCAGCCGTCGCCGCGACCCTGCGCCCGACGCCGGCGGCTGCGTCCGGCTCGGGCACGCCGACCGCGGTCGCCGCTCCGCTGCCGTCGCCGTTGACGTCGTTCGTCGGGCGGGTGGCCGAACGGGCCGCTCTGATCGATGCGCTGGATGCGCATCGCCTGGTCACGGCGGTTGGGCCGGGCGGGGTCGGCAAGACACGCCTCGCGCTGAGTGTCGTCGCCGAGATAGCCGACCGGTTCGCCGACGGTGTCTGGTTCGTCGATCTGGTGCCGGTCACCGACCCGTCGATGATCGCGTCGGCGATCGCGGCCGCGCTCGGTCTCGGCGAGCATCAGGGCCGCTCGGCGGAGGACACCGTCGTTGGCTGGCTGGCCGTCCGGGAGACGCTGCTGGTGCTGGACAACTGCGAGCACCTGCTGGACGGCGTGGTGGCTCTGCTGGAACGGCTGCTCGCGGCCAGTTCCGGGCTGTCGGTGCTGGCCACCAGCCGAGCCAGGTTGCTGGTGCCGTTCGAGTGGGTGTTCCCGGTGCCCGGGCTGTCCCTCGAGGCCGACGACGGCGGCCCGGGCGACGCGGTGGAGCTGTTCCTCGAGCGCGCGGCAGCGGCCGGGAGCAGGCTCACCTCCGACGACAGGGACCGCGTCGCCGCAGTCTGTCGGCGGCTCGACGGCATGGCGCTGGCGATCGAGCTGGCCGCCGCGCGTGTCCCGTCGCTCGGTCTGGATGGGATCGAGGCCGGGCTGGCCGACCGGTTGCGGCTGCTGACCGGCGGCCAGCGGATCGACGACCGGCATCGTTCGCTGCGGTCGACGCTCGACTGGAGCTACGCGCTGCTGGACGAACCGGATCAGGCGATCCTGCGCCGGGTCTCGGTGTTCGCGGCACCGTTCACCGCGGGCGCGGCGGCGGCCGTGCTCGCCGATTGGCCGCCGACGGCCGCAAACGACATCCCGACCATCCTGGCCGGGCTCGCCGAGCAGAGTCTGCTGGTCGCGATCGCCGATCCGACCGGGACTCGCTACCGCGCCCTGGAAACGATCCGGCAGTACGGCGTCGATCGACTGGACGATGCTGGCGAGTCGGTCGAGGCACTCTCCCGACACCTGCGGCTGGTGCCTGGATGCGGCGCGGCCCTCGAGATGCTTCCGGCGACGACACCGGTGCCTGGCGAACCGCGTTCGATCAGGTTGCCGACGAGCTGCGCGCCGCGCTGACCTGGGCGGCCGATGATGCTCGACACCGCCCGCAGGCGCACCGGTTGGCGATCAGGTTGGCCGACCTGTGCTTCACCCGCGGCATGCCCGGCGAGTCGCAGCGGCGGTACGAGCAGGCGGCCGAGCTTGCCGCGGACGACAGCGCCGCGGCCGCTGCGTTACGTGACGCGGCGGGCGCCGCGGAGACCCGACACTTCGGCAACGACGCGATGCGGCTGCGCCGGGCAGCGGCCGACGCCGCGCTACGCGCCGGGGATCGAGCCGGCGCGGCTGCAGACCTCGCCCGGTCGGCCGAGTTGATCAACCGCGGGCCGGGGCTGATGGCGACGGCCGCGCCGCGAGGCGAGGTGGAGGCGCTGATCGCCGAGGCATGGGCGCTGGCTGGCGACGACCCGGTCGCGGAGGCTCGGATACTCACCGCCGAGGCGTTCAACGGCGCCGAGGCCGATCCGGCCACCGTCGAGCTCGTCGATCGGGCGCTCACGCTGGCCCGCCGCGTCGGCGATCCGCTGATCGAGAGCGCCGCGCTGGACCAGCTCACGGCCGTCCAGCTGGCTCGCGGCGAGGTTCGCGCCGCGGCGGCGAGCGCGTTGCGGCGCACTGAGCTGCTGACCTCGATGCCGGTGACGGCCGGGTCCGGGTTGGAGTTCTTCGACGCGTTCAGCATGGCCACCGACTGCGCCATCGCCGCCGGCGACCTGCCGGCCGCACGGCAGCTGGCCGAGCGCGCCCGGGATCTGCCGTTCCACCGTGAGGAGGGCCACCTGGCCACGGCACGACTGATCGTGGTCTGCGCGTTGGCGGGCGACTGGGACGAGGCGCTCGTCCTCGCCGAGCGGTTCCGCGAGGGATGGGAGCGGGCCGGACGGCCACGCGCCGGCAACCTCAGCCGCGCCGCGTACGCGGCGGCGACCGTCCACGGGTTACGCGGGGACGACGACGCCCGAGCGGCCTGGCTGGACATCGTCGACGCCCTCGCGACGCCGGGACGGCCGCTGTCGGAGATCCACTTCGGCGAGTTCTTCGACGCCTTGCTGCTGCTGCACCGCGGCCTCCCGCAACCGGCGATGCAGCAGTTGGACACGCCACCGGAGCAGTTCCGGGACTGGCACAACGGCATGTGGCGGCCGTGGTACGCCGCGCTGTGGGCCGAGGCGGCCGTCCTCACCGGGCACGAGGACGCCGCCGACCGCATCCGCCGGGCCCGCTTGGCGACCGCGGACAACCCGATCGCCGCCGCCATCGTCGACCGGGCCGCAGCCCTGGCCGGCAACCGCGACGGGCTGATCCCGGCGGCCGCCGCCCTGCAGGCCGCCGGCTGCCGCTACCAGTGGGCCCGGACCCTCGTCTTCATCGGCGGTGCGGAACGAGCACGCGGCGAGTCCGCGCTGGCCGCGATGGGCGCCACGCCGATGGCGGTTATGGCCGGCCTCCAGGATGAGGTTGAACGGGGTCTCGGTCGCCCGGCGCACGTGGGTGAACCCGGCCTCGCGCAGCACGATGCCCAGCTGGAGTTCACCGGCCTGCGCACCGAGCCCCAGGCCGACCTCCTGCGCCAGCGACGCCGGCGTGCAGATCACCGTGGACAGGCCGTAGTAGGTTCGCCCGACCGGGTTCAGGTTGTCCTCCAGCGCGTCGCCGGCTAGCGGCTCGACCAGCAGCAGCGTGCCGTCCGGCGCCAGTGCCTGCCGGATGCGGCGGGCCGCCCCGACCGGGTCGCCCATGTCGTGCAGGCAGTCGAACAGGCACACCAGGTCGTAGCTGGTACCGGGAAGCTCCTTGGCGGTCGCGACGTCGAACCTCACCCGCTGGTCCACGCCGGCCTCCGCCGCCGCCGTGGCGGGCGGCATCGATTGACGGCTCGTGGATGTCGAGGCCCGACGAACGTCGACCGCTGGAACGCCTCAGCCAGATGATCGTGGACGCGCCGAGCCCGCACCCGACGTCGGCGACGCTCGCCCCGGCCCGCAGCTTCTCGACCACCCCGTCCAGCGCGGGAAGCCACTCGTCGACGAGGTGGGCGGCGTAGCCGGGACGGAACAGCCGCAGGACGCCGGAGAACAGCCGGTCGTCGTGCTCCTGCCAGCCGACTCCCGCCCCGGTGCGGAACGCGTCGACGAAGATGTCGTGGTCGGCGTAGCACGAGGCGATGGTCTCGAAGGCGCCGCCGAGGAAGACCGGGCTGTCCTCGTTGGCGACCACCATGGCCTGCTCGGCCGGCAGTTCGAAGGTGCCGTCCACCGAGTTGTAGACGACGTAGCCGCCGGCCGCCTGGTTGCCGAGCCACTCCCGGACGTAGCGCTCGGTCGTGCCGGTTCGCGCGCCAGCGTGGCCGAGGTGATCGGCCCAGCGCCGGCCATCGCCTTGTACAGGCCGAGCCGATCGCCGATGTGCAGCAGCAGCCCCGAGATAGCCGCGCCCATGTCGACGACCGCCTGCCCGACGAACGCCTCGAGTCTCGCCTCGTCGATCGGCTGGGTGTCGATTGTGGTCACGTCCCGTCTCCGCTCTTCGCATGTGGGTCCATCCCGCAGCAAGACCGTTGGCGAACGTGACGCGGGCGGCATCCGTGCCGGGCACGGACCCGGCACTGAATCTCGCGGAATCCGTGGCGGCCACCGATGTCCGGCCGCCGCCGGCGTCACAGGCTGGATCCGACGACAACGTTCGCCGACTGACCGACCTGAGGGAGCACTTCAAATGTCCACGCCGACCCATTACGCGATCGCCGCAGAAATCGACCGGCAGCGTCGCGAGCACATCGCGGCGAGTTTCGCTGCCAGCCGACGAATGCCCGATGGGCGCCCCCGTGGGCGGCGCCCTAGCTTCCCGCGCCGACGGGCCACCACCGCCGTACCAACCGCCGCGGCAACCAGCCACAGCCCGACAACCGCCTGACCTGCGTACCACCCCGTCCCCCGTCGCCGCGCCGGCCGCGGGGCCACCCCGAAAGGCGCACCACGTTCACGCTCCGACGCACCCTCGCCACGCTCGTCGGGACACTCTCGGCTTTGGTCACGCTCAGAGCCGTCGGGTCAAATGCCTATGCGCAGCGGCAACCGCTGACGGACGACAGCAACTCGGTGCAGACGGCACGGACGGTGGGCTCCGCCTCGCACGGCTCGCCGCTGTGGGTGTTTGCCGTGGTCGCTATAGCCGCGGCCGTGCTCACTCTCACCGCGGTGCTCGCGACCATGAAGCTCCGTCACGCGTCGCGCCCGAGCACCGCGCCCGCCTGACACGATGAGCACCCGAAATCCTCGAGTCGGTCTAGTCTGCACCGCCCCGGCCGAGGCGCCGGGATGGCCCCCTCGCGAGGACCTGGCTGGTGCTTGCAGGCGGACTAGTCTTCTACTCCGACGTCGAGGATTTCGGCCGCTTCGACGAGATCTATGCCCGGCACATGCCGGACCCACCACCGGCTCGCTCGGCGCCGGCCAACGTCCGGTTGCCGCGCGGCCCGCTTATCTCGATCGACGCGATCGCCGTGCTACCGGCTCCCCCGAGCGTGACGAGGCGCTGTTCGACGAGTCGGTGCGGGCGGGGTGTGTCGACAAGTTCGTCACGGGACCAGCGCACCCAGACCTGCGTCGACGTGCTGATGCGGCGCCCAAGTACCGCACCCCGTCGACGCTGATCGTAGTGTCCCACCCGACGCAGCAGGTCTGCCGAACACGACCGTGACCGGCTGCTCCGAAGCACATGCAGATAACCAGTCTTTCGCCAGTGAGCAGCCGCGCCGGCGGCTGACCGGTCGCGCGATGCGGGCGGTTCGTAGGCGCCCGGACAGGTGCTTCGACGTGCCCGGCAGAGAACGAGGCCTGTACCAGCCCTCCTCGCCGAAGTTGTCCCGTTCGAATAATAGGCGGTGTGATGGGCGACGATGTGATGATCAGCGTCGATCCGCACAAGGCAAGTAACACGCTGGCAGTGATGGACCCAGTCACCAAGACGGTGATTGCCCGGCAACGGTTTGCGAACACTGCTGTCGGGTATCGCCGGCTACGGGAGTTCGCCGGGGGCTGGAGGCATCGGCGCTGGGCGGTAGAGGGTTGCTGCCATGGCGCGGGCCGGTCGCTGGCGCAGCGGCTGATTGGTGATGGTGAGATCGTGCTCGACGTGCCGGCGAAACTGGCCGCTCGCGTTCGGGTGTACTCGCAGGGGCACGGCCGCAAGACCGACGCCGATGACGCGATCTCGATCGGTCTGGCTGCGCTGAACAGCACGCGCGTTGCGGTGGTGCGCCGTGATGACACGCTGGTCAGCTTGCGGCTGCTGTGCGATCGCCGCGACGAGCTGGGCGCGTTGCGCACGCAGGCCGTGTGCCGGTTGCATCGGCTGTTGTGCTAGCTCACTCCGGGCGGGACCCATCGTGGGCTTCTGGGCGTCACGTGCCGAGCAGTTGCTGGCCAAGCTGCGTCCGGTTGATCCGGTCGATGTGGCGCCCTGCGCCAGCTGGCCCATCAGCACCTGGACGATATTCGGGGGCTGGACGCGAAGATGACCGCGGTCCGGGGCACAGATCGTCGCCCTGGTCGACGCCACCGGGACCCGGCTCACCGAGCTATCGGCTCTCCCGCGCCGGCAACCGGCGGCTCAACCACATGCTGCCCCCGATGACCGTGATCTAGATTCCGCAGCCGGACAGCACCGGCCGCGGCTACTACGAACGCGAACGGCTCGGGGCTGGACGCCCAAGGAGACGCTGGGCTGGTTGAAGCCGCGCCTGTCCGATGTCGTTGTCTACTGGCAGCCCGTCGCCGACCGGAGCGCGACAATGGCGACGCGCGCATCGCTCACGACTCCAGCGCGCACGCGACCTCCGTTGTCATCGGGGCCAACCCATCCACCTCGGCCGCCAAACCGCTGTCGCGCACCGCGCCCACCACGCAAGCGGCGACACCCGACGGCGTCCACGGATTCGTAGCCCTCTACTGGGAAGATGGTCCGATCAGGGCATCGAAATCCTCGACGCGAGCAGGCGCGGCTCACCAGGATCCCTCGACCAGGCCAAAGACATTGGCTGACCCATCACCGGTGACGAGGACCACCGGACGTGCTGCTCCGGGCCGCCGCACAACGCCGCCGCCCACAGCCGGGGTCAAGGCTGGCGCAGCCACCCAACGAGCATGGCGTTGACCTCGGCGACGACGACACAATCCCGCAGCGGGAACAGCCCAACACCTAAGCACTTGACAGAGACGTGCCGTTCTCGGACGCTTCCTGCCGGACCGGCGTCGCACCGCGGCGGCGATTGGCGCGGCCGGGCCCTGGATCAGCGATGGAGCAGTCCACCCGTGCGTTGGTGCTCGACCGCAGCGCCGCGATTGAACCAGATAGCCCTACCGCGGCATCTCAGTGCAGCCCCGAAGCCCAGATTCCAAGGCCCAGACGCTGACATCTCGCTGACATTGTTGACATCCGCCAATCGAACGAAGTCGAACCTTCGTGTCGTCGCGTGCCATCTGGGCCGGTTTCGTGCCGTACAAGGGTGGGCGATACT
>CAVYPB010000015.1:0-125602 GCA_963770305.1 uncultured Actinomycetota bacterium
TCCCCGGCTGCACAGCCGGCCAGGACCAACACGACCCCGGCGAGCGGGGCCGCCACCTTTCTCAGGCATGGGATCCGCATCACTCGACGGTAGTTCATCGGGGCCGTCTGACGGCGGCAGTAACCTGGAATCCGTGCCCGATCCAGCGACGTACCGGCCTGCCCCCGGGTCGATTCCCGTCGAGCCGGGCGTCTACCGGTTCCGGGATCCGCACGGCCGGGTGATCTACGTCGGTAAGGCCAAGAGCCTGCGCAGCCGCCTCACGTCCTACTTCGCGGATATCTACAGCCTGGCGCCGCGCACCCGCCAGATGGTGATGACCGCGGGCAGCGTCGAGTGGACGGTGGTGAACACCGAAGTCGAGGCGCTGCAGCTGGAATACAACTGGATCAAGGAGTTCGATCCCCGGTTCAACATCCGCTACCGCGACGACAAGTCGTATCCGGTGCTGGCGGTGACGTTGAACGAGGAGTATCCGCGGCTGATGGTCTACCGCGGGGCGAGACGCAAGGGCGTTCGCTACTTCGGGCCCTATTCGCATGCCTGGGCCATCAGGGAAACCCTCGACCTACTTACCCGGGTGTTCCCGGCGCGAACGTGTTCAGCGGGAGTTTTCAAGCGGCACAGGCAAATCGGACGGCCATGCCTACTGGGCTACATCGAGAAATGTTCGGCGCCGTGCGTCGAGCGGGTCAGCGCAGAGCAGCACCGGCAGATCGTCAACGACTTCTGTGACTTCCTGGCGGGCAAGACGGACCGGTTGGCCCGCGATATGGAACAACAGATGAACGAAGCCGCCGCGGCGCTGGACTTCGAGCGGGCGGCCCGGTTGAGGGACAACATCTCCGCGCTGAAGCGCGCACTGGAAAAGCAGGCTGTGGTGTTCGGTGACGGCACCGACGCCGACGTGGTGGCGTTCGCGGACGACGAACTCGAAGCCGCCGTGCAGGTGTTCCACGTTCGCGGCGGACGGGTGCGCGGCCAGCGCGGCTGGATCGTCGAAAAGTCCGGCGACCCAGAGGAATCGGGTGAAAGCCAGCTGGTCGAGCAGTTCCTGACCCAGTTCTACGGCGATCAGGCGGAACTGAACGGCGCGGCCGACGAGTCGTTGAACCCGGTGCCGCGTCAGGTGCTGGTCCCGTGCCTTCCGGACAACGCCGACGAGTTGGCGACGTGGCTGTCGCAGCTACGGGGATCGCAGGTATCACTGCGGGTGCCGAAGCGCGGCGACAAGCGCGCGCTCGCCGAGACCGTGAAGCGTAATGCCCAGGATGCGCTGGCGCAGCACAAGCTGAAGCGTGCAGGCGACTTTACCGCGAGATCAGCGGCGCTGCAAAGCATTCAGGACGCCCTTGGGCTAGCCGATGCGCCGCTGCGCATCGAGTGTGTCGACATCAGCCATGTGCAGGGGACCGATGTGGTGGCGTCGCTCGTGGTGTTCGAGGACGGACTGCCGCGCAAGTCGGACTACCGGCATTACGCCATCAGGGACGCCGCAGGCGACGGCCGCTCCGATGACGTGGCGTCGATCGCCGAGGTGACACGGCGGCGTTTCCACCGGCACCTGCATGACACCCAGGATTCGAATGAGCTTGCCGCCCAAGACAATGTCGCCGCCTCCGCGGCTCCGCCGGCAAAATCGCGCAAGTTCGCCTATCCGCCCAACCTGTATGTGGTCGACGGTGGCTCCCCGCAGGTCAACGCGGCCGCGGCGGCGCTCGATGACCTGGGCGTCACCGACGTCGCGGTGATCGGGCTGGCCAAGCGGTTGGAGGAGGTGTGGGTGCCGTCGGAGCCGGACCCCATCATCATGCCGCGCAACAGCGAGGGGCTTTACCTGCTGCAGCGGGTGCGTGACGAAGCACACCGGTTCGCGATCGCCTACCACCGCAGCAAGCGCTCGAAGAGGATGACGGCGTCGGCGCTCGACTCGGTGCGCGGGCTGGGGGAGCACCGGCGCAAGGCGCTGGTCACGCACTTCGGCTCGCTGGCGCGGCTGAAGCAGGCCAGTGTCGAGGAGATCACCGCGGTCCCCGGGATCGGCGTCGCAACGGCCACGGCGGTGCTCGAGGCGCTTGGCGTACCGCCCGATTCCGGCACGCCCGACCCGGTTATCGGCGATGATCAGACCAGGGCATCGGGATGACTGAACATATGCACGAGGAATTGCGCGACAGCGCCGGCGATGAGAGTGCCGCTGAATCGGGCATTGACGTGGTCCTGGTCACGGGGCTGTCCGGCGCGGGGCGCGGCACCGCGGCGAAGGTGTTGGAGGACCTCGGCTGGTATGTCGCGGACAACCTGCCGCCTGAGCTGATCGCCCAGATGGTCGAACTGGGGCTAGCGGCGGGTTCGCGCATCACCCAACTCGCGGTTGTGATGGATGTGCGTTCGCGTGGTTTCACCGGTGATCTGGATTGGGTGCGAACCGATCTGGCCACCCGCAACATCACCCCGCGGGTGTTGTTCCTCGAGGCCTCCGACGACATTCTGGTGCGCCGCTATGAGCAGAATCGGCGCAGTCATCCGTTGCAGGGCAACCAAACTCTGGCCGAAGGCATAGCCGCGGAACGGTCGATGCTCGCACCGCTACGAGCCGTGGCGGACCTGGTGATCGACACGTCGATGCTGTCCGTGCCTGCGCTGCGCGAAAGCATCGAACGCGCATTCGGCGGCGAGACCATCGCGCACACCAGCGTCACGGTGGAGTCGTTCGGGTACAAATACGGGCTGCCGATGGACGCCGACACGGTGATGGACGTACGGTTCCTGCCCAACCCGCACTGGGTGGACGAGCTGCGGCCTCATACGGGTCAACACCCGGCGGTGCGCGACTACGTGCTCGGTCAGCCGGGCGCCGCCGAGTTCCTGGACACCTACCATCAGCTGCTGAATGTCGTGATCGAGGGTTATCGCCGGGAAGGGAAGCGCTATATGACTGTTGCCATCGGCTGCACCGGCGGCAAGCACCGCAGCGTCGCGATGGCCGAGGCGCTGGCGGCGCGACTAGAGGGCGGCGAATCGCTCACGGTGCGGGTGCTGCACCGGGATCTGGGCCGCGAATGAGCCCACGGATCGTCGCACTCGGTGGCGGCCACGGGCTCTACGCCACGCTGTCGGCCGCCCGCAGGCTCACCCCGCACGTCACCGCCGTGGTCACGGTCGCCGACGACGGCGGATCGTCGGGGCGACTGCGCAGCGAGCTGGATGTGGTGCCACCGGGTGATCTGCGAATGGCGTTGGCGGCGTTGGCATCTGACAGCCCGCACGGCCGACTGTGGGCGACCATCTTCCAGCATCGGTTCGGCGGAAGCGGTGCGTTGGCAGGTCACCCCATCGGCAATCTGATACTCGCTGGGCTCAACGAGGTGCTGGCCGATCCGGTCGCGGCGCTCGACGAGCTGGGTCGCATCCTCGGCGTCAAGGGCAGGGTGTTACCGATGTGCCCGATGGGGTTGGGCATCGAGGCTGACGTGGCGGGTCTGGAATCGGATCCGCGAATGAGCCGGGTCATCCGCGGCCAGGTGGCCATCGCCACCACCGTGGGCAAGGTGCGACGGGTGCGGCTGCTGCCCGGGGACCCGCCGGCTACCCGGCAGGCGGTAGACGCAATCATGGCGGCCGACCTGGTGGTGCTGGGCCCGGGGTCGTGGTTCACCAGCGTGATACCGCACGTGCTGGTGCCACAGCTCAGCGCGGCGCTGCGGGCCACGACGGCCCGACGGGCGCTGGTGCTCAATCTGGTGGCCGAGCCGGGGGAGACCGCGGGCTTCTCGGTCGAACGACACATCCATGTGCTGGCCCAACACGCTCCCGACTTCACCGTGCACGACATCGTCGTCGACGCGAGCCGGGTGCCCGGCGAACGTGAGCGTGAGCAGTTGCGTCGCACCGCGAACATACTCGGTGCCCAAGTTGAGTTTGCTGACGTGTCCAGACCTGGTACACCTTTACATGACCCGGCGAGGTTGGCCGCGGCTCTGGAGGGTGTACGTGTACGCGGGATGGCGCCGACTCCCAACGTCCAGGAGCCGACCGTGCCTACACCGACAGTGAACGGACCGAGAGGTGACGACCCGTGGCGATGACGGCCGAGGTCAAGGACGAGCTGAGCCGGCTGCCGGTCAATTCGGTCAGCGCTCGACGCGCCGAGGTGGCGTCCTTGCTGCGCTTCGCCGGCGGCCTGCACATCGTGTCAGGACGCGTGGTGGTGGAGGCCGAAGTCGACCTCGGGATCATCGCCAGGCGGCTGCGCAAGGACATCTACGACCTTTACGGCTACAACGCGGTGGTGCACGTGTTGTCGGCAAGCGGTATCCGCAAGAGCACGCGCTACGTGGTCCGGGTGGCCAAGGACGGTGAGGCGCTGGCGCGCCAGACCGGACTGCTCGATCTGCGCGGCCGACCGGTGCGAGGACTGCCTGCGCAGGTAGTCGGCGGCAGCGTCGCCGATGCCGAAGCCGCCTGGCGGGGAGCGTTTTTGGCGCACGGATCGCTTACCGAACCGGGCCGCTCGTCGGCGCTGGAGGTGAGCTGCCCTGGGCCGGAGGCGGCGCTGGCGCTGGTCGGTGCGGCACGCCGACTCGGGGTCAGCGCGAAGGCCCGCGAGGTGCGGGGCAGCGACCGCGTGGTGGTGCGCGACGGGGAAGCCATCGGCGCATTGCTGACGCGGATGGGCGCCCAGGACACCAGGCTGACGTGGGAAGAGCGCCGGATGCGGCGCGAGGTGCGGGCGACGGCGAACCGGTTGGCGAACTTCGACGACGCCAATCTGCGGCGATCGGCGCGGGCGGCGGTGGCCGCGGCCGCCCGGGTGGAGCGGGCGTTGCAGATCCTCGGCGACACCGTGCCCGACCATCTCGCCGCCGCAGGCAAGTTACGCGTCGAGCACCGGCAGGCGTCGCTGGAGGAGCTGGGCCGACTGGCGGATCCGCCGATGACGAAAGACGCTGTGGCAGGCCGTATTCGGCGGCTGCTATCGATGGCCGACCGCAAGGCCAAGCAGGAAGGCATCCCCGACACCGAGTCGGCCGTGACGCCGGATCTGCTAGAAGACGCGTAGCTTCGGCTAGGACGCGGGTCCCGGCAGCACCGGCGGTTCCGGTCGGTTGAACCCGCGGATGACGCCCGGATTCAGCCGCGATGACGGTACCGAGGCCGGCGGGGTCAGGTTGCGGGTCGAACCCGCGGATCTCGCCTGGAGACAGCTTGTGCGAGGGTGCCACCTTGCCGGGGGCTCCGGCTGCGGGTCGAAGGCCTGGGCGGTGCCCATGCTCAGCCCCAGCCCGGCCAGCTCGACGCCGCCGAACAGCAGCGCCCCGGCGATGATCCTCTTGCCGTTGTGTGTGGTGCTCATGATTCTCCTTAGGTGCGAAGTCTCCCGGGTGGTCCCGGTTTGTCCTTTGCGGGACAGACCCAGCATCTTGGGCGCGGCTTGGAGGATTCTTGGCGGCCGGTCCACCCGACTGCGACCGTCGAGGTCCGAAGCACCTTCCCTTTTGGGCGCGGAGACCGAATTGTGGGTCTAACTTGGTCGGATGGGTCGCACGCTGGCGGTCGCCCTCGCCCAGTACCCGCCGATCACGGGTGCCGATCCCGTCGGCCAGCTGCATGCGCAAGCGGCGGAAATCCAAAGGGAGTCAACCGATCTCGAGCTGGTGGTCTTTCCTGAGATCCACCTGTGCGGTGACTGTGATATTGCTGCGGATAGCAACGAATGGCTGCGGTCGGCCGCCGAGCCTCTCGACGGCCCGCGTGTGCGGGCGTTGGGGGAGGTGGCCGGGGCACTCGAGGTCTGGCTGATTCCAGGATCGGTGCCCGAGCTCGGCGACGGCGGACACATCTACAACACGCAGGTGGTGTACGACCCGCGCGGCAATCTCGTCGCGAGCTACCGCAAGGTGTTTCCGTGGCGGCCGTACGAGGCGTGGTCGTCCGGACACGAGTTCGAAGTGTTCGACATGCCGGACACTGGCCGCGGCGGGCTGTCGATCTGCTACGACGCCTGGTTCCCCGAATCCGCCCGCAGCGTGGCCTGGCTCGGGGCTGAGTTCGTCGTCAACGTGGTCAAGACCATTGGCGCCGACCGCAAGCAGGAGCGAGTGCTCGCGCAGGCGAACGCGATCGTCAACCAGGTGTTCATGCTGAGTGTCAACACCGCAGGCCCGATCGGCGCCGGCGGATCAATCGTGTGCGATCCGGAGGGGACGGTCATCGCCGATTTGCCCACCGCCGATCCGGGGGTGATTCGGATCGACGTGGACCTCGACGCGGTGACCCGGGTGCGTGAGGCTGGCACGGAAGGGTTCAACCGGATGTGGTCGCAGATGGCGCCCGACGATCCGGTGATCGACCTACCGATCTATCAGGGCCGGATCGATCCGACCCGGTGGCAACCGAGAGGAGCGTCATGACAGCCAGCGAGGACCACGCAAGCTCCAGTGAACACGGACACGGCACGCTGCAGAAGCAGCTGAATCTGCGATCCCTGGTGCTGTTCGGCCTCGCCTACATGACGCCGATCATCGTCCTCGGCATCTTCGGGGTCATCGCCGAGCTATCAGACGGCGGCAGCGCAGGGTCCTATCTGCTTGCCACCGTGGCGATGCTGTTCACCGCGCTGAGTTACGGCCTGATGGCCAAGCACTTCCCGGTGGCCGGATCGGCCTACACCTATGTCCGCAAGGCGCTCGATTCGCGGCTGGGATTCGTTGTGGGATGGGCGATCCTGCTGGACTACCTGTTCCTGCCGCTGGTCATCTGGCTGATCGGAGGGTCCTACCTACAGGGCCAGTTCCCCAACGTGCCGTTCTTCGTCTGGATCGTGGCCTACATCGTAATCACGTCCGCGCTCAACGTGATCGGGCTGAAGGTGGCTGACCGCACCAACTTCGTGTTGATGACGGTGCAGCTGCTGATCCTGGCGCTGTTCGTCATCCTGTCGATCGCACACCTTGTCAGCGGTTCGCAGTCGCTGGCGTCCACGACGCCATTCACGGGTGGCGGCGGCTTCTCCGCGCTGGCGGCCGGTGCCGCGGTCGCGGCGTACTCGTTCCTCGGATTCGACGCCATCAGCACGCTGACCGAGGAGTCTTACGACGCCGAGCGCAATGTGCCCCGCGCGATCGTGATGGTCGCGTTGATCGGCGGTGGAATCTTCATCGTGGTGACCTACTTCGTGACATTGGTTTCGCCTGGCGGGACTTTCGCCAACTCGGAATCACTGGCCTCCGATATCGCAAAAACCATCGGCGGCAGCCTGTTCGGCGCGGTGTTCCTGACCGGGTTGATTGTCGGCCAGTTCGCCTCGGGCCTGGCTGCCCAGGCGGCGGTGTCGCGATTGCTGTATGCGATGGGTCGCGACCGGGTGCTGCCGCAGCGCGCATTCGGCTGGGTGTCGGAGCGATTCCACACGCCGGTCTTCAACATCGCGTTGTGTGGGGTAATCGGGCTGGCGGCAATCTTCCTCGACGTTGCGACGTCGACCTCGTTCATCAACTTCGGCGCGTTCACCGCGTTCACGTTGGTCAACCTCGCGGTGATCGCGTACTACTTGCGCCACCGCGATGAACACCTCAGCCCGTGGCGCTACATCCTCCTGCCGGCGATCGGCGCAGTGATCGACATCTTCCTGCTGACGCAGTTGGACTCCAAGGCGCTGATCCTCGGTCTGAGCTGGCTGGGCATCGGCATCGTGTACCTGCTGGTGCTGACTCGTGGGCTGACCAAGGAGCCGCCCGAGATGACGGCGATCGCCGAGGCCGAATAACCGCCCGAAGATGCTTGGGCATAGCTCGATATGCACAGAGGGTCGTGATTTCGATCCGACCACGGCCGTAGGTGCAATCTTCCGAAGGCCGGACCTACCTCTTGTTCTGTGCATTCTGTGCGGGTGTCGGCTCCGTCGGGGGTGGTGATGTTCCTGTTCACCGATATCGAGGGGTCGACCCGTCGGTGGGAGGCGGACGCCGATGCCATGCGGGCGGCTCTGACTGCGCATGACGAGGCGTTGCGTACCGCGATCGAGGCGCACGACGGTTTCTTGTTCAGCCATACCGGAGACGGCGTGGTTGCCGCATTCGCTTCGAACTCGTCGCTTCCGGTGCAGCAGAAGATGTTTGGGCTGCGCAAGCTCGCCACTTCGCTGGGCGCGAAACCGAGATCATGGCTCTGTGGGACGGTCCTCGTCAGCGTGAGGCCTACGAGTGGTTTGCCGCTGACTTGGCCAACCTGCGCACCGCGTTTCGGTGGGCCGCCGACAACAACGACCTCGATGTGGCCGCCACGATCGCCACCTACGCCGGTCTTCTCGGCTATCTGGTCGAGATCTATGAACCGATCGCCTGGGCGCAAGAACTCGTTGAGCCCGCTCACTCCCTCGGACACGCCAGGCTCGCCGTCCTGTATGTGATCGCCTCACTCTCCTATACGTCGGGCCGGGTCGAGGAGGCGGTGCGCTACAGCGACGCTGGCCAGCCGATTCTTGACAGTGAGCGCGGAGAGGTGCCTTACGGCATCCGGGCCGACGGCGACCATGCCGACACCCATGTTGATGCTTGGCGGGACGTACATGTACGTCGGCCAGAACGAGCGCACGGTCGACTGGTGCCGTGCCCAGCTCGCGCGCGGTGGCGACACTCACGGGTGCGCCAGAACGGGCCTGGTCATCGCGCTGTCTGTGATCGGATGTCGTGACGAGGCCATGGAGGTCGCGAACGGCTTGATCGATGCCTGCGAGGCGACGCAGAACCCGTGGGCGTTCTCTTATGCGTTGCTCGCCTGCGGTCTCGCTTACCGTGGATCGCATGCCGAGCGGGGTCTGGATGCGCTGCGCCGAGGCCTGACGATCTTCCAAGACAGCGGTAACCGAGGCAACGAATCGCACCTGTTGGGCGTGCTCGGCCGACTAGAGGCCGAACACGGCGAGCCGCTGGCCGCGCTCGATAACCTCACTCAGGCGATCCGCAACTACCACGACTCAGGAAACCCGTCCAATATGGGCGGACCCCTAGCCATCCTCGCAACCTTTTTCGACCGGATTGGACGATATGAGCCGGCGGCCACCATCGCCAACTATGCGCTCAATCCGCTCACCGCGGCAGCGTTCCCCGAGATCACTGCTGCGATTCGGCACCTCCGCGAGATCCTCGGCGAGGAGATGTATGAGTCGCTCGCCCGCAAGGGCAAGTCCATGACCATGTCCGCGATCGCCAATTACGCATACGACCAAATCGACCAGGCCCGAACAGAACTCGAGCGACTACGGTGAGCCCATGAAGACGCTGAGGGTCGGCGCGGCTTTCCCGATCCGCCTTTCAGCGGGGATGCCGGACAACGGCGGGCTCGACATCGGCCTGATGACCGCGATCGCCGAGGTACTCCGTCATCACGGCCGCTCAGGAAGGGCTGGAGCAGAACGGAACGTTGCAACGGATACGCCGGAAATGGCTGGGCAACCCCGACGCCGGCCAAAGTTCGGCGGTGCGCTGAACCAACCCGCGCGTGGCGAGTATCACACCACTAGGCTGGCCGTTGAGCATCCAGGCAAAAAAGGGAGACAGAAGTGACCATCCGGGTGGGCGTGAACGGCTTCGGCCGCATCGGACGCAATTTCTACCGGGCCCTGGCGGCTCAGAAGGCCGAGGGAAAGAGCGCGGACATCGAGATCATCGCGGTCAACGACATCACCGACAACGCCACGCTGGCCCATCTGCTCAAATTTGACTCGATCCTGGGCCGGCTTCCCGAGGACGTCACCCTCGAAGGCGAGGACACGATCGTCGTCGGCAACACCAAGATCAAGGCTCTCGAGGTCAGGGAAGGACCGGCCGCGCTGCCGTGGGGCGACCTCGGCGTCGACGTCGTCGTCGAATCCACCGGCCTGTTCACCGATGCTCGGGCGAAGGGGCACCTAGAGGCGGGCGCCAAGAAGGTGGTCATCTCCGCTCCGGCCAAGGACGAGGACATCACGATCGTGCTCGGCGTGAACGACGACAAGTACGACGGCAGCCAGAACATCATCTCCAACGCCTCGTGCACCACGAACTGCCTGGGCCCGCTGGCCAAGGTCATCAATGACGAGTTCGGCCTGGTCAGGGGCCTGATGACCACCGTGCACGCCTACACGCAGGACCAGAACCTGCAGGACGGCCCGCACAAGGACCTGCGCCGCGCCCGCGCCGCCGCGCTCAACATCGTGCCGACCTCGACGGGCGCAGCCAAGGCGATCGGCCTGGTGCTGCCCGAGCTGAAGGGCAAGCTCGACGGCTACGCGCTGCGTGTGCCGATCCCGACCGGTTCGTGCACCGACCTGACGGTGGAACTCAAGAAGTCCGCGAGCGTCGAGGAGATCAACGCCGCGTACAAGGCCGCCGCCGAGGGTCCGCTCAAGGGCATCCTCAAGTACTACGATGCGCCGATCGTGTCGAGCGACATCGTCACCGACCCGCACAGCTCGATCTTCGACTCGGGACTGACCAAGGTGATCGACAACCAGGCCAAGGTCGTCTCCTGGTACGACAACGAGTGGGGCTACTCCAATCGTTTGGTCGATCTAGTCGCACTGGTCGGCAAGTCGCTCTAGCCCGATGGCCGTCAAGACCCTCGACGATCTACTGGCAGAAGGGGTTTCGGGCCGCGGTGTGCTGGTTCGCTCGGACCTCAACGTCCCGCTCGACGACGACCGCAACATCACCGACCCCGGCCGCATCATCGCGTCGGTGCCGACGTTGAAGTTGCTGTCCGACGCCGGCGCCAAGGTCGTCGTCACTGCGCACCTCGGCCGGCCGAAAGACGGCCCGGACCCGAAGTTCTCGCTCGCCCCGGTCGCCAAAGGGCTGGGGGATCAGCTCGGCCGCCACGTTCAGCTGGCAGGCGACGTCGTCGGCTCCGACGCGCTCGCCCGCGCCGAGGGGCTGACCGACGGCGACATCCTGCTACTGGAGAACATCCGTTTCGACCCTCGCGAGACCAGCAAAGACGACGCCGAACGGCTGGCACTGGCCAAGCAGTTGGTCGAATTGGTCGGCGACGACGGCGCTTTCGTGTCCGACGGCTTCGGCGTAGTGCACCGTAAACAGGCGTCGGTCTACGACGTCGCCACGCTGCTACCGCACTACGCGGGCACGCTGGTCGCCGCCGAGATCAAAGTTCTTCAGCAGCTGACCAGTTCGACCGAGCGGCCGTACGCGGTGGTGCTCGGGGGCTCGAAGGTGTCGGACAAGCTGGCCGTCATTGAGTCGCTGGCTGAGAAGGCCGACAGCCTGGTGATCGGTGGCGGCATGTGCTTCACTTTCCTTGCATCGCAAGGTGTTTCGGTGGGCGACTCGCTTCTCGAAGAAAGCATGATCGACACCTGCCGCAAGCTGCTTGAGGACTACGGCGACGTGATCCACGTGCCGGTCGACATCGTCGTCGCCGACGAATTCAAAGCCGATTCGCCATCGGAGACCGTTGCGGCCAACCGGATTCCGGACGGCAAGATGGGCCTGGACATCGGGCCGGGTTCGGTCGAGCGGTTCACAGCGCTGCTGTCCAACGCCAAGACGATCTTCTGGAACGGCCCGATGGGCGTCTTCGAGTTCCCCGCGTTCGCGGCGGGCACCAAGGGCGTTGCCGAGGCGATCATCGCCGCAACGGCCAAGGGCGCGTTCAGCGTCGTCGGCGGGGGCGATTCGGCGGCGGCGGTACGCCAACTGGGCCTGCCCGAGGACGGCTTCTCGCACATTTCCACCGGTGGCGGGGCCTCGCTGGAATACGTTGAGGGCAAGACGCTCCCTGGTATTGAAGTCCTGAGCACCTAAGAAAGGCGCAGACGTGAGCCGTAAGCCGCTGATCGCCGGCAACTGGAAGATGAACCTCAACCACTTCGAGGCGATCGCACTCGTCCAGAAGATCGCGTTCTCGCTGCCGGACAAGTATTTCGACAAGGTCGATGTCGCGGTGCTGCCGCCGTTCACCGACCTGCGCAGCGTGCAGACACTGGTCGACGGGGACAAGCTGCGGCTGACCTACGGCGCACAAGACCTGTCGCAGCACGACGCCGGCGCCTACACCGGCGACATCAGCGGCCCCTTACTGGCCAAGCTGGGCTGCACGTTCGTCGTCGTCGGCCACTCGGAGCGGCGCACCTACCACCACGAGGACGACGTGCTCGTCGCCGCAAAGGCCGCGGCTGCGTTCAAGCATGGCCTCACGCCGATCATCTGCATCGGTGAGCAGCTCGAGGTGCGCGAGGCAGGCAACCACGTCGAACACAACGTGGATATGCTGCGGGGCTCACTTGCCGGGTTGTCCGCCGAACAGATCGGCAGCTCCGTGATCGCCTACGAGCCGGTGTGGGCGATCGGCACGGGTCGGGTGGCCAGCGCGGCCGACGCGCAAGAGGTCTGCAAGGCCATTCGTGACGAGCTGGGCAAGCTGGCGTCACCGCAGCTGGCGGCCGGGGTTCGGGTGCTCTACGGCGGCTCGGTGAACGCCAAGAACGTCGGCGAGATCGTCGCGCAGGAAGACGTGGACGGCGCGCTGGTTGGCGGCGCGTCGCTGGACGGCGAGCAGTTCGCCACCCTGTCGGCTATCGCAGCCGGTGGGCCCCTTCCGTAACGCTGCTGCTAGGACCTGTATTCTGGCGGCCATGGAATTGGCACTGCAGATCATCCTGATCGTGACCAGTCTGCTGGTCGTGCTCCTGGTGCTGCTGCATCGCGCCAAGGGCGGCGGCCTGTCCACCCTGTTCGGTGGCGGTGTTCAGTCCAGCCTCTCCGGGTCCACGGTGGTGGAGAAAAACCTGGACCGGCTGACGCTGTTCGTCGTCGGCATTTGGCTCGTCTCGATCATCGGCGTCGCGCTGCAGATCAAATACAGCTGATATGTAGGCACGGTTTGTCAATAGGCAGGTGAAAGTCGCCCCGGTTCGGTGCCGGGGCGACTTTTCGTTTGATCGGGCCCGCCGCCGCAGCGCTACACCGGGGTTGCGGCAACGATCGCGGTAGTTGTCGCGCTTCTGATTTTCCTCGTCGTTTGGATTCTGCTACTGGCATTGCTGTAGCGAGGGATTCGGTGCCAGGAACCACTCAGCACCGACCCTTAGGATCGCGCGAGTGCTCACACTTCTTCGTGCCGGCGCGGTTGCTGTTGCTCTTCTTTCCCTGGCTGATGGGGTGGCCGCGGCCGAACCCCTGCCCGTCGCGGACGTCACCCAGTCCGCGGACACCGACGACGGTTGGCATCTGAGCGCTGCGCTCACGAGGATGACCATCAACTCCGTGCCGAATATGGCCGCGACGGCCTTCACGCGGGAGGGCTTCGTCACGGGGAAGGCGGCTGCGACCATCGACGGCAACGGCTCCGTCCCGGTGGACTCAGGCACCTTGGTGATGGGCCTGCAACTGGGCTGCCAGGTCGACCTCAGCGAGGGCGGCAGTCTCGACGTCGGCGCCGACGCAGGCATCAGCCCCGGCTTCGGTAGCGGCGGAAATCTACTCAACGTCATCGGCCCGTACGCCGATATCGACGGAGACGCCTCGATCAACCTGCTGCCCGGGACCATCACGAACCTGGGGTTGGGCAAGAAGGCGCTCAAGGGCCGCACTGGCGAGATCGTCGTCCACGACGCGCATGTCAAAGTCGACGCCTGCGGAGGTCAGGTGGCCGTTCGGTTCTTCGCCACGGCGCTGATCGACACGGACAAGTCCGACGACAGCGTCAACGCCTACGGCGACATCCTCACGCTATGAGGACCTCCCGGATACGGATCGCAGCAGCGGCCTTCTCGCTCGCCGGGTGGGTAGCTGTACTCCCGGTCGGCGTCGCCAACGCCGACTGCACGACGGCTGGTGATTTCGGCGCCGGCGCGGGTTGTGCCCCTCCGGGCGACTCGCCCGGATCGGGGAAGGCGGAGGGCTGGCCCCCGACGGCTGTGGACTGGCCACCGCAACTGAGCTCCGACTCCGACTCCGGCAGCGACAGCGGCGGCAAGGGCGGAGGTGGTGGCCACGACGCGTCGTCAACGCCGATTGTCATGCCCGACGGCCAGAAGCCCCCGCCGGCCAAATCTTCGTCGGGTTCGGATTCGACGAGCACCTCCACACCGCCCAAACCGATCGTCCCGGTGGGCTCGGCGCCCCTTGCAGCGACCCCGACCACGAGCACGACACCGACCCCGATCGTCACTCCGCACGGTTAGAGGCCTCGCCATGCGCCGAGTTGGGCCCGCGCCGATACTTGGGGCATGGCTGATGGGACCGACACCGCGCTCGCACCCATCGGGTCGGTGCGTCGCACCCAGGTGGGGCGCGAGGCGACGGAACCCATGCGCGAAGACATCCGCCTGCTCGGCACGATCCTCGGCGACACCGTCCGCGAGCAGACCGGTGAGGAGGTGTTCGACCTCGTCGAGCGGGCCCGCGTTGAATCGTTCCGCGTCCGCCGGTCGGAGATCGACCGCGCCGAGCTCGCTGGCCTGTTCGACGACATCGACATCCATCAGGCCATTCCCGTCATCCGCGCCTTCACGCACTTCGCACTGCTCGCCAACGTCGCCGAGGACATCCACCGCGAGCGGCGGCGTGCAGTGCACGTCGCGGCGGGGGAGCCGCCGCAGAACAGCAGCCTCGCCGCCACCTATCTCAAACTCGACTCCGCCGACCTGGTTGCGGCGACCGTCGCCGAGGCGCTGACCGGAGCGCTCGTCTCGCCGGTGATCACCGCACACCCCACGGAAACTCGCCGCCGCACCGTCTTCGACACCCAACACCGCATCACCGAACTGATGCGGCTGCGCCTGCACGGGCACACCCAGACCGAGGACGGGCGGGACATCGAACGCGAACTGCGCCGCCACATCCTGACGTTGTGGCAGACCGCGCTGATCCGGTTGTCGCGGTTGAAGATTCAGGACGAGATCGAGACCGGGCTGCGGTACTACCCTGCAGCATTATTCGAAGTCATCCCGCAAGTCAATGCCGAAGTGCGGACGGCGTTGCAGGCCCGCTGGCCCGACGCGCAGGTGCTCGACGAGCCCATCCTGCGCCCCGGCTCGTGGATCGGCGGCGACCGCGACGGCAATCCCAAGGTCACCGCCGAGGTCGTCAGGTTGGCAACGGGTAGTGCCGCCTACACCGCGCTGGAGCATTACTTCGTCGAAATCACTTCGCTGGAAGAGGAATTGTCGATGTCCGCGCGGCTGGTGAAGATCAGCGACGAGTTGGCCGCATTGGCCGATCTGTGCGACGAGCCGGCCCGTGCCGACGAACCGTACCGCCGCGCGTTGCGAGTCATCCATGGGCGCCTGACCGCGACAGCGGCCGAGATCCTGGACCGCCAACCCGAACATGAACTCGACCTCGGACTGCAGCGCTACCTGACCCCGGCCGAGTTGCTGGCCGACCTCGACATCGTCGATCGATCCCTGCGCGCTAACGGCAGCGCGGTGCTGGCAGACGACCGGCTGGCACGGCTGCGGGAAGCCGTGCACGTCTTCGGGTTTCACCTGTCCGGTCTCGACCTCCGGCAGAACTCCGATGTGCACGAAGAGGTCATCGCCGAGCTGCTGGCGTGGGCGGGCGTCCACCAGGACTATCGATCACTGCCCGAGCCGGAACGCGTCCAGCTGCTGGTCGCCGAACTTGCTACCCGCAGGCCGCTCAGCCGGCACTTCAGCTCTTCGCCCGAAAGGCTTATCGCAGACAACACTGAGCTCTCCGCGCTCGCCCGCAAGGAACTGGACATCGTGGCCGCGGCCGCACGCGCCGTGGAGGTGTTCGGGCCCAAGGCGGTTCCCAACTACATCATCTCAATGTGCCAGTCGGTTTCGGACATGCTCGAGGCGGCCATCCTCCTCAAGGAGGTCGGGTTACTCGACGCTTCCGGCCCAGAGCCGTATGCGCCGGTCGGCATCGTGCCACTGTTCGAGACCATCGACGACCTCCAGCGTGGCTCGTCGATTCTCGAAGCGGCACTGGACCTTCCGCTGTACCGCGCAGTTGTGGATGCGCGCGCGCAAAGCCAGGAAGTCATGCTCGGCTACTCCGACTCGAACAAGGACGGCGGGTACCTGGCAGCCAACTGGGCGCTGTACCGCGCCGAGCTCGACCTGGTCGAGTCGGCCCGCAAGACCGGAATTCGGTTGCGGCTCTTCCATGGTCGCGGCGGAACCGTCGGCCGTGGCGGTGGCCCCAGCTACGACGCCATCCTGGCGCAGCCTCCTGGCGCGGTGAACGGCTCGCTGCGCATCACCGAGCAGGGCGAGGTGATCGCCGCCAAGTACGCCGAGCCGCGAATCGCGCATCGCAACCTCGAGACGCTGTTGGCGGCCACGCTGGAGGCCACGCTGCTCGACGTCGAGGGGCTGGGTGACACCGCGGGCCCCGCCTACGAGGTGCTCGACGAGCTGGCCGCCCGCGCCCAGCGCGCCTACGCCGAATTGGTCCACGAGACACCGGGTTTCGTCGACTATTTTAAGGCGTCGACGCCGGTCAGCGAGATCGGCGCGCTGAACATCGGAAGTCGGCCGACGTCGCGCAAGCCCACGACGTCGATCTCCGACCTCCGGGCCATCCCGTGGGTGCTGGCCTGGAGCCAGTCGCGGGTGATGCTGCCGGGCTGGTACGGCACGGGAAGCGCGTTCGAGTCGTGGATCGGCGAAGGCGACGGCCGGATGGAGGTGCTGCGCGACCTCTATCGTCGGTGGCCGTTCTTCCGCACGGTGTTGTCGAATATGGCGCAGGTGCTGGCCAAGTCGGACATGGGGTTGGCCGCGCATTACTCCGGACTCGTGGAGGACGAGGGGCTGCGGCGGCGGGTGTTCGACAAGATTCTCGGCGAGCACGAGCGCACGATCCGCATGCACAGGCTCATCACCGGTCAGGAAGACCTGCTCGCCGATAACCCCGCCCTGGCCCGCTCGGTGTTCAATCGGTTTCCGTATCTGGAGCCGCTGAACCACCTGCAGGTCGAGCTGCTGCGCCGTTACCGCTCCGGCGACGACGACGAGCTTGTCCAGCGCGGCATCCTGCTGACCATGAGCGGGCTGGCTACCGCCCTTCGCAACAGCGGTTAGCCCGTTCTACCTGCGCCATTCCTCGGCGGTAACACGCAGGAGGCATCCGCCGACTTCACGTGTGACAACTGTGTCCGGTGGTGCTAGCGGGACAGATGATCGGAGGTCGGGCGATGGTGCGACAGAGCAGCTACTTGACGTCGTTCGGGCGGACGCATTGCCTGCGCCTGCCGCCTCCCACCGAGGACGCTTGGAACTGGCAACTCAGGGGTAGCTGCTTGGGGCACCCGCTCGAGGTGTTCTTCCCCGACGACCAAGCCCGCTCAAGCCTTCGTCGGCGCGAAGACGCGGCGAAGCGCATTTGCCGACAGTGTCCCGTCGTCGCCGAGTGCCGCGATCACGCGCTGAGGACTCCCGAGCACCACGGGATCTGGGGAGCGATGACCGCACGGGAACGGGCACGAGAGTTAGTGGGCCATGGGCACACGCGACGCTCTCTGCCGTCAGTCGGTCAGGCCTCAGCGGTGCAGTAGCTGCATTGGCTGACCCGACTCCCTGTCGGTCAATATCATTGTGTCGAGTGTCCCTGTCGGTGATCGATGCCTGATGAGAAGCGAGCAGCGATGGCAACTGACGGCGCGGGCCCAGCGGGTACGGCGGCGACGTCCACTTGGGCGCCACTGCGAATCGGTGTGTTCCGTGGCCTTTTCATCGCCGCGCTGACATCGAATATCGGGACATGGATGCAAACGGTTGGGGCACAGTGGTTTCTGGTCGAAAGACACGCCGGTCCAACGGTCATCGCGCTGGTGCAGACGGCCAGTCTGACGCCGACGCTGATATTGGCGCTGTTCGCCGGTGCGCTCGCCGATCGGGTCGATCGCCGGCGGCTGCTCATCGCCGTGCAGGTGTATGCGGCAGTCGCGACCGCGGTGTTGACAGCACTCGCGGTCGCCGACGTGCTGGATGCGGTTTCACTGCTGGTGCTGCTGTTCGCCATCGGCTGCGCCGCCGGGATGACGACCCCGGCATGGCAGGCGATCCAGCCCGAGCTCGTTCCGCGCGAGCAACTCCGTTCCGCGGCGTCGCTCGGCGGCGTCGCCGTGGATGCAGCGCGGGCGATCGGCCCTCCCATCGCCGGGTTACTGGTGGCTGCGGCAGGCGCCGCGGCGGTGTTCGCAATCAATGCCGTGTCCTTTGTTGCAGTGATCGTCGCGCTGTTGGCCTGGAACCCGACACCTTCGGCGCCGGTAACCGAGCGTGAGCCGCTCGGCCAGTCGGTCCTCGCCGGTATCCGGTTCACAAGCCATAGCCCGAACCTGCGCCGAATTTTGGTGCGCGCGGCGTTGTTCGCATTTCCCGCGTCGGCGCTGTGGGCGCTGCTACCTGTTGTGGCCTCCCAGCAGTTTCACCTGCGCGCCATCGGTTATGGGGCCGTTTTGGGCACCGTCGGCGTCGGGGCCGTAATTGGTGCGCTCGTGATGACCCGGCTCAGCGCGACGTTGTCCGCCAACGCTCTGTTGGCCCTCGCTGCCCTGGTCGCTGCCGCGGGTTTGCTTGCGGCGGCCTATCTTCCGCTCGGCGTGGCCATCGTGTTGCTGTTGCTGGCCGGTGTGGCGTGGATTGCCACGCTCACGACTCTCACCGTGGCCGCGCAGATGGCGCTGCCGCCGTCACTGCGGGCCCGTGGCCTGGCGATGTACCTGGTGGTCCTGATCGGTTCGCAGGCGCTCGGATCGTTGGTGTGGGGCGTCGTCGCCTCGCACTTCGGGCTCATTGCGTCCCTGACGGCATCGGCGGTACTGCTCGTGGCGGCGGCGGCAAGCATCGGTGTGCTGCCGTTGTTGCCCGAGACCAGTGACGAGCAGTAGGGCTCACCTTTCGACGTAGTCGACCGGACAGGGATCGGCCGCGCGAGCGACGCCGCCGATCTGGGCGGGCACCGGCCGAGGGGATGCCGTCCATTGCGGCGTCATTTCGTACCGACCGTGCAGGTGGGTCATCGCAGTCGTCATGGCCGCCAGCGAGAAAGGCTGGGCGGGGCAGCTGTGCCGGCCATGCCCGAATGCGGTCACCAGCATGGGTGAGGGCAGTGCTGCTTGGTCGGCGAGCCGGTGGCGATGCCACCGGTCGGGATTCCAGGAATCCAGGCCAGGCGCGGCCGACGTGTTCAGCAGGGGCAACAGGGTGGCGATGATCCAACCGGGCGGCACCCGGTAGGTGACATCGCCGGTGTTTAGATCGACCGGGGCCAGCACCGCGCGGGACATTATCGAGCGCTGGGCCATCCGCGTGCTCTCCAGGGCGCAGCGTTGCGCGAACTCCGTGTCACCCGAAGCGACGCGCGCCAGTTCCGCCGGGTGTTCGAGGAGGTCGACGAGCGCCCAGCCCAGTGCCGCCATGAGGTTCGACATCGAGGCGATGTGGATCAGCGCGACGTCGAGCGCGATCCCGCGCAGGCGGACGTCGGGGGGCTCCGACGCCCATGCCTCGACGATCCGGCCGAAGAGTCCCCCATCCGGCTGTCCCGAATCCCGGCGGCGCACGGCGGTTTCGATGACATCGGCGACGTCATCGAGTGCCGCCCGCTCGGCCCGTTTGTCCGATGCGGCAACCGCGGCCATCGTGTCGGGGTGCACGAACGCGTCTGAGCCGTCGAGGGTGTCGAAGGCCCGCACCAGGTGTTCGAATGCGTCGCCCTCCGCAGCCCCCGGCCCGGCCCACGACGCGAGACCCATCCGGTGCCCGAGCCGCCGGGTGAGATCGAAAAGGTCGACGGAGCCTGCGGATCCCAGCTCGGCGACGGTCTGCGCGAGTGCGCCTTCGAGGTTGGTGAGATATGAAGCGACATCGTCGCGCCGGAACAACGCACTCGGAAGTGTTCGCCTGCCGTCGAAGATCTCGTCGGGCAGCTTGCGCCGCAACATCAAATAGTCGGCGAGGCCCTTGCTGGCCTTCTCCTCCGGGAGCGCGTAGAACGACTCGACGCCTGTCGGCGAGAACGTGAACAGGTAGTGATCGCCACCGCTTTCGACGACGAACGTGTCGCCGTGGCGGTCACGTGCCTCGGCGATGGCGGCGACAGCGTCGTCGACCGTCACATGCCACGGTAGACCGGTGCCCTCGGCGTACGGCGGCGCGGGAGTCGGGAAGCTCTGCGGCACTACAGGCCGGCGGATGGCCGCACCCTGTTGACCGCACCCCGCACGGCGTGTTCGGTCGCGGTCAGTGGTGCCATCACGGATTTGTCCACGGTAACGTCGACGTTGAGTGCAGCCTGCGCGAGTTTCTGGATCCGCTCCCGGCCGCTGCGCACACTTGCCCTGCTGCCACCTTTGTCTGCCATGACGGTCATTTGACCACAGCCGTGGAACCGCCGGAGCCGACTGGTCGTCTGAATCAAATGTGATGGAGTGCGGAGGGGATACGCCGCCCCGCCAATGCCAAGTCGACCCGCGGCGGCGCGTCCGTTGCACCGACCCGGCTGTCCGGGCAGCGCAGTATGTGCAGGGATTTCGGGATGGTGAAACCGGCTGCAGCATAAGGCGATACGACTAGCCGCAGAAGGGCGGTGGTTGTGTTGGCGCTCCAAGGCGATCCAGTGGGCGTGGTCCTGGCTGTCCAGACCACGCTGCCGTCAGGGAACTGTCGGTCCGCCCAGCCGCCGAGCCCCGCGTAGAAAGTCTTCAACAGGTGGTGATGCCGATTGTCTGAACAACATTTCACACAATCTCATCAAAGACGCCTGATTGCATGTCCGGGATCGTTTGGCTGACGTACATGTATCAGCTGGCGACCGGACCGTTCGGGCCGGCCATGAGAGCCTGCATCTCGCGAGGGCCGATATTGCGGCTCGCAACTCGGTGGCGGAAGGGGCGCGGGCTTGAGCTGGGCGGTGGCGGCCAGCTCGCGCAGCAGCGGTGCGGGGACCGGGCAACATTCCAGTCGGGTCTGCCCAGCCGCCATCGCGACCATCGTGTCGGCCCGGCATTGCCGTTCTCTCGCGCGCAGCCGACCCGATGCCGTCGATCACCGCGACGTCGGGGAGCGCCACATACTTTCGACTATAGATGGATCTACTGACAACCCGAACTAGTTATTCACAGGCCCTCACAGCTTGGAGGCGGCGTCCTCGTCGAGCAGCCACACCGTCGCTTCGCGGCCGATCCCGCCCGCCGCGGGCACGTCGACGGGCTTGGCTCCACCGATCGCCGCGGCCACCGCATCGGCCTTCGCGGCGCCCGAGACAACCAGCCAGACCTCCCGTGACCGCTGAATCGCAGGCAGCGTCAACGTGATTCGCCGGGGCGGCGGTTTGGGGGAGTCCGACACACTGATCACCAGCCGATTCGACTCGCGCACCGCCGGCGTCTCGGGAAAGAGCGAGTTGATGTGGCCCTCGGGGCCCATCCCCAGAAGGTGCACATCGAAGTCCGGCGCGGGCTGGCCGTCGTCGGCGTTGGCGGCCAGCACGTGGTCATAGTCCAGCGCGGCGGCGTCCAGGTCGTCGCCGAACTCACCGCCCCTGGGTGACATCGCGTGCACGTTGGCAGCCGGGATGTCGATGTGGTCGATCAACGCCTCGCGAGCCTGCTTCTCGTTGCGCTCGTCGTCGTCCGCGGGCACGAATCGATCGTCGCCCCAGTACAGATGCACCTTCGACCAGTCGATCTTGTCGGCCTGTGCGCCGACCCGCTTGAGCAGGCCGACTCCGGTACCGCCTCCGGTCAGCACGATCTGAGCCCGGCCGCGTTTGTCGATCGCATCGGTGATCGCGTCGACCAGTCGATCACCGGCAGCGGCGACCAACGCTGCGGTGTCGGCGTACTTCTCGATGATCGGGCTCACACGTACTGCACCTTTTCGATGCCCTGCAGCGCCTCGTGATAAATGTCGTCGGCGTCCAGCCTGCGCAGATCCTCGGCGAGGCATTCCTTGGCCTCCCTGCGCGCCAACGGAATCCGTGCCTCGGGCCTGCTGGTCCGGGTCAGCGTCGCGGTCACGCCCGTCTGCGGACGGCGCAGCGTGATGGTCTCGCTGTTGCGGACGAGGTCCACCTTCAAGTCGCCCACCGCCCGCTGCACCGGGCCGTCGATCCGGGCGGCGAGCCAACCCGCGAGGACGTCGAGCGAAGGCTCATCCCTCAGGCCTGACACCACCGCCGAGGTGATCGGGTCATGCGGCGGCTGATCGATCGCCGCCGCCAGCAACGCGCGCCAGTAGGTGATGCGGGCCCACGCCAGGTCCGTGTCGCCGGCGGTGTAGCCCTGCAGGCGGCTCTTGATCGCGGCCAGCGGGTCGGCACAATCCGTTGCATTCGTTATCCGGCGAATTGCCAGCCGGCCCAACGGGTTCAGTGCAGGAACGTCCGGGCCTCCCGCCGGCCACCAGGCCACAACGGGAGTGTCGGGCAGCAGGAATGGCAGCACCACGCTGCTGGCGTGGTCGGCGAGCTCACCGTGCAAGTGCAGCGCCACGACCTCGCCCGCACCGGCATCAGCGCCGACGCGCAGTTGCGCATCCAGTCGCGGCTCGGCGGCGCTTCGATCGCCCTGGACCACCACGATCACACGGCACGGGTGTTCGCGGCTCGCGAAGTTGGCCGCCTCGATGGAGTCTTCCAGCAGATCGTCGGAGTGAAGCGAGATCACGAGAGTGAGCACCCGGCTCAACGTGATCGCACCGCCCTCTTCGCGGAGGCCCGTGATCTTCTTGTTGATGTCGTTGGTCGTCGTTCCCGGCAGGTCGACAATCACGGCCGCCTCCATTCCCGGCCCATGCGGTGCATCATCTCGTCGGCCGACGCCGGCCCCCATGTGCCCGATTCGTAGGCGTCAGGCTTGCCATGGGATGCCCAGTAGTCCAACACGGGATCGAGGATCTCCCAGGACAATTCGACCTCGGCGTTCACCGGGAACAGCGACGGTTCGCCGAGCAGCATGTCGAGGATCAGTCGCTCGTAGGCCTCGGGGGAGTCCTCGGCGAACGCGGAGCCGTAGGAGAAGTCCATGTTGACGTCACGGACCTCCATGGCGCTGCCGGGGACCTTGGAGCCGAAACGGGTCGTGATGCCTTCGTCGGGCTGCACCCTGATCACCAACGCGTTCTGGCCGAGTTCCTCCGTCATCGTCTTGTCGAACGGCAGGTGCGGGGCCCGCTTGAAGATCAGCGCAATCTCGGTAACCCTGCGCCCCAGGCGTTTTCCGGTGCGCAGGAAGAACGGCACACCCGCCCAGCGGCGGGTGTCGATCTCCAGGGTGATCGCCGCGTACGTCTCGGTGGTGGACTCCTTCGAGAACCCTTCCTCGTCCAGGAGACCGACGACCTTCTCGCTACCCTGCCAGCCGGCCGCATACTGTCCGCGGGCGGTGGTCTCATCGAGGGGCTGCATCAGCCGGACGGCGGAGAGCACCTTGATCTTCTCCGCCTGCAACTCGTGCGGGCTGAAGTTGACCGGTTCCTCCATGGCGGTCAGCGCCAGCAGTTGGAGGAGATGGTTCTGGATCACGTCGCGGGCAGCGCCGATGCCGTCGTAATAGCCTGCCCGACCGCCCAATCCGATGTCCTCGGCCATCGTGATCTGGACGCTGTCGACGTAGTTGTTGTTCCAGATCGGCTCGTACAACTCGTTGGCGAAGCGCAGCGCCAAGATGTTCTGGACGGTCTCCTTGCCGAGGTAGTGATCGATCCGGAACACCGACTCTTCGGGAAAGACGCTATTGACCACCTTGTTGAGTTCCCTGGCGCTCTTGAGGTCGTGGCCGAAGGGCTTTTCAATGACCACCCGGCTCCAGTTGCCTTCGGGCTTGTTGGCCAGCCCCGACTTCTTCAGCTGCTCGGTGACCACAGGGAAGGCACCTGGTGGAATCGACAGGTAGAACGCGTGGTTGCCGCCGGTGCCACGCTCGGCATCGAGCTTCTGAAGCGTCTCAGACAGCCGCTCGAACGCCTTGTCGTCGTCGAAGGTGCCCCGTACGAACCGGATTCCCTCGGCCAGCCGGTCCCACACCTCCTGCCGGTACGGCGTACGCGCGTGCGTTCTCACGGAGTCGCAGACGAGCTTGCCGAAATCCTCGTCGACCCAATCCCGTCGCGCGAAACCGACCAAGGCGAACGTCGCGGGCAGCAGCCCGCGATTGGCCAGGTCGTAGATCGCCGGCATCAGCTTCTTGGTGGCCAGGTCGCCCGTCACACCGAAGATCACCACGCCGCACGGGCCCGGGATGCGCGGCATCCGCTTGTCGCGCTTGTCCCGCAGCGGGTTCAGCCAGTCGGAGCTCATTTCTTGGCGGCGTCGAGCTGACCTTGCGTCGCTTCGAGCAGCTCAAGCCATGCTTTCTCGAACTTCTCCACGCCTTCGTCCTCCAGGACCTTGAATACGTCCGGCAGGTCGATGCCCACCGCGGTGAGCTTGTCGAACACCGCTTGCGCCTGCGCGGCCATGCCGATGACCGTGTCGCCGGTGATCACGCCGTGATCGGCCACCGCGTCAATCGTCTTCTCCGGCATGGTGTTCACCGTGTTCGGCGCGACCAGCTCGGTGACATACAGCGTGTCGGAGTAGTCCGGGTTCTTGACCCCGGTCGACGCCCACAGCGGCCGCTGCAGGCGGGCGCCGTCTGCCTTCAGCGCCTCGTAACGGGAACCGCCGACGAACACCTCCTCATACGCCGCGTAGGCCAACCGTGCGTTGGCGACACCGGCCTGCCCGCGCAGCGCGAGCGCGTCGTCGGTGCCGATCTTCTCCAACCGGTTGTCGATCTCGGTGTCCACCCGGGACACGAAGAACGAAGCGACCGAATGGATCTTGGACAGGTCGTGGCCGGCTTCTTTGGCCTTCTCCAGCCCTGCCAGATAGGCGTCCATCACGGCGCGGTGCCGCTCGACCGAGAAGATCAGCGTCACGTTGACCGAAATGCCTTCGGCGATAACGGCGGTGATCGCGGGGAGCCCGGCCAGCGTGGCGGGAATCTTGATCAGCAGGTTGGGTCGGTCGACGATCTTCCACAGTTCGACGGCCTGCAGGATGGTCTTGTCGGTGTCATGCGCCAACCGTGGGTCGACCTCGATCGACACCCGGCCGTCGACTCCGCCCGACAATTCATACTGCTTGGCAAGCACGTCGCAGGCGTTGCGCACATCGTCGGTGGTCACGGTGCGGATCGTCGCGTCGACGTCGGCGCCCCGCTCGGCGAGCTCCTTAACCTGCTCGTCGTATGCGGTGCCCTTCGACAGGGCGGCCTGGAAGATCGACGGGTTGGTGGTCACGCCGACGACACTCATGGTATCGATCAAATCCTGCAGGTTGCCGGTCTGGAGCCGCTCGCGCGACAGGTCGTCGAGCCAGATCGAGACACCAGCCGCGGAAAGGGCCGCAAGATTGGGATTTTGAGCCATCAGTTTGCCTTTCGAATCAGTTGTCTAGTGATCGCTCCGCGGCGGCCACCACGGCCTCCGGGGTGAACCCGAACTCGCGGAACAACGTCTTGTCGTCGGCGGACGCGCCGTAGTGCTCGATCGAGACGATCTCACCGGTGTCGCCGACCAGCTTGTACCAACTCTGCGCAACCGCCGCCTCGACAGCGACACGGGCCGACACCGCGGGCGGCAGCACGCTGTCGCGGTACTCCACTGGTTGGGATTCGAACCACTCGACGCATGGCATCGACACCACGGTCGCGGTGATTCCCTTGTCCGCCAATATCTTCTGCGCAGCCACGGCCAACTGCAGCTCCGACCCGGTGCCGATCAACACCACGTCGGGGTTCTCCTCGGGCGCTCCGCCCAGCACGTAGCCACCTTTGGCAACACCCTCGGCGCTGGTGCCATCCAGCACCGGGATGCCCTGGCGGGTGAGGATGAAACCGACAGGACCACTTTTGGCGCCCCGCGCGACGATGGTGCGCCACGCATATGCGGTCTCGTTGGGGTCGCCGGGCCGCACCACCGACAGGTTCGGGATGGCCCGCAGCGCCGCGAGGTGCTCGATGGGCTGATGGGTGGGACCGTCCTCGCCAAGGCCGATGGAGTCGTGCGTCCAGATGTAGATGGTGTCGATGTCCATCAGCGATGCCAGCCGCACCGCGCCGCGCATGTAGTCGGAGAATTGCAGGAACGTGCCGCCGAAGGCGCGAGTCGGGCCGTGCAGCACGATGCCGGACAGGATCGAGCCCATGCCGTGCTCACGCACACCGAAATGCAGCACCCGGCCGTACCAATCCGCCGTGAACTCCTTGGTGGAGATCGACGGCGGGCCGAATGACGGGACGCCCTTGATGGTCGTGTTGTTGCTGCCTGCCAGGTCCGCAGACCCGCCCCAGAGTTCGGGCAGCTTCGGCGCGACCGCGTTCAGGACCTCACCGAACGCCGCGCGGGTGGCCAGCGCCTTCGAGCCCGGCTCCCAGTGCGGGATGTCGGCATCCCAGCCGTCGGGCAGTTCCTGGGCCAGCAGGCGGTCGAGTAGTTTCTTGCGCTCCGGTTCCCGCTCCGCCCACGCGTCGAAGTCGCCCTGCCACTTGTCGTGGGCTTCGCTGCCGCGGGCGACCAGCCTGCGGGTGTGCTCGATGACCTCGTCACGCACCTCGAACGACTTCTCCGGGTCGAATCCGAGAATCTCCTTGACGGCGGCGACTTCCTCGGCACCGAGATCGGAGCCGTGCGCCTTGCCGGTGTTCATCTTGGTCGGGGCCGGGTAGCCGATGATGGTGCGAACCGCGATGAATGACGGCTTGTCGGTGACGGCCTTGGCCGCCGCGATCGCCTCCTCGATGCCGACGACGTTCTCGCCGCCCTCGACGACCTGGACGTGCCAGCCGTACGCCTCGTAGCGGGCGGGGGTGTCCTCGGTGAATGCGATGTTGGTGTTGTCTTCGATCGAGATCTCGTTGTGGTCCCAGAACACGATGAGGTTGCCCAGCTGTTGAGTGCCCGCCAGCGAGCTGGCCTCCGACGCCACACCTTCCTCCATGTCACCGTCGGAGGCGATCACGTAGATGTGGTGGTCGAAGGGGCTGGTGCCGGGGGCGGCATCCGGATCGAAGAGGCCGCGCTCATACCGTGACGCCATGGCCATTCCGACGGCCGACGCGAGTCCCTGTCCCAGCGGCCCGGTGGTGATCTCCACGCCCGTGGTGTGGCGGAACTCCGGGTGCCCCGGCGTCTTCGATCCCCAGGTGCGCAGTGCCTCGATGTCGGCGAGTTGCAGCCCGAACCCGCCGAGGTACAGCTGGATGTAGAGCGTGAGGCTGCTGTGCCCCGCGGACAGCACGAAGCGGTCGCGGCCGAGCCAGTGGGTGTCGCTGGGGTCGTGGCGCATTTGGCGCTGGAACAGTGTGTACGCCAGGGGCGCCAGGCTCATCGCCGTACCGGGGTGGCCATTGCCGACCTTGTGCACCGCGTCTGCCGCCAGCACCCGTGTGGTGTCCACCGCGGCCGAATCCAACTCGGTCCAGTCGTCAGGGTGGTTCGGGCGGGTGAGTGCAGAGATCTCGTCGAGTGTGGTCACTTGGCGCACTCCTTCGATAGGCCCGGCTTCGCAATCCGCTTGGTCCACCCTAATGCGCGAACCTGGGCCGGTGCAGTCCGCGTTGCGCACGGTTAGGGCACCGTTCACCGGAATCGACCCTGCGGTGTCAGCGACACCCTCGAGCGGTCTACCATCGTCTGTAGTAGAAGCTGCGCCCTGCGGCACCCGAGGAGTATTTGCGTGAGCATTCGCGAAGGCAGCCTGAAGGGTGGGGCGCCGAACCGAATCAGCACCAAGCTCCTCGGCTACCTCTCGCTGACCAAGCCGCGGGTGATCGAGCTGCTGCTCGTCACCACGATCCCCGCGATGCTGCTGGCCCACCGCGGCACCGTCGATCCGCTGCTGATCCTCAACACGCTCGTGGGCGGTCTGCTGGCGGCGGCGGGCGCCAACACGCTGAACTGCGTGGCCGACGCGGACATCGACAAGATCATGAAGCGGACCGCCAGTCGGCCGCTGGCCCGGGCCACCGTCCCGCGAAGCCATGCGCTGGTGTTCGGGCTGGCGTTGTCGGTCGGCTCCTTCTTCTGGCTGTGGTGGACGACGAACATGCTGTCCGCGCATCTGGCGGGGGCGACCATCGCGTTCTACGTGCTGGTTTACACGCTGCTGCTCAAGCGACGCACCTCGCAGAACGTCGTGTGGGGCGGGGCGGCCGGCTGCATGCCCGTGATGATCGGCTGGTCCGCGGTCACCGGGACCATCCAATGGCCCGCGTTGGTGATGTTCGCGATCATCTTCTTCTGGACGCCGCCGCACACCTGGGCGCTGGCCATGCGCTACAAGGAGGACTACCAAGCCGCCGGGGTGCCGATGCTGCCCGCGGTCGCCACCGAGCGACAGGTCACCAAGCAGATCCTGATCTACACCTGGCTGACGGTGTTGGCGACGCTGGGGCTGGCGCTCGCGACCGGCTGGCTGTATGCGTCGGTGGCGATACTGGCAGGCGCCTGGTTCTTGGTGATGGCCCATCAACTGTATGCCGGCGTACGTCGCGGTGAGCCGGTGAAGCCGCTGCGGCTGTTCCTGCAGTCCAACAACTACCTCGCCGTCGTGTTTTGCGCGCTGGCCGTGGATTCGGCCCTGGCGCTGCCGACATTGTTTACCGTCTGAGCCGACGAATCACGGCACCAGCACGACTGAGCCGACGGTCTTGCGGCCCTGCAGGTCGCGGTGGGCCTGTTCGGCGTCTTCGAGCCGGTAGTGCTCACTGATCGTGACGTTGATGGTGCCTGCGGCGATCGCGTTGAGCAGTTCGCCGGCACGCCAAGCAAATTCGTCCGCTGTGCGGGTGTAGTGCGCAAGGGTCGGACGGGTGAGGAACAACGATCCTGCCGCGTTGAGCCGCTGCGGGTCGAACGGCGGCACGGGTCCGCTGGACGCGCCGAACAGCGCCAGGGTGCCGCGGATCCTCAGGCTGGCAAGGCTGGCGTCGAATGTGTCTGCACCGACGCCGTCGTACACCGCGGCGACACCGCCGTCGGTAAGGTCCTTGATCTTGGCGCCGAACTCGTCGGGGTCCTCTGGATAGTCGAGCACCTCGACGGCGCCGGCCTTCCGTGACAGCTCGGCCTTCTCCGACGTCGAAACGGTGGTGATCACGCGCACCGCCTGGCTGGTGGCCCACTGGGTCAGGATGAGTCCGACACCGCCCGCACCGGCGTGCACGAGCACGGCGTCGCCCTCCTGCAGGGGATACACCGAAGTGATCAGGTAGTGCGCTGTCATGCCCTTGAGCAGGGACGCTGCGGCCGCGTCGGGGCTCACACCCTCGGGCACGTACGCCACGAAATCGGCTGGCGCGACGCTGTATTCGGCGTACGCGCCGTTGGCCTGCGCGGTGACCACCCGATCGCCGACGTTCAGCGCGGCGACGTCCTCACCGACGGCCTCGACTGTGCCGCAGACCTCGGCGCCGAGGACGAATGGCACCTCCCGCGGGTACTGCCCGGACCGGAAGTAGGTGTCGAGGAAGTTCACGCCGATGGCTTCGGCCTTGATCAGCACTTCGCCAGGGCCGGGGGCAGGCTGCTCGTTTTCGACGTAGGACAGGACTTCGGGTCCGCCGGTCTCGGCGACTTCAATGGCCTTCATGCTGACTATCCTGCCAACGTGAAGCTCGCACGGCCCGACGTTTTCCATCCCCGCATCGTGCTGGCCGGCTGCCCGGCCCTGCCGGAGAGCGACGGGGACGACGACGGGCTGGTCGGGGCACTGCGCCAGCGCGGACTGCAGGCACGTTGGCTCTCCTGGGATGACCCTGAGACCCTTGACGCGGATCTGGTGATCCTGCGTGCGACGTGGGACTACATCGACCGGCTCGACGAGTTCCTGGCATGGACGGGACGCGTGCGCAATCTGCTCAACGCCCCGAAAGTGGTGGCGTGGAACACCGACAAGCGGTACCTGACTGACCTGGCGAAGGCCGGGGTGTCGACGGTGCCTAGCCGGTTCTTCGCGCCTGGCGAACGGGTGCGCCTGCCAGCCGGTGAGGTGGTGGTAAAGCCCGCGGTCGGTGCCGGATCCGTAGGCGCACAACGATTTACCGATCCCGACGCCGCCCGTGCGCATGCCGCAGTATTGCACGTCGAGGGCCGGACGGTGCTTGTGCAGCCCTATGACCCGAGAGTGGAGGACGGCGAAACCGCGCTTGTGTTTGTCGGTGGCCGACAATCGCACGCCTTCACCAAGGGCCCGATCCTGCCGCCGCCGGGAACGGCGCCGGTGTTCGACGAGTCCGGCACCTACGCGGAGGAGACACTCACGCCCGCCGATCCGGATTTCGAGGTCTGGGATGTCGGTCATGTCGCGTTGGCGGCCGCGGCCGCCCACCTCCGCATCGACGTTGGCGAGCTGTTGTACGCGCGCGTCGACGTGATCGGTGACCGGCGCGACGCGCAGCTGCTGGAGCTGGAACTGGTGGAGCCGTCGCTGGGCTGGCGGCAACTGGACGAGACCACGAGGACCCGACAGCAGCGGGAATTCGCCCTGGCCGTCGAGTCAGCCCTGGACCGGCTCGGGCTTGGACCGCTCTCGCATCGACGCCCATAGCGCAGCGGTGGCGGCCGTGCAGGCGGCTGCGCCGGCGACATGGACGGCCACCAGCGCGGCAGGCACGCCGGTGAAGAACTGCACGGTGCCGACGAGACCCTGTGTGCACACCAGCGCCAGCAGCACGCCCAGCCGGACGAGGACCGGCCGTGGTGCGTGCACGGCGAGCAGCCCGAAGCCGAGGCTGACCAGCAGCGCCAGGTAGGCCACCAGCAGCGACGAGTGCAGGTGCACCAGAGTGGTGATCTCCACCTGCAGCCGTGGCACCGGTTGGGTGATGCTCTTGTCGCCCGCATGCGGCCCGGCGCCGGTCACCAGCGTGCCGCTCACCAGTTGGGCGGCGAGCACGACTGCAGTCAATGCGGTCAAGTGCCGCAACGGTTTTGGCACCGATTCTGAGGAGACACCGGCTGTGTTCTTATCGGGCTCGCCGATCTTGACGTACAAAAGCACAGCCAGCCACACCATGGTCATCGATGCCAGCAGGTGAATGGCGACCGTCCACCACAGCAATCCGGTCAGCACGGTGATACCGCCGATCACGGCCTGCACCACCGTCGACGCCGGCATCAGCCATGCATAGATCAGCACCTCGCGGCGACGGCGGGCCCGTGTGACGGCCAGCACCGCCAGCGCCGCCGTCAGCACCACCAGGAACGTGATCATCCGGTTGCCGAACTCGACCACTTGGTGAACGACTGCAACCTCGGCGTGCGGGACCGGGGTGAAGCTGCCGGGGAAGCACTGCGGCCACGTTGGGCAGCCGAGGCCAGAGGCGGTGACGCGGACGATCGCGCCGGTCACGGCAATTCCGCCCTGGGTCAGGATGACGGCCGCGGCGATGACGCGCTGAACCCGCAGGCTTGGCATGGGCAGCAGGTCGACCATTCGCAGGAAGAGTCGTCCGACGGCCACGGCCTCGATCGTAGAGGACGGCAACTACAGCTCGTAGTAGCGGGATTGGCGCCGAAACTCACGTTTGGCCGCTTGACAACGCCCGACTGGAACCCGCCAAAACGTCGATTTCGCGGCGGCTGCGCGTCAGGTGAAGCGGAACCAGCGCAACGCGCATAGCGCAGCAACCGCTCCCCACGCCGCAAGCACCGCCACCCCGAACCAATCGACTGAGAGCGTCATCGCCTGCGACAGCGCCTCCGTCAGCGCACCTGAGGGCGTCAGGCGGGCCACCCACTGCACGCCGTGCGGCACCATCCCGCCCTCGAGCGTCAGTGCGCCCAGTCCGGCGAAGACGAACCACAGCAGATTGGCGACGGCCAGCACGATCTCGGCGCGCAGCGTGCCGCCGAGCAGCAAACCGAGCGCAGCGAAACCCGCCGTGCCGAGCGCGATGATCATCGCGCCAAGCACCAGCCCGGCGATGCTCGGCCGCCAGCCCAGCGCAAAACCAATGGCGCCCAAGAGGATCGACTGCAAGAACACCACCGCGACGACGGCCAGCGACTTGCCGGCGATGATGCCCCACACCGGCAGCGCCGTCGCACCCAGTCGTTTCAGCGCACCGTAGCGGCGGTCGAACGCCACCGCGATGGCCTGACCGGTGAACGCCGTCGAAATCACCGCGAGCGCCATGATGGCAGGCACGAACGTGGCCGCCCGGTTCGGGCCGAACGAGCCCAGCGGCAGCAGTGTCAGGCCGACCAGCAACGTGATCGGGATGAACATCGTGAGCAGCAACTGCTCACCATTGCGCAGTAGCAGCCGCAGCTCCAGGCCGAACTGCGCTGACAGCATCTTCTGCACCGTCGCGGGACGGGGATCGGGTGAAAACGTCCCCGGCGCAAAACGATTGGTCATGATCGTAGCTCCCGGCCGGTCAGATCGAGGAAGACGTCCTCCAGGCTGCGCCGCTCGACGCGCATGTCGGTGGCCAGCACGTCCAGCCGGGCGCACCACGCGGTGACAGTGGCCAGTACTTGCGGGTCGATATGGCCCTCGACGAGATATTCGCCCGGTGCGGTCTCGGTAGCCTTGTAACTTTCTGGCAGCGCCGATACCAGCAGCGAGAGGTCAAGCATCCGTGGCGCGCGAAACCGCAGCTGGTTCTCGGCGCCGCTGCGCGTCAGCTCCGCCGGTGTGCCGGTGGCCACCGCGACGCCACGGTCGATGATCAGGATCCGGTCGGCAAGCTCCTCGGCCTCGGTCAGCTGATGGGTGGTCAGCACCACGGTGACGCCGTCGCGGCGCAATCCATTGATCAAGTCCCACACCACGATTCGCGCGTGCGCATCCATGCCCGCGGTGGGCTCGTCGAGGAACACCAGCTCCGGGCGTCCCACCACCGCGCACGCCAGCGCCAGCCGCTGCTGCTGGCCGCCGGACAGCCGTCGATATGTAGTGCGCGCCACCTCGGTGAGACCGAGCGTGTCCAACAGCCATTGCGGGTCGAGCGGGTTGGCGGTATACGCCGCAACGAGATTCAGCATCTCACCGGCCCGCGCGGCGGGATACCCGCCGCCGCCCTGCAGCATCACCCCGATGCGTTCACGCACACGGGCGTTGTCCGTCACGGGGTCCAGCCCGAGGATCTCGATGCTACCGCCGTCGGGCTTGATGAAGCCCTCGCACATTTCCACCGTGGTGGTCTTGCCCGCGCCGTTGGGGCCGAGCAGCGCGAGCACTTCGGCGGCCTGGACCTCGAGGTCGAGTTCGGAGACGGCGGTCGTCGACCCGTACCGCTTGCTGACCCCGCGCAGGCGCACGGGGACGGCCGACGAGCGCTCGCGCGAGGAGCCGACGGCACGGGAGTCGGTGGTCACGGGGATTCAGCGTAAGCGCCGGGCTTGGCGGTCTGCGGCGCCGGTAGCGCCGGTTCGACGACCTCGGGCTGCGGCGGCGGCACATCACCGGGGTCGGGCAGCTTGCGCCACGGCAGCCGGTAATAGGTCAGGCCGATGAGGATGAGCACGATAAAGGAGCTCGCCACGACCGCGAGCAGGATCTGGAACAGCGTGAACCGGTCACCGTTGGCCGTCGGGCCGAAGATGCCGACAACGAGGGTGACGACGATGGTCGTGGTGCGAAATGCCGGCGTGGTGGCCCAGCACGCCAGCGGAATGATCGCCCACAGCACGTACCACGGCTGCACGACGGGGAACAGCAGCACGGTGGCGCCGAGCGCGACGCCAAGCCCGCCCACCGGATGCAGCCGTCCGCGCAGCACGGCGAGCAACAGCCAGGTGACCACCACCGCGATCAGGAACACGCCGATGCCACGGGTCAGCGCCAGCACCGCGGTGGTGTGGTCGCCGAGGCCCAGCAGGATGCCGACCTGGCCGGTGCCGAGCGCCAGGAGTGTCGGCGGCGACATCCAACTGCGCACCACATTGGCTGTGCCAAGCGTGAAGAGCCAGCCGAACCCGAGCCCGCTGGCCCAGCCGATCACCGCCATCACCGCCAGCGACACCGCGGTCAGCGACCCGCTCGCGATCAGGAAGGCTTTGAACGTGCCACCCCATCGGCGGGCGAGCGCCATCGCGACGAAGCCCAATGCCAGCAGCGACGGCAGTTTCACCAGCGACGACAAGGTGATCAGCACGGTCCCCAGGAGCAGCATGCCCATCGGATACCTACGCGCCCACTGCTCGCGGCCGCTGGATGTCGCCGCCCGAGTGGCTCCGATCCCCCGTAGCGCGAACTCCGTGCCGGCCAGCATCAGCCCCAACATCAGCGCCTCGTTGTGGATGCCCGCGACCAGGTGCATGAACAGCAGCGGGTTGGCCGGGCCCAGCCACAGCGCGCTCACCTCGGCGACACCGCAGCGCCGTGCCAGCCGCGGCGTGGCCCACACGATCAGCCCGACACCGGCGAGCACCAGCAGGCGGTGACACAGCACTGCTTCGACGATGTTCTCGCCCGTCAGCGCCGAGATGCCGCGGCCGATCCAGAGGAAGAGCGGTCCGTAGGGCGCCGGTGTTTCCCGCCACAGGTTCGGCACCGACAGGGTGAACACATGGTCGAGGCCGAGCCCGGTGGCCGGGCCCACCCGGTACGGGTCGAGCCCCTGCAGCGAGATCTCGCTTTGTGCAAGGTATGAGTAGACGTCGCGGCTGTACATCGGCGGCGCGATCAGCAGCGGCAACGTCCACAGCAGCAGCAAGCGGTCCAGCTGGCTGCGCGTCATCCGACGCTGGCCCAACGCAAACCGGCCCAGCATCAGCCAAGCCAACGCCATCATCACCGCGCCCGTGGTGGTCATGGTCAGCGAGACCGTCTGGATGCGTGAAGGCAGGTTGAGCAGCCGCACCCCGAACGTCGGATCCTGCACCACTGGTCGTGCGCCTGCCCCCAGCGCCCCGATCGCCATCAACACCGTGCCGGTGGCCCCAAACAGGCGGGTTCGCCGCAGCGCCATGAGTTCGGCGTCGTTCAGTGGGGAGCCGACGGTCCGCTCGTCGCCATGCCAGCCGGCAATCGACGTGCTGAGGGACCATAGGCGGGCTGCCACGAGAGCAGCGTAGCCGTCAGCGCTATGGCGCTCGTCACCCTAAGGGTGCCCTTGCTGGACCCGGTTTCGGAATTCCGTCACAATGGTGTTGTGAAATTCCGTTCGGAGGGTGATGTCGCGACTGCGCAGGTCGTGGCTCCTTCGGATGGTCATACCCGCCAGGCGATCGTTCAATTGCTGCTGGAGGAGGGTCCGATCACCGCGGGCGAGATCGGTGAGCGGCTCGGCATTTCCGCCGCGGGCGTCCGCAGGCACCTCGACGCCCTGATGGATGCGGGCGACGCGCAGTCCAGCGCCGCGGCGGCCTGGCAGCACAGCGGCAGGGGCCGGCCCGCCAAGCGGTACCGGCTGACTGCGGCCGGCCGGGCCAAGCTTGACCACACCTACGATGACCTGGCGGTGGCCGCGATGCGTCAGCTCCGCGAGATCGGCGGCGACGAAGCCGTGCGGACCTTCGCGCGGCGCCGCATCGACACGATCCTGGCGGGAGTAACCGACGGCCCCCACGACGTTGAATCGACTGCCGACCGCGTGGCCGGGGCGCTGACCAACGCGGGCTACGCGACCACCACGACGCCGGTGAGCGGGCCGATCCACGGCATCCAGCTGTGCCAGCATCACTGCCCGGTGTCGCATGTCGCAGAGGAGTTTCCGGAGCTGTGCGAAACCGAGCGGGAGGCCTTCGCCGAGATCCTTGGCACCCACGTGCAGCGACTGGCGACGATCGTCAACGGTGACTGCGCGTGCACCACCCACGTCCCGCTCACCGAGACCAGCACTGACAAGCCAATAACCCTTCGGCGCGCAGCCCGCGCCGAAGCCACCACTAGCAAGCAAGGAGCGTCGACATGACGGCTACCCCGGAGACGCAGCTGACCCAGGAAGAGGCCATCGCCTCGCTGGGTAATTACGGCTACGGCTGGTCAGACTCCGATGTCGCGGGTGCCAGCGCGCAGCGCGGGCTGTCCGAGGCCGTGGTGCGGGACATCTCGGCCAAGAAGAGTGAGCCCGAGTGGATGCTGGAAGTCCGGCTGCGGGCGCTGCGCACGTTCGACAAGAAGCCGATGCCGAACTGGGGCTCCAACCTCGAGGGCATCCACTTCGACAACATCAAGTACTTCGTGCGTTCGACCGAGAAGCAGGCCGCAACGTGGGACGACCTGCCCGCCGACATCAAGAACACCTACGACAGGCTCGGCATCCCCGAGGCGGAGAAGCAGCGCCTGGTGTCCGGTGTCGCCGCCCAGTACGAGTCGGAGGTGGTCTACCACCAGATCCGGGAGGACCTGGAGGCCCAGGGCGTCATCTTCCTCGACACCGACACCGCGCTGCGCGAGCACCCGGACATCTTCAAGCAGTACTTCGGCACCGTGATCCCGGCCGGGGACAACAAGTTCTCCGCGCTCAACACCGCGGTGTGGTCGGGCGGTTCGTTCATCTACGTGCCGAAGGGCGTGCACGTCGACATCCCGCTGCAGGCCTACTTCCGGATCAATACCGAGAACATGGGCCAGTTCGAGCGGACGCTGATCATCGTCGACGAGGGTGCCTACGTGCACTACGTGGAGGGCTGTACCGCGCCGATCTACAAGTCGGACTCGCTGCACTCGGCGGTGGTGGAGATCATCGTCAAGCCAGGCGGCCGGTGCCGTTACACGACAATTCAGAACTGGTCGAACAACGTCTACAACCTGGTCACCAAGCGGGCCCGCGCCGAGGCCGGCGCCACCATGGAGTGGATCGACGGCAACATCGGCTCGAAGGTCACGATGAAGTACCCGTCCGTGTGGATGACCGGCGAGCATGCCAGGGGCGAGGTGCTGTCGGTGGCGTTCGCCGGTGAGGGCCAGCACCAGGACACCGGTGCCAAGATGCTGCACCTGGCGCCCAACACGTCGAGCAACATCGTGTCCAAGTCGGTGGCCCGCGGCGGCGGCCGCGCGTCCTACCGGGGCTTGGTCCAGGTGAACAAGGGTGCGCACGGATCACGGTCCAGCGTGAAATGCGATGCACTGCTGGTCGATACGATCAGCCGCAGCGACACTTACCCGTATGTCGACATCCGCGAGGACGACGTCACCATGGGCCATGAGGCCACCGTGTCGAAGGTCAGCGCGGATCAGCTCTTCTACCTGATGAGCCGCGGCATGACCGAGGACGAGGCGATGGCCATGGTCGTGCGCGGCTTCGTCGAGCCGATCGCCAAGGAACTGCCGATGGAATACGCGCTCGAGCTCAACCGGCTGATCGAGCTTCAGATGGAAGGCGCGGTGGGCTAGGTGGCGCAGGACCTGACAGCGACTCTGGAAGGCAGGACCAAGGGCGAGATCTTTACGTCGTTCGATGTCGACGCCTTCGAGGTGCCGCACGGCCGTGACGAGATCTGGCGGTTCACCCCGCTGCGCAGGCTGCGTGGCCTGCACGACGGCTCCGCCCATGCCACCGGCAGCGCGCACATCGACGTGACGGAACGCCCAGGCGTCACGGCCGAGGTTGTACGCCGCGGCGACGAGCGGCTCGGTCAGGGTGGGGTCCCAGCCGACCGGGTTGCCGCCCAGGCGTTTTCGTCGTTCAACAGCGCGACGATCGTCACCGTCGACAAGGGTGCGACGCCCGAGGAGCCGATCGAGATCGCGATCACCGGGCCCGGTGAGGGCGCGACGGCCTACGGACACCTGCAGGTGCGGGTCGGCGAGCTGGCCGAGGCGGTGGTCGTCATCGACCAGCGCGGCAGCGGAACCTACGCCGACAACGTCGAATTCGTCGTCGGCGACGCCGCCCGGCTGACGGTCGTTTCGATCGCCGACTGGGCCGACGACGGCGTGCACGTCAGCTCACATCACGCCACGTTGGGCAAGGACGCCGTGCTGCGCCACGTCGCGGTCACCCTCGGTGGCGACCTCGTGCGGCTGACAGCACGGGTGCGCTTCGACGGCCCCGGCGGCGACGCCGAGCTGCTCGGTGTGTACTTCGCCGACGATGGCCAGCACTTCGAGTCGCGCCTGCTGATCGACCATGCCCAGCCGAACTGCCGCTCGCACGTCACGTACAAGGGTGCGCTGCAAGGCGATCCGGACTCGCGCAGGCCCGACGCGCACACCGTGTGGGTGGGCGACGTGCTGATCCGTGCTGCCGCAACCGGAACCGACACCTTCGAGACCAACCGGAACCTGGTGCTCACCGACGGCGCTCGCGCCGACTCCGTGCCGAACCTCGAGATCGAAACGGGCGAGATCGTCGGCGCCGGACACGCCAGCGCCACCGGACGATTCGACGACGAGCAGGTGTTCTACCTACGTGCCCGCGGCATCCCCGAAGACCAGGCGCGCCGGCTCATCGTGCGCGGCTTCTTCGGAGAGCTCATCGCCAAGATCGCCGTCGCCGACGTCCGCGACCGCCTCACCAACGCCATCGAACAAGAACTAGCCCTCACCGAATCGAGATTCACAGCCTCATGACCACACTGGAAATCAAGGACTTGCACGTTAGCGTCGCTCCGGACGGCAACGCGGCCGGGGGAGACGGAGCCGAGATCCCGATCCTGCGCGGCGTCGACCTCACTGTGAAGTCGGGGGAGACGCACGCGCTGATGGGCCCCAACGGCTCCGGCAAGTCGACGCTGTCCTATGCGATCGCGGGACACCCGAAGTACATCGTGACGTCCGGGTCCATCACGCTCGACGGTGAGAACGTGCTCGAGATGACCGTCGACGAGCGCGCCCGTGCGGGACTGTTCCTGGCGATGCAGTACCCGGTCGAGGTGCCGGGGGTGTCGATGTCGAACTTCCTGCGCACCGCCGTCACCGCGGTGCGCGGTGAGGCGCCGAAACTGCGGCACTGGGTCAAGGAGGTCAAGTCCGCGCTGGACGACCTCGACATCGACCCGTCGTTCTCCGAACGCAGTGTCAACGAAGGCTTTTCGGGCGGCGAGAAGAAGCGCCATGAGATCCTTCAGCTCGCGCTGCTCAAGCCCAAGATCGCGATCCTCGATGAGACCGACTCAGGTCTGGACGTCGACGCGCTGCGGGTGGTCAGCGAAGGGGTCAACCGCTACGCCGAGGAAACCCACGGCGGCGTCCTGGTGATCACGCACTACACCCGCATACTGCGCTACATCCAGGCGCAGTTCGTCCACGTGTTCGTCGGCGGTCGCATCGTCGAGTCCGGCGGGCCCGAGCTGGCCGACGAGCTCGACGCCAACGGTTACGAGCGCTTCACCCAGGCGGTCGGAGCCTGACATGACCGCGTCGGCGCAGACGTTGGATCTCACCAAGATCAGGGCGGACTTCCCGATCCTTAAGCGAGTGATGCGCGGCGGAAGTCAATTGGCCTACCTGGATTCCGGTGCCACCTCGCAGCGGCCGTTGCAGGTGCTCGACGCCGAGCGGGACTTTCTGGTGACGTCCAACGGCGCGGTGCACCGCGGGGCGCACCAGCTGATGGAGGAGTCCACCGACGCCTACGAACAGGGGCGGGCCGACATCGCGGCCTTCGTCGGTGCCGAGGCGGATGAGTTGGTCTTCACCAAGAACGCTACCGAGGCCATCAACCTCGTCGCGTATGTGTTGGGCGACAACCGCTTCGAAGGCCATGCCGTCGGCCCCGGCGACGTGATCGTCACGACCGAGCTCGAGCACCACGCCAACCTGATCCCGTGGCAGGAGCTCGCGCGTCGCACCGGTGCCACCCTGAAGTGGTATGGCGTCACCGACGACGGCCGCATCGACCTGGACTCGCTGCAGCTCGACGAACGCGTGAAAGCGGTTACGTTCAGCCACCATTCCAACGTCACCGGCGCGGTCGCTCCGGTGGCCGAGCTGGTCGCCCGCGCCAAGGCGGTCGGCGCGCTGACGCTGCTGGACGCCTGCCAGTCGGCGCCGCACCAGCCCGTCGACTTTCATGCGCTCGGCGTCGACTATGCGGCGTTCTCCGGGCATAAGATGTTGGGCCCCAACGGTATCGGCGTGCTGTACGGCCGGTGCGAGCTGTTGAATGCGATGCCGCCGTTCATCACGGGCGGTTCGATGATCGAGACCGTCCACATGGAGGCCACCACCTACGCGCCCGCGCCGCAGCGGTTCGAGGCGGGTACGCCGATGACGTCACAGGTCGTCGGGTTGGCCGCCGCCGCCCGGTATCTGCAGGACATCGGCATGGCAGCAGTGGAGACGCACGAGGCCGAGCTGGTGGCCGCGGCGCTCGAGGGGCTGTCGGGCATCGACGGGGTGCGGATCATCGGGCCGAAGTCGCTGGAGGATCGCGGTTCGCCGGTGGCGTTCGTGCTGGACGGCGTCCATGCCCACGACGTCGGCCAGGTCCTGGATGACGACGGCGTCGCGGTGCGGGTCGGACACCACTGCGCGTGGCCGTTGCACCGCCGGTTCGGCATCGCCGCGACCGCGCGGGCGTCTTTCGCCGTCTACAACACCTTCGAAGAGGTCGACCGCCTGGTGGCCGGCGTGCGGCACGCGGTGGAATTCTTCGGCAGGGACTGACAGTGCGGTTGGAGCAGCTCTATCAGGAAGTGATCCTCGATCACTACAAGCACCCGCATCACCGCGGGTTGCGCGAGCCGTACGGTGCCGAGTCATATCAGGTGAACCCGACGTGCGGCGACGAGGTCAGGCTGCGGGTGGCGTTGAGCGACGACGGGGAGCAGATCGCCGACGTCTCCTATGATGGGCTGGGCTGCTCGATCAGCCAGGCGTCGACCTCAGTGCTGACCGATCAGGTGATCGGACAGAGTCTCGGCGACGCACTCAAGACCGTCGCGGCTTTCACCGAGATGGTTTCCTCACGCGGAACCATCGAGGGCGACGAAGATGTGATAGGCGACGGCATCGCATTCGCGGGTGTCGCGAAATACCCGGCCCGCGTCAAGTGCGCGCTACTGGGATGGATGGCTTTCAAAGACGCGCTTGCGCAAGCCAGTGAGGAGACGCCAGATGAGCGAGACCGCAGTGCCTAACGACGAACTGCTCGCCGACCTCGAGGAGGCGATGCGCGACGTCGTCGACCCGGAACTCGGGATCAACGTGGTCGACCTCGGCCTCGTCTACGACCTGAACGTCGAGAAGGGGGAGCAGGGCAACGTCGCGCTGATCGACATGACGCTGACGTCGGCGGCCTGCCCGCTGACAGACGTCATCGAGGATCAGTCGCGTACCGCGCTGGTTGGCGGAGGCCTCGTCGACGAGATCAAGATCAATTGGGTGTGGAACCCGCCGTGGGGCCCCGACAAGATCACCGAGGACGGCCGCGAACAACTGCGCGCTCTCGGTTTCACTGTCTAGCCCGGTCTAGCCCGCGCCCCGAGTACAACGACGACCCCAAGGTGCTCAACATCGTGATGGGCTCCGAGCAGCACCTTGTGTAGACCAAGGACGAACTCTCCGAAGCGATCCGGATGTACCGAACTGCCGGCTATATAGAGGTCAAGCCCTTCAACGACGAGCTCTACGCCGACCACTGGTTCGAAAAGCCACTGGGGTGATCATGCGAACACGTCGTTGAGTGTCACCGTCTGCAGGTTGCGGCTGGCGATGAGCTGGCTCAGTTGGTCGTAGCAATGGGTGACCGTCGGCAGGTTGGCGTGGGCCAACACGATCTGCTGCGGCGCGAATGACCGCGTCGCGCTTGCGACGAGGTTGGCCTCGGTTTCCGGGAGCGAATCGCCGACGGTGCCGCTCCAGAGCGTGACGGTCGTGTAGCCCAGATCAGCGGCCACTCGATCGGTGCCGGCGTTGTGCACGCCGTAGGGCGGGCGGAAGTACGGAGTGCCGTCGGTGCCGTAGGTGTTGCGCAGGAAATCGGCGTTGCGCTGGATCTGGTCGTGGACGGCGGGCAGGCTGATCCGGTTGAGGTACGGGTGAGACCAGGTGTGGTTGGCCATCTGTATCTGGCCGGAATCCACCATCGGCCGCAGCGCCGCCGCGTTGTCCGACCACGACGCGTTGACACCGTTGACGAAGAAGGTCAGCCGGGTCCCGGTGTCGCGGCAGAACTGGCCGAACGCCGCGACGACCGGGCTGCTGACACCGTCGTCCACGGTGAGGGCCAATTGGTTGCCGTCACCCGGCAGCCTCGTGAGGACGCCGACGGGCGCGGGCACCCGTGCCACGGGAACCATCAGCCGGACTGCGCCCGCCACCGGTGGCCGGGTGACTGCCGCGATGACTCCTGCCGCGATCGCGGCCAACATGGTGCGCCGGTCAACGCGGGTCATGGTGCGATGGTAGTTCGCCCCACCCAATTTGCTTCTGCGCCTTTGCTTCTCATTTGCTGAGAAGCGGCTGGGGGATTTCCCGGCCCAACGTCTGGCGGACGTGTAACGCTAAGGCCTGATCTGCCCACTACAGGGCGGAGAGGAGCCACAAACGGCCTCCCGGGTTTGCGCGCACGGAATGCCGCCACCCGCGCCCGCGTTGCACGCCGACGTGAGCGACGAGCGAGTGAGCGCCCTGTTCCAGCCCATCACCGTGCGGTCCCTGACGATCCCTAACAGGTTCGCGAGGGCGCCCATGACGCGGATGGCCTCGCCAGGGGGCGTGCCCGGACCGGACGTGGCCGCGTACTACGCACGCCGCGCGGCGGGGGGCGTCGGGCTGATCATCACCGAGGGCGTTCGAATTCCACATTCCGCTTCCGGATTCCCGTTCACCATCCCCGGCATCGACAGCACCGAACAACTGTCCGGCTGGCGCGCGGTGACAGCCGCCGTTCACGCAGAGGGTGGCACCATCGCCGCGCAGTTGTGGCATCAGGGCGCGCAGCGGTCGGTCCAGCCCGACGACTCGCCGGATCGAGCACCCGTCAGCCCCTCCGGCCGCGACGCGTCCGGCAACCTGGTCGGCCATGCGCTGAGCGTCGACGAGCTCGGCACCGTCGCACAGGCTTACGCCCGGGCGGCCCGCAACGCGCAGAGCGTGGGTTTCGACGCGGTCGAGCTGCACGGCGCGCACGGCTATCTGCTTGACGAATTTCTTTGGGATAAAACGAACCTCCGCACCGACGGCTACGGCGGCTCGGCGGCAGCCCGAACCCGTTTCCCCGCCGAAGTGGTCGCCGCGGTTCGCGACGCGGTGGGCCGTGACTTTCCGATCGTCTTCCGGTTCTCCCAGTGGAAGGCCGACCATTACGACGCACAGATCGCGACCAGCCCCGCCGAATTGGAAGCCCTGCTGACACCGCTGGTCGACGCCGGCGTCGACGTCTTGCATCCGTCCGCTCGCAGGCACTACCTGCCCGCGTTCCCCGACGCCGATCCCGCGCTCACACTGCCGGGTTGGACGAAGAAGATCACCGGGTTACCCGTCATCGCGGTGGGGTCGATCGGACTTCAGACTTCGCACCGCTCGGGCAAGCCGGGTGACCTTGTGCCGCCCGCGCGCGTCGATCGGCTGCTCGAGCAGTACGAGGCCGGTGAGTTCGACATCGTCGCACTCGGACGGGCGTTGCTCGCGGATCCGACGTGGGTCAACAGGTTGCGTGACGACGCGCTCGACGGCTTTATTGGCTACCACGCTGATAGCGTCCTGGCCAGTTTGCGATGATCATATGGTGGGAACACACAGCTAGGCACCAGCGTTAGGAATATCGTGGCTACGCGAGACATCACCGCCGAAGAGTTCAACGACACCATCACCGATAACGACATCGTGCTGGTGGACTTCTGGGCGTCGTGGTGCGGCCCGTGTAAGGCTTTCGCACCCGCTTTCGCCGCTTCGTCGGAGGAGCATCCCGACGTGGTGTACGCGAAGGTCGACACCGAGGCCGAGCAGGCGCTCGCCGCCGCCGCCGATATCCGCTCCATCCCGACGCTGATGGCGTTCAAGAAGGGCAAGCTGGTGTTCAACCAGGCCGGCGCACTGCCACCGGCGGCCCTGGAGGATCTGGTGCAGCGGGTCAAGGAGTTCGACATCGACGCCGCGATCGCCGCCCAGAACAACGGCGAAGCGAGCTAGGGATTGCACGCGATAGCGTGCAGTCCGTGACCGAGCAAAACGACTACGTCCTCGTCGGCCACCCGCGGCCGAACGTGGCGCTGGTGACGCTGAACCGGCCCGAGCGGATGAACTCTATGGCGTTCGACGTCATGGTTCCGCTCAAAAGGGTGCTCGACGAGTTGACGTACGACAACGCGACGCGGGTGATCGTGCTCACAGGCGCCGGCCGTGGCTTCTCGTCCGGTGCGGACCACAAATCGGCCGGCTCGGTGCCCCACATCGACGGCCTTACTCGGCCGACGTTTGCGCTGCGGTCGATGGAGGTGCTCGACGACGTCATCCTGGCGCTGCGCAAGATGCACCAGCCGGTGATCGCCGCGGTCAACGGCGCGGCCATCGGCGGGGGACTGTGCCTCGCGCTGGCCTGCGACATCCGCGTCGCCGGATCCGGGGCGTATTTCCGGGCGGCCGGCATCAACAACGGCCTGACCGCCAGCGAGCTCGGCCTGTCCTACCTGCTGCCACGCGCGATCGGCACGTCGCGGGCCTTCGAGCTGATGCTGACCGGCCGCGACGTCGACGCCGACGAAGCCGAACGCATCGGCCTGGTGTCCCGAGCCGTACCCGAGGAGGGCCTACTCGACGAGTGCTACCGGCTGGCCGAGCAGATGGCCGCGTTCTCCCGGCCGGGAATCGAGTTGACCAAACGCACACTGTGGAGTGGACTGGACGCCGCTAGCCTGGAGGGCCACATGCAGGCCGAGGGCCTGGGACAACTCTTCGTGCGCCTGCTCACCGCCAACTTCGAGGAAGCGGTCGCTGCGCGCGCCGAGAAGCGTCCCGCGGTCTTCACCGACGACAAGTAACCAACCGTACAAACAATGAGGAGTGCAGCGTGATCACCGCAACGGACCTCGAGGTCCGCGCCGGGGCGCGCACGCTGCTATCCACCGACGGGGCCACGCTGCGGGTGCAGCCTGGCGATCGCATCGGGCTCGTCGGCCGCAACGGCGCCGGTAAGACCACCACCATGCGCATCCTGGCCGGCGAAGGGGAGCCATACGCCGGCTCCGTCGCACGGACCGGGGAAATCGGTTACCTGCCACAAGATCCCAAAGAGGGCAACCTCGACTTGCTGGCCCGCGACCGGGTGCTGTCCGCGCGCGGCCTCGACACCCTGCTGGCCGATCTGGAAAAGCAGCAGGCTCTGATGGCCGAGGTCGCCGACGACGCCGCCCGCGATAAAGCGATCCGCCGCTACGGCCAGCTCGAGGAGCGGTTCGCCGCGCTCGGCGGGTATGCCGCAGAAAGCGAGGCGGGTCGCATCTGCGCGAGTCTCGGCCTACCCGAACGGGTCCTGACCCAGCCGCTGCACACCCTTTCGGGCGGCCAGCGCCGTCGGGTGGAGCTGTCCCGGATCCTGTTTGCGGCCAGTGAGGGCGGGGCTGCGGGCTCGAATTCATCTACCACACTGCTTCTCGACGAGCCCACCAACCACCTCGACGCCGACTCGCTGGGCTGGCTGCGCGAGTTCCTGCGCGGGCACGCCGGCGGGCTCGTCGTCATCAGCCACAACGTCGACCTGCTCGCCGATGTGGTCAACCGGGTGTGGTTCCTCGACGCTGTGCGCAGCGAAGTCGACGTCTACAACATGGGCTGGCAGAAATACCTCGACGCCCGCGCGACCGACGAACAGCGCCGCCGCCGCGAGCGTGCGAACGCGGAACGCAAGGCTGCGGCCCTGCGCACCCAGGCCGCCAAGATGGGTGCCAAGGCCACCAAAGCCGTTGCCGCGCAGAACATGCTGCGCCGCGCGGACCGGATGATGGCGTCCCTCGACGAGGAACGGGTGGCCGACAAGGTGGCCAGGATCAAGTTCCCGACGCCTGCCGCGTGCGGCCGTACCCCATTGGTGGTCAAGGGCTTGACCAAGAACTACGGGTCGCTCGAGGTGTTCTCCGGCGTCGATCTGGCCATCGATCGGGGTTCCCGCGTCGTCGTGTTGGGCCTCAACGGTGCCGGCAAGACCACGCTGCTTCGGCTGCTGGCGGGTGCCGAGACACCTGACTCCGGGGGGCTGGAGCCCGGCTACGGCCTCAAGCTCGGCTACTTCGCCCAGGAGCACGACACGCTCGATAACACCGCGACCGTGTGGCAGAACATTCGCCACGCGGCGCCCGACACCGGTGACCAAGAGCTGCGAGGACTGTTGGGCGCGTTCATGTTCAGCGGCCCGCAGCTCGAACAGCCGGCAGGCACGCTGTCAGGCGGTGAGAAGACGCGGCTGGCGTTGGCCGGCCTGGTCGCGTCCACTGCGAACGTGCTACTGCTCGACGAACCGACCAACAATCTCGACCCCGCCTCGCGCGAACAAGTTCTCGACGCCTTGCGCAGCTATGTCGGCGCGGTCGTGCTGGTGACGCACGATCCCGGCGCCGCCGAGGCACTGGACCCGCAGCGGGTGGTGCTACTGCCCGACGGCACCGAGGATTTCTGGTCCGACGACTATCGGGACCTGATCGAGCTGGCTTGACGCGCGGCTCGCGGTGCGGCGTTGACATTTCACCAATTCCGCCCACGGTGGTGTAGCTGGTTCTTAGGCTGGGTACCCGTCGGGGCATCAGAAGCCGGGGAGGTGGCGATGAAGAAATTGAACAAGTCAAGGGACCAGGTGGTGAACGAGTTGCGGAGCGCCTATGAGGGGGGCGCAAGCATCCGCACACTCGTGGCGTCCACGGGCCGCTCATACGGCTCGGTCCACAGCATGCTGCGTGAATCGGGCACGACGATGCGCAGCCGCGGCGGGCCGAACCACCGCAGCCGACGCTAGGGCTGCTGTCGCAGCGAAGCCTCGACGAGGTCTAGTACGGCACTGAGCTTTTCGGGCTCGTCGCCCGAAGCCAGCCGTGCCACCAGACCGTCGAGCACCAGGTCCAGGTAGGTCTGCAGCACGGCGCTGGGCACATCGTCGCGCAGCCGTCCGGCCTGCTTTTGCTTGCGCAGCCTCGCGGTGGTCGCCGCCGACAACTCCGCTGAGCGTTCCGACCAGCCGCGGTGAAACGCCGGATCGTTGCGCAGCTTGCGCGCGATCTCCAGCCGGGTCGCCAGCCAGTCGAACTGGTCGGGTGCGGCCAGCATGTCGCGCATCACCTGGATCAATCCCTCCCGCGACGCGACGTCGGCCATCCGCTCGGCGTCCTCGCGCGCCAGCTCGAAGAACAACGTGTCCTTGTCGCGGAAATGGTGGAAGATCGCACCGCGCGACAGCCCGATCGTCTGCTCGAGCCGCCGCACGGTCGCCTTGTCGTAGCCGTACTCGGCGAAGCATCTTCGGGCGCCGTCGAGAATCTGGCGGCGGCGTGCCGCCAAATGGTCATCGGTCACCCTGGGCATGGCAACCCGCTACGTCTTGAGCATGTTGCGCAGCACGTACTGCAGGATGCCGCCGTTGCGGTAGTAGTCGGCCTCGCCGGGGGTGTCGATGCGCACCACCGCGTCGAACTCGACCTTGGACCCGTTATCCTTCGTGGCGGTGACATGCACCGTCTTCGGCGTCTTACCGTCGTTGAGCGCCTCGATGCCGCTGATGTCGAACGTCTCGGTGCCGTCCAATTTGAGACTCGACGCAGATTCTCCAGCGGGGAATTGGAGCGGGATGACGCCCATGCCGATCAGGTTCGAGCGGTGGATGCGCTCGAACGACTCGGTGATGACCGCCCGGACGCCGAGCAGGCTGGTGCCCTTGGCCGCCCAGTCCCGCGACGAGCCGGATCCGTACTCCTTACCGCCGAGCACGACGAGAGGAATGTTCTGTGCCGCATAATTTTGGGCGGCGTCGTAGATGAACGCCTGCTCCCCGCCGTTGGTGAAGTCGCGGGTGTAGCCGCCCGACACGTCGTCGAGCAGCTGGTTGCGCAGCCGGATGTTGGCGAACGTGCCGCGGATCATCACCTCGTGGTTGCCGCGCCGCGAGCCGTAGGAGTTGTAGTCCTTCTTATCCACGCCGTGCCCGTCGAGGTACTGCGCGGCCGGGGTGCCACCCTTGATGCTGCCTGCGGGGGAGATGTGGTCGGTGGTCACCGAATCACCAAGCAGTGCGAGCACTCTGGCGCCCTTGATGTCGGTCACCGGCGCCGGCTCGGCGGGCATCCCCTCGAAGTACGGGGGTTTGCGCACGTAGGTGGAATTGGAATCCCACTCGAAGGTGTTGCCGCTGGGCGTCGGCAGGTTGCGCCACCGATCGTCGCCCTTGAACACGTCTGAGTAGTTCTTGACGAACATCTCCGTGTTGATCGCAGAGGCGATGGTGTCGCTGATGTCCTTCTGCGACGGCCAGATGTCCTTCAGGAAGACGTCGTTGCCGTCGTTGTCTTGGCCCAACCGCTCAGTCTCGAAGTCGAAGTCCATCGTGCCCGCGAGCGCGTACGCGATCACCAACGGAGGCGACGCGAGGTAGTTCATCTTCACGTCCGGGTTGATGCGGCCCTCGAAGTTGCGGTTGCCTGACAGCACCGCGGCGACCGACAGATCGCAGTCGTTGACGGCCTTGCTGATCTCATCGGGCAGCGGGCCGGAGTTGCCGATGCACGTGGTGCAGCCGTAGCCGACGAGGTAGAAGCCCAGCTTCTCCAGATACGGCCACAACCCGGCCTTGTTGTAGTAGTCGGTCACGACCTGCGAGCCGGGCGCCATTGTGGTCTTCACCCACGGCTTGGACATCAGGCCCTTTTCGACCGCGCTCTTGGCAAGCAGCGCCGCGCCCAGCATCACCTCGGGGTTGGAGGTGTTGGTGCACGACGTGATCGCCGCGATCACCACCGCGCCGTGATCGAGGATGAACTCGCCGCGGCCCTCGCACTTGACGTCCACGGGATTGCTCGGCCGGCCGTTCGAGTTGACGGCCGCCGAGGGCACCGAGGTGTCGTTGTCGTCGAACGACAGCACAGCGGGGTCGCTGGCCGGGAAGCTCTCCTCGACCGCCTCGTCGAGCTTGGTGTGCGGAACGGGATTTTCCGCTGAGTTTTCTACGTAGTTGTGAATGTCCTTGCGGAAGGCCGACTTTGCGTCGGTCAGCGCGATGCGGTCCTGCGGACGCTTCGGTCCGGCGATCGATGCGACGACATCGGACAGGTCCAGTTCGATGTATTCCGAGAACTTCGGCTCCCGCTTGGGGTCGTGCCACATGCCCTGTTCCTTGGCGTAGGCTTCGACCAACGCGAGCTGCTGCTCGCTGCGCCCGGTCATCCGCAGGTAGTCGATGGTGACCTCGTCGATCGGGAAAATCGCTGCCGTGGAGCCGAATTCGGGGCTCATGTTGCCCAGCGTGGCGCGGTTGGCCAGTGGCACCTCGGCCACGCCCTCGCCGTAGAACTCGACGAACTTGCCGACCACGCCGTGCTTGCGAAGCATCTCGGTGACAGTGAGCACCACGTCCGTGGCGGTGACGCCCGGCTGACGCTCGCCAACCAGCCTGAAGCCGACGACCCGCGGGATCAGCATCGACACCGGCTGGCCCAGCATGGCCGCCTCGGCCTCGATGCCGCCGACGCCCCAGCCCAAGACGCCGAGGCCGTTTTCCATCGTGGTGTGCGAGTCGGTGCCCACGCAGGTATCGGGGTAAGCCACGCCGTCGCGCTCCATCACCACGCTGGCCAGGTATTCGATGTTGACCTGGTGCACGATGCCCGTGCCGGGCGGCACCACCTTGAAGTCGTGGAAGGCGCCCTGGCCCCAACGCAGGAACTGGTAGCGCTCGCCGTTGCGCTCGTACTCGATTTCAACATTGCGTTCGAAGGCGTTGGCGGTACCGAAGAGATCGGCGATCACCGAGTGGTCGATCACCAGGTCGGCCGGCGCCAGCGGATTCACCTTGTCCGGGTCGCCTCCGAGGTCGCCGACCGCCTCCCGCATCGTGGCGAGGTCGACGATGCAGGGCACGCCCGTGAAGTCCTGCATGATCACCCGGGCCGGGGTGAACTGGATTTCGACGCTCGGGTCGGCCGAGGGATCCCAGTTCGCGATGGCCTCGATGTGGTCCTTGGTGATGTTGGCGCCGTCCTCGGTGCGCAACAGATTCTCGGCGAGCACCTTGAGGCTGTAGGGAAGTTTCTCGGTACCGGGCACCGCGTCCAGGCGGTAGATCTGGTAGCTCTTGTCCCCGACCTCGAGGGTGTAGCGGGCATCAAAAGAGTTAAGGGACGATTTGTCCGTATTACCTTTGCTCACATCAACTCCCGGCTAGATGTCGCCGCGACGGACTGTGTCGACGGCGCTTGTAATCCTAACAGTACGCTTGTCCTGCAAGACACCCCATGGGTGGTTTCAGTGTTTGTCGACGTTGTCCGCACGCTGCGCGTGCTGCCACCTGGTTACCCACCAATGCCGTACCGTGCCCCTGTGACCGGACCGCACGTCATCCCGTTTCTGCCGGCCTATATTCCGCCCGATGTGGACATCAATCAGGTCAAGGCGGATGTGGCCGACGACGGGGTGAGCGTGCCGCCCGTGGACGCCGCCGATGTGCCCGCACTGCGTCAGGTCGTCGACGAGGCCAAGCAGAAGGGCATCGACCTCAAGATCGTCGTGGTCGAACACAGCCCGCCCATCGACACCCCACTGCGCGACATCGCGACCGAGGTCGGCAAGGCCCATCCAGATGCCACCGTGCTCGCCATCAGTCCGTCGTTCGCGGGCACCTACAGCAGGCACTTCGACCGCGTCACGCTCGAGGCCGGCCAGGATGTCGCCAAGAACGGCGATCCGGTGCAGTCGTCGAAGAATTTCGTCAGTGAGTTGACGACGCAGCATTTCCCGTGGACGACATTCACGATTGTGCTCGTGCTCGCGGTGACTGCGGCGGCCGTCGCCACCCGCGTGCTGCAGGTTCGTGGCAAACGAGCAGCCGCAGCGGACCCCGCGTCCGACACCGCCGACTGAGCTATTTACGTCCCTACCTTCGGTGTGGGCCCAGTTCGGCAAATTCAAACATCACCATTCGATAACACTACATTCAATTACAAACTTGTAATTTGTGACTAAAGTTTCTTTAGCGTCAGATGTGACGTACGGTGCAATCGGTGGCTGTTGTTGCAGTTGTGCTTTATGTGACTTCTGCGCAAAGGCGCCCACGAACGTGCCGGCACGCTCGCGCTGAGCCATAGGAGATTTGAGTCGAATGAGACGCACCCCTCGGGCCTGCGCGATTCCGCTTGTCATCGGAACGCTGCTCGCGACACCCGTTCTGGCAGTCGCGCAACCTGGGAGCCCGGACATCGCCGGCCTGGTTGCCGCGGTCGCCAACGCCAATCAGGAGCTCCAAGACCTCGGCGCCGCCATCCAGGCCCAGCAGGAAAGCGTGAACAAGGCGATCGTCGATGTGCAGACCGCACGCGACAACGCCGCGGCCACACAGCAAGAGGTCGACGCAAGCGCCCAGCGCGTGCAGGAGGCCAACACGGCCATCACCGGTGCCCAGCAGCGCTTCGACACCTTCGCCGCTGCAACGTATGTCAACGGCCCGTCCGATTCGTACCTCACGGCCGGCGATCCCGCCGACATCATCAGCGCCGCGGCCGCCGGACAGACGTTGTCAGTCAGCTCGCAACAGGTGATCACGGACCTCCAGCGGGCCCGCACCGAGCAGGTGAACAAGGAATCGGCCGCGCGGCTGGCCAAGCAGAACGCCGATAAGGCCGTCGCGGACGCGCAGGCCAGCCAGCAATCGGCGGTTTCCGCGCTGACACAGGCGCAGCAGACCTTCGGAGCGCAGCAGGCCGAGCTGGACCGGTTGACGTCCGAACGCGCTGCCGCGCAGGCCAAGCTCGATGAGGCGCGCAACTGGTCGGCGCCTGCGGCCGGCCGGCCGGCCGCTCAACCCGCCGCGGTCCCAAGCGGAGACGCCGCGGCCAACTGGGACCGCGCACCCGGTGCGCGTGATGCGCGCAGCGGCAATTGGGACTCCGCATGGGATACCACGCTGCCGGCGATCCCCAGCGCGTTCGTCAGCGGTGATCCGATCGCGATCATCAATACGATCCTGGGCTACGTGGCGACGTCGGCCCAGGTCACCCAGCAGATGGGCCGCAACTTCCTGCAGCAGATCGGCCTGCTGCCCACCCCGTCTGGCTACACCAACGGCGCGATTCCGCGTGTTTACGGCAGGCAGGCTTCGGAGTACGTCATCCAGCGTGCCCTGTCGCAGCGGGGGGTGCCGTACTCGTGGGGCGGCGGCAACGCGGCCGGGCCGAGCAATGGCATCGACTCAGGCGCGGGCACAGTCGGTTTCGATTGCTCGGGGCTGATCCTGTACGCGTTCGCGGGCGTCGGCATCAAGCTCGACCACTACTCGGGTAATCAGTACAACTCGGGCCGCAAGATCCCGTCCTCGCAGATGCGACGCGGAGACGTCATCTTCTACGGGCCCGGCGGCAGCCAGCACGTGACCCTGTACCTCGGCGACGGTCAAATGCTGGAGGCGCCGTACACCGGGTCGGTGGTGAAGGTCTCGCCAGTGCGTACCAGCGGCATGACACCGTATGTCGTCCGCTACATCGAATACTGATTGCGGGGAAATATTTTGCGGGACAGGCTATTCCGCTGGTTACAACTACTGGCTCTGTTGATTGCGGCGGCCGCGCTCGCGGTGGGAGCCGCGGTGTCGACAAGTCCGATGGGCTACGCCGCTCCTGACGACGATCAGTGGGACCCGACCCTGCCCAAGATCATCAGCTCGGGCGCGCCGGGTGACCCCGTCGCGCTCGCGAACGCGTCCTTTCAGGCGACCCAGCTGGCCCTTCAAACCACCCAGAATCTCGGCCAGCAATTCCTCTCCAGTCTTGGCCTCGGTGGCACACCGGCCACCGGCAGCGTCGCTCCCGGTGCGCGCGTGCGCGGGCCCCAGGCGATCGAATACGTGATCCGGCGTGGCGGTTCGCAGATGGGCGTGCCGTATTCATGGGGCGGCGGCCTACCGAATGGTCCGAGCGCGGGCGTCGACTCCGATGCGGGCAAGATCGGTTTCGACTGCTCGGGTCTGACCCGCTATGCCTTCGCCGGGGTCGGCGTGCTGATCCCCAAGTACTCGGGCGACCAGTACAACACGGGGCGCAAGGTGCCGCTGTCGCAGGCCAAGCGCGGCGACCTGTTGTTCTGGGGCCCGGGGGGCAGCCAGCACGTCGCGCTCTATCTGGGCGGTGGTCGGATGCTGGAGGCCTCGGGAAGCGGAGGCAGGGTGACCGTGAGTCCGGTCCGGCGTGGGGGACTGCAGCCCTATGCCGCCCGGATAATCGAATCCTGAGCGGGGCCTGAGTTAATCCTGAGCACTCCTGTTGAATGCTCGTCGACCAGGCGACACTTCGCTGGGCAACGTCGACGGATTCCGAACCGCCTGGAATAGTTGACGGCGAGCGTGTGGCCAACTCCGGCCGACGCAGTTGCGACCAGCGTCTTAATAGATGTGGAAGGACCGTTAATGACGTCACCGAGTGGGCCGCCGCAGGGCGCTGGAGGATATTCCGGACAGGCCCCGACCCAGGGCTACACCCCCGGCTCCCACGCCGCGCCGCCGAACAACGGAGGTCTGCAGCAGGAGGTCCATACCCTCGAGCGCGCCATCTTCGAGGTCAAGCGGATCATCGTCGGCCAGGACCAGCTGGTCGAGCGGATGCTGGTCGGCCTGCTCGCCAAGGGGCATGTGCTGCTCGAGGGTGTGCCCGGCGTGGCCAAGACGCTGGCGGTGGAGACGTTCGCCAAGGTCGTCGGCGGCACGTTCGCGCGCATCCAGTTCACCCCCGACCTGGTGCCCACCGACATCGTCGGCACCAGGATCTACCGCCAGGGCAAGGAGGAGTTCGACATCGAGCTCGGCCCGGTGGTGGTCAACTTCCTGCTCGCCGACGAGATCAACCGTGCGCCGGCCAAGGTGCAGTCCGCTCTGCTGGAAGTCATGGCCGAGCGCAAGATCTCGATTGGCGGCAAGACGTTCCCGCTGCCCGCCCCGTTCCTGGTGATGGCGACCCAGAACCCGATCGAGCAGGAGGGCGTGTACGCCCTGCCGGAGGCGCAGCGCGACCGCTTCCTGTTCAAGCTCAACATCGACTACCCGACGCCCGAGGAAGAGCGCGAGATCGTCTACCGGATGGGTGTCACGCCACCGACGCCGAAGCAGATCCTCGCCCCCGGTGACCTGCTGCGGCTGCAGGACGTGGCGTCCAACAACTTCGTCCACCACGCGCTCGTCGATTACGTGGTCCGTGTCGTCACCGCGACCCGCCACCCCGACAAGTTCGGCATGCCTGACGCTAAGGCCTGGATCGCCTATGGCGCCTCGCCGCGCGCCTCGCTGGGCATCATCGCGGCGTCGCGGGCCCTGGCCTTGGTGCGCGGCCGTGACTACGTTGTCCCGCAGGACGTCGTAGAGGTCATTCCGGATGTGCTTCGGCACCGGCTCGTGCTGACCTATGACGCGCTGGCCGACGAGATCTCCGCCGAGACGGTGATCAGCCGAATCATGCAGACGGTCGCCCTACCGCAGGTGAATGCGATTCCGCAGCAAGGTCATTCGGTGCCGCCGGTAATGCCCGCCGCAGCGACCGCGGCCAGCGGTCGGTGATAGCGCTTCTGTGACTACGTCCAGACGCACCGTTGACCTGCCGTCACTGAAGCGCGGGGAGATCCGTGACCCCGCGCTGACGGCGGCGCTGCGCAAACTCGAGCTGACAGTGCGCCGCAAGCTCGACGGTGTGCTGCACGGCGACCACCTCGGCCTGCTGCCCGGCCCGGGATCGGAACCGGGGGAGTCGCGGATCTATCAGCCCGGTGACGATGTGCGCCGGATGGACTGGTCGGTCACCGCGCGCACCACTCATCCGCACGTCCGGCAGATGATCGCCGACCGCGAGCTGGAGACCTGGCTGGTGATCGACATGTCGGCCAGCCTCGACTTCGGTACGACCGGCTGTGAAAAGCGCGACCTCGCCGTGGCGGCCGCGGCGGCGATTACGTTTCTCAACAGCGGGGGCGGCAACCGGATCGGTGCGATTGTCGCCAACGGCGACTCCGTACGGCGGGTCCCGGCATTGTCGGGCCGTATGCACGAACAGGAAATGCTGCGCACGATTGCCACGATGCCCAAGGCGCCGACGGGCGTGCGGGGCGATCTGGCCGAGGCCATCGATGCGCTGCGCAGGCCCGAGCGGCGCCGCGGCATGGCGGTGATCATCAGCGATTTCCTCGGGCCGATCAACTGGATGCGTCCGTTGCGGGCCATCGCCGGCCGTCATGAGGTGCTGGGCATCGAGGTGCTCGACCCGCGCGACGTGGAACTGCCACCCGTCGGCGATGTCATCCTGCAGGACACCGAAAGTGGAGTCACCCGCGAGTTCACCATCGACGAACAACTGCGTTCCGACTTCGAGAAGGCCGCGGCCGCGCATCGCGCCGAGGTGGCGCGAACGCTGCGGCGTTGCGGCGCTCCGCTTCTCTCTCTGCGCACCGACAGGGATTGGATCGCCGACGTGGTCCGGTTCGTCGCCAACCGGAAGCGCGGCGGCGCCATGGCTGGCCGATGAGCGCTTGCGCGAAGCGCAGACAGCACCGATGACCTCTTTTCGACTGAAATGACAAGTAGCACATGACATTACCGTTGCTCGGACCGATGACGCTGTCGGGTTTCGAACACGTTTGGTTCTTCCTGTTCCTGCTCGTCGTACTCGGGCTGATCGGGCTCTACATCGTCGTGCAGCTCGCCAGGCAGAGGCGGATGCTGCGCTTCGCCAATATGGAGCTGCTGGAAAGCGTGGCGCCCAAACGCCCGTCGCGCTGGCGGCACCTGCCCGCGATCCTGCTGGTGTTGTCGCTGCTGTTGTTCACGGTCGCGATGGCGGGGCCCACGCACGACGTTCGGATTCCGCGCAACCGTGCGGTCGTGATGCTGGTCATCGACGTGTCGCAGTCCATGCGGGCCACCGACGTGTCTCCGAGCCGGCTGGCCGCCGCCCAGGAGGCCGCCAAGCAATTCGCCGAACAGCTCACGCCAGGCATCAACCTCGGCCTGATCGCCTACGCAGGCACCGCCACCGTGCTGGTGTCGCCGACCACGAACCGCGACGCCACCAAGAACGCGATCGACAAGCTGCAACTGGCCGACCGCACCGCGACCGGTGAGGGCATCTTCACCGCGCTACAGGCGATCGCGACCGTCGGCGCCGTGATCGGTGGCGGGGACGAGCCGCCGCCGGCGCGCATCGTGCTGATGTCCGACGGCAAGGAGACCGTCCCGTCGAACCCGGACAACCCGAAGGGCGCCTACACCGCGGCCCGCACCGCCAAGGATCAGGGCGTGCCGATCTCGACCGTGTCGTTCGGCACGCCATACGGCTACGTCGAGATCAACGACCAGCGCCAGCCCGTGCCCGTCGACGACGAGATGCTCAAGAAGATCGCCGAGCTGTCGGGCGGCGAGGCCTACACCGCATCGAGCCTCGAGCAACTCAAGGAAGTCTTCACCAACCTGCAGGAGCAGATCGGGTACGAGACCCGCAAGGGCGACGCCAGCGCGGGCTGGCTGCGGCTGGGCGCGCTGGTGCTGGCACTGGCGGCGCTGGCAGCGCTGTTGATCAACCGGCGGCTGCCCAACTAAGGCGATTACTTAAGAACGCTCCTCAGGCATTAGGTTGGCGGTCATGACTGCGGACGCGAGGAGCAGCGTGACATCAGCGCACGTGAGGAGCAGAGACATATCCGCGGACGCGAGGAGCAGAGAGACACCCGTGACCGACAATCCGGCCGATACCGAGGGCCAAACCGCCGGTGGCCGTCCACCCTTCGTTGCCCGTTCGGTGCTGGTGACCGGTGGGAACCGGGGCATCGGGCTGGCCGTCGCACGCAGGCTGGCCGCAGACGGACACAAGGTGGCCGTGACGCACCGCGGGTCGGGGGCGCCCGACGACGACCTGTTTCCGGTCCAGTGTGACGTGACCGACAGCGCCGCGGTCGACGCCGCGTTCACTGCGGTCGAAGAGCACCAGGGCCCGGTCGAGGTATTGGTCGCCAACGCAGGCGTCACCGCAGACATGCTGATCATGCGGATGAGCGAGGAGAACTTCGCCAAGGTCATCGACGCCAACCTCACCGGTGTGTTCCGGGTGGCCAAGCGAGCGTCGCGCAACATGATCAAGAAGCGCTTCGGCCGGATGATCTTCATGGGCTCGGTGGCCGGACTCACCGGTCTGCCCGGGCAGGCCAACTACTCGGCGTCCAAGGCCGGGCTGGTCGGCATGGCCCGTTCGCTCACCCGCGAACTGGGCTCGCGATCGATCACCTCCAACGTGGTCGCGCCGGGATTCATCGACACCGAAATGACCCGCGCGCTCGACGAGAAGCAACAGGCGACCGCTCTGACAGCCATCCCGCTGCAGCGCATCGGCTACGTGGAAGAGGTCGCCGGGGTGATCAGCTTCCTGGCGTCCGAGGACGCCGGCTACATCTCCGGAGCGGTGATCCCGGTCGATGGCGGCCTCGGCATGGGCCACTAGGAGATAAGGACTGATATGGCAGGGTTTCTCGAAGGCAAGCGCATCCTGGTCACCGGGATCATCACCGACTCGTCGATCGCGTTCCACATTGCACGCGTCGCCCAGGAAGAGGGCGCAGAACTGGTGCTCACCGGGTACGACCGGATGCGGCTGATCCAGCGCATCATTGATCGGTTACCGAGTCCGGCTCCTTTGTTAGAACTGGACGTGCAGAACGAGGAGCACCTCGGCACGCTGGCCGACCGGGTCACCGAGGTGATCGGCGAGGGCAACAAGCTCGACGGCGTCGTGCACTCCATCGGTTACATGCCACAGACCGGGATGGGCATCAACCCGTTCTTCGACGCGCCATACGAAGACGTCGCCAAGGGCATCCACGTCTCGGCGTACTCGTACGCCTCGCTGGCCAAGGCGCTGCTGCCGATCATGAACCGCGGTAGCGGCATCGTCGGCATGGACTTCGACCCGACCCGGGCGATGCCGGCCTACAACTGGATGACGGTGGCCAAGAGCGCGCTGGAGTCGGTCAACCGCTTCGTGGCGCGCGAGGCCGGTCCCTATGGCGTGCGGTCGAATCTCGTTGCAGCTGGCCCGATTCGCACGCTGGCGATGAGCGCAATCGTCGGCGGTGCGCTTGGTGACGAGGCCGGCAGTCAGATCCAGCTGCTTGAGGAGGGCTGGGATCAGCGGGCGCCGCTGGGCTGGAACATGAAGGACCCGACGCCCGTCGCGCGCACCGTCTGCGCGCTGGTCTCCGATTGGCTGCCAGCCACCACAGGGACGGTCATCTACGCCGACGGCGGCGCCAGCACGCAGCTGCTCTAATGGCGTGATGAGCCTCTTGGGCGAAGAGCATACCGGCGCCGTCGACGCAGTCCTGCTGTTGTCGTTCGGCGGGCCGGAGGGTCCCGAACATGTCATGCCGTTCCTGGAGAACGTCACTCGCGGCCGCGGCATCCCGCGTGAACGGCTCGCGGACGTCGCGGAGCACTATCTGCACTTCGGCGGCGTCTCGCCGATCAACGGCATCAACCGCGAGTTGATCGCCCAACTGCAGGGTGTGATTGATCTGCCCGTCTACTTCGGCAACCGCAACTGGGAACCCTACGTCGAGGACACTGTCACGGCCATGCGCGACAACGGGATTCGCCGGGCTGCGGTGTTCACCACGTCGGCGTGGGGCGGCTACTCCAGCTGCACACAGTACGTCGAAGACATCGCACGGGCGCGGGCGGCGGCCGGCGAAGGCGCGCCGGAACTGGTCAAACTGCGTCAGTACTTCGATCATCCGCTGTTCGTTGAGATGTTCACCGAAGCCATCGGTGCAGCGGCGCAGACGGTGCCCGACGGCGCACGGCTGGTGTTCACCGCACATTCCATTCCCGTTGCGGCCCGATCTCGTTGCGGCCCAGACCTGTACAGCCGCCAGGTGGGGTATGCATCGCGCCTCGTCGCCACGGCGGCCGGCTATGACGATTACGACCAGGTGTGGCAGTCACGCTCAGGGCCTCCGCAGGTGCCGTGGTTGGAGCCCGATATCGCCGACCACCTGACGACGCTCGCGGAAGCCGGCACCAAGGCGGTGATCGTCTGCCCGATCGGGTTCGTCGCCGACCACATCGAGGTGGTGTGGGACCTGGACCACGAGCTACGGCAGCAGGCGCAGGAACTGGGCATCGCATTCGCGCGGACGGCCACGCCGAACGCCGATCCGAGGTTCGCGCGGCTGGCCGCCGACCTGATCGACGAGCTGCGCCTCGGCCGTGAACCGGCCAGGTCGCCCAGCGCGGATGCCCCACCGCTGCAGGGTGTTTCGGTCAACGGCGTGGTGTGCGCGCCGAACTGTGGCTAGCGTCGCCTAGGCCTGCCACGCCGAGTGCAGGATCGCGCTGACCGCGGCCATCCGCGCCGATCGCACCACGGCGGTCAGCGGCCGCAGCGCGTCGCTGGCGATCTGCACCTCCGATGAAGTCTGCAATCCGATCGGGATCAATTCGGAGCCGACCGTGATGATCGCGTCGATGTGTGCGGCGTTCTCCAGAACCCGCACCGCTCGCGACGGTGCGTGATCGGGCACTCGATGCTCCCCGCCGGACGCCAAGACCCGCTCGACAAGGCCCCGCGGGTCGGCGACATCGGTGCCGGCGGCGCGGATTGCACCGAGCGCATCGGCGGCCGAACGGACCGCCGCTCGCAGGGCGTACTCCGCCTCGCCGAGGTCGACGTATTCGGGCGTCGGCAGGCCCGGCACCGAGTACACCGTCCACGACAGCGCGGTCGGCTCCGGCTCGAATTCGGACTCGTCTTCCAGTTCGTCGTACTCGAAGTCCGGGACCAATCCCACCGCAGCGGACGGACCGTGACCGACGAGGATCGCCTCACCGGCGGTGACCGCGTCGCGCAGAAACTGGGTGCCCGCCGGCAGGCCGCGCACATCTCCTGGGACCGGCAGCGCCACGCTGATGGCGGGCGCCGAGAGCCCCGAACCAGACGCCGTGCGCATCGTCTGCAGCAGCGACACCGCGCCCGCGTCGTTTAAGTCCGGCCATGGCAACCCGGTACGGCCGGCCGCGACCGAGTCATACGCGGTCACGGAATGCCTTGGCGCCCATTGTGATAGCGCATCGAGGACGTCGTCGGGCGCGGCGGCGCCTGCGAGCCAGGCGTTGGCCCATACCGATAAAGAGACACTGGGGCACCACATGATGCTCGCAGTGTAGTTGTTGGCCGCTCATCGGGTCGGCCACAGGATAGGCTGACGCCATGGCCGTCCCGCTTATCTGGCTAATCGCCGCACTGGCTCTCGCCGGGGCCGAAGCGCTCACTGGCGACCTGTTTCTTCTGATGCTTGGCGGCGGAGCGCTGGCCGCGGCCGGATCGAGTCTGGTCTTCGATGACCTGTGGATTCACGGGGCGGTTTTCCTTGTGGTCTCGGTCCTGTTGTTGGCGCTGGTGCGGCCGGTGCTGCGACGGCATTTCACGTCGGGCGAGGGTATGCCTGAACCGGCCAGGGCACTGGAGGGCAAGAGCGCGCTGGTGCTCGATCGGGTGGCGCGCCATGAAGGCCAAGTGAAACTCGACGGCGAAATCTGGACGGCGCGGCCGGCCAACGACAACGATGTCTACGAACCGGGCGACCACGTCACCGTCGTGCACATCGACGGCGCCACCGCCGTCGTCCAAAAGGTCGTCTAGAGAATTCCTGGGCAACGAGGGAAGGAACCCGTCATGGATGGTGCTATCGCCGGCTTGGTCCTAGTGGGAGTGCTAGTGGTATTCGCCGCCATCATCGTGGCCAAGTCGATCGCGCTGATACCGCAGGCCGAGGCCGCGGTGATCGAACGGCTGGGACGCTATAGCAAGACCGTGTCGGGTCAGCTGACGCTGCTGCTGCCGTTCGTCGACAGGATCCGGGCGCGGGTGGACCTGCGCGAGCGCGTGGTGTCATTCCCGCCGCAGCCGGTGATCACCGAGGACAACCTGACGGTCAACATCGACACCGTCGTGTACTTCCAGGTCACCAACCCGCAGGCGGCGGTGTACCAGATCAGCAACTACATCGTCGGCGTCGAGCAGCTGACCACCACCACGCTGCGCAACGTCGTCGGCGGCATGACGCTGGAGCAGACGCTGACGTCCCGCGACCAGATCAACGGGCAGCTGCGCGGCGTGCTCGACGAAGCCACGGGACGCTGGGGTCTTCGCGTCGCCCGCGTCGAGCTGCGCAGCATCGACCCGCCGCCGTCGATTCAGGACTCGATGGAAAAGCAGATGAGGGCCGACCGCGAGAAGCGGGCCATGATCCTGACCGCCGAAGGCAGCCGCGAGGCGGCGATCAAGCAGGCCGAGGGTCAGAAGCAGGCGCAGATCCTCTCCGCAGAGGGCGCCAAGCAGGCGGCGATCCTCGCAGCCGAGGCCGATCGGCAGTCGCGGATGCTGCGGGCCCAGGGTGAACGCGCGGCGTCCTACCTGCAGGCGCAGGGCCAGGCCAAGGCGATCGAAAAGACGTTCGCCGCGATCAAGGCCGGCCGCCCGACCCCGGAGTTGCTGGCCTACCAGTACCTGCAGACGCTGCCGCAGATGGCCAAGGGCGAGGCGAACAAGGTCTGGCTGGTGCCGAGTGATTTCGGCGCGGCGCTGCAGGGCTTCGCCAAGATGCTCGGCGCTCCGGGCGAGGACGGTGTCTTCCGGTACACGCCGTCGCCGGTGGACGAGAACCTGCCCAAGCCCGAGGACGACTCCGACGAGGTTGCCGAGTGGTTCACCACGCAGACGGATCCCGCGATCGCCCAGGCCGTCGCCAAGGCCGAGGCCGACGCGCGTTCCTCGTCGGGCATCAGCGCCATCCCGGCCGCACCGGAGGATCCCCTGCCGCCGATGCAGTATCCGCCGCTGTCTCAGCAGCGCCAGGATGGCCCGCCGCAGACGCCGGGTCGCCACGGCGGCTAGCCGAGCGTCAGCCGGTGATCGCCGGCTCCGTGTCGGCAGCCGAGTCGGCGAGGCGCTCGCGGTGATGGCGCCGGTGGGTGCGGATCTCGTAGATCAACCCCGCGATGCCGAGGCTCGCGGAGCACAGCGAGATCAGGAACAGCAGCGGGTTGACGTTGCCGGTGAGCGCATCGCCGAGGATGACGACGGCGGCGGTGCCCGGCAACAATCCGACCAGCGTGGCCAGCGTGTAGGGCAGCACCCGGACGGCCGACGCCCCTGCGGCGTAGTTGGCCACTGAGAACGGCACCGCGGGGATCATCCGCATCGACATCACCGCCGGCCAGCCGCGCTCGCGCAGCCGCGCGTCAAGTGAATCCACCCGGGGGTGCCGGACCAACCGGCTCAGTTGCCAGCCCGCGGCGCGCACCAGCAGCAGGGCGATGACGGCGCTGAGGGTGCTGGCCAGCACCGCGAGTGGGACACCGAGGTAGGGGCCGAAGAGCAGGCCCGCCGACAGCGTGAACGCGGTGCGCGGGAATGGAAAGACCGTCACCACGATGTGGGCGGCCAAGAACGCCAGCGGGAACCACGGACCGACCGAGGTTGCCCAGTCCCGCATCTGTACCGCGGTGGGCGGCGGAACCAGTAGCGCAACTGCGACGAGGATCACAATTGCTGTCAGGATGGCGAACAAGCGGCGGGGCGGGACCGTCGACGCCGTCGCAATCACCGCAGCACCCAGCGCGCGCAGGGTGCTGACGACGGCTTTCACGCCTACCAAGACTACGGGCCGTGGCGTGACAACACCCGTCAGCGCCCTTGTGAGTCGGCCGCCCGGCGGACGCTGCTGTGATGGCGATCATTTAGCCTGATGGACGTGCAGAAACCCGGCGCTGTGGATTCCGAGGATTCCGATATCGCGAGGTGGCGCTCGGCGGTAGCCGGCGTGCTCGCCAAGAGCACGCGGCATGACCCGGCGGATCTGCCCGCCGAGCCGGAGCGGTTGCTGGATTCGCCCACCTACGAAGGTTTTCCGATCCGCCCGCTGTACACCTCGTTGGACGCGCTGCCCGAGCCGGCGCTACCCGGGAAGTGGCCGTATGTGCGGGGCGGCGATGCGCTGCGCGACGTCAAGACCGGGTGGCGGGTCGCCGAGGCCTTTCCCGCCAACGGATCCGCGGCGGCCGACGCGAATGGCGCCGTGCTCGTCGCTTTGACCGAAGGCGTCAGCGCATTGGTGCTGCGCGTCGGCGGCGCGGCCGCCGAGCTGGACCGGTTGCTCGAGGGCGTCTTCCTCGACCTTGTCCCCGTGGTCCTCGACGCGGGTGCGGACTACGTCAACGCCGCGGACGCCGTGCTGGCCCAGTTGACGGATCTCGACGACGACCAGCGTTCACGGCTGTCGGTCGATCTGGGCGCCGACCCGTTGACCGCGCCGCTGAGCGCGCGATCGGCCCCGACCGTGGCCGACGTCATCGCGGTGGCCGCCAAGGTGACCGGGTACGACGGTGGGGTGCGGGCGATCACCGTCGACGGCCCGGCATTCCACGACCTGGGGGCCAGCGCATCGTGGGAGTTGGCGGGCAGCATCGCCGCGGCGGTCGGCTATCTGCGGCTGCTCGGTGAAAGTGGTATTCCCGCGGGGGATGCGTTGCGGCAGATCAGTTTCCGCTTCGCCGCCGACGACGACCAGTTCATGACGATCGCGAAGCTGCGTGCGGTGCGCCAACTATGGGCGCGAGTGGCCGAGGTGGTGGGGGAGCCGAACGCCGGTGCGGCCCGGCTGCATGCAGTCACGTCGCTGCCGATGATGGCGCAGCGGGATCCCTGGGTGAACATGTTGCGCAGCACGCTGGCAGCGTTCTCCGCGGGAGTCGGAGGCGCGGACACCGTGCTGGTTCACCCGTTCGATGTGGCCATTCCCGGCGGCTTCCCCGGTACCGCTCCGAGTTTCGCGCGGCGTATCGCCCGCAACACGCAACTGCTGGTGCTGGAGGAATCGCACATCGGCCGGGTGCTCGACCCCGCCGGCGGCTCGTGGTTCGTCGAGGACCTCACCAAGGCGTTGGCCGAGCAGGCGTGGAAGCATTTCCAGCACATCGAATCCCGCGGCGGCTTCGAGGTCGCTCGCGACTACATCGTCGGACAGATCACGGAGGTGGCCGAGCGCCGCACCGACGACATCGCGCACCGGCGCACGGCGCTCACCGGGGTGAACGAGTACCCGAACCTCGCGGAACCGCCGTTACCGCAGGGCGATTCGTTGGACCACGTGGCGCGGTACGCCGCCGGGTTCGAGGCGCTGCGGAACCGATCGGACTCGTTCCTGCACAAGACGGGATCGCGGCCCAAGGTGTTGCTGCTCCCGCTCGGACCGCAGGCGGAGCACAACATTCGCACGACGTTCGCGACCAACCTGCTCGCTTCCGGCGGTATCGAGGCGGTCACTGAGGACGCGGACGCGGCGGTCGCGGTGATCTGCGGCACTGACGCCCGCTACGCAACAGATGCCTCGTCGGCCGTCGATGCGGCTCGCGAGGCGGGGGTGTCGCATGTTCTACTGGCCGGCCCCGAAAAGGCGGTCGCGGAGGCGGATTCGGAGCCCGACGGCTATCTCACCGCGAAGATCGACGCGGTCAAGGCGTTGTCGGACCTGCTCACCCGATTGGGGGCATGACGAGATGACTGCAACAACCGGCATCGGCAGCTTCGCCGACGTCCCGCTGCACGGCGAACGCCGCGGCGACCCCGCGACCGAAGCCGCGGTAGCCGAGCACTTGGCGGCGGCCGCAGCCGCGCACGGCTACACCCCGGACCAACTGGACTGGGTCACGCCCGAGGGCATCGACGTGAAGCCGGTTTACGTCGCCGCCGACCGGGACGCCGCCGTCGCGGCCGGTTACCCGCTGGACAGCTTCCCCGGCGAACCCCCATACGTCCGGGGCCCGTACCCGACCATGTACGTCAATCAACCGTGGACCATCCGGCAGTACGCCGGATTCTCCACCGCCGCGGAGTCCAACGCGTTCTACCGTCGCAATCTCGCGGCGGGCCAGAAGGGCCTGTCCGTGGCATTCGACCTCGCCACCCACCGGGGCTACGACTCGGACCACCCGCGGGTTCAGGGCGACGTCGGAATGGCCGGGGTGGCAATCGATTCCATCCTTGACATGCGCCAGCTGTTCGATGGCATCGACCTGTCGACGGTGTCGGTGTCGATGACGATGAACGGCGCGGTACTGCCGATCCTCGCGTTGTACGTGGTGGCCGCCGAGGAGCAGGGCGTGCCGCCCGAGAAACTGGCCGGGACCATCCAGAACGACATCCTCAAAGAGTTCATGGTCCGAAACACCTACATCTATCCGCCCAAGGCGTCGATGCGGATCATCTCCGACATCTTCGCCTACACCAGCACCAAGATGCCGAAGTTCAACTCGATATCGATTTCCGGCTACCACATCCAAGAGGCCGGTGCCACAGCGGATTTGGAACTGGCCTACACGCTGGCCGACGGCGTCGAGTACATCAAGGCAGGCCTGGACGCGGGCCTGGACATCGACAAGTTCGCGCCGCGGCTGTCCTTCTTCTGGGGTATCGGGATGAACTTCTTCATGGAGGTGGCCAAGTTGCGCGCCGGCAGGCTGCTGTGGAGTGAGCTGGTCGCCGAGTTCAGCCCCAAGGACGCGAAATCCCTCTCGCTGCGCACTCATTCGCAGACGTCGGGCTGGTCGCTGACCGCACAGGACCCGTTCAACAACGTCGCGCGCACCTGCATCGAGGCGATGGCCGCGACCCAGGGCCACACCCAGTCGTTGCACACCAACGCACTCGACGAGGCGCTCGCGCTGCCGACGGACTTCTCGGCCCGCATCGCCCGCAACACCCAGCTGCTCCTGCAGCAGGAGTCCGGCACCACCCGTCCGATTGACCCGTGGGGCGGCTCGTACTACGTGGAGTGGCTGACACATGAATTAGCGGAGCGCACACGTGCCCATATCAAAGAGGTGAACGAGCACGGCGGCATGGCCCAGGCGATCAGCGACGGCATCCCGAAGCTGCGCATCGAGGAGGCCGCAGCGCGCACGCAGGCCCGCATCGACTCGGGGCAGCAGCCGGTGATCGGCGTCAATAAGTACCAGGTCGACGAGGACCAAAAGATCGAGGTGCTCAAGGTCGAGAACAGCCGGGTCCGCGCCGAGCAGATCGCCAAGCTGCAGCAGCTGCGCGCCGACCGGGACTCCGACGCCGTCGACGCCGCGCTCGACAAATTGATGCGCGCCACTGGTGCCGAAGGTCGCCGCCGGGGCGGCTCCGACGGAGAGGGCAACCTGCTGGCGTTGGCCATCGACGCGGCGCGGGCCAAGGCCACGGTGGGCGAGATCTCCGATGCGCTCGAGAAGGTTTGGGGACGGCATCAGGCCGAGATCCGTACCATCGCCGGGGTCTACCGCGACGAAGTCGGATTCGGAGGAGGAAACATCACGCCGCTTTCTGACGCCACCGCCCTCGTCGAGAAGTTCGCCGAGGCCGACGGCCGCCGGCCCCGGATCCTGGTCGCCAAGATGGGCCAGGACGGGCACGACCGCGGGCAGAAGGTGATCGCGACGGCGTTCGCGGACATCGGTTTCGATGTCGACGTCGGCTCGCTGTTCTCAACGCCTGACGAGGTGGCGCGCCAGGCCGCCGACAACGACGTGCACGTGGTCGGCGTCTCGTCGCTGGCGGCCGGGCACCTGACGCTGGTGCCCGCGCTGCGCGATGCGCTCGCCGAGGTGGGACGCCCGGACATCATGATCGTGGTCGGTGGTGTCATCCCGCCCGGCGACTTCGACGAGTTGTACGCCGCGGGCGCCACCGCGATCTTCCCGCCAGGCACCGTGATCGCCGATGCCGCGATCGGCCTGCTGCAGACGCTGGCCGACCGGCTGGGCTATGACTTGAGCTAGATGAACCAGCCGGTCTCTGAACTTGCGGCGGCCGTCCGCAGCGGCGACCGCGCGGCGCTGCCGAGGGCCATCACACTGGTCGAGTCGACTCGCCCCGATCACCGCGAGGAGGCGCAGCAGCTGCTGCTGGAGCTGATGCCAGAAGCAGGCAACGCCATGCATGTCGGCATCACCGGAGTGCCTGGCGTCGGCAAGTCGACCACCATCGAGGCCCTCGGCATGGACCTGATCGAACAGGGGCACCGGGTCGCCGTGCTGGCCGTCGACCCGTCGTCCACCCGCACCGGCGGGTCGATCCTGGGTGACAAGACGAGGATGGCGCGGCTTGCGGTGCACCCCGACGCCTACATCCGGCCGTCGCCGACCTCGGGCACCCTCGGCGGGGTCGCCAAGGCCACTCGCGAGACCATCGTGTTGCTGGAGGCGGCCGGATTCGACGTGATCCTCGTCGAGACGGTGGGTGTCGGCCAGTCCGAGGTGGCCGTTGCCAACATGGTCGACACGTTCGTGTTTCTGACCCTTGCCCGCACGGGAGATCAGCTCCAGGGCATCAAGAAGGGTGTGCTCGAGCTGGCGGACCTCGTCGTGGTGAACAAGGCCGACGGCGAGCACGCGACCGAGGCCAAGGCCGCCGCCCGCGAGCTCACCGGTGCGATCCGGCTCATCTACCCGCGCGAAACACTCTGGCGCCCACCGGTTCTCACGATGAGTGCGCTACACGGCACCGGCCTGACCGAGCTGTGGGATACGGTGCTCAAGCACCGCCAAGTGCTCACCGACGCGGGGGAGTTCGAGGCCCGCAGACGCGCGCAGCAGGTGGACTGGACGTGGTCGATGGTCCGCGACACCGTGCTGGACCGGGTGCTCTCGCACCCCGCCGTGCGCAAGATCCGGGCCGAGGTCGAACGCCAGGTGCGCGACGGTGAGCTCACCCCCGCGCTTGCTGCGCAGCGGCTCCTCGACGCCGCTGAGACGCAGTGATCTAACAATTTGGTAACCGCCGGTTTATTTGCCGGGGGTCCAGGTAAATTCAATACATTGTGACAGGTGTCAACGATCGGGACCGCAGCGCAGCGCTCCCGCACGGCATACAGGGCGCGGCAGACTCCAGCTTCGCCTGCACGGTGCGCGCCTTCTCCCAACTGTTCCCTGGACGGCGGTTCGGCGGCGGTGCACTTGCTGTCTACCTAGATGGCGAACCGATCGTCGATGTCTGGACGGGATATGCGGACCGCCGCGGCACCGAGTACTGGACCGCCGACACCGGCGCGATGGTGTGGTCTGTGACCAAGGGGTTGGCCTCGACGGTCATCCACCGGCTCGTCGACCGCGGCCTGATCGACTACGACACGCCGGTGGCCGAGTACTGGCCCGAGTTCGGGGCCAACGGCAAGGCCGACATCACCGTCCGAGACGTCATGCGGCACCGCGCCGGGCTGTCCCAGCTGAACGGGGTCAGCAAGGCCGACTTGCTCGACCATGTGGCGATGGAGGAGCGACTGGCGGCCGCCCCGGTGAATCGGATCCTGTACGGCAAGCCGGCGTATCACGCGCTGACGTACGGCTGGCTGATGTCAGGGTTGGGCCGTGCCGTCACCGGCAAGGGCATGAAGGATCTGATCCGCGAGGAGTTGGCCGAACCGCTCAACACCGACGGGTTGCACTTGGGCCGTCCGCCGATCGATTCGCCAACGCGTGCCGCGCAGATCCTGGCGCCGCAGGGCACGTTCAGCAATCCGGTGTTCAACTTCGTCGCACCCCGGGTCGCCGCTCTCGAATACTCCGGCGCGTTCGGGTCGATGTACTTTCCCGGGATGAAAGCCGTGGTGCAGGGTGATATCCCGTTCCTCGACTCCGAGATTCCCGCGGCGAACGGGGTGACCACGGCTCGAGGCCTGGCCAAGATGTTCGCGGCGATCGCCAACGGCGGCCGCATCGACGGCACACAGTTCCTGTCGCAAGCGCTGGTGGCCGGGCTGACCGGCAAGCCCAGCCTCTTCCCGGACCGAAACATCTTCGTGCCGTTGAGCTTCCATCTGGGCTATCACTCCGTGCCGTTCCCGCCGGGATTCATGCCCGGCTTCGGTCACGCGGGGCTGGCCGGCTCGGTGGGCTGGGCCGACCCGGCGACCGGCCTGTCGTTCGGTTTCGTGCACAACCGGCTGTTGACCCGGATGTTGCTCGACCAGGTCACGTTCGCCGGACTCCATGCACTCATCCGACGGGACGCTGCGCAGGCCCGCAAGCGGGGTTACGAGGCGATGCCGGCGTTCGGTGCTCCGTACGACGTGCCGCGCCACGTTGCGGGCTAGCTCGTTAGTGTCGCGGCATCAGCGACCGGCGGGGCTGAACCACTTGGTCTTGATGCGCCAGGACTTCGCCGACGTAAGTGCGAATCCGGCGCCGCACCCGCAGGCGAAGATCCAGATCAGCGTGCCGCCCTCGATCGTCTGCAGCGCAGGCACGCAGGCGGTGATGATCCGCACGGTGCAGGCGAGAATGCCACTGGCCGATGCGACGAGATAGATGTTGGCGATTTTCCGCGACCGCGGATCCTTCCGGAGTATGAGCAAGGCCCGCGCACCGTAACCCAGCAGGTAAATCAGCGTGCCGCACAGCAGGAGCCAGTAGAGCGCCAGCCAGAAGTCGGTGGGCACCTCGAAGAAGTCCGGCTTGTACACCTTGGCGCCGTTGCCGATCGAGAACGTCGCCAGCAACAGCGGGATGCACAACGTGGCGGGGCGCTCCACATACGCCTTGAATGTCCGCTGCATGGTGTGGTCGTCCGCGAGCCTGCCGAGCGCGTTGTAGACGATTGCCGACGCGGCGACGATGTACGCGTCGTGGCCGATGTAGTCCTCGAGGTTCCACATGCCGGTCAGGGCATGCAGCCAATGGCCGAGCGTTTCTGAGGCCAGCGGGGACATCAGCAGCACCGCAATGCCCTGCAAGGCGATGTTCAGGGTGGCGGCGACCTCCCACCGGGACGACCACGTGACGCGCCGGATCCACAAACTCCACGCGATACACCCCAGGGTGATCGCTATGAGTGTTGCCAGAGCCATGGGAGTCGCCTTAGAACTGGACGTGTCAGCAAATTGTACGGCTTGCCGGGCCTAAAGAGGAGGAGCGTCCGCCCGCGGCCGCATCTCCGACAGCTTCGGCGGCCGGGTCGACTGCTTCGTCTGCACTGCTTCCTTCACTGCCGTCATCGCGAAGGGTGCTGACTCGACGTAGTTCCACACCTCTTCGCGACTCATCAATCCGAACTGAATCTGTAGGTCGGGGTAGCTGAGCGCGAACCTATCGGCCACTCGCCGCAGCTCCTCGGCGTTGGGATAGTCGTCCTCTTTTATTCGCCGGTAATAGGTACTGCTCGAGATGCCAAGCGCATCGTAGATGTCCTTGGCGTCGTTTTCCCCGTCGAGGAGGTAGTCGAGCAGCGCCTTGAGCTGTCTGCCGTTCTCATCGGTGCGTGGCATCCACACACCATAGCCCTCCCGGCTTTGGGGAGTAACCATCGCAAATGAAGTAGCCATAATTGACACGGGCGTCACAGTTTTGGGAGTGATCTCCCATTCCTGGGAAAGGCGTGTACCGTTAGCTACATGGTTGCTCCGTACTTAGCTGATCAGACCAACGACTCGAAGTATCTGGCCGACGACCTGGTGATGCCTACGTTGCGGGTCGTCGACCATGACGTTGCCGAGGGCACCCCATCGGTCCTCGACAAACTGTCCACCCCCGCCCCCGACGAGTTGACCGCCGAGGTTGACGGAGCAACGGAATGGCTCGGTCTGGCGGCCGACGAGATACTGCTTGCCGCGCTCGGGCGGACGATCGCGCGAACGATCGGTGATGGCGTCGTCGCGGTCGACGTCACCGGTGAGGTCCGTTGGCTTCTGCACGCCATTCCGCTGACTTGCGCGACCGCACAGCAAGCGAGTCCGAGGGAAATGCTGGGCAATGTGCATCGCATGCTCGGTGCGGTGCCGCCGCAAGGCGCCTCCGGGCGGTCGGAGGTCTTCCTCAACTACATCGGCACGCTGCCCGACGGTACGACCCCGACGTACGAGACGCCGCCCGGCCTGGGATACGCGCTGGAGCTACGGGTGTATCGCACCGACGGACGGCTGCACCTCGATTGGTGGTACGACACCAGCCGGCTCGACCGCTACACGGTGGAAGAGCTCACCGAGCAGTTCCCGTTCGCGCTCTTCGAAATGACCTCAGACGCCGCCGCTCCGATGTGACGTCATCCGGCGTCTTCCAGTCGGAATCCGACTTTGAGCGTTACCTGGAAATGCCCGATGGCGCCGTCCTGAAGATATCCGCGGACTGACTGCACCTCGAACCAGTCGAGCCCGCGCATCGTTTCCGACGCCCGCGATATGCCGTTGCTGATCGCCGCGTCGATGCCGTCGGGTGAACTGCCGACAATCTCGATGATTCGGTACGTGTGATCGCTCATGGCGCGACGCTACGCGGTTTAGGGTGCGGCTAGGCCGGACTCCGCGAGAGCGCGCGCGTTGGTGTTGGAACGGCCGCGTCGCCTCGTGATCCACGGTTTCCCGCTTCCCGCCGTCGGCGATGACGACGCGCTTGTCCGCATGCTGGCGTGCGGGCTGTGCGGGACCGACCACGAGCAGTACACCGGCGAACTCGCGGGCGGATTCGCGTTCGTCCCCGGCCATGAGACGGTCGGGATCATCGACACGATCGGCCCGCGGGCTGCTCAGCGGTGGGGCGTGGCCGCGGGGGATCGGGTGGCGGTGGAGGTTTTCCAGTCCTGTCGTGATTGCAAGGCCTGCGTTGACGGGGAGTACCGCCGGTGCGAGCGCCACGGCCTGGCCGACATGTACGGGTTCATCTCCGTCGACCCGCGCACCAGGGCTGTGGGGTGGTTACGCCGAATATCAATACCTGGCGCCGGATTCGATGGTGCTACCTGTGCCGACGGCACTCGACCCGGTCGTCGCCACTGTGTTCAACCCGCTTGGGGCTGGAATCCGTTGGGCCTGTGCGCCGCCGCCGCGGCCAGGGACGCCGGTGCCGAGTTCGTGATGATGACCGGTTTGGGAGCCAGGGACGCCGACCGGCTGGCGCTGGCGTCGCGGTTCGGGGCCGATCTCGTCGCGGACGTGGCCGTCGACGATCCCGTCGCGGCTCTTCGGGATGCCACCGGCGGGCTGGCCGACGTCGTCGTCGACGTCACCGCGAAGGCGCCGGCAGCGTTCGCTCAGGCGATCGAACTCGCCCGCACTGCAGGCACCGTCGTCGTCGCGGGAACCCGAAAGTGGGGCACAGGAGCACCAGGATTCGTCCCCGACATGGTGGTGCTCAAAGAGCTGCGGATCGTCGGCGCACTCGGTGGCGGAGGCCAAGGCCGCCGCCGATCAGGCGGGCGTACCCGACTACATGGCCGAACTGTCCATCTTTCAGGTGCTGTTGAATCACCCGACTCTGGCCCGGGCGCTCAATGATCTGCTCGCGACGATGCTGTGGCACGGCGCGCTCGACCCCAGGCTGCGGGAGCTGGTGATCATGCGGATCGGCTGGCTGACCGCGTGCGACTACGAGTGGACGCAGCATTGGCGGGTCGCCTGCGGGTTGGGCGTGCCTGCCGAGGACCTGCTCGGTGTGCGGGACTGGTCCGCGCATTCATCGTTCGGAGGACCCGAATGCGCGGTGCTCGCAGTCACCGACGAAGTCGTTCGCGACGGTGCGGTGAGCGCGCGCAGACGTGGGCTGCGTGCGAGCAGGAACTCGGCGCCGATTCAGCCGTGCCGATCGAGTTGGTCACCGCGATCGGGGCGTGGCGGATGATCGCCTCGATCCTGCGGAGCCTCGAAGTGCCGCTTGAGCAGGGTGTCTCAAGCTGGCCGCCGGAAGGTCAGCCGCCGAGTCGGTAGGTCTGCACCGCGTGGGCGACGACCGCGCCGTCGGAGTCGGTGGCGGTGATCTCGGTGAAGGTGAGGTCCTTGCGCCTGCGCACGGTGCGGGCGTGGCAGATCAGGTCGGAACGCTTGGCAGCGCCGACATAGTTGATCGTCATCGAGATCGTGGACGCCCGCGTCCCCTTCTCGAAGTCGTGGTTCGGCGGCGTGATCGCGGCTGCGATGGACACCAGCGGCGCGGCAGCGGTGTGGTCGAACACGATGCCCAGCCACTTCATGTAAGGCGTCGTCGGCATGAGTTCGGAGGCCGCTTGGCGCCGCCGGCGCTGCTGCTCTTCGGTCAGTGATTCGGCCACAGGCGAGCAGGCTACTTGGCTGCGCCCTAGCATCTGCGTTGTGCCGACCTCCGACGAGGACTTCCACCGCCAAAACGGAGTGCCATGCGAGCTGGAAATCGTCCCGGGCGCGTTCCACAGTTTCGACCTGCTTGCTCCCAAAGCAGGGCTGTCCCGCCAGTTCTTCGCAAGCCAATGCTCAGCGCTGTGCGGGGCGCTCAACGGTGGCCATTAGACTTGACGAACGGCGCTGATCCGGCCATCACCGGGGAGCCTTCGGAAGAACGGCTGATCCAGCCCAGTAGAACCGAACGGGTGGGCCCGTCATCGCCCGAGTTGAGCGGCGCACATCCGTGTGCGCAAGCGGGGTGGTACCGCGGCTCTCGCGCACCGGCGCGGGGTCGTCCCCGTGCCTGAACGAACATGGGCACAGGAGACAAGTGACCGCCTATCCGAAGCCGGCCACGGGGCCACCGAACTTCCCGGCGCTGGAAGCCGACGTCCTGGACTACTGGGACAGCGACGACACGTTCCGCGCCAGCGTCGCGCGTCGCGACGGCGCCGAGGAATACGTGTTCTACGACGGGCCGCCGTTCGCCAACGGCCTGCCGCACTACGGGCATCTGCTGACCGGCTATGTGAAAGACATCGTGCCGCGCTACCGCACGATGCGCGGCTACAAGGTGGAGCGCCGCTTCGGCTGGGACACCCATGGCCTGCCCGCCGAGCTCGAGGTCCAGCGCCAGCTCGGTATCTCCGACAAGGCGCAGATCGAAGAGATGGGCATCGAGAAGTTCAACGAAGCCTGCCGGGCGTCGGTGCTCAAGTACACCAACGAATGGCGCGCGTACGTCACCCGTCAGGCGCGCTGGGTGGACTTCGACAACGACTACAAGACGCTCGACCCGACCTTCATGGAGTCGGTGATCTGGGCGTTCAAGCAGCTGTGGGACAAAGGCCTTGCCTACGAAGGCAATCGGGTGCTGCCGTACTGCTGGAACGACGAAACGCCGCTGTCCAGCCACGAACTGCGGATGGACGACGATGTCTACCAGAGCCGACAGGACCCGGCGATCACGGTGGGCTTCCAGGTCAGCGACGGTGATCTCAAGGGTGCCTACCTGCTGATCTGGACCACGACGCCATGGACGCTGCCGTCGAACCAGGCGGTTGCTGTCAACCCCGACGTCACCTACGTCCTGATTGCTGGTCCCGACGACAGGCGCTATGTGCTGGCCCAGGCGCGGCTGTCGGCCTACGCGCGCGAGCTCGGCGAAGACCCCGATGTCCTGGCCACCTACACCGGACGGGACCTGCTCGAGACGAGCTACCTGCCGCCGTTCCCGTATTTCATGGACGCCCCGAACTCATTTCGGGTGCTGCCCGCCGAGTTCGTCAGCACCGAGGACGGCACCGGGATCGTACACATGTCGCCGGCCTACGGCGAGGACGACATGGCGACCACGCAGGCGGCGGGCATCGCCGCCGTCACGCCGGTTGACGCCAAGGGCCGCTTCGACGAGACCGTTCCGGACTACGCCGGACAGCACGTCTTCGACGCCAACCCGCAGATCATCCGCGACCTGAAGAACCGGGGCCGCTCGGCGGCCGTCAACGGTGCGGTGCTGCTGCGTCACGAGACCTACGAGCACTCCTACCCGCACTGCTGGCGGTGCCGAAACCCGTTGATCTACCGGGCGGTGTCGTCGTGGTTCGTCAACGTCACCGAGTTCCGCGACAGGATGGTCGAGCTCAACGAGCAGATCACCTGGTATCCCGAGCACGTCAAAGACGGCCAGTTCGGCAAGTGGCTGTCCAACGCGCGGGACTGGTCGATTTCGCGAAATCGATACTGGGGCAGCCCGATTCCGGTCTGGAAGTCCGATGACCCGGCCTATCCGCGAATCGACGTGTACGGCGGCCTCGACGAGTTGGAGCGTGACTTCGGCGTGCGCCCTGACAATCTGCACCGCCCCTATATCGACGAGCTGACCCGGCCCAACCCGGACGATCCGACCGGCCGCTCGACGATGCGGCGCATTGAGGATGTATTCGACGTGTGGTTCGACTCGGGCTCGATGCCGTACGGCCAGGTGCACTACCCGTTCGAGAATGTCGACTGGTTCGACGAGCACTTCCCGGCCGACTTCATCGTCGAATACATCGGTCAGACTCGTGGCTGGTTCTACATGATGCACGTGCTGGCGACCGCTTTGTTCGACCGTCCCGCGTTCAAAACCTGTGTGGCGCACGGCATTGTGCTGGGCAACGACGGGCAGAAAATGAGCAAGTCGCTGCGTAACTATCCCGACGTGACCGAGGTGTTCGACCGCGACGGCTCAGATGCGATGCGGTGGTTCCTGATGGCGTCGCCGATCCTTCGCGGCGGCAACCTGATCGTCACCGAGCAGGGCATTCGCGAGGGCGTCCGGCAGGTGCTGTTGCCGTTGTGGAACGCCTACACGTTCCTCGCGTTGTACGCGCCCAAGAAGGGCAGCTGGCGCACCGACTCGTCGCACGTGCTCGACCGATACATCGTGGCCAAGCTGGCCGAGCTGCGCGACGACCTGACCGGGTCGCTGGACGTCTGCGACATCTACGGCGCCTGCGATCAATTGCGTCAGTTCACCGAGGCGCTGACGAACTGGTATGTGCGGCGGTCGCGTTCGAGGTTCTGGGAGGAGGACCCCGATGCCATCGACACGCTGCACACGGTGCTGGAGGTGACCGGCAGGCTGGCGGCACCGCTGCTGCCGCTGATCACCGAGGTAATCTGGCGCGGGGTGACCGGCGAACGGTCGGTGCATCTGACCGACTGGCCGGAAGCGGACGTGCTGCCCGCCGATCCCGAGTTGGTGGCGGACATGGATCTGGTCCGCGAGGTAGCCTCGGCCGCGTCGTCGCTGCGTAAGGCGAAGAAACTGCGGGTGCGGCTGCCGCTGCCGAAACTGACTGTGGCGGTGGATAATCCGCAGCGCCTGGCCCCGTTCAAGGACCTGATCGCCGACGAGCTCAATGTCAAGGAGGTCGAGCTCACCGACGACATCGACGCCCACGGCCGCTTCGAGCTGACCGTCAACGCGCGCGTCGCGGGCCCGCGGTTGGGCAAGGACGTACAGGCCGCGATAAGGGCGGTCAAGGCCGGCGATGCGGTCGTCAACGCCGACGGCACGCTGACCGCGGGTCCGGCCGTGCTGCAGCCCGAGGAGTACAGCTCGCGTCTGGTGGCCGCCGATCCCGAGTACACCACCGCGCTGCCCGAAGGCGCGGGGCTGGTGGTGCTCGACGGCACCGTCACCGAGGAACTGGAGGCCGAGGGCTGGGCCAAGGACCGCATCCGCGAACTGCAGGACCTTCGCAAATCCACCGGGCTCGATGTGTCCGACCGGATCAGGGTGACCATCGCGGTGCCCGAAGACAAGGCACAGTGGGCGCAGACGCACTGCGACCTGATCGCCCGCGAGATCCTGGCCACCAGTTTCGAGTTCGGCGAGCCAGTCGACGGCACCGAGATCGGCGACGGCGTGCGGGTGGCGATCGCTAAGGCCTGAAGCTAGCGCGGCGGGTGGACGTCGTCGACCCACTGAACGTGCTCGGGATCAGGTTCGACGTCGGGCAGGTCGACGTTGACGACGACCGGTTCCTGGTCGCTGCGTATCACGACGCACGATAGCGGTGCGTCGGGACTGGCGTTGATCTCCTGGTGCGGTACGTACGGCGGCACGTAGATGAAATCGCCCGGGCCCGCTTCGGAGGTGAATTCGAGGTGGTCGCCCCACCGCATCCGGGCTCGGCCCGCAACCACATAGATCACGCTCTCAAGGTGTCCGTGGTGGTGTGGTCCGGTCTTGGCGTCGGGATGGATGACAACCGTGCCGGCCCACAGCTTGTCGGCGCCGGCGCGTGCCGCGTTGATTGCCGCGGCGCGACTCATTCCGGGCGTCTGCGGGGTATTCGGGTCCAGCTCGTCGGCGTGCACGATCCGCACGCCATGGAGGCGGTAGTCGGACTCGTCGGTGGCCATCACAAACCTCCGCTCGGTGGCGACTCGGCATAACCAGTAAACGCCCTGGTGGTGCAGACTCGTCGAGACCGTCAACAAATGAATGACGCTCGCCAGCACAGTGGTGCGTTGGTCGCTGCCGAAGACGTCGCGCCAGCGCCCTAGCATCGGCAACTGTGGGCGATCGTTGGGTGCTGCACTTGGACATGGACGCGTTCTACGCGTCCGTGGAGCAGCTGACCCGGCCCACCCTGCGCGGACGGCCCGTGCTGGTCGGCGGGCTGGGCGGGCGCGGCGTCGTCGCAGGCGCCAGCTACGAGGCCCGCGCCTATGGCGCCCGGTCGGCGATGCCCATGCATCAGGCCCGCCGCCTGGTCGGCGCCCCGGCCGTGGTGCTGCCACCGCGCGGCGTGGTCTACGGCGTGGCCAGCCGCCGCGTGCTCGACACAGTGCGCAGCGTCGTGCCCGTCCTCGAGCAACTGTCGTTCGACGAAGCCTTCGGGGAACCCGCCGAGCTCGCCGGGGCGTCAGCCGACGAGGTCGAGGCCTTCTGCAAGTCATTGAAGGCCAAGGTGCTCGACCACACAGGGCTCGTCGCCTCCGTCGGCGCCGGATCCGGCAAGCAGATCGCCAAGATCGCCTCGGGGCTGGCCAAGCCCGACGGCATCCGCGTGGTGCCTCACCGCGAGGAAAGCACGCTGCTGCAAGGCCTTTCGGTGCGGCGGCTCTGGGGCATCGGCCCGGTGGCCGAGGAGAAGCTGCACCGTCTTGGCATCGAAACCGTTGGCGCGTTTGCTGCCCTGTCCGACGCAGAAGTCGCCAACATCCTCGGGCCCACCGTGGGCGAGGCGCTGCACCGGCTCGCCCGCGGCATCGACGACCGGCCCGTCACCGAGAACGCCCCAGCCAAGCAGATCAGCGCCGAATCCACGTTCCCAGAAGACCTGACCACCCTCGACCAGCTGCGCGAGGCCGCCGGGCCGATCGGCGAGCACGCCCACGCGCGCCTCGAGAAGGACGGCCGCGGCGCCCGCACGGTCACCGTCAAGCTGAAGAAGTCCGACATGAGCACGCTGACCCGCTCGGCGACCCTGCCGTATGCGACGACCCATGCCCCGACCCTGATCGCAATGGCGCGGCGGCTGTTGCTCGATCCCGTCGAGATCGGCCCGATTCGCCTTGTGGGCGTTGGCTTTTCGGGCCTGTCCGAGGTCCGCCAGGAGTCGTTGTTCCCGGATCTCGAGCTGGCTGCCGAGGAGGTGTCGAACACCCAGCTCCCGCGGACAGTGACCGATGCCGCTGCGACCCCGCCGGCCTGGCGCATCGGCGACGACGTCGCGCACACCGAGTATGGGCACGGCTGGATCCAGGGCGCGGGCCACGGCGTGATGACGGTGCGGTTCGAGACCAGAAGCACCGGGCCAGGGCCGGTGCATACGTTTCCCGACGGCACCCCGGGCATCGCCCGTGCCAACCCCGTCGACTGCCTGGACTGGCCTGATTTCCTCGCTGAGCTGAGCCGCTACCAGCGCACGCCGTAAACGCTGGAGAGGACAAAGCCGTGCTCGTTGTACGTCTTGCAGTGCACGGTGCAGTTCTCCAACCGATAGCCCTCGGGGAGCACGTCGACGTCGCGGGTGAACGACGCCGTGTCCGAGTGGCGGTACTCCGCAGGCGCCCACGGGTTTACGACGGTCTGGTGGTACCTTCCGGTGCGTCCGCCGGCACCGCGTCGCAGCCCACCGAACCGCCGTTGGGCCCGATCCCGCACGACCGCCCGTCCGGCGTCTTGAAATACACGAAGTAGAAGTCGACAGGCGTTGTGAAGGTGCCCTGCGCGATCGGGTAGTCATCGATCTCGCCGACATCGTCCGGAGGTTGCGCCGCGGCGACCGGTGTGGCGGCCAGCAGCAGCGCGCCCATCCCGACCACGGCGACGATCCGGCTCACGCTCATGGTTCTTCTCTATCAGCCCCAGCGGGCGACGACGTCCCCGACGGGTGAGCCGGCCGCCAAGGCCGCCATCAACAACACCCGAGCCTGCGGCGGCCGCAGTCGCGGCACCATCACCGCGCCCGCGTCCACCAACTCCCTTCCGGGCCCGTAACCGGCGCCCACTTGACCGCCGGGAACACGCGTCGACACCGCGACCGCCACCCCGTCCCGACAAAGCCTCCGGACCCCATCGATCACGGCCGCGGGGGCGTTGCCCGAACCGAGCGCCTCCAGCACGATTCCCCGCGCGCCGGCCGCCACGTAGGCGTCCATCGCCACCGCGTCGCCCCCCGGGTACACCGCGACCGTATCCACCCGCGGCGCAGCGACGGCCGACAGCGCGCCGAGGAACGGTCGCTCCTTGGCCTGCTCGAGCGTGAACTGCTCTTCGGCGACCGAGCCAACGGCCGTGCCCGCACAGCCGCGCAGGTCAGCCGTCGCCACCTTCTGCAGGCCCAGCGGCTGCCACACTGTGCCCGCAAAGCTGACCAGCACGCCGAGGCCGTGCGTTTCCGGGCTGCCCGCCACGGTCAGCGCGTCGCGCAGATTCCTGGGTCCGTCGGCGTCGAGTGCGTCGGCGCTGCGCTGCGCGCCGGTGATCACCACGGGGGTCGCGCCGTCGTACGTGAGGTCCAGCCACAGCGCGGTTTCCTCCATGGTGTCGGTGCCGTGGGTGATGACCACGCCATCGGCGTAGGCTGCGGACGTCACCGCCGAGGAGATCCGGTCCCAGTCGGCAGTCGTAAACTGCGAGCTGTCCAGCGCCATCAGGTCGACGACGTCTACATCGAGCCCGGTGGTCAAGTCCTCGCCGCGGCGGGTCGGTCGCCTGACCCCCTCGTCGTCCATGCTGGTGGCAATCGTGCCGCCGGTGGTGATGACGACGAGGCGACCCATGGGGGAAATCATTCCCCATTCAGGCTTTGGGATGATGGGGGAGTGACTGATGAATCCTCGGGTTCGGCCGAGCCGGTGACCGACGGGGGTGGGATCTCCGGCTCGGCCGGAGGTGAGGCACCGAAGCCTGTACCGAAGCGGGTGCGCCTGCTGCTCACCATCGCCGCGGTGGTGCTGGTGCTCGACATCGTCACCAAAGTGCTCGCGGTGAGACTGCTGACACCGGGCCAACCGGTGTCGATCGTCGGCGACACCATTACCTGGACACTGGTGCGCAACTCCGGCGCCGCGTTCTCGATGGCCACCGGCTACACCTGGGTCCTCACGTTGGTCGCCACCGGTGTGGTGATCGGCATCATCTGGATGGGCAGACGGCTGGTTTCGCCGTGGTGGGCCGTCGGCCTCGGCATGATCCTGGGCGGCGCGATGGGCAACCTCGTCGATCGGTTCTTCCGCTCGCCAGGGCCGCTGCGCGGGCACGTCGTGGATTTCTTCTCCATTGGCTGGTGGCCGGTGTTCAACGTGGCCGACCCGTCGGTGGTGGGCGGGGCGATCCTGCTAGTTGCCTTGTCGCTGTTCGGTTTTGACTTCGATACCGTCGGTCGCCGCAAGGTCGACCCGTCATAGTGGCTACCCGCTCGATGCCGGTCCCCGATGGGCTGGCGGGGATGCGTGTCGACGCCGGGCTGGCGCGACTGCTTGGACTGTCGCGGACCGCCGCCGCAGCGCTGGCCGAGGACGGCGGCATCGACCTCGACGGCGCCAGGGCGGGCAAGTCCGACAAACTGACGGCAGGCGCGTGGCTGGAGGTGCGGCTGCCGGAAGCGCCTGCGCCGGTGGAGAATACGCCCGTCGAAATCGAAGGCATGGAGATCCTGTACTCCGACGACGACATCGTCGCGGTCGACAAGCCGCCCGGCGTGGCCGCGCACGCGACCGTCGGATGGCACGGGCCGACGGTGCTTGGTGGCCTCGCCGCCGCCGGTTTCCGGATCAGCACGTCGGGAATCCACGAGCGCCAAGGCATCGTGCACCGCCTCGACGTCGGCACGTCGGGCGTCATGGTGGTGGCCCTCTCCGAACGCGCCTACACCGTGCTCAAGCGGGCGTTCAAACAGCGCACCGTCGAAAAGCGCTACCATGCACTGGTCCAGGGCCATCCGGATCCGTCCAGCGGAACCATCGACGCGCCGATCGGCCGCCACCGCGGCCATGACTGGAAATTCGCGGTCACCGAAGGCGGCAGGCACAGCGTCACCCACTACGACACCCTGGAGGCTCACCAGGCGGCGAGCCTGCTCGATATCGAGCTGGAAACCGGCCGCACCCACCAGATCCGAGTGCACTTCGCCGCGCTGCATCATCCCTGCGCCGGTGACCTGACCTACGGTGCCGACCCGACATTGGCGAAAAAGCTTGGACTGGAGCGTCAATGGCTGCACGCTAGGTCGCTCGCGTTTACGCATCCCGCCGACGGACGCCGCGTTGAGATCACGAGTCCCTACCCGGCCGACCTGCAGCACGCCCTTGACGTGTTGCGAGACCACACACTGTGAGCGACTTCGGACGGCAGGAGCGGTGGGGGCACCTCCTCCCCGAAGGGCAGGGGGACGACTCGGGAAAAGACAAACGCCGGTCCGGGTTGCTCTTTGGCGTTGGCGCCTACGCGTCGTGGGGCCTGTTCCCCGCCTTCTTTCCGCTGCTGAAGCCCGCAAGCGCATTCGAAATCCTCGCGCACCGGATCGTGTGGTGCTTCGTGCTGATGGTGGTGGTCATCGCGGCGGTGCGCCGGCTCGGCGATATCCGCGCGATCACGCCGCGCACATGGCTGTTGTTGACGTTCGCGTCGGCGCTGATCTCGGTCAACTGGGTGATCTACATCTATGCGGTCAACAACGGCCACGTGGTGGACGCCGCGCTCGGCTACTTCATCAACCCGCTGGTGACGGTCGCACTGGGACTGCTGGTCTTCCGCGAGCGGCTCAATCGCGCGCAGTTCGTCGCCCTGGCCATCGCCGTGGTCGCCGTGGTGGTGCTCACTGTGGAGGTTGGCTCCCCACCGGTCATCGGCCTCGGGCTGGCGCTGTCGTTCGGCCTGTACGGGGCGGTGAAGAAGGTGGTACCGACCGATCCTCGGGTCAGCGTGGGCATCGAGTCTGGGGTAGCGGCTCCTTTTGCCCTGGCCTACATTGTGGTGTTGCAGGCGACCGGCGACGCGACGTTCACCGGCCACGGTCCGGGCCACGTCGCGTTGATGGTCCTGTCCGGCGTGCTCACGGCATTGCCGTTGCTGCTGTTCGCCGCGGCGGCCCAGAGGCTGCCGATGGTGACGATGGGCCTGTTGTTCTACCTGACCCCGGCGATGCAGCTGACCTGGGGTGTGGTCGTCGGGCATGAGGCGATGCCGCCTGCGCGGTGGCTGGGCTTCGGGCTGATCTGGGTGGCGCTGGCGGTGTTCAGCGTCGACGCCTTGTGGCGGGCCCGTGTCGATCGGGGCGCCCTCGAATCGTCATACCGATGACACCGTCGAGTCAGAGAGGAATTGGGTCATGCGGTACTGCCTATTGATGCACTACCAGGAGGGCACCGAGGTCGGATTGACCGAGGAGGACATGGCGCCTGCCATGGCGGCGTTTCAGCAATATGCCGACGACCTGTCGGCCGCCGGTGTGCTGATCGGCACCGAGGTGCTCGAATCCGTCGTCGCCACCACCACCGTCACCGCCCGCAACGGCAACCGCGAGATCCAGGATGGGCCCTTCGCCGACACCAAGGAGAAGCTGGGCGGCATCTTCGTCATCGAGGTCGCCAACCTCGACGAGGCGCTGAAGTGGGCGCAACGCAACCCCGCCAATGGCTGGGGTTCGATCGAAATCCGCCCGGTGGCGAGGACATACGCCGCCGACCGCGGGTGGTATACACCGTAGACAGGCCGGATGAGCCGCTTGCGCGAAGACCAACAACCACAGTCCCGGGTGGCCCAGGTCGCCCGGGACTCGTATGGCCGGCTGCTCGCCGTCCTCGCGGCGCCGACACGCGATATCGCTGCCGCCGAGGACGCGCTGGCGGACGCACTCGAACGCGCGCTTGCTCGCTGGCCCGAGGACGGCATACCCGCCAATCCCGAAGGTTGGCTGCTCACCGTGGCGCGGAACCGATTACGTGATGTGTGGAAGTCGTCCGGCTACCGGATGACCGAGCCGTTAGACGAAATTACGCACCCTTCAACATCTTTGGAAGATGACATACCCGCCATTCCCGACCGGCGGCTCGAGCTGATGCTGGTCTGCGCTCATCCCGCCATCGCGCCGAGCATTCGCACCCCGTTGATGCTGCAGTCGGTGCTCGGTGTCGAGGCCGCCGCGATCGCCACCGCCTTCGCGGTCGAACCGTCGACGATGGCGCAGCGGCTGGTGCGGGCCAAGAAACGTATCCGCGACGCCGGCATCCCGTTCGTGCTGCCCGAGCGCGATGACCTCGCCGAGCGGCTGCCCGCGGTGTTGGAAGCCGTCTACGGCGCCTATGCGATCGACTGGCAACTCGCTTCGCGGGGCGCGCCGATCGAATCGTTGTCCGCCGAGGCGCTGCACCTGGCGCTGGTGCTTGCGGAGCTGCTTCCTGCGGAGCCAGAGGTGCTCGGCCTGGCCGCGCTGGTGTGCCTGTCGGAGGCGCGTAGACCGGCAAGGCGCACCGCCGACGGCGGCTTCATCCCGCTCGACGCGCAGGACACCAGGCTGTGGGACGAGGCGCTGATTGCCCGCGGTGAGTCGCTGCTGCGCCGCGCCCATGGCCATCGCCGGCCGGACCGATTCCAGTACGAGGCGGCGATCCAGTCGGCCCACTGCACCAGGGCTACGCAGGGCAAAGTGGACGAGAATGCAGTGAGAAAGCTGCACCGCGCCCTGTTGCGGGTGGCACCGTCCCTCGGGGCGGCGGTGGCCTCGGCGGCCGTCGACGGCGAGATCGACGGGCCCGACGCGGGGCTTCGCGCGCTGGACGCAATCGGTGACCCGGCCGTCGACCGATTTCAGCCGGCCTGGACGACGCGGGCGCATCTGCTGGCCGAGGCGGGGCGGGCCGCGGAGGCCGCTGAGGCCTACCGCCGGGCCATCGAACTGACCGCTGATCCCGGGGTGGCGGAGTACCTTTTGCGGTGTTTGCGTTCGACCACCTGTTGACTGTTGCTAGCAATGCCATAACGTTTGCTCGTGGCCAATAACGCCGAGCACTTGCTGCCGGGCACGGGGACCGACGGTGGGAGCCGACTCGGCCGAGACACGGTCGCGCATTCTTCGCGCGGCGGGCGAAATGGCCGGATTCATTTGTCGATTCAAACAACGTGTCGGTGATTGCCAAGCAACTCCACCAGCTGATGACACGGATTGCTGGATCGCCGGCAGACCGGACCACCGCTCACCATCACTCCGCCCGTGCCTGCGGCGGCCGCCGTCGACGATTTCGTTCGCATGTGGCCGGGACTGACGGGTGATCATGTTCCCGCAGGTCAGCTGTTTGTAGACGCGACCTGTTGTTTTTGGAGGGAAAGAGGTCTTTTTAGAGGGAAACACCCGATTCCTTCCGGGCTCAGCAGTAATAGCGTGCTGTCCATGATTGGTATCTGGTTCGCGATCCTCGTCGCTGCGTTCGTCGCGGCCGGGATCCTCACCCAACTGGGCTGGGAGCTGGACCCGATGCCGACGGTCAGACGCGTGCTGCGGCGCAGGCGGTCGCGAGGAGACTAGCGACTACGGGACCGTTGCAGCTGCCCAATCGTCGGCCCAGTCCTGCAGCGGTTCCCTACAGGACCGTGAGCTACCTCGTGAACGGGTTACGGCTGCCGCTGAGCCGGGCGCACGCCGGGTCTGGGCATAGGCGACAGCTGGCAAAGACACGCACCGCGACACGCCGAGATCTGTCGGACTGCGGTCATAGACTGGCGTCCCTATGACCAGTCCGTCTGCTCTTCGCGCGAGCGTCCCCCGCGAGCGGGAGGTGCCCCCACATCGGTCCTCCTTCGTGCACCTGCACAACCACACCGAATACTCGATGCTGGATGGTGCCGCGAAGATCACGCCGATGCTCGCCGAGGCGAAGCGGTTGCAGATGCAGGCGATCGGAATGACCGATCACGGAAACATGTTCGGCGCCAGCGAGTTCTACAACAGCGCCACCGAGGCCGGGATCAAGCCGATCATGGGTGTGGAGGCGTACATCGCGCCCGCGTCCCGATTCGACACCAAGCGCATTCTGTGGGGCGACCCGAGCCAGAAAGGCGACGACGTCTCCGGTAGTGGGTCCTACACCCACCTGACCATGGTCGCCGAGAACGCGACAGGGTTGCGCAACCTGTTCAAGCTCTCGTCTCTGGCGTCGTTCGAGGGCCAGCTCGGCAAGTGGTCGCGGATGGACGCCGAACTCATCGCCGAACATGCTGCGGGCATCATCGCCACCACCGGCTGCCCGTCCGGCGAGGTGCAGACCCGGCTGCGGCTCGGCCATGACCGCGAGGCCCTGGAATCGGCCGCGAAGTGGCGCGAGATCTTCGGCGCCGACAACTATTTCCTCGAGCTGATGGACCATGGCCTCGACATCGAGCAGCGGGTGCGCGTGGGCCTGCTCGAGATCGGCCGCAAGCTCGACATCCCGCCGTTGGCCACCAACGACTGCCACTACGTCACCCGCGCCGCCGCGCATAACCACGAAGCGCTGCTGTGCGTGCAGACCGGCAAGACGCTCTCGGATCCGGGTCGCTTCAAGTTCGACGGCGACGGCTACTACCTCAAGTCCGCCGCGGAGATGCGCCAGATCTGGGACGACGAAATTCCCGGGGCGTGCGACTCAACCCTGCTGATCGCCGATCGGGTGCAGTCCTACTCCGATGTGTGGGAGCTGCGCGACCGCATGCCGGTTTTCCCGGTGCCCGAGGGGCATGATCAGGCGACGTGGCTGCGGCGCGAGGTGGATGTCGGACTTGCGCGGCGCTTCCCGGGCGGCGTTCCTTCCGCGTATGTCGAACGGGCGGCCTATGAGATCGACGTCATCTGCGCGAAGGGATACCCGTCCTACTTCCTGATCGTGGCCGACCTGGTGACCTATGCCCGATCGGTCGACATCCGGGTCGGGCCGGGCCGCGGCTCGGCCGCGGGCTCGCTGGTCGCCTACGCGCTACGCATCACCGACATCGACCCGATCGAGCACGGGCTCCTGTTCGAGCGCTTCCTGAATCCCGAGCGCGCGTCAATGCCCGACATCGACATCGACTTCGACGACCGCAGGCGCGGTGAGATGGTGCGCTACGCAGCCGACAAGTGGGGGAGCGACCGGGTCGCTCAGGTCATTACGTTCGGCACCATCAAAACCAAAGCGGCGCTGAAGGATTCGGCCCGCATCCACTACGGCCAGCCGGGTTTCGCCATCGCCGACCGGATCACCAAGGCGCTGCCGCCGCCGATCATGGCCAAGGACATTCCGCTGTCCGGAATCACCGACCCGAACCACGAGCGGTACAAGGAGGCCGCCGAGGTTCGCGGGCTCATCGACACCGACCCGGACGTGAGCACCATCTACGAGACCGCCCGCGGTCTGGAAGGGTTGATCCGCAACGCGGGTGTGCACGCCTGCGCGGTGATCATGAGCAGCGAGCCGCTCACAGAGGCCATCCCGCTGTGGAGGCGGCCGCAGGACGGCGCGATCATCACCGGCTGGGACTATCCGTCGTGCGAGGCCATCGGCCTGCTGAAGATGGACTTCCTTGGCCTGCGCAACCTGACGATCATCGGTGACGCCCTCGAGAACATCAAGGCCAACAGGGGAATCGAGCTCGACCTGGAGTCAGTGCCGCTCGACGATCCCGCCGCCTACGAGCTGCTCGGCCGCGGCGACACGCTGGGGGTGTTCCAGCTCGACGGTGGGCCGATGCGTGACCTGCTTCGCCGCATGCAGCCAACGGAATTCGGCGACGTGGTCGCGGTCATCGCGCTATACCGGCCCGGCCCGATGGGCATGAACGCCCACAACGACTACGCCGACCGGAAGAACGCCCGCCAGCCGATCAAGCCCATCCACCCGGAGCTGGCCGAGCCGCTGGAGGAGATCCTGGCCGAGACCTACGGCCTCATCGTCTACCAAGAGCAGATCATGCGCATCGCGCAGAAGGTGGCCGGCTACTCGCTGGCCCGAGCAGACATTCTGCGAAAAGCCATGGGCAAGAAGAAGCGTGAGGTGCTCGACAAGGAGTACGAGGGCTTCTCCGACGGCATGAAGGCCAACGGTTTCTCGGCCGCTGCCATCAAGGCGTTGTGGGACACGGTGCTGCCGTTCGCCGACTACGCGTTCAACAAGTCGCACGCCGCAGGCTATGGCCTGGTGTCGTACTGGACCGCGTACCTGAAGGCCAACTACCCGGCGGAGTACATGGCCGGTCTGCTCACATCGGTAGGCGACGACAAGGACAAGGCGGCCGTGTACCTGGCCGATTGCCGCAAGCTGGGCATCACCGTGCTGCCGCCCGACGTCAACGAATCCGGCCTGAACTTCGCGTCGGTCGGTGAGGACATCCGGTACGGGCTTGGCGCGGTGCGCAATGTCGGATCGAATGTCGTTGCCTCGCTGATCGGTACGCGTACCGACAAGGGCAAGTTCATCGACTTCTCCGACTACCTCAACAAGATCGAGATCGGCCCCTGCAACAAGAAGGTCACCGAGTCGCTGATCAAGGCGGGTGCGTTCGACTCGCTGGATCATCCGCGCAAGGGTCTTTTCCTGGTGCACACCGATGCGGTCGACTCGGTGCTGGGCACCAAGAAGGCCGAGGCGATGGGCCAGTTCGACCTGTTCGGGGGGGCCGATACAGCGACGGACGCGGTATTCACCATCAAGGTGCCGGAGGAGGAGTGGGAGGACAAGCACAAGCTGGCGCTCGAGCGCGAGATGCTGGGCTTGTACGTGTCCGGGCACCCGCTGAACGGCGTCGCGCATCTGCTTGCCGCCCAGGTCGACACCGCGATACCGGCGATTCTCGACGGCGACATTCAAAACGACACCCAGGTGCGGGTCGGCGGGATCCTGGCCTCGGTGAACCGGCGGGTGAACAAGAACGGGTTGCCTTGGGCGTCAGCGCAGTTGGAGGACCTCACCGGAGGCATCGAGGTGCTGTTCTTCCCGCAGACCTACTCCACGTTCGGCGCCGAGATCGCCGACGACGCCGTGGTGTTGCTCGGAGCCAAAGTCGCGATCCGCGATGACCGGATCTCGCTGATCGCCAACGAGCTTGTGGTGCCCGATTTCTCGCATGCCCAGGTGAACCGCCCCCTCGCGGTGAGCCTGCCGACGCGACAATGCACCGTCGACAAGGTCACCGCGCTCAAGCGGGTGCTGGCGGGCCACCCGGGCACATCGCAGGTGCACCTGCGGTTGATCAGCGGCGAGCGGATCACCACGCTGGAACTAGACCAGTCGCTGCGGGTGACGCCGTCGTCGGCATTGATGGGCGACCTGAAGGCGCTGCTGGGCCCTGGGTGTTTGGGCTAGAACGCGTAACGCAGGATCCTCGCCTTGCGACGAGCTCAACAGGTTGTTTAGGGCGGCTCAGATCCGCTAGCCGCGTTGTGTGTAACGCCATGGCGAGAATTTCCGCCGCCAAATCCCGCCATATCGTTACATTCGCCGTGTTCAGATCGCGTATCGCAGCAGATTTGACCGCGAAATTGCGGTACGGAAGGCAGTATTGGTGAAGACGGGCTTAGCGTCTTCCGGCACACCGTGGCCTGCTGACCGGGGAAGGAACGCATGGATGCCGCCGAAGTACCCGATGCCGACCTGCTCGATCCGGCACTGTACCGGAACGGAATGCCACACCAGCTCTACGCGGATCTCCGCGAGCTGGGACCCGTCCTGTGGCATCCCCGGACCCACGTACATGCATACGGGAAGGACATCGAGTTCTGGGCCGTTCTCGGCCATCGGGAGGTCGAACAGGCGAATCGCGACTGGGAAACGTTCTCCGTGCATGACGGCACCACGCTCGTGCCGTTCCCGCCCGAGCGCCGGGGTGTCATGTTCGTCACCAAGGATCCGCCGGAGTACAACAGGATCCGGCGGCTCATCAGCGCCGGATTCACGCCCCGCATGATCGGGCGCCTCGAGGAACAGATCCGGACCCGTACCGAGCGGATCCTCGACGATGCCGCGACACGGGGCGAACTCGATTTCGTGCCCGAGATCGCCTACCAGCTCCCGATGCACGTCATCGCCGACATCGTCGGGATCCCCGAGGCTGACCGTACCGAGGTCTTCCGGCTCACCGATCTCATCATGCGAGCCACGGATCCGTTCCAGCAGATCTCCAAGCAGGAGCAACGGAACGCCGAGGTAGCGCTGTTCACCTACGCGCACGAGCTGAGCGCGGCAAAGCGAACGAACCCGACCGACGACGTGTGGTCGATCCTCGCCACCGGCGAGCTCGACGAGTTCGAGCTCGATCTGTTCTTCATGGTTCTGACATTCGCAGGCAGCGAGACCACTCGGAATGCGCTCTCCCAAGGGGTGATTGCCCTCCTCGACCACTCGGACCAGCTCACCGAGCTCCGGCAGGATTCGTCCTTGCTGCCAACCGCCGCCGAGGAGGTGCTGCGGTGGTCGAGCCCAGTGATATGCTTCGCCCGCACCGTAACCCGCGACATCGAGCTCGGCGGCCAGCAACTGTGCACCGGTGATCGCGTCGGGTTGTTCTACCCCTCCGCAAATCGCGACAAGAAGGTGTTCGCGGACCCCTTCCGCTTCGATATCCGGCGATCACCGAACCCACACGTTTCGTTCGGCGGCGGCGGGCCACACTTCTGTCTCGGCGCCAACCTCGCCCGCACGGAGCTACAGGTGATGATCGGCGCGCTGCTGAGCCGTTTCGACTTCATCGAGATCGCTGGCGAGCCGACGTGGATGAGCGCGGGACCCGCCGCGGCCGTCGGCGTCGCCGTTCAGTCGCTTCCGATCCGTTTGGGCTAGAACGCGTAACGCAGGATTCGTCCGTGGCGCGCGCCGGCTTTACTCTTCCCGGTGAGCCGGGTGGCGATCCGCAGCCATGTCGGGAACAGATCGACCTCCGGCGCGTGCGTCAGGCTGACCTCCTCCACCAGCCACATCCGCGGGTTCCAGGTCTCGGGATGGTGCGCGTCCTTGAATCCCGGGTAACCCCACTGGCTTCCGATGTCCTTGAACATCTTCTGCGGGTACAGCTTGATCGCAAGCCTGCTGAACCAGCCGATGCCGCCATAGTCGTTGAAAGCGAGCTCGCCGGAGCCGAAGTGGTCGGTGATCCGGCGGAAGATGCCGACGATCACCGGCTCGGACAGAAACGCGAATAGCCCGTCGGCGACGAGAATCGTCGGGCGGTCGGCCGGGATGGAGTCCGGCCAATCCTTCTCGGCCAGCGATACCGGCACGGAGTGTGAGCGCGGGTTCGCGGGCAGCACCGTGTCGCGCAGCGCCGTGATCCCGGGCAGGTCGACGCTGTACCAGTCCACCGACGGCGGCGGATCGACGCGGTAGAAACCGCTGTCCAGACCGGCGCCGAGGTCCACGACGACCGCGTCGGGGTGCCGGTTGATGAAATCACGCATCCGGTCGTCGAGCATCTTGGCGCGCAACGCCGTTTGGCAGACGACGCTGGTCTGCACAGCGAGGCCTGCGAAGTCGTAGTCGATCTTGCCGACCACTTCGTCGGCCAGCGTGTCGCCGAGGATCGGCCGTGGCCATCGGCTGTCCAACGCCCTGGCGTACTCGGTGAGAAATGCGGTCTGCTCGACTGGCGTCAGTTTGGTGGTTGCAATCCCCATGACAGCGAACGTACTCCTGTTTTCGGGCTGAACGGTTAGCCCAAAACGTTCACCGCCCTTGCGATTACGAGCGCGATGGTGGTAACGGCCACGAGGCTCTGCACCGCCATCATTGCCTTCGCCCAGCGCGCCAGCGGCATGGTGTCGGTGGGCGAGAAGGCCATCGCGTTGGTAAGGCTGACATACAGGTAATCGACGAACGTCGGCCGCCATCCCGGTTTGACGAGTTTGGCGGTGTCGGGATCCATCTGCGGGAACATGAAGTCGGGGTAGGGCTGTTCGCCGGCGCGCCGGGCGAACGGTCCGCCGCGGTCCAATTCCCAGTACCAGATGCCGAACACGATGATGTTGGTGACGAAGATCGCCGCGCCGCTGCCCAACAACACCGCGGCCTTGTTGCTGACCTCACCCGACAGGATTCGGATGTCCAGCAGTACCGCCGACAGCGTGTTGTCGAGCGTTATGGCGGCGAGCAGCACCCAGGTGGCGTATCGGCCGAGTCGCGTGGCATTGGTGAGTCGCAGCGGGTTGAGCCACGTCAACACCGCGAGGAGCAATAACTCGAGCGCGATTAGCGGCCATCGGGGCACGACGGTGTAGCTCTTCGGGATTGCCAGCTGCAGACCGATCACCGCGACGAGTGCGAACAGCACCGGCAGTCGGCTTTCAGGGTCGCCGGGCCGCAGCCACGACGGGAGGTGGTGCTCGGCGCCGGAAGCCATTCGCTCGGCGCGTTTCATGAACTGATCGACTGGCGACGGGGGTTCGGGTGTGGCGTCCATCAGATCAGTGTGTGCGGGACGATGAAGCCATGGAGTCGCGACACGTCAGCATTTGGATCGAGGCCGCCCCCGATGCGGTCTATGCGTTCACATCGGATCCGCAGACATGGCCGCAGTGGGCCGCGGGGCTGGCCGCAGGCGGCCTGCGCCAGACCGCAGACGGTTGGGTGGCCGACTCCCCGATGGGTCAGGCGACGGTCGAGTTCGCACCACCGAACGAGTTCGGCGTGCTCGATCACGTGGTGCGGCTGCCGTCGGGCGAAGCGATGTACAACCCGTTGCGGGTGATCCCCGGCGGCGTCGGTGAGCCCCGCTGCGAAGTGCTGTTCACCGTGCGACGACGGCCAGGCATGACGGACGAGGAGTTCAACGCCGATGAAGCGGCGGTGGCCGCCGACCTCAATGCGCTGCGGCGGCTGCTGGAGAACTAGCGCCTAGTCGACTGGAACGGGCTCAGGGCCAGCCACACCACGGTGCCCACGGACGCGGCTGCCAGCACCGACGGTGCTGCGCTGCTGGTCGCAACCGCGACGATCACCAGGACCAGGAGACCGATCGCAAGCGCGAGCAGCTTGTACACCGGCCAACCCACACCGGCGATGCTGACTTCGTCGCGCACCGTCATATGTTGACGATACCTCGCAAGTGAGTTTTCGGGCAACCGAAACACGGATCGTGAGAGCCACTTTCCTAGCGGGGCTAAGCTGGTCACATGCCACTTTCCGGAGAATACGAACCAAGCCCGACGGACTGGGTACGCGACCACGCCGCCAAGATCATGGAGTCCGGCAGCACCGACGGCACCGACATGAAGGGCAAGCCGCTGATCCTGCTGACCACGATCGGCGCCAAGAGCGGCAAGATCCGCAAAACCCCGCTGATGCGTGTCGAACACAACGGCGAGTACGCCATCGTGGCGTCGCTCGGCGGCGCCCCGAAGAATCCGGTCTGGTACTACAACGTCAAGGCCCATCCGCAGGTCGAGCTGCAGGACGGCCCCGTCACCAAGGACTACGAGGCACGCGAGGTCGTCGGTGACGAGAAGGCCGCCTGGTGGGAGCGCGCGGTGGCGGCCTGGCCGGACTATGCGGAGTACCAGACGAAGACTGACCGGCAGATCCCGGTGTTCGTGCTGACCCCGATTAACTGAAAACCCCAGGTTGGTGGCACCATTGACCGGTGTCCGCTGAACTGAGCCAGAGCCCTCGCACTGGATCGTCTACGCCGCTTCGCGCCGCCGACATCGATGAGGCCGCTCAGCGAATTTCCGGCGTCGTCGCCCGCAGCCCGCTGCAGTACAGCGAGAGGTTGTCGGAGGCCACCGGCGCTTCGGTCTATCTGAAGCGCGAGGACCTGCAGGCGGTCCGGTCGTACAAGCTGCGCGGCGCGCACAACCTGTTGATGCAGTTGTCCGACGACGAGATCGCGGCCGGGGTGGTGTGTTCGTCGGCAGGCAACCACGCGCAGGGCTTCGCGATGGCGTGCCGGTCGATGAGGATTCACGGCCGGGTGTATGTCCCTGGCAAGACGCCCAAGCAAAAGCGTGACCGCATCCGCTACCACGGGCGCGAGTTCATCGAGCTGATCGTTGTCGGCAAGACCTACGACGAGGCCGCGGCCGCGGCGCACGACGACGTCGCAAAGACAGGTGCGACGCTGGTGCCGCCGTACGACGACCCCCGCACGATGGCCGGTCAGGGCACCATCGCCGCCGAGATTCTGGAGCAACTCGACGCCGAGCCGGACCTGGTGATCGTGCCTGTCGGTGGCGGTGGGTGCATCGCAGGCGTCACGACCTACCTGGCCGAGCGGACGACGAGCACCTCGGTGCTGGGTGTCGAACCGGCCGGGGCCGCCGCGATGATCGCCGCGCTGGCCGCTGGCGAACCGGTGACGCTGGATCATGTCGACCAGTTCGTCGACGGGGCCGCAGTGAACCGGGCGGGCACACTGACCTACGCGGCGCTGGCCGCGGCGGGGGACATGGTGTCGATCACCACGGTCGACGAGGGCGCGGTGTGCACCGCGATGCTCGACCTGTACCAGAACGAGGGCATCATCGCCGAACCCGCAGGGGCACTGTCGGTGGCGGCCTTGATGGAAGCCGGCATCGAGCCGGAATCGACTGTGGTGTGCCTGATTTCGGGTGGCAACAACGATGTCTCGCGCTACAACGAGGTGCTGGAGCGCTCGTTGGTGCACCTCGGTCTCAAGCACTACTTCCTGGTGGACTTCCCGCAGGAGCCCGGAGCGCTGCGGCGGTTCCTGGACACGGTGCTTGGGCCCAACGACGACATCACGCTGTTCGAATACGTGAAGCGCAACAACCGCGAGACTGGCGAAGCCCTGGTCGGCGTCGAGCTGGGGTCGGCCGCCGGTCTGGAAGGCCTGCTGGAGCGGATGAAGGCGTCCGACATTCACGTCGAGACGCTCGAGCCGGGTTCACCGGCGTATCGCTACCTGCTCTGAGCTATCTCGGCGCCACGACTGCAAGGCCTGCTGTTGCCGCGGCCTCGGTCAGCCGCTTGTCGTAGGTGACGATGGCCCTGAGGTCGGGTGCGGTCATCGCGGCGGCCAGATGGATTGCGTCTAGGGTTCGCAGCTCGGGTGGCAACGTGGTAGCCGCTGCATCGAGCAATCTGTTGTTCAACGGCACAAGGTGCAGTCTGGCGACAATGCTGCGGGCAATGTCGACGAGCTCGATCGAGCGATGCATCGCAACGGCTCGGACCACTTCTGTTCGTGCTAGCGCAGCGGCCATTCGGACGTCGGACCGACGTTCGGCCAGGTAGGTTCTGAGCGCACTGGATCCGGCTTCGCGCACGACCAATTTCACGAGCGCTGAGCTATCCAAATACAGCTGCATTACCGCTCGTCAGCGCGCAGTCGCTGTAGCGCCGCGGAGGCGTCAAAGTCAACATCCAACGGAGCTATGTCAAGAAGGTCTCCGGGTGACTCGGCCGGAATCACATCTCCCCGGAGGATCAGGTCCTCCCAGGTGTCTTCCCCCGCCGGCACGATGCGGGCAACCAGACGGCCTCGTTGAGTCACCTCTACGGTTTCTCCTCGCGCCACCCGTGCGATGTACCGGCTCGCGTTCTGTCGCAGTTCGCGGAGCCCAATCCGCTCCATGTAGCACATGGTAGCACTTAGCCCGTCGCTTTCATCTCCGACTCGACCAGCACAAGCGATTCGTCGTTGGCGCGAAGACGGGCTCGATCGGCATACCCAATTCCGTCGCGACCTCGGTCAATAGCGTCGACCACTGCCGGTCGGCATCCGAGATCGGACCCTTTCCCGGTCGGGTTAACAGCAGCGCCACTGATGTGCCGTCCTTGAGCCCGTCGAGTACCTCGAGAAGCGCTGCCATGGTGGATGCCACGATTGGACGCCGAGGTCGAGGCCCGAGGTGGATCTGACTCAGGGCCCTTACCATGCGCCGATCAGGTCCGACGAATCCGATCCACAGAAGTCTTTCGCTGAACCCAAGCGGGCCCATCACAGCCCGCCAACGTTGTCCCATATCTGCGGCCGAGTGAATGGGGTAGGTCGCGTCTCAATCGGCGGCGGCATACAGGGGTGACACATACCGTGAGCGTCGCCCGCGAAAGCCGTTCCGCGGTAATCAGTTATCCACAGGTCACTCGGCTGTGGATAACGACTTGACTATGCGCAGAATCGCGAAAGAATGCCCCTCCAGCCGGGCGGCGTCTGCGTTGACTTTCGGCTCGCCCCATGCCAGCACCACCTCACCGGTGACCGGAACGTCGACAGCTTCGGTGCCCAGGTTGCACACGATCGCCAGTGAACCGCGGTGCATGACGATCCATCGCTGTCCCTCGTCATAGTCGACGCCCAGGTGGTCAAGCCAGGGGTCGGCCAGGTCGGGTTCGCAGTGCCGCAACGCGATCAGCCGCTGGTAGACCCTCCGGAGCCCGCCGTGTCCGCCGTCGTCGATCTCACCCCAGTCGAGCTTGGACCTTTCGAAGGTCGCCGGATCCTGCGGGTCGGGAATCTCGTCGGCGTCCCAGCCATGCTCGGCGAACTCCCGCTTGCGGCCCTCGGCGGTCGCCCTGGCCAACTCCGGTTCCGGATGGGAGCTGAAGAACTGGAACGGCGATGACGACCCCCACTCTTCGCCCATGAAAAGCATTGCGGTATACGGCGATCCGAGCACAAGAGCCGCCTTCACGGCCAATTGCCCAAAGCTGAGGTTCTGCGACGGCCGATCACCGACCGCGCGATTGCCGACCTGATCATGGGTCACGGTGTACGCCAGCAGGCGCGTCGCAGGGATACTCGCCGTATCCAGCGGACGGCCGTGCCGCCGGTGCCGGAACGACGAGTACGTTCCGGCGTGGAAGTAACCGTGTTTCAACGTCTGTGCCAGAGTTTCCAGCGACCCGAAGTCGGCGTAGTAGCCCTGCCGTTCGCCCGACACCGCGGTGTGGATCGCGTGGTGGATGTCGTCGTCCCACTGCGCGGTCATCCCGTAGCCGCCGCGGTCGCGGGGCGTGATCAGCCGCGGGTCGTTGAGGTCACTTTCGGCGATCAACGACAACGGCCGGTCCAATTCCTCTGCCAGCGTCTCGGTTTCGACGGACAGCTCTTCGAGGATGTGGATCGCGGTGGTGTCGACGAGTGCGTGCGCCGCGTCGACCCGCAGACCGTCGACGTGGAAGTCACGCATCCAGCGTAAGGCGCAGTCCAGCATGTAGCGGCGCACCTCGTCGGCGTCCGCGCCGGAGATGTTGATCGATTCGCCCCACGGATTGCTGCCCGACGACAGGTACGGACCGAACCGCGGCAGGTAGTTGCCCGACGGGCCGAGATGATTGAACACCGCGTCGATCAGCACGCCGACGCCCCGCCGATGGCATGCGTTGACAAAGCGGACCAGACCATCGGGCCCGCCGTACGGCTCGTGCACCGCATACCAACCCACGCCGTCATAACCCCAGCCGTGTGTCCCGCCAAACGCGTTGACTGGCATCAACTCGACGAAGTCGACGCCCAAATCGACCAGATAGTCGAGCTTCTCGATCGCCGAGTCGAACGTGCCGCCCGGCGTGAACGTGCCGAAATGCATTTCGTAGATGACCCGGCCCTCGATCGATCGACCTCGCCAGCCCTCATCGCTCCAGGCGCCCGCCGCGGGCTGCCACAGCTGCGAGCGCTCGTGCACACCTCCGGGCTGGCGGGGGGAGCGGGGATCGGGCAGTACCGTCGGGTCGTCGTCGAGGACGAAGCCGTAGCGCGCATCGGGCCGCGCGTCGATCTCGGCGCGCCACCAGCCGTCGTCGGACCGGGCCATCGGATGTAGAGCGCCGTCCACGTCCAGGCGAACCAGCTGGGGCCGCGGCGCCCACACCGCGAACTCAACCATCTACACGCTCCAACAGCGCGACCGGCAACTCGGCAAACAGATCCGACGCCAACACGCTGCCGCTGAACCGGCCGCCGGTGATGCGGCCTGACCACACACCGTCGGGCAAGGTCAAAGAGGTATCGCCCCAATGGGTTTCGGCAAGGACCACACTGAGGCGGGTGACGGCAGTCAGCACGTTGTCGGCACGCAGGAACGCGACCAGATGTTCGGCGGCCGCACCCTCGGCCAGGACGGGCGTATAGCGGCCTTCGGTGAAGGTGTCCGGCCTGTCACGTCGCAGCCGCAGGGCGGCAGACAACACCCGCATCTTCGGGTGGCGGTTCGCACGCAGCGCCTCCCTGCGCGCCCGGTAGTCGACCGGACGGCGGTTGTCCGGGTCGACGAGGCTGTCGTCAACCAGTTCCGTGCCTTGATACACATCGGGCACGCCTGGCACCGTCAACGCCAATAGCTTCTGGCCGAGACCGTCGTTTCGCGCGTGCTCGTCCAGGCTAATGACCAGGGAGGTGAGCCCTGTCGCGACGGGTCCATCCATGACGGCGTCCAGCCACGAGTGCACAGCGGCTTCGAACGCGGTGTCGGGATCGTTCCACGACGTGCGGACCGCCGCCTCCCGGATGGCTTTCTCGGCATACGCATGCAGCCGCCCGCGCAGTTCGTCGGTCACCGCTCCGTCTATAGGCCACACGCCGAACATGTTCTGCAGCAAGAAGAGTCCGGTCGCGGCATCTGGCGGCGGAGCCTCCAGGGCCCACTTGCCCGCGAGTTCCGCCCAGAGCGACGGCACCTGGGACAGCACACCGATACGGGCGCGCACGTCCTCGCCGCGTTTTGTGTCGTGGGTGGTCAACGCCACCATCGCGCGCGGCCAGAGCCGGGCCCTGGTCGCGGAGCGCTGGTGAAACTCCGCGACGCTCACCCCGAATCGCGCGGGTTCTCCGCCCACCTCGTTCAGCGACACCAGCCGGGCGTCACGGTAGAACAGGCAGTCCTCCATCGACTTGGCGGTCGCCGCGCCGCACAGCTGCTGCAGCCGCACCGCCGACTCTGTGCTGACCGTCAGCGCTGCGGAAACGATCGTCAGCGGATCGGCCAATTCCGGTAGGGCCGCCGTGGTTTCGGCTAATGCCCGGGGCAACACCAAGGACAGGGACAGGTAGTCGGAGCGGTATACGTGCACCCGGCTGATCAGCTCGGCCACCGCCAGAGGCAGGTCGGGATGATCAACTCCAGTGGAGGCGACGATGGTCCGGTGTAGCCGGGCAAGCTCGCTGCGCAGCGTGTTCGTGGCGGCCTCGGCCTTGAGCCGACCGGCCAATTGCGGCAACTCGCCGTAGGGGACACCGCTCGATTCGAACAACGCGGTCAGCGGGTCTGCGCCCGCGGGGTCGACAAAGAGCCCGCCGATCTCGCGAAGGGCGTCGTAGCCGGTGGTGCCCGCGACGGGCAGCGTGGGCTCCAGCGCCTCGTCGACGGCAAGGATCTTCTCGATGACGATCCACGCGTCCGGTCCGACGAGTTCGCGTAGCCACGCCAGATATCCTGCGGGATCGGACAATCCGTCCGGATGGTCGACTCGCAACCCGTCGACGAGGGCCTCGCTGAACCAGCGCTTGACCTCCACATGGGTGGCGTCGAACACCGCCCGGTCCTCCTGCCGCAGCCCGGCCAGAGACGTGATCGAGAAGAAGCGCCGGTAGCCACAGATACCGTGGCGCCATCCGATGAGCCGATAGTGCCGGTCGTCGACCGGATAGCCCGGCGGGGCGGCGTCGTCGTCGGAACCCAGTACCGGCAAGACAATTCGGCCGTCAGGGTCGAGATCCCAGTCGATGTCGAAGTACGTCGCGTACGGCGACAACCGGCCGTGTTCGAGCAGGTCGCGCCACCACCGGTTCTGATCGGGGTGTTCGACCCCGACGTGATTGGGCACGATGTCGACGATCAGGCCCATGCCGCGGTCCCGCGCCGCTGCGGACAGCCGCGCCAGCCCTTCTGGGCCGCCCAGCGCCGCAGAGACGGTGGTGGGATCGGTGACGTCGTAGCCGTGGGTGGAACCCGCGACGGCGGTCAGGATCGGCGACAAGTACAGATGCGACACCCCGAGTTCGTCGAGGTAATCCAGCACGTCCAAGGCGTCGGCGAAGGTGAAGCAGTCAGCGCGCATCTGCAGCCGATACGTCGACAGCGGAAAAGCCATGTGTCAGGCGGTCTTACGCAGTACCAGCAGCGACCTCGGCTCCAGCGAGATTTTCTTGCCCGCAGTGACAACCAACTCAGTCGCCCCAGTGGCGTCGGCCGTGTCCAGCGTGGCGGTCCACTCCTTGGCGTAGTCACCCTTCGGGGTGACGAAATCCTGCGGCTTGTCGTTCGCATTGAAGCAGAGCAGGAACGACTCGTCGACTACCCGTTCGCCGCGCGCATTGGGAGTCGGGATCGCCTCGCCGTTGAGGAAAACGGCAACGCACTTGCCCAGCCCGGTGCCCCAATCCTCTGGAGTCATCTCCTTACCGGCCGGCGTCAGCCAGGCGATGTCGCGGACCTGTTCGCTCGTGCGGATCGGCTTGCCCTCGAAGAAGCGGCGCCTGCGAAAGACCGGATGGTCCCGCCGCAGCTTGGTGACCCGCCCGGTGAACTCGAGCAGGTCGGTGTTCTTCTCGCACAGTGACCAGTCCATCCACGAGATCTCGGAGTCCTGGCAGTAGACGTTGTTGTTGCCCCGCTGGGTGCGCCCGATCTCGTCGCCGTGCGAGATCATGGGCGTGCCCTGGGAGACCATCAGCGTGCCCATGATGTTGCGCATCTGCTTGGCGCGCAGGGCAAGAATGTCCGGATCGTCGGTCGGGCCCTCCACCCCGCAGTTCCACGACCGATTGTGGCTTTCGCCGTCGCGGTTGTCCTCGCCGTTGGCCTCGTTGTGCTTCTCGTTGTACGACACCAGGTCGGCCAGGGGGAAGCCGTCATGACACGTGACGAAGTTGATGCTCGCGCCGGGCCTGCGTCCGGTGGCCTCGTAGAGGTCCGACGATCCGGTCAGCCGCGAGCCGAACTCGCCGAGGGTTGCGGGCTCACCCCGCCAGTAATCGCGCACAGTGTCGCGATACTTCCCGTTCCATTCGGTCCACAAACCTGGAAAGTTGCCGACCTGATAGCCGCCCTCGCCGACGTCCCACGGCTCGGCGATCAGCTTGACCTGGCTGACAACCGGGTCCTGCTGCACCAGATCGAAGAACGCCGACAGCCGGTCGACGTCGTAGAACTCGCGGGCCAGCGCGGCAGCCAGGTCGAAGCGGAAGCCGTCGACGTGCATCTCCAGCACCCAGTACCGCAGCGAGTCCATGATCAGCTGCAGCGTGTGCGGGTGCCGTGCGTCGAGGCTGTTGCCGGTGCCGGTGAAATCCTTGTAGAACTTCAGGTCGCCGTCCTGCAGGCGGTAGTAGGCGGCGTTGTCGATGCCACGGAAGTTGATCGTAGGGCCGAGGTGGTTGCCTTCGGCCGTGTGGTTGTAGACGACGTCGAGGATGACCTCGACCCCTGCCTCGTGAAATGACCGTACCATCGTCTTGAACTCGGCCACCGCGCCGCCTGCGTGCCGGTTGGCGGCGTACTGGTAGTGCGGCGCGAAGAAGCCGAATGTGTTGTAGCCCCAGTAGTTTCGCAGACCGAGTTCGATCAGCCGGTGGTCGTGCAGGAACTGGTGCACCGGCATCAGTTCGATAGCGGTCACGTTGAGCGACTTGAGGTGGTCGATGATCACCGGGTGCCCGAGCCCGGCGTAGGTGCCGCGCAATTCCTCGGGGATGCCGGGATGGGTCTGAGTCATGCCCTTGACGTGGGCCTCGTAGATGATGGTCTCGTGATACGGCGTGCGCGGGGCACGGTCCGACGCCCACTGGAAGAACGGGTTGATCACCACGCTGGTCATGGTGTGGCCCAGCGAGTCGATCATCGGCGGCGTGCCGCCCGCCGCGAGGTCCTCGGCCTTCAGGTCGTAGGAGAACAACGCCTGGGTGAAGTCGAACTCGCCGTGGAAGGACTTGCCGTACGGGTCGAGCAGCAGCTTGCTCGGATCGCAGCGATGACCCGCCGCGGGGTCCCACGGCCCGTGCACCCGGTAGCCGTAGCGTTGTCCGGGCGTGACGGTGGGCAGATAGCAGTGCCACACGTAGCCGTCGACTTCGTCGAGGTTGATCCGCTCTTCGCTACCGTCCTTGGCGATCAGGCACAACTCCACCTGCTCGGCCGCCTCGGAGAACAGCGAAAAGTTCGTTCCCGCGCCGTCGTATGTGGCGCCAAGTGGGTAGGTGTCACCCGGCCAGACCGTGGGTACGGACGCCGGCTCGGCGGAGGACATCAGGCTCTCCACCAGCCGGTGGCCAGGGCGATCTGACGGCCCAGCTCGTTGGTCATCGTGCGCATGTAAGTCGTCGAGATGTGGTGGGCGTCGCGGTACAGCAACACATTTCCCTCCACGGCGCGGCAAATGTCCTTGCGGCACACCGCATCACTCATGTCGAGCGGCTTCAGCAGCGGAAACTGCGCGACGAAATCCATTGTCGGGTTGTGATCTGACAGTACGTCGGATCGCTTGATCCCGCAGGAGATCGCGTCGCCGCCGTCGGCCAAACAGTCGGTGGGGAAGTAGGGCTGTCCGTTGCGCACCAGCCACGGGGTGTCGCGCATGGCAAGAATTGGAATGTTGTTGTCCGACAACGTCTGCCAGATACCGATGTAGGTGCCCGGCATCACATCGCCGGGTTTGATGTTCCACGGCCGGGTGGAGGTGGTGAACAGGAAGTCCGGGTGATCGGCGATGAGCTTGGGCATCACCCGTTCGTTCCACTCGTGGCACCCTGGGTAGGGGCGGTTGTCGCCCATCACCAGCGGCGCTTGCTCTGTGGTCAGCGGGCAACCCATCTTCATGTACGTCACCACCTTGAAGTGGTGCAGCCTGCCCAGCAGATCGAGCGCGGTGATCCAGTGCTCGGCATGAGATCCGCCGGCCAGCGCGATGGTCCGGCCTGCCGCCTTGTCGCCGAACGTGCAGTTGATGACGTCGGAATTGTCGAAGTCGCTGATGCAGCCGTCTGTGGTGGTCTCCGGCAGGTCCTCCTTGGCCTCGAGCACCGTGGGGCGCATCGGCAGCTTGGGCACCCTGGCGTGGTTGAGCAGTGCCCTGGCGCCGGGATAATCCTGGGCCGAAAGCCCGGCCAGCTCTTTGCCATTCGCGCGCTGGATGGTGACGTGTTCGCGCCACGTGAACGACGTCGCCGTCAGCGTGACGCCAAGCAACCCGACCACCGAGCCCAGCACGATCGTCGGCCGGCGCAACCTCACCCGGAGTGGGACCACCCGGGTTGGCTTGGCCGCCGCGCGATACCGCAGCGGGGTCTCCACGTACTTGGTGGTCAACCAGGCGAGCACGCCTGCGATCAGCAGCACGACCGCACCCTCGAGGAAGTTGACCCGCGGCCGCCCCGTGAAGGACAGCCAGAAGATCAGCAGCGGCCAGTGCCAGAGGTACAGCGAGTACGCCATCGCCCCGAGCGACACGAACGGCGCGGTGGCCAGCCACCGGTTGGGGGCGGGCAGTCGGCCTGCGGTGCTCGGATCGGCCTGCCGGTTGGCGGCCGACAGGATGAACAGCATGGTGGCGCCGACCGGCACCAGCGCCCACGGCCCGGGAAACTCCTTGACGCCGTCGATCAGCGCCCCACACGACAGGATCGCCGCCGAGCGCGACGACTGCGACCGTCGTGCGCAGCCACATCGGCCAGCGCACGTAGGGCACCACGGCGCCGAGCAAGGCGCCCAGCAGCAGTTCCCACGCCCTGGCGAAGCTGTTGTAGTAGGCGGTCGCCTGATCGGCGTTGTGAGCAAAGATCGCGTAGACGAACGACGCGATGGTCAGCGAGCTGAGCAGCACCACGAACGAAAGCCGCAAGTTCTTGCCGAGGCGCTCACGGAACAGATAGGCGAACGAGAAGATCAGTGCCAAAAAGCCGATATAGAACTGTCCCTGCACCGACATCGACCAGATGTGCTGCAGTGGACTGACCGCCTCACCGGCGCGAAGGTAGTCCGCTGCGGTGTTCGCCAATTCCCAGTTCTGGAAGTAGCCGAGGCTTGCCAGGCTCTGGTCAGCAAACGTCTCCCAGCGCGTCTCCGGTTGGATCAGGATCGTCAGCACCGCCGAGGCGGCGAGGACCACGACGAGTGCCGGCAACAGCCGGCGAACCAGCCGGGTGATTTCGGAAACGGGCCACAGCGACGCGCCCGGTGTCAGCGCCGTTCGCAGCAGGCGCCCGCCGAAAAAGAAGCCCGACAACGCCAGGAAGACGTCGACGCCACCGGAAACCCGGCCAAACCACACGTGAAACACCGCGACGAGCGCAATTGCGATGCCGCGCAGGCCGTCCAGATCGTGTCGGTAGAAACCCGACGCGCGCGCCCCACTGCCAGATTTGGCGGCGCGCGAGGCGGGACCCGGGTCGGTGACGGGCGCCGGCCGGGGAGGGGCGAGGGTCATCATGGTCGACGGCCAATCTACCGAAGATCGCGAGTGGACTCATGCCGCGGGCGATGCATCACCGCCGGTGAGCAAAGGATTACGCTCCTTCCCCATGCCCGCGTTGACGCCCGACGAGATCAGCGCGATCGATTCCGCGCACGTCTGGCATCCCTACAGCACCATCGGGGCCGAAGCGCTGCCTCCGGTGGTGGCGGTGGGCGCGAAGGGCGCGCGGCTGACGCTGATCGACGACGGACGCACGATCGAGGTGCTCGACGCGATGGCGTCGTGGTGGACCGCGATCCACGGCCACGGCCACCCGGTGCTGGACGCTGCGATCACCGGCCAGCTCGCGACGATGAACCACGTCATGTTCGGCGGGCTGACACACGAACCCGCTGCACGACTGGCCCAACTGCTGGTGCAGATCACGCCCGACGGACTCGACACGGTGTTCTTCAGCGACTCCGGCTCGGTGTCGGTGGAGGTCGCCGTCAAGATGGCGTTGCAGTACTGGCGCAGCATCGGCCGCCGGGACAAGCACCGACTGATGACCTGGCGCGGCGGCTACCACGGCGACACCTTCACCCCGATGAGTGTGTGCGACCCCGACGGCGGCATGCACTCGCTGTGGACCGACGTTCTCGCCCACCAGGAATTCGCGCCGCAGGTGCCGACCGACTACGACCCGGCCTACAGCGAGGCGTTCGAAAAGCAGTTGTTCGAGCACGCCGACGAGCTGGCCGCCGTGATCGTCGAACCGGTGGTGCAGGGCGCAGGCGGCATGCGGTTCCACGATCCCCGGTACTTGACCGACCTGCGCGCGGCCTGCGACCGCCATGACGTCTTGCTGATCTTCGACGAGATCGCCACCGGCTTCGGTCGCACCGGCGCGCTGTTCGCCGCCGAGCACGGGCGTGTCAGCCCCGACATCATGTGTGTCGGCAAGGCGATCACCGGCGGTTACATCACGCTGGCCGCGACGCTGTGCAGCCGCGACATCGCGAACACCATCAGCACACACGAACCCGGCGCGCTGATGCACGGCCCGACGTTCATGGCCAACGCGCTGGCGTGCGCAGTGGGGGTCGCCTCGGTCGAGCTGCTGCTGGAACAGGATTGGCGATCACGAGTGCATGCGATCGAAGCGGGCCTGCGCGCCGGGCTGGAGCGCGCAGCCTCCCTGTCGGGAGTCGCCGATGTGCGGGTGCTCGGCGCGATCGGCGTGATTGAGATGGACAAGCCCGTCGACCTGCGGGTCGCGACGCCGGCCGCGCTGCAGCGCGGGGTGTGGCTGCGCCCGTTTCGCAACCTCATCTATGCCATGCCGCCGTACATCTGCACACCCGACGAGATTGCGCAGATCACCTCGGCGATGGTCGGCGTGGCGGATGCTGTGGGGTAAATGCGCAGGTCAGCGCCCTATCACAGCGCTATCGTTGGGTCGGCTGCCCACCCTGTGCCCACATTTTGCCCACACTTTCCCGAGAGCGGGCGTCGTTCAGGGCGGTCGCGACGGCCTCCAGATCGTCGTCGAACAGGTCGGCGTACACGTCCAACGTCATGGCTGCGCTGGCGTGGCCGAGCATCCGCTGGACCGCCTTGACGTTGGCACCCGCCGACACCGCCAGGCTGGCCGCGCTGTGCCGCAGGTCGTGGGGCGTCACACGCGGCACGCCCGATCCGGCGACGGCTTTGATGAACCACCCGCTCGTGGAGTGCGGTCGTTCGAGGTGCCCGCCATCGTCGCCGGGAAACAGCAGATCGTCGCGGTCTCGCCGCTCGCACTGGCGGGCCAGATAGGGCAGCAGGAACTCGGGCAGCGGGACGCTGCGCTGCTTGTGTGCCTTCGGGGTGCCCACGCAACACCTCCGAGCCCACCTGGACGGCGTTCTCCGAGACGGTGGCCCGTCGGCGCAGCATGTCCAGGTCGCGTACCCGCAAGCCGATGGCCTCACCCCAGCGCAGGCCGGTGTAGGCCAGCAGCAGCACCAGACCCTCGTAGGAGCCCGAGGCTGCGGCCAGTTCGGCCACCTGCTGGTGGGTCAGGTAGACCGGTCGCTTGCGGTTCTTGCGGGGCAGCTTGATGTCAGAGGCCGGGTTGCGGCGCCAGCAGATGATCGCGGACGGCGTCGGCCAGGATCGACGACAACACGTGGTGGGCGCGGTTCACCACGCTCGCCCCGACAGGCTTCGCGCCGTCCACACCGTGGCTCAGGTCCGACACCCACCGCTGAATCGCGGTCGGCCTGATGTCGCCGAGAGCGACGTGGCCCCAGCGCGGAGCGACCCGCACCCGCCACTCGATCTCCGCCACCCGGTAGCTGGACGGCTTCAGGTGACCCCGCTGGCGGTGAAGCCACGCCGCTCCCAGCTCGCCGACGGTCACCCGGCGCAGCGACGGCGCGACGTACTCCCCGCGCATCTTGCCGACCTCGACGCTGGCGGCGAACCGCTCGGCGTCCCGCTTGGTCGTGAACCCGCGCTTGTCGGTCTGCCGGTTGTCCGGTGTGCGGTAGCGGACGCGGTAACGCGTTGCGCCGCTGGATATTTGGTACTTCTCAATCGTCGCCATCGTTGATTACCTCTTGTAGGTCTGCCTTCAGTTGGCGTGAAATCTGGCCCCGGCGCTGAGCGTTGGCGTCTGGTCCTGCCCGACTATCGCGTTCAGCCGTGAACGTGCGCCGCCACAGCGCTGCCATGGCTGCCGCACCGAGAACCTGGTCAACACCGATGTTCTTGCACATCCGCGCATCGGATTCGTTGAAATCGCGCAGCACTTCCCGGCGGAGGTCTGGCGTTACCGCGCGCAGCCGCTTGGGCCAGTCAACCGTTGAGAGTTCGGTAAGTAGCTCGAGCCCCCTCGTCAGGAGCGTCTCTAGCGGCATCGGTTTGGCATGCGCGTTGACGCTTCCGCCAGATAGCGCGGCCCGCAGTGCTGACTTGTCGAGGCTCAAGTTGTTGTTGATGTTGACTTCGCCCTCGCCGGTCACCAGCTCGGCCAGCGACACCGGACGGCCGATTGCCTCACCCAGCGCCGCTGCGAAGGCGACGAGTGTCGGCAGGCTCGGCGCAGTTCTGCCTGCCTCAAAATCACCGACACGGCCCGATGTCCAGGGCAGGCCATAGCGCCGCGCGACCCGTGCCATCTGTTCGAGCGTGACCTTGGCGTCCAGCCGAAGGTCCTTCGCGGCCTCGCCTATCACTTCTGCCACAGAATCTGTCACCACCTCACTCTACTTCACAGTCAGTGAATCGACTAGATACCTAGCGATTTGACACAGGCCTTGTCACGTGGTTCGCTAGTGGCGTCGCTAGAAATCAGGCGACGTGACAGCGATAGGACGTGCCGAATGGCAATACAAGACCTGACCGACGCCGAATTGTCGAGGCTGTTCATAGACACCGGCATCGACTTGTCGACACTCTCCGCCATCCCCACGGCGCGTGAATTGGCGCCGGTAATGGGGACCACCGAAGCCGCGCTCGCCCAGGATAGGTACCGCCGCCGGGGCATCCCCTACGTCAAGTTCGGCAGGCGTGTGCGATATCTGCGCGCCGATGTGGCCCGTTACTTGCTGACCCACCGCACGGGCGGTGATGGTACCGCCGCCTGACGAAGCGGAAGGCCGCCCTGAGGGCAACGAGGCGGCCAACCGGCACCAGACGGCCGACCCCAAATATCGATCCCGTCACCGACGGGAAGAAGAACCCCAACAAGGGAAGAAAGAAGGTAAGTAATGAGCAACGAGTTGCTGGATGACGCGAAGTACACCTACGCGGAAGGCTGGGCGACCATCCAGGAGGTCGGAGGCCGGATCAGCGTGATCGCGCACAAGGTCAACCCGGCCGACCGCGGTGATCTCGATTGGATCCACGACCATTTGCGCGAGGTCGGCGAGGCGTTGTCCGCATACTACGGGCTGCTGGTCGACGAGATCAGGGACGCCATGAGCCCGCGCCCGAAGGGCGGCGATCCCATCCTTGACGACGATCGCTACACGGACGGCAGCTGGGTCTGGACCGTCCGGCCACCTGATCGCACGAGCGTTCCGGTGCAGGCCATCGACTGGGGGGATCTCGGGCCCGACTTTCCGCCCGGATGCGAGGTGATCATGGCCGATCCTCCGCATCGGCGGAGTCGAAATTGGACTTCAAAGCGCTGAAAACCCGGCTACGCGAAGCGAAGAGGTAAGGACATCATGATTCCGTACCCGACTGAGGACTACAAGAAATACATCTACGCCCTCGGAAAGCACCGTGTCAGGCGCCTACACAACGCGGTAGGGACGCTCGACCTAGACCTGGAGACCAGCGACGACGTGACGTCGTCGCTGCGTCAGGCCGAAATGTGGCTATTCCTTGCCGCGTTCGTCGACGACGATGATGCGTGTAACGAGATGGGCTGGGACGTGTGGGATCTCATGGCAGGCGATGCTGTCAACACTTACTCCGACGGCCGCCCCGTCGCGACGACGATCCAGTGGGACGGCGGCTGGGTCACACATGTTTGGCATCCCGACCCGCTACATCCCTCGAACCGCCCGGGCCAAGTTTTGGATCTAGAAGAGGAATCGGGGTGCCGGCGAAGGTTGATCATTACGGCACCCGGCATCCTCGATACATTCGAGACTGACGAGGAAGTCGGTGTGTACCAATCCGATCTCCTCTAGTTGGGCGACCAACTCCCACCGTGCAGTAACGGCGGACGTTTCGCACGGCCGACCCGCACCCACCGCCACACCCTGCGCCGGCAGCGCACGGCTACGGACGCCCCGACCGGCCGGCGAGCGTCACCGCGAACACAACGATGCACATCGGCAGCCCCGATGACCGCGGCGCCCATTCCCACACACCACCGACGGCATGCCCGCGGGAAAGGAATAGGAAGAATGTCCGTAACACCCAACGATCACTTCTGCGCGCCCGATCTCGTCGCCGCTGCCCGTGAGTCCATCCGTCGCGAAGGTGATTGCGTTGTCAGCATCTGGCGGCTTGGCCTCAGCGTCGACTTGCAAGAAAAGCTGCGACAGGAAGGCAAATTCGCGCCCTGGATGAAAATCGGCCGCCGTGTGTTTTATGTTCGCACCGAATTCGAACGCTGGCTCGACGAGCAAAAGGTCAAGAGCATGGCAGGCCGGGGCGGTGCCGCCAATGAGGACTGACGAATGGGAGGGCGGCGGCCCTCCGCGAGAAAGAACCGCCAACCACTACCACCAGACCAACAACCTTCACCCTCACGATCGGGCCGTTGATGGTGTCCAGTGTAACGGTGATGGCCGTCGAACAGAATTCGTCAACCGAAGGTCCCATTTCTTCGACAACATGGGCCAGCGCACCGATCCCGAGCCACCCAAGGACTACCCCGAGCCAGCCAAAGACCTGGACGACGACGACGCCGACCAGGACCGCACCCCCGGCGCCGACAGTCCACCCGATGACGATGAGGCGCAGCAGAGCGACTTCTTCGACAAGGGCGGGCTGCTCGCCATGGACCTCGCCGAGGCCGTGATGGGCGCCGTCCGGTGCGGGTTCAACGACACCACCAGGATGTTCTACGTCTACCGCGGCGGCGTGTGGGAGCCCAATGTCGACCCCATCGAGGCCGAGATCGGCAGGCTGCTCGGCAACCGCTACCGCAAGTCGCACAAGGGCAACGTCCTCGACTTGATCCGGCTCTCCAAGACAACGTTGCGCATCACCGATGAGCCGCGTCCGGATCACATCAACACGCCCAACGGAATGGTCGACTGGAGAACCGGTGATCTGTTGGGGCACTCGCCCGATTACCTGTCGACCGTGCAGCTGCCCGTCGAGTACGACGTGGCGGCCGACTGTCCGGCGTTCGAGACGTTCCTGACCCAGGTGCTGCCGCCCGACTGCTACATGCCCACCCAGGACAGCCCGCAGGGATTCATCTGGGAACTAATCGGCTACGCGATGTACTCCGGCAATCCGCTGCACATCGCGATCCTGCTACGCGGCATCGGGCGCAACGGCAAGGGAACACTGATCCGGCTACTCAAGGCCCTGCTCGGCGCCCGCAACACGTCGGCGGTCGGGCTGCACGACCTGACCGAGAACCGGTTCCGCACGGCCACCCTCTACGGCAGGCTGGCGAACCTCGCCGGTGACCTCGACTCGAAATGGATCAACGACACGGCGGCGTTCAAGGCGATCACCGGCGGCGACACCGTCCAGGCCGAGCACAAGTACGGTGCGGCATTCGACTTCACGCCGTGGGCGCTGCCGATCTACTCGGCCAACAAGCCGTTCGGGTCGGCGGACTCGTCGGAGGGCTGGCACGCCCGGTGGGTCGTGGTCCCGTTCCCGAACAACTTCCTGCACGCAGAGGACCGCAACCTGGACGCCAAGCTGCAGACCGACGCGGAGCTGCGCGGCATCATGGCGCGCGGGATCAGGGCACTGCCCGCCCTGATGGCCAGGGGGTGGCTGCCTGAGCCTAAGTCGGTCACTGAGGCCAAGGAGGCGTTCATCGTCGCGTCTGACGCGATCCGGGCGTGGATCAACGAGGACGAGCGGTGCGTCCTCGACCTCGCCGGGTGGACCAAGCGCCGCGAGCTGTATGAGGCATACCGGATACACGCGATGGCTGTCGAGAATAAGCCGCTCGGATCCCGCGAGTTCTACAACCGCCTCGAACAGATCAGCGGCATCACGAAGTGCAAGAACAACGTCGACGGGTTCAAAGGCATCAAACTCCTGCCCGCCGCTGCAGATAAGCCATCCGCCACTGGGGGTAAGCCATGAGGTTACGGGCAGACTCACCAGAGACGGTACCTTTGACCCTTATATATGGCCTCGACCGTAAGGGAGAGGCCAAATTATATCGGTACAAAGAGTGGTACAACCCTAGGATCAGTCCCTGGGGGCCTACGCCGGAGGCTTCGGCCCCCAGAATCGGTCCCTGGCTGAATCTCTCTTCCGCGGTTGAAGTCTATTGGGAACACTTCAAGCTACGGGTAAAACGGGCAGTTTCGCCCTACCTCTTTATATTTCTTATCCTCCTACCTATCCTCCTTATTTTTTGCCTCGTGAACTACGGGTTGGGAGAAATTACCCGTTTTACCCGTTCCCAGGTCAGAGAGTTTTCTCACGGGCAGATCAAAAAGAACTTTCTCACGGGCAGATCAAAAAGAACTTTGGGGGGGGCTCCGCCCCCACCCCTGTCTATTTTTTGCCCGTTCCAGTCTGTCTTTTGCCCGTTCCAGTCTCAAAGAACTTTGGGGGGTGCAGGGGGGCTTCGCCCCCCACCCCTGTCTGCTCTTCCAATATCGGCGAATGCAAACGAGCATCCCTGTGATTCCCTGGCTCGGGCCGAAGGCCCCGGTCGTGACACCCAGGTTCCGGGAACTTGCGGGAACTAGTCGGGAACCTGGGAACTTGCGGGGCAACACAGCAGATCTCGGCACACCATCCCTAGTTCCCTGGCTCCGCCGAAGGCGGCAGGGAAACTCTCTTGGCGACGACCGCCCCGCGCCGCACGAACCCTCCGGTTTGCCTGGAGGGCGCCGTCAACACAAACGGCTCCTCCGGCAAGCCCACAACACACACACGCCCCCAGCGGGAGTACCCGGCCCGCAAGCGTCGGAAGGGAAAGCGCAGATGAGCCGTCATCTCCTTCTGGCTGCGCACCCCCCAGAGTTGGCGGCGGTGCGCTTCACCCACAACCCCGCACTCGACGACCTCATCGAGGCGACAGTGCCCCCTCCGTGCGTCCCTGGAGTTCCTGGAACGAGGAGGGGTGGTTCGATGCGGTCCCCACCACGGGATTGCTCGGCCGCTTTCAGATCCCGTCAGCGACCAAAGAGGAGACATAACTATGGCGCAAAGACCGGCGATCAACCCGAATGTCGACGACATCGCTGACCGAGCCAAGCACGCATTTGCCGTTGGTACTCGGTTGCTCGCGGACGTGCAATACCGACTGGGTGAGCTGGCCGGGACCGGTCGGCTCGACCCCGACGAGTCGATGAGCCTGCAGCACGACCTCGTCTCCGTCTGGGAGGCCCTATATTTCGGCACCGTGTGCGCCGTGCGGGACTGGGACACCGACGACTGCACCTGGGATGAGGCCGACAACACATACAGCGACGGTCGCCAGGTCATGGTCCAGATCCGGATCGAGCCTGGGGACAGCCCGGACTTCAGCTGGAAGCACAACGGAGTCCTGCTCGGCGACGGCGCAGTCAACGAGCACCCGCTGGGGACGATCTGCTACATCTCACCCCGCAACCCCGAGGACGATCAAGTCGTCGGCGATCCGCCCCAAGAGCTGTCATCTGCTTTTGATGACCTGCGCAAACGGTTGCTGGCACATTTCGACTCGGGCGATGAAGCGGACCCCACTGACAGCGATGCGGAGCACGAAATCTAGTGACTGCTATGAGGTCCCCTCATCCCAGAGGGTGCTATCAGCCGATCTGGGTGGATGGTGAGAAGGTCCATCGCCGCGTCCATCGAGTCCGTGCATGTACGCATCGATCGCTAGCGGGGGGTCGACGGTCTGGGCGTGCGCTGACATGAGCACCTACGCCGGCCGAGTTCCGTTGGTGCGGATCTCGTTGCGCTCGGCCAAGGTGCGCAGGATGCGCGGCCAACTCGCCCAGCTGAAGCAGCAAGCGGGCGCCGACGGCGAGGAGCTGTCCGACGAGGCAGAGCAGTGAGCGCGTCGCCTCACCGCGATCCCCTTCTCCGCAGTTGTCGTGGTGCCCCAAGAATTTCGCCTAGGCCAATGTGTTTCGGCACCCCTCGTCACAAAACGGGTGAGGGCGAGAGAGCCTCGCTCCGGGAAGGGACAGAGATGAACCCAACCATCTTGGTCAGCAAGCGTGGCGTGCAAGAGCAGTACGGGATCCCGATCAACACCCAGGAGGACCTGCACCGCAAGGGCCTATTCGCGCCGCAGCTGAAGGTCGGCGGCAAAATCTATTACCGCAGAACCGAGTTAGAGACCTGGCTCGATGTCCACACCGTGAGTGGTGACGGCACCGCATGACGAAAACAAAAAGGAGCCGCCCCCGGCGAGGAGACGGCGCCCGAAAGCTGCGACCAACAGCACAACCAAGATACCCAGTCCGGGCACGCCAGTGCCAGCGAGCAGACGGGCGCTGTGAAAACTCCGCCGTCTGGTTCGAGCGTCTCGGCGAGTACTTCGACGATGTGCTGGTCAGCCTGAAATACGACAGGCGTGCGGTGACCGCAATCAGAGCGTTACCGCCGTCGGCCCGGCACTGGGACGCGACCTTAAAGGTGTGGCGCATCCACCCCGGCTACGCCGAACAACTCGCGGCTACCCTACGGCGCCTCGGCCACGCCGTTGGCGGCGGGTGGTGATCGAGGTGATGACGAATGGGCCCCCAGTGAGGCGGCCGAGCGCAACTCCCACAACACATCTGAGGGCATCAACCTCGACTCCATCTACTCGATCTACTCGCGCGGTGCGCCGCTGTACAGGACGGCGGGGTGGCACGCACCGCTGCCGTTTCTTCCTGGGACCAAGTCGCCTCCTCTGGCGGGCTGGACGGGGTATGACGGACTGTGGCCGGATGAGGACCAGATCAACCAGTGGGCTTGGGAACGGCCCCTTTTGAGCAACCTCGGGCTCCGGCTGTACTACGGCTTCATCGGTATCGACGTCGACGCCTACGACGCCAAGACTGGGGGCCGGACGCTCAAGGAAGCCGAATCTCGGTGGGGTCCGCTGCCTCTCACGTATCGCTCGTCGTCGCGCATCCATGACGAGGTCAGTGGCATTCGGGTGTTCCGGGTGCCGGTCGGTGTGCTTTTCCGGGGCGTGATCGGGTTTAAAGAGTTGGGGATCGGCGACATCGAGATCATCCAACCTCATCTCCGTGTCGTGATCGCTTGGCCATCGATTCACCCGAAGACAGGCCAGCAGTACCGCTGGTTCGGCCCAGACGGCACGCTGCTGCCGGAAGGCGAGGTGCCCCGCGTCGAGGACCTCCCCGAGCTGCCCGAGGCGTGGGTGACTGCGCTGGCCAAAGACTCGGTGCGTGAAGAGTTCTTCGACGGGTCGGCTCCGAACCGGTCGCGCGATGCCGTGGTGGACGAGCAGGTCTACCACCAGCTCATGCAGCTGACGGACAACGGTGCGCCGGACGAGGTGGTCGCCGCGAGGTTGCGGAAAGCCCTGCTGGAGTTGACCGGCGGAGCAGGCAGCCGCTACGACCACACCCGTGACAACGTCGCCGCGCTGATGCGGATGCACTACTCGGGCCGTGTCGGGGTACCGAGCGCGTTGTCCAAGTTGTTCACCACGTACGTGCTGGAGGTGACCGATACCCGGCCTCGCAAGGTGGTCGAGGCGGAGTTCTGGCGGTTCACCGGGGGCGCGGCCTTGCTCGTCGCGGCGATGTCGCCTGGCGACCCGTGGGAGACGATGGGGACAGCCGGTTCAGGTAACGGACAAGGCAATGAAAGCCACCCCGATACCGCAGAGGACGGGCCATCATGGTGTCCGATCGATCTCACGGACCTACTTAACGGCGTCCGTGAGCCATTGCTGCCAAGCTTGTTTGAGCGATCCGACGGGCAGTGTCTTCTCTATCCCGGCTTAGTGCACAGCTTTCATGGTGAGTCCGAATCGGGGAAGTCGTTGATCATCCAGGTTGAATGTGTGCGCCGGATCAATCGCGGTCAGAAGGTGCTCTACCTCGACTTCGAGTCGGATGTGGCGTCGGTCGTCGACCGTCTTCTGGAATTCGGCGCTGATCCCGCCGCCGTTGCCGACCACTTCCGCTATGTGCAGCCCGAGGTCCGACCGGACTCGGTGGAGGAACGGCGTGCATGGGAGGAGGTGCTCTCCGGCACTTACGCACTTGCCGTCATTGACGGGGTGACCGACGCGCTCGGCATCTTCGGCTGCTCGACGATCGACAACGATGACGTCGCACGCTGGATCAGGACTGTACCCAAGCAGATTGCCGCTCGTACCGGAGCTGCCGTGGTGCTCATCGACCACGTCACCAAGGACACCTCGACCAGAAATCGGTGGGCCATCGGCGGCCAGGCGAAGATGGCGGGACTGACAGGCGCGGCCTACACGGCAGAGGTCGTTGCGCCGTTAGGGCGTGGCATGCGAGGAGAGGTGGTGTTGAAGATCGCGAAGGATCGTCCCGGGGCGGTGCGTCCGCATTGTGGGTCGTTTAGTCGGAGAGACCGCACCCAGGAGGCTGCCCGTATCGTTGTCGACTCGACCGGCGAGTCACCGACGGTGACTATCGGGCCGCCGAGTTTCCGTGGCATCGAAGACTCCGGCGGACAGGATGCCTTTCGACCGACGAACCTGATGCAGCGCGTCAGTGAGGTGATAGAGAAGCAGCCCGCGGAACTGACGAAGAACAAAGTGGCCGAGAAGGCAGGTGGGAAAAAGCAATCCACACTTTTGGCCATCGACATTCTTCGAAACGAGGGTTACCTGGAAACGACACGGGGCCAGTCTGGTCACCCCGTATACAGCTCGGTGAAGCCCTACCGCGAAACGGACGACCCGCAGGCGGATCGTTATGCCAACCCGGGGAACGCCTCACGCACGGACTAAGTGGTTCCTGGTTCCCGGTTCCTATACCGGGGAACCGGGGAACCAGTTCCAACCGGTTCTGGGGAACCAGAAGGAACCACCGGGAACTACTGGTATTTCAAAAAGAGAAAAGCCCCCGGCGCGCATCGTCCGTCCGCCCTGCCCACCGAACTGGCAGTTCCAACAGGTTCCCGGGAACCAGAAGGAACCATCGGGAACTACTGGTATTTAGAGACATTCATGCGGGAGTCAGCAGGAATCAAAGTCCAAGAAAAATTGAGTAAAGGACAGATACGTACTGCCGAGAGGAACCTTGATCACAAGCCGGGGAGCTTGCCGTACAGAGACGCTCAGCCCAGGATCTCGTGCTCTTCGGTGTCGCGATAGGCGGCTATAGCCAGCTCGCGGAAGGTGAATTTCAGCTTCTCCATCGAGAACCAGTGCTGTCTGTAGCTGCTTGTGGCGATGTCTCGGAGCATCGCTGTAGTGAACCGCCTGTATCCCCCTGGCGTCCGTAACGGCTGCACGGTGGTGCCGTCCGGCAGGACGAACTGGCCTGCGCGCACCCGCTGGTCAAGCCAGCTGTAGGACCTCCCAAGGAGGAGAGCCGCCTCCCGGGCGGAGTAGGTGGGCTCAACGCCGAGGGCGGCGATCTGTGCGGTGGGGTCGGGTGACATTCTCGTAACCTGCTGCGCTGTGTGGTATGAGTGTGCTGGCCGATTCTCCTACTTCTGGGGCATAGGCGTCGACGAAGACCAGCGCTTTGACGTTGGGGCTGCTTGCCGCCGCCTCGGTGATCACCGATCCGCCGTAGGAATGTCCGACGAGGACGACCGGCCCGTCGATGGTGTGAAGGAACGACGCCACGGTGCTGGCATCCGTGATCAGGTTCCGCAGCGGGTTCGCGACCGCGCGAGCCTGATACCCCTTGCGTTCGAGCGCGGCCACTTCGCCATCCCAGCTTGAGGTGTCGGCCCAGGCGCCGTGCACCATCACCACCGTGACTTGGCCGGGGGGTGCCGCGTGTGATGTCGGACTGCTGAGGGCGGCGCCGATCGCCGCTGATGTGCTGCATGCTGCCTCGATCCTCGATCATGGACGTGTGATCCGTTGTGACGCTGTTGGTTAGGGTTCTCGGTGGGGAGTGCCGGTCAGGCCGCAGGCGCACGCGGGACGGCGTCACGTCGTCGCCTCGCTCTGCCCGATCATCGCGCGGGGGTCGACGATGCGGTCGAAGTCCTCGGGGCTGACGTCGCCGGAACGGAGTGCCGCCTCGCGCAGGGCGAACCCTGCCCTTGTCGATCGCGGGCGCGCGTGAGGGACCCGGAGTGCTTGGCATGACGCGCTTCGTCATGATCGGCAGTCCCTTCGTCGGTGTGTTGTGCGCTCGGGATGGGTCGCCGCACAGCCGTTGCATGGCGTCAGTCGGGTCAGATGATGTTGAGCCGGTTCAGGAACGGTATGGCGGCGGACTCGGTGCCAGTGACTACGCAGTGGTCACGCCAGCACTTTCGGGTGGTGCCCCAGAGGACGACGGTCGGGCAGCGGTCCCGCCCGGCCCGCACCCGCAGTCGGTCGCGCAGCGCGTCGAGGATGCGCTGCCACGCCCCGCTGCGGGCCCAGCGGGCGAACACCGCGTACACCGTCCCGGCTGGCGGGAACTCCACCGGCAGTTGCCGCCACGCGATACCACCGCCCGCGATGTACAGGATGGCGTCCACTATCGCACGGCGGCAATGCTTCTCGGGTCGTCCGCCGCGGCCTGCCGTGCTGCCCGGCGCAGGCAACAGCGGTTCGAGGATCGCCCACTGTGCGTCGGTCACCGACGACGAGTACACCGCGCAACCATGTCCGCGCGCCGCGTGGGGCGGGCACGACGGGCATGGCGAGATCGGGGATGATGGCATTGTGGGCTCCTGGTCTGGGCGGGGACTTGGTAATCACCGACCCAACCAAGGAACCGACTTCTTCGGTTCTCCGCGAGGCACACGCCGCCCATCGCGGTTCTCAAACACTCTCTCAGTGAACCTGGCACGCACACCGGAGGTGTCGCCGCCTATGCACTTGACCCGAACAACGCGGACCGGCTCTGGCAGATCTCGAACAAGCTAACCCCATAACTACACGGAGTGCCGCCCGCCGATCGCTGCCGACTCGAGGTCACTCACGAGAGGTACTGCGGCTCTGACGGGGTTGGTCATTCCAGCCGGCGGCGCCTACGACATCGAACCATGTCACCTGCGGTCTCATTGGATACATCAGCTGATGCAGATGGTGGGGGAAGGTCATCGGAGGCCCTTTCTCCGGGTTGGCCTCCACTTGATCTGCAATCAGTTCGGTCAGCGCATAGCCGAGGTCGTGACGTGGCCACGACGCGTGCACCCGATCAGCGAAACCCGACGGGAGAAGGTGGCTGTCAGCGCCGACGATGTCTGCCGCGATGCCCATCTGGGTGATGGCTTGCTCCGCACCGAACTTGTGCGCCACGCCGATACTGGTGTGCAGCGCAATCGCCTGCCAGGCCGTGGTGACCCGCGCTTCCTGCACCCCATGGTCCCGCAGGAAGCGCGCCGCGGCATCGGCGCCGTCGACTTCGAACCGTTGATCGCCGTTGGCGTAGTCGGTGACGCCGAGGTCGTGCAGGATGCAGCTGAGGAATACCAGCTCGTCGTCATAGTCGACGTCGGGTCGCAGCCCCTTGGCGGCGGCGAGCTCGCGACCGTATAGGTAGCTGCGCAGGCTGTGGTGGGCGACGAATGCTGGCGAGATGTCGTAGACGAACTGCTTTGCCGCGCAGGCGATCTCGGAATCGGGGAGATCTATCCGACCGGTCGGGGCTGACATACCCCAACTGTGCCGGAATGGCTGCACGGCTACCAGTGGCCAGATAGACAAATATCGCTAAAATCTGGCCACATGATCGTGGGTGTGCTGGCGCTGGACCAGGTGATGGGCTTCGAACTGATGATTCCTGGCCAGGTCTTCGGCATGGCCAATCTGGCAGCGGCCGAGTCCGGAGCCGCGAGCGGTGACGACGCTGCCGCGGTACCGCCCGAATATGAGGTTCGGGTGTGCGGGCAACACCGATCGATCAGTACCAGCGCGCAGTGGGGTCTGGTCGAGATTCGCACGCCCTACGGGATGGACGCCCTCGTGGAAGCGGACCTCGTGGTGGTACCGGGAACGCATCGATTCTTGGAAGATCCTGACCCGCGGGCGGTTTCGGCGCTGCGTGCCGCCGCCGACAACGGTGTGCGGATCGCAGCGATGTGCGTCGGGGCGTTCACGCTGGCCGCTGCCGGCCTACTGAATGGCAGGCGCGCCACCACCCATTGGCAGTGGGCCGGCGAGTTAGCGCGGCGCTATCCCGACATCGACGTTGATCCCAGTGTGCTGTTCGTCGATGAAGGTCCCGTGTTGACGTCGGCGGGAGTGGCATCGGGCTTGGACTTGTGTCTGCATCTGCTCCGCCGACACGCGGGCGCCGACCTGGCCGCGCGCACTGCGCGCCGGGTGGTGATACCCGCGTGGCGCGACGGCGGTCAGGCGCAGTACATCGAACACGTCGGGCCCGCCGACTCCGAGCATCCGCTTCAACCGACGATCGACTGGATGGAAGAGAACGCACTCGACGCGCTCGATCTGCAGGCCATCGCAAACCACGCAGCGGTGAGCGTGCGAACCCTGAACCGCCAATTCCGGGACCACTTCGGCACCACCCCGTTGGGATTGCTCGCCAGGATGCGCGTCGACCGCGCACGCCGGCTGTTGGAAACCACCGGGCTGACCGTGGACCGCGTCGCCGAGCAGTCCGGCTTCGGCTCCTACCCGTCGCTGCGGTATCACTTCCTCCGCACCGTCGGGGTGTCGCCACACAGGTACCGGCAGAGCTATACCGCCGGACGCTGACGCAACGGCTCGGAAGAACACGGCAATAAGGTGGCCAGAATTCTCCAATATGTGGCTGTTTGGCCACTGTCGGTGACGAGCCCGGGTCGGTCACACTGGGCGGCCAGCTGAACGGTTAAAAGTGAGCGGGCATCTTTCACTGCCGTCAGCTTGTGCGTCGCCGCAGTCCGGAACGCGCAAACCGTGAAAGCGACCCGGTGTGCGGTCTGCTTCGCCACCCCGACGATGTGGCAACCCGGGCCACATGGCGCGGAACCAGCTACGCCTTCTGCTGTGACATCTGCAAGAACGCGTTCATCGAGAATCCCGCCCGCTTCGTTGCCGCGAAACAAGATTAGCCGTCCAACGAACCCGCTCTGTCGGTTGAAGCACATCGAGCGATGCGGACCCACCTGCTGCCCCCCACGAGGTTGGTAGCAGCGGCCGCGGAGTGCGGCCCTCGAGCGGATCGATTTGATGCGTACGGTGAGGACAGCGCGGCCCTGATCATGTGATGGTCAGCAGCAATGCTCGCCGCGCCAAGCCTCGCGGCCTTCCCTGACCGCGACAGCGGCGATGACTAAGCGATCCGGGCCAGGTATCGGTCGGCGCTGCCGAACAGCGCGACGAACTGGCCGGCCATGAGGTTTTTACCTCGTAGCGAGCAACAAATGGGCGAAGCCTGTGCGCTGATTCGCGGTCGCCCCGCTCCAACGCAGCCTCGATCACGAAAACCAGCTCCATCGGCCACTGCGCCTGGGCGGTGTGGTCGCTGAGATTCCGGTTGAGAAGGTGGTTTAGGCCGCGCTGCCCGGTGAAAGTGCTGCCGCCGAGCAGCATTTCGGCGCGGCGATCGAGATGGACCGGCGGATGGGCTCGGTAGTTCATGTCGCGGGGACGCTGGCCCGGCAAGCGATGTACGCGGCCTCGCGCCGTCGCGCCGAGGAACCCCGGCGCCTGGCCGACGAGGCCCGCGCAATCGCCACGCCGATCGGCCAGACCAGGATTCTCGACCTGCTCGGGTCGTTACGGACGAGTGATACCGACGGTCTGACGGACCGGGAGGTCGAGGTCCTGCGGTTGCTGGCCGCGGGCATGAGTAATCGGGAGATCGGCGAACGCCTCTACATCAGCAGCAACACGGCGGCCAACCATGTCCGCAGCATCCTGCTCAAGACCGGCGCCGCAAACCGTACGCAGGCGGCGATGTACGCCGCCGATCATGAACTGCTCTCGTAGGGATCAGATCTCGGCGCGTCCGCCGTCCGGCATGATGCGGTCTAGTCACCTCGACGACGACATCGGCGGGCGGACCCAGCACGTTGTGGTGAATCACCGGCCCCGCAGCGCGATGCTGCAGTTTTCCCGCGTGATGCGGGAGAGGTTCGCCGGCACGCCCCTGGCCAAGCACTGGGAAGGTACGCCGTAAGGAGCGAGGCATGAGTGCGCCCTTGTACTTGATCATCAGCGCGAGATGGTGGCGCCGGTGGCGTGAGCCGGCTGGTGATCGAGCAGTTGCCGGAGCGCGGGGCCAACGCGTTCGCGCGTTCGTTCGCCGCGACGCTGCCGGGGCCGACTCGCTGCGCGAACTCGGCGTTGAAGTCGTGGGCGGCCCGCTTTGACTGTCGAGCACTACATCACTGAGCACCCACAGCTGTTCTCTAAGGAGCGCGTACCCCGGCTGGGCCTGAAGTCCCTTTGAGCTGCGGCCCTTTTCACCGATTAAAGCGAAAGGCGAAAGCCCTCGACCATTCTCGGTCCTGGGTTCCGGTTTAGTCGGTGTCGCGGTATCTGTCATCAAGATCGACGTTGCAGCGCTGGCGAGGGCAGATCAGAAGCCTTGCGCCCGTGACCAATCCGGCCCGAATTTACTGTTCCTGCGCCGGACGATCAAACAGTTCCTTGACGTAGGGCAAGGTTGCAGACAAGTAGTGTTGGTGGCCAGTCTCCAGAGCGCTTTGCCATTGGCGATAAAGTCCTTCGGAGTACTCCGCGATCCAGAAGCTGTCCGGTATCGCGTCGGGCTCCTCCGCGACGGAACCGAGCGAGATGTCTGCGGTGACAACGCCTTCGCCGTCTTCGCGAGACATGCGGGCAAGAATACGGCCGTTGCCATCAACGATCTGAGCCTCGCCGAGGTAGTGGGACGGAAAAGCCTCGTCCCGGTCGGGCCAGGCTTGTCCCACAAAGTTTCCCGCGTGCGCGGCATGAACCACTGGCACCCCAACCATTTTTGCGAATCGGCTCGGCGTGGCCTTCATAATCTCGTGACCCAACTTTCGCGCGGGGCTGTCTGGCGGTTCACTGTCCTTTACACCCCACCACCCGGAACCGCCCACTACCATCGCGACTCTCCCCTTCAACCGCGCAGCCGTTCTCGATCGGATAAATTCCCAGCACAGCACCGCCCCTACATTGCCTTGAGGCGTCGGCAAAACGCCGTCATCGTTTCCCCCGATGTAGTAGCAATTCTCCCACAAGGTCGGGTAATCCTTGTCGTGCCGCTGCGTGCTTCCGTCCGGTAGTGCCAGAACAAAGCTGTTATAGACGTTGCCATCACGCCAAGCCAGAAACGACCCGCCCACGGTGGCATTGCCTTGGCGAGCCAGGTCGCGGAGCAACTCGGCTGGTGGCCCGTCGATGGCCCGTGTCGTCTTCGCCATTTGGGGGTGGAATGCATTACCAGACGAAAAGAGCTCTGGGAGTATTACCCAGTTTGCGCCGCGTTCGAAGGCCATCCGGACAAGACGTTCCGCCTTCGCCAGGTTGGCGTCGACATTCGCGAACTCGGCTGTCATCTGAACTGCCGCAACACGAATCGTCGGTGGGAGGGCAGCAGCATTGTCGATCGCCATGGCCTGCGACTCTACTTGAACCCGGGCTCACATGGGCAGCTGGTGCACGGCGAAGGGCTTCGTGGAAGCAACGTTTCGGTCAGTGAGGAGAGCTCTCGGCCCCAGGCCCGACGTAGGGTGCAGGAAGCGGGTCAACACGTGTGCCACCCGTGGGTGATCCATGTGACCCGCAGCAATCCGGGCTCGGGAAGGAGCATACAATGGTCGAAATTGAACCCATCCGGCAGGCACGGCCCGCGGATGGCATTCCGGACACAGTCGGCGCATCAGGCAACTACAGCAACAGCGCGATCACGATGGTGGGCGGCACCGGAGAACCGCTCCCCAAATCCAGCGACGAGCAAATACTCGCCGCGAAGATATCGCGCGCGATGGCCTCAGGCCCGCTGCACATCACCAAGGGCGCCACCGTCGTCGAGATGGATCGCCAAGGCAACACCGTCGTGCTTCGCCAAGGCACCAATGACTGGGTATGCTTCCCCGGCGACGAGAACGAAATCGGCAACGTCCCCATGTGCGCCGACCCCATGGGACTGCAATGGATGATGGACATCATGGCCCGCAAACCGGCACCTACCAACACCGCACCCGGCATCATCTACATGCTCTGCGGCGCAACGCAACACAGCAACACCGATCCCTCTGACAGAACAAGTCCACCAATACCGATCGGTCCGCACTGGATGATTCTCTGGCCGTACGACGCCGCACGCGACGGTCTACCGAACACCGTGCGCGATGCCGGCGCGTGGGTGATGTTCGACGGAACGCCTTATGCATATCTGCATATCTGCGGGACCCCCTGGGACGGAAACGAATACGTGCCGGGCCAAGTACCCATCTGGACGATGAGGTACGGCAGCCCGAACGAACCCGCACCCAAATGAACGCCTCGACGTCGGCGCATTAGTGACCCGTCTGTCGGACGTTCTGGCACTCTCCGGGATTACCGGCGGAACGCCACACTAGGCGGACACGATCAACGCCGACCTCCTAGCCTTCGTGCAGTCCTGAAAGGCCACTCAGATATGACCATCTACACAGCAGAGCTCGTCCAACGGAACGCTACGTTTGCCGCCGGCGGAGCATTCAAGGGTCTTCCCTTCCCGAACAACCCGCCACTGCGGGTGATCGGGTGTGTCGACTCTCGGGTTGACCCCAGCGACGTGCTAGGCCTCAAGCTCGGTGAGGCAGTCGTCATGCGCAACATCGGCGGCCGAGTTACCCCCGAAGCTCTGCGCTCGTGGGCATTGCTCGGCCGCCTCGGCGCTGGCCAGCCGGCCAGCGGGGGACACCTGGCGATCCTGCACCACACGGACTGCGGGATCCGTCGCCTGCACAGCTACCCCGAGCAGTTGGCCGCTTTCTTCGAGATCCCTGTGACAGATCTCGGTAGCAAAGCGGTGGAAGACCCGTACGCGTCCGTGAAGATCGATGTCGACATGGCGCGGCATAGGCTGCCGCCCGACCTGCTCGTGTCAGGTCTGGTGTATGACGTGGACACCGGCCTCACCGAGGTCGTTGTCCCGGCCACCACGGAGTAGCGACGTGTGTGAAGAGTCGGCCACGGCCGAGAACCTACGTGCCGCAACACCTCACCCGGTCCCTGGAAGCGCGGTCGACCCCATCACACTCAAGCCGGTGGACGAGGTCGTGGTGACGACCCTGGTCGACAACGTCTACGACGCGCTCCTGGGCGGACAGGAGACGATCACCCGAGCTCCCTTCGCAGCAGGGATCGCGCAGGCACCGCAATTCGAGTCCGGAACCACCCAGGTCGGTCTGATGGCCGAGCACGGCTTCTCAGCACTGGTCAGCGTGCGCACAGGCACCACCACCACCTCCGTCCTGTTCGATACTGGCCTCTCCCCGGACGCCATGGTCAGCAACGCCGACCGACTGGGCATCGACATCTCCGAGGTGAACGCAGTAGTGCTCAGCCATGGCCACTTCGACCACGCCGGAGGCCTGGCAGGACTAGCCGGCCGGCGCGGAACCACATCCTTGCCGATGGTGGTACATCCCTGGGTCTGGACCCGCCGCCGCTTTGCTCTGCCCGGAGGAAGTCCTGAGGAGTGGCCGACACTGAGCAAGCGTGCGCTCACAAGCGAGGGCTTCGATGTGATTGAGCGCCGTCAACCATCCCTCCTGCTCAACGGCTCTGTGCTGATCACCGGCGAGGTCGATCGGACCACCGACTTCGAACGCGGCATGCCCCCGGCGCATCAGTGCTGGTCCAACTCGACATGGGAACCCGACCCTTTGGTACTCGATGATCAGGCGCTCGTCGTCCACGTCCGTGGAAAAGGCCTACTCGTAGTAACCGGATGCGGACATGCCGGCGCCGTGAATATCGTGCGACACGCCCAGCGACTGACCGCGGTACCCCGCCTGCACGCGCTCCTGGGCGGCCTCCACTTAAGTGGCGGGTACTTCGCGCCGAGCATAGCCCCTACCGTAGAAGCACTCACCGCGATGGCGCCCGACTTGCTTGTGCCAGGGCACTGCACCGGATGGCAAGCGCAGCACACCTTCGCGGCCGCGCTGCCGGACAGCTGGGTCCAGGGCAGCAGCGGGACCCGTTACCGACTAAGCGCAGTACCGGACCACGACATCACTGCTCTGGCCAGCGCACTGGCGCAGCGGCCCGCCGGTCACGATCACGCACAGCGATGACTGCGTCAGTACGGCCCATTCTGGTGAGCGGTGCGACCGGTCGGATGGGTGGCACCGGCCGCCATGTCGCCGCCGAACTTTTGAAACGGGGGCTGCCTGTCAGAGCGCTGGTCCGCCGGATCGACGAACGATCAGAAGCATTGCAGGCCATGGGAATCCATGTGGTCGTCGGTGATTTCGCCGACTATGCCAGCCTGCTGGCCGCGCTGGACAGCGTTGAGGCCGCGTACTTCAGCTATCCCGTCGGCGCCGGACTTACGGAAGCCGCCGGGCTTTTCGCGGCAGCGGGGCGTGAGCGTGACCTACAGCTTGTGGTGGATCTGTCGCTTGACGCGGCATTCCCCGAAAGTCCCAGCCCGCAGGGGCGCGCTGAGTGGGTCGCCGAGCGGATCTTCGAATGGGCCGGATACGGTGGTTCTCACCTGAGGGTCGCGGCGTTCTTTATGGAGAACCTCCTCGCCCTGTACGGCCGCCAGGTTCGTGAACACGGCCAGATCCGAAACTCGTTCGGCGACTTCGAACCTTCCTGGATCGCCGGTTCTGACGTTGGAGCGATGGGCGCGGCGCTGCTGGCCGAACCGGCGTTGATCACCGACCGCGCCACCGTCGTGGGCGGCGGCGAACGGGCCAGTCATGCCACCATCGCCGAGATCATCAGCGAGGCCACCGATCACCCCGTGCGCTACCAAGCCCTAACACCGGAGGAATGGCGCGACGAGCTGATCGCGAACGCCGCGGCCACAGGGCAATCCAATCCGACCGCTGCCGCACACCTGTCCGCTCAGAGCGTCGAGTTGCGCAGACACAATACCCACCTGGTAACCGACGACATCGTGCGGCTGACCGGACGCCCTGCCGTCACTCTTGCAAATTTCGTCGCGCAGAACCGGCATACCTTCACACCGCAGGGTCACGCCGCAGAGTAGCCTCGCCGGCTCGATCGGCGATGAGGAGACGCGGCGACCCGACCTGTGGTTCGGCGCTGGAGGCTGGCTTGTGAACGGATTTGTGAACGAAACGCGGCGTAACTGCCCGTATGGCGTGGAACGCGGCGTGATGGCCTGGACGTGGGACTGGCGGTGGCCTGC
>CAVYPB010000016.1:0-15474 GCA_963770305.1 uncultured Actinomycetota bacterium
CCTTTGCGGGATATGAAATATCGCACTGCTGGCTTGGAAGGCGACGGGCGTGGGTTGTACGGCCAGTGCCCGTCGCCTCCCAACCACCTAGCGGCTCGTGCAGTCGCTACTTCGTGCCGAAGACCCGTTCAAACAAGGCACTGTCCCCGTAGTTCTGGGCCTTGACGATTTTGCCTTCGCGGTAGGTGAACTCATCGGCTTGGAGTCCGGTTCTCCGCCCACGCTAACTTGCGAGAGGACGACCACGACATCGTCGTCGGCGAGGAAACGGGTGGGCGTTATCTTAAAGTTCTGCTCGGCGACCTTCCCGAACAATTCCTTGACCCCGCCTTTGCCGCGATATGTTCCGCTGACCGCGCTGTTACCGGGTACGACAAACTCAACGTTGTCGTCGTAGTCGTTCAAGACCGTTTCGACGTCGCCCGCGTCGAACGCGGCATACCCCTTCTTGGATATCTCGATGTTCTGGCTTGCAGCCACGCCCACTCCTTTGTGTCGGTTTTCCTCTCGGGCCGGTTTTCCGGCAGAGCGGATTGATCTTCACCTGTTGGGCGCGACGGGCGACGCATATTGCTCGAATGTGTTGACGGCAGCGTAAATAGCATTAGGATGCTCAGTCCAACCGCCCAGTGCGCGGCGACTCCCCAAACAGGCGTGCCATCGCGTAGTTGTAGCGTGTCGGGCAAGGTCGCATTCGTTACGGGCGGGGCGTCCGGCATCGGCGCCGCGTTGGCCGCCAAGCTGGTCGATGGGGGCGCTGAGGTCTGGATCGCCGATCGTCAGGTCGGCGCGGCGCAGGAGCTTGCGCAACGCCTCAACAGTGGTGCCGGAAAGGCGCACGCGATCGAGCTGGATGTGCGCAGCTACCCGTCGTTCGAGCGAGCCGTCGGCGAGGCGGTGAAGCAATCGGGGCGGATCGACTATCTGTTCAACAATGCCGGCATTGGGGTCGGCGGTGAGGTCGACTCATACACGCTCGATGACTGGAACGACGTCTTCGACGTGAACCTGCGCGGCGTGGTGCACGGCATCCAAGCGATGTATCCGATCATGATCCGGCAGCACTCCGGCCACATCGTGAACACGGCGTCCATGGCTGGTCTCGTTGCCGCGCCGGGGGCGGCAAACTACACTGCCTCCAAACACGCCGTCGTCGCGCTCTCGAAGGCGCTGCGGCTGGAGGCCGAGCGCCACGGCGTGCAAGTGTCGGTGCTTTGTCCAGGCGCGATCCGGACCCCGATCCTCGCAGGCGGCAAGTACGGGCGGTACAGACGGCGTCAGCGACGAGGAAACTACTCAAATTCTGGGAGGCGTTCCGGCCGATGGCACCCGAAAAGTTCGCCGAGCGCGCGCTTCGCGCCGTGTTGCGGGGAGACGCAATCATTGTGGTGCCAGCCTGGTGGAAGGCATGGTGGTACCTGGAACGCCTCTCGCCTGCCTTATCGATGCGGGCTGCAAGACTCGCGCTCAAGCGCGTACGTGGAATGGAATCCACCACCTCCTGATCGCTGCGTGGCCTATGGTCAGGCGCACCGGTTCAAACGTCGCGTGGGGCCGGTACGGTGGGTAATCCTGCCGCCGGCCATGCAGTAACACGTTGCGACGTAGCCACGTTCGGCACGTTCGAAGGTAATTGTTCGGTGGTGACACCGAATACGCGAAGAACACTTTGTTTCAGCTGGTCGCATGACACCGAAACTCGACCCGCTCCTCGGCTTACACTTCCGCAATGTTCTCGGAGACGCGCTATGCGCTGAACGGGGACTTGCGCGTCGCCTATCGCGCGTCACGCGAAGGTCCTCGCGACATCGTGTTCGTCCCGAACTGGTTCACGTGCTGCGAGGTTCTTCCGGAGCTACCGTCCCTTCAAGGGTGGGTCGAGGCGATGACATCGCTCGGTCGGCTCATCTTCTTCGACCAGCCGGGCACGGGAGCGTCCGATCCCGTCACGCCGGGCGCGCTGCCGACCTTGGAGCAATGGGCCGACAGCATCACCGCGGTGCTCGACGATCTCGGGAGTCGCGAAGCGGTCCTCGTCGCGATCGACGGCGCGTTCGCGACAGCGGCGCTGTTCGCAGCAACACATCCGTCCCGCACCACCGCGCTGGTCGTGCTCGAGGGCTACGCGGATGCCGGCGGCACGCACCGACTGGACTCATCGCGAGGAAGCCAACGCTGCGATGGTCCGCCATGTGGGGCACGGGGAGATCCAACATGTCGTGAATCCGGACATGCCGTGGAACGAGGAGATCCGGGCATCGTGGGCTCGAATGGAACGCCTGGCGGCGAGCCCAGGGACCCTAGCTCTCATGATGCCTCTCGTGGCCGAAGTGGACGTGCGGGCGGTGCTTCCGACAGTCCGCGTGCCGACCCTCGTCGTCCAGCACGCCGACGACCTGATCATCCCGCCCGCGATGGGCAAGTACATCGCCGACCACATACCGGGCGCGAAATACGTTGAGCTGCCGGGCCGCAACTGTACCACTTCGTTGAACCGATGGCGCGCGTCCTTCCAGGAGATCGCCGAGTTCCTCACCGGCCAGCAGGCTGACGTGGCCGATGATCGGGTTCTCGCCACGGTGCTGTTCACCGACATCGTGGACTCGACGCGCCGGGCCGCGGAGATCGGCGACCGTGACTGGCATGCCTTGCTCGACGCGCACGACGCCGTCGTCCGGTCGCAGCTCGCTCGCTTTCGAGGCCGCGAGGTGAACACGTCGGGAGACGGCTTCCTCGCGATGTTCGACGGCCCGCAGCGAGCGATCCGCTGCGCGATGGCGATCCGCGACGCGGTGCAGGCGCTCGGCATCGAGGTGCGCGCCGGGTTGCACACCGGCGAGTGCGAGGTCCGCGGCGATGACATCGGCGGGATCGCCGTGCACATCGGCGCGCGCGTGAGCGCACTGGCAGGGCCGAACGACGTGCTGGTGTCCAGCACGCTGCGCGACCTCGTGATCGGGTCAGGACTCGAGTTCGAGGAGCGCGGCGCTCACGAGCTCAAGGGCGTGCCCGGCGAGTGGCATCTCTTCGCCGTCGCCTCTCCGTAGCGGTGGGTTTCGGCGAAACTCATTTCGCCTGCCGTAAGCCGCTAAAGAGCGACTTCGTGGGGCGGCGCCTCGTTATGGTGAAGCGAAACCTAAGCGGGGTTTGCCATGTATCTGACCCAGGGGTTGCGGCGGGCAGCGCAGATCCGGCCGCGCGAACAGTCCACGGTGTTCGGGGACCGGCGTCGCGTCTGGTCGGAGACGGCCGACCGCGTCGCACGGATCGCCGGTGGACTCAAAGAGGCCGGCGTGCAGCCCGGCGATCGGGTCGCGATCCTGGCGCTCAATAGCGACCGTTACTTCGAGCTTATGTACGCCATCCCCTGGCTGGGCGCGGCCATGGTGCCGGTCAACACCCGGCTGGCAACGCCGGAGATCCGGTACGTCCTCGAAGATTCCGGGGCGCGCGTGCTGTTCGTCGACGGCGCGATGCAGGCGCATGCCGCTGCGCTGGCCGGACAGATGCCGACCGTCGAGGCGATGTTCTACCTTGACGACGACGCGCCGCCGGCGGGCATTTCGTCTTACGAGGAGCTCGCGGCGGGACCGGCAATCGCCGATGCCGGCGCCGGTGGTGACACGCTGGCCGGCCTGTTCTACACCGGCGGCACCACGGGCAAGTCCAAGGGAGTGATGCTCAGCCACAACAACTTTGTGTGGAACGCGATGAACGTGATCGCCGGGATGTACCACGACCAGGACACGACCTACATTCATTCCGGCCCGATGTTCCATCTTGCCGACGGCGCCCAGAACTTCGGCGTCACGGCCTGCGGCGGGCGCCACGTCGTCGTGCCGCGCTTCGATGTGACTGACTGCCTGCAAACTATGGAGCAGGAGAAGGTCACGCACGCCGTGTGTCTGCCAACCATTCTCAACATGCTGGCCAATCACCCCAGGGCGGGGGAATTCGATCTCGCGAGCCTCAAATACATCCACTACGGCGGCTCGCCGATGCCCGAGGGCGTGCTGCGCAAGGCGTTTGAGGTTTTCCCGAATTGCCAATTCATCCACACCTACGGCATGACCGAGTCGGCGGCCGTCCTGACCCTGCTGCCGCCGCGCTACACCACCCTCGACGGGCCATATGCCGGCCGCCTCAAATCCTGCGGCCAAGCGGCGCACACCGCCGAGTTGAAGATCGTCGACGAGAACCGCCGCGAAGTGCCGCGCGGCACCATCGGCGAAGTCGCGGCCAAGGGGCCCATGATCATGCTGGGCTACTGGAACAAACCACAGGAGACGGCGGCGGTGCTGCAGGACGGTTGGTACTACAGCGGCGATGCCGGCTACATGGACGACGAGGGCTTCGTCTTCATCGTCGATCGGCTCAAGGACATGATCATTTCGGGCGGCGAGAACGTCTACTCGGCGGAGGTCGAGAATGCGATCTCGCTAATGCCCGGCGTGGCCGAGGTGGCCGTGATTGGCGTCCCTGACACCAAATGGGGCGAGACTGTCCACGCCATCATCGTGCCGCACGCCGGTGCCAACCTCACCACCGAGGCCGTGATCGCACACTGCCGCACGCAGATCGCCGGCTACAAGTGCCCACGCTCGGTCGAGTTCCGCGACACACCGCTCCCGTTGTCCGGCGCCGCGCAAGGTGCTGAAACGCGAGCTGCGTGAACCGTTCTGGAGAAGGCCGACCAGAAGGCGGGTGTATTGCACACCTAGCGATCCCTTGTCGAAAGACAATCGGGCGGAGATTCCCGCGCTGGGATCGCCGCTAAGCGGCGAAGACGCCACCGCTGCGCTGATCGGCCAGCCCTAGACCGACTTCAGACTCCGCTTGTACCCGTCGACCATCTCACCCGCAGCCACCACATCCGCATCAACACCCTTGCGCCGCAACTCAATCCCGGCGCGACGCTTCACCGCCGGACTGACGAGCAACTCATCCAGACCGCGCTGGACGGCCGTCCACTGATTCGCCGACGGCACCTGGGTGGCGGTCATCAGCGGTTGACGTACCACAACTCCCATCGCGCACGCTGCCAGTCCGCCGCGGAGTAGAACCGCGCCTCAACCGAAGACCCAGCGCCGCCCACAGGTCCACCACCAACTCGTGGGCCTCGAATCCCAGCGGCGGCTGCCATCCCCCTGGCCAGCCACTGTCGGCTCGGCTGCGCCGTACGACTCCGGCTTGGTGCGCCGGCGGCGCTGCGAAGCGGGCTTGGGCGCGGGGCCTCTCGGCGCTGAATACGTGGACATCAGACCTCCAAAGCTCGGCATCCATAACGGTAGACCCCGGTTGGGAAACCCGGACGGAACCCGAGACGGTATACCGGTTGGGTGGCCGGCCAGCTCGCCCGGAGACGTTCCCCACCCCTCCGGGCTCAGATGAGTTCGTTGTGCCGCTTGCGATCTCGCTTGCCGCTCTGATGCCGCTCCCTGTAGTGTGGCCTACATCAAGGCCATTCGGCCGCGACAACCCGCAAGCGATTGGAAGACTGAATGATTGACGTACTCATGGCCGCCGTGATCGCGATGGCCCATCCGCAAGCGCCGGCCGACACCACCGTGGTCACGGTGGCCGAGGATGACCCGCAGTTCGACTGTCGGGCGATGGGGAACCTGCGTTGCGGTGTCGGCGCCGTCCTGCCCGACGGATCGCTCGCGGTACCTGGTGACTACACCAACCCGAACTGCTGGCCCGGTGCGATCTTCTGCCCGGCTCCCGGTACTCCGGTTGACGAGGCCGCGGGTGAGCCCATCCGTTCAGCTGACCAATGATCACCCAGCTGAATCCGCGCAACCTAGGGCCAGCGGTGCGCGCCACCAATGAGCGGCTGATGATGGCGTTCGTCCAGGCCGATCTGCCCAGCAGGGTGGGTTTGGACGCGCGGAAATCCATCGTCCTCTACGACAGGAATTTCATGTTCAATTACGCGCTGGACGGGCTGCCCAACGAGCGCATGCTCCGCACGCTGTACCACCAGACGCAGGTCCGATATTGGTCGAAAGGCGTGTGATATTGGCAGCATCGCCTGGCGTGACTTCCTTGCCTGCAACCACGAGATCACCTCAGTTGCGCCGGGTTTGGCTCAGACCTCCGGCTCAGGCACGGGCTCACCCTCGCCTGCGGACCCGACAATCGGTTGGTCAAGCCCGGCGGCTGGACAACCCGAAAACTTCCGGACGGCGGGCTACCGCGCGGCGTTTTCGCTGGTTAGCGGCGGTTTAGCTGGGCGGGTAGGGTGTCCACCCCGGCGTTACCCCGGCGTGCGCGCGGGTTACCCCGGCCCCGCGCTTAGCAGATCACCTCTGTTCTGTAGAAGCCCGCAATACTCAGTGCACCGGGCATCTGAGGGGCATGCTCAGCGCATGGACCAGTACCGCCGCGGTGACCTTGTTTTCGATGTCATCGATGAAGGCCCGGCTGACGCACCGGTGGTCGTGCTGTTGCACGGGTTTATTCAGTTCAACACGAGTTGGAACGCCGTAATCGCTCGCCTGACCGCCGAGGGTTATCGGTGCCTGGCACCCAATCAGCGGGGCTACTCTCGCGGCGCGCGGCCGACCCGTCGGCGCGACTACCGTCAGCAGGAACTGGTTGAGGATGTGCGTGCGCTGATCGATGTCAGTGGCGCTCAACGGGTGCATCTGGTGGGCTACGACTGGGGTGCCACGGTGGCATGGGCCTTTGCGGCGGAGACGCCGGACCGCCTCGCTTCTCTGACGACGATGTCTATACCGCACTCCGCCGCGATGTTGAAAGTGATGGCGACGAGCAGTCAGGCTTTGGCGTCGTGGTACATCCCCTTCTATAACCTTCCCGTCATTCCCGAGCGAATCTTGTTGGGAAGAGACCGTAAGGCGGTCAGGCTGGCAAAAATAGCGCGGTCGGCTGGCCAACCGCCCGATGCCGCTGAGCGCGATGTTCGGGGTATGACCGAGCCGGGAGCTCTCACCGCCGCCCTTAACTGGTATCGCGGGATCCCGCTGTCGGATGTGCGCCGTGGGTTTCGCAAAATCATTGTCCCCACGATGTTTGTGTGGAGCGACGGCGACTTCGTGGTCGTCGAAAAGGCCGCCCGTAACTGCGGGCGCTACGTCACCGCGGAGTATCGATTTGAGGCGCTGCACGGGTCGCACTTCTTGCTCGACGAACAGCCCGACGCGGTCGCAGACCTGCTGGTCGAATTGGTTGGCCGCACACCCTATCTGAGCCACATCTGCGCTGGCTCCAGGTGCTCACGAGTCCTCACTTCGTTTAAGCGCGGTTGTCGTGCAGCTGTAGCTGCACCGCGTTCGCATCATCTCGTTCTTCATCGTCAGGCGTCCGGGGGTCCGGGCGTACGATCGTCTCGGTCGACGAGAGGAGGCGGACGTGGGAGAGGCGCGTAAGGTCATGGATAGCGTCACTGACGCGATTCTGAAGGGCGATTCGGAGGCCCTCAAAGCGCTTTACGCTCAGGACGCGGTCGCTGAGACGCCTGACCAGGGCACGATCACCGGGCGCGACCAGATCGCCGCCTACTTTTGCGACTTCAGCGCGGCGTTTCCGGATAACGCGTGGCAGGAGCGGTACAAGCATGAGGCCGGCGACACGGCGATCGACGAGGGATATATCGTTGGGACGAATACCGGCTCAATGACGGGGCCGAACGGCGAGACCATTCCCGCGACGGGCAGGCGTGTGCGCCTTCGCGAGTGCGACGTCGCGACGGTCGAGAACGGGGTTGTCACGAGCCACCGGATCTACTTCGACGTGCAGGACTGGCTCACGCAGCTCGTCTCGCGCCCGAGTCCCCGGCGTAGCCTTGGGTCGACGAGTGGCGGGGCGGCTTTGGTGCCAAACTTCCTCATGGCCTCTGACAAGCCGCCCTTTGGTCGCGCGCACCATCTCGCGGTGACGGGTGCGGGAATGCCGCAGCGTTAGCCCAACTGCTACCCAAACAGATTCACCACCTTCGCCTTTGGTTGCGCCACAACAGGTTCGGGTAGCGGGTTCTCTGTCTCAACGTCGGGAATGTAGTCGGCGTACGTCGTCAGAGTCAGCACGTAGCTGCTGCGCCCGAGTCGCCCGTTGCCGTATATGCAACGCCCGATATGCGGTGCGACCAGCGGATAGATGCCGGGCGTTGACGGATAGCCAACCAGATACGTTGCAGCACAATGGAAACACGGCGCGCCGAGGTCTAGACGCATTCCGCGTGGTCGATCTGATCACCCGGCGGGACACAATGCCCGCACACTGAGCGCGTGCCGACGCCGGCCGATCGCGGTCGAGGTGTTGGCAGTGCGAGTGCGGCGGCAGCCGGTCAGCATGGAGGTAATCAACCGCGCACTGAATCAACTGCGATCGCATCGACCGTCGTGCCGGTATCGGCTGTGCGAGGCTGCGACGAAGGTCAGCGCCGACCGCGTGTACCGGACCGCGTCGGCATGGGAGCGATAGGTGATTGCGACGCGAGCGCGGATGACGCGCTGACGGACGTGTGACGTACAACCGGCCACCCCCGTATGACGGCCCTTTACCCTGGCCGATCAGCCGTAGATCTTCCTTCGGTAGATCGCACATGCACGTCTGGCCAGCAGCAGTGCGAGCATGCGCTTAGGCAACGGCACGTTGGCGATCAAACGTCGCCCCTTGTCGCCCGACGCCGCGTCGAGGACGTAGCCGCCGAGGACCAGTCCGAGCCACAGATTCTTCATCGACGAGAACTCTGCTGCTCGTGTGACCGCCTCTTGCCACTCGACGGATGTGATGTGTTCGTTGATAAGCGGAACAATGTTGAGCTCTTCGTCCGTGAGGTGCTCGCCTACCACCGCCGAAAGATCCTCGACCGCTGGAATGAGTTGCTTGGCTAACCCCGGATCGGCGGACGTCACCCACGACGCGACAATGTCTTGCACGCTCGCAACACCTTCGGCGATGTCCCGATGTTGGTCTTCCATGCGAGTGATCTCCGCAGCGTGAGCTGGCGCGCGTACCATGAAGGCCTCGATCTCGGCCGCTCGTTCGTCGAGCGTGCGAAATTTTGGGACGGGGTCTGACAGCCCGGCCCCGGCCTTGTCGAACAAGAGGACGCGAGCGAACGTGCCCAGCTTCTCCATAAGGGAGCCGAATTCGGGCATGGTCCAGTACAGCTCGACGTGGCTGGTGAACGACCCGGCCCAGACCAGCTCGACCGGCCCGTCACCGAATACCTGATACGACAGGCTGAGATCACCGCAGGATGCGTAGGACGTTTCCGGCGCGGCCCTGAGCGTAATTGACGCGGGTGCTACGCCCCGACTTTGGCGCAGTTAGCCCTGCTTCGAGGAGCGACATCGACCTGACCGCAGCCAGCCGGCCCGCCGCCGCTGCGGCCGGCCCAAACCCCGGCCGTGGGCATGGGACGGGACGTCCTTAGACCTCACACGCCCGGTCACGCCAGAAACGCCGCGAATCCTGTTGAACCGCAAAATTTTTCGGCTCTCTACATCGAATTATGTTGGCGCCCAACGGAAGTAGATCTTTCGGAATCGCTCAGGGACAAATGCCTGACCGCTCGCGTCGTCCCGCGCCGCGCAGACGGTGCTCGCCGAAAACTACGTTGGCCTGCCATTCTGACGCCTCATCCTCTATGCTCCGGCCGCAAGCCAACGGGAGTGAGCCCATGAAGAGCTACAAGGTCGTCGAATTCGGCAAGCCGCTGCAGAAGGTCGAGGAAGCCAATCCTGCGCCGCAGGGTACCGAAGTGCTGGTGCGCATCACCGCCGCCGGCGTCTGCCACAGCGACGTCCATCTGTGGGAAGGCTATTTCGACATGGGTGGCGGCAACAAGATCTCCCTGATGAACCCGCCGCGCACCATGGGCCACGAGATCGTGGGCGAGGTCGCGGCGCTGGGCCCCGACGCCAAGGTCGCCAAGGTCGGCGACAAGGCGGTTGTCTATCCCTGGATCGGCTGTGGCAAATGCTGGTACTGCCAGGCCGGCAGCGAACATCTCTGCCCGACGCCGCGGGCGCTCGGCATCAACAAGGACGGCGGCTTTGCCGACCACGTCCTCGTGCCGCATGCCAAATACCTCTATCCCTACGGCAACCTGCCGGTCGAACTCGCCTGCCTCTATGCATGCTCCGGCATCACGGCCTTCGGCGCGGTCAAGAAAGCTGTCGGCCACGATGCCGGCAAGCCGATCCTGGTGATCGGCGCGGGCGGCGTCGGCCTGATGGGCGTGCGCTTCGCCAAGTTGGTGCTGGGCCGCGAGCCGATCGTGGCCGACATCGACGAGAACAAGCGCAAGCTCGCCCTGGAGAACGGCGCCTGCGCCGCCCTCGACCCGCGCGACAAGGAATCGCGCAAGCAGATCATCGACCTGACCGGCGGCACCGGCGTCGGTGCGGCGATCGACTTCGTCGGCGCCGAGGCCTCCGCGCAGTTCGGCCTGAGGGCACTCGGCCGCGGCGGACGGCTGGTCGTCGTCGGCCTTTTCGGCGGCACCTTCTCAATGCCCTTGCCGATGTTCGCTTTCACCGGCTGCCAGATCATCGGCTCCACGACCGGCAGCCCGGCCGAGATGAAAGAGATGATGGACCTCGTGACCGGCGGCAAGGTGACGCCCGTTCCGGTCATCAAGCGCAAGCTCGACGAGGCCGACGCCACACTGCAGGAACTGCGCAAGGGCCTGATCATGGGGCGCGCCGTCCTGGTGCCGTGACCCAGGCCAGCCGCGCCCGGCGGTTTGTTTGCCGAACCGGCCCAACCGCCCGCACGACAGCAGAACGTCGTCCGCAGATGGTGGCGCCGATTACGCGAAGAACACTTCACTCGAGCTGGTTGCATGACACCGACACTCGACCCGCTCCTCGGCTTACACTTCCGCAGTGTTCTCGGAGACGCGCTACGCGCTGAACGGGGACTTGCGCGTCGCCTATCGCGCGTCGCGTGAAGGTCCTCGCGACATCGTGTTCGTCCCGAACTGGTTCACGTGCTGTGAGCTCCTTCCGGAGCTACCGTCCCTTCAAGGGTGGATCGAGGCGATGACATCGCTCGGTCGGCTCATCTTCTTCGACCAGCCGGGCACGGGAGCGTCCGATCCCGTCACGCCGGGCGCGCTGCCGACCTTGGAGCAATGGGCCGACAGCATCACCGCAGTGCTCGACGATCTCGGGAGTCGCGAAGCGGTCCTCCTCGCGATCGCCGGCGCGTTCGCGACAGCGGCGCTGTTCGCGGCAACACATCCGTCCCGCACAACCGCGCTGGTCGTGCTGGAGGGCTACGCGGATCCGATCGGTGAACGCACTGAGGCTCGATTCGAGGAAGCCATCGCTGCCATGGTCGCCATGTGGGGCACGGGGGAGTTGCAACATGTCATGAATCCGGACATGCCGTGGAACGAGGAGATCCGGGCGACGTGGGCTCGAATGGAACGCCTGGCAGCGAGCCCAGGGACGTTGCTCTCATGCTGCCGCTCGTGACCGAAGTGGACGTGCGGGCGGTGCTTCCGACAGTCCGCGTGCCCACCCTCGTCGTCCACCACACCGACGACCCGATCATCCCGCCCGCGAAGGGCAAGTACGTCGCCGACCACATACCGGGCGCGAAGTACGTCGAGCTGCCGGGCCGCAACCTGTACCACTTCGTCGAACCGTGGCGCGAGTCCTTCCAGGAGATCGCCGAGTTCCTCACCGGCCACCAGGCCGAGGTGGCCGACGATCGGGTTCTCGCCACGGTGCTGTTCACCGACATCGTGGACTCGACGCGCCGGGCCGCGGAGATCGGCGACCGTGACTGGCATGCGTTGCTCGATGCGCACGACGCCGTCGTCCGGTCGCAGCTCGCTCGGTTTCGGGGCCGCGAGGTGAGCACGTCGGGAGACGGCTTCCTCGCGATGTTCGACGGCCCTCAGCGAGCGATCCGCTGCGCGATGTCGATCCGCGACGCGGTGCAGTCGCTCGGCATCGAGGTGCGCGCCGGGTTGCACACCGGCGAGTGCGAGGTCCGCGGCGATGACATCGGCGGGATCGCCGTGCACATCGGCGCGCGCGTGAGCGCACTGGCAGGGCCGAACGACGTGCTCGTGTCCAGCACGCTGCGCGACCTCGTGATCGGGTCAGGGCTCGAGTTCGAGGACCGCGGCGCTCACGAGCTCAAGGGCGTGCCCGGCGAGTGGCACCTGTTCGCCGTCGCCTCTACGTAGCGGTGGGTTTCGGCGAAACTCATTTCGTGCGCGTGGCCTGGCGGTGGTCCGCGAACTGCAAACCGCCCTGGTCGGTGGCACACCTGCCGGTGCGGCTGCGCGACGGCGCTGGCTTGGTCGGCCCGCTAAAAATTCCGGGTGTGACGAGTTGCCTAGGTTGTCACAAGGAGTAATTACTCCCAGCTCCCAGACAACTGCCGCGCTGATGAGGCTCCCGGCTGCGTGGATGGATTTAGTGGTGCGACCGAGCCAGGTCGTCGGTGCGTTTGATCATGCGGTCAGATAGCTCAAGAAACTGGTTCTCGTATCCGGCAGGCATGGAATATCCCAGTCTCTTTACTTCAATCGCGAAGTCCCGCATATCGCGGGTTACTTGCTCGAACGCGTCCATCGCCGCCGGTACTTCCTCGGAAGGCATCGCTCGACCCATCCCTCGACCCAACCCCCCTCGACCAATCCTAGGGCTCACTAAACCTGCTGCCGGTAAAGATTCGAGGTTGTCCCGGTCTTCGTGGAATTTGAGGTGGCGGTCCCTCACCTAAGGCCTGCCGGATGGTAGGTCTTCGGGTGAACGACCAAGAACACCTCGAAGAAGGAGTAAAGGGACCGCCATGAAAACCGTACCTACTGTTCGCCTTGCTGACACGGCTGACGCCGCCACACTGCCCGATCTGCCGGAGGAAACCCAGCTGGCGCTGGCCGATATCGCTGGTGCGGCCCGGGAAGGGCTGATGGCGATGAGCGTGGCCGCCGGGCTGGCGGTGATGGCCGCGATGTTTGACGCCGAAATCAGCCAGGTGTGCGGGCCCAAGGGCAGGCACGACACGAATCGGGCCGCGGTGCGCCACGGCGCCGGTCGCGGCTCGGTCACCCTGGGCGGGCGCAGGGTGGCGGTGAGCCGACCCCGGGCTCGTACCGTCGACGGGCATGAGGTGCCACTCGCCAGCTACACCCACTTTGCCGCCGAGGACCTGCTGACCGAGGTGGTGATGGAGCGGATGCTGGCCGGCGTGGCCACCCGCCGGCACGCCCGTACCGCCGAGCCGGTCAGCGAAAAGGTCAGCGGCACACAGAAATCCGTGAGCAAGTCGGCGATCTCGCGCCGGTTCGTGCGCCAGACCGAGACCGCGCTGGCCGAGCTGATGGCCCGCGACCTGAGCGAACTGGACATCAAGGTGCTGATGCTCGATGGGGAGTACATGGCTGAGCGGTGTGTGGTGGTCGCGCTGGCCATCACCGCCGACGGGACGAAGGTCCCGGTCGGGCTGTGGGACGGCGCTACCGAGAACAAGACCGTGGTACGCGCTCTGCTGGCCGACCTGGTTGACCGTGGCCTGGACTTCGATGATGGGCTGCTGGTGGTCATCGACGGCGCCAAGGCGCTGTCCGCCGCAGTGCGGGAAGTGGTTGGTGACAAGGCATTAATTCAAAGGTGTACTTTGCATAAGCGGCGCAACATCGCTGATTACCTGCCGGACAAAGAGAAGGCGTGGGTGGACGCCAAGCTGGTTAAGGCGTTCAACCACCCTGACCCCGACACCGGGCTGCGTAATGCCAAAAGCCTTGCCACGCAACTGCAAAAGCTTCATCCCCGTGCAGCCGCGTCGCTGCGGGAGGGGCTGGAGGAGATGTTCACCGTCACCCGGCTGGGCCTCGACGGCCGCCTCGCCAAGACGCTGACCACGTCCAACCCCATCGAATCGATGATCTCCATCGCCGAAGCGACCAACCGCAATTAACCCGTTGGCGTGACGGGCAAATGGTGTTGCGCTGGACCGCGGCCGGCATGCTCAACGCCGAACGATCATTCCGCCGCATCAAGGGCTACAAGCAGATGCCCCAACTCGTCGCCGCCCTCAAGCGACACGCCCACCCCGGCACCGAACGCATCGGTGCCGCCGCCTAGAGTCCACCATGGATCGTCACCCAAATTCCACGCAACTCGGGACACGCTCAAAGATTCAGTTACTTCCTCTAATGGGCCAAGCCGCGCCTAACCCAGGGGATTATGCCTGCTCGGCTCAGCTGCCTTGGTAGTCACTAGGGGAACTACCTTGCGCCGAGCTGCCGATTGAAACTGGCCGCTGAGGTCGCCGTATCGACCGCGACCTTGACCAGGTTTCCCAAAACGGGACACCTGAGGATGATCACCCCGCGGGGGTAGCCGATCGTTCGTCTAGTCCGTGCGTTAACCGGCCGCCTTGGCGACGATCTCGCGCATCTCCGCAGCGTCGAACGCTCGCATGGTCGTCGTTCGCACGTTTCCCAGGGAAGAGATGGCCAGGTTAAAGGCCGTCGCACTCTCGTCGTCCGCCGCTTCCAGGATGGACACGAAGTCGTACGCGCCGAGGGTCCAGTAGATCTGCTTAATCGTGACGCCGACCTTGACCGCCAGCTGACCGGCGGCCTCGGCTCGGTCGATCGTATTCCCGTACGACTTGATGCCCTGGTCCGTCCAGCTGGCGAGGGTTATGTAGGTGGCCATGATTCCTCCGTTCGTGATCTCCCTTGATCTTGAAATTGACATCCACCGTGAATGTGGCTAAAGGCAACCCAAGACCTGAATGCTGCCGCAGGCAAGTGCCAAAGGTCCTTGAGCAGCAGCCCCATGGTCTGTTCGTTCGCTGCGCGACGGTGCTGGCGACCCGAGCTGCCTAGGTAGTCACTAAAGGGAACCCTGGGTACGAACGACGCCACCCGTCAGAGACCGACTCGTTTGTAAGACGTTGCAGCATTCTTGCCAAGGAATGTACGACTGATAGCACGAGGATGTCCCGAGTTCCGTTGAACTTCGGTGACGGTCCGGTGAGCATCAGGCTGCGCTGACCTCGTCATTATGCAGGACGGGTCCGACAGGTTCGGCGATTTCGCGCTGGAGAGCTGCTCGGAGTGTGGGTAGGTGCAGGTGCAGCCGTTGACGCGGCGGAATTGCTCCGCGGGCCTCGATGACATTCCGGCGGCGCACACCAGCGCAGCGCCATCTGCCCATCGCGCCAGCGTTTGACGTTGGCGGCGTGCTCACGGGCAGACCGAGATCATCGACTCGATCGCATCGGTCGAGCGCAGCGTGCGGGCAAGGGTCGGCGGCACACCGAGGCGCAGCACGGTGAGCGTCTCGTGCAGGCCCTCGCGCAGGCTGCCCGCCGCGCCGGGCTGGGTACGGTCGAGTTCTTTCGCCAGGGCGAGCAGGACTGCTTCGGCCTCCAGCGCTGATCCGGCGTGGTAGGCATCAGTCATGCCTGCGGCCGACACTGCTGCGAAGTCGTTGCGGCAGATGGTCTTTCACATTTCTGATC
>CAVYPB010000017.1:0-34129 GCA_963770305.1 uncultured Actinomycetota bacterium
ACTGGATGTCGTGTTCAATCACACCGCCGAGGGCGGGCCCGGTGGCCCAACGCTGTGTCACCGGGGATTGGACAACGCCGTTTACTACCGCCTCGACCCGAACGATCCGAGTCGATACGTCGACACGACCGGAACCGGCAATTCACTGAACACCGCGGATGCGACAACCCTGCGCATGATCATGGATTCGCTCCGCTACTGGGTGTCTGAGATGGGCGTCGACGGTTTCCGGTTTGATCTGGCGCCAACGCTCGGCAGGGAAGATGGTGCCTTCGACCCGTTTTCGGCGTTCTTCGACACCGTCGGCCAGGATCCGGTCGTGTCGCAGGTGAAGCTCATCGCGGAGCCATGGGATGTCGGCCGCATGGACAGCTACGACATCGGCCGGTTTCCACCGTTGTGGTCCGAGTGGAACGGACGCTTCCGCGACACCGTGCGCGACTGGTGGCGCAGCCACGATGGGCTGCTGCCAGACTTCGCGACGCGCCTGTGTGGTTCGGCCGATATCTACGACCGGCCTGACGAAGGGCGCCGACCCAGTGCATCGGTGAACTTCGTCACCGTGCACGATGGGTTCACCCTCGATGATCTCGTGTCGTACGACCGCAAGCACAACGAGGCCAACACCGAAGACAACCGCGACGGCACCGACGACAACCGGTCCTGGAACTGCGGGGCAGAGGGGCCGACCGGCGACGTGGGCGTGAATACCCTACGGGCGCAGCAGAAGCGGGCTTTCCTTGTGACGGTGCTTCTTTCCGCCGGCGTGCCGTTGTTGCTGGGGGGTGATGAGCTCGGTCGCACCCAGCGCGGCAACAACAACGCGTACTGCCAGGACAACGAGATCACGTGGTTCGACTGGTCAGCGGTCGACGAGGACCTGCTTCGGTTTACTAAGGAGCTCATCGCGCTGCGCCGCGGCCACCCGGTTTTCCGCAGGCGCCGCTACTCCACCGGCAAGGAAGCCGCGGACCTGCGCTGGTTCACACCGTCGGGTACCGAGATGACGGACGCGAACTGGGCTGACCCGAACGCCCGCAGCGTGGCGTTATTTATCGACGGCTCAACCGATCCCGACGTCGGCGCGGACGGCACGCCGATGATCGACAACGACTTTCTCATGTTGATCAACGCGTGGTGGCAGCCGTTGACGTTCACGGTCCCGACAGACCTCCCGGCGCGCCGGTGGGATGTCGTCTGCGACACCTTCGACCCTGCGCGGAAGGTTACTGTCGCGCAAGAGCTTACGGTCGGGCCGCGGTCAATCGCGCTCTTGCAGTCGCCATCGAGCTGAAGTTCGGACATGGCGTTACACGGTAGCGTGATTGATGGGCGTCAACACGGCCAGCGCCGCTGTCCAGCAGTCGGCGCAAATACACCACGTCGCCGAAAATTGCCGACGAGGCCATCAGCGGGCGTTGAGCTCAGCCAGGTGCAGATCCGTGACGCCGTTGTCGATCGTTGCCCTGGCGGACATCGACGGCTGCTACAGAAACGATGGTGTGGGCTGGAGGACCGAATGCCTGCGCCTCCCGCCGACGATGTTTCTAGCTGCCGCGGTGCGCCGTCAGGTACTCTTTTGCAGCTTCCGCTGCATAGTGGATGGCCTCCACCTGATGATCATGCGCCAGATGCGCTTGATCCGCCGCCGCCAGAACGTCTTTCACCTCGTGAAGTTTGGCTGCTTCGCGGTGGTGCCGTGCTGCGTGCTCATGATGTTTTGCGGCACTTTCGTGGAGCTTGCTCAGCGTTGACATGGTTGTCCCTTCTTGGTTGCAGTTTCCGTTCCCACCAATCGTGGGCGCCGACACGCGAGGAGTCATTGTTCGGCGGGTCACTATCTTTCGCCCGTCGTTAGTCGCGAGGACAAGCAATCGAAGAACGCCTGTCTCGGTGCCTCCTCCGCACTATGTGCTATCGGTCGTTGTTCACCGAGATACGATCTCCCAATGGCGGTTGGCTACCGTCACAACCGAGACCGGCAAACCCTCCATTACATTTTCTTCCAGCATCACAGGTTTTTCTGTTGCCAGCACGGGAGGAACCCCGCCGGCCCGCGCCCGGTGGTGGGCGGGGTGTCCGCATTGCGGTGCGGCAACCCGATTTGCAACTACGAGTTGTCAAAAGGCTTGACCGTCAACATATTCACGCTAGTCGTGGTGGTCTACCGCGGCCGACAGAATGATCCAAAACATGACGACGGCACCTGACGAGGCGACAAGCACGACGAAGGAAGGAGATGACTATGAGGCGCTGGCTCGAGAAGCGGTTGGGCATGCTGATCGCCAACTACTATGCGGCGGTGATGGCGCGGGCGATTGCCGCACTACCGCATGACGAACTTGACGTGGCAGGTTAGGTGGGCGCCCAGGCCTCGGTCTAGGGCCGAGCTTTGCCTGCAAGCACCACCCAGCTTGTCCTCACAGGCGTTCTGCGCGGAGCGAGTGAACACCGACTTCAAACGTCGGCGTCGGAAAAGGAACCGTCCTCTGTTGTGCTGCAGGAGATCCGGACATGTTTGCCGCTGTCGCCGGATCAATCCCGGAAAGCAGTGCCCGTATGGGCGTTGTCTACCGGCACTGCATCGCGACGGCGATGTTGTGTCACACCACATCGCAATTGATTACGGCCGAGAGCACTCTTGACTCACCATCGCCGTGGAGGGTTTGGCGAGGCTACATCAATCGAATACTTAGGAGTACCAATGAGCGAGACCCGTCGACAGGCGACCACACCCGCTGGACCAGTGGGTCGTCTCTTTGAGAACGCCGCATCCAAAACCCGGTTCTGGTGGCTGCTGCTGATCACCGGCGCCGCCTGGATCGTGCTGTCCATCGTGATCCTGCGCTTCGACTACACCACCGTCACGGCGGTGGCCGTGCTGTTCGGGGCGTACTGCCTGGTCGCCGCGGTCAATGAGATCATGATCGGGGCGGTGTCCTCATCCACCGGCTGGCGCATCGCGCACGGACTGCTGGCGGCGCTGCTGGTGGTGGTGGGTGTGGTGTCCTTGATGAACCTCGACGCCACCTTCGTCACACTGGCCGCCATCATCAGCTTCTACTTCATCTTCCGCGGCTGCTTCGACATTGTCATGGCCCTCGCCGGCAGCGCCGTGTCCGGATGGTGGGTGCTATTGATCTCCGGGCTCATCGAGCTGGGGCTGGGGTTCTGGGCCGCCGGGTCATGGAACATCTCTGTGGTGGTCTTGGTGGCGTGGGTGGCCGCCGGCGCGCTGGTGCACGGCATCGGCGAAATCGCGCTGGCCTTCCAGATTCACCAAGGACGCCGCGGCATCACCACCGTGCAAGGGCTAGCCGACAAACTCGGGGTCACCAACAACCACCCCGCACCCGACGCAGCCGTCCCCACTCGGTGACCCACCAGTCTCGACGAGGGAGTGGTCATGCAAAGCGCCGACTATGTCCACGGATGGTGGGTCCTGCGCGCATGCGGGCGCAATCCACTGGTGCGTCGCACCGACCGACTCGAACTGCTGATCGTCGCACTGGGGATCTTGGTCGTCGTGGTCGCCGCAGCATTTGCGGGTGCGCTGGGCACGGCCGTACACGATGCGCGCAGCCGCGTGTACATCGCGCAGGCCCAGACGCGGCACACCGTGACCGCCAGAGCCATCGACGACAGCACAATCGTTCTCGGAGTCGACGACAACATGGCGACGAGCGTGAACGCCCGATGGCAAGTCAACGGCACCGAACACCGCGGCAGCTTCACCTGGGATCGCGGCGTCAAAACCGGTGATCCGCTGACGATTTGGGTGGACCGCAATGGCGACCGCGTTGATGCGCCCACGCCGATATCGCAGGCCGGTGTGGACGCGGTAGGTGTCGCATACGTGGCATGGCAATCGGTGGCCCTTGCCGCGGTCGGATTGATCTGCTGGGGACGCTCGCGCCTTGACCGCCGGCGCGATTCCGGCTGGGAACGCGACATCCGATGCCTCATCGACGACGACGGCGGGCGGACAAACCGTAAACCATGATTGTCACGGCCCCACAGTTCGTCTCCGCCGGTGTGCACACACTGACATCGGCGGTAGCGCGGACTTGTGGGCGACACCATCGACAGCCGTTGCGGCCCATCGGACGATGGGCGTGTCACAAGCAATCGCCGGGCAGCGCCTGCGAGTGCTTCACATCGAGTGCGGACAGGGTAGCGATGATGGCGGCTCCACAAACACCAAATGCATTTGCGGACTTCATCAACGTGTTGGTCCTGGTCGGTCTGCCCGCAGGTCCGGTCAACCGTGCGCTGAGCCGACATGCGATCGACAGCTCGCCCGACGGAGTAATGGTGAATGTGTTCAACGACCTTGCCCGCCTGCCCCGCTACCGCGAAGCCTTGGAAAACCACGGGAAGCCGGACGCTGTCGTCGACTTGCGTTTGGCCGCTGCTGAGGCTGATGCGGTGCTCGTCGTCACGAGCTACCGCGGGCGAGTTCCCTCGATGGCGCATAACGCAATTGACTGGCTGACGCGCCGCTGGCGTCACGGTGCACTGCACGATAAGCCGCTTGCCGTGATCGGCCAATCGGCCGGGTGCTACAGCGGCGTCTTGTCACGTCAAGTCGAGGATGCCCGGAGGTTTGGGACGCCGCGTGATCGAGCCACTGACCGTGCGCGACTCTGCACGAGGCGGTCAAGAAGCTCGCAGATGAAGTGTCCGGTCACCGGACTGTCGTGCCAACAGGTGCATCCGAGGCGGAGTGGCTCCCGTACTGAACTTCGCGGTCAATCGGGGAGGACCCCGTCGAGTTGGCTGCGCGAGTTGATGCCGAGCTTGGTGAAGACCTTGCGGAGGTGGTATTGGACTGTGCGGGCGCTGATGAACAACCGGGCACCAATCTCCGGATTCGAAAGGCCCTCGCGCGCCATCCGCGCAACCTGGAGTTCCTGCGCCGTAAGTCCCTGATCGCTCGTCACTACGGTGCGCTTGCGGGCCGTCTCACCGGTGGCCTGCAGCTCACGCCTGGCCCGTTCGGCGAATGCCTCCATCCCCATCGACTCCAGCATCTCGAGCGCGATACGGAGCTCAGCCCGGGCATCGACCCGTCGCCGCTCCCGACGCAACCATTCCCCGCACACCAGGTGGGCCCGCGCAAGGTCTGCCCGCACACGACAGCGGCCGAGGCGCTCGATCGCCTCACGATAGAGACGCTCCGCGCTGTCCCCTTCACTTAGGAGTGCCCGCGAACGCGCCTCTACGCCACGCGCCCAGTCGGTGCCACTGACGCTTGTTGTCTCGGCCAGCCGAGCGAGGGCATCAGCAGCGATATCGCCGTGTCCGCTGCGCGCGGCCGCCTCGATCAGCTCGGCCATCGTCCACGTCGGGGCCGTCATCTCCCTCAAATAGCCGGTCGACCGCTGGGCCGCTGTCACCGCGTCTTGGTAGTTGCCGAGACCGTTGTTCAGCACTGCGTGTGCCCAGTCCACGACGGTCAGCCCGATTCCTTCGCCGCGCAGGGTCACATCCCTTGTGATCACATCAATCAGCGCGGTCGCTTCCGCCGCCCTCCCGGCCAGAACGGCGAGGCCAAGGGCGGGATAGGGAGCGACCCTGGTGCCGGTCGCCTCGATCGCCGGCTGTAGCTCCTGAATCAGCGCTGCCGCCGCGGTCAGCTCGCCGGCGAAGAGCAGCATGAACGCTCGCGAATTGAGCGCGACCGGCAGCTCGCTCAGCGCCCCAACGGAACGGGCCAGCTGCACATGTCGATTCGACAGCACGTGCCAGCTCTCGTCATCCCAAACGTGGCGGGCGACAACGCCTGCGACAAAGTGCCAGCGCAACTCCTCGTCAACCGGCATGGCTTCGCCGAATGCTTGGAGCCCCTTTCGGAGTAAGGGCAGGCCGGCCGCGTACCCCTCGTTGTAGTGCGCGACAAGTCCATCCAGCAGAAGGTCGGAGGCACGCGGAGCGTGCGCCGGCGGGGGTGCGGCCGCCGCGGCGCGCGCCACCTCCAGGACACTCCCACCCGTCGCGAGGCGGCCGGCGAAGTAGCCCGACGAGAGTGCTTGAAGGTAGGTCGCCCGGGATAGTTCCGCGTCGATCGGCTCGAGCCGCCTTGCTGCTTTCAACAACAGAGCCGGCGCATCGCTGCCCCGACTGGTGAGGAGCGCGAGTTGTGCCCACGTCGCGTCGATCCGGGCTTGTTGAAGGTCGTCAGTTGATCCCGACTCCGCGAGGGACAGCAGATCGCGGGCAGCGTCGAACGCACCGGCCTTGATCTTCGCCGACGCGGCCTCGAGCGCGCGCTCGGTGCGTCGCGCGGAATCGAGGGTCAGCACTGTCGCGCGCTCGAGGAATGCGGCCGCGGCCGCCAGGCCGCCTCGGGCACGCGCGCGCCCCGCCGACCGCTCCAACTCCTCGGCGACCTCCTCGTCGGGTCCGGGTGCGGCATTGGCTCGGTGCCACGCGCGTCGATCGGGATCTCGTTGCAGATCGGTGGCGTCGCCAAGGGCCGTATGCACTTCTCGTCTTTCCTGCGGTAGCGCGGACCCATAAACCACCGAGCGGACGACGGGATGCCGGAACTGCACTCGCGAACCAACCTCGACCAGGTTGGCATCGACCGCGGGCGCGGCAGCTTCGGCGTCAATCTCCATCTGCGCGGCCGCTCGCCACAGCAGGTCCGGATCGCCTACGGGCTCGGCTGCCGCGATCAGTAAGAGTCGCCGCGTCTGGGCCGGAAGGGCGTCGATCCGCTGACGAAAGTGCTCTTCGATACCGCCCGACAAGCGCACGGCGTCGGGCAGCCAGAACCCTCCGGCGAGCTGTCGCGGGGTCAGTGCACCAGGCAACTCCAGAAGTGCCAACGGATTGCCCCGCGTCTCGGCGACGATCCGATCAAGTACGCGGCTGTCCAATGGCCCCGTCAGAGCAGCATCCAACAACGCTCGCGCATCTGACTCCGCAAGCCCCTCAACAGCGAGTTCCGGCAATCCCATTAGCTCGCTACTGGGTAGGCGGGCGGCGAAAATCAACGCAACCGATTCCGCCATCAACCGGCGGGCAACGAAGCCGAGCACCTCGGCCGAGGTGCGGTCGAGCCACTGTTCGTCATCAACTAAGCACACGAGCGGTTGTTGCTCGGCGGTATCGGACAGCAGGCTCAGCACCGCGAGCCCGACCAGGAATCGGTCCGGTGCCGATCCGGCACTCATGCCGAATGCGGTCCGAAGGGCTTCCCGCTGCGGTAGCGGCAGGCGGGCGAGGTTATCGAGCATCGGCGCGCACAACTGATGCAGTCCGGCGAACGGCAGTTCCATCTCCGACTGCACGCCCGCAGCCCGGGCCAATCGGCAGTCCGACGCCTGCTCGCTCAGATATTCGAGCAGCGCCGTCTTGCCAACGCCCGCTTCGCCGGAAACCACCAACGCCCGGCTCTCGCCGGCGCGAATAGTCTCGAGCAGCCCGTCGAGCACGCCGCACTCGGCGTGACGGTCAATCAGCTTCATCGCACGCCTGCACCCGTGAAATCGGCCGCCATCTGCACGGCAGTGGCGCTAACCATACCTGGCGACAGTTGGCGGTGGGGACAGCCCGCGCTCTACTCCCGCCTGTGCACCCTACGTGTCGAGCAGCTTGCCGTCGTCAACGCGCGGCTGACGATCAAGATATGTTCTGCAATCACTTCTGCAAATCAATGGCCGGTTCGCAGCCCGCTTCCTTGAGGCTGGCGATGTCCTTGAAGCCACAGATCGCCATGCACAGGTCCAGTTCGGCGAGGAACGATTTCAGGAAGTGGGTCAGGCTTTCGGCACCGCCGTAGGAAAGGGCGTATGCGTACGGCCTGCCGATTCCGACGGCCGTGGCGCCCCGCGCCAGTGCGATCACGGCATCTGTCGCATCCCGTACGCCGGAGTCGAACATGACGGGAGTGGAGCCTGCCGCCGCCACGATGCCGGGCAAGAGCTCGAGTGTAGGAATTCCCGAATTCGCCTGGCGGCCACCATGGTTGGTGCAATACAGCACATCGGCGCCGTTGTCGATCGCCATACGGGCGTCATCGGGGTGCTGAATCCCTTTCACCGCGATCGGCAGATTGGTCTGCGACCGAATCCAACGGAGGTCTTCCCACGACAACGGGTGCTCGAAGATCTTCCCGTAGTGCTGCAACGCGGCCGCCTGATCCTCGTGGGGTGGCTTTGCGAGGTGTTTGGTGAAGTTCTCGTCGGAGTAGTAGTTCTCCATGCAGAAGCCGCGGAACTGCGGGAAGTTGCCCAGCTGCAGATCAGAAGGCCGGTAGCCAAGAGCCCACGAATCGACGGTCAACACCAATGCGGAATATCCGCTCTTTTCGGCACGGTTGATGAGGCTCGCCGCCAGCTCCCGATCTCCTGGCAGATACAGCTGATAAAAGTTCGGCGTGGACCCGGCGTGCTTGATGACATCCTCCATCGGGGCCTGAGAGAACGTCGACAAGGTAAACGGCACCCCGGTGGCGGCCGACGCCTGTGCTGCGGCCACATCTCCTTGGAAGTCAGGCGCGCACAAGCCGATCAGGCCGATCGGGCACATGAAGATCGGAGAGTCGAAATGTTTGTCGAACAACGTGATCGACAGGTCACGCTCGGGTGGGCTGACCATCATCCGGGGAGTGATTCCGTAGCGCGCATATGCGGCGATGTTCGCTCGCTGAGTCCGCCCGTCTCCGGCAGCCGCCGAGACATATCGGTACACCCAGGGGGGAAGCGCCTCGGATGCCTTGCGTTCGATGGACTCAGAGTCGAACGGGTATCGAGAATTGACGCCTTTCACAGCGTCCAGGTAGACGCCCATCTGAAAGTCACCGAAATTACTTGGCATCTCGCCCCTTCCGTGTGATTTGGAGCCTGTTGTTACGTCCCCCCGCTAGCGGCCTTCGTCAACTTCCGGCAAGCCAGGCTTGTTCTTGACCGGGTTCGGGCAGCACTCGGCCAGCTTCCACGGCGAAACGCGCTGGGCTGGGCTGGATGACGACGAGAACCCTCTCCACATCGATCTCAAAGATCTTGCTGACAGCGGTGGAGATTTCGGTGGCGAGCCTTGTGGTGTCGTCCGCGGGATGGCCTTCACGCACCCAGCCGGTGACCAGCACAGGGCTTGCCTGTACGCCGCCGGCGTACAGATCGTCGGCCGCCAACTCGTGAAAGGCGACATTCACATAGGTGCTCGGCACGTGGATCATCGATGAATGAATACGCGCGATCTCGCCGGCCAATGCGCGCTTAGTGTCGGCGCGGAATGTCGATTCGGCGACAGTGCAGGTGTAGATGGGCATGGTTACTACTCCGTTTGGTCCGGTCGAGCGTCGCTGCCTTCATCGTCGCGACCTCCTCGGACGGGGTCGATGTCCTCGATTACAAGGATCTAGGGCCGCTGCTGTGCTGAACCACAACTGCTGCGGCGCTTTCCACGTTTTGCGTCCCCACAGGATTTCGCCGTTGACGTTGTCAGCGGGCACATCGCCATCGCCATCGGTCGATTCCTATGCCACGCTCGGATCGTGAGCGGGTGACTGCGGGAGGGACGCCGATGTTAGTGAGCATCAACGACGAGATTGTGGAGGTCGCTGATCAGACGACCGTCGGCGCGCTGCTCGACGGCCTCGGCTTGCCGGACAAGGGCATCGCAGTCGCGGTGAATTGGGCGGTGATTCCGCGCTCGGACTGGTACGCCCCCCTCAAACACGGAGCGCGGGTGGAAGTGGTCACGGCGGTGCAAGGTGGCTGATTCCAAGCTGACGATTGCCGGTCGTGAGTTCGGGTCGCGGCTGATTATGGGTACCGGCGGCGCGGCGAATCTGAGCGTGCTCGAGGAGGCGCCGCGGCGCCGCCGAGGCGGTGCTGACCACGCGGCTGGCGCGTGAGGCGCTTGGCACCGACTGGGTCAAGCTCGAGGTTATCGCCGACGAGCGCACCCTGTTGCCCGATGCCGTCGAATTGGTCCGCGCGGCAGAGCAATTGGTCGACGACGGCTTCGTGGTGCTGCCGTACACCAACGACGATCCGGTGCGGGCGCGCCGGCTGGAGGACACCGGCTGCGTGGCGGTGATGCCGCTGGGGTCGCCGATCGGCACCGGGCTGGGTATCGCCAACCCGCACAACATCGAGATGATCGTCGAGGCGGCTGGCGTGCCGGTGGTGCTCGATGCAGGGATCGGCACTGCCAGCGACGCCGCGCTGGCGATGGAGCTGGGCTGTGACGCAGTGCTGCTGGCCAGTGCGGTCACCAGGGCCGCCGATCCGCCGGCGATGGCCGCCGCCGTCACCGCCGGATACCTGGTCCGCCAGGCCGGCCGGATTCCCAAGACGGTTCTGGGCGCAGGCCTCCAGCCCCGCAACATGACTCTCTAGTCGTCGCCTTGAGGGAAGAAATTGGTGACCGGTGGCGCGTCGTTTAGCTGAGCGTTGCCCGGTGATTCGCATTTGTATTCCGCGGCGCCCAGTTGTGAGCAGGACTGACTGGGCGGGGACGGCTGATCTCGGTTCGTCGGCGGCCGCCACCGGCGCTGTGCCGATCGCCGCCACAATTGCGACTGCCGCGAGCAGCGGTGCGATGTGCTTGCGTGTTGTTCGCATGGTCATCGACCTTTCTCGCTCAGATCAGGCCCTGCTCGCCACCGTATGGATAGAAATCCGGCGGTGGAGGAGCGTCGTTGATCTCGACATTTCCCGGTGTCTGGCACACGGTCGAGGACGGCGCCGCTGTGTCGCACGACTCCTGGGGCTGATCCGGGTCTGCGGCGGCACTGGGTGCCCATGCGGTAGCCGCCGCGACGGCTGCCGCGCCGACCAGCGTTGCGAGATGTTTTGCGGACATGAACGACCTCCTATGTCGTGATGGGTAGGTAGATCTGGTTGCCGTTTTCGGCGAATTGCTCAGACTTTTCGGCCATCGCGTCGCGGATGTCCTGGGTGATGCGCATGGAGCAGAACTTCGGCCCGCACATCGAGCAGAAGTGTGCGGTCTTGGCCGGCTCGGCCGGCAATGTTTCGTCGTGGAATTCGCGCGCGGTGTCCGGGTCGAGCGACAGTGCGAACTGGTCATTCCACCGAAACTCAAACCGCGCCTTCGACAGTGCATCATCCCGTTCCTGTGCGCGCGGACGGCCCTTGGCCAGATCGGCGGCGTGCGCGGCGATCTTATAGGCGATCACCCCGTCTTTGACGTCCTGGCGGTCCGGCAGGCCCAGGTGCTCCTTGGGCGTGACGTAGCACAGCATCGCGGTGCCGGCCGCGGCGATGACCGCTGCGCCGATCGCCGAGGTGATGTGGTCATAGCCTGGGGCGATGTCGGTGGCCAGGGGGCCCAACGTGTAGAACGGAGCCTCCTCGCAGAGATCTTCCTCGAGGTCGACGTTCTCGATGATCTTGTGTATCGGGATGTGGCCGGGACCTTCGATCATCACTTGTACGCCACGGGATTTGGCGATTACGGTCAGCTCACCGAGCGTGCGTAGTTCGGCGAACTGGGCTTCGTCGTTGGCGTCGGCGATCGAGCCGGGCCGCAAACCGTCACCGAGGGAGAAGGTCACATCGTAGCGGGCCAGGATCTCGCACAGCTCCTCGAAGTGGGTGTAGAGGAACGACTCGGTATGGTGCGCCAGGCACCAGGCCGCCATGATCGAGCCGCCCCGCGACACGATGCCGGTGACTCGGTTGACGGTCAGCGGGATGTAACGCAGCAGGACGCCGGCGTGCACCGTCATGTAGTCCACACCCTGCTCGGCCTGTTCGATCACTGTGTCGCGGTAGACCTCCCACGACAACGCGGTCGGGTCGCCGTTGACCTTCTCGAGCGCCTGGTAGATCGGCACGGTGCCCACCGGCACCGGCGAGTTGCGAAGAATCCATTCGCGCGTTTCGTGGATATTGCGGCCGGTGGACAGGTCCATGATGGTGTCGGCACCCCAGCGGGTGGCCCACACCATCTTGTCGACCTCATCGGCGATCGAGCTGGTGACCGCCGAATTGCCAATGTTGGCGTTGATTTTCACCCCGAACACCTTGCCGATGATCATCGGCTCGCTCTCGGGGTGGTTGTGGTTGGCAGGGATCACCGCCCGGCCGAGCGCCACCTCGACGCGCACCAACTCGGCCGGCACACCCTCGCGCGCAGCGATGAACGCCATCTCCGCGGTGATCTCACCGGCCCGGGCCCGCTGCAACTGTGTACCGCGATCGTCGACCACACCAGGCCGCGGCGGCAGACCCGCATGCAGATCAATCACCGCATGCGGATCCGTGTACGGGCCCGAGGTGTCATACAGATCCAGGTGCTCGCCGTTGGAGAGGCTGACCCTCCGAAACGGCACCCGCGCACCTGGAACCCCGTCGAGATCCCGGTAGTACTTGCGGCTGCCCACGATCGGGCCAGTGGTCGCTGACGGATCGACAACAAGCTCAGTCATCACAAACTCCCTATCGGCGCGGGATCTCCGTCAGCCCAGGTATGCCGGTTGCGGTGTGGTGGGCACCACGATCACGGTGGGCCCGTCGACATCCAGCGCGTTCGTGAACTCGCGCGCGAGCTTTTCGCAGCTATCTACACTCACCGTCCGGCATCCGAACCCTGTTGCAAGGGATGCGATGTCAAGTCCAGGTAGGTCCAGACCCGGAACACCCGGTGTTTCCTCGAGCACCGCGAACGACTTGAGAATCGAGTACTCCTCGTTGCGCATGACAACGAACAGAACGGGTAGCCGGTGTTGTGCCGCCGTATACATCGCCTGCACCGAGTACTGGCAGGAGCCGTCGCCGATGGTCGCCACCACCGTGCGCTTGACGCCACGGGCGCGGTCTCCCAGCGCAAGGCCAACCGCGGCAGGCAGTCCCCAGCCGATTCCGCCACTGGCGGTCGCGAAGAATGAAGCTGGGCGAGTGGTGGGTATCCAGCGCAGTTGTTGGGCCATCGTCGACGTGGACTCGGTCACCAACGGCGATTCGGCGGGTTTAACCGAAGCCAGGGTCGACCACACCGCATCCGGGGTAAGCGGCGGGGAGGCCGACCAATCGACTGCGGGGTTGTGGACCGCTTTGGCAGGCACTTTCCGATCGCTGTGGTCGTCGACCATATTGACGAGTTGCTCCAGAGCCAGCAGTGAGTCGCCGAGCACACTGTCACCGACCGGTGCTGCCCCGGCCAGCGCCGGATCGCTGGTGATCTGCAGCAGATCCGTGCCCTCGGGCAGATACTCGCCGGCCACATAGGGGTAGTAGCGGAAGACCTGTGCCCCAATGACGATCGCAAGATCATGACCGCGCAGGATCTTTTCAGCACCGGCGATGGTCATCGGCAGCGGCCCCTGATACAGGCGGTGGTTCTCAGGAAAGGACACCCTGTCTGGAAGGGGGCTGCCGTACACCGGCGCGCCGACCTTCTCCGCGAATGCCACGCCTGCGTCCCACGCGCCGCTGCGATCAACCTCGGGACCGTAGACCAGCATGGGCCTCTGCGCACGGTTGATACGGTCGGCGAAGCTGCGCAGGCGCTCGGTGTCGGGGCTCACCCGATGACTGACCGTCCTCACCACGGCGGGCCCCAATGCCGGCTTGTCCCAGTCGTCAAGCGGGATGGACAAGAAGACCGGACCCGCCGGCGGCTGAACGGCCACCGCGTAGGCCCGCATGAACGCCGCAGGAACGTCCTCGGCGCGGGCGGGCTGATACGCCCACTTCACCCACGGCTGAGGCAATACCGTCTCTTGGGTATTGGTCAAATATGGTTCACACAAGACCATTTCGCGGGTCTGCTGACCCGCCGTGACGATCAGAGGGGTGTTGCCCCGGTAGGCCGCTATCAGGCTGCCCATCGCATTACCGGTGCCGGCTGCGGTGTGCACATTGACCAATGCCGGCTTGCCGGTCGACTGTGCGAACCCATCGGCCATCGCCATCACCGACGCCTCCTGGAGCCCGAGGACATAGGTGAAGTCGTCGGGGAAGTTCTTCAGGAACGTCTCCTCGGTGGAGCCGGGGTTGCCGAAAACGGTCGTCAGCCCCAGCGTGCGAAGCAGATCATAGGTAACGTCTTGAACGGTTTTCTGCTCGGCCATCGTCCTGCCTATTCTTTCGGGTGGTTGCGCATTGTCATCGCGTCATACAGGCGCGTTGCCACCACTCTCACGGGCCGGTCCGGCGCCGTCGATGTTCTCGGCGACAACGACACACCCCGACCGTTGTCCCTCGTTTCATCGACAAGGTGGCAAGCGCCACGTTGGAATCGTGACCATGCATGCCGTTGAAATCACCGAAACGGGCGGTCCCGACGTATTGCGGAACGTGGAGAAGCCGACGCCTTCTCCCGGGCCGGGTGAGGTGTTGATCAAGGCCGAAGCGATCGGTGTGAATTTCGTCGACACCTACTTCCGGTCGGGCTCGTATCCGCACAAACTTCCGTTTGTGCTCGGCACGGAGGTAGGCGGCACGGTCGAGGCAGTGGGCGACGGGGTGACGGAACTACGTGCGGGCGACCGCGTTGCGACCGCCGACGCGGTCGGCGCGTACGCCGAATACTGCGTTGCCCCAGCCAATGTCGTCGCTTCGTTGCCAGATGGAGTCAGCCCAGACGTAGCCGCGGCGGCGATCCTGAGAGGCATGACGGCCCACCTGCTGATCAAGTCGGCATTTCCGGTCCAGGAGGGCGACACCGTGCTTGTGCACGCCGGGGCCGGCGGCGTCGGTCTGATCCTGACCCAGTGGGCAACCAGCCTCGGCGCCCGCGTGATCACCACCACCTCGACTGCGCACAAGGCGCAGCTGTCGCGGCAGGCCGGCGCGGTAGATGTGCTCGACTACCCCGACGACCCACAGCAGTTCGGGGCAACCATCCGACAACTCACGGGCGACACGGGCGTTGCCGCCGTCTACGACGGCGTGGGCAAGTCCACCTTCGACGCCAGCCTTGTCAGCCTGGCAGTCCGGGGCACTCTCGTGCTGTTCGGCGCGGCCAGTGGGCCGGTGCCGCCTGTGGACCCGCAGCGACTCAACGCCGCGGGCTCGGTGTACCTCACCCGCCCATCGCGACTGCATTTCATCCGCACCCGCGATGAGTTCACCTGGCGCACAAACCAACTGTTCGACGCGATTGCCACCGGCACCGTCAAAGTCACCGTGAGCGCCCAGTATCCGCTCAAGGACGCGGCTCAAGCCCACCGCGATCTTGAGGGCCGCAGAACGGTCGGGTCGGTCGTACTGACGCCCTGACAGTCGCTTAGCCAATGAGGTCAGGGTGCGGTCGACGACGGGCCGCCGCCATCCTGGGTCGTGTGATTCCGGCCTTCCGCCGTGCAGAGGTTGCAGCACGCTCATCGGTGGGTGCCCTCCACCAGGACGAGGCGCGTTCAGCCGCTGCGGAAAAGGCCGCGCAGGGTCTGCAACTCGCCCTGCCTTCGGCGGTGGCCGCCGAGGTCCGGTGGGCCTTCACACCGCCGCGATCGTGGCTCTCCGGTGTGGCCGCCAACCTCGTCCTGGCACTGGTGTGGCTGCTGGTCCAGCCGTTGCACCTGCCCCGCCACCACGACTGGGTCATCCTGATCGGCACCTACTTCTCGTCGTTCATCCTGGCCGATGTCACCACCACCAATCTGCTTGGCGCCGACCATATTCGGGTCCGCAAGGCGTTGCACGACGGGGTTCCGCTCTGGCGTGTGCTGCTGGTGAAGAACCTGGCGCTGGTCGTGATCGTCGGACTGCCGACTCTTGCTGCGGCGACGGCCATGACGCTGTGGCTCGAAACACCCGCACGGCTTGTCGTGACGATTCCCAACGTCGCTGTGCCGATTGTGTCCTGGCTCGGGGTAGGAAACCTGGTGTCGGTGCTGTTTCCTGTTGGCGACGAGCCACTGATCCATCGCTGGGAACAACGTCGAGACCGCCGCGCCACGATCAGGTGGATTGCCCACCTGGTGTTTCCGTACGCCTTGTACTGTGTCGCTGACCCCAGCGGCGGCATCGACCACAACTTCGTCTGGCGTCAGGTTCCGCGGGCCATCGCTCCGATATTGGGCCGCGAGAGTCGCGGTTTCGTCCACATCGGCATCGCGGCGGCCGTTTGGGCTATTGCGACCGCTGTGGCGGTGCTGTTCTTCTCCGGGCGCCAGAAACAGGCTGAACGGCCGCGCGCGAACGTCGCCTGAGACGCCATAGCCCACGTTTGCGCCTCACACGAATTCGTCGTTGACGTTGTCAGCGGGCACATCGCCATCGATAGATTCCTCCGCCACGCTCGGATCGTGAGGGGTTGCGGGAAGGGGCTCATGCTTATGAGCATCAACGACGAAACTGTGAAGGTCGCTGATCAGACGACCGATGAGCGCACGCTGCTGCCCGATGCCGCCGAATTGGTCTGCGCCGCAGAACGATTGGTTGACGACGGCTTCGTCGTCCTGCCCTCTACCAACGACGATCTGGTGCTGGCGCGCCGACTGGGGGACACCGGCTGCGCTGCGGTGATGCCGCTGGGCTCACCGATCGGCACCGGCCTTGGCATCGCCAACCCGCACCACATCGAGATGGCCGTCGAGCAGGCGAATGGCGTGAGCGCGTTGAAGAAGCTACGGGTCTGCGTTCGCGGAGGCGAGCGGACATGACGCCCCTGCGCGTACTCGAGAGTGCCCGCGACGTGGTTCGGATCGTCGGACGCGCTGCGGCGGTGCACGCATACGAGGTGGGGGCATTGGCGTCAACAGCGGCAATGGCACCGCTATGCTTCGTCGGCGGTGGCTGTGAGCCCGCGAGCAGTCTGTCGCCGCATACGAAAGCGCACGCCGCACCCACGGCTCGTCCCGTGCTGCTCGTCCACGGCTTCGGGGGCACGAAGTCAAGCTGGTCCGTGATCGCCCAGGCCCTAAGCGACCGAGGCATCATGGTCGACACGATTGCATACGGCCCATTGGGAAATTCTGTGGAGCAACTTGCCGACGAGCTCGTCGCCACAGTCGAGAGGACCCTGTCTCAAACCGGTGCGGACAAAGTGCATCTGGTCGGACACAGTCTGGGCGGTGTCGTCATCGCTCAGGCCATCGCAGGCGGCGGCCTGGTCGGGCTGGTCGACACCGTCATTACCCTGGGCTCCCCGTTCGGGGGATCGCCCTGGGCGGGTCTGCTTCCATTCGGGGATCTGCTCCGGGCGCTGCGACCAGGTTCGCCTCTGTTGCGCCGTCTAGCCTCCGCTCCGGTACCTGTCGGCGTGCGGTGGTTGGCAGTTACCGCTGCACTAGACATCATCGTCCCCGGCCCGCGGTCGGTGCCCGCCAACGCCGACGTGGAGACCATCACGGTCGATGGCGTCGGCCATCTCGGCATGCTCATAAGTCGGCGGGTTGTCGGTTACATAGTCGCCGCCTTGCCCGCACACGGGTCGCCCGTGGCGGCGGAGCCGCATATGCGTCGGTTGCCCACGGCCGCCGTACAAGCCGCAACGGCGTCGTAACCCGAGGGCGTGCACCTGATAGGTAACGTCGTGGACGGTTTTGTGGTCGGCCATCGTCTTGCCAATGCCTTCGTGTGGCGGAGCGTTGCCATCGCGCCGTGACAAGCGCGCTGCCACGACTCTCGTGGGCCCGTCCGGCGCCGTCGATGTGATGGGCGACAACGCCACGCGTCAGTCGTTTTCCGTCGTTTCGACGACAAAGTGTTGAGCGTCAGGTTCGAATCGTCACCGCGAACGCTATCGAAGTCATCGCAATCGGTGGACCCGAAGTCTTGAAGGACGTCGACAAGCCGCGGCCCTCCTCACGTCGGGGCGAAGTGTTGATCAAAGCCGAAGCGATCGGTGTGAACTTCGTCGACACTTGTTTTCGGTCTAGGCTGTATCCGCGGGAACTTCCGTGCTGCCACATGGCGATCCAGCTCAATCACCGCGCTGCGGTCCACGTTTGCCACCGTTTGACCGTAGAACCTGGGTCCGATCCAGCGGCCATTTGGCCAGCGGGCGCTGCCGGGTATCTCCCCTGCGACGGGGGTTCGCGCCGACTGTATCCATCGTTAGAACTGGCCGCAGTTGGTCTGGTGGGTACTCCGTTGAAGCGGTCGGTCACCTAGGCCATGCTTCGTTCACCGTCGGCACACCAGGTTTTCGCCGACCGCAATCCCGCTGACGTCCCCACCGCACTGGCCGCCGTCGTAACCCCGGCCAACTGCAGACTGCCAGACCCCGCCGCCCAGACGGACACCACGAGCAACCGTGGGTGTACTAGTCGACTTCGTCCTGGTAGGAACGGATCCCGCCATCTTCAAGTGCGACCAGCAGGACGTCGGCGACCGCGCCGCCTTCGCGATGTCGTCGCTGTAGATCATGAGAGCCTGCCTCCGCGTGTCCTGCGGCACAGTATCGAACCCCGCTCGTTGTCCGGTTCAACAACGACGTCGGCGGCGTCGACCGGCACTATCGACTGGTAGTGCGACTGGTAGTGGCAACTGGGACCGGGTTGGAAATCCAGGAAGTCCAGCTCGTAGCGATGGCGTTGATCTGTCGGTAGTGAGTCGGCGTCTGAGTGCTCCGACCACTAACGTATCTTTGGTACGACCGACGAATGTGCCTGGCTAGCAGGTCAAGTGCCCGCGATGACCGACGCGAGAAAGGTCACGTGCCGAGCGAGAGGTCGCGCGGCCGACACCACTGGAGATCATCGATGAACCCGACCGCAAGGCAACAGAGCGCGAACGGCCCGTCCGAGGGCACCAGCGTCGGCGGCCCTCCTGCGACGGTGTCGGCGCCTAAGGACACCGCCCAAGCGCTGGCACGGTGCGAACCCGCCACGGTTTTCAACGACATCTCAACCACGGTGCGCTCACGGGTTCGCGCCGCGACACGTGGAAAGGATGCCGGTGCAGGTGGGCGAAGGCGGGGTGCTGGAGTCGATGTGGGCCCCCGCGCTCGACGCCGCCGTGACCTGGACCGCCCTTCGCGCGGTGCTTCATCCGTCACGCCACCCCCCGTGACGCCGATGCACACGCAGCGAGTAATCCCCGCGCTGGGTCAGCAGGTCCGAGTCGATGTACGCCATGGCACCGGAGTTCCGCTGGTGATATGCAATGGCATCGGCGCAAGCCTTGAGGTGCTTGATCCGCTCGTCGAGCGACTGAATCCAGACACTCCTGTGGTGCGATTCGACGTGCCAGGGACTGGGGGATCGCCGAACTCCCCATTGCCCTACGGCTTCCCTTATCTAGCCGCTGTCTTAGGCCGCCTGTTGACCAAACTCGGATTCGCCGGTCGGCAGGTTGACATCCTCGGGCTGTCTTGGGGAGGTGCGCTGGGCCAGCAGTTCACTTTCCAGAATCCGCGGCGCTGCCGACGACTGATTCTTGTCTCGACCGGCATGGGTATCGGCATGGTGCCCGCCAAACCCGCCGTGTTGGCAAAAATGGCTACACCGCGGCGATTTGTGGACCACGAGTACGCGGCCTCGGTGGCAGCTGAGCTCTATGGTGGCAACGCGGGTACCAACGCCACTGATGTCAAGGCGCTGTTCGCACGCCAATCGCTGTCGGGTTCCCGGGTTGGCTACGTGCATCAGCTGCTAGCGGGGTCGGTGTGGACCAGTGCTGTCCTATTGCCGCTCATTCGCCAGCGCACGCTCATCATCGCTGGCACCAATGATCCGATCATCCCTGTCGCCAACGCCCACATCATGGCGCGTCTGCTACCGCACGCCACGCTGCATCTACACGACGGTGGACATATCGATCTGGTGACCAACGCTGGCACCTTGGCGCCCGTGATCGAAGCCTTCCGTCAGTAGCCGCACGGCGCCAAGGGGTTTGGCGCCCGCAGAGCGCATCCTCGCGTCAGCACACCACCAAACCTGACCAAGTCGATAACACTCATTAGAACTGGCCGCAGTTGGGTGTGGTGGGTACTCCGTTGAAGCGGTCGGTCACCCAGGCCATGCTTCGCTCGCCGTCGACATAGGGCTGTAGCAGGTTGTTGATGTCCGTCTTGTTGAGGAATGGCGGCTGTTCGTTGGTCGAGAGTTCGACGTCGGCGCCCATCGTGCACCAGTCCGCCGCAGTCTGGCGAGCAGCCTGGTACGGGATAAGTGGATCCCAACGGTTGTGCGAGATGTACACCGGACCTTTGGGTTTGATGTTGCCGACCCGCTGTGCGGCGAGCAGGCTCTTGAACGGATCGTTGGAGATCAACGCATTGAGATCGGTGTTGAACCAGAACTCCAGGTGGCGAAACGCGTAATCCACGCCGCCCTGCAGCAGACAGGTATGCCCGGACCAGTCGAGCATCTCCAGCCCGCGCGGCGTCAGCACGTCGTGGATGGGTTGTTCGGTTTGGGGGTAGGCCGCGATGATTCCTCGAATCAGGTACCCGGCCAGCACGGCAAGGAAATTGCCGTCGATGTCCGGTATGGCCGCCGCCACGTCGGTGACCGGGGCGTCGGCAAAGGTGCCGACGATATTGAGTTCAGGTGCGTAGGTGGAGGCCAGTTCTGCCGCCGACAGCGACGCCTGCCCTCCGGACGCATAGCCCCAGAACGCGACCGGTCCGTGCGGATCCAGCGAGGTGTTAGGCAGTTTCATCGCCGCGCGGGCCGCGTCGAGCATCGCTGTGCCTGCCGCCTCCCGGTTCAACCACTGCGGCGATTGCGATCCGTGGATGCCCATTCCGACGCCGTCGGTGACCACGATGGCGAAGCCGCGGGCCAGCATCGTCGCGATCCAGCCCTCCTCGACGTTCAACGTCAGGTCGAAACCCTGCGAAAAGTGGATGCCCTGGTTGAACAGCCGCGACGGTGCGCACTGCTCACCCGCCCCATAGGGTCCAGTCGCGTATGCCAGCAGCGGGCGAGGCCCATTGCCCGGCCACGCGACGTCGGGCTCGATATAGGTGCCTGTCACCGCAACAGGGTTGCCCTGAGCATCGTTGCTGCGGTACATGATCCGGGTTCCGGACCCGACGAAGGCACCCAACTGACCCGAGGGCTCCAGCGCCATACGCGACGGCTCGATACGGATCAAGTCACCGGGCTGACCAGGCGGCAGCGGATCCGGCGGGGTATAGAACTCTTCATACTGCCGGTCATCAGCACCAGCGTGAGGCATCACGCCGCCGGCGACGAGAACCCCCGACAACACAAGCGACAACATCAGGGCCATGGCGAGCTTGCCGCGGCGCCGCCTCATCGGCCCCCACGACGCCGCGTCTCCCCGCGCCCCTCGCCGAGATCTCGCACGGTGCGGGCTGACCAACACAGCGTGGCCGCACTCGACCGTGTCCAATATTGGGTACGGGTCTGTCTCGGTGCTCACGGACATTTCCCCTCGGTCGAGTCGCTTGGTGAGTTGTACCGGCGGTGAGGCGCAGCGGGTGGTGAGAAAGGCAACGCGCAGAACTCCGGGTGTCGGCCTCAACGTTGTAGGTCAATGTTGATCACGCTGTTAGAGGGATAGGAATGGGATGGCGATACGGACAACGGCTGGCATTTCACTTGGATCATCGGCAATGAACACGACGAAATGACTGCTTTTGAATCGATCGTGTGCGGGGTGACAATTGCGATGTACGAACGCTGTTCGTCTGCATATCGACATGCGTCCACATCTCGGTCACGATGCATACGGCTGGCGGTAAGCGGACTCGTGGCCACGCGAATCGACATCTAAGACGTCGCCCGGGTGCGCTTTGCGTCGCAGTGACAATTGAACAGCGTGCTGCACCACCGCCGAAGGGTGGTCAGTGTATGCGGGGATGCGCCGAAAAGCGGTGTGCAGGTGCACACGGTGACAGCTCAATCGTTGGGCACCGTGACGACGACGGCGCGCGCCGTTGTAGCGAAGATTGAGGGTTAAGCAGTCAGCGTGGATGGAGGCCGCGTGCCCAGTCGTGTGCCCATGCTTGTAGTCGGCCGTCATGCCCGCGTGCGCGCGGATCACTGCGAACACGCTGCGCCGCCCCGGCTCCGGCGGCTGTTTTGTTTCCGAGGTAAGCCGCCGGGCCCGGCGGAACAAGCGATATCCGAGGGGGTGTAGCACTGTGGTTGCCATCGACAAGGACGGCTTCGACGAGCTTGCGGTGCCGCTGGACCTGCTGTTGACCCGTCCGGTGTTCGGCCTGGCCGACCGGATAGCCCCGAATTTGTCGTGGCGTAGATTCGCCGTCAACTTGGCCCGACAGCCTCGCGTAGTGGCATCCCGCGCGACCACGCTGGGCAGGGAACTGGGGTCGATCGCTGCGGGCCGCTCGGAGATCGCCCCGGCCAAGGGCGACAAGCGGTTCGCCGACTCGGCATGGGTGGGCAATCCGATCCTCAAGCGCACAATGCAGGCATACCTGGCCGCCAACAAGACTGTCGATCAACTATTTTCGGACGCGCGACTCGATTGGCGCGACGCGGAGCGGATGCGATTCGTCCTAGACTTCGTCACCGAAGGACTGGCGCCTAGCAATATCCCGTTCGTGAACCCGCTGGGATACAAGGCGGCGATCGATACCGGTGGGCTGAGCGTGGTGCGTGGGCTGCGGCACTTCGTCACCGACATGCGCAAGGCACCGCGGGTGCCGTCGATGGTGGAGCCCGACGCGTTCACGGTGGGGGAGACCGTCGCCGCAACCGCCGGGTCGGTGGTGTTTCGCGATGAGGTGTTCGAGCTGATCCAGTACACGCCGCAAACCGACACGGTGTGGACGGTGCCGCTGCTGATGGTGCCGCCGGTCATCAACAAGTTCTACGTCCTGGATATCTCGCCGGGGCGCAGCATGGTCGAGTATTTTCTGCGGCAGGGTCATCAGGTATTCATGATGTCGTGGCGCAATCCGACGGCGCAACAGCGGGATTGGGGCTTCGACACCTACGGTCAGGCTATCCTGGACGCGCTCGAGGCGGTGCACAAGATCACCGACAGCAAGCGCGCGCATGTGCAGGCGTCGTGTTCGGGCGGCATCCTCGCCGCGATGACTGCCGCCCATCTCACCGCGATCGGGGAGGGTGAGCGGCTGGCCGGTCTCACCCTGATGGTGACCGTTCTCGACCAGTACCAGGCCGGTGTCGCTGAGGCCGCGATCGATGAGGAGACCGCCGATATCGCCATCGCGATGTCGGCCCGCCAGGGGTATCTGGACGGCCGGTCGCTGGCCGAGGTGTTCGCGTGGCTGCGGCCGACCGACCTGGTGTGGCGGTACTGGGTGAACAACTACATCGAGGGCAAATCGCCCGCGGCCTTCGATGTGTTGTTTTGGAACGCCGACACCACCCGGATGGCCGCCGCGTTGCATCGCGACATGGTGCAGATGGGGTTGCACAATGCGCTCGCGACGCCGGGCGCGATCAGCATGCTCGGCACACCGGTGGACCTGTCGGCGCTGACCGTGGATACCTATGTCGTCGCCGGGATCAACGACCATATTTCGCCGTGGCCGGCCTGCTACCGCAGCGCCCGGTTGCTCAGCGGCACAGATCTGCGGTTCGTGTTGTCTTCCAGCGGACACATCGCGGCGCTCGTCAACCCACCCGGGAACCACAAGGCCAGTTATCATTTCGGTGCAGTCGACGAATCCGACCCGATCGCCTGGTTGGAGCAGGCTGAGAAGAAACGCGACTCCTGGTGGCCGGACTTCGCGGCCTGGCTCGGCGAGCGCAGCGGCACCAAGAAGCAAGCACCTTCGTCGCTTGGCGGCGCCGGCATGGCGGCGATCGAGCCGGCGCCCGGTAGCTACGTGCGCGAGCACTGACGTGCGGGCGCGATGACACTGATGGCCAAGCGCCGGGTGACCGACGGCCACGTCGCCGTGCTGGGCCAGCAGATCCGGGTGAAAGTTCGAATGGGTTTCGGGGTGCCGCTCGTCTTGTGCAACGGCATCGGAACGAACCTGGACGTGCTCGATCCGCTGGTGGCTCAACTCGATCGCGACACCACGGTGGTGCGGTTCGACGTGCCCGGAACCGGTGGATCACCGGGTTCGCCTGTGCCGTACGGATTTCCGTACCTGGCCGCCGTGTTGGGCCGCCTGCTGAGTCGGCTTGGGCTGCACGGTCAGATCGACGTGCTCGGCTTCTCCTGGGGTGGGGCCCTGGCCCAGCAGTTCGCGTTCCAGAATCCGGTCCGGTGCCGGCGGTTGATCCTGGTCGCCACCGCCACCGGCGCCGTTATGGTGCCGGGAAAGCCATCGGTACTGGCCAAAATGCTGACACGGCGCCGGTTTCTGGATCGCGACCACAGCGAGGCCATCGCCGGCGAGTTGTACGGCGGCGCCGCGCGTGCCGATCCGTCGGCCGTCAAGCGGCTGTTCGACCGGCAGCTGACGACCGGTGCTCGGACGGGCTACGTGTACCAGTTGTTCGCGGGATCGGTGTGGACGAGCGTTTTCGCGCTGCCGCTGATCCGGCAGGACACGCTGATCGTCGCCGGCACCGACGATCCGATCATCCCCGTCGCCAACGCCCGGATCATGGCCGCACTGCTACCGCACGCGACCTTGCACTTGCATCCCGGCGGCCACACAGACCTGATCACCAATGCGGCCGACTTGGCCCCGGTGATCGAAGCTTTCCGCGGCTGCGACAGACCAGCTCAACGATGACCACTCCACCCGCCCGTACTCATCGGGACTGCCAATTGTGCGAGAAGCCAACCGCGACGCTCGATAACGGTTCGGCCGCCCAATGACCAGACGTGCTGGGGCGCCTACTGTTGCGCAATAGCCAATGATCGGAGGCGCTCATGGCGGCCGCACGCGAAGTCGTTGTGCTCAGCGGGGTTCGGACTCCGGTCGGGAACTACGGTGGCAGCCTGAAGGACTTCTCGCCGGCCACGCTTGGGGCGATGGTGATCCAAGAGGCGGTCGGCCGGGCGGGCGTAGCGCCCGACGATGTCGGTCACGTCGTGTTCGGGCACGTGATCCCGACCGAGAAACACGATGTCTACCTCGCCCGGGTCGCCGCGGTCAACGCCGGCCTGCCGGTGAAGGTACCCGCGGTAACCGTAAATCGCTTGTGCGGCAGCGGGTTGCAGGCCATCGTCGATGCCGCGCAGACGATCATGCTGGGCGACGCTGACTGCACGGTGGCAGGCGGCTCGGAGTCCATGAGCCGCGGCGCCTACCTCGCCGAGAATCACCGCTGGGGTCAGCGGATGGGCAACAGCGAGCTCATCGATGCGGTAACCGGTGGGCTGACTGATCCGTTCGACGACTACCCCATGGGTATTACCGCCGAGAATGTGGCAGCGAAGTGGGGTGTGTCACGGGAAGAACAGGATGCGCTGGCCGTCGAAAGTCATCGCCGCGCAGTTCGGGCCACCGCCGACGGGTATTTCAAGGAGCAGATACTTCCGGTGGAGGTCAAATCCCGAAAGGGCAGCACGGTCATCGACCACGACGAACACATCCGGGCGGACGCCGACTCCGACTCGATGGCCAAACTCCGTCCGGTTTTCAAGGAGAACGGCACCGTGACCGCCGGCAACGCCTCCTCGATGAACGACGCCGCGTCGGCGGTGGTGCTGATGGATCGTGCCGTTGCGGAGGGTCGCGGGCTGTCGCCGATTGCTCGACTGGTCGGCTACAGCTACGCCGGGGTCGAGCCGAAGTACATGGGAATAGGGCCGGTTCCGGCCGTCAAGTCATTGCTGGAGCACACCGGATTGACTGTCGACGACCTCGATGTGATCGAGCTGAACGAGGCGTTCGCCGCCCAGGCGATCGCGGTCATGCGTGACCTCGGCCTGCCGGCGGACAAGACCAATCCCAACGGCAGTGGCATCTCGATCGGACACCCGATCAGCGCGACCGGCTGCATTCTGACCGTGAAGGCGCTCTATGAACTCGAACGCACATCCGGACGGTATGCGCTGGTGACCATGTGTATCGGTGGCGGACAAGGCATCGCCGCGATTTTCGAGCGGCTCTGAGAACGCCGTCCGCGAAACCGACCGTCCACCAGTTCAACTCGCACGACGGCGGTCCCAGGCGATGCAGAGGAGGTGACGAAGGTGGCCGAGCGTCATCAGGTCCTGGTGGTCGGCGGCGGTTTCGGCGGGCTCAGCGTGACCAAGGCGCTGGCCCACGCCGACGTCGACGTCACGATCGTCGACCGCACCAACCATCACCTGTTTCAGCCGCTGCTCTATCAGGTCGCCACCGGGATCCTGTCGGAGGGCGTGATCGCACCGCCGCTGCGCGGCGTCATCAAAAACCAGGCCAACGCACGCACCGTGCTGGCCGAGGTGACGCGGTTCGATCTTGACGCCAAGACGGTGCACGGCGTCTCACCCGATGGCCGCCCGCTGCAGCGCCGCTACGACACGCTGGTCGTGGCAGGCGGCGCCACGCACGCGTACTTCGGGCACGACGAGTGGGCCGCCTTCGCCCCGGGCATGAAGACACTCGAGGATGCCCGCCGGCTGCGCAGCCGCATCCTGTCGGCGTTCGAGATGGCCGAGACAGTTGCCGATCCCGAGGAACGCGCGGCATTCCTCACGTTCGTGGTCATCGGCGCGGGACCGACCGGGGTGGAGCTGGCCGGGCAGGTCGCCGAGCTGGCCAAAACGGTGCTGCCACAAGAGTTTCGCTGGGTCGACACCGGCACGGAGACCCGGGTGGTGCTCGTCGAAGCCGCCCCGACGGTGCTGGGACCGTTCGACCCGAAACTGCAACGCTACGCCCAGCGACGGCTGACGAAGATGGGTGTCGAGGTGCGGGTGGACACGGCGGCGACCGCGATGACCGACGACAGCATCACCGTGAAAGGCCCCGAGGGGGTGGAGAGGATCCCGGCACGCACCAAGATCTGGGCCGCCGGGGTGCAGGCCTCGCCGCTGGCGAAGATGCTCGCGGACGCCACAGGGGCACAGACCGACCGCGCGGGGCGGGTCGCGGTGCAGCCTGACTGCACACTGCCCGGGCATCCGGAGGTGTTCGCGATCGGCGACATGGTGTCACTCAACGGACTGCCGGGCGTGGCGCAGCCGGCGATGCAGGAAGGCAAGTACGTCGGGAAGGTCATCAGGGCCAGGTTGAAGGGCAACGGCACCATCGCGCCGTTCAAGTACTTCGACAAGGGCAGCATGGCGACCATCGGTCGCAACGCTGCGGTGGCGGACGCCTTCGGGATCAAGTTCACCGGCGCCGTCGGCTACGTGATGTGGGGCTTCATCCACGTGCTGTATTTGATCGGCTGGAGCAACCGAATCATCACGTTGTACAGCTGGCTGCGAGCGCTGAGTTTCACCCATCACCGTGGCGAACGGATCATCACCGTCGAACAAGCCCACGACGAGCTCGCCCAACACGCGACGCGCCGGGACCCCGACGAACTCAACCGCCCGCTGTCCAAGCGGGCCTGACCGTATCAGATGGAGGAACACAGCATGGCGCAGACAATCCAATCGGTGGCCATCCTCGGGGGCGGATTCATGGGTGCCGGTATCGCCGAATCCGCCTCCCTTGCTGGTCTTCCCGTGCTGATACGCGAATTGCCCGAATACCTCGCCGCGGCGCGCACCAGACTGGAGAAATCCATGGACAGCGCGGTGAAACGGGGAAAGCTCGACTCCGACAAGCGCGATGCGGCACTGGCCAGGGTCTACCTTCACCAGCGAGTTGAAAGATGTCGCCGGCAGCGACCTGGTCATCGAGGCGGTGCCGGAGAATCTTGTCGCTCAAGCTCTCGATCATGAAGGAGCTCAACGAGATCGTCAGCGACGACACGATCCTGGCCTCCAACACCTCCTCCATCCCGATCGCGGAACTCGCGGCGCGGTCAGCCGTCCGGGCCGGGTAGTGGGCCTGCACTTCTTCTCGCCGGTGCCGGTGATGAAATTGGTCGAGATCGTGCGGGCGCTGGACACCAGCGACGAGACGATCACGAGCGCAAAGGAGTTCGTCACACGGCTCGGTAAGCAACCCATCGTGACGAAGGACCGCTCCGGGTTCATCGTCAACTTCCTGCTGACCTCATATCTGATGGGCGCGGTCCGGATGTACGAAGAGGGATTCGCCAGCCGGGAGGACATCGATGCTGGGATGAAGCTCGGTGCCGGTCATCCGATGGGCCCCCTGCAGCTGTGCGACTTCATCGGCCTCGACGTGCTGCAGGCGGTGTGCACGTCGATGTTCGACGAGTTCAAGCGCGACGAGTACGCACCGCCGCCGCTGATGAAGCGCATGATCGCCTCGGGACGCCTGGGCCGCAAATCGGGTCGGGGTTTCTACGAATACACCCCGTAGAAGAATGTCTCGCGCGCCGACATCCGGCGCTGGTGACCGGAGCACCGTCGCTCTCCGGATTGCGAAAGTGCCAATCTGCTAATGGTTCTCGGTCAGGCGATTACCACCAGCTCCCTTCGCTGTCGTGTACGCGCCACAACCGAAACGGATTCTGCGACTGCACTATCTACCGACGAAACGGGCCTTGCCCGGGCCGTTTTCCACAAAGCTGCTCATTCCTCGCTTCTGGTCCTCGGTTCCGAACAACGCCGAGAAATGCAGGCGTTCCACCTCGAGACCGGCATGGAGATCCAGGCCGAGACCGGTGTCAATCGCCTGCTTAGCGGCGCGTAGCGCCTGCGCGGGACCGGCCCGGAACTGAGCAGCCAGCCGGGTCGCGGCGTCGTAGACGTCGCCATCGGGCACCACCTGGTCGACCAGCCCGATCCGCAGCGCCTCGCCGGCGTCGACGAACCGCCCGGTGTAGACCAGGTCCTTGGCGCGGGCCGGGCCGATCAGCCGGGGCAGCCGTTGTGTGCCGCCGGCACCGGGAATGATCCCGAGCAGAATCTCGGGCTGCCCGAACTTGGTACTCTCGCCGCACACCCGAAAGTCCGCGCACAGCGCCAGTTCTAGCCCGCCACCGAGTGCGTAGCCGGTGACCGCCGCAACAACCGGCTTTGGGATCGTGGCAACCGCGGTGAACGACGTGTGCATCGCCTGGCTGACCAGAGCCATTTCAGGGTAGTGCTTGTCGGCCATCTCTTTGACGTCGGCGCCCGCGGCGAAGACCTTCTCGCCGCCATAGATGACCACCGCGCGGATCTCGGGTTTCGAGGTGACCACCGCGGCGGCGTCGCGCAGTTCAGCCTGCACCTGCACGCTGATCGCGTTCATCGGCGGCCGGTCCAGCCGGATCGTTGCCAGGCCGTCGGTCACCTGCACATTCACACATTCACCCATGCAAGGCTCCGGGCCGGACGGCCGGTACTAGTTGCCGGTCGCGTCGTACTTGAACGACAGAGCCAGGCGGACCCGGTATCCGGTGATCCGACCGTTCTCGATCGTGACATCCTGGCGGACCACCTCGGCTATGCGTAGCTCCCGCACGGTTCCCGCGGCTGTCTCGACTGCGCTGCGTGCAGCCGCTTCCCAGGATTCGTCACTCACGCCGATGACCTCGGTAACCCGGTACACACTCATGACTTGCTCCTCATCTCTTTGGGTTAGATCCCTTGTCGGTGCTCGACAGCCAGTCAAGCGCTTCCTGGCGGCTTTCGTAGATGTATGGGGCCAGTCCGCGCGCGGTGAGATGGCCGCTGAGCTTGAGGCGCATAAATGAGCTGGTGGTGTACCGGGTGACGCTGTCGTAGTAACGTTCCGCAAGGCTGCGCACCGCGGACGTGTACGTGTCGGCGAGGTCAGGCGCCAGGTAGAAGTTGTCGTAGTTGACCACGACGGGAACCTTCTTGCCGACCGCGGTCAGCCTCTTCTCGATCTCGGCGACTATGGCCTCGGCTTCTGCCGCGGTGTAGACAGACACGCCTTCCATATTGATGAAGAAGATGTTGCGGTCGACGTCGTAGGAAAACCGCGCGTCCAGGGGAACGGTCAGCAGATCGTCCTTGAGCCCCATGGGCTCGTCGCGGAAGAGCCTCTCGTCCATCAGTTTCGGCTCCCCAGCGATGATTGGGGTGAATCCGACATGGGCCAAGACGTCCTTTTCCAGGTCGATACCAGGGGCGATCTCGATCAGTTCCAGTCCGTCGGGGGTGAGCCGGAACACGCAACGTTCGGTCACGTAGAGCACCGGTTGTCCTGCGGCGGCCGCGTACTGGCCGCTAAAAGTGCGCTGCTCAACGTTGGCGAGGAATTTCGGCGCGGCAACCCCGTCGTCGCTGACGGCAATTCGCCCGTCGACAACCTGCGTTCGGCACGGTGCCAGGAAGGTACCCAGGAATGCCACCTTTTTCGCGTTTTGGCTGATGTTGATGAACCCACCCGATCCCGCGAGCCTGGGCCCGAACCTGCTGACGTTGACGTTGCCTTGTGCGTCGGCTTGGGCCATTCCCAAAAACGCCGCGTCCAGCCCGCCGCCGTCGTAGAAGTCGAACTGGGCGGGCTGCTCGAGGATGGCGTCACCGTTGATCGCGGATCCGAAATCCTTTCCGCCGGTGGGCATTCCCCCGATTACCCCGGGTTCGGCGGTCAGGACGATGTAGCTGAGGACGTGCTCCTCGGCCGCCACACTGGCAATGCCTTCGGGGATGCCGATGCCGAGATTGACCACCGCGTTGGGGCGCAGTTCCATCGCCGCGCGCCGGGCGATCACCTTGCGTACCGACAGCTCCAGCGGCGGTACCGACGACAGCGGGACGCGCAGCTCGCCGCTCATGGCCGGCGAGTACTGGGTCCCCCAGGTCTGCGGGTGGTGTTCGGGTGTCGACACGACCACGCAGTCGACGAGCACACCCGGGATCTTCACGTCCTTGGGATGAAGCGATCCCGCCTCGGCGATCCGCTCCACCTGCACGATCACCAACCCGCCGGCGTTGTGCACCGCGGTGGCGACGGCCAGGGACTCCAGAAAGAGCGCCTCGCGCTCCATGGTGATGTTGCCGTTCGGGTCGGCGGTGGTGCCCCGAAGGAACGCGACGTCGAGCCGCTCGAATGCCTTGTAGAACAGGTACTCCTGACCGTCGATCGTCATCAACTCGACCCGGTCTTCGGTGGTGCGTTCGTTGATCTTCCCACCGCCGTTGCGAGGATCGACGAACGTGTCGAGGCCAACCCGCGTCAGCAGCCCAGGCTTTCCCGCGGCGGTATCGCGAAACAGCTGCGCGATTACGCCCTGCGGCAGGTTGTAGGCCTCGATCTTGTTCTCCACGGCCATCTTGCCGAGCTCACCCGACATCCCCCAGTGCCCCCCGATGGCGCGCTTGAGCAAGCCCTCGTAGCACAACCGGTCCGAGCCCCGCCCCTCCCGGTTTCCCTGTGCCACGGTGAACGCCAACGTGAGATCCCGCGGGGTGCCGGTCTGCAGGAATCGCGCCTCCAGCGCCAGGGTGAGTTCTTCGGCGAAACATTGCCCGGCGAAGCCCTCCACCACGACGGTGTCTCCGTCACGGATCAGCGCGACGGCCTCGGCGGCGGTAACGATCTTGTCCCGTGGTGCCATGCCCGACACGAATTCGGTTGGAAAATCCATGTGTTCGCTCCTGGTTGGCGTCGAGCAACGGCTATCCGCGAGTTGCCGCGCGGCTCAGGTGAAGGCGCTCAACCCGGTGATGTCGCGGCCGACGAGCAGAGTTTGGATCGTTTCGGTGCCCTCGAAGGTGTAGATGGCCTCGATGTCGGTCATGTGCCGGATGACGTGGTTCTCGAGCAGGATGCCGTTGCCGCCCAGCAGATTGCGCGCCTCGGCGAGCACCTCGCGGGCCTTGACGGTGTTGTTCAGCTTGCCCAGCGCCGCGATGGTGTCGGACATGTCGTCGGTGTCGTCGAGATGCTCCGATGCGCTGGCAGTACAACTGCATCGCGGTGATCTCGCGCGAGCATCCGGACCAGCTTCTCCTGCACGATCTGGAAACGTGCCAGCGGCTTGCCGAACTGGGTGCGCTGGGCTGCGTAGTTGAGCGCGGCGTCGTAGCCGGCCACGGCGTGGCCCAGCGCCGACCACGCGCAGGAGGCTCGGGTCGCCTTGAGCACCTTGGCGGTGTCGGCGAAGCTGTTCGCCCCGGGCAGGCGGTTCTCGGCCGGGACGCGCACGTCGGTGAGGTCGATGTCGGCCTGCCACAGGGCGCGCAGCGAACCCTTGCCCTCGATCGGCGCGGGCGTCGTATCCGGGTGTTCCCTTCTCGATGAGGAAACCCTTGACCTGCATATCCTCGGTGTCACGGGCCCACAACACCACCACGTCGGCCAGCGTCCCGTTGCCGATCCAGCGTTTGGCGCCGTTGATCACGTACTCGTCGCCGTCGCGGCGCGCCTCGGTCTCCAGCGACACCGAATCCGAGCCGTGGCGCGGTTCGGTCAGGGCGAACGCGCCGAGCTTTTCGCAGCGCGCCATCGCCGGCAGCCAGCGCTGCTTCTGCTCTTCGGAGCCGTGCATGTGGATCGAGCGCATCGCCAGACCGGCGTGCACGCCGAGGAAGGTGCCCACGCTGCCGTCGCCGCGGTTGAGCTCCATGGTGATCAAACCGGCGGCGGTCGGGCTCATCGGCGGGCAGCCGTAGCCCTCGAGGCCGTCGCCGACCAGTCCCAGCTCGCCCAGCCGCCGGCACAGCTCGACGGGCACCTCCGCGCGTTCCCAGTAGTCGTTGATCACCGGCAACACTTCCTCGTGGACGAATCCCCGGGTGCGCTCCAGGTAGTCGCTGCTCGGCGTTGGTGAGCTCGGCTTTTAGCAGGAAGTAGTCGGTGCCCAGCGCCTTGCCGATATCGGTGTAGACGGGCCGGGCAGCGGTGGCCGGACTGGGGGCGGTCATGGTGTCCTTCCTTCGCGCCGGGGATGTTTGGGGTCGTTAACCGTTGGACATCGGCCAGTCCGGCGGCGGACCATAGGCGGCCAACCCCGCACCGGTCGCACGCATTTATCTTGCGACGGCGGGGCACTACGGGTCGATGGTTCTTAGCACAGTTTGCTCGGTTGTGAATTGTGCACGCGCACAACGAGTTGTGCATATGGTGTACTTATGCTCGACATATGTATGGGTTGTCGGGCCGACCGTCGAACCCGAATGTGGCCGCTCTGGCATCGGCGTTGTTGGAGCGGCTGCCGCAGTTCGCGGATGAAGTGACCGAGCGGATTTGCCAACAGGTGGAGGCTTATCAGCAGGAGGAGCCGGTTCCGCGCGACGACCTGAATAGATCGTGCCGGCAGAACCTGGAGTTCGGGTTTCGTAGCCTGGCCGATGCCGGTCCCTACGATCTGTCGGCGCCGCGCCGAACGGGTCGCCTCCGTGCCGCGCAGGGCGCGCCGTTGGCCATGGTGCTCAGCGCGTATCGGACCGGTTTCGCCTACATGTGGGATTGCGTGGTGACCGAGGCCGAGCGGTCGGGTTTGGCGTCGGCAACCGAGCTGGTGCGAATCGCGTCGGATGTGTGGACGCTCAACGAGATGTTCACCACCGAGATGGCCACGTCATATCGCGATGCGATGACCGAGCAGATCCTCAGACAGGACCAGGAGCGGTCGGCTCTCGTTGAGGCGCTGGTGTCCGGCAGTGTCGCCGACACGGCCACGGTGTGGGAGGCCGCGGACCTGTTGGCGCTGCCCTATCAGGGTTTGTTCGTGGTGGTGGCGGCCGAACCGCCAACACTTGCCCGGCACGCGCTGCCGAATATCGAAAGCCGGCTGCGCGATCGCGGGATCGGGTCGGCGTGGCGGTTGCTGCCCGATCTGCACGTCGGCATCGTGTCGCTGCGAACGGCCAAAACGCTGCAACCCATGGTTGACATGGTGCGGCCGGTCGTGACGACCCGGGTCGGGGTAAGCCCGGTCTACGAGGGCCTGGAGAAGACAGCGCAGGCAATGCATCTGGCCCGAATCGCGATGGCCAGCATCGCACCGGGTGACCGGCAACTGTGCGTATTCGACGACGCCCCGGTGCCGGCATTGATCGCCAGCGCCCCGACAACGTCCTACCGGGTCATGAACAACGTCCTGGGGCCGCTGCTCAGCACTGTCGCTGAAGAGCGTGACTTGTTGTTGGAAACCCTGGAAACCTATTTCATCGCGGGCTCGATAGCCGAAGCGGCCAAGCGGCTCTTCTGTCATCGCAACACCGTGCGCCACAGGCTGAGCCGCATCGAACAGCTCACCGGAAGATCCGTCGACAATCCGTCGGGCGCTGTCGAACTCTACATCGCCATCCAAACCATGCTGCGCCTACCCAAACCCCCCGACTAGGCGACAGATCCGATTCGCATGCGCCGGACCAGCGATCGGTATCGGAGCGCTGCAGCACAC
>CAVYPB010000018.1:0-225325 GCA_963770305.1 uncultured Actinomycetota bacterium
ATCTGCCTGCCTGCCAGGCCCAGCTCGGCCAGCAGTGCGGGCACCTCCGGTCGTCGCGCGATGAACGCCTCCGCGCCGACGTCCAGCGGCTGGCCGCCGATTCGCTCGGTGCGCAGCACGCCGCCAAGCCGGTCGGCGGGGTCGAAGACCGTGATCGTCGCGTCCGGGCCCGCCGCAACCCGCAGCCGGTAAGCCGCGACCAGACCCGAAATCCCGCCCCCCACAACGGCATACGACGCACTCACAGGGAATGCACCAGTGCAACGACGTCGGTGATCACCGACGGATCCGTGCTGGGCAGTACGCCATGGCCGAGGTTGAACACATGGCCCACAGCGCCCGCGTCGACCGCGCGCCTGCCGTCCTCGACGACGGCCCGCACCGCGCGCTCCACCACTGGAAAGCCCGCCAACAATACGACCGGATCGAGGTTGCCCTGCAGGGCGGTGCCCGGTTGGACGCGCGAGGCGGCGTCGGTCAGTGAGGTTCGCCAGTCCACCCCGACGACCGTCGCGCCGGCCAGCGACATCGCGCCAAGCAGCTCGGCCGTGCCGACCCCGAAGTGCGTCATCGGCACACCGGCGTCGGCGAGCGTGGAGAACACCCTGCTGCTGTGGGGCAGGACGGAGCCGCGGTAGTCGGCCAGCGACAGCGTGCCCGCCCACGAATCGAACACTTGAATCGCGTCCACGCCGGCGTCCACCTGGATCTGCAGAAACGCGATCGTGGCGTCGGTCAGCGCTGTCATCAGGGCGTGCCAGGTCTCGGGTTCGCCCAGCATCATCGCCTTGGTGCGTTCGTGGTGCCGGCTGGGGCCGCCCTCGACGAGATAGGACGCCAGGGTGAACGGCGCGCCCGCGAACCCGATGAGCGGGACGTCGCCCAACTCCGATACCAGCTGCGACACCGCCTGCGCGATCGGCGCAACCTGCTGCGGCTCCAGTGTTTTCATGGCTTGGACGTCAACAAGGGTGCGCACGGGATGCTCGATCACCGGCCCGACATCGGGCACGATGTCCAGCTCGATGCCCGATGCGCGCAGGGGCACCACGATGTCGGAGAACAGGATCGCCGCGTCCACCCCGTGCCTGCGGACGGGCTGCAGCGTGATCTCGGTGATCAGTTCGGCGTCGAAACACGCCTGCATCATCGTGTTCTTGGCCCGCAACGCCCGGTACTCAGGCAGCGAGCGGCCTGCCTGCCGCATGAACCACACCGGCACGCGGCTGGGTTTGCGGCCGGTGGCCGCGGCCAGATAAGGCGACTCGGGCAGCTCGCGGCGGGTAGTCATCGGCTCCAATGCTGCCATGCGGCCTCAGCCGTCGAGATTGTCGTCCTTGTCTTGGGCGGCCGGCGGGGAGCCCGTCCCGGACTCGCGGGCGACCGGGTACGGCGGCCACGGCAGCGGCGTGATGCAGCGCGGGATCGCCGGCTCCAGCAGCGCGTGCGTGAAGACCGCACCGCTGATGATCCAGGTTGCCAACGCGGCGAGGACCACCCCGGTGACGACCGTTGCGGTGAGCGATCCGAACAACGGAATTTGTGCGGTGCGGCGGCGTGCGGTGGTACCCCAGGTGCGCGCTGTGCCGCAGGGGTCTGTGCGGGCCGGAACGCCCACGCGAGCAAACCACCGACAATGACGCCCACAACCGCGGCGGTCGCGACCCGGACGGGCGGGCGCCCCGCAATCGACAGGCCGGGTCGCTCCGACAGCGCACTCAGGCCGAGGGCCCAGAAAACCGCCCAGCCCGCGGCCACCGCGGCGGCAAGGACGATCACCGCCACCACCCACGCCGGGGTGTTGCGGATCAGTCGAGGTCGCCGCAGGGCGGGGTCCCCGTGGACTTCGGGCTTTTCTTGCTGGTCGCCGCGGTTGGGACGGCCGATTTCCTCGATGGCGTCGGCGACCCGCTCGGGCGTGATCACATCGTCATATCCCGGCTGCGCCGGTCCCCCACCAAATCGGCGCGCCTGCGCACAGGCCTGTCAAGATGGTCTAGCGTCAAACGGCATGACCACCGCCGAACCGACCCAGTTCCGTGAAGCGGTGGCGGCCATGAATGCCACCACCGTGCGACCGGAAATCGAGCTCGGCCCGATCCGTCCGCCGCAGCGACTGGCGCCGTTCAGCTACGCGCTCGGCGCGGAGGTCCGGCACCCCGAGACGGCCATCGTCCCCGAGCGGTCGGAGGGCGACGCGTTCGGCCGGCTGATCCTGTTACACGACCCGGACGGCGCCGAGGCCTGGGACGGCACGATGCGGCTCGTCGCCTACATCCAGGCCGACCTCGACTCCAGCGAGGCCGTCGACCCGCTGCTACCGGAAGTGGCGTGGAGCTGGCTTGTCGAGGCGCTGCAGCCGCGGGCCGAACACGTCACCGCGCTCGGCGGCACCGTCACCGCCACCACATCGGTGCGCTACGGCGACATCTCAGGGCCGCCGCGCGCCCACCAGCTCGAGCTGCGGGCGTCGTGGACGGCGACGACACTGGAACTTGGCCCGCACGTGCAGGCGTTCTGCGAGGTGCTCGAGCACGCGGCAGGTCTGCCTCCGACTGGGGTCACCGATCTGAGCTCCCGCACCCGCGCCTGACGGATGGCAGACTCCCCGGGGGATGACTCCGTGGCCGCCGAGACGGCTGAGCCGGAGGCGACGCCGCTGCTGGCGCCGAGAGACGGGGTTCCGCAGCTGTCGGTGACGCGGTCCGAAATTGCCAGGGCTGCAGAGCTTTTGGCGTCCGGCGATGGGCCGTTTGCGGTTGATGCCGAGCGGGCGTCGGGCTTCCGGTACTCCAATCGCGCCTATCTCGTGCAGATCCGCCGCGCCGGGGCGGGCACCGTCCTGATCGATCCGGTCAACCACGGCGACGACCCGGTGACGACGCTGGCGCCCGTCGCCGAGGTGCTGGCCACCGACGAGTGGGTGCTACACGCCGCCGACCAGGACCTGCCCTGTCTGGCCGAGATCGGCATCAGGCCACCGAAACTGTATGACACCGAGCTGGCCGGCAGGCTGGCCGCCTTCGACCGGGTGAACCTGGCCGCAATGGTGCAGCGGCTGCTGGGTCTGCAGCTGATGAAGGGACACGGTGCGGCGGACTGGTCGAAGCGTCCGCTGCCGAGCGACTGGCTGAACTATGCCGCGCTGGACGTCGAGGTGCTGCTCGAGCTGCGCGACGCGATCGCCGACGTCCTGCAGGAGCAAGGCAAAACCGACTGGGCGGCACAGGAATTCGAATACGTTCGCATGTTCGAGGCCACACCGACGCGGCGCGATCGGTGGCGACGTACGTCGGGCATCCACAAGGTACGCAACCCGCGGGCGCTGGCTGCCGTGCGCGAGTTGTGGCAGACGCGCGATCACATCGCCCGCCGCCGAGACATCGCGCCGGGGCGGATCTTGCCCGACTCCGCGATCATCAACGCCGCAACCGCCGACCCGGACACGGTCGAGAAGCTCACCGAGTTGCCGGTGTTCGGCGGGAACCGGCAACGCCGTAGCGCGCAGGTGTGGCTGGATGCCCTTGCCCTCGCCCGAACGGCGGAACCACCGGAGGCTCAGGAGCCGTCGACCGGGCCGCCGCCGGCGTCGCGCTGGAGCCGGCGCAAGCCCGAGGCGGCCGTCCGGCTGGAGGCCGCCCGAGCCGGTCTTACCGCACTGTCGCAACAGGTTTCGGTTCCGACGGAGAACCTCGTCTCCCCCGACGTGGTACGCCGGTTGTGCTGGGATTGGCAGCCTCCCGAAAGCCCAGAGGACAGCGCGGCGGCGATCGACGACTTCCTGCGCGACGCCGGGGCGCGGCCGTGGCAGCGCGAACTCGCGGTGCCCGTGTTGACTGCCGCGCTGGAACAGTCCGCCTGAGAGGCGCGCTACCCCGCCTCAGCATCTTGCGCCCCCGCTGCGGCGGCAGCGAAAAGTGCTTCTGCGACCAACGAGTTGGGCTCACGATCCAACACGATCAGACCGACGACGGGGCCGGGCTCATGCGCGACCATCGGGCGCATCGCCAGCCCGTCGGGCATCCCGAACGCCTGCAACCAGGTATGCGCGACCACGCTTGCCAACCGCAGGGTCTTGAGGTGTGCATATATCGCGGCGACGGTGTCTGCCTCCACCACGGGCCGGAACTGAACTCCGTCAGCGGCCATGTTTGCGTCGATGATGCGGCGATTGCGCATCGTCGTGGTCAGCGTGCACAGCGGAAGCTGTGCCGCCTCCGACCAACGCACTTCGTCCTGCTGCATTACCGGGTGCGCCGTGGGCGCGACCAGCACGTAGCGTTCGCGGTACAACTCGACGCTCCTTGTGCCAGGCGGTGTTTCAACGTCCAGATAAGTCAGCCCCGCGTCGAGCTCGAACTCTGCCAACCGCCGGGCGATCTCGCGCGATGACAACGACTCCACCTGGACGGTCGCACCCGGATAGCGTTGCAGGAACTTGCCCGTGACCAACGGACTCGCCGGAACCGAGGTGGGAACGGCCCCGATCCTCGCCCTCACCGTCAGCCCCCCGCGCATTCGTTCGATATCCGCCAGCAGCTCATTGCGTTCAGCCAGGATCCGATGGGCCCAGGTGACGACGCGCTGCCCCTCCGCCGTGAACCCCTCGAACCGCTGTCCGCGCAAGACGATTACGACGTCCAACTCATGTTCGAGCTTGCGTATCGCTATCGACAGCGTCGGCTGGCTGACGTGGCACGCCGACGCGGCGCGGCCGAAGTGGCGCTCCCGCGCAAGAGCCAGAAGATACTCCAGTTGTTGGATCGACACCTCGCCGCGCATCAGCCCACTCCATCGTTCGGCAATGATAGCTAATGGCTATCTAAGCATGTCAGATCACAAAGATCGAGATCTTGTCTGCCATGATCCGCTGCTGTTAGCGTTGTCACGTCGGCATCGGCTGGTGCCGACACCAGCGTCGGTCTCTCCCTCGGGGAGGTCGAATATTGGCTCCTCACAAGCTATTTCGTGACCAAGACAGTCGAACACGGCGGGTGAAGCCAAGGGCTGCTCGTCGGCTCAGGCGTTGCCTCAGGGGCGTTTGATCTGTGCAATTACAAGAAAGGTAATCAAGACCATGGCCAAAGTAGTCTGCGTGCTCTACGACGATCCGGTCGACGGCTATCCCAAGACCTACCCGCGTGACGGGCTTCCGCACCTCGACCGCTACCCCGACGGGCAATCGCTGCCCACGCCGTCGGCGATCGATTTCACGCCGGGCTCGCTGCTGGGCAGCGTCTCCGGTGAGCTCGGCCTTCGGCACTACCTGGAGGGGCTCGGCCACGAGTTGATAGTGACCTCGGACAAGGACACCGAGAACTCGGTATTCGACCAGCACCTGGCCGATGCGGAGGTCGTCATATCGCAGCCGTTCTGGCCCGCATACCTCACCGAAGAGCGGATCGAACGGGCGCCCAAGCTCAAGCTCGCGGTGACGGCCGGAATCGGGTCGGACCACGTCGATCTGGACGCCGCGATCAAGAACGGAATCACCGTTGCCGAGGTCACCTTCTGCAACAGCATCAGCGTCGCCGAGCACGTCGTGATGATGATCCTGTCGCAAGTGCGCAACTACCTGCCGTCCTACAAGTCGGTCATCGACGGCGGCTGGAACATCGCCGACTGCGTGCAGCGCTCGTACGACGTCGAAGGCATGCACGTCGGCACGGTGGCCGCAGGCCGGATCGGCCTGGCTGTCCTGCGCCGGCTCGCGCCGTTTGACGTGCACCTGCACTACTTCGACAAGCACCGGCTGCCCGCCGAAGTCGAGGCCGAGCTCAACCTGACCTATCACCAAACGGTGCGCGACATGGTGCCGCACCTCGACGTGGTGACCGTCAACGCGCCGTTGCATCCCGAAACGCGCGGACTGTTCGACGACGAGCTGATCGGCACGATGAAACGCGGTGCGTACCTGATCAATACCGCGAGAGCACTGATCTGTGACCGCGATGCCGTCGTTCGCGCTCTGCAAAGCGGTCAGCTGGCGGGCTACGCCGGTGACGTCTGGTTCCCCCAGCCTGCTCCGGCCGACCATCCGTGGCGCACAATGCCGCACCATGGTATGACCCCGCACATTTCCGGGTCGTCGTTGTCGGCGCAGAGCCGCTACGCGGCAGGCACGAGGGAGATCCTGGAAAGCTACTTCTCCGGGCGCCCCATCCGGGACGAATACCTCATCGTCGATGGCGGCGCACTCGCCGGTGTCGGGGCGCGTTCGTACACGGCCAACGCCTGAGGGGACGTGGTGGTGTGCCGGGTGAGCACCGCCCGGCACACCGCTGCGCGATTGGTCGGGACGCGGCTACTGCTGGGCCGTGACGCGCTCGACGTGGGCCAGAAAGTTCTCCAGCACCGCGTCAGGGGCCTCGATCTGGGGCCAGTGGCCGATCTTGTCGTCGAGCATCACGACGTCCGGATTCGGGATGACCTCGAGGTAGCGCTGCGCCATGTGCCTGCCCGAGTTTGGGTCGGCAGGCCCGTCGATCAGCCGCATGGGGATGTCGGTCTGCCGCATCGCCCGGACCCACCGATTGCGATGCGCGTAGCGGTCGCTGACGAACCTGCCGACCTTGTGTGTCACCCGCGTGCCGTCGTTGTACTCGAGGATCTGGTGAAACAGGTCGAGCATTCGTCGCGTCGGTTTGGTCTCCGGCCCGAACAACTCGTTGAGGGTGGGCTCCATCAAGCGCCGGGACAATGGGGTGGCTTGAAGGGGACTCAGCATGTCCCCCAATGCTGTTCGCGACAGTACCTTCTGCAACAGTCGCGGGGTGTATGCCTCGTTGAACAGGCCGCCGTTGAGCCAGGTGATCGATTCGATCCGCAGCCGGCCGTATGCCTGCTCGGAGAACTCGTGGCGGGCCAGCATCTCCTGGCCGACCGAATCTCCGATATCGTGGGCCAGGACGTGCGCGGACTCCACGCCGAGGTGAGCGAGCAGCGCCTCGTGCATATCGGCGTGATCGTGCACCGTGTACTGGTACTTGACGGGTTTGTCGGAGAACCCCATGCCGAGCATGTCGGGCGCGATCACGGTGAAGCGATCGGTCAACCTGTCCCATATCGGCGCCCAGTCCCACGAATTGAACGGGTAGCCGTGGATGAGCAGCAGGGTGGGACCGCTACCCTCCTTGCGGTAGAAGACGTCAAAGCCCAGGTAGTCGAAGTACTGACCGTCGGATTTCCAGCGCTCGAGTTCAGCGTCCATGTGGTGAGGTTAACCGATGCAAGCGATGCCACTTTACGCGGCGAATCATCCGAGTCCTCGTTCCGCCGATGTACCCGGCACTGTCCCAGAACTCCTTGCGCGACAACCGCATCGCCGGTTGGCCGTCCTGCTCACCGGGTACCGTCAGCCGTGCTTGCCCGGTCTGCAGCGATCGATGACTTCCTGCACGACGCCGGGGTCAGGCCGTAGCAGCTCGAACTGGCCGTCCCGGTACTGACCGAGGCGTTGACCACGGCGGAGCAGACGTGAGAGGCCCCGAAACGGCGCGGCGGGGCCTTTGCGTCTGTTCGCGCTGAGGCGAGCTGGCCAGGTGCAGTCAGACCGGCTTCGCCTCGACCAGACTGAACGGCGATGCGGTCGGCACCACCCGCGTCATCCTGAAGCCGGAGCGTTCAAGCAGCGCGCGGTATTCCGCCGCGGTGCGCTCACGGCCGTTCGCACCAAGCAGCATCTCGAGATCGGCCCATTTGCCGATGAAATCGCGGTCGTGCTCGGGAATCACGAGTTCCACCAGCAATACGGTGGTGTTCGCCTGGCTGGCCACGCGAAGGTTGCGCAAGATCCGCACCGCCTCGTCGTCCGGCCAGTCGTGGATGACGTGCTTGAGAACATACGCATTTCCGCCCGCTGGAACGCTGTCAAAGAACGACCCCGTCTCTATGCGAACCCTTTCTGCTACACCGAGTTTCGCCATGAGCGGCGGCGCCCCGGCGGCGACGTCCGGCAGCTCATAGAGAACGCCGCGTGTGGATGGCGCCGCCGCCAGAATCGTGGCCAGCAGGCGTCCATGTCCGCCACCGACGTCCACGACAACCGGGCATGCGTTGAAATCGAAGGCGGCGACGACGGCATGCTCGGCAAGCGCGGAAATGCTCGTCATCGCATCGTTGAAGAGCTTTGCCAGATGGGGGTCGTCACTCAGGTATTCGAAGACTCCCTTGCCCCGCAGCACCGGAATAGTCGCCTTGCCGGACCTGACCGCCTCGGCAAGCGTGCTCCAATCCTCGCGGTGCTGCGGCGACCCGTAGAACAGTGCTGCCCCCGCCATCGATGTCGGCGCGTCGGAACGCAGGGTGTCCGCGAGCGGGTTGAGCCCGTAGGCGCCGTTGCCGTGTTGGCGGAATACGCCGCGGCTGATCAGCGCCCGCAGCAGTCGGCCCAACGCATCGGGGTCCGCGCCGAGGCGGCGCGCCAAGTCGTCGGCCGTCAGCGGGCCTGCCGCGAGCGCATCGGCGATGCCCAGTTCCGCAGCGGCTTCGATCGCCTGCGACGTCCAGCCCGCCAGAATCAGATCCAGCATCGCGACCGGCGCCGGGGCCAGTCTCTGATGCGCGCGATACACGCGGTACCTGAGGCGTTCAACGAGTCTCACCAACGGCACCGGCGGGACACTGGTCCGGAGAATGGTTGCCATGGCGACCTCCCGTAGTACATTTAGATAGGGATCGCTTTATTCAATAAAGGTAACTATAAGTAAGGTGGCCGACTCGTGTCAACCACTCCGCGGCGCAGATACGACAACAGTCGCCGGCGAGCCGACGCGGAGATGCGTCAGCGCAGGATCGTCGACGCGGCAACGACATTGTTCGTCGACCAGGGTTTCGCGGGGACATCGATCGACCAGATCGCCGCCGCGGCCGACGTTTCACCGCAAACCGTGTACGCCACGTATGGCTCTAAGGCCGCGGTGCTATCCCGGGCGATCGACGTCGCAATTGTGGGTGACTACGGGGCCGTACCCTTGGCCGATCGGATGCCGGTGCTGGCCGAGGTGTCGAACGAGCAGCATCGCATCTACTTCGCCGCCGCCGCACGTTTCGTGCGGGTGCTGCACGAACGGGTGGCACCGTTGATGCGGGTGATGGAACAGGCCGCTGCCACCGATCCGGGCTTGGAAGAACTGCGCCTGAGGTTGATCCGCGAGATACGAGCCGACACCGCCCTATGGATCACACAACTGGGGTCGGCCCTGCGCCCGGGCCTGACCAAGGCCCATGCCGCGGACGTGATGGTGACCGTTCAGTCGCCCTACGTCTATTCGACGCTCACCGTGGACCTGGGCTGGTCTCCGGCTCAATACGAGCAGTGGCTCGCCCACGCAATGCCCGGCCTCCTGCTGCGGCCGGAACTCCTGTCGGACTAGTCGACGCGCTCGCCTACTTCGCGTTCGCTTACCGGCGCGCCGAGCGCGGCCACCCAGCCCGTGATCTGGCGGGCGATGTTGCGGTCGGTCAGGCCGACGTCGGCGAACACCTCGCCGCGCGACGCCTGCGCGATGAATTCCTGCGGCAGCCCGACGTCGCGGCACGGCACATCGATCTCAGCGCGCCGCAGCGCCGCCGACACCGCAGAGCCAACGCCGCCTGCGACGCCGTTGTCCTCGACGGTCACCACCAGCTTGTGCGCCCGGGCCAACTCGCCGATCGCCTCCGGCACCGGCAGCACCCAGCGCGGGTCGACCACGGTCACGCCGATGCCCTGGTTGCGCAGCAGCTCTGCGACCGTCAGCGCCATCGACGCAAACGGCCCGACCGCGACCAGCAGCACGTCCTCGGACAGACCCTCGGCGGGCACCGCGAGCGCGTCGACGCCACCGCGCCGCTTGAGTGCCGGAATGTCTTCGCCCACATCACCTTTGGGGAAACGTAGGGCGGTCGGCCCGTCGTTGACGTCCAGCGCTTCGCCGAGTTCCTCGCGCAGCCGGGTGCCGTCGCGCGGTGCGGCGACCCGCATCCCCGGCACGATGCCCAGCATCGACAGGTCCCACATGCCGTTGTGGCTGGCGCCGTCGGGACCGGTGATGCCGGACCGGTCCAGCACCATGGTCACCGGCAGCTTGTGCAGCGCCACGTCCATGATGACCTGGTCGAACGCCCGGTTCAGGAACGTCGAGTAGATGGCCACCACCGGATGCAGGCCACCCATCGCCAGCCCGGCGGCCGACGTCATCGCGTGTTGCTCGGCGATGCCGACGTCGAAGAAGCGGTCAGGGAACCGCTGCCGGAACGCGCTCAGCCCGGTCGGGCCGGGCATGGCGGCGGTGATCGCCACGATGTCGCGGCGCTTGGTGCCGTAGTCGATCAGCGCCTCGGAGAACGTCGATGTCCAGCCCGGCCCCGGCACCGACGTGGCCAGCCCGGTCTCGGGGTCGATCACACCGCACGAGTGCATCTGGTCGGCCTCGTCGTTCTCGGCCGGCGGATAGCCCATGCCCTTGCGGGTGACGACGTGCATGATCACCGGTGCATTGAAGCCCCGCGCCTGGCGCAGCGCCGTTTCCACCGCGTGCTCGTCGTGGCCGTCGATCGGGCCGACGTATTTCAGGCCGAGGTCGGTGAACATCACCTGCGGCGACAGGGCGTCCTTGATGCCGGCCTTGATGCTGTGCATGCACTGATAGCACAGCTCGCCGATGAGCGGCACGCCGCGCACCACCCTGCGGCCCTCGTCGAGCACCTTCTCGTAGCCCGGCTGCAGCCGCAGCCCGCCCAGGTGCTCGGCGAACCCGCCGATGGTCGGGGCGTAGCTGCGGCCGTTGTCGTTGACGACGATCACGACGGGCCTGCGCGCCGTGGCGATGTTGTTCAGCGCCTCCCAGCACATGCCGCCGGTCAGGGCGCCGTCACCGACGACCGCTACCACGTGCCGGTTGCGATGCCCGGAGAGCTCGAACGCCTTGGCCAGGCCGTCGGCATACGACAGCGCCGAGCTGGCGTGGCTGGACTCCACCCAGTCGTGCTCGCTCTCGCTGCGCGCGGGATAGCCCGACAGGCCGCCCTTCTTGCGCAACGTGTCGAAGTCGTGGCTCCGGCCCGTCAGCATCTTGTGCACATAGGCCTGATGGCCGGTGTCGAAAATGATCGGGTCGTGTGGCGAGTCGAACACCCGATGCAGGGCAAGCGTGAGCTCCACCACACCGAGGTTGGGGCCGAGATGCCCGCCGGTTGCAGCGACCTTGTGGATCAGGAATTCGCGTATTTCGTGTGCCAGATCGCTGAGCTGCGACTGAGAGAGGTGCTGCAGATCTGCGGGACCGCGGATCTGTTCAAGCATTAGGTCAGTGTACGCACGGGCCCGCGCCTCAGTCCTGTCGAGACTCTTGAAGTCCTCTCCTCCGTGAACGGGGGGAGATTCCCGCCTACCTTGCGGTGGTGGGCTTGACGCGTTGCCGCGCCTGACGACTGCTCCTTCCGGCAGCCGGGGCGAGCGCGTGGCCCGTCCGGTACAGATGCAAGATGTTTCGGGCGGCGTTGGTGTCGGCGTTGCCCGACCACCCGCAGTCGGGGTTCTTGCATGCGAACATCGCCTGGCTTTCCCGGCTGCCCGGTGTGGTGGTGCCACATGCCGAGCAGCGCTGCGACGTCTTTGGTGCGGGCACCCGGGAGAAGGTTCCACCGCGTCGGGCGGTCTTGTAGGCAAGCTGCTCGATGGTGCGTGCCCAGGCCTCTTGACTGATCACTCGGTTGAGGCCCGACTTTGCCGCCGCTCCGTTGGGCAGGAACCGACCCCGGATGCTCCGGGTCGGCAGCGGGTTTCGCCCGACGGGTCATATTCGCGACGGGTAACGCTTCCACCACGACCACACCGAACGTGTCAGCTAGCTCGGTGGTGGTCTTGTGCTGCCAGTCCAGGTGCCTGCGCTTGGCTCTCGCACGAAGACGCCGGATCTGGTCATAGGTTCCCCGCAACCGGTTTGACGTCGGCTCGCCCCGGCTGCGGAAGCTCGCCTGGTGCGCTGCTCTCTGCTGCAGCGCCACGAGTTTCGCCTGCTCTTTGTCGGTCAACCACGCCTCATGGGTTCTGATGTCACCGTCCGACAACGCCAGCGCCACACACACCCCAGCGGCGGTGCACACGAACCAGATTCAGATCCCGCCCCTGCGGGATATCTACCGCCATCACCGACCGCGACCGCGCCTTGAATCTCGGCGCTCCGGCACGGCCCTCCCAGCAGTTGCGCCACGCCTGAAAATACGTCTTCAGCACCGCCTGGGAAGCCTGCGCAGGCAGCACCGCCAGCCAGTCGATCTCCTTGCGGGCCTGCCGTATCGCGGCGTCGGCCGCTTCCAGCGACCGCGTCTCCCGCGGCATCATCGTCCACCAGTCGTGCAACAAATTCCACAACGCACGCGCCGCGTGCGCCTGCTCGTCCAGCTTCACCGCCTGCGCAGGCGACACCGCCAGCCGGGCTCGATGCCCCGCTCGCCGCTTCTGCACAGCGGTGGGTTGGCTCACGATGGCAAACCTAGCAAGGGTCTGTGACACCCCGCGGGAACCCGAATCCCGACGAGGGCGGAGCACTGCGCAAGATCAGAGGTAGATATCGGGCACACCATCGTGGTCTGCGTCCGCAGTTTCAATTAGATAAATACGCCGATACGCCGCGTTGCGGCTCAGCAGCACAAGCGAAGCCAGTACACCTGCGATAACGGACCCGACGAGCACGCCGATCTTGACGTCTGCGGCCGTCATTGTTCCGTAATCGAACGCCAACTCACCGATCAACAACGACACGGTAAAGCCGATGCCCGCCAGGAGTGACACGCCGAGGACGTCGCGCCACGCGAGGTCGTCGCCGAGGCTGGCATGAGTGAACTTCGCCAGTAGGAATGCCGTCAGCCACACGCCGAGAGGTTTGCCGATCACCAGTCCTGCAATGACGCCATCGGTGACGGGATGCATCAGCGAGTCACCCAGACCGGACCAGCCGCCGACCGTCACTCCTGCCGCGAAGAATGCGAACACGGGCACCGCGAACCCTGCGGACACCGGCCGCAGCGTGTGTTCGAACAGCTCGGCGGTGGGGTGGCCGTGCCGGCCCAGCACCGGAACGGTGAAACCCAACGCGACCCCCGCGACCGTGGCGTGCACGCCGCTGGCATGCACCAGCGCCCAGGCCACCGCGGCCAGCGGCAGCAGCAGCCACCAGTAATGGATCCCACGCTGCACCGCCAGCCCGAACAGTCCGATCGGGATTACCGCGAGCGCGAGCGGGCCGAGGGACAAATGATCGGTATAGAAGATCGCGATGACGGTGATGGCGAGTAGATCATCGACCACAGCAAGCGTCAGCAGAAAGGTGCGCAGCGCCGTCGGCAGGTGGGTGGACAACACCGCGAGCACGGCGAGCGCGAATGCGATGTCGGTGGCGATGGGCACCGCCCACCCATCGAGGTTCTCTGGGTGCCCGACGGTCAGGTTGATACCGATGAAGATCGCGGCAGGCACGATCATGCCGCCGATGGCCGCGGCGATCGGCAGCGCGGCCCGCGCGGGGTCACGCAGATCCCCGGCGACGAACTCGCGCTTGAGTTCCAACCCGACAACGAAGAAGAAGATCGCCAAGAGACCGTCCGCCGCCCACGCCGACAACGAGAGCCGCAGATGGAGCGACTCGGGACCGATCGCGAACTCCGAAACCGTGCGGTAGGCGTGGGACCAGGGCGAATTGGCCCACAGCAGGGCCACGCTCGCGGCAACCAACAACAGCACCCCGCCGACGGTCTCCTTCCGCAGGATTTCGGCGAACCGCTGCGACTCCGACCACGAGCCACGCGTGAGGAGCCGCAAATTGGGAGGCATTGGCCGAAGTCTAGTGAACGGGGCGAACGTCAAATCGGGTTGCCCGGCAATGCCGTTTACGGCATCTTTACACCTGGAGCGCCGGGAAGTCTGGTCGGCAGTCGCACCGCCGGTGACGACTCAAGATGACGGACGTGGGAGTTCTCCAGTGGCGATGCAACGCAAATTCGGTGGGGTTGGCAGGCGCCAAGATCCCGTATGGATTTCCCCGGATTCCCATGATGGCGACGTAGCGTTGCGGAGTGCGAGCCGAAAAGATCGCCGAGGAGTTTCCCGTCGTCAGCATGGACTCCGATGCGCTCGAGGCGGTGCGCCTGCTGGCCACCCGTCGGCTCCCTGGACTCGTGGTGACGGACCGGGCCGGGACGCCGGTGACGATATTGCCCGCGTCGCAGGTCGTCCGTCTGCTGGTTCCCGTGTACGTACAGGAGGACCCGTCGCTGGCCGGCGTGCTGAGCGAGTCGATCGCCGATCGGATCGCCGACAAGCTCGGCGGAAAGTCGGTCGCGGCGGTACTGCCCAAGCCACCGCCGGAGATGACGACTGTGAAGTCCGACGACACCATCATCGAGGTGGCGGCCATTATGGCCCGCAACCGCTCGCCACTCGTTGCCGTGGTGGGCGCCAAGGGAATCGTCGGCGTCATCACCGCCCCGCGCCTACTCGAGGTGGCTCTCGGTTCGCACTGAGGACGCTTAGCCGGGGGGTGGTCCGGTGGCGGTCGTTGCGGTAGCCGTATTCGTCGTCGCCTACGCCCTAATAGCGACCGACCGCATCCACAAGGTCAAGGTCGCACTCGGCGGCGCCGCAGTCGTGCTGGCACTCGGGATTGTCGGCGCCCACGACGTGTTCTACTCGCGTGAGACCGGAATCGACTGGGACGTCATCTTTCTGCTGCTGGGCACGATGATCATCGTCGGAGTGATCCGCCAGACGGGTGCCTTTGAGTACGCGGCGATCTGGGCAGCCAAGCGGGCCGGTGGATCCCCGTTACGGGTGATGGTTCTTCTGGTTCTGATCACCGCCGCGGCGTCGGCGCTGCTGCCAAATGTCACCATCGTGCTGCTGATGGCACCGGTGACGCTGCTGGTGTGCGAACGCCTCGACATCAACCCGGTGCCCTTCATGATCGCGGAAGTGCTCGCGTCCAACATCGGCGGCGTATCGACACTGATCGGCGATCCCCCGAACATCATTATCGGGAGCCGCGCGAACCTGTCGTTCAACGACTTTCTGGTGCACCTGGCGCCGATAGCGATCATCGCGTTGATCGCATTCGTGGTGGTGCTGCCGCTGTTGTTCCGTGGAACATTTGGTGTGCACGCGGATCGTGTCGCCGAGGTGATGTCGCTGAATGAGCGGGAGGCCATCCGGGACATCCGATTGTTGGCCAAATCGGGCGTCGTGCTGGTCTTGGTTTTCGCCGCGTTCGTCGCGAGTTCGGCCATCCACGTCGAACCATCCATCATCGCTCTGATCGGCGCCGGAGTGCTGGTGACGATTTCGGGCGTCGAACACATCCACTACCTGGCCAGCGTGGAATGGGAAACGCTGCTGTTCTTCGCGGGGTTGTTCATCATGGTCGGATCGCTGGTGAAGACCGGAGTGATCGCCGACTTGGCGCGTCTGGCCGGCGATGTGACCGGCGGGCGATCCGCTGTCGGCGACGATGCTGATTCTCGTTGTCTCAGCGATACTTTCGGGTCTTATCGACAATATCCCGTACGTCACCACGATGACCCCCGTAGTTGCAAGCCTTGCCTCGACCATTCCCGATCCCGGCCATGCGCAGGCGATGTGGTGGGCGCTGGCGATCGGAGCAGGCTTCGGGGGGAACATGACCGCCGTGGGCGCGAGCGCCAATGTGGTGATGCTCGGCATTGGCGCCCGCGAGGGATATCCGATCGGGTTTGGGGAGTTCACCCGCAAGGGGGCAGTGGTGATGGTGCTGACGGTCGCGCTGGCAGCCCCGTATCTGTGGCTGCGATATTTCGTTTTCGGCTAGGTGGTCTTGGCGACGAAGCGTCGAAACAGCGGCCACGCGATGGCGAGGTTGTACACGACGCCACCGAGCAGAAACGGCCACCAAGTGCCGTGCCCGCTGGCCACCCAGAACGCCTTGGCGGCCCAATACGGCGGCAGCACACCGAAGGCCAGGTTCCAGCTGGAGTGAATGAACCACGGCAGACACGGCAGCCCGGCGATGAGCATGCCGAGCCCGCGGACCATTGCCAGGCCCTGAATCTTGTTGCTCGCCACCGCGACAATCAACAGCAGGGTCACCACGGCCGACAAGCCTGCGAGCAGTCCGATGGGGATCAACGCAGGAACCAGACCCGGTGCCAGGATTCCACTGAACGACATGGTGGCCACCACATAGACGGTCGTCACCACCATGACCGTGGCTGCGCGGTAGGCGAAGAACGTCGATAGCGGCACCGGCGTCACCCGCAGCGCGGTGAGTGTGTCGGCGTCGACCTCGTCCAGGACGAGGAACGACGCCAGCCCGCCGACGATGATGATGCTCGTCAACAGCAGGAACGCGGTCAGCACCAACGGGTAGTACGGCACCAGGTCGAAGTCGTAGCGGTTGGCCAACATCTCGGTGAAGCGCGGAGTGAGGACCACGACGCCAGTGGTCCAGATGACTGGGGCAAATACGATCATGACGAGCAACGGGTCACGATAGGTGCCGCGAATGTCGTTGCGGCCGAAAGCGACTAGCGCCTTCCGGTCGATCGTCGCCGAGGTCAACATCACATTCCTCCTGACCGCGCGACGACGAAGCGAACAAACATCGCTTTGGCCGTCCACCACAGTCCGACCACGCACAACGACGGATACGCCACCGCGTAGACGACCTGCCACGGTGCGAGCGAAACCTGGTGGAAAGCCACGCCGAACAACAGCAACGGTCCCTGCGTGGGGATCAGGTACGTCACCGCATTTGTCCACACGCCGGAGTAGTAGAGAACCGGTGGCACGGACATCACCGCGAGCGGGATGGTCGCTGCGAGGAACCAGTCGCTGATGGATGCAAACGGTAGGGATGTCGTGAACCCCACGAGCAGCATCAGCTGCGTGCGGAGCACCGTCGCGACCACGAGCGGCAGCAGTTTGAAGCCGAGTCCATGACTGATCACCGGAACGACGACGGCCACCAACAGTGAAATCAGTACCAGCAGGGTCAGTTTCGCGGTCAGATACTCCCAGAACCGCAGCGGCGTTGAGATGACCGCGCCGAGCGTGCGCTCCTGCTTCTCAAAGAACACCGTGCCCGCGACGAAGAAGAACCCGATGATGCAGGTGTCACCGAGCAGGATGTACGGCTCGACGGCTGGACGTAGACCGCGCGACAGCGGCAGCAGCACCGCCAGCCAGATGACCCCAGAAAACACGGCGGCGTGCAGGAACCGCTGCCGTACTTGAAGTGTCAGCTCGAGCAGCAGCGCGCTTGCCAGCCGTGTCATGACAGTCGCCGCCCGGTGATCTCGACGAATACGTCGTCGAGGGTGGCTTCCCTGCTGTGGATGGTCTCGACGTGGTGGGCGCGCAGCACCGCGTGGAGGGCCGGGTCGTCGGCCAGGCCGTCCAGTGAAAACTCGGCGCTTTCCAGCGCGCCGCTGTCGCCGCGATACTCCACCCGCACCAACCGCTGACTGCGCGCGATCTTCAGCTCGGCAGGCGTATCAAGCGCGACGATGCCGCCGTCGACGACGAAGGCCACCCGATCGCAGAGCTCATCTGCGGTCGACATGTCGTGCGTGGTGAGAAAGATCGTGCGGCCACGGGCCTTCAGGTCGAGGACCATGTTCTTGACCTTGCGGGCGTTCACCGGGTCCAGCCCCGAGGTGGGCTCGTCGAGGAAGAGCAGCTCCGGATCGTTTATCAGCGCCCGCGCGAACGTGAGCCGCATCTGCATTCCCTTGGAGTACTTGCCAACTCGGGTATTGGCGTCGTCGGCCAGGCCGACGACGTCGAGCAGCTCCATCGGATCCAGCGTGTCGACGTCGTAGAGCGAGGCGAAGAAGCGCAGGTTCTCCAGCCCCGTGAGTTTCTGATAATGGTTCGGCAGTTCGAAGGAGACACCGATGCGCTGGTAGTAGTCGGGTCCCCAGTCCAGCGGGTCCTTGCCCCACACCGACGCATGCCCGCCGTGGCCGCCCAGTAGGCCGATGAGGACCTTCTGGGTAGTGGACTTGCCAGCGCCGCTGGGACACAGAAACCCGAAGATCTCGCCGCGGCCGACGGTGAAGTCCATGCCGCGCACCGCAGGCTCCGTCGCCTTCGGATATGTGTACGTGAGCCCGTCGACGCGAACGACGTCGGTCGTCACGTGTGTGGGTGTGACGGCGCCGGCAGTCTCCATGAGTCGCTCCCCTATTCATCCGCCCTGTCACCGCGTACGCGGTATCAAGTTCCGACCAGACTTCCCGGAGCGCCGTCAGTCACTATACTGAACTTTCAGAAATTACTGAAGGCTTTGAATGAGGAGCTGACATCGCCGATCCGCAGAAGGTCGCCGAGGAACTGGCGCTGGTGCTCTCCACGCACGGGATGCAGCGCATGACGGCGCGAGTGCTGGCCACACTCCTGTTCACCGAGCAACCCGCCATGACGGCGGGTGACCTCGGCGAGCGGCTGCAGGCCAGTTCGGGCGCGATCTCGGGCGCCGTCAAGATGCTCACGTCCGTCGGCCTCGTGGAGCGGGTGCCTGCGCCGGCCAGCCGCCGCGACCACTATCGCCTGCGGGACAACGCATGGGCGATCCAGTACACCAACCAGAACGAGGTGACGTCAGCGGTGCTGAAAGCCGCCGAAGCCGGGATCACCGCCACCGAGGACGGCAGCCTGGGTCGTCAACGTCTCACCCAGATGCGCGACTTTTACAACTTCTTGTTCGAGGAGATTCCGGCCCTGGTCGACCGTTGGTATCAGCGATCGGCGTCGACCGAGACGTAGCCCACCATCGCTCGGTCTTGTCGGATACCTTGAATCGTCATGATCATCGAACGACAGAGCGTCGTCGATGCGCCGGCCGAGCAGGTGTGGGCGCGCGTGGTCACGCCCGAGGGCATCAACGACGAAGTGCGGCCGTGGATGACCATGTCGATGCCGCGTGGCGCCAAGGATTTGACCGTCGACAATGTGCCGGTCGGTACGCCGGTTGGACGGTGCTGGCTACGGCTGTTCGGCGTCGTGCCGTTCGACTACGACCGGCTCACGATCGCTGAACTCGTTCCCGGACGTAGTTTCGACGAACAATCCACCATGATGAGCATGCGTCGCTGGCGTCATCAACGCAGCGTTTCCCCGGGTGGTAATGGGAAAGCCGTTGTACACGACCGCATTACATTCCAATTGCGCGCGCCACTGCGCCCGCTGACACCGATCGTCGCGGCGGGTTTGCGGGCGCTGTTCGGGCACCGCCACCGACGCCTGCAGCTACACTTCGCCAACGCCTGAGAGTCGCCGAGATCGACGAAATGGCGTAAGTTACTCGCACTCTTGCGCCCAAACGTCCATTTGGGCGAAGTGCTAGCGAGTGAGAACAGCCACGCACTCGACGTGGTGCGTCAGGGGGAAAGAGTCAAAGACTCGTAAGTCTTCAACCCCGTAGCCATGCCCGATGTACAGCCCGACGTCGCGGGCGAAAGACGCTGCCTCGCATCCGATGTGGACCACGCGAGCCACCTCGGCAGCGGCCAGCAGGTCAATCACCTCGCGGCCTGCCCCGGACCGCGGCGGGTCCAGTACCGCCACGTCGGCCCGTTCGGCCTGCAGGGCCAGCGCGCGGCGCACCGAGTCGGTGACCACGGACACCCACCCGAAGTCGGCCAGCGCCGCGCGCGCCGACCGCGACGCTCCGCGAGACGTGTCGACGGTGACGACGCGTCCCCGCTCGCCGACGGCCTGCGCCAGCACCGCAGCGAAAACCCCTGCCCCGCCGTACAAATCCCACGCCGTCATGCCGGACTCGAGCTGTGCCCAGTCGGCCACCAACTCGCTGTAGACCCGCGCGGCGTCGCGGTGCGACTGCCAGAACGCGGTCACCGGCACCCGCCAGATCCGCTCGCCGACCCGCTGCACCGCCTCGTAGTTGCCATCGACCACCTGAGTCGACGTCTTTCGCCCGGTTCGCGGCCCTGACTGCACGACGTGTCGGTTACCGTCATCGTCGACCGCCACGTGCAGCTGCGCTCCCGGCGGCCACGCCCAGTTGTTCAGCCCGTCGAGCATGCCAACCGGAAGCTGCGCGCAGTTCAGCTCCGTGACCAGCTCCGAACTGTGATAGCGGTGAAAGCCGGCCCGGCCCTCGCCCGATGTGTCGAGCCGCACGCGGGTCCGCCACCCGGTGGCGCCGACGTCCCCGACCGGCTCGGCGGCGGCGGAGTCCTCGTCGCGCCAGTGATAGCCGCCCAGTCGCGCCAACTGATTGGCGACCACGGCGCCCTTCAGCCGGCGGGCGGCTTCGGGTTCGGCGAAGGCCAAATCGCAGCAACCGGCGCCGTCCACACCCGCGATCGGGCACAGCGAGTCGATGCGGTCGGCCGACGGCTCGATCACCTCGACAACGTCCGCGTGCCAATACGATCCGTGATCGCCGACCACCCGGACTTTGACCGTCTCCCCTGGTAGGGCGTAACGCACGAACACAACCCGGCCCTCGTGGCGCGCGACACAGCTGCCTCCGTTGGCCGGTGGCCCGGTGGTAAGCGTCAGTTCCGTCGGCCAGGGCGACGGCTCGGCGACCTCTTCACTCAATCCAAGAAGCCCCTGCGTGCATCGCCAGGAGCCGCATGTGGCTCAAGCGTCTTGAGCCGCTCCGACGAACTCAGTTGCCACGGAACCGATGTCACCATCACGTTCGGCATGAACAGCAGCCTGCCTTTCAGCCGCAGCGCGCTCTGGTTGTGCAGCACCTGTTCCCACCAGTGCCCGACGACGTACTCAGGGATGAACACGGTCACCACGGTCCGCGGCGACTCCTTGCTGACCCGCCTGACGTATTCGAGCACCGGACGGGTGATCTCGCGGTACGGCGAGGCAATCACCTTGAGCGGCACGGAGATATCGCTGTCCTCCCATTTGTGGACCAGCTCGCGGGTCTCGGCGTCGTCGACGCTGACGGTGATCGCCTCGAGCGCGTCCGGCCGAGTGGCGCGGGCATAAGCCAGCGCCCGCATCGTCGGCAGGTGCAGCTTGGACACCAGCACGACGGCGTGATTGCGGCTCGGCAACACCATGGCCCCGTCGTTCGCGGCGGCCTGCTCCTCCAACTCACGGGCGACGGTGTCGTAGTGCTTGTGGATCATCTTCATGATCACGAACAGCGCGCCCATCGCCAGGATCGCGATCCACGCCCCTGCGAGGAATTTCGTGACCACCACGATGATCAGCACGGTGCCCGTGCAGATGAAGCCGACCGTGTTGATCACCCGCGACCGCATCATGTGGCGCCGCACGGCCGAGTCGGTCTCGGTGCGTAGCAGCCGCGTCCAGTGCCGGATCATGCCGATCTGGCTCAGCGTGAACGACACGAACACGCCGACAATGTAGAGCTGGATCAGCGCGGTCACCTCGGCGCGGAAGGCGACGACGAAGGCGATCGCCGCGAACGCCAAGAACAGAATGCCGTTGGAGAACGCCAGCCGATCGCCGCGGGTGTGCAATTGCCGTGGCAGGAAACGGTCTTGGGCCAGAATCGATCCCAGCACCGGGAACCCATTGAACGCGGTGTTGGCGGCCAGCACCAGGATCAGCGCGGTGACCCCGGCAATGAGGAAGAGCCCGACCGGGAAGTCATGGAACACGGCGTCGGCCAACTGCGCGATCAGGGTCTTCTGATGGTAGTCAGCCGGCGCCCCGATGAGCTGTTCGTGCGGGCGCTCGGCCATTTTGGCGCCCGTCGCCCTGGCCAGCATGATGATGCCCATGAACAGCGTGACCGAGATGATGCCCAGCAACAACAGCGTCGTTGCCGCGTTGCGCGACTTGGGTTTCCGGAAGGCTGGCACCCCGTTGCTGATGGCCTCGACACCGGTCAGTGCCGCGCTACCGGACGAGAACGCCCGTGCGATCAAGAACACCAACGCGAACCCGAGCACGTCGCCGTGTTCGGAATGCAAGTCGAAACCGGCCGACTCTGCGCGCAACGGCTCGCCCAGCACGTAGATCTGAAAAAATCCCCAGCCGAGCATGATGTACATCCCGATCATGAACGCGTAGGTGGGGATCGCGAAAGCAGTACCCGACTCGCGGATGCCGCGTAGGTTTATGGACGCCAGCAGCAGGATCGCGGCGACTGCGAACAACACCTTGTGGGTAGCGATGAACGGCACGGCCGATCCGATGTTCGACATCGCCGAAGACATCGACACCGCGACCGTGAGGACATAGTCGACGAGAAGCGCACTCGCCACAGTCAAACCGGCCGTGGGTCCCAGGTTGGTGGTAACCACCTCGTAGTCGCCGCCGCCGGACGGATACGCGTGCACGTTCTGCCGATAGCTCGCGATCACGACCAGCATGACCGCCGCGACGGCGAGCCCGATCCACGGCGCCATCGCATACGCGGACAGACCGGCGACCGACAGCACGAGGAAAATTTCCTCCGGCGCGTAAGCGACGGATGACAGCGCATCGGACGCGAAGACCGGCAGTGCTATCCGCTTGGGCAGCAGCGTGTGCGAAAGCCTGTCGCTGCGGAACGGCCGTCCCAGAACCAGCCGACGTGCGACAGTCGAAAGCTTGGACACGAGAGCCAAGAGTAAGCCCACGAGCGAATGGCTGTAGCGTTCCGAGTGCTTGGATGTACCAGAGACATGCCGGAGAGGACCGTCAGGTGCGTGTAGTGGTCATGGGATGCGGGCGGGTGGGCGCATCGCTGTCGGACAGCCTGGCCCGAATCGGTCACGACGTGGCCGTCATCGATCGCGATAGCACGGCATTTCACCGTCTGTCCCCCGAGTTTCCGGGCGAGCGCGTGCTGGGGATGGGGTTCGACCGCGACGTGCTGCTGCGGGCCGGCATCGAAGAGGCGGGTGCGTTCGCGGCCGTCTCGTCGGGCGACAACTCCAATATCATCTCGGCGCGGGTGGCCCGCGAAACGTTCGGCGTGGAGCGCGTCGTGGCCCGCATCTACGACGCCAAGCGCGCAGCGGTCTACGAACGTCTCGGCATCCCGACGGTGGCCACCGTGCCGTGGACGACCGACCGGCTGCTCAACGTGCTGACCCGTGAAACCGAGACCACCAAGTGGCGCGACCCGACCGGCAACGTCGGCGTGACCGAGCTGGCGCTGCACGAGACCTGGATGGGCCACCGGATCACCGACCTGGAGGCCGCGACCGGTGCGCGGGTGGCGTTTGTCATCCGGTTCGGCGCCGGCCTGTTGCCCGACCCGAAGACGGTCATCCAGTCGGGCGACCAGGTGTACATGGCGGCGATCGCAGGGCACATCGCCGAAGCCCTGGCCATCGCGGCGTTGCCGCCCAGCGAGGACATCGAGACCGCATGAAGGTCGCCATCGCCGGGGCCGGGGCTGTCGGCCGGTCCATCGCCCGCGAACTCGTCGAGAACCACGACGTCACGCTGCTCGAACGCAATCCTGACCACATCGACGTCGACGCCATCCCCGCCGCGCACTGGCGCCTCGGCGATGCGTGCGAGCTGAGCCTGCTCGAGTCGGTGAAGCTCGAGGAGTTCGACGTCGTGATCGCCGCGACCGGCGACGACAAGGCCAACGTCGTGCTCAGCCTGCTGGCCAAGACCGAGTTCGCGGTGGCGCGTGTGGTGGCCCGCGTCAACGATCCGCGCAACGAGTGGCTGTTCGACGAGAGCTGGGGCGTGGACGTCGCCGTGTCCACGCCACGCATGCTGGCGTCGCTCGTCGAGGAGGCGGTCGCCGTCGGTGATCTGGTGCGGCTGATGGAGTTCCGTAAGGGCCAGGCGAATCTGGTTGAGATAACACTGCCCGACGACACTCCCTGGGGCGGGAAACCGGTCAAACGGCTCGAATTGCCCCGCGACGCCACGCTGGTGACGATTCTGCGCGGGCCAAGGGTGATCGTGCCCGAGGGCGACGAGCCACTCGAGGGCGGCGACGAGCTGGTGTTCGTGGCCATCACGGACGTCGAGGATGAGCTGCGCGAGCTGTTCCTGCATCCGCAGTCGCGCTGAGTCGTCAGCGACGTGCGTAGGCGGGCGGCGGCGTGGCGCGGTCGTGGCAGCCCGCCGTCGTCTCCTCTGTCACCCGACTCATGTCGCCCTGCGTGTTGCGGATGCCCACCGCCGAGATGACCCCCGCGACGGCGAACAGCACCGCCGCCACCAACGCACCCTGCCGAAAACCCGCGAAATCGACTGCGCTGACGGCATTCCCGTCGCTTCGCTCGCCCAGGGAGATAATCACACCGGTGAACGCGATCGCGATCAGTCCCGAGATCCGCGAAACGGCGTTGTTGACCGCCGAGCCGATGCCGCTCTGCGCCGGATCGACCGCGGCAAGAATCGCCGCCGTCAACGGCGACACCGTGATCGACAGCCCCAGCCCGAACACCACCAGGCCGGGCAGCATCTGCGTCCAGAAGTTGAACGGCTCGTGTGCCATCGACATCCACAGGTATCCGGCCGCGGCTATAAGCGGTCCGATGGCCATGAACAGGCGTGGTCCGTGCACGCCCGCCAGCGTGCCGAACCGGCGGGCCAAGAAGAACGACAGCACAGGCAACGGCAGCGTGGCCAGCCCCGCCTGGGTGGCCGACAGCCCGGCCGTCTCCTGCAGGAACAGCGTGATGATCAACGTGCCGAGCGAGACGGCGGCGTAGAGGAACACGGTGGCCAGGTTGCCCACCGCGAAGTTGCGGGCGGAGAAGATGTGCAACGGCATCATCGGGTGAGGGGTGCGGCTCTCCCACCACGGGAACGCGAGCAGGCACGCCACGCCGATCACCAAGCTGACGACGACGGCCCTGTTCGAGAAGCCCAGGCGCTGCCCCTCGATGAGCGCGTACACCGCGCCGGTGAGCCCGACGGCGTTGAGCGCCGCCCCGACGTAGTCAATGCGCGCAGACCGATTCGCGACGAACTCATCGGCTGGCAGCTTTGTGGTCAAGTAGAGCGTGACGGCCAGCGGTACGATGTTGACCCCGAAGATCCACCGCCAGCCCACCGCGTCGACGAGCACGCCGCCGAGCAGCGGGCCGATCACGAACGCCGTGCCCGTCCACGCCGTCCACGTGCCGATCGCGCGGGACTGCGCGGCGCCGGAAAACCGCGCGTTGATCATCGCGAGCGAGCTGGGCACCAGAAACGCCGCGCCGACGCCCTGCAGGCACCGGGCGGCCACGAGCACCCAGCCGGTCGGCGCCAGGGCGCACAGCAGTGACGACAACGCGAAAACAACCGTTCCAGCACGCAGCACCGAAAGCCGGCCAAACTGATCGGAGATCGCTCCTGCGACGAGAATCAGCGCTCCGAGCGTGAGCAGATAGCCGTCGACGACCCATTGCTGCAGAGCGAGGCCACCGCCGAATTCCCGGCCGATCGCCGGCAGCGCCAGGTTGACCACCGATCCGTCTAGGAACGCCACGAACGAGGCCAACACCGCGACTGCGATCAGCGGCCGGTCGGTGTCGGTGTCAGTGGGCATCGGGTTGAGCAACGCCTCCGTGTTCGTCGACGGTCGTCCCGATTTCCTCGGCGTTGAGCGCGTGCAAAGCCCGCTGAGCGGTCCGAATGGCCAGATAGGTCACGAGCGCCGCCACCGCGGTGAGTGGCCAGCCCATCGCGATACGGGCGACGCCCAGCCATCCCGTCTGATCGGCGTCGTAGAGGTGTTGCTGTACGACGAAGCGCGAGGTGAATACCAGCACCCACACGAACGTCGCGATGTCGAAGGCCACCACCGCCTTGCGCACTCCGCGCCACGCACGGTCGTGGGAGTTGACCCACCCCCAGACGTAGCCGACCACGGGACGACGAACGAGGATCGACAGCGCGAATACCACGGCCCAGAACAGCGACATCCAAATGCCGAGTAGGAAGTAGCCCTTCGACTCGCCGACGATGTAGGCGATCAGCGCGCTGATCCCCACGCCGAAGAACCCGGAGATCGCCGGCTGGACGGACTCTCGGCGGATGAGCCGCCACGCCAGGATCAGCACCGCCACGCCAAGCGCCGCGCAGATTGCGGGCACCAGCCCGAAGGCCGTGGATACCGGAACGAAGACCACGACTGGCAGCGAGGAGTAGATCAGGCCGCTGATGCCGCCCATCTGCTCGAGGACGGCATTCGCTTTGGTCGGCTTCCCCGGTTCGGTTCCGGGGTCACTCACTTCTGAATCTCGTAGTGCGGGTTGTAGATCGCCTTGACCCCGTTGTCCAGCTTGCCGATGCGGCCGTGCACCTTGAGCGTGCGACCGGACTCGATGCCCGGGATGCGGCGCTGGCCGAGCCATACCAGCATCACCGAGTCGGTGCCGTCGAACAGTTCGGCCTTGACGCCACCCGAGCAGCCCTTGCCGTTGCATTCGACGCTGCGCAGCGTGCCGACCATCGTGACTTCCTGACCGCGTTGACAGTCGATCGCCTTCTGGGCGCCGGTGTTGGCGGCTTCGTCACTGAGCTCTTCGACGTCAAGTTGCTCCGGGTCTTCCGTCAACCGGCGGGTGAGCCGGCGCAGATACCCTTCGGCCGTGGCCATGGCCTCTCCTGACTTCTGCAGATCCACCATGGATCTACCCAATCCAACGCCACGGTAGACCTCTTGGTTCCGATATGCCACGTGGGGCAGGGTCGCCACGCCGAGGGGTCGGTGAACGGGGCACGATCATGTGATGGCGGTCAATCTGCGCGGTGTCACGACGGTTTTGCTGGCCGGCACCGGATCCGACGATGACTACGTCTACCGAGCGTTTTCCGCCGCCCTCCACGACGTCGGTGCGGTCGTCGTGACACCGGCCCCACAGCCGGACGGGCTCATCGGCGGCTATCGGGATGCGCTTGACAACGCGGCACGGGCCGAACCCATCGCGGTCGGCGGGGTGTCCATAGGCGCCGCGGTGGCCGCCGCGTGGGCGCTCGCCCATCCCGGGCACGCCGTAGCCGTGCTGGCCGCCCTGCCGGCCTGGACGGGCGAACCGGACACCGCGCCTGCCGCCCTGGCGGCAAGGCACTCGGCGGAGATGCTGCGGCGCGACGGCCTCGCGTCGGCCACCGCGCAGATGCGGGCGTCCAGCCCGCCGTGGCTGGCCGACGAGCTGACCCGGTCCTGGGTCGGGCAGTGGCCTGCGCTGCCCGACGCCATGGACGAGGCCGCCCGCTTCGTCGCGCCGACCTGCGACCAGCTGGAGGGTCTGGCCGTCCCGATGGGCGTCGTCGCCGCGACCGACGACCCGGTGCATCCGGTCGAGGTCGGTATCGAATGGGTGGCGGCGGCGCCGCGGGCGGCGCTGCGCACCGTCACGCTCGACGAGATGGGCGCGGACCCGTCGGTGCTGGGCGCGGCGTGCGTGGCCGCGCTGGTCGACGCCTAGCCGCCCGTGATGGTCCGCAGCTGCTGCATGGCCGACCCCTGCTCGCTGCGGCGCGCGGCGGGTTCCGGTGGCGGCTGTTCGCCGGCCTGCTGGGGTTGTTGACCCTGCTGGGCGGCCTGTTCGGCCGCTGCGCGTAATTGGGCCGCCATGGGCTCGGGCAATTGCACCTGCAGTGGGGAGCGGACCGGCATTGGGGTATCTCCACGCCGAACAACGGTGTCCGCCAACGCATTCCGGGCTTCAGTAGCCAACGCCACGATTTTGTCCTGCGGACCATTCACGACGCATCGAATCATCCAGCGATAGCCGTCAACGCCGATGAACCGGACGACGCCGGGCGGCTGGTCCTGCTCCGCCTTGGCCACGCCGACCACCTCGCGACCCCACGGGCCGTCCTCGATGCTGACCTTGGGCACGTCCTTGCGCAGCGATTCGACCAGTTCCGTCGCGACCTCGCGCCACAGGCCCGCGGTCTTCGGTGCGGCGTAGGCCGCGATTGTGAAGCGGCCGTTGGGCGTCACCACCCACACGGCGCTGGGGACGCCCATCTCGGTGAGCTCGACCTGTACCTGTCCGGCCTCAGGCATCGGAATCAGCACCGAGCCGAGGTCCAGCCGGGCCAGCTCCGCCGTCGCTGGATCGTCGAAGTCGTCGACGTCGAAGGGGCCTTCGAGATCGTCGACGTCATTGATGTCGTCCACGGCCCTCACGTCGGCAGGGTCGCTGACGTCATCGCCGTCTTTGTGCCTTCCGAATGCCATCTCAGGACTCCAAGCAAGTTGACGCTAGCTGTGAGCGTAGTTGGGACCCATGACCGGGTGCTGATGCGATTTGTCGGTCGTGCTTCGTAACGACTTGGGCATGGCCGAGTCTGTCTCTTGTCGCGTGGCTCGTCCCCTGAGCTCGTTTTGATCGAAGTGGATCCTCGGCACACCTCCGACCGCTGCGAAGCCTGTGGGCACGCGGCGAGCGAAAACCGCGTCACGCAATCGGCGTTCCTGTGTCGGGCGTGTGGCCAAAAGACCCACGCGGACGAGCACGCCGCACGCAACATCCTCCGGGCCGGACTGGCCCGTCACGCGGTCGAGGCCGTGTGAAAAGAAGCAGGCTGCTACGGCAGTCCGCGATGTCACCTCACAAACTCGCATGTCCACCGGAGGAACCGTGGCCACCGTCGCCACGGGATGTGTCGGCCAAGCCGGCCTCGTCGAACGACGTCACCTCGACCAGCTCGGGCAGCTCGACCCGTTGCACCAGCAGCTGGGCGATCCGATCTCCGCGATGCAGGACGATGGGCGTCTCGGGGTCGAGGTTGATCAGGGCGACCTTGATCTCACCGCGATAGCCGGCGTCGATCGTGCCCGGGCTGTTGACGATCGAAAGACCCACGCGCGCAGCCAGACCCGAGCGAGGATGGACCAGCCCGACCATGCCGTGCGGGATGGCGACGGCGATGCCGGTCGGCACCAGCGCCCGCTGACCGGGCGTCAGCTCGACGTCGAGCGCGCTGAAAAGGTCGACGCCTGCGTCGCCGTCATGGGCACGGCTGGGCATCGGCAAATCGCGATCCAGGCGAACGACCGCCAGAGAGGTGGACACGACGTCAGAGATTACTCTTGGCCGCGTGTCCGATACGCGCGCCACGTCGCAATCCGTGCGCTACCGCGAACGGTTGTCGGTGCCTTGGTGGTGGTGGCCGCCGGGACTGGGACTGGCCGGGCTGATCGCGCTCGAGGTGAATCAGGGTGTGCCCGCGCTGCCGAACTGGGTGCCATTTGCCGTGCTGCTCCCCGTCGCCGCCGTCGTCCTGCTGTGGTTCGGCAAGGCCGAGGTGCGTGTCGTCGGCGGTTCGGGCGAGACCGAGCTGTGGGTCGGGGCGGCACACTTGCCGGTCAGCGTGGTCGCACGGTCGGCCGAGGTGCCAAGATCAGCCAAGTCGGCCGCGATGGGCCGCCAGCTCGACCCGGCCGCCTACGTCGTGCATAGGGCGTGGGTCGGCCCGATGGTCCTCCTAGTCCTCGACGATCCCGACGATCCCACGCCGTACTGGCTGGTCAGTTGCCGTCACCCCGACAGGGTGCTGGCGGCGCTCCGCGGTACCCGGTAATACGGGTCCCCCGAGCCGCGAAGTCAGACTCCGCAGCCGCTAGGCCGCACAGTCGGTGCAGATCATTACGCCGTTCTTCTCGCTGGCCAGCCGGCTGCGGTGATGCACCAGGAAGCAGCTCGAGCACGTGAACTCGTCGGCCTGCTTCGGGATCACGCGCACCGACAGCTCCTCGCCGGAGAGATCGGCGCCGGGCAGCTCGAAAGATTCGGCGGACTCGGACTCGTCAACGTCAACGACCGCCGACTGGGCCTCGTTGCGCCGCGCCTTCAGTTCCTCGAGCGAATCCTCGGAAACGTCGTCGGTCTCTGTGCGCCGTGGGGCGTCGTAATCGGTAGCCATAGCCATGTCCCCTCCATAAACCTTGCAGCAGAGCTTTGTACCAGCGTCGAACGCAATACCCAAACGATTCGTGCCCGTATTGACACAGGTTTCACTGTGATTTACGTCACACTCTAGTTCGCGCCGCTCGGAGGGCCCAGCGACGCTGGCCTTAGAGTGCACTCGTGGTCGTGCAAATCACAGACGGAACCGCATTCGACAAACGCGGTCGCCCCTTTCGTCGGCGTAATTACTTGCCGGGAATCCTGCTGTTCGTCACCCTCGCGGTGGTGACCATGTTGGTCTGGGTCCTCGCACTCAACCAACCGACCGACGTCCGGGAGGCCACGGTGTGCAACGCGCCGCCACCGGCCTCGGATCCGACGGCCCCCGCGACCCAGCTCGGTGAGCAGGTGTCGCGGGCCACGATGACGGAGGTCACCCCGGCCAAGCTTGTCGACACCAAGATCCGTGTCCTCAACGCCAGCGGACAGGGCGGCCAGGCCGCCGAGGTGGCCGGCGAACTGCGCGACCTGGGGTTCGCCGAGCCGACCGCGGCCAACGACACCGTCTATGCGAACGCCCGGCTGGAATGCCAGGGCCAGATCCGGTTCGGTCCGGCTGGACGCGCCGCGGCGGCGGCGGCGTGGCTGGTCGCGCCGTGCACCGAGCTGTTTCAGGATCAGCGCAGCGACGCCACCGTCGACCTGGCCATCGGCACCGAGTTCAGCGAATTGACCCACAGCGACGACATCGACGCGGTGCTGGCCAGCCTGCGCCCCGATGCCACCCAGGCGGCAGATCCAACACTGCTGAAGAAGATCCACACCACCTGCTAGCCCGTATTCCGTTGCGACGGGCGGGTATTCGCGGCTAGAACGCGCCCGAGCGACGCAACCCATCGGTTAGCGCGCCTGCGATGCCCGGTGCCGCCGCGACAATCAGTCCCGGTCCCCCGTCGGCCGGCGGCAGCAGCAGGCTCGCGCCAGCCTCCGCGGCGATCAGTGCACCCGCCGCCCAGTCCCAGACGTGCACGCCGTCCTCGTAGTAGGCGTCGAGCCGTCCAGCGGCCACCATGCACAGATCGAGTGCGCATGAGCCCATCCGTCGCACGTCGCGCACGACGGGAAGCAGCCTGGTGAGGATCTCGGCCTGCCGAATTCGTTGCTCGGGTGCATAGGAAAACCCGGTGCCCACCAACGACATCGACAGCTCGACAGCCGAAGCGGCCCTCAGCGGCGTCGTCACGCCGGCCCGCTGCACGCGAGCGCCGTGCCCGAGCGCCGCGGAGTACACCGCCCCGGCGGGGACGTTCGCCACGGCCCCTGCCAGTGACGCGCCGTCGCACTGAACGGCCACCGACACCGCGTACGTCTCGATCCCGTAGACGAAATTGACCGTGCCGTCGATCGGGTCGAGCACCCACGTCAGTCCCTCACGACCGCCCGTCGATCCGCCTTCCTCCTCGCCGAGAATGTGTTCACCCGGCCTCAGTTCGGCCAGCCGGACGCGCAGCAGCCGCTCGGTTTCGGTGTCGACGATCGTGACGGGATCGGTCGGTGTGCTCTTAGCCCGCACCGCTGCCTCGGCGTTTGGTTGGTGGTCCCCGAAAACCTCGATGCGGCGCCGGCGGACGAATTCGGCCGCCTCCGTCGCCAGCCGTTCCGCGATCGAACACAACAGGACGGGATCGGTGTCGTTATCCGTCACGGTTCCATCGCAGCACAGTCCCCCTGCACGCGGGGGTGCCCCCAGTCGCTAACCGGTTGGGCGACAGCCACGCATGAGAATTCCCGAGCTACTAGTGTGTGTGGCGCGTCGTACCTGCCGGCCTCTGTGAGGAGCGCTCATGACCGCCACCGATTCACCCGCCGCCGACCCGAGCACCGACGGTGGCCTGCAACGCCGCGGATTCGGCATCGACGTCGGCGGAAGCGGCGTCAAGGGCGGCATCGTCGACCTGGACACCGGGGAGCTGATCGGCGAGCGCTTCAAGCTCGCCACCCCCCAGCCGGCCACTCCGGACGCCGTTGCCAAGACCATCGCCGCGGTCGTCAAGGAATTCGGCTGGACCGACAAACTCGGCATCACCTACCCCGGCGTGGTGACCGACGGGATCGTTCGCACGGCGGCCAACGTCGACAAACGATGGATCGGCGTCGACGCCCGCGACGTCGTCAGCGTGGCGCTCGACGGCCAGGCGGTGACCGTGCTCAATGACGCCGACGCCGCGGGGCTGGCCGAGGAGAAGTTCGGAGCCGGTAGGGACAACTCCGGCGTCATCGTGCTGTTGACGTTCGGCACAGGAATCGGCTCGGCGGTGATCCACAACGGGGTGCTGCTGCCCAATACCGAGTTCGGCCACCTCGAGGTCGGCGGTAAGGAGGCCGAACACCGGGCGGCGTCGTCCATCAAGGACAACAAGGGCTGGAGCTACGAGCGCTGGACGGAAGAGGTGACCAGGGTGCTGGTGGCCATCGAGAACGCGATCTGGCCCGACCTGTTCATCGCGGGCGGCGGAATCAGCCGCAAGGCCGACAAATGGGTCCCACTGCTGAAGAACCGCACGCCGGTGGTGGCCGCCGCGCTGCAGAACACCGCAGGCATCGTCGGCGCGGCGATGGCCGCCGACGTGGACGTCACCACAACTGCCAAGTAGCCGGCCACTCGCGCTTCAAATTTGCCGCTGAACACGGCGGTACCTCACACTGTCGTTACAATGGTCGTCGGCGGCCGCAACCCGGATAGCGGCGAGATCAACCGCCAATATTCGACATGGCCGACGCTTTCGATGGTGCACGACCGTGCCCATCGGAAATTGCAAGATGGAAAGGGTGTACGTGGCAGCGACAAAGGCACGCCCGGCAACAGATGAGCCGGTGAAGCGCACCGCTACCAAGGCCCCCGCCAAGAAGACCGCGGCGAGCCGCGAATCAGGTACCGCGGCGGCAAAGTCAGCCAACGGATCGGCCCGCGCGAAGCGGACCACCAAGACGGCCGCGGCGAGCCGCGAATCTGGAACGGCGAAGGCCGAGCCTGGCACCGCGGCGAGCCGCGAATCCGCCACAGCCACCAAGACTCGCGCTGCGGCCAAGCCCGCGAAGGCGGCCACTGCTGCCAAATCGCGGCCGTCGTCACGGGCCGCCGACGCCCCCGCGACCCGCGGCCGCGCGAAGAAGGCCACCGCGCCCAAACCGGGCACTGTCGGCGAAGACCTCACCGACGAAGTCGAGAGCGACGACGACCTCGAAGCCGAGCCCGGCGACCTCGACGTAGATGAGGCGGATCTCGCGCTGGAGGACCTCGTAGTCGGCGACGACGAGGCCACCGCGGGCGCCGAGCCCGCTGCGAAGACCCCCGCCGTAGTGGTGCCCGCACCCGCCGACGAGGACGAGATCGCCGAGCCGAGCGAGAAAGACAAGGCATCGGGCGACTTCGTCTGGGACGAAGAGGAATCGGAGGCGCTGCGGCAGGCCCGCAAGGATGCCGAGCTGACCGCGTCGGCCGACTCGGTGCGTGCCTACCTCAAGCAGATCGGCAAGGTCGCGCTGCTCAACGCCGAGGAAGAGGTCGAGCTCGCCAAGCGCATCGAGGCGGGGCTGTATGCGACGCAGCTGATGACCGAGTTCGCGGAGAAGGGCGAGAAGCTACCCGCCGCACAGCGTCGCGACATGTCGTGGATCTGCCGCGACGGCGACCGTGCGAAAAACCATCTGCTGGAGGCAAACCTCCGCCTGGTGGTGTCGCTGGCCAAGCGCTACACGGGCCGCGGCATGGCGTTCCTCGACCTCATCCAGGAAGGCAACCTCGGCCTGATCCGTGCGGTCGAAAAGTTTGACTACACAAAGGGTTACAAGTTCTCCACCTACGCCACCTGGTGGATCCGGCAGGCGATCACCCGCGCAATGGCCGACCAGGCGCGCACGATCCGCATCCCGGTGCACATGGTCGAGGTGATCAACAAGCTCGGCCGCATCCAGCGCGAGCTGCTGCAGGACCTGGGCCGCGAGCCCACGCCCGAAGAGTTGGCCAAGGAAATGGACATCACGCCGGAGAAGGTGCTGGAGATCCAGCAGTACGCGCGTGAACCCATCTCGCTGGACCAGACCATCGGTGACGAGGGCGATTCTCAGCTCGGGGATTTCATCGAGGACTCCGAGGCCGTCGTCGCGGTCGACGCGGTGAGCTTCACCCTGCTGCAGGATCAGCTGCAGTCGGTGCTGGAGACGCTCTCAGAGCGCGAGGCGGGCGTGGTGCGGCTGCGGTTCGGCCTGACCGACGGCCAGCCTCGCACGCTCGACGAGATCGGCCAGGTGTACGGCGTCACCCGCGAACGCATCCGGCAGATCGAGTCGAAGACGATGTCGAAGTTGCGTCACCCCAGCCGTTCTCAGGTGCTGCGCGACTACCTCGACTAGCCGAAACCCGGGTTAACCGCTCTGAGCTGCGGTTATGCTGAACTAGCGCGGGTCAGTGGACAAGCACAGCGTTTCTAGTCAAGGTAACGATGTGTTGAAGCCGGTGCCGTTGGACCTGCCGTCGCTGCTGTCGTCGTGGCAGCTGGCGCTGCGCTCCGAACGCAAGTCCCCCGGCGACGCTCAAGGTGTACACCGACGGCATCACCGCTTTCCTGCGCTGGTGCGAGAGGACAGGCACCGGCTGCGCTGACACGAAATGCCGTGCAGGCGTTCACCGCTGAGTTGCTCGACGCCGGCGCCGAACCCGCCACCGCCCGGTCCCGGCAGCTCTCGCTCAAGCGGTTCTCGGCATGGCTGACCGAGGAGGGTGAACTCGACGCCGATCCCCTACTGGGCCTCGAGCCGCCCAAGCTCGACACCAAGGTCACCGACGCGCTGACCGACGACGAGCTCAAGGCAATGATTAAAGCCTGCTCGGGCAAGAGTCTGCGGGAGCGCCGCGACGAGGCCATCGTCCGGCTGATGACCGAGACCGGGATGCGCGCCGGTGAGGTCGTCGGCATGCAACTCACCGACCTCGACCTGAGCCGGGGTCTGGCCACTGTCACCCGTGGCAAGGGCGGCAAGGGGCGTATCGTGCCGTTCGGGTCGCAGACGGCAACCGCCCTGGACCGCCATATCCGCACCCGGCGCGCCCACGTGCGCGCCGACTCCCCCGACCTGTGGGTCGGCGACCGCGGCAAGGGGTTCTCCTACTACGGGCTGCACGCGGCGCTGTGCCACCGCGCCCGGATCGCCGGTATCGAACGGTGGGTACGCCCCGCTTCGCCGCCAGGGCTTGAACTTGTGATTGAAACTCCTGATCTGGTTGGCCGGAGACAATCAGGAGTCGTGCCCCAGGCCGCCCGTCTCTGGCCGCCTTTTGCTTCAAGGCGGTCATGTAACGCCTGACCAGGGAGAGTTGCTTCGTTTCCCTTCAAATCGAGGCCGCATCCCGTGTGCCTGCCTAGGCCTCGGCCTTGGCACGCTGCGCATCGATCTCGCGCAGCTCGACACGCCGGACCTTGCCCGTCGCGGTGCGCGGCAGCTCGGCGATGAACTCCACCTCGCGCGGGTAGTTCCAGCCCCCGGCGGTGTCCCGGCAGTGCTGCTGCAGCTCGGCCGCCAGCGCGTCCGACGGCGCGTCGGCGACGACCCACGCCTTGACGATCTGGCCGCGCGCCTCGTCGGGCTTGCCGACCACCGCGGCGTCGCGGACCGCGGGGTGTGCGAGCAGCGCGCCCTCGATCTCGGACGGCCCGATGCGGTAGCCGCCCGAGCTGATGACGTCGTCCTTGCGCGAGTGGAACCAGACGTAGCCGTCGGCGTCCATGTGCGCGAGGTCGCCGGTCCGGTGCCAGCCGTCGCCGCGTAGCGTCTCGGCCGTCTTGTCCGGCCGGTTGTAGTAGCCCTTGAACAGCGCGGGGTAGTCGGCCTTCGTGACGATCTCGCCCTCCTCGCCGCGCGGCACCTCTTTGCCGTCCTCGCCGAGGATGCGCACGTCGAGGTAGGGCATCGGCAGGCCGAGGCTGCCCGGGCGGATCTCGTAGCCCGGGCGGTTCGTACACGCGCCGGCGCCGTGCTCGGTCTGGCCGTAGAACTCGAAGACCGTGATGCCCAGGCGCTCCTTGGCCCACTGCAACGTCGCCGGGTCCAGCGCCTCGCCCACCGAGCCGCCGCGGCGAAGCGACAGCGTCAGGCCCTCCTCCTCGAGGATCGCCTCGCGCCGGCGCAGCATCCGCAGGAACGTCGGCACCGCGAAGAGGTTGGTGACCTTCTCCTGAGCGAGCACACGCCAGCACAGGTCGGCGTCGAAGTCCGACTCGACGGCGATGAACGGCACGCCCTGACACAGCGCGCTGAACGTGAAGATGAACCCGGCGACCCAGCCCATGTCCGACGCCGGCCAATAGACGTCGTCGGGGCGCACGTCGAGCGCGACCGCGTTGAGCGCGAGGCCGCCGACGAACTGCGCGGTGCTGTGCAGGCTGCCCTTGGGCGGGCCGGTCGTGCCGCTGGTGTAGAAGAGGAACTGCGGCTCGTTGATCCCGCGGATGACCGGGGTGAAGTCCTCGGACTCGCCGCTCAGCCGGTCGTGCAGGCCCTCGGGTCCGTCGTCATCGACCTCGACGAGCAGCGCGCCGACCTCCCGGCACGCAGGGGCGACGCGGTCGCGGTGCTTCGCGATCGTGACGACGACCTTCGGCCGTGCGTCGCGGATGCGGACCGCGAAGGCCTCGGCGCCGAACGTGGTCGACAGACACGAGGTGATCGCGCCGACCTTCCATGTACCCATGAGCACCAGCCAGTGCTCGGGGATGCGCGGCAGGACCGTGAAGACACGGTCGCCCTCCCCGACCCCGTGGCGGGCGAGCATGTTGGCCACGCGGTTCGTCGTCGCACGCGCCTCGGTGTAGGTGACGTCGCGCGTGCTGCCGTCGATGCCCAGCCAGCGGATCGCCAGGCCGCGGCCCTCCTGGGCGTGGCGGTCGCAGACCTCGATGGCGGCGTTGGCGCGCTCGGGGTAGCGCCACTCGAACTCCCGCGCGATGACGTCGTTGGGCAGATCGCGGAGCCGCCCGTAATAGTCCAGGTCGAAGTGCTCCATCAGCGGTTCTCGTAGCTCGGGGGGCGCTTCTCGGCGAACGCGGCGATCGCGTTGCAATGGTCCTCGGTGGCCATCGCGAGGTGCTGCACGCCGAACTCGGCATCGACGGCGGCCTCGAAGCCCATCAGCGACGAGCGGCGCCGCGCGGTCTTGGCCAGACGCACGCCAAACGGCGCGATTGACGCCATCTGCCCGATCAGCTCGCGCGCGTCATCCAGCAGCCCGTCCGGTGCGCAAACCTTCTCGCACAGGCCGATCGCGAGCGCCTCCTCGGCGGGACAGTCGGCGGCGCTCATGAGCAGCCGCGACGCGCAGCCGACCGCTCCACCAGCTCGGTCACGATCTCGCGCCACCGCTCCATATCCACCGCGGCCGACAACCCCGCGAACGTGACGCCCGCGCGCCGGCCCAGCCGCGGTCATGGCATCGCCTCGGCCCAGGCGATGTGTCCTTCGAAGCCGAGCTCTGTGGCCATCGCCCGGTAGCGATCCCGGTAGTCGCAGTAGGTGGTGTCGTCGCCGTTAGCCCTGGCTAGCAGCGCGCGCAGCCGCAGCAGCGTGATCTCGCGCATCGCCGAACCATCGTCTGCCGACAGGTTCGCCAACCGGTCGATCGCCTCTTGGGCTTCGGCCAGGTCGCCCTCGGCGCCACGCTCCAGCAGCGTCTCCACCAGAACGCCGGTGCCCCAAACGCCAAAGAAGGGCCGTCCTGCCTGGTGCAGCTCGTTCACGGCTTGGCGCATCAACGCAATGGCAGCATCGCGGTCGCCGCGCCTCGCGCTCTCAGGGGCGGCCAGCAACTCGGTGACCGGGACCAGGTAGGGAGCACGCTCGCGCCACGTGTCGCGGATCTGCACCATGATCTCCAGCCCGCGGTGACGGTCGGCCGCGGCGTCCCGATACAGCAGCGCCCCACCCAACGCGTACTCGGCCAAACTTACTGCGCGCTTGGCCCTTCGGGCGGTCTGCACCGCTTCCTCGCTCGCGCGCAGCGCGGAGTCATCGGCCCGAAGCACCCCGTAGGAGATCCCCACACCGTAGCTCCAGGCGACGACAACAGCGAAGGTTGCCGGGTCGCTGTTTCGGGCCATCGCGACGGCGTCGTGGAGGTCTTGGCGCCATCCGGGACGGCCCAGCCACCACCGAGCGACGCCGCGAAATGCCACCGCGGCCGCCAGCGGTGATCCGATACCGAAGCCGGCGCCCTTGGCGGGGTCGCCGGCGGCCAGGTCGATGACGGTCTGCGACCACCGCAAGAGCTCGCCGAATTCACCGGCATCCGCCCAGTTGACGAGCGCTGCGAACGCCAACCCCATGGTCAAGGTGGGATCGCCGATCGACTCGAGCAGCGCCATCTGTTCGGATACCAGCCGCGACCCCTCACGCGAACGCCCAGTGTAGAGGAGCTCCGTTGCGAGCCCGGTCATGCCGATGGCCAGCGAGACCTTGTCCCCGGCCGCGCTGCATAACTCCCGCAGCTCGGCGAAGCGGCCCCGGTTGTCTTGAATTGCTCGGGCTTGCCACGCGGTGGCACACAGCATGGTGCGGGGCGCGATGCGCATCGACAATTGGTCGGAGTCGTCGGCAGGCAGCGCGTCGGCGATCCGGCGTGCCCGCTCCCAGCTGTGCCGGGCAGCGGCGACATCGCGGTTGGTGGACCATGCGCCGGCGCGCATGTGCCAGCCGTAGGCGGCGTGCAGATCACCGGCGGCTTCGAGGTGTTCGGCGATCAACGCAGCGTTGTGGTCGGCCGATCCCGGGTGGCGTCCTTCGATAGCGGCGGCCACCCGCGTGTGCAAGTCGGCGCGATCCGACTTGAGCTGAGCCTCATACGCGACTGCACGAATCAGCGGGTGGTGAAAGACATACTCGGGTTGTCGGGTGAAGCTGACCTGATCGATGAGCTGGGCCGCCACCAGGTCAGCAACCACCGGTTGGATCCCCAGGACTGTGAGCAGGTCGAGGCCAAACCGGGAGCCGACTACTGCGGCCGCGCTCAACGTGCGTTTCGCGTCCGGCTGGAGGCGGTCGATGCGCGCGGCGATGGTCGCCTGCAGCGTGGCAGGCACACTGATGTCACCACCCTCTGTGGTTGAGATGTATGCGCCGCGCTCACCGTGCAGCACGCCACGCTCGGCCAGTTCGCGCACGATCTCCTCGGCGAAGAATGGGTTACCTGCGGCCCGGTCGGCGATGGTCTGGCCCAGCTCGCCGATCGAGGGGTCCGGCCCGAGCAGCTCCGAAACCAGTGCTGCGGTTTCTGAATCGCTCAATGGGGCAAGGGCTACGGTTTGTGCGCCAGCCACCTGCGTCAATGCGCCGCGATATTCCGGACGGTACGTCAACAGCACCAGTGAGGGCGTCTGCGGGATCACGGTGAGGAACTCGGCCAGCATCGACTCGCTGACCTCATCGATCCAATGCGCGTCCTCAACGACATAAACCGCAGGGGTTTCACCCGCCAATGAGGCGGCATTCACCAATGCGGTCAACCGCCGCCGACGGGCATCCGGATCAATCCTTGGAAGCTTCACATCCGGATCGGCGATCCCCAGCAGGTCATCGAAGAGCAACACATCCTCCGGGTCTGCCTCAGGAATCCGGTCGCGCACTCGATCGCGGGCGGTCTGCGGGTCAAGACCCTCGACGCCGGTGGCCGCGCGCAGTAACCGCGTGACGGCATGGAAGGGGACCTGGCTGGTGTGTGACTCGCAGAAGGCAGTGAACACCTCGACGCCACGGGTGGCTGCCATCGCAGACACCTCGCGCACGAGACGGCTCTTGCCGATGCCCGGTGGCCCGACCACCCCGACGACACCGCCGTGGCCGTCAATTGCGCGGTCCAACAGGTCCTCGACGGCGAACATCTCCCACCGCCGCCCGACCAGATCCGACTCGACACGCTCGATGAGGCGATGCCGTTCCGCCATGCTCACCAGCCGCTGGGCCGCGACGGGCTTATCGGCGCCCTTGATGTGAACCAGCTCAGGTTCACCGAGGGTGGCTGCGCCTTCAACCAGTCGCGCGGTGGACGCGCTGAGCATCACCGCACCCGGCGGCGCGATCGACTCCATCCGCTGCGCCATCCCCACCTGCTCACCGACGGCGGTGTAACCGAAACGCCCCGAACCGATCTCACCCGCGATCACCTGACCCGAGTTCAGACCGACGCGCACCTGTAGATCCACGCCGTCGCGGTCTTGCACCTCCTCGGCGAGCCGCCTCGCCTCCTCCTGCACGCCCACGGCAGCCATGCAGGCACGAACCGCGTGGTCCTCCAACGCAACGGGCGCACCGTACACCGCCATGATCCCGTCGCCGGTGAACTTGTCCACCGTGCCGCCGTAGCGCTGAACCACCACCGCCGCACGGTTGACCAATTCGGCCATGATCTCGCGCAGCCGCTCCGCGCCCACCGCGGCCGCGATGTCCATCGAATGCACCACGTCGGCGAACAGCACCGTGACCTGCTTGTACTCCGCATGTGTGTCGGGCTCGGCAACGGGCGAGCCACAGCCGTGGCAGAACTTGTCGCCGGCTCGCAGTTCAGCTCCGCACGACCCGCACACCGTGCCGGTTGCGGTCATGTCATCGCCGTGAATATTGGCTTGCTGCCGCCATGAGCATCGCTCACGTCAACATCGTGTCACCGCTTGCCAGCCCACATGTGCGTTCTCACCGGTGCGGTCCGGCCCGCGGGTAGCGCGCAGCGCGGTGCCTCGGGGCGCGGGTGTCTGGGGCCGGATTCCGGCGAAGTGCCAGGTAGAGCGTGTCTGTTGTGAGATTCTGCGGGGGTGTCCGCTGACCGCGGCGGCTGCTCCTTCGGGGGTGGTGACGTTTCTGTTCACCGATGTCGAGGGTTCGACCCGTCGGTGGGAGGCCGACGCCGACGCGATGCGGGCGGCGCTGGCCGCCCATGACGAGGTGCTGCGCGGGGCGATTGAGGCGCACGGCGGCTTCATGTTCAAGCACACCGGTGACGGGGTGTGCGCCGCGTTCGCCTCGCCCAGATGTGCGGTCGATGCGGCGGTGGCTTCTCAACGGGCGCTGGAGTTGCCGGTGCGGATGGGGATTGCGACCGGGGAAGCCGAGTTGCGTGGGGTGGACTATTTCGGTGCGGTGCTGAATCGCGCGGCGCGGGTGCTGGCCGCCGGGCACGGCGGTCAGATCCTGCTCGACGGCACCACTGCCGGGCTGTGCAGCAGCATCGACCTGATTGCCTTGGGGCCGCGGCGATTACGCGACATCGCCAAACCCGTCGAGATGTTCCAAGTCCTGGCCGTCGGCCTGCGGAGCGAGTTTCCGCCCCTTCAGACGCTCGACGCGACACCGGGAAACCTCCGCCCTCAAACGACGAGCCTAGTTGGGAGGGAGTCCGAGCTGGCCGAGGTGCAAGCGGCGCTGAAGGCGCATCGGTTGGTGACGTTGACCGGGGTGGGCGGGGTCGGTAAGACCCGCCTGGCGACCGAAGTTGCGGCGCGCCTGGCCGACGAGTTCCCGGACGGCGTCTGGTTGTTCGAACTGGCCGCGGTCACCGATCCGGCGGCGGTGCCCGACGCGGTGGCCGCGGTGCTGGGCATCACCCAGCAGCCGGGCAAGAGCGTGAGCGAGAGCGTGGCCGCTGCGCAGGAGGGCAGGACCCGGTTGCTGGTGTTCGACAACTGCGAACACGTGCTCGACGCCGCCGCCGACATGATCGAAGCCATCCTGGCGCAGTCGGCGTCCGTGAAGGTCTTGGCTACCAGCCGCGAAGGGCTGGGGGTCGCCGACGAGCAAGTGTGGCCGGTGCCCTCGCTGGATCTCAGCGGGGGAATCGACTCTGCCGCGGTGAATCTGTTTGTCGAACGCGCCCGCAACTTAGCGCCGCGCTTCTCGATAGACAAGGCCGACGAGGTGGCAGCCGTGGTGGAGATCTGCCGACGCCTCGATGGGATTCCGTTGGCCATCGAGTTGGCGGCCTCGCGGATGGCGTCGATGACCGCGAGGGAGGTCCGTGACCGTCTCGATCAGCGGTTCCGGTTGCTGGTCGGCTCGCGGCGGGCCCTGCAGCGGCATCACACGCTGCGTCATGCGGTGGCGTGGTCTTACGACCTGCTAGACGATGCCGAGAAGGAGCTGCTGGAGCGGTGTTCGGTGTTCGCAGGCGGGTTTGACCTTCAAAGTGCTTGCGCCGTTGTGGGACCCGAAGGCGTCGATGACTACGCCGTCCTGGATCTTCTCGACGCGCTGGTGCGCAAGTCGCTGCTGGTCGCCGACAGGTCTTCGGGGCGGACCCGGTTTTCGATGCTGGAGACGATTCGGGAGTTCGCCGAGGAACAACTCGTCGCCCGCGGCGAGGCAACCGAGGTCAGAACCGCGCACGCCCGCTACTTCGCCGGGCGTGAAACCGACATCCTGGCGCTGTGGGAGAGCCCCCGGCAGCGGGAGGCGTACGACTGGTTCACTGCCGAGTTGGCGAACCTGCGCACCGCGTTTCGATGGGCTGCCGACCAGGGCGACTTGGATGTAGCCGCGAACATCGCCACCTACGCGGCATTCCTCGGCATTGGGGTCGAACAGTACGAGCCCATCGCCTGGGCCGAAGAGCTCATCGAACCCGCCAAGGCCGTCGACCACCCCCGCCTCGCGGCGCTCTACGTGATGGCGTCACAGTGCTACATGGCCGGACGGCCCGAGACCGCTTTCCACTACAGCGACGCTGCCCAGACGGTTCTCGGCAATGGCCGCGGCGAGGTGCCCTACGGCCTCGAGGGCTGGGTTGGCGGTGCATACGTGTACATCGGCCAACCCGAACGGGCGGTCGAGTGGTGCCGCGCCCAACTCGCACGCGGTCGCGACACCCACACACTCACCACGGCAACCCTGGTCATCGCGCTGAAGATCGCGGGCTCCGAGGACGAGGCGATGGCCGCCACGAAGGGTCTGATCGACGCCGCCGAGGCCACCGGCAACCCGTGTGTGCTGTCGTGGGCGCTTCTCGCCTACGGCTTCGCCTTCCGCGACGCCGATCCCGACCGTGCGCGGGAGGCCATGCGCCGCGGCGTGGTGATCGCCCACGACAGCGGCAACCGCACCAACGAGACCCACCTGGCGTCCAATCTGGCCCGACTTGAAGCCGACCACGGTGACCCGCTGGCCGCGCTCGAATACTCCGCTGTGACAATCCGCCACCTCCATGACTCCGGCAACAGCACCACGATCCGTGCCGTCCTGGCTAACCTCGCCGCCCTTTTCAACCGGCTCGGACACGACGAAGTCGCCGCGACCATGAGCGGATTCGCCGACATGCCCTACACGCGGTCAGTCGTGCCGGAGATCAGCACCGCGATAATCCACCTGCGCAAAGTTCTCGGCGACGAAACCTACGAACCCTTAGCTCGCAGAGGCGAACAGATGACCACCGCCGCTGCGGTGACCTACGCGTCCGATCGAATCGACGAGGCCCGCACAGAACTCGAACGCCCGAGCTGAAACGCAGCCGGGGGAGCCGCCGCGCTCACGCGGCGGCCCTCCGACTGGGGTCGACCGCAGGCCATCGCGGGTACTCCTTCCGCTCAGGCGCGTCGCCGCGATCAGTTAAGTCGCCTCCTCGTCTGGCAAGCGGAACCGTTGCGGTGCCACCATCTCCAATCCGCCCCCAACCTGAAACCCACCGCCTGCGGACCTCTCGGAGATAGCGGACGTCGGGCGTGGCCCTGGGCTGATCTCGTCCCCTACGAGTCGCGGCGCGGCGGCGGGGTCAGCCCGTACCGGCCGATGACGTCCGGCAGCCACTCCGGCTCGCCGAACTCCAATCCGTATTTCGCGCCCAGCTCCAGCACGTCAGCGAACAGTGGCGGGCCGGCCGCCACTAGCTCGGTCATCTCCCGGAAGAAGTGCTCGAACCCGCCTGGGCTGATCACCTCGATCATCCTGGCCGGGACGTCACCGGCGTTCCACATTGAGTGCAGCTCGCCGCGCGGCTTTGTGATGTACCCGCCCGGGCCGAGCACGACTTCCCGGTCCCCCGACCGGAAGCCGATCTCGCCTTCGGTGACGATCGAGAACTCGTCCTCCCGGGTGTGCAGGTGCGGCGGGACGAGGACACAAGGCTCGAACGGGTGCTCCACGATCGAGACCGCGCCGCCGGTTTCGGCGCTCCACAACTTGAAGACCACGCCGAACCCGGGAACAACTTCGCCGGCCCTGCCCTCACCAGGCTGTACGACGGTCAGCGGTGGCGTTGGTGGCGTGCTCACGTCGCCTCCCGCAGCTCTGATGAACATGGCGGCTGTCAGTGAAAGCGTGAGTCCCGGTCGAGGGGGTGTCAAGAGTTGAAGTCGGTTCATCGGAAGCGCGACTACCGGATCGGCAAGCGCGGAAGAGCCGGGTTCCGGCGCCGCTAGGCCACCCGCTCGACAGCACCGATGGAGCGGCTGCCGCGGTTGGCCTGAAGCCCGCCGGCGGGGCCGTCAGTCTTCCGGCTCACCGAAATCGTCGTAAGGCTCGAACGGGTCGTCGTCGGGCTCGAAAGCCTCGTCGTCCTCTTCCCCCAGCGGCTCGGCGGGCTCGTCGTCGCCCTCGAGCCTGCGCCTGATCTCCGGCCACACTCGCATGTACGCCGTAGCGAAGCTCTGGACGTGATGCATGCCTGTCGCGCGGTTTCGATTCCCGCCAGCGCCATCGCCCGTGTGATCGGTTTTTGCTGTCACCAGTTTCGTCACCGACGGGCGCCTCGGTCCAACCGGAGGGAAGGTGCGCCGACCATAACGTCGCTGCGGTGGTGGTCGTCGGCCATGATGACCACGACACCGACAGGAGAACGGCATGGAGATGCACTTTGCGACCGTGTGGGAGGCGATCGCCGACACGGTGCCTGACGCGCCGGCGGTCGTCCACGGGGACCAGAGGCTGACGTGGTCGGCGTACGAGCAGCGCGCCGCCCGGCTGGCCGCGGGGCTCACCGCCCACGGCCTCGAGCCCGACGCCAAGGTCGGGCTGTTCCTCTACAACTCCCCCGAGTACCTCGAGGCCCAGTTCGCCGGCATGAAGCAGCGACTCGTACCGGTGAACGTGAACTACCGCTACCTCGACGAGGAGTTGCGGTACCTGCTCGACGACGTCGACGCCGAGGCCCTCGTGTTCCATTCGTCGCTGGGCGAGCGGGTCGCCGCGGTGGCCGGCCGCCTGCCCAAGCTCCGGGTGCTCGTCGAGGTCGACGATGGGGTGGGCGCCGGCCGGGTCGACCGCGCCGTGCGATACGAGGCGCTGGTGGCGGCGCACGAACCGGCGGCCCGGATCGAGCGGCCCGAGGACGACGTCTACATGCTCTACACCGGCGGTACCACGGGCATGCCCAAGGGCGTGATGTACGCGATCGGCGGGATCACGGCCGGGCTGATCGAATCGAGCTACGCCGGCGTCGGACTGCCGGTGCCGGCATCGGCCGACGAGATCCCGGCCCTCGTGCTCGGCCTCCGCGACGGCGGGCGGGCGCCCGTGGTCATCCCCGCGTGCCCGCTCATGCACGGCACCGGCATGTGGCTCGGCGCCATGCTCGCCCACGACGCGGGAGGCGTGTGCGTGACGCTGCCTTCGCGGTCGTTCGACACCCACGAGCTCTGGGCGACGGTGGCGCGGGAGCGAGCGACGACGGTGACGATCGTCGGCGACGCGTTCGCCAAGCCGATGCTCGCCGCCCTCGACGAGGCCGCCGAGCAGGGCGAGCCCTACGACACGAGCACGCTCAGCTTCATCGTCTCGTCGGGCGTGATGTTCGCAGCCGAGAACAAGGAGGCCTTGATCGACCGGGTGCCGCAGGTGGTCATCGCCGACGCCATCGGTTCGAGCGAGGGCGGCATGGGACTCCAGCTCACCGCGAAGGGCCTCCCGGTCCACACGGGGCGGTTCTCGCAGATGCCCACCACGAAGGTGTTCACCGAGGACGGCCGCGAGGTCGTGCCCGGCTCCGGCGAAGCCGGCCTGGTCGCCGCCGGAGGCAACGTCCCCATCGGCTACTACAAGGACGCCGAGAAGTCGGCCGGCACGTTCAAGGTGATCGACGGCCGGCGCTACTCGTTCCCTGGCGACTGGGCGACGGTGGAAACCGACGGGTCGATCTCATTGCTCGGCCGCGGCAGCCAAACGATCAACACCGCCGGGGAGAAGGTCTTTCCTGAGGAAGTCGAGGAGGCGATCAAGCGGCTGCCCGGCGTCTACGACTGCCTGGTGGTGGGGCTACCGGACGAGCGTTTCGGCGAGCGGGTCGCCGCCGTTGTCGCCCTCGCCGACGGTGCCGACATCAGCGAGGACGACGTGATCGCCGGCTGCCGGGCCCAGCTCGCCGCCTTCAAGGCGCCTCGTTCGGTCACGTTCGTCGCCCACGTGCCGCGGGCGGCGAACGGGAAGGCCGACTACCGCACCGCCAAGGCGATGGCCGGCGGCCCGCCCACCCCGTAGCCACAACTGCCCACGTCTGGGGCGAATCGGGGGCGAGCGAGAGCCGGCGCCCGGCCGGTCAGCGCACGCGTTCTCGGCGCGGTGGTTCCGACTTGGCAGGGACAGATCAATAATGAGCCGTTACGCAGGGCTGGCCGACAAGCTCGGCTACTGGCCAGCGAGCACCGACGAGGCGCACATAACCGCCCGCCTGCACCGGGACGCACACACGAGGCCGTGCTGGCCTCGCAGACCGACGCCCCGAGTGGGATAGCACGGGGCGGCAGCCTCGGTCCCCGCTGACGTGGATCCCTAGTCCAGGATATTTCACGTTACAGCGCTCGATTATGACCTTGGCTTCCCCGTTTGAGTACAGCGTTCAGTCATCCCTACTGCGCGACTACCTCGACTGAGATACAGCGCTCAACTGGTCCCGAGTCGCTCCAGCGCCGCGCTCGGGTCGTAGTACAGCTCCTGGCGCGCAATCCGGCCGTCGCGATAGCGGTAGATCACCAGGTACGTCGACCGCAGGCGTTCCGCACCCTGGGTCCAGTCGAACTCCACGCGCACGAACGCCGCGTCCGCGCCGGGCGTGATGGCGTGCTCCACCGCCTCGTAGCGGATGGCCGAGCAAGCACGGATGGTGAGTGCGATGAACTCGAGCGTTCGCTCGATACCGTCGATCCGGGCCGGCCAATCGAAAAGGCGTACCGTCGGACTCACGTATACGACGTCGGGCTGATAAAGGTCCCGTGCGACCGCCGGATCGCCCTCAGCGAATGCCCGCGCGAAGCACGCCTCCTGTGATAGCAGCGCGTCCTCCGAGATGCCGCGCGTGGTCATCGACGCTCCCTCTGCTAGACCGGTTCTTATCTTCAGTATTTTGTGCACACGGGTAGCGCACCGCCAGTGCGCGACTGGCCCCCGGGTTCCGGCTGAACCGCATCGTCCACACCGCCACGCCGGTGTCGATCATCGAGCCAGCACCTGCCTAGCGCTTTCGATCGCGGACCTTGTATGTCGACGGCCATGACTCTCGAGTGTCGTCTCCCACGAGCGGAACACCCTTGCTGCCGATCCTGATGTCGTAGGGCTCCTTGCCAGCCCCGACCTCGCGGTTGGCGTGTTCGGTGGCGAGGTAGATCAGCTGGTCGATCTCCATTTCAGCGAACGCAACGAACGTGGTGTTACGGACCACGTCGTCACCGGGGGTCATCCGTTCGGGCAGGATCCGCGATGCGAGCGCCGCCAGACCCAGCAGCGAGAACGGAATGACCCAGTAGCAGACGAACGACAGCGGCGTCTTTGTGTCCAGGATCGTCGCGTCGCCCTGCACAACGGCCGGGATCGCCGAGGACACCGTCATGCCTGCGAACGCGGCGACCCAGATCCAGGTCAACAGCGCGGTGATCCGACGGAAAAGCTCGCTCTCGACGACCTCTTTTGGCTGGTCAACTTCGGCGAACTCCCGCACAAACGGCTTGCCGATCAGCACGCTCGTCAGCGCAACGAGGAAGATTCCGGCGTTGCTCAGCGGCTGAATCCACCGCTCCATGAACGACTCACTCAGCGTGAAAGTCAGCACGGTCAACACCAAAAATGTTGCGACAGCGCCGATTTCGAGCGTGCTCTCAGGCGCGCCTCTGATGCGCCCAATTGCGAACGAAAGCACGGCGATCGCGAGAGCGACCAGCACGGCGGTGTGGAAGGGGACGTTACCGACGAGAACCCAATAGACGATCCACGGTGCGAAGCCCAGCACAATGCCCACGAGGGGTCAGTGTAGGTAGTCCAATCCTGTCCATGAGACAGTCGGGCACTAATTTGTAGTGATGACCCAGCGCCGCAAAGTGTCATCCGGTTCCGCCTACGAGTCGGCGGTCGGGTATTCGCGGGCGGTGCGCACCGGCCCGCACATCGTGGTGGCGGGCACCACGGCCGAGGGCGACACCATCGCAGCGCAGACACGGGAAGCCCTGCGGCGCATCGAGATTGCGCTGCAAAGGGTTGGCGCATCACTGTCGGATGTGGTCCGGACCCGGATCTACGTCACGGACATCTCGATGTGGGAGGAAGTCGGCGCCGTGCACGCCGAGGTGTTCGGCGAGATCCGACCGGCGGCCACCATGGTTGGGGTATCGGCGCTCATCTCCCCCGAGCTGCTGGTCGAGATCGAGGTAGACGCCTACCGCGAGGCCTAGCCGGTTAGCGGCGCGAACCGGCCGTTGACGTCGGGCCGGTAGGACGTGATGCCTATCACAGCCGCCGCGGGCAATGGTCCGTACAAATGCGGGAACACCATCGAATCGGGATCGGTGGCGACACCCGGCTCCCACCTGATCGGAGAGGCCAGGCGTGCGGCATCGATGCGCAACAGCACCAGATCGGTGCGACCCGAGTAGAGCCGGTTGGCCGGCAGGTGTACCTGTTCGGGGGTCGAGAGGTGCACAAAGCCATTCGTGTCCAGCGAGTCGGGGCGATGCTCGCCGCTTGCCTGCGCGGCGCGCCAGTCAGCGGCGCTGCACAGATGGACAAGCACGCGCGGCGAAGGGTTCATATCGCCAGCCTGCACCGCTCGCAACTCAACACGGGCGTGAGACACGACACACCCGTGAACGCCTCGGGAACAAGGCCGAAACCGAAAGCGTCTGAGAGAGTAGATGTACGCCATTCTTGACGGAGGTGCCATGAACGCAACGTTGACCAGTCCCGAACTCACCAGGGCTGACCGCTGCGATCGTTGCGGGGCCGCCGCCCGCGTACGGGCAAAGCTTCCGTCGGGTGCCGAGTTGCTGTTCTGCCAGCACCACGCCAACGAGCACGAGGCCAAGCTGGTCGAATTGGCAGCCGTAATCCAAGTCAGCCCGCTGGAGCAGTAGCACCGAATCAGGAATGCTGGACTGGTCATGAATGACCAGTCGTCGGCGGTGAGGCCGTCCCGTCACCACGTATGGCAGATCACGCGGCGGACGTTGGCGAAAAGCTGGGACGACTCGATTTTCTCGGAGTCCGCGCAGGCGGCGTTTTGGTGTGCGCTGTCTCTGCCGCCGCTGCTGCTAGGGATGCTGGGCAGTCTGGCGTACGTTGCTCCCTTGTTCGGTCCGGACACCCTGCCGATGATTCAGGATCAGTTGATCAGCACGGCCGGCCGGTTCTTCTCCCGCAATGTCGTGAACGAGATCATCGCGCCGACCGTCCGAGACATCGTCAAAGGTGCCCGCGGCGAGGTGGTGTCGCTGGGATTCGTGATCTCGCTGTGGGCTGGCTCGTCGGCTATCTCGGCGTTCGTCGACTCGATCACCGAGGCCCATGACCAGACTCCGCTGCGTCACCCGGTGCGCCAACGGTTCTTCGCACTGGGTCTGTACGTGGTCATGCTGGTATTCATGATCGCGACGGCGCCGCTGGTCGCGCTTGGGCCGCGCAAGATCGCCGAAGTCCTCCCGGACAGCTGGGACAACGTGTTGCAGTTCGGCTACTACCCGGTGCTGTTCGTCGGTCTGGTCATCGCGGTGAACATCCTGTACCGGGTGTCGTTGCCCAAACCTCTCCCATCGCACCGGCTGATCCTGGGTTCGATCCTGGCGGCCGTGGTTTTTCTGACCGCCACGTTCGGACTGCGGGTCTATCTGACGTGGATCACCAGCACCGGCTACACCTACGGCGCGCTTGCGACTCCGATCGCGTTTCTGCTGTTCGCGTTCTTCCTCGGGTTTGCGATCATGCTGGGCGCCGAGCTGAACGCCGCCATCCAGGAGGAGTGGCCTGCGCCGGCGACGCACGCGCGGCGGCTCCGCGGGTGGCTGGAGGAAAAGGCGGAGTCACTCAACGGGAGCGGCACCGCCGAGGAACGGGTGGTCGTCGCGCAGCCCGCGGCCACCACCCCGGCCGACGGCGACGCTACGTCTTGAGCTTCTCGTAGATCCGCTTGCAGTCCGGGCAGACCGGCGAGCCCGGCTTGGCGGCCTTCGTCACCGGAAACACCTCGCCGCACAGCGCGACGACATGGGTACCCATGACCGCACTCTCGGCGATCTTGTCCTTCTTGACGTAGTGGAAGTACTTCGGGGTGTCGCTGTCGGTCCCGTCGTCGACGCGTTCGTCGGTATCGGTGCGCTCGATCGTCTGGGTTCGCATCTTCTTATTCTGCTCCTCACGTCCGCGTCGACCATTTTGCCCGTAAGAAATCCGGCGCGTACAGCGGACGACGAGTGTGGAACAGTGGAGTTATGAAACACGGCCCCGAGCTGAGTTTCGACGACGACGGTCGGCCCGTCCTGATCACCCGTGCCGCGCTTCCCTTCGAGGAGGAACACCGCGCGCGGGTACGCAAGTACCTGACACTGATGTTTTGGCGAATCCCGGCCTTGATCCTCGCGGCGGTCGCGTATGGCATCTGGCAGAACGGGCTCATCTCACTGGCGATCATTCTCGTATCGGTGCCACTGCCGTGGATGGCGGTGCTGATCGCCAACGACCGCCCGCCGCGGCGGGCGGAGGAGCCGCGGCGCTACGACTCGCGGCGCCGGATACCGCTGTTTCCGACGGCCGAGCGGCCCGCTCTGGAGCGCGGCGAACACTCGGCGCCGCAACCGGACGGCGGCGATGCGCCACGCGATGTTCCCAGCTGAGAAAGTTCTGGCTCTATTCTCAGCGCATTCTCAGGTCGACTCGGGATAACCGCAGATCAGAAGGTGTGAAACGGCCAACGGCCGGGAACTCTTACGGGCAAATGGGCGTTGTAGCTCATGACAGTTCGACCCGACCAGGAGGCCGTTATGGCGAACGCCACCACAACCCGCGTTGACCACGATCTGGACGCGCAGAGTCCAGCCGCTGATCTCGTACGCGTGTACCTGAATGGCATTGGCAAAACGGCCCTACTCAATGCCGCCGACGAGGTCGAACTCGCCAAGCGCATCGAGGTAGGGCTCTACGCGCAGAACCTGCTGGAAACGCGGAAGCGATTGGGCGAGAGCCGCAAACGTGATCTTGCTGCGGTCGTACGCGACGGCCAAGCCGCCCGGCGCCATCTGCTGGAGGCCAACCTTCGACTGGTGGTGTCGCTGGCGAAGCGTTACACCGGTCGCGGCATGCCGCTCCTGGACCTGATCCAGGAAGGCAATCTGGGCCTGATCCGCGCGATGGAAAAGTTCGACTACAGCAAGGGATTCAAGTTCTCGACCTATGCCACCTGGTGGATCCGTCAGGCGATCACCCGCGGCATGGCCGACCAGAGCCGCACCATCCGGCTACCCGTCCACCTGGTCGAGCAGGTCAACAAACTGGCCCGGATCAAGCGCGAGATGCATCAGAATCTCGGCCGTGAGGCCACCGACGAGGAGTTGGCCGCCGAATCCGGCATTCCGGCGGAGAAGATCGCCGATTTGCTGGAGCACAGCCGCGACCCGGTGAGCCTTGACATGCCGGTCGGCAGCGATGAGGAAGCCCCGCTGGGCGACTTCATCGAAGACGCCGAGGCGATGTCGGCCGAGAACGCGGTCATCTCCGAGCTGCTGCACACCGACATCCGCCACGTGCTGGCCACGCTCGACGAGCGCGAACAGCAGGTCATTCGGCTGCGGTTCGGCCTCGACGACGGTCAGCCACGCACCCTCGACCAGATCGGCAAGCTCTTCGGGCTGTCCCGGGAGCGGGTCCGCCAGATCGAGCGCGAGGTGATGGCCAAGCTCCGCAACGGCGAGCGCGCCGACCGGTTGCGCTCTTACGCCAGCTAGAAACCCATTCAAGATCGCCCGCCGAACCCGGCGGGCTTTCTCCCGTCGCACGCCGGGGCCCAGTGTCGGCGTGGCGTAGCACCGCAGTTCAGGCGGCTAGACCGGTAGACTCTGGTGTGACGGAGGGTTGCCTAATGAACGATCTTGTCGATACCACCGAGATGTACCTGCGGACCATCTACGACCTCGAAGAAGAGGGCGTAGTGCCGCTGCGTGCACGCATCGCCGAACGGCTCGATCAGAGTGGCCCCACCGTCAGCCAGACCGTGTCGCGGATGGAGCGGGACGGGCTGCTGCACGTCGCCGGTGACCGCCATCTGGAGCTGACCGACAGGGGCCGCGCACTCGCCGTCTCCGTGATGCGCAAACATCGGCTCGCCGAGCGGCTGCTGGTCGACGTGATCGGGCTGCCATGGGAGGAAGTGCACGCCGAGGCGTGTCGCTGGGAGCACGTGATGAGCGAAGACGTCGAGCGCAGGCTGGTGCAGGTGCTCAACAACCCGACCACCTCGCCGTTCGGCAATCCCATTCCTGGCCTTTCCGAACTCGGCGTCGGCGACGACCTGGCGAGAGCGGACGCCAACCTTGTCCGGCTCACCGAGCTGCCGTCAGGGATGCCCGTCGCGGTCGTGGTGCGTCAGTTGACCGAACACGTCCAGGGTGACGCCGAGCTGATCGCCCGGCTCAAGGACGCCGGCGTGGTGCCTAATGCCAGGGTGACAGTCGAGGCCAACGACCACGGCGGCGTCAACATCGTGATCCCGGGCCACGAGCAGGTCGAGCTGCCCCATCACATGGCGCACGCGGTCAAGGTCGAAAAGGTCTAGCCGCACTGGGGGCACTCCCCCTCGCAAGCTGGGGGAACCCCCACCCACCCGAAGGGCAGGGGGACTTATCCCGCCCGCCGGCCGAAGGACCGCATCGGTGGTAACTGCACGCCGAGGCGATCGGCCAGCCGGTAGCCCGTGATCGCCAGATCGCGGATCTGTTCGGGCCGAAGCCCCGACTGCAGGGCGGTGTCGAGCATGCCCGCCATCCGGTGCGTTGGGTCGGCGCGCAGCGCCGCTTCCAGTGACACTCCGGCCAGCGGGCCGTCGCCGCGCGCGTAGGCCGAGAACGCCAGCAGCACCAGCGCCTCGACTCGCCACGGCTCCGGCAAACTGCGCGACAACACAGCCCACAGCGACTCGGCCTGCCCGGCGTGCTCGCCGACCGCCAGCGCGTAGAGAGTGTCGCGCACCCGGAGGTCGGTCAGCGCCCATGCCAGCCGGGCCAGTTCGTCGTCGCCGAGTTCGGCGGCATCGGCCACCCGCGCGGCCGCAGTGATGGCCGCTTCGACGTCGGCGCGCGCCGCGTCGTCCTGACGCTCCCCCGGGTCCGGTTTGCAACCCTCGATGGCCTCGGCGAGCGCGTCGGTATGGGCGGGATCGATCACTTCGATCACCTCTTGCAGCTCGGCGCGTCGGGCATACAGCCTGCGGCCGTCCAGTACGGCGGCCACTGCCAGCGGCGACGCCGACGGGTCGTCGACGGTGCCGGCGTTGCCGCAGCCGTCGGCGCAACGCCAGCGCCCGCCCGCGGCCACTCGGTCGACGACGTGCGCCGCGAGGAGTTCGATCCCGCGATCGGCCAGCGCGGTCGTCAGCATGCCGGCCAGCTCGCGGTGCTCGTCATTGCACATTCGGCAGTTGGCCCCTTCCTCGTCGATCACCACAGCGATCGCCGAATCGGGCCTCGCCGCCGCGGCGACGTCGGCGACATGCCCCAGCGAGTGCACGAGTTCATCCGAAAGGTCAACGCGCATCACACATCCCATTTCGCCGCGATCGACGGTGACGAGCACGAGGGATTTTTCGGGTACGAAGCCGAGCACTGCGGGCAGGGCCGCGATCAAGACGCCGGGCCGGTTGAGGTGAAAGTCGGGCGGTTGCGATGTCGTCATGACATCAACCTCGCAACCGGCACCGTCGGAAACGGCCGCAGCAAGCGCCGTCAGCCGGCGCCTGGGGATGAACTCGCGACTGGGGACGAACTAAGGGCCGCCGATGCGGCGCACCTTGAGCACCGCGTCGGTGAGCAGCGTGTCCAACGCCTGGGTGTCCGGGGCGACGTCAGGCGTGGTTTCCTTTGACCCCTCGTGAAGCCAGGTGGCGCTGACGCGCACGTCGCCGATCTGCGCGGCCAGCGTCAACGTCCTGCGCATCGACCCCGATGGCTGGGCCGTGACGGTCTGGTCTACGGCGTAGGTGCCGTCGGCGTCCACCGGCGGCGCGGGCAGGACGGTCACGGTGACCGCGGATGCGTCCCGGCCACGGACAGCGGTGAACGACGGACACCTGGTTAGCTGCTCGGCCCGGTCACGCACTGGCGCAGCCGGCCGTGTCACCGTGACGATGAGGCTGCTGGCGTCCTGGCTGTCGATGCCCCGCAGGGCAGCGGTGTCCTGTGGCGCCCGCGGTGGGGGCGTGCATTGCCGCGGGGTCACGACTGAGGCTGCGGCGATCCCGTCGACGTCCTGCAGCGCCTGATACACCGCCGTGGCGTCGAGCACGACGGCGGGATGGCGCGCGGGAAACTGTCCAGGTTCGATCAGTAAGTCCGCCACTGGAATCCGAGCAGATTCGGCTCGGGGCGCCACCGGATGAACTGTGCCGAGGATCACACGGGCGCAGCCCGTAAACAGCACCACCGCCGCGATGGCAAGCGCGCAGCCACGCAAGCACCGCGAGAGTGTGCTGACCATTTGGTTCATCGTCTCACCGGCCGCCCCATTGGCCGGCCAGGCGCGCCACCGCCGGAATTGTTCACGCCTTATTGATGTGGTCGGCGTGCAAGATCGCGCCAACCGGCGTAGACCTTTTGCCATGGGTTCCATGCTGGAGTACGACCTCGTCGTCATCGGTTCGGGTCCGGGCGGCCAGAAGGCCGCGATCGCGGCGGCGAAGCTCGGCAAGACGGTCGCGGTCGTGGAGCGGGGAAGGATGCTCGGCGGTGTTTGCGTGAACACCGGAACCATTCCGTCCAAGACGCTGCGTGAGGCGGTTGTCTATCTCACCGGCATGAGCCAGCGCGAGCTGTACGGCGCCAGCTACCGCGTCAAGGAAAAGATCACCCCCGCCGACCTGTTGGCCCGCACCACGCATGTCATCACCAAGGAGCAGGACGTCGTGCGCAATCAGCTCATGCGCAACCGGGTCGACCTCCACACCGGGCACGCCCGGTTCCTCGACGAGCACACCGTGTGTGTCGATGACCAGACCCGCGGTGAAAGAACAACCGTCCGAGGCGAATACATCGTGATCGCCACGGGCACCAAGCCGGCCCGGCCCACCGGCGTCGAGTTCGACGAGGACCGGGTGCTGGACTCCGACGGCATCCTCGACCTGAAGTCACTGCCGACCACGATGGTCGTGGTTGGGGCCGGCGTCATCGGCATCGAGTACGCGTCGATGTTCGCCGCCCTTGGCACCAAGGTCACCGTCGTCGAGAAGCGCGACAACATGCTGGAGTTCTGCGACCCGGAGATCATCGAGGCGCTCAAGTTCCACCTGCGCGACCTGGCGGTCACGTTCCGCTTCGGCGAGGAGGTGACCGCCGTCGACGTCGGCGCCGCGGGCACGGTCACCACATTGGCCAGCGGCAAGCAGATTCCCGCCGAGACCGTGATGTATTCGGCGGGCCGTCAGGGCCAGACCGAACACCTGGACCTGGCCAACGCCGGCCTCGAAACCGACAACCGCGGAAGAATCGTCGTCGACAGCCAGTTCCAGACGAAGGTCGACCACATCTACGCCGTCGGCGACGTGATCGGCTTCCCCGCACTGGCCGCCACGTCGATGGACCAGGGCCGGCTGGCCGCATACCACGCGTTCGGCGAACCGGCGAAAGGCATGACCGACCTGCAGCCGATCGGTATCTACTCCATCCCCGAGGTGTCCTACGTCGGCGCCACCGAAGTCGACCTGACCAAGAACGCGATCCCCTACGAGGTCGGGGTGTCACGGTACCGCGAGCTGGCGCGCGGACAGATCGCAGGCGACTCCTACGGCATGCTCAAGCTGCTGGTGCACACCGAGAGTCTCAAGCTGCTCGGCGTGCATATCTTCGGCACCAGTGCCACCGAGATGGTGCACATCGGCCAGGCGGTGATGGGCTGCGGCGGCACGGTCGAATACCTGGTCGACGCCGTCTTCAACTACCCGACATTCTCGGAGGCCTACAAGGTCGCTGCGCTGGACGTGATGAACAAGCTCCGTGCCCTGAACCAGTTCCGCACCTAGTCGCAGTCGTCGTCGAATACCGTCGTCGGTGCGTCGTCGGCCGGGCCACCGGCCTCGGCGCGGGCAAGCAACCGCGTGATGGCATCGTCGAAAGGCGGTGAGTAGGAGACACTTTCGTCTGCGCAGCCGCCACCGTCAAGCCCGCCGATCAGGCCGGTGACCGTCAAGCCGTCGATCCACGGCGCGCCCGACAGGCCGTCGACCAACTCTGCGCAGTCCAGCACCGGAAAGCCTTTCGTCGACGCCGCCGTTGCCGTCCGGCAGCCGATCGGGCCGCCGCCGACGCCCATCCCGTAGCCGGTGACCGTGACGACCGTGCCCTGTTTCGGGGCGGGTCCGAGCGTCAGACCCCCGCCGGCCTGTGCCTCGACCGTTCCGCCAGTGTCGCGGCTCACCCGCGCGATGGCGAAGTCGGCCAACGGATCCTGATTCTGCACCCAGCGCGGGTCGAGGTAGACCGCGTCGAGGTGCCAGACGTCCTCGGGTGCGGCGGTGTCATTGAGACCCGCAACGAACGTGGCGTCGACACCTTCGGCCACGCAATGCGCGGCGGTCAGGATCAGATCACCCGCGGCCGAGTGCAGCACCGCGCCGGTGCAGGTGTGCAGGGAGCCTCCGCCCAGGAACACCGCGCCCACCTTCGGATCGGGCGGCACCCGCTGTGCGGTGGGCGGCACCTTGGGTGCGACGGTCGCGGCCTGCTCCACCGGCGGGTGATTCGCGCATGCCGAGGTCAAGGCGACCATCAGTCCGGTTGCCAGGACGGTCGGGCCGGCGGCGGAGAAGCGCATGACCACCGATCTTGCCCGAACACCGCTGCCGGCGCCTCGACCATCCCCCGTCCGCCAGTGGGCAAACATTTTGCCGGGCTGGTTCTGGGGTCCCCAGCTTGCGAGGGGAGCGCTCCTGACATCGGGCACCCCGGGTGGAATGCGACGTCGGCGGTGTTGTGTTCGAACAAATGGGTGGGCCGCAATCGCATCTTCCGCGAAATGCGCGACACTAGGTGCCAGGAGGCGAGGCAATGGCTGATAACGCCGATAACTCAGAGCAGCAGTACCAACCGGAGCAGACCGGGATGTACGAGCTGGAGTTCCCCGCGCCGCAGTTGTCCTCCGCGGACGGCCGCGGTCCGGTGCTGATCCACGCCCTGGAGGGTTTTTCGGACGCGGGCCACGCCATCCGGCTTTCCGCTCAGCACCTGAAGAACACTCTGGACATTGAGCTGGTGGCATCGTTCGCCATCGACGAATTGCTGGACTACCGGTCGCGGCGGCCGTTGATGACGTTCAAGACCGACCACTTCACGCACTACGAGGAACCCGAGCTCAACCTCTACGCCCTGCACGACAGCGTCGGAACACCGTTTCTGCTGCTCGCAGGCCTAGAGCCGGACCTGCGCTGGGAGCGGTTCATCACCGCCGTGCGGCTGCTGGCCGAACGGCTGGGCGTGCGTCGGGTGATCGGCCTCGGCACCATCCCCATGGCGGTGCCGCACACCCGCCCGATCACGATGACGGCGCATGCCAACGACAAGCAGCTCATCGCCGATCACACGCCGTGGGTGGGTGAAGTGCAGGTGCCCGGCAGCGTGTCGAACCTGCTGGAGTTCCGGATGGCCCAGCACGGCCATGAGGTGGTGGGCTTCACCGTGCACGTTCCGCACTATCTGGCTCAGACCGACTACCCCTCGGCCGCCGAGGCGCTGTTGGCCGAGGTCGCCAGGAGCGGCTCGCTGCAGATCCCGCTGGCCGCGCTGACGCAATCCGCCGCCGAGGTGCACGACAAGATCAACGAACAGGTCGAGGCAAGCAGCGAAGTCGCTCAAGTGGTGGCGGCACTGGAGCGACAGTACGATGCGTTCGTCACCGCTCAGGAGAACCGGTCACTGCTGGCACGCGATGAGGATCTACCCAGCGGAGACGAACTCGGCGCCGAGTTCGAGCGGTTCCTCGCACAGCAGGACGGTGACAAGTTCAAAGAGGACGACAACAACTAGCTGCCCTCACCTGGCCCGACGACGAAGTTGGCGAACATGACGGCGACGACGCAGGTGGCTCAAATGCCGCCGCCAACGAAGTTGGCGATATGACGAAGCGAAAGCCCAACCTGCGCACCGTGCGGGAGCTGACGCCCTCGCTGCAGTTCCGCACCATCCACGGATACCGGCGTGCGTTCCGGGTGGCCGGTTCGGGTCCGGCGATCCTGCTGATCCACGGGATCGGTGACAACTCCACCACGTGGAGCACGGTTCAGAGCAAGCTGGCGCAACGCTTCACCGTCATCGCCCCCGATCTGCTGGGCCACGGCAAGTCCGACAAGCCGCGCGCCGACTACTCGGTCGCCGCCTACGCCAACGGGATGCGCGACCTGCTGTCCGTCCTCGACATCGACCACGTCACGGTGATCGGTCATTCGCTCGGCGGCGGGGTGGCGATGCAATTCGCTTATCAGTTCCCGCAATTGGTCGATCGGCTGATCCTGGTGGGCGCCGGCGGGGTGACCAAGGACGTCAACGTTGCGCTGCGTATCGCCTCATTGCCGATGGGCAGCGAGGCGCTGGCCCTGCTGCGTCTGCCGATGGTGATCCCGGCCCTGCAGATCGTCGGTCGGCTGGCCGGCGGCTTGATCGGATCGACCGGATTGGGCCGGGACCTACCCGACGTGCTGCGGATCCTGGCGGACCTGCCCGAGCCGACCGCATCGTCGGCGTTCGCTCGAACGCTGCGTGCGGTCGTTGACTGGCGCGGCCAGGTGGTCACCATGCTGGATCGATGTTACTTGACGCAATCCGTTCCGGTGCAATTGATTTGGGGTGCCCGGGATTCGGTCATACCGGTGAGCCACGCCAAGATGGCGCACTCCGCAATGCCCGGTTCGCAGTTGGAGATCTTCGAAGGGTCCGGCCATTTCCCGTTCCACGACGATCCGGACCGCTTCGTCGAGGTCGTGGAGAAGTTCATCGATTCGACCGAACCCGCCGTGTACGACCAGGAATATCTTCGCGATCTGCTGCGCGCCGGCATCAGTGAAGGCGCTATCTCCGGCCCGGTCGACACTCGTGTCGCCGTGCTCGACGCGATGGGTGCCGACGAGCGCAGCGCCACCTGACCGTCGCTGCGGCGTCACCACGTAGCATCGGCCCATGGCCATCGACGTGACCGTGTTGCGCGTGTTCACCGACCGGGACGGCAAGTTCGGCAACCCCCTTGGCGTCGTGGAAGCGAACACGGTGGACCCCAGCGATCATCAGCGAATCGCCACCCGATTGGGTTACAGCGAAACGATATTCATCGATGTGCCCGAGCCCGGAGCCAGCACCGCACATGCGCGCATCTACACGCCGGCGACCGAATTGCCGTTCGCCGGACATCCGACGGTGGGTGCGTCGTGGTGGCTGCGCGACCGCGGCACCCCCGTCAATACGCTGCAGGTGCCGGCGGGGATCGTGCAGGTCACCTACGACGACAACCTCACCGCGGTCAGCGCGCGCGCGGAGTGGGCGCCGGAATTTGCGATCTATGACCTCGAGTCGACCGACGAACTCTTCGCCGCGGACCCGGATGCCTATCCCGACGACATCCAGAACTACCTGTGGACGTGGAGCGACCGCGATCAGGGCGTGCTGCGGGCCCGGATGTTCGCGGCGAACCTGGGAGTGCCCGAGGACGAGGCGACCGGAGCGGCCGCGGTTCGAATCACCGACTACCTCAGCCGCGACCTGACCATCGTGCAGGGTAAGGGCTCGGTGATCCATACCCGGTGGAGCCCTGAGGGCTGGGTCCGCATCGCTGGCCGCGTGGTGAGCGACGGGATCACGCAGATCGACTGAGGGCCGTCCCGCGGCTCAGCTCTGCGCGGGAACGTCGCGGTGTGCGCGCAGCGCTTCGATCTCCCGCTCGAAATCCTCTGCCGACGAGAACGACCGGTAGACAGAGGCGAACCGCAGGTAGGCCACCTCGTCGAGTTCGCGCAGCGGGCCCAGGATCGCCAGCCCGACCTCATGGCTGGGCACCTCGGGTGAGCCAGTGGCCCGTACGGTGTCCTCCACCTGCTGGGCGAGCAGATTCAAGGCGTCGTCGTCGACCTGTCGCCCCTGACAGGCCCGCCGCACACCATTGATGACCTTTTCGCGGCTGAACGGCTCGGTGACCCCGCTGCGTTTAACGACGGCCAGCACCGCGGTCTCCACCGTGGTGAACCGCCTACCGCACTCTGGGCATGATCTGCGCCGCCGGATCGCCTGGCCCTCGTCGGTTTCGCGGGAGTCCACCACCCGGGAATCGGGATGACGGCAGAACGGACAGTGCATCACCGCTCCTTCGCCGCGACGACATACAACTACCTCGAATCTCTTCGAGCGTACCTGCGTGCCGACGGGGAGGCCCTGCGCCGGTGCGATTGGGACACGTGTTGCCGATGCGTCTGCCGGAGCCGTTGTGCGGCAATATCTTTCACCGCTCACGGCGCTCCGTCACGCGATGGGCGCGATGAGCGTCTGACCGGCGTCAAGCGCCACCGAGTCGAGCTGGTTGAGCTCACGGATACGCTCGACGACCTGGCCGACCGGCGCGTCGGGGGCGACCCGGTGGGCGACCTGCTGCAGCGTCTCCCCCGTCTGCACCTGGATCACGGCCAGCCGGTCCGGCATCGGCACATCGACTCCGGTCACCCCGCCGAACTGGGCGACCAGTCCGAGCCACACTGTGATCGCCGACGCGATGAGAGCGAGCACCACCGTGGTCGCGGGGGTGATGGGCCGCCGGCGATGCGGCGCCCGCGACATCAGCACGCCGGTGCCGCGGTAGCGCATCGGCGCGACGGCAGGCCGGTTCGACCGCGGCCGCCGCCGGATGGGCCTGACCACGGGCTTGTTCGTAGGCACTGCCTGGAATTCTCGGGTGTCGAGGATCGTCATCTGTCTGCCTTCCGCTTCGTCGTTTTTCGCTCTTGTGTTCGAATGTACTCGCTCACCTGTTCGATTTATAGAACATGTGATCGAACTGTTGCCAAACGATAGGGCAGCCCACCGACAAGTCTCGGCAGCGTGATCCGGACGACTTCGAGATGCGACACGCCTCGAACACATGTTTGATTATTGGATCGGCACGGACTACATTCGGCGCCATGAGCGAAGACAGCAGCGGCACCCGGGCGGGTCTCACCGAGCGTCAGCGCACCATCCTGGACGTCATTCGCGCCTCGGTGACCAGTCGCGGCTATCCACCGAGCATCAGGGAGATCGGCGATGCGGTCGGCCTGACATCGACGTCGTCGGTGGCTCATCAGCTGCGCACGCTGGAACGCAAGGGCTATTTACGCCGCGACCCCAACCGGCCGCGCGCCGTCGACGTGCGCGGCTCCGAAGAGGTCGTAAGGCCGATCGTCGCCACCGACGTGGCGGGCTCCGACGCGCTACCGGAGCCCACCTTCGTGCCGGTGCTGGGCCGCATCGCAGCCGGCGGCCCGATCCTGGCCGAGGAGGCCGTCGAGGACGTCTTCCCGCTGCCGAAGGAGCTGGTCGGCGAGGGTTCGCTGTTCCTGCTCAAGGTGGTCGGTGACTCCATGGTCGATGCGGCCATCTGTGACGGCGACTGGGTGGTCGTGCGTCAGCAGAACGTGGCCGACAACGGCGACATCGTGGCGGCCATGATCGACGGCGAAGCCACAGTGAAAACGTTCAAGCGGACTCGCGGTCAGGTGTGGCTGATGCCGCATAACCGGGCGTTCGATCCGATCCCCGGCAACGATGCCGCGGTGCTCGGCAAGGTCGTCACGGTCATTCGCAAGATTTAGCGGCGAATTCCTCGCGCCGCCCCAGCGATGCTCCGACATCCGGGCGTTCGGCTAATCTGCCCGTACGAATCCGTTAGTGCGAGCGATTTCTTCACTGACGAACCAGATTTCGGCGTGCGCGTCGTCGTAGAGTGAACTCCCTGGCGCCCAGTAGAGCCCGGACTTGATGTCCGCCTTGATCGGATAGCCCTCCGGTGCCTGGCTCGGGTCGTCGAGCGGCAGGCGCAATGCGGTGCCGTTCGGCGCAGGTTCGTCGATCACAATCCGGGCGTGGCGTCCGGTGTCGGTCAGCGGGTCGTGCTCGATACGTGTGGGCGCCGTATCGACTTTGTCGGGGTCTTCTTCCTCTTCCGCTTGATCCTGTTGCACCGCAATGGGCTGCGACGTGTCCGCTTCGTCGGCGTGGTCGGGCGAACCCCAGAGGCTGCTCGATGCCGGCAGATGGTCACGGCCCGCTGATGCAGAGGGCGGCGATCCCGGGCCCTCCCGCGAGTAACGATCGTCGAAGAGGTCCGCGCCATGGTCATCGGCAGGCTCGTGCTCGGCGCTCGCCGCGCCGTAGCCGGGCGGCGTGCCGAACACCGGCCCCGCGTCGTCGGCCCCGAGCAGGTCGTCCGTTGTGCGCCGACGGTTGCGCAGCGACGCAAAGGTCACCAGCCCGGCGAGCAGCACGACAGGAACGATCGCGAGAAGCCACCACCAGCTCCATGCAAGCCACTTCTTACCGTTGGTATTCGAGGCCTGCGGGTTGCTGGATGCCTTGGGCTGCTCCTGTCCAGGAACCTGGAGGCCGGACAGCTGAGAGGCGAGGTTCGGCGGCTCGGAGCTGAAGGTGTTCTTGACCCGGTTCCAGGAGATCACGCCGCCGCTGAAGCGTTGGGTGATGATGTCCCCGCTCTCGGTCTGATCGGCCATCGGTGCAGCGAGCGTGCCCGTCGCACCGCCCAGCTTCTGCCACGCGGCGTTCATCGCGCCCCGCACGATAACCGCGCCGTAATCGGGCGTCCAGAAGATGACCGGCTTGTCTTCGGCGGCAAAGCTACTCATCCGGCTCTCGCCGGCGAGGCCGCCGTCGACCTCGCTAGTCGTCGGGAAGCCCAGATCGCCCCCGGGACCACCAACGCTCTCGTATTTGGCGAGCACCTGGCCGGTGACGACGTTCGCGCCCGTGTCCGGGCTGTAGAAGATCTTGCCGCCGGCGAAGTTCTGCCCGAGGCCGCCCCGCCCGATCGGATAGGGCGGCCCCTGCGCGGCACCGAGCGGGCCCAGCGCTCCGCCGGCCGCGCGGCGCGCCGCGTTGATGGCCGACGTCGGGTCGTCCGGTATGTCGAGGCCCGACAGCTGCCCTGCAAGATCGGGTGGGACCGTGGTGAACGTCTTGGCCTTCGTGTCGTACGACAACTCGCCACCGGTGAACTTCTGCGTGACGACGGCGCCACCGTACGTCTCGTCCTCGGCAGGCACGCCGAGCGCTCCCGCCGAGCCGCCGAGTTTGTCCCACGCGGCGTTGATTGGCCCGCGAACCACCCGGGCGCCGGTGTCGGGGGTCCAGAAGATGACGGGCTTGTCGGCGGCGCTGAACGTGGTGTTGCGGCTATCCGGAGCGCGTCCGGCCCCCTCGTCAATGGTGGGAAAACCGAGGTCACTGTCGGCAGGCCCGCCAAGCGACTCGTATTTCGCCAGGATCAGGCCGGTCATGATGTGGGCACCGGTGGCGGGGGTGAAGAAGATCTTGCCGCCGGCGAAGTTCTGGCCGAACCCCTCACCTACTGCGTAGACCCCGCCGTCCTTGGGCCCGAGTGGACCGTCAGCGCCGCCGCCGGCGTCCCACGCCGCGCTGATCGCAGCGTCGGCGTCGGAATCTGGGGTGGCCACCGCGGCGGGGGCGAAAAGGATGAACATCGCAGCACTCAATAGGCCGATTGTCGTACGCCCGATCAGCCCGCTTTGCACCATGCCCCGTTTCGTCATCCGACTAGCCACCTGGAGTATCGCGTTCGTGACTATGTCAAACGACGATAACGAAGGCATGTCGCCAATACAGCGCAACCTCGCGCACGGCGCGCCGCCGCGTTGAAACGAGTGAGCCTGCCTGTGGGGTTCAGAAATCGGGGTCGGCGTCGACTGGACCCGCCGCGACCGTCGGCGCCAGGGTTGCCAGCCGAGCCCGTGCTGCCGCCGCTACCCGCGTTGCAGCGGGTCCCGGGCGTGCCGCCTGCTCCCCGTAGCCCAAGCCGGGTTTGCCGTGCGACCGCGGCCAGATCGAGCTGCAGTAGGAGCTAGACGCCCATGCTGCGGCCGATGATCTCCTTCATGATCTCGGTCGTGCCGCCGTAGATGGTCTGCACGCGCGCGTCGAGATACGCCCGCGCGACCGGATACTCACGCATGTAGCCGTAGCCGCCGTGCAACTGCAGGCAGCGGTCGATCAAATAGACCTGCTTCTCGGTCGAGTACCACTTCGCCATCGCGGCCTGCTCGGCGGTGAGTTTCTCCTCGAGATGCAGCTTCAGGAACTCGTCGACCATCATCCGCACCACGGTGGCCTCGGTCGACAGCTCGGCCAGCAGGAACCGGCTGTTCTGCTGGCTGCCGATCGGGCGGCCGAATGCCTTGCGCTCCTTGGTGTATTGCAGGGTCTCTTCGAGCACGTTCTCCATCGCTGCGGCCGCCATCACGGCGATGCCGATACGTTCCTGCGGCAGATTCTGCATCAGGTAGATGAACCCCGAGCCCTCCTCGCCGAGCAGGTTTTCAGCGGGAACTTTGACATCGGTGAACGACAGCTCGGCGGTGTCCTGGGCGTCGAGGCCGATCTTGTCGAGCTTGCGGCCACGCTCGAAACCTTCCATGCCCCGCTCGACGACCAGCAATGAGAAGCCCATCGCGCCCTTGTCCGGATCGGTCTGCGCCACGACGATCACCAGGTCGGCATTGATGCCGTTGGTGATGAACGTCTTCGCGCCATTGAGCACGTAGTGGTCGCCCTCTTTGACGGCCCTCGTCTTGATGCCCTGTAGGTCGCTTCCGGTGCCCGGCTCGGTCATTGCGATCGCGGTGATGGTCTCTCCGGTGCAGAAATGCGGCAGCCAGCGCTGCTTTTGCTCCTCATTGGCCAGCCGCAGCAAGTACGGCAGTACGACGTCGTTGTGCAGACCGAAGCCGATCCCGCTGTAGCGCCCCGCAACGGTTTCCTCGTTGACGATCACGTTGTAGCGGAAGTCGGGATTACCGCCACCGCCGTATTCCTCCGGCACTGCCATACCGAGAAAGCCCTGCTTACCGGCCTCCAGCCAGACACCGCGGTCGACGATCTTCTCCTGTTCCCACTGCTCGTGATAGGGCGCGGCGTGCCGATCCAGGAACGTGCGATAGGACTCGCGGAACAGATCGTGCTCGGGCTCGAACAGGGTGCGGTCGTATTTGACGACGCTGCCCATGGCTGACCTCCAAGGACTGGTACGGGCTGTTACCGCCCCAAGCTACCCCATCCAACCGGATGGTTGGTCGAGGGGCGGGCATCGTCGGACGAAGAAAGCGCGTGTGCCGGTTCTAGACTCGCGACATGCCCCTTGCCCCGACGAGCCTGACCCACTGGGGCGCATTCTCGGCGGGCATCGAATCCGGCGACATCGCTTCGGTGACACCGCTGGACGGCGACACCGACCCGTCACCGCTTCTCGGCAACCTGCCAGGCGCTATTCGGCATCCCGCGCGTGTCGCCACACCTGCAGTGCGACGCGGCTGGCTGCGCGACGGACCCGGCCCGAGCACGCGGCGCGGCGCCGACGAGTTCGTCGCAGTGTCGTGGGAGGAGCTCACCGAACTCCTTGCCGGCGAGCTGCGGCGCGTCGTCGACACCCACGGCAATGAGGCGATCTACGGCGGCTCGTACGGGTGGGCCAGTGCGGGCCGGTTCCATCACGCACAGAGCCAGGTGCACAGATTCCTCAAACTGCTTGGCGGATATACATTTTCGCGGCACTCCTACAGTCTCGGCGCGACCGGAGTCATCATGCCGCGGGTGGTTGGGACGCACGACGACCTGTTCGAGCGGTCCACGTCGTGGGAGGTCATCGTCGAACACACCGATCTGCTGGTGTGCTTCGGCGGCTTGGGTCTGAAGAACACGGGTATCAATCACGGTGGTACTACCGGCCACCCGGCGCGAGACGCGTTGCGACGGTTCCGGGACCGCGATGGACGCCTCGTGTCGTTCTCGCCGCTGCGCGACGATGTCGATGGCGACTGCGAATGGCATGCGCCGGTGCCTGGCACCGACGTGGCGATCATGCTGGCGCTGGCTTACGTGCTGGCCACGGAATCGCTGGCCGACCGGGATTTCCTGGACACCTACTGCACCGGCTACGACCGCTTCGAGCGCTACCTGCTCGGTGTCGACGACGGCGTCGCGAAGTCACCGCAGTGGGCGTCGAAGATCTGCGGACTAGCCGCCGACGATCTGACCGCGCTGGCGCGGCGGATGGCGGCGGAGCGCACGATCGTCACCGTCAGCTGGTCGCTGCAGCGGATCCGGCACGGTGAGCAGGCGCCGTGGATGGGCCTCACCCTTGCGGCGATGCTGGGCCAGATCGGCCTTCCCGGAGGAGGTTTCGGGCACGGCTACGGATCGATGAACGAGCCGGGGCTGCCACCGCTGCGTTGCCGGTTGCCGTCACTGCCGCAAGGCCTCAACCCCGTCCAGACGTTCATCCCCGTCGCGGCGATCAGCGACATGCTGCTGCACCCCGGCGAGCCGTTCGACTACAACGGGCGTCGGCTGACCTACCCCAACATCAAGCTGGTCTATTGGGCCGGCGGTAATCCGTTCCACCACCACCAGAACATTCCCCGGCTGCGACGGGCGCTCGGCCGCGTCGACACCGTAGTGGTGCATGACCCGTACTGGACGGCGATGGCCAAGCACTCCGACATCGTGGTGCCGTCGACCACCGCATTCGAGCGCGACGACTACTCCGGTTCCCGCAACGACCCGCTACTGATGGCCATGCCGAAGCTCACCGAGCCGTACGAGAAATCCCGCGATGACTACACGACATTCGCAGCACTGGCCGAGGCGCTCGGGTTCGGCGAGCAGTTCACCGAAGGCCGCACCGCGCGGCAGTGGCTCGCGCACATGTACGGCAAGTGGGCCGCCGAACTGGATTTCGCGGTGCCGACATTCGACGAGTTCTGGCGGCAGGGGCGGTTGCGGCTGCCCACCGAAGACGGGCTCACGCTGCTGGCCGACTTCCGCGCCGATCCGCAAGGCCACCGCCTCAACACGCCCAGCGGCCGCATCGAGATCTTCTCCGCCGACATCGACGGGTTCCGCTACGACGACTGCGCCGGTCACCCGACGTGGTTTGAGCCGAGCGAGTGGCTCGGCGGCCCGCGCGCGGCGCGCTATCCGCTGCACTTGCTGGCCAACCAACCGGCGACGCGGCTACACAGCCAGCTGGATATCGGGGCGGTCAGCCAGGATTCGAAAGTGCAAGGGCGCGAACCGATCCGGATGAACCCGGTCGACGCCGCGGCTCGCGGACTGGCCGATGGCGATGTTGCGAGAGTTTTCAACGATCGCGGCGCCTGCCTGGCAGGCGTGGTGGTCGACGACCGGCTGCGCCCCGACGTTGTGCAACTGTCGACCGGCGCGTGGTATGACCCGGCCGACGCCGCCGATCCCGACGCCATCTGTGTGCACGGCAACCCCAACGTTTTGACCGACGACGTCGGCACATCGTCGTTGGCGCGCGGCTGCACCGGTGCGCATGTCCTGGTGCAGGTGGAGAAGTTCACCGGGCCATTGCCGCCGGTTCGCGCACATCAGCCTCCGGTGATCGTCGACCGATGACCGAGGCGCTAACCGTCGAAGAGCGTGGTCGGACAATCACGTTCACGTTCGACGACCTGATTCGCTACCACGGCGTCCACTCACCCGCCGGAGTGGCCATGGCATTCAAGGTCATGCAGCGGGCGTTCGCGATGCTCTCCCCCGACGTGCCACCCGAACGTCGTTCGATCAAGGTGCGCACCGCGTTTCGTGGTCCCGGCGCGCGTGACGGTTTCGAGGTGGTGACGCGTACTGCCTCCGACGGCCGCTACGTCGTCGACCGCACGCTCGTCAGGTCGGACCTCGGCCGCCTACGAGAGGACTTCGTGTTCATGGTCGAGGTCGGCGGCCGCACCGCGACCCTGCTGCTGCGCGACGGCTTCGTCACAGACGAGTTCATCGACCTGGCGCGGACCGAGAACCGCACCGATGCGCAGGAGCGGCGGCTGGACGGGCTGAAAGCACAACTGGCGCAGCAGGTCATAGCCGCTCCGAGCGACCACGTCTTCGATGTGGCGTGAGTACCGCGTCAGCAACGCGACTGCGCGGGAGGGCAGATTCGTACGCCATCGTTCTGCGATGAATCGCAGGGCTGAGCGGATGTGGCGGGCCGACCCGCGGTGGCGTCTGTCGGGGTGACGCCGAACTGAGCGGGCCGCAGCAACCGCGTCGACCGCGCGAAACTCGCAACAGAATGAAGTCCACACATGCTGTAGATGATGTGCCGACGCGCCCTAGTCGTCGCGCGTAGTGCACTACCTGTTTTCCTGGGCGCAGCGGGTCATGAGTGGATTCAGGTCAGCGCGCCTTTATCTCGGTAACAACGACGTCTGGAGCGTCGAGCGTCAGAATGTGGCCGGCACTCGGGAGAATGAGGGCATGCACGTTGGGAATGAGCGTCTGCGAGCGCGCAAGAGCGGCTTGCGGTCCGCCGGCGTAGATGACTTCTCGGTCGCCGAGCAGGACGGTCGTTGGTGCGCTGATTCGGCGCAGCTCGTCGTCGGTGAGCTTGGTCGGTAGCAAGAACTCCCGCCGGAACGGCCGGAGGGACACCATGCTGGTCACGGCCACTCGCTCTTTGGCCGTGCGATCAGGTAAACATCGTCCGGCATGCCGCCCGTCGAGCACGCTCGGCGACGGCGACCTGCGAGTAGCGTGAGCCTGCATCCGGGAGGATCTCCTAACTCATGGGTTTCGTCGAGTTCGTCCAAGACCGCTGGGCAGTCCTGTCATTCCTCGCGTATCAGCACATGAGCCTCGTGGTACAAACGCTCGCCCTCGCGACCGCATTCGCCCTCCTCGTCGGCGTGCTCATCTACCGCTCGCCGTGGGGCCTGGCTTTCGGCAACACGCTCACCGCTGTCGGCCTGACCATCCCGTCATACGCCTTGCTCGGCGTGCTGGTGGGCATCGTCGGCATCGGCGTCTTGCCGTCGGTGATCATGCTGGTGTTCTTCGGGTTCTTCCCCATACTGCGCAACGTCGTGGTCGGTCTCACGGGCGTCGACAGGACGCTCGTCGAGTCGGCGCGCGGAATGGGAATGAGCCGGCTCACCACACTGGTGCGCCTCGAGCTGCCACTGGCCTGGCCCGTGATCATGACCGGCGTCCGGGTGTCGGCACAGATGTTGATGGGTATCGCCGCCATCGCGGCGTTCGCCCTCGGCCCCGGGCTCGGTGGCTACATTTTCTCGGGGATCTCCCGTACCGGCGGCGCCAATGCGACCAACTCGATCGTGGCCGGCACCATCGGCATCCTGATCCTGGCAGTCATCTTGGATACCGTGCTCAACATCATCACCCGCCTCACCACTCCAAGGGGGATTCGTGTCTGAATCGGCGACGACCGCGTCGTCCACCGCCAAATCCGCAGGGTCCGCTGGCGTCGGCGGTGCGCGCATCCTGCTGGACGGCGTGACGAAGCGGTACGACGCGCGATCCGCCCCTGCGGTGGACAACATCACCCTGGAGATCCCCGCAGGCGAGATCGTGATGCTCGTCGGCCCCTCGGGTTGCGGCAAGACCACGACGATGAAGATGATCAACCGCCTGATCGAGCCGAGCAGCGGACGCATTCTCATCGGCGAGGACGACGTGACCCGGCGTGACGCCGACGAACTGCGCCGCCACATCGGCTACGTCATCCAGGGCGCCGGGCTCTTCCCTCACCTCACCGTCGGCGACAACATCGCTATCGTCCCGCGCCTGCTCAAGTGGGACAAGAAGCGGATCGCCAGGGCCGTCGACGAGCTGCTTGATCTGGTCAGCCTCGACCCCGGTCAGTACCGCGACCGCTATCCCCGCGAGCTATCCGGCGGCCAGCAGCAGCGCGTTGGGGTAGCACGCGCGTTGGCTGCGGACCCGCCCGTGCTCCTGATGGATGAGCCGTTCGGCGCGGTCGACCCGATCACCCGACAACGGCTGCAGGACGAGCTGCTGCGCCTGCAGGAGGAGCTGCGCAAGACCATCGTCTTCGTGACGCACGACTTCGACGAAGCGGTCAAGCTCGGTGACAAGATCGCTATTCTGCGGGCCGGCGCCGAGATCGTGCAGTACGACACCCCCGAGCAGATCCTCACCGATCCAGCCGACGACTTCGTCCGGGACTTCGTCGGCAGCGGTGCCGCGCTCAAGCAGCTCACGTTGACCCGGGTCCGCGACGTCGAGCTGCACGATGCCGCCGTAGCCCGGATCGGCGGCAACCCCGACGAAGCGATCCGGGCGGCGCGGTCCATCGACCGTGAGCACGTCATCGTGCTCGACGATCAGGACCGACCCCAACGGTGGATGTCTCTCGACGAGCTGCAGGATCCGGGGTCACTCCGCGCAGTCCCCCGCGACGAGCAACTCGAGTCCGTGAACCTCGCTTCGACGCTCAACGATGCGCTCGACTCGATGCTCACCTCGTCACATGGCGTCGTGGTGGTGACCGGACGCCGTAACGCCTATCAGGGAGTGATTCGGGTCGAGACGATCATGGACGCGATGGCCGACATACGCGGCGCACCGGATTCGTCGGAAACTGTTTCATGACGTTCATCGCGCCCCAAATCGAGGTCGAGGGTCAGACCCCGGCACCCGCGGTCGAGTCCCGCCGACTTGGCCTGGGCCGCTGGCTGATTCAGCCGCTCGTCTGTGTCGTGGCCGTGGTCGGTTCCCTCGTCTATGTCAACGTCGCGAATGTGTCGGAGTCGGAGCAGCGGTCGCTCGGCGTCTCGCAGTTGCTTACGTTGCTGCGCCAGCATATGACCGTCAGTCTGGCCGCGACGGTGCTCACCTGTGCGGTCGCGATGCCGCTCGGCGTCGTGCTGACGCGTGGTCGGATGCGGCGCTTCTCGAAGCCGATCATCACCGTTGCCGGGTTCGGCCAGGCTGCACCAGCGATCGGGCTGATCGCACTCGGTGCCGTGTTGTTCGGCATCGGACCGGTCGGCGCCGTCGTGGCGCTCACCGTGTACGGCGCCCTTCCCATCGTCGCCAACACCGTCACGGGCCTTAACGAGGTCGACTCTCGCCTGGTGGAGGCGGCGCGTGGGATGGGCATGTCGGCCTTCTCGACGCTGTTGCGGGTCGAGCTGCCCCTGGCGCTGCGGGTGATCATCGCCGGCGTCCGCACCGCGTTGGTACTCATCGTCGGCACCGCCGCCCTCGCGTCGTTCACCGGGGCCGGTGGGCTGGGGGAGCTGATCACGACCGGCATCAAGCTGCAGCAGACGGTGACCCTCGTTGTCGGGGCGATTCTCGTCGCGGCGTTGGCATTGTTCATCGACTGGTTGGCGCGCGTCGTGGAGATTGTCGCCGCGCCAAAGGGACTCTGATCGCCGATGACCGCTCTCCGTCGCCTGCTCGCAGTTCTGGCGTGTGCCGTCCTGGCCGCCGGGTGCGGGCTGCGCTCGGCCAGTGGGGCGGTGCTCGAGGCGAAGCCGGGCAGCATCGGACACTACGACTCCCTCGAAGGGGTCAAAATCACCGTCGCGGCGAAGGACTTCACCGAGCAGCTGATCCTCGGCAACATGCTCTCGACCATCCTCAGCGTGGCCGGCGCCGACGTCACCAACATGACCAACACCCCCGGCAGCTTCGGCGTCCGCCAGGCGATGCTCAGCGGCGACGCGAATGTCTCGCCGGAGTACACGGGCACCGGGTGGATCAACTACCTCGGGAACGAAGAGCCCGTCAAGGACGAAGTAGGTCAGTGGAGGGCCGTCAACGACGCCGACAAGGCCAACAACCTGACCTGGCTGCCTCCCGCTCCGATGAACAACACCTATGCCTTTGCGATCCGGGAGTCGGCCGCCCAGCGGCTCGGGGTCTCCAAGCTGTCCGACCTCAAGCGGCTCAGCAAGGCCAACCTGACGTTCTGCGTGGAGAGCGAGTTCGCCAGCCGCAACGACGGTTTCGTGCCGATGCTGCAGGCCTACGGTTTGACCAAGGACGGACTCGGCCGCGTCACGACGCTGGACACCGGGGTCATTTACACCGCAACAGCCAACGGAGACTGCAACTTCGGTGAGGTGTTCACCACCGACGGTCGCATCCCGGGCCTGAACCTAAGCGTCCTCCAGGACGACAAGAATTTCTTCCCGCTCTACAACCTCACCGAAGTCATCACCTCCGACTTGCTGGTCACGCACCCGGAGTTGACCGAGATCTTCGGCCAGCTCAACCCGAAGCTGACCAACGAGGTCATGCTGGCGTTGAACGCCAAAGTCGACACCGATGGCGAGGACCCCGCGCTTGTCGCCCGCGCCTGGCTCATCGACCAGGGCCTGTTGTCCTCGTAGTCCGCTTAGAAAGTCGCGAACTCGCGGAGGCTGGCCGCCAGCGGGATCGGCACCCGCGCCTTGATCCTGGTCCCGTCGGCGGTGTGCTCGGTGGCATCGACCCGGCCAGCCGCGTGCATGCGGTTGACGAGATCGCCGCGGTCATACGGGATCGTCACGTCCACCATGGTGTCGGTGGGCGTGATCAGCTCGGCCATCCGCTGCTGCAGCCGCTCCAGGCCGTCGCCCGTGCGCGCGGAGACGAAGACGGCATCCGGTAGCGCCCGGCGCAGCTGAGCCATCGCCAGACCGCCTGCCGCGTCAACCTTGTTGACCACCAACAGCTCTGGGGCCGGCTTACTCTCGTGGTCGGCGATGACCTCGTTGAGGACCTGCCGGACCGCGTTGATCTGCGCCAGCGGGTTGACGTCGGATCCGTCGACAACGTGCACCAGCAGGTCGGCGTCGACGACCTCCTCCAACGTGGAGCGGAAGGCCTCGACCAGCTGGGTCGGCAGATGCCGCACGAACCCCACCGTGTCGGTGACCACGAATCGCCGGCCGTCCGCGAATTCCCCACGGCGCGTGGTGGGATCGAGCGTCGCGAATAACGCGTTCTCGACCAGTACGCCCGCGCCGGTCAGCGCATTGAGCAGGCTGGACTTGCCTGCGTTCGTGTAGCCGACGATCGCGATCGACGGCACATCGCTGGCCAGCCTGCGGCTGCGCTGGGTGTCGCGGACCTGCTTCATCGCCTTGATTTCGCGGCGCAGCTTGGACATTCGTTCGCGGATGCGACGACGGTCGGTCTCGATCTTGGTCTCTCCGGGGCCGCGCAGACCCACGCCGCCACCGCTGCCGCCCGCACGCCCGCCGGCCTGCCGCGACATCGATTCGCCCCAGCCGCGCAGCCTGGGCAGCATGTACTCCATCTGTGCGAGCGAGACCTGCGCCTTGCCTTCCCGGCTGGTGGCGTGCTGGGCGAAGATGTCGAGAATCAGCGCAGTGCGGTCGATCACCTTGACCTTGACCGCCTTCTCCAGTGCATTGAGCTGCGCGGGGCTCAATTCGCCGTCGCAGATGACGGTGTCGGCACCCGTGGCCAGCACGATCTCGCGCAGCTCCTGCGCCTTACCTGAGCCGATGTAGGTCGACGGATCCGGCTTATCGCGGCGCTGGACGAGACCTTCGAGCACCTCCGAACCGGCGGTCTCGGCGAGGGCGGCGAGCTCGGCCATGCTGGCGTCGGCGTCGGCGGCGCTGCCTTCGGTCCACACGCCGACCAGCACGACGCGCTCCAGCCGCAGCTGCCGGTACTCGACCTCGGAGACGTCGGCGAGTTCCGTCGACAGACCGGCCACGCGGCGTAACGCCGTGCGGTCGTCGAGGGCGAGCTCACCCGCGCTGGGTGTGTTGTTGCGAGGAAAATCGGGATAAGTCATAGGCAATAACAGATTTGCACGGCTAGGGCGGCTCGTGCACCCGAATTAACGCTGCGCAACGCGCCACCATTCCTCCGAGATCTCGCCGCGCGCCACCAGAACCGATGGGCCGCGCAGGTAGCTGCTGGCGTCGGTGACCGCGACGGTGACCTCACCGCCGGGGACACACACCCGCAGCGTGCCGGTGGTCGCGCCATCGAATGCCAGCGCCGCGACGGCGGCGGCGACGGTTCCGGTGCCACACGATCGGGTTTCGCCGACACCCCTCTCATGAACCCGCATCGACACCGATCCACCGCGCGGCGCCGTCAGCACCTCGACATTGACCCCGTCGGGGAATTGCGTTCGATCGAACGACACCGGTGCGGCGACGTCGAGGGCCACGAGTTCGTCGACGGTCAGGTCGGGATCGACGCACGCCAGATGCGGGTTGCCCACGTCGATGGCCAGCCCCGCGAACGGCCGACCGCCGACGATCGCCTCACCCGTGCCGAGCTGGTTGGTCTTGCCCATTTCGACCGTGACGTCCGCGGTGGTGTCGTCCCAATCGTGCAGCACCACCGGGCGAGGCCCGGCCAGCGAGCCGACGACGAACTCGTCGCGGCTCTCCAGCCCCGCTGCCCGCAAGTAGTGAGCGAACACCCGCACCCCGTTGCCGCACATCTGCGCGATGGAGCCGTCGGCGTTGCGGTAGTCCATGTACCAATCGCCTGCGGCCACACCCTCGGGCAGCCGCTCGAACACGCCTGCGGCCAACGCCGCCTGTGCCCTCGTCACTCGCAACACACCGTCGGCGCCCAAACCCCGCCGACGGTCGCACAGCGCCGCCACCGCGGCCGTCGTCAACGACAGCCGGCCATCGGGGTCGGGCAACAGCACGAAGTCGTTCTGCGTGCCGTGGCCCTTGGCGAACATCACCGGTTCAGGATACGTGCCGCCATATCCGCAGCGTGCGCTCGACATTGTCGGGGGCGCCACCGTCGAGCCACCCGATGCGGTGATCGCGGCGGAACCACGACCGCTGGCGGCGGACATAGCGGCGGGTGCCGAAGAAGGTCGGGTCGCGGGCGGCCGTTCCGTCCCCGCCGCCCTTGAGGTCGGCGATCACTTGGGCATAGCCCAATGCCCGTGCCGCGGTGACGCCGTCGCGCAGGCCGCGGCCCAGTAGCGCCCTCACCTCGCCGACGAGGCCATCGGCGAACATCTTGTCCGTCCGCTGGGCCAACCGCTCATCGAGAAGCGCTGTATCCCAATCCAATCCGACGATCGTGGTGTCCCACCTGGGCGTCCCGACCACCGGCGCCGACGCGGCGAAAGGCCGCCCGGTCAGCTCGATCACCTCTAGCGCCCGCACGATGCGCCTGCCGTCGGTCGGCAGGATCGAGGCAGCGGCGTCGGCGTCGACGCTGGCGAGTTCCTTGTGCAAAGCGCCGACGCCGATCTCGGCCAGTCGGCCCTCCCATTTGGCGCGCACGGCAGCGTCGGTTGCGGGGAATGACCACTCGTCGAGTAGCGACTGGATGTACAACATGGATCCGCCGACGACGACGGGGACGGCGCCGCGGGCGGCGATCGCCTCGATATCGTCGGCCGCGGCCTGCTGGTAGCGGGCAACGGTGGCCGTCTCGCTGATGTCGAGAACATCGAGTTGGTGGTGCGGGATGCCGCGACGCTCGGAAACCGACAGCTTCGCGGTGCCGATATCCATGCCGCGGTAGAGCTGCATGGCGTCGGCGTTCACGATCTCCCCGCCGATGCGTTCGGCGACGTCCAGCGCCAACGCCGACTTCCCGCTGCCCGTCGGGCCGATGATCGCCATGGGCCTCATGGAAGCCAGACGCCGGCGAAGTAGCCGACGCCGTAGGGCGCGCCGCGATAGAGCTCCTCGGCCGATCGCGGGGCTGGGTCCGGACGTGAGGAGGATCCGGGATACCTGATCAGCCCGGCCAGCACCTGGTAGGCGACCCGGCCGACGATGGTGTCGGGCAGCCGGGTCAGCGCGGCGGCATCGCCGGCGGCGAGCGCGTCGTCGAGCGCGGCCTGCGCGGGTATCGAGTCGGGTTCGTAGCCGCCGGGCGCAGGCGGGGTGAGCGTGGGCGCGCCGTCTGCGACGACGAGCACGCCGACCGGATCGACCGCCTGGTCGATCTCGGCGCGCAACTGGCGACCGTGGGCCAGCGCGGCGTTGACGTCGTGATCGGCGGCGTACACCCGCACCTCTGCGCGTGCCTCGGGCTTGGTCTGTCCGCGGACCCAGCCCGCGATCAACGCGCACAGCGGCAGTTCGCTGGGTGCGTCGGCGGCGCCGGGCGACAGCGTGACCCGCCGGTCGACGCCGTAGCCCGCGAAGGTGCCTGCCCCGTCCGGTCCCAGCACTGCGTCGGCGGCACCGACACCGACGGCGATCCACCTCGACGGCAGCGACCCCGCGGCGGTGTAGACCGCCTCCCGCAGGTCGGCCAGTTCCTCTGCGGCGGTTGCGGCCAGTTCGGGGACCATGACAGGTGCCGAAGGGATGATCGCGATGGCGCTCAGCACGCCACCAAACTAAAGCGTGTCGAACAACTCTGTTGAGTGTTCGGTACCCCGCTTCTCGGGCGTCGTCGGTTCAGGCCGCTGGTGCGCGGTGAACGTCCGTTCCCGTTTCATCCGGGCTGGTTTCACCGGCACACATGGGGTGCTGGTCAGCGCTGTCCCGTCGGCGGGCATTGGTGGGCCGGCCTCCATGCTTGGAGGTCCGGGGCAGGAAATGCCGGCGCACATTCGCGACGTGATGGTAGTGACGCCCTAGCTTGGCTGCGGCGTCGCGGCGATTGGATGACCCTTTCTGTTTGCGCGTCAACGATTTCGCCAGCCGTCGTTGCCGCTTCATCCCGGCGGCTAGCGCTTTGGGCGCCTCGTCAATGCGAGCCACGTCGGTGCCATCCGCGTGGGCGGGTTTTCCTTTGGGTGAGTGCCGTTTTCACCATGCGCAGGCATTGGTTGAACGCGAACCGTGCCGCGCCGGCATGCGGGCCAGCACCTCGTGCTAGCTCGACGGTCGGGTCGAGGCAGAACTTGCACCGTGGTGTGCCGGCTCATCGCACCCGCGAGCATCCCAGGAGCCACCGACACCACCCGGTGTCATCTCACATGGGTTGCTTGGTGGCAGTGGCCGCCTCGCCGCGGGCCAGCGCGACCGTCGCGAGCACCATCACCGCCACCGCGACGCTCAGCGTCAGCCAGCCGGCGTCCCCCGGCCGCAACGTCTCGCCGAGCACGACGATGCCGAGCACCGACCCGACGACCGGCTCGGTGACGGTCATGGTCGGCAGCGACGCGGTCAGCGCCCCGGCGCGGAACGACGCCTGCTGCCAGGCTGTGCCGGCGATGGCGACGAACGCCCACATGTAGAGCTCGGGCGTGCGCAACAGCGCCCACAGACCGTCGTCGAGGCGGTCCACCACCCCCTTGGTCAGCACTGCGAACACGCCCCACAGCGCGCCGGACACCACTGCCAGCAGCACCGCTCCGGCGGGTCCCGACCAGATCCGTGCGCCCACGACACACAGCACCAGCGCGGGGCCGAGCACGGCGATCACCGCCGTCCACGTCTCCAACGATGCCCGGGAGTGCCCCGCCGTCGGATTGCCGACGGTCACGATGACCGCGACCGCGGTGGCGAGCAGCGCGGCCCAGGTCCAGTCCCAGCGACTCACCCGCCGGTGTGTCAATCGCGCATTGATCGGCAGCGCGAACAGCAGTGACGTGACCAGCAGGGCCTGAACCAGCAGCACAGAACCCAGACCGAGAGCCGCGGCCTGCAGCGCGAACCCGATCGCGGAGACAGCGCTGCCCAGCCACCACTGGCGGTCGCGCAGCAACCGTATGAACAGGTCGACGTGGCTGACCGGTTCGTCGGTCACCTCGTGCGTCGAGCGCTGATGGATGACGTCGCCGATCGCGATGAAGAACGCAGCGCCGAGGGCAAGCAGGGCGGCGATATCCGCCTTGTCCATCGACGACCTCCCGTTGTGTTGGGAAGAGCCTAGGCAAATGCATCGCGAAAGGCGTGGCCGCAGGAAGGGGCGACCTGCTTGAATAGCGTTCGAGCTATCAGGCGCCGCGTCGCGCGGCAGGTGCGCGGGTTCCCCGCGCGGAGGGTACGAGGAACGGATATGACGACCAGTGAGCCAGGTGGGGACACCTCCACCCCCAAACCCGCTCCCCGGCCCGGATCGCCGCGCCCCGTCCCCCGCCCCGGTCGGCCGGCGCCGACGGTCGCCGCGCCGCCCTCCATCGATCCCCACCCGTTCGGCCGCGTCGACCCCGACGGCACGGTGTGGCTGATCACCGGCGCCGGTGAACGTGTCATCGGCTCGTGGCAGGCCGGCGACACCGAGGCCGCGTTCGAGCACTTCGGCCGCCGCTTCGACGACCTGAACACCGAGGTTGCGCTGATGGAGCATCGGCTCGAGTCAGGCACCGGCGACGCCCGCAAGATCAAGTCAGCGGCGGCTGCGCTCGCGGAAAGCCTGCCGGAGGCGCACGTGCTGGGTGACGTCGACGCGCTCGCCACGCGGCTGACCGCCATCGTCGAACACGCCAACGAAGCCGCGCAGGCCGAAAGGGCCAAGCGCGACGAACACCGTGCCGCACAGACCGCACGCAAGGAGGCCCTGGCCGCGGAGGCCGAGGACCTTTCGACGAATTCGACGCAGTGGAAGGCAGCAGGCGACCGGCTGCGCGAAATGCTCGAGGAGTGGCGGACCATCAGCGGGCTGGACCGCAAGACCGATGATGCGCTGTGGAAGCGGTACTCGGCGGCCCGCGAGACCTTCAACCGCCGCCGCGGCTCCCACTTCGCCGAGCTCGACCGCGAACGCGCAGGCGCCCGGCAGGCCAAGGAGGAGCTGTGCGAACGCGCCGAGGAACTGGCCGACTCCACCGACTGGGGCGCCACCGGCGCCGCGTTCCGCGACCTGCTGACGCATTGGAAGGCCGCCGGACGCGCCGCCAAGGACGTCGACGACGCGCTGTGGCAGCGGTTCAAAGCCGCCCAGGACACGTTCTTCGGGGCACGCAACGCGGCCAGCGCCGAGCGTGACTCGGAGTTCCGGGCCAACGCCGAGGCCAAGGAGGCGCTGCTGACCGAGGCCGAGAGGGTCGACACCTCAGACCTGGAGGCGGCCAGGGCGGCGCTACGTACGATCGGCGACAAATGGGACGCGATCGGCAAGGTGCCTCGCGAGCGGGGCGCCGAGCTGGAGCGACGACTGCGGGCCGTGGAGAAGAAGGTGCGCGACGCGCCATCCGCGGGCGTCGACCCGGAAGCGCAGGCCAGGGCAGACCAATTCCGTTCTCGTGCAGAGCAATTCGAGCGACAGGCGGAAAAGGCCGCGGCCGCGGGGCGGACCAAGGACGCGGAGGAGGCGCGCACCAACGCCGAACAATGGCGTCAGTGGGCCGACGCGGCAGCCGAGGCGCTTGGCAAGAGGGGCTAGTAGGGCTTCTCCGACCCGTTGTCGGTGCCGCCGGTGTCGTCCGTGTTGTCGTCAAGGGTGTCCAACAAGCCCTTGTTCTGGTGCTCGGCGGTGAGGCGGCGGCGTTCTTCCTCGGCCGCGAGCTGCAGGGCGGTGCGTGCCCACACGGCGCGGGCCCAGTTGAACGCCAGCACGATCACCGCGAGCCACGCGATGATCAGCCCGATGCCCGGCCCCGGGTGGTGCGCGGGCGCGGTCTGCCGCGACCACACCGCGAGCAGACCCGTGAAGGACGCCACCGTGGAGCCGGCCAAGGCAATCCACGCCACCGCCCATCGGCGGGTCAGCAGCGCCAGCATCGAGAAGCCGACACTGAAAACCAGCGCCAGCCAACAGAACACCCGCGAGGGCAATGCAATGCCGTTGCGGATCGCTGCGTCGTCACCCGCCAGCACGTCCCAGCCCTTCGCGTCGCCGGTGTGCGGCAACACGAAGGTCAGCAGGAGCACGAAGACGCCAACGGCGATGACCAACGCCCTTGCGCCCGGGTCGATTTCACGCGCCACGCGGCGCTCGGCGGCCTCGATGTCACCCTTGAACTCTTCGAAGCCGCCGTTGTTCCGATCGCCTGCGGTCACCCGCCACACCTGGACGAGGTCGGCTGTTGCGCCGAGACGCCGATGCCGGGCATGCCGAGGCCGACGCCGGTTCGGGGTTTCTGACCCGCTGCGTGCGCGTCCCCGGCGCGGGTGCGCCGATGGGTGTGCGGGTCGCCGTCGGCGATGAGGTGGTGCGGTGCTGCCCCGGTGACCGTGGTGGTGACGATGTCGCCGGGCCGGATGTCGCGACCGGCGGGATTGAAATGCACCAACCGGCCTTCGCGGGCACGTCCCGACATGCGTGCGGTGCTGGCGTCTTTACGCCCTTCGCCAGTGGCCACGAGCAACTCGACGGTGCGCCCGATCTGCGCGGCGTTCTCCTCCAGCGAGATCGTCTCCTGAAGGTCAATCAGCCGTTGATAGCGTTCTTGCACAACGGCTTTCGACAGTTGCCCGTCCATCTCGGCGGCCGGGGTGCCGGGGCGCTTGGAGTACTGGAACGTGAACGCGCTGGAGAACCGCGCCTGGGCCACCACGTCGAGCGTGGCCTGAAAGTCTTCTTCGGTTTCACCGGGGAACCCGACGATGAGGTCGGTCGTGATCGCGGCGTGCGGGATCGCCGCCCGCACCTTCTCGATGATGCCGAGGTACTTCTCAGAGCGATACGAGCGACGCATGGCCCGCAGGATGCGGTCGGAGCCTGACTGCAACGGCATGTGTAGCGTCGGGCACACATTCGGGGTGTCGGCCATCGCGTCGATCACATCGCCGGTGAACTCGGCGGGGTGCGGTGAGGTGAACCGCACCCGCTCGAGGCCGTCGATGCGCCCGCACGCGCGCAGCAACTTGGCGAATGCGCCGCGATCACGGGGACCCCCAGTGTCGGCGAAGGAGACCCCGTATGCGTTGACGTTCTGGCCCAGCAGCGTCACCTCCAGCACGCCCTGGTCGACGAGCGACTGTACTTCGGCCAGCACGTCGCCCGGCCTGCGGTCGACCTCCTTACCGCGCAGGGCGGGCACGATGCAGAACGTGCAGGTGTTGTTGCAGCCGACGGAGATCGAAACCCATGCGGCGTAAGCGGATTCGCGCGCCGCCGGCAGCGAGGATGGGAATTCCTCCAGCGCCTCGACGATTTCGACCTGCGCTTGGCGATTGTGGCGGGCGCGGTCGAGCAGAGTCGGCAGTGCCCCGATGTTGTGGGTGCCGAACACGACGTCGACCCATGGCGCTTTGCGCAGGACGGTGTCGCGGTCCTTCTGCGCCAGGCAGCCGCCGACGGCGATCTGCATGTCGGGGTCGGCCTGCTTACGCGGCGCGAGGTGGCTGAGGTTGCCGTACAGCTTGTTGTCGGCATTCTCGCGTACGGCACAGGTGTTGAACACGACGACATCGGCGTCGGTTCCGTCGGCCGCGCGCTGGTATCCCGCGGCTTCCAGCAACCCAGCCAGTCGTTCGGAGTCATGCACATTCATCTGGCAGCCGTAGGTGCGGACCTGATAGGTACGCACCGACGAGCGCTCGCGCGAGGAGGCGACAGCCAACGCCTGGCGATCCGCCAAATTAACCGTCGCCTCTCGCGTCACCACCGAAGTCACGGCCCCATGGTACGGACGCGTCGGCGCAGCGATCTGAGTGGATTCGCGAGTTCCAGGCAAGCTGGACGTTCCCTGGGTAATGTCTGCACCCATGGAGGCGACCGGGTCTGATGTGAAAGAGGTCAATTCGACTCCGTCAGACGTGCCGATGATCTCGATCAAGTCGGTGAATAAACACTTCGGCGCCCTGCATGTGCTCAAGAACATCGACCTGGATGTCGATCGCGGGGAGGTGATCGTCGTGCTGGGGCCGTCGGGGTCGGGCAAGTCGACCTTGTGCCGCACCATCAATCGGCTCGAGCCCATTGACTCCGGCACGATTGCCATCGACGGTGAGGTGCTACCTGACGAGGGCCGCAAGCTGGCGCAGCTGCGGTCCGATGTCGGCATGGTCTTCCAGTCGTTCAATCTATTCGCACACAAGACGATTCTGGATAACGTCACGCTTGCGCCGATGAAGGTGCGCAAGAAGTCGAAGGCCGAGGCCCGCGAAAAGGCGATGGCGCTGCTGGAGCGGGTTGGCATCGCCAACCAGGCCGACAAGTATCCGGCGCAGCTGTCGGGAGGCCAGCAGCAGCGGGTGGCGATCGCGCGGTCGCTGGCGATGAACCCGAAAGTCATGCTGTTCGACGAGCCGACCAGCGCGCTGGATCCCGAGATGATCAACGAAGTACTCAACGTGATGACGTCGTTGGCGAAGGAGGGGATGACCATGGTGGTTGTCACCCACGAGATGGGTTTCGCCCGCGGCGCCGCGAACCGCGTCGTGTTCATGGACGGCGGGGCGATCGTCGAGTCCGCCCAACCGGCCGAATTCTTCGGCAACCCGAAAACCGATCGCGCAAAAGACTTTCTCAGCAAGATTCTCAAGCATTGAAAGCACTGAAGCCCTGGCGAAAGGAACCGAACATGCCGTCCCTCAAGGTGCGAGTCGCAGCGGCCGTCGCACTCGCTATCGCATTGCCCTTCTCGGCGACTGCCTGCGGCGGCGGAGGTGGTGGCGGTGGTAGCGACACGATTGTCATCGGAACCAAGTTCGACCAGCCCGGCCTCGGATTGAAGAACCCGGACGGAACGATGAGCGGCTTCGACGTCGACGTCGCGAAATACATAGCCAAGGAACTCGGCTTCAACGAGGACAAGATCGAGTGGAAGGAATCACCGTCCGGCCAGCGCGAGACGCTGATCCAGAACGATCAGGTCAAGTTCATCGCCGCCACTTACTCCATTACCGATGCGCGTAAGGAGAAGGTCGACTTCGCCGGGCCGTATCTGATCACCGGGCAGAGCCTGTTGGTGAAGGCGGACAACACCGACATCATCGGTGCCGAGTCGCTGCAGAACAACAAGAAGTTGTGCTCAGTGTCGGGTTCGACGCCTGCGCAGCGCATCAAGGACAAGTACCCCGGGGTGCAGCTGCAGCAATACGACACCTATTCGGCATGTGTCGAGGCGCTGAAGAACGGCGCAATCGACGCCGTGACGACGGACGAGGTGATCCTGGCCGGTTACGCCGCGCAGACCCCGGGCGCCTTCAAGATCGTTGGCAAGCCGTTCTCCGAGGAGCGCTACGGCGTCGGCCTGAAAAAGGGCGACACCGAGCTTCGGACCAAGATCAACGACGCGATCACCAGGATGGAGCAGGACGGCGCATGGAAGGCGGCGTTCGACAAGAACCTCGGCCCGGCGGGTATCACCGCGCCGACGCCGCCGCCGGTCGACAAGTAAGCGGTAACCCGCCGACGTGGAGCTGTTCAGCAAGTACCAGAGCCAGATCTTCGAGGCATTCTGGACCACAATCCAGTTGACGGTGTATTCGGCCGTCGGTGCGCTCATCCTGGGCACGCTGCTGGCTGCGATGCGGCTCTCGCCGGTGCCGATGCTCAACTGGATGGGGACGGCCTACGTCAACGTGGTGCGCAACACGCCGCTGACGCTGATCATCCTGTTCTGCTCGTTCGGACTGGCCCAGACGCTTGGCATCACCCTGGTGGATTCGACGTCGCTGACGTCTATCGAGGACAGCAACTTCCGGCTGGCGGTACTCGGGTTCACCGTCTACACGGCGGCATTCGTGTGTGAGACGGTGCGCTCCGGGGTGAACACGGTGCCCCTTGGCCAGGCCGAGGCGGCGCGGTCGTTGGGGTTGACGTTCAGTCAGAATCTGCGCATCATCCTGCTGCCGCAAGCGTTTCGTGCCGTGATCATTCCGCTCGGCTCGGTGTTGATCGCATTGACGAAGAACACCACGATCGCATCGGCGATCGGCGTGGCGGAGGCCGCGTTGTTGATGAAGACGATGATCGAGAACGAGGCGGCGCTGCTCTACATCGGCGCCATCTTCGCGTTCGGGTTCGTCATCTTGACGCTGCCGATCGGGCTGTTCTTCGGCTGGCTGGGTAAGCGACTGGCGGTGGCACGGTAGATGGCGGGGTCGGTTCTCTTCGACGCGCCGGGGCCGCGCGCACGGGCACGGAACCGGGTGTTCAACGTCGTCACGGCGGTGGTCATCGCGTTGGTGATCTGGGTGGTGTACTCCCAGCTGAACTCGAAGGGTCAACTAACTGCCGCGAAGTGGGAACCGTTCCTGACGGCCAACCTGTGGAAGACCTACATCCTGCCGGGCGTCCAGGGCACGCTCACCGCCGCCGCGGTGTCGATCGTGCTGGCGCTGGCGCTGGGTTTCGTGCTCGGTGTGGGCCGGCTGTCCGCTCGCCCCGTGATCCGCTGGTCATCGTCGGTGTTCGTGGAGTTCTTCCGCGCAGTGCCGGTGCTGATCATGATGATCTTCGCCTACTTCCTATACGCGGACTACGACATGTTCCCGTCCAAACACCTGGCGCTGGCGGGCGTCATCACCGGCCTGACGTTCTACAACGGCGCGGTGATCGCCGAGATCGTCCGCGCCGGCGTCAACGCGCTACCGCGGGGCCAGTCGGAGGCCGCGTCCGCACTTGGCCTGAGCTGGGGTCAGACCATGCGGTCGATCCTGCTACCGCAGGCCGTCACGTCGATGTTGCCGGTGCTGATCTCGCAGCTGGTGGTCGTTCTCAAGGACACGGCCATCGGCTACCAGATCACCTTCCTCGAGATGGTGCGCCAAGGCACCCAGGTCGGCTCGGCGTACGGCAACTACATCCCCGCGCTGATCGTCATCGCACTGTTGATGATCAGCGTCAACTTCTCGCTGTCCTGGTTCGCGACGTGGCTGGAGCGACGATTGCGCCGGTCGCGTCGCGGTCCGGCGCCGATGAAGGCCGACGCACCCTTAACGCAGGGAGCGTTTGGGGCCGGCGCCGGCGGCACCATTTGAACCTGGTGTTCGCCTAGTTCGTGCCCTGAGGAGTGGTTCGCGCAAGTTCGCTCCCCGTCGGCTGATCGGCGTCAAGGTACGTCCCCCAGCGCGAGACCAGAGGCGAAACCTCAACCGACACCACCGATGTCGACGTCGGGGGCTCAACAAAACGCGATCAGAACGGCGACAGTCAGTCGACGGCCGATGTCTCCGAAGGGGCCGCGCTAAGGGTGGTCGGCTTTGTAGAACATCTCGAACTGAATGCCGTCGGGGTCCTTGAACGTCAGTACCGCGCCGTATTCTCGCTCGGTGATCGGCGAGTGAGTCACGCCGAGCTGCTCGAACCACGCCAGCCACTCGTCGAGGTCGGCCCGCGTGTCGACTTTGAACCCCATGTGATCGAACCCGGTACGCCGGGGATCGAAGGTTTCCCCCTGGTTCCCGTAGTGCTGCTGGCACTCGATGATGGTTCGCGACGGCGGATGCATGAGCAAGATGGCGTGCCACCCGTCGCCGTCGACCCTGTCGATTTCGGTCAGCTCGAGCAGCGCTGCCCACCATCGGGCACTCGTCTCGGCGTCACGGACGGAAAACGAAATGTGCGACACCTTGCTGAAAGTTGGCACGGAAATTCCTTTGGATTCACATTTGGATGCGGAGCGGGTGTTCGGTCGTGAGTATGTCGTATGCCTGGCCCATCATCTGGCGGATGATCTCGGCGGCCCGGGCAGTGCGTCGAACTGCTCCCACCCCTTCGCCGGCGGGATAGGCCATCGACTCCCAATCACCGGTGGTTTCGGGCGTGGGCGGCAGCGCTGACCTGATCGGCATGTCATACGGCATGTTTACCGAATGCGGAAACAGTCGCGTTCGACCGATGGTGTCGTGTTGTTGTGGTTCGGCGCCTCGGATGTCTGCCTCTGCGCTTTGCACTGCACGGGTGGCGAGAAGCCGGTAGGGCTGGGCGGGCCACTCGGGACCGAAGGCATTGGTGCGCAATGTCTTACCGGGTGAATCGACGAGTCGACGCTGGTACTCTGGGTGGGCGTTGGCTTCCACGGCGGCAACCAGGGAGGTGCCTACCCACACTCCGTCAGCGCCCGCACGCAGCGCAGCGGCCGCTGCGGTCCCATCGGATATGCCACCCGCTCCCAACAGCAGCATGTCAGGCCACTTGTGACGGATCGTCGCTAACAGCGCGTGTAACGGGATGTGTCCGCGGGCGTGGCCGCCCGCCTCGCTGCCCTGGGCGACTATCCCGATGACGCCGAGTTCGATTGCGGCCGCGGCGAGTTCGGGTGAGGAAGCTTGCATCCACACACCGATGCCTGCGGCACGTAACGCGCTGACCCAGCGCGGCGGCGGTGGGTCATGGTGAAATACGACCAAGGGCACATTCAGCTGGACGCACACATCGACATGCCAGTCTGTACTGGCTGGCCCTAACCCGGTATTGGCGCAGATGAGGTCCACCCCGAACGGCCCAGAAGTCAACGCGCGCAATCGTTCTACCATTACCGGCAGGCTGCCCGGAGGATCGGGGGATGCTCCCAACACACCCAATCCACCGGCATTGGTGACCGCCGCGGCTAGCTGCTCGTGCGCGATGAATCCCATACCCGCTCCGACGAATGGATGCCGGAGGCCATACTCCTCGGTCAACCGGGTCCGAAGCGCCGGGGCATCTGCCGGCGCGTCCGCCGCGCGCCGCCGGTCGTCATCGACAACCGGATCAGTGGACGAGTCGGACATGGCTTCTCCTTCGATATACTCCGATCCGGAGTATTCAATATAGTCCGAATCGGAGTATTGTCAAACCGTGTCCCGCGCCAAGCTCAGCCCGACGTCCTTTGCGATACTCGGACTGCTCGCGATCCAGCCATTGACGGGTTACGAACTCGCTCAGCAGATGAACCGCACGGTGAGCTGGTTCTGGCCTCGGGCAGCCAGCGTGATCTATGAAGAGCCGAAGAAGCTGGTGACTGCAGGCCTGGCCACCTCGCAGACCAATTACACGGGTAAGCGGCGTAGCACGGTCTACGAGATCACCGATGCGGGACGGGCAGCGGTAGCAGACTGGCTGGACACACCCGCCGCCGGGATGCGTATGGAGTTCGAAGCCATGCTCAAGGTGGCGTTCGCCGATGCAGGCGGTGTGACTCAGCTACGCGCGGCAGTGCGCGAAATCCGGGCCGACGCAGAGGCGCGACTCGCTGAAATCCTCGACAGATCAACGGATTATGCGACCACAGGCGGACCGTTCCCAGACCGCTTACCAATCGTTGCGATTACCGGCAAGTTGCTCATGGGCCAATACGAGGCGGTTATTCGATGGGCCCGATGGGCCGAAGAAGCAATCGATGACTGGGGCGGTGTCACCCCGTCAACCGGCGCCGCAGTGCCGCCTCACGCCTTCACTTCCGGGTGGCCCGCCCAGGACTCCGAGCACAGCGCCGAACACCACAACGCGGCCCCAAATTCCGTTTCGTCCACTCGCTGAGCGATCGCTTCGCGCAATGGCACTGGGCTCGGTCGCGCGAAGAATCCGCCACGCGTCAGACCCGGCGGCGCTCCCGCTCGGTGGCCAGTGCGCCGGTGACCACGTCGACGGCCATCGACTGGCCGTAGCCGCGGCGGGCGAGCATGCCGACCAGCCTGCGCATCACCTTCGTGTCATCGTCGTCGCCCAGCTTTTCCCGTCGCAGCTTGTCGCACACCAGCTGCTCGGCGCGGTCCCGCTCCGCTCCCGCATCGATGCCGGCGAGCGCCGCGGTGATCACGTCGTTGTCCACGCCCTTGGTTCGCAGCTCAGCAGCCAAGGCGCGCTTGCCTTTTCTGGCGTTGACTCGACGCGACTGGACCCATTGTTCGGCGAAGTCCGCGTCGTCGACCAGGCCGACATGCGCGAGCCGATCGAGCACCCGGTCGCTGACGTCGTCGGGGTATCCCCGCTTGGCCAACTGACCGGCAAGCTCGGCGCGGGTTCGCGCCCTCGCGGTGAGCAGACGCAGGCACACGGCCCGCGCCTGCTCCTCTCGAGAGACCTCAGAAGTCGACGGGGGCGGGCAGGACTTCGTCATTTGCGGTCAAGTCATCTGCGGTCACCACGGCGCCGATACCGAGCTTTTCCTTGATCTTCTTCTCGATCTCGTTGGCCACGTCGAGGTTCTCCATCAGAAAGGTGCGGGCGTTCTCCTTGCCCTGGCCCAACTGCTCGCCCTCGTAGGTGAACCACGAGCCGGACTTGCGGATGAAGCCCTGCTCGACACCCATGTCGATGAGCGAGCCTTCCCTGCTGATGCCCTTGCCATACAGGATGTCAAACTCGGCCTGTTTGAACGGTGGGCTGCACTTGTTCTTTACGACCTTCACCCGAGTCCGGTTGCCGACCGCATCGGTGCCGTCCTTGAGCGTCTCAATTCGCCTGACGTCCAACCGAACCGAGGCGTAGAACTTCAAAGCCTTTCCGCCCGTTGTCGTTTCAGGCGAGTTGTGCACCATTACCCCGTCGGCAAAGTAATTGTGCGAGCCCTCGACCTCGATGTCGTAGCGGCTCATGATGGGGTAATCCATCTTTGACTCAATCTCCATGACACGCGCTGGCATGAGTTGCATCGTTGGCTCGACGAACTGCGGTTCCACTTTGAACTGGCCGCGGAAGCGCGGTAGCAACTTGTATGCCATGGAAGGGTGCACATACGGAGCGATCAGTTCCTGGAACTTCGCGGTGGCCTGGGTAGAAAAGACCAGCACGGCCTTGCCGGCCTTACCGGCATGGCGCAGGCGGACATCGAGTCCGTGTGTATCGCCTAGGTAATCACGTAGGCGCTCCTGCGATCCGTCGCTCATCGCCTCCACATAGATCTCGATGCGCCCGCTGCCGCCCTGAGTACGCTGCTGCACCCCCTTGGAACGGACGGTGAACGAACCGTCGTCCATGTACCAGATGGCCAACGCCAGCGGGGTCAGGGCCTTCAGGTAGTCCTCGGAGAGGAACTTCTTTCCGTCGCCCAGATAGACCGCGCTCCTCAATTCGTGAAGCTCGGCAAGCGGGGTGAAGTCGGCGAACACTGCACCCTTGCCATTACTGGTGCGGCAGTGGGGAATGTTCCCCAGCAGAGAGGCCTTCCAGTCGAGATACTCCGACTGCTTTGCCCCGTGTCCCATACGAAGGCGAGCACTTTCGGAATCTCGTCGCACTGGAGGAGATAGGCACCCATCGCCCATCAACGTCCCCAGTACGACTTCCCACTGCTGATCACTGAGCAGGCTCGGTTGCGCCAACATCACGCGGTCACCGACTCCGATGTCTTCAGCTTCACGCCAGCCACCCGGAGTCCGGATGAGATGGTTACGCGTCATCGCCAAGTTGGCGTGGCCACGTCCCTTCCCGCCTCCGGCTCGATCAACCTTGAAGTGCAAGAACTCCTCGGCCTTGCCATTGTTGAACCAATTGGTCACTTTGCGAGGCACAATCCGTCCGGACTCGAAGTCGTAGGACAAGACCTCGATGTCCATCTTCTGTTCGACGATCTTGCCGAGCTTTTCCGTCGATCCATCGGCGAGCGTCACGTTGGTGTACCAGGATCCACACCCGAACATGACTCCGATTTTTTCGCGGAGCTGGTTGATGAAGATCGCGGTGGTGCCCGAATTGCTCAGCGCGCCGGTAATCTTGCGCAGTGCCTGGCTCATCAGCCGGGCCTGCAGGCCGACGTGGCTGTCCCCCATCTCACCTTCGATCTCCGCCCGCGGCACCAGCGCGGCCACCGAGTCGATGACCAGGATGTCCAGCGCGCCCGAGCGGATCAGCATGTCGGCGATCTCCAGCGCCTGCTCGCCGGTGTCCGGCTGCGAGACCAACAGCGAATCGGTGTCCACGCCCAGCTTGCTGGCGTAGTCGGGGTCCAGGGCGTGCTCGGCGTCGATGAACGCCGCGATGCCGCCGGCCGCCTGGGCGTTGGCCACCGCGTGCAGCGCGACGGTGGTCTTTCCGGAGGACTCCGGGCCGTAGATCTCGACAACACGTCCGCGCGGGAGCCCGCCGATGCCGAGCGCCACGTCCAGGGCGATCGAGCCGGTGGGGATGACAGAAATCGGCTGGCGCACCTCGTCGCCGAGCCGCATCACCGAACCTTTGCCGTGACTCTTCTCGATCTGCGCGAGAGCCAGCTCAAGAGCTTTCTCCCGGTCAGGGCCTTGTGTCATGGGTGGTCTCCATCCTCGTGAGTGTCCGGTTGATCGGTGTCGATCAAGTTGGCCGTGACGCTAGAGGCCGCCACCGACAAGTCGGCCTGACCAGCATCTAGCCGTCGAACACTGCCCACAGTAGACGAACACCTGTTCGATTCAAGCTGACACGCCGAACCGTCGACGAGTTGGGCCCACGCGCGAGCTGGGGAGCGATGAATCACCCCTCGCTGCGGCGCCGACCGTCCTATCGTGGGTTCAACCGGCCCGGAACGGGGCACCATGCATGAAATGGCGATAACGCAAAGTGTTGTCGACGCGGTGTGTGAACACGCCGCGGGTCGCCGGGTGTGCAGCGTCAAGTTGGAGATCGGTGCGCTGTGCGCCGTCGTGCCCGACTCGATGCAGTTCTGCTTCGAGCTCGCCACCGAGGGCACCGTCGCCGACGGTGCGCGTCTCGACCTCGACGTACAGCCCGGCGCGGCCCGCTGCCGCACCTGTACCAAAGAATTCGAACTGCACGACTTGATCTTGTTGTGCCCCTGCGGCAGTGCCGATGTCGAAGTGCTCGCCGGACGGGACCTCAAAATTCTCTCGATGGAAGTGAGCTGACCATGTGTGCAACGTGCGGCTGCGGCAACGATTCAGCGGTGATCACCCTGGCCGGCGACGGCCACCATGACCATCACCACGATCATCCGCATGACCACGAGCACCCCCACGACCACGCCCATGTGCATACCGAAACGATCTCCCTCGAGCAGAAGGTTCTGGCGAAGAACGATCTCATCGCCGAGGGGAATCGTGCATGGCTGGCAAAGCGCAACATCCTTGCGTTGAACATCACCAGCTCGCCGGGCGCGGGCAAGACGACCCTGCTCGAGCGAACGATCGGCAAGCTGGCAAGCCACCGGACCGTCAGCGTGATCGAAGGCGATCAAGAAACACTGCTCGATGCCGAACGCATCCGCGCGGCGGGTGCCGCAGCGGTACAGGTGAACACCGGGGCAGGTTGCCATCTCGACGCCGAGATGGTCCGCCGTGCACTCGAGACGCTCAACCCGCAGCCGCAGTCACTGCTGTTCATTGAAAACGTCGGCAACCTGGTCTGCCCGGCTATGTTCGACCTCGGCGAGCACAGCAAACTCGTGGTCATCTCTGTCACCGAGGGCGCCGACAAGCCGCTCAAGTACCCCCACATGTTTGCTGCGGCCGGCCTGGTTGTGTTGAACAAGATCGATTTGTTGCCCTACGTGGACTTTGATCTTGAAAAGTTCGGAAACTTTGTCAAGTCAATCAATCCCACGGCGGAGATTTTGCCGCTGTCCGCTACGACGGGCGATGGTACCGCGGCGTGGCACGACTGGATCGAACTTCGGGCAAACGGCAGCATGTCCCAACGACCCGTTGACAAGACATTCGCTCGGGAGTAAACCCAGGACTGGCGCTCCAGAAAGCGGGCGCATGCACAATCCTTGCTATGGGGGCCCCAGCCCGGTCCCCAGAAAGCTGTGACGCATGCCAAGCGAAGCAGCAGTCAAAGCGGAAGAGGCGTTGATCCACGTTCTGTGGATCAACGCGGGATTGAGTTGTGACGGGGATTCGGTGGCGTTGACTGCGGCCACCCAACCCAGCATCGAGGAGATTGCGCTTGGCGCACTTCCCGGTCTGCCAAAGATCGCCGTCCACTGGCCCCTGATCGATTTCGAGTGCGGCCCCACCGGGGGCGCCGACGATTTCCTGGAGTGGTTCTTCAAGGCCGAACGCGGCGAGTTAGACCCGTTCGTGCTTGTCGTCGAGGGGTCCATTCCCAACGAGCAGCTCAAGGACGAAGGCTATTGGTGCGGGTTCGGCAACGACCCCGCGACCGGTCAGCCGATGACGACAAGCGAATGGCTGGACCGGTTGACACCGAAAGCCACCGCCGTCGTCGCGGTCGGGACCTGCGCCACGTACGGCGGTATCCATGCCATGGCCGGCAACCCCACCGGTGCGATGGGTGTGCCCGACTATCTCGGATGGGACTGGAAGAGCAAGGCAGGCATCCCGATCGTATGCGTGCCGGGCTGCCCGGCCCATCCCGACAACATGGCCGAGACGCTGACCTACCTGCTCTACATGGCGACCGGCCAGGCACCGATGATTCCGCTGGACGACGCGCTTCGGCCGAAGTGGCTTTTCGGCAGCACCGTGCACGAGGGTTGTGACCGCGCCGGCTACTACGAGCAGGGCGACTTCGCTACCGAATACGGTTCACCGAAATGCATTGTGAAACTGGGCTGTTGGGGTCCGGTCGTCAAGTGCAACGTCCCCAAGCGGGGCTGGATCAACGGCATCGGTGGCTGCCCGAACGTCGGCGGCATCTGCATCGGATGCACGATGCCCGGTTTCCCGGACAAGTTCATGCCGTTCATGGACGAACCCCCGGGCGGCAAGGTTTCCACGACGGCGTCGGGCCTGTACGGCTCGGTTATCCGCAACCTTCGCCACATCACCGGTCGCACGGTGGACAAAGAACCAAAGTGGCGGCATCCCGGCACGAAACTCGAGACCGGAGCGACCCGCACCTGGTAGGTGCGGGCCCTGCCGGGCTGCTGCACGTGCGTTTTCAATCGCCGGAAAGTCTTGCGGCGCTGCTCACTAGACGAAAGAGAACAGTTCGATGACAACGATCATCCCCGAGCCGTCACATGTGAAGCGGGATCCCGGCCAATTGGTGGAAATGGCATGGGATCCCATCACCCGCATCGTCGGCAGCCTCGGCATCTACACCAAGATCGACTTCGACAACAAAGAAGTCGTCGAGTGCCACAGCACCTCGTCGATCTTCCGTGGCTATTCGATCTTCATGAAGGGCAAAGATCCACGCGACGCCCACTTCATCACCAGCCGCATCTGCGGCATCTGCGGTGACAACCACTGCACCTGCTCGGTCTACTGCCAGAACATGGCCTATGGCGTGAAGCCCCCGCACCTCGGAGAGTGGCTCATCAACCTCGGTGAGGCCGCGGAATACATGTTCGACCACAACATCTTCCAAGAGAATCTGGTCGGCGTGGACTACTGCGAGAAGATGGTCTCCGAGACCAATCCGAGCGTGCTGGCCAAGGCCGAGAACACCCAGTCTCCGCACGCCGACATGCACGGCTACCGGACGATCGCCGACATCATGCGGGCGCTCAACCCGTTCACCGGCGAGTTCTACCGCGAGGCCCTGCAGGTCAGCCGGTGGACGCGAGAGATGTTCTGCCTCATGGAAGGCAGGCACGTGCATCCGTCAACGCTGTACCCCGGCGGAATTGGCACCACCGCAACGATTCAGCTGATGACGGACTACATGACCCGGCTGATGCGCTACGTGGAGTTCATGAAGTCGGTCGTGCCCATGCACGACGACCTCTTCGACTTCTTCTACGAAGCCCTGCCCGGCTACGACCAGGTCGGTCTGCGCCGCACGCTGCTGGGCTGCTGGGGATCGTTCCAGGATCCCGAGGTCTGCAACTTCGCCTACAAGGACATGGAGCGCTGGGGCGACGCCATGTTCGTGACGCCCGGTGTGGTGATCGACGGCAAGCTGCACACTCATTCACTGGTGGACATCAACCTCGGCATCCGAATCCTTTTGGGCAGTTCGTATTACGACGACTGGTCCGACCAGGAGATGTTCGTCAAGACCGATCCGCTCGGCAACCCGATTGACCGTCGCCATCCGTGGAACCAGCACACCAATCCGAGGCCGCAGAAGCGCGACTTCGACGACAAGTACAGCTGGGTGATGTCGCCGCGGTGGTTCGACGGCAAGGACCACTTGGCGCTGGATACCGGCGGCGGCCCGCTGGCCCGACTGTGGGCGACCGCGCTCGCCGGCCTTGTCGACATCGGCTACGTGAAGGCCACGGGTAACAGCGTGCAGATCAATCTTCCGAAGACCGCGCTCAAGGGCCCAGTGTCGTTCGAGTGGAAGGTTCCGTCGTACGGGAGCAACACGCTCGAGCGCAACCGCGCCCGCACCTACTTCCAGGCCTATGCCGCAGCATGCGCACTGCACTTCGCCGAGAAGGCGCTTGTGGAGATTCGCGCCGGCCGGACCAAGACCTGGGAGAAGTTCGAGGTGCCCGACGAGGGCATCGGCTGCGGCTTCACCGAGGCGGTGCGCGGTGTGCTCAGCCACCACATGGTGATTCGCGACGGGAAGATCGCGAACTACCACCCGTATCCGCCGACACCGTGGAACGCCAATCCCCGGGACAGCTACGGCACACCGGGGCCGTACGAGGACGCGGTGCAGGGCCAGCCGATCTTCGAGGAGAACGACAGGGAGCACTTCAAGGGCATCGACATCATGCGTACGGTGCGCAGTTTCGACCCGTGTCTGCCATGCGGGGTGCATATGTACCTCGGCAAGGGGAAGTCACTGGACCTACTGCACTCCCCCACCCAATCCGTAACCGGGGAATAGGGTATGGCCCCGCCGACACTGCCAGGCCCCGACGAGACCGAGGACGACGCGCAGTGGCGCACGGCGGGCGATCGCATCCAAACCCTCCTCGACGCGTCCTCCTCGGGCGGCGCCGCCGCACGGGAACGCGCGGAGCAACTCGTCCGTGAGGTGACCGATCTCTACGGAGCGGTGCTCGAGCGGATGATGGACGTGGCGTCGGCCGCGGATCCGGGCCTCGCGGACCGGTTCGCGGCCGACGACCTCGTCGCCAGCCTCCTCCTGGTGCACGGGTTGCATCCGTACGACGTGCAGCGGCGGGTGTCCGACGCGCTGGACAGCGTGCGGCCCTACCTCGGGTCGCACGGCGGGGACGTGTCGCTGCTCGGGGTCGACGATGGTGTGGTTCGCCTTCAGTTCCAGGGCAGCTGCAAGACTTGTCCGTCGTCGTCCGTCACGTTGGAGCTGGCGGTCGAGGACGCGGTTCGCGCCGCCGCGCCAGAGATTTCCTCGATCGAAGTCGTTGCCGCGGCACAGGACTCCAGTCCGGGCATCATTCCCGCGGAGTCCCTGATGACCCATCTGCACGTCAACGGCCATCGGTCGACCGCATGGCAGCCGGTCCCCGAGCTCGCCGAGCTGAGCGACGGCGAGGTCGGCGGCTTCCGGGTGTCGGGTGCCACCGCGCTGGTGTGCCGCGTCGGTGGGGACGTCGGCGGGCGGGACGGCGGGGGAATCTACGCCTACCGCGACAGATGTTCCAGCTGCACAGGCACACTGGCGGGCGCGCAGCTGACCGGTGCGGTGCTGAGATGCCCGAACTGTGGCGCCGGCTTCGACGTGGTCCACGCAGGTGCAGGCGTCGGTGGCGACAGTCGCCTGGATCCGATACCTGTGCTGGTGCATGATGGTGTGCTGTCGATGGCCGTGCCGCAAGGGGTGGCGTGATGGACTCCACCGATCCCCCGGTCGCTTCGCTCCAGCCCGCCGGTGCGTTCGACGTGCTGGCTCGCATCCGCGCCAACCGCGCGGCGCCCGCGCCTGCAGGTGAACGCTGCGAGATGTGCTCGGAGGACATCGCCGACGAGCACCAGCATGTGGTGAACCTCGAAGGCCGACAACTGATGTGTGTGTGCCGCGGGTGCTATCTGCTGTTCACCGACACCGAGGCCGAGCTGCGCTTTCGCGCCATCCCCGACCGTTTCCTCGCGTTCCCGGGTTTCGCGCTGGACCGTCGGCAGTGGGAGGCGCTGCAGATACCGGTCGGCCTGGCGTTCTTCTTCCATAACTCGGCGCTGGGCCGCACGGTGGCGTTCTACCCCGGCCCGGCGGGCGCCACCGAATCCGAGCTGGATCTGCAGGCGTGGACCGACATTCGCACCGCCGACCCCCGGACGGACACCATCGCTGCGGACACAGAGGCGCTGCTGGTACGGGTACCCGATGATGAAACCGCGTCTCCGCACGCCTATTTGGTCCCGATTGATGCTTGCTATGAGTTCGTCGGCCGGTTGCGCATGATGTGGCGGGGCTTCGACGGCGGCCAGGACGTACGCAACTACATCGACGAGTTCTTCGAATCGGTCGGCAACCGCAGCCGGGTGGTCGATGCGATGACCGACGTTACGTTCGCCGTTCTCGACATCGCACCGGAACCATACGCGGTGACACCGATCCTGATGGCGCGGGTCGGAATCGCCTCTGTCGGCGAGGAGCCGGTGCACGCAATCGCATTACGCTGTCAGGTCCGCATCGACCCGATGCGACGCGGCTACTCCGACGACGAAGCCGCCGGCCTGTTGGATCTGTTCGGCCCACGCGAACGCTGGGCCACCACACAGCACACGTTCCTGTGGCTGCACACCACCGCCATGGTGCAGGGATTCACCGGCACCGCTCAGGTGAATCTGCCCCTGGAGTGCACGTATGACTTCGAGGTCGCGGCGGCCAAGTACATGCATGCGCTGCGCGACGGCAGCATCCCGTTGCAGTTCCTGTTCAGCGGAACGGTTTTCGCGCGCGGCCAGGATGGATTCGCGGTCCATCAGGTGCCGTGGGACCGCGAGGACGGCTACGACCTGCCGGTGTCAGTGTGGCGTGACGTGATGCAGCAGCACTTTCCGAACACCGGGTGGCTGCGGCTGGACCGCGACACCATCGACGCGCTAGCCGCGTATCGATCGGCGCGGGGCCTGCTCGGATTCGATGACGCGATCACCACACTGCTGGCGGACGTTTCAGCCAGGGATATCTCATGAGCCCCAATTGGGATCGGGCACGCGCCGTCGCCGATGCGGTGCTGTACGAGGGCTACCTCCTTTACCCGTACCGCGCCAGCTCGAGCAAGAATCAGTCGCGCTGGCAGTTCGGCGTGCTCGGGCCGCAGGGCGCAGCGGACACGGGTATCGGTGAGGACGGCACGCTGTCCGCGCAGGTGCTGGTGCGGTCCCACGGAGTCCCGTCGATCTCCGGCGTGGTGCGGTTCCTGCACCTGCAGCACCGTGGAGCCGAACGCGACGTTGGCGACGGCCGCTTCGAACGGGTCGATCAATTGACGGCGGGCTCACAGATGTGGGTCAGCTGGGACGAGGCCGTCGAATGCGACATCAAGATAGACCCGTTCCGCGTCACGAGTCTGCCTCGCACGCTTGATATCTCGGTGCCCGCCGGCAGCGAGGTCGAAACCGTCGAGGGCGGCAGACTGGTGCGCACCCGCCGTTCGTTACACGGGCTCGTCGCGATATCGGCCGAAGGGGACGGCGATCTGCTTCGGCTGACGTTCGAGGTGCGCAATACCGCGCCACCTGCCGCCGACAAGGACGAAGCGATCGCGACCTCGCTGATCGGCACGCACCTGCTCATCGAAGTCGCCGACGGCGAGTTCGTGTCCCTGCTCGAACCGCCGGATCCGGCCGCCGACGCGGTGGCACGGTGCAGGCAGCACCGCTGCTTCCCCGTGCTCGCAGGGCCGCCCGGCGAGACCGACTTGGTGCTGGTGTCGCCGATCATCCTGTATGACCACCCCGAGATCGCCGAGCAGAGCAAGGGTGCGCTGTACGACTCCACCGAGATCGACGAGATCCTCACGCTGCGGGTCATGACAATGACCGACGAGGAGAAGGCCCAGGCGCGCGCCACCGACCCGTTGGCAGCCCGGATCATCGACCGGTGCGACTCGATGTCGCCGGAGGCGATGCTGGATCTGCACGGTGTGTTGCGCAATCCGCATGCCGCCGCGCCAGACAACAAGTTGATACCCGAGATCCCCGAGGGTGTCGAATGGTGGGACCCGTTGGCCGACAACGCCGTTCGTCCAGATATCGACGCCGTGCTGGTCAACGGCACGCGGGTGACCCGCGGCAGCCGGGTCCGGCTGCGGCCGTCGCGCAGGGCCGATGCCCAGGACCTCTTCTACGCCGACAGGATTGCGCGCGTCACCTCGGTCCACGAGGACGTCGACGGCGACCAGCACGTCGGAGTCGTCCTCGAGGACGATCCGGCAGCCGACCTGCACGACTGGTATGGCAGGTACCTGTACTTCGCACCCGACGAGGTCGAACCGCTCATCGAAAGGAGTTCGAAATGGAAGTAGTGGGTTGGATTGCCATAGGTGTCGTTGCTGCTGCCGTGGTCGGCGGCGCAACGATTGGACTGATGTCCATCCCGGATGCCAGGCGCTATTTGAAGATCCGCCGCATGTAACAGTCTGTGAGGTGTAACCACGTCCCGAATCCTGGTAGCCGGGATCGGCAATATTTTCTTTGGGGACGACGGCTTCGGCCCCGAGGTGATGCGCCATGTCCCGCAAAGGCTCGCCGGCCCCCACGTCCAGCTTGTGGACTACGGCATCAGGGGAATGCATCTGGCGTATGACCTGCTCGACGGGTGCGATGCGTTGGTGCTCGTTGACGCGATCCCCAACAACGGTGCACCGGGGACGGTGCACGTGTTCGAGGCCGATCATGAAAGTCTCACTGCCGCTGCAGGTCTGGATGCCCACGCGATGGACCCGGGTGCGGTGTTCGCGAGCCTCAACGCGTTGGGCGGCACACCGCCGTACACGATCGTGATCGGTTGTGAAATCGCGAATACCGACGATGGCATCGGGTTATCAGACGCGGTCGCGAACGCCGTGCCCGACGCGGTGCACGCGGTCGAAGACGTGCTGAGCGATCTACTGGCACGAACATCGGTGAGGGAAGGCTGAACCATGTGTCTGGGGATCCCGGGACAAGTCATCCACATGCTGGACGGTTACGGCGACCAACTCGCCCTCGTCGACGTCGCGGGTGAACACCGCAAGGTGAACGTCGGGATGCTGCCCGAGGAGACCTTCGCGCCCGGCGACTGGGTCATCATCCACATGGGCTTCGTGGTCGAGAAGACCGACAAGGCCGGTGCTGACGCGGCGATGGAAGGCCTTGAACTGATGGGCAGAGGCCGAGACATCGAGACGTCGCCATGACCGCTCGGCGCCGGTTACGTGTCTGCGTGCACGGCGTGGTCCAAGGCGTGGGCTTCCGCCCCTTCGTCTACACCACAGCGGCCGCCCTCGGCTTGTCAGGGTCCGTGCGCAACGACACTTCCGGTGCCATCGTCGAGGTTGAAGGCGACCCCGCAGAAATCGACCACTTCCTTATACGCCTGCGTTACCGCCCGCCGCCGTTGGCGGTCATCGAATCGATTGAGACGCACAATATCCCGCCAGTCGGTGGCACCGGCTTCACCATCGCCGACACGTCGCGCTCGGACGGCGGGCGCACGCTGGCCTCCCCCGACGTCGCCATGTGCGCAGACTGCGCGGCCGAACAGCGCGACCCATCCAATAGGCGCTACCGCCACGCGTTCGTAAACTGCACCAACTGCGGCCCGCGCTTCACCATTATCGCCGCCCTGCCGTACGACCGTGAGTCCACCACGATGGCGCCCTTCACGATGTGCGACGAGTGCGCGCGCGAATATGACAACCCGGGTGACCGACGCTTTCACGCTCAACCCGTGTGTTGCCCGAACTGTGGACCAACGGTGCGCTACCGATGCGGGAACGGTGTCGCGGAAGGCGAGCATGGACTGCAGCAGGCGCGGCAACTGCTGTGCGACGGAGGAATTCTCGCGGTCAAGGGTATCGGCGGGTATCACCTGGCCTGCGATGCGCGCAATGACGCCGCGGTCGCGGAGCTGCGGCGACGGAAGCGACGCGGGGACAAGCCGTTCGCGGTAATGGTGCCCGATCTGACCGTGGCGTACAGCATCGCCGACGTTGATGATTCTTCAGCCCGCGTACTGTCCGGACCGCAGCGACCGATCGTGCTGATGCCGGGAAAGGCCGGCACGGTTGCGGACTCCGTCGCCCCGCACAATCCCGACCTAGGCGTCATGCTGGCCTACGCGCCCTTGCAGACGCTGCTGTTCGGACTGCCGGGTGACACCCCCGCCCCACCCGTGCTGGTGATGACGTCAGGCAATCTCGGCGGAGAGCCGATCTGCTACACCGACGACGATGCGCTCGAACGGCTTTCGCATCTTGCCGACGGCTGGCTGATGCACGATCGGGACATCCTCGTGCCCTGCGACGACTCCGTCGTGCGGGTTGTTTGCGTCGGCGGGGCCGACAATCAGACGGAGAGCCTGGAGTTGCCGATCCGGCGCTCCCGCGGGTATGCGCCGCTGCCGATCGCATTGCCGGTCTCGGTGCCTCCGACGATGGCGGTCGGGGCCGACCTGAAGAACACGATGGCGGTCGCGGACGGGAAATACGCCTGGCTGAGCCAGCACATCGGCGATATGGACGACCTCGCAACGCTGTCCGCCTTCGACGCGGCGCAACGGCACCTTCAGGAGCTGACCGCCGTCGAGCCCGAAGTGCTTGTGGCCGACGCCCATCCGCTGTACAGGTCGACCGCATGGGCACGCCGCAACGCGGCAGGGCGGCCGGTCAGGACGGTGCAACACCACCACGCGCACATCGCGGCGGTGATGGCCGAGCACGGCATGGACGGATCGCAGCAGGTCCTCGGATTCGCCTTCGACGGGACAGGCTACGGATCCGACGCCGCCGTATGGGGTGGCGAGGTGCTGCTCGCCAACTACAAGGGCTACCAACGACTCGCACAACTCAAGTACGTGCCGCTGGCGGGCGGCAACATCAGCGTTCTGCGCCCCTACAGGATGGCACTGGCCCATCTGTGGGCCGCAGGAATCGAATGGGAGGCGGATCTGCCGCCGGTGGCGGCCTGCCCGGCCGACGAGCAACGGGTGTTGCGCCAACAGCTTGAGACGGGCATGGGCTGCGTGCCGACATCCAGTATGGGCCGGCTGTTCGACGCGGTATCCGCACTCACCGGCATACGGCAAGTCGTGGCTTACGAAGCGCAGGCGGCCATCGAGTTGGAGGGACTGGCTCGCGGCGTCGACGGTGGCATGAGTTCTTACACGTTTGACATCGACCGCTCGAGAAACCCGGCGCTGATCAACCCAACGTCTGTGGTGCACGCCGTGGTCAGCGACCACCGTGCGGGCGTGCCCGCTGCCGTGATCGGGGCACGGTTCCACTGCGCAGTGGCCGATCTGGTCGTCAAGCTCGCATGCGAAGACAGGGATGCATCGCAGACCGTCGCGCTCTCGGGCGGCGTCTTCCAGAATGCGCTGCTACTTCACCAGACATTGAAGCGATTGCAGACCAACGGGTTTCATGTCATCACACATCGACGTGTGCCTCCGAACGACGGCGGCATCGCATTGGGTCAACTGTTAGTGGGCAATTGCGGATGACCAACGAGACAGTGTTAACGGGCCACGCGTTGTTCGCCCAGTACGCCTACCCGCCGAATGAGCTCGGCTACTGCGGGCCTGCGGACACCGCGGTGCCGGATGGCGGCACTGCACCCGAGCTCGCCAAGCACGCGAAGGAGTTCGACGGCGCCTGGCCGTACCTGACCGCGATCGCCGACGCGGTCGGTGTCTCCGATCCGCTCGACGAGGACGTGGTCCGGAGCTATTGGGTCGGCGGTCCGTCGCTGCACCGTGTCAACCCCGCCGAACTGCTCGCCCAGCTGCGGTCTGTGTTCAAGGGACAAGTCACCGGCCTGCTCGATGCGGTCCCCGCCACCACCGAGGTGTTGGCACACCACAGCTTTCACGTCTTCGTCGTCTATCCGTGGGTGCGGTTCCTGAGCCGGGATGCGGCCACTGCACTGCAGGTCATGCAGGACTGCCGCATCCGCTCGGGAATGGTCGAATCGGTCGCGGGTGATCACGCGGTGATCTCGTCACGGCCGCTGCAGTTCACCGACGGCAGGCTGACACTCGGCGAACCGCGGAGCGAGCGGGTTCAGTGGAAGAAGGGTGAGCTCTCGCTGGCGCCCGCACCGGCGCCGGGCTCGATTGTGTCAGCGCACTGGGACTGGGTGTGCGGAACGCTCACCGACGACGAAAACGCCGGGCTGGAGTCGGCTACTCAGGCAACGCTGGAGTTGGTCAACGCAATCCGCTCCGAAAGCATTTCCGTGGTCGCGGGATCGGAGCACACTGGTGTCCTGAGGGGAGACCGAGAATGACGACGACCGCGCAATTCGGGGGGTCGTACATCGGTGTGGATCTGTCCGCCGATCTGGCTACCGCCGCGCTTGATTTGGCCTGCAGATTCCACGACGGCGCAACCCTCTGGGTGATCTCACCGGAGTGGGAACCGCATGCCCACCACGTCGCCGTCGAGTTCGTCCACCCCGTGATCATGGGCAAGCGGGCGCTGCCCTCGGTCGCACTCGTCGAACCCGATCCCGTCGCTCAGGCCAGGGTTGCCAGCAACCCGGGAGATCTGCTGATCGCGGTCGCATCGGCCGACGAACCCGCGGTGGTCGACGCCATGCGACGCGCGCAAGCGTGGGGCGTGCTGACCCTGTGGATCGGTTCCGGGCCACGGCCGCCCGCCGGCGCCGCCCACCACATTCTCTGGATTGACTCCGACGACCCGATGGTGCCTGCCACCGGGACCTTTGTGCTGATGTACCACCTGCTGTGGGAACTCACCCACGTCTGCTTCGAGCATCCGGGACTGCTCAAGCCTCCCGCCGACGAGTGCACCGACGACGTGTGCGTGACCTGTAGCGACGAGGGGCGGCTCGGTGAAGTGGTGCTCGAACCCGCCGATGCGACCGGTCAGGCGCTGGTGCGAACGGCCAACGGCGAGGAATGGGTGGACACCACCATTCTCGGCGAGGTCCGTGCCAACGATCTGATTCTGGTGCATGCCGGAGCGGCGATCACACGTCTGGAGGTCAACTCGTGACGACGCACGAATCCGAAAGTACCGGCTTTCTCTACCCGTTCATCGAATCCGAGGAGACCGACGCCACGAGTCTGCTCGACGACCTGGCCACCTCGGCGCGGGCGAAGGCCGCCGAAAGCGCACGGCTGCAACGGGAGTCGCTCGACGAGTACGCAAACGCATTGGCTGCGGCCGGAGCTCAGATGGCCGAGCGGTTCCTGCGTGGCGGCCGGCTCTACACACTGGGCAACGGCGGCAGTTCCACCGACGCCGCGACCCTGGCGTCGCTGTTCAGTCGTCCCGCGCGGGGGCGTCCGGTCGCCGCCTGGTCGCTGGCCGCCGACGAAGCGGTGGTGACCGCGCTGGGCAACGACGTCGGCTTTGAGCTGATCTTCAAGCGCCAGATCATCGCGCACGCACGGGATCGCGACGTCGCGATCGCATTGTCCACATCCGGTAACTCCGAAGACCTGATGACGGCGATCACCGAAGCCAAGCAACGAGGACTGCTCACCATCGGATTCTCCGGGCACGACGGCGGCAGGATGGCCGCCGCCGAGGACCTCGACTTCTGCTACACGGTGCACTCGCAGAGCATCCACCGCATCCAGGAGAGCCATGCGATGCTCGGATACCGCCTGTGGTCGGTGACCCAGGAACATATGGCTCGTCCGCTGTCCGGGGCCCGCTCATGAGCACCACGGCCGACCGCGAAGACCGGGTGCTGGAACGGATCGACAAGTTCCGGCAGCGCCGGCCGCGGCTGCTCGACGACGTGGTGACGCTCGCTCACGGGGCGGGCGGCAAGGCGTCGGCAGCGCTGGTCGATGCGGTGTTCCTCGAGGCGTTCCGCAACGACGAACTCGAACAACTCGGCGACGCCGCCGCGCTGCTCACCCCCTCGGGTGAACGGCTCGCATTTTCGACCGACTCGTATGTCGTTTCGCCGCGGCGCTTTCCGGGCGGATCCATTGGCCATGTCGCCGTCCACGGAACGATCAATGACCTCGCGGTGTCGGGCGCGCGTCCGCAATGGCTGTCGGCGGCGTTCGTCATCGAGGAGGGCTTCCCGATCGCCGAGCTCCGCGAAATCGTCGCGGACATGAGCGAAGCGGCTGCGAAGGCGGGCGTGCAGATCGTGACGGGCGATACGAAGGTCGTCGGCAAGGGCGCGGCCGACGGTGTCTACATCTCCACCGCAGGCGTCGGCGTGATCCCTGAAGGCAGGCGGCTGTCGCGAAACCTCGTACAGGCCGGCGACAAGGTGGTGCTTTCGGGCACGATCGGCGAGCACGGGATGGCCGTCATGCTGGCCCGCGGCGACCTGGCCATCGACGCCGACATCGCCTCCGACACTGCGCCCGTGCACGAACTGGTCGAGGCACTGCTTGCCGCGGCGCCGTCGACGCGATGGATGCGCGACGCGACGCGAGGCGGCGTCGGCACCGTGGCCAACGAACTGGTCAAGGACTCCCCATTCGCGCTCATCCTGGACGAGGACAAACTGCCGGTGCAGCCGCAGGTGCTCGGCGCCTGCGACATGCTCGGTATCGACCCGCTGTACGTGGCGAACGAGGGCAAATTCATCGCCATCGTCGCTGCAGATGAGGCCGACGCGGCGATCGCCGCGTTGCGTGAACATTCGCAAGGCGCCGATGCCGCGGTCGTGGGCGAGATCGTGCCCGAACCGCGCGGAATCGTCGCGCTTCGAACGTCTTTCGGCGGGAGTCGGATCGTCGACATGCTCGTCGGTGACCCGCTTCCGCGGATCTGCTGAAAGGAGATTGACGATGTGTCTTGGGATACCAGGTCAAGTGGTCGACATCGTCGACGCCGAACAGTCCCTGGCTAAGGTCGACGTCAACGGTGTCCGAAGAAACATCAGTGTGCGCCTGTTGTCCGACGACAACCTGCAGGTCGGTGATTGGGTGCTAGTGCACGTCGGTTTCGCGATGGCGAAGATCGACGAGCGTGAAGCGGCGATGACGCTCAACCAGGTGCAGAAAATGGGTGCTGACTACGTGAACGAGATCGAAGCGTTCAACGCATCGGAAATTGCATGACAAGAAGGGTTGAAACGCAATGAGATTCGTCGACGAATTTCGGGACCCGGCGGCCGCACGTGCGCTCGTCAAGTCCATCACCGAGCTCGCGACCGGCGACGAGTTCAAGTTCATGGAGGTGTGCGGTGGTCACACGCACACCATCTACCGGCATGGCATCGAGCATCTGCTGCCGGAGGAGGTCGAGCTGGTACATGGGCCAGGCTGTCCGGTTTGCGTTATCCCGATGGGCCGGGTGGACGACGCGATGTGGCTGGCCGAGCAGCCAGGCGTCATCTTCACGACGTTCGGCGACATGATGCGAGTGCCGGGGTCGAAGGGAAATCTGATCGAGGCCAACGCCCGCGGCGCCGACGTGCGATTCGTGTACTCCCCGCTCGACGCGCTCAAGGTCGCCATCGACAACCCCGACCGCCAAGTCGTTTTCTTCGCGGTCGGGTTCGAGACCACGGCGCCGTCCACCGCGGTAACACTGGTGCGGGCGCGTGCGCTCGGCGTGAAGAACTTCAGCGTGTTCTGCAACCACGTCACGATCGTTCCGCCGATCAAGGCCATTCTGGAGTCGCCCGACCTGCGGCTGTCGGGGTTCCTCGGGCCGGGCCACGTGTCCACGGTGGTGGGGATTCGGCCTTATCGGTTCGTCTCCGAGGTGTACGGAAAACCGATGGTGGTCGCGGGATTCGAGCCGTTGGACATCCTGGCGTCGGTACACATGCTGCTGCAGCAGATCCGCGAAGGACGCTGCGAGATCGAGAACCAGTACACGCGGGTGGTGCGGCCCGAAGGCAACACCCAGGCACTAAAGTTGATGTCGGAGACGTTCGAACTGCGGCCGCACTTCGAGTGGCGCGGACTGGGTTTCATCTCGCAGAGTGCGCTGAAGGTTCATCGCGACTACGCCGAGTTCGACGCCGAACTGAAGTACGACATGCCCGGCATCCGGGTCGCCGACCCCAAGGCATGTCAGTGCGGCGAGGTGCTCAAGGGCGTCATCAAGCCGTGGGAGTGCAAGGTGTTCGGCACCGCTTGCACACCCGAAACGCCGATCGGCACGTGCATGGTGTCCCCGGAGGGCGCATGCGCGGCGTACTACAACTTCGGCAGGCTGCACCGGGAGACGGCGCTGGTGCTCGGCCAGCGCGGTTAGCGGCAGCGGTTCACCACTGGTCGCGCGGGACGTCGAAGTCGGCGCATAACGCCCGCCACACGTCCCGCGGGTCGATGCCGTCTTCGATGGCTTGAGCGGCGGTTCGTCCGCCGAATCCCGTCAGCACGTGGTCGACGAGCATCGACGCGCCGCGCACCGGCCCGAACTCGCCCTCGACGAGTTCTTGGAATTCCGTCAGCCGCATCCGACCCAACCTACGCCGACGGTGCGAGCGCTTCATGGCACACCCGTACCGGATCTTCGACCTCGGCGATGCTGTCGCCGGCTCGTCTGGCGGCCTCACGGTACCGCGGCGTCGACAACACTTCGGTGACCGCGGCCATCAGCGATTCCGTGGTCAACGGCCGCACGAGTTGCGCGCTGCCTTGGCGCACAACGCGATTGGCGATCTCCCACTGATCGCCGCCACCCGGGACCACCACAAGCGGCACGCCGGCCAGCAGCGTCTTCGACACCATACCGTGCCCGCCGCCGCAGATCACCAGATCGGCGTGCGACAGCAGTTCGTCCTGGCGACCCAGACCGACCACCGCCCATGGCGGCACCTCGACGGGGCGTCGGGGTCCGCCAACTGCGACACCACCAGCCTGGCCCCGGCGGGCAGCACCTCCCCCGGTATCAGTGCGTGAAGGGCCAGCTCGGCCAGTCCCCGGGTGCGCCGATCACCGCCGTCGACGGTGCGACCACCACCACCGGCCCCGGGCCGGCAGGCACCGGCAGAACCGACGACGTCGGCTCGAAGTGCAGGGGTCCCACTACCACGGCCTCGCACGGCCAGTCCGGCCGCGGCACCTCCAACGCGGGCAGGGTCGCAATGAGGCGCCGCAGCGGGGCGGGATCGACTGCGGGCAAACCGATTTCGACCCGGGCCACCGAACGCTGGCGTAGGCCCTCCCGCCACGACCGGGCCGTGAACGCCCGCATCACCGTGTCGCGCAGCCGTCCTCGGACGCCGACGCCGGGCGCCAGCCCGCTGCCGACCGGCGGCAGGCCCTTCGACGGCCGGTACAGCGGGTGCGGGCACAACTCGACCCACGGCAGACCCGTCAACTCGGCCGCCAAGCCACCGCATGCCGTGATCACATCGGACACCACCAGGTCCGGCGCCAGGTCGCGCAGTCGCGGCACGTTGAGCACCGCCATCCGGGCGGCCCGTTGGTGGATCTTCGCCCCGGCGTCGGTGTCGTCGTCGGTCTCCGTGGGGTCAAGCCCGTCGAGCTCGACGGCGTCCACCCCCGCCCCACGTGCGGTGTCCAGCCATTCGGTGCCCGTCAGCAGCGTCGGGGTGTCCCCGGCGGCGAGGAACCGACGGCACAGCGCAATGGCCGGAAACGCGTGCCCGGGATCCGGTCCGGCAACCACGGCGACCCGCACGGACCCACCCTGCCACAGCGGGTGCCAACTACGCTGGCAGCCATGACCGACCAGGCTTCCCGAGTGACCTCGGACGTCGACAACGCCCGTACCGTTGAGACCTTTCTCTATGCCCTGCAGGACGAGGATTTCGACAAGGCCGATTCCGCGCTGGCGGACAACATCGTCTGGCAGAACGTCGGGTGGCCGACGTTGCGCGGCCGTGAGCGGATCGTGAAGCTCTTTCGCCGTGGTCAGGGCCGCGCCGGGTTCGAGGTGAAGATTCACCGCATCGCCGCCGACGGTAACGCCGTGCTGACCGAACGCACCGATGCGCTGATCTTCGGCCCGCTGCGCCTTCAGTTCTGGGTGTGCGGTGTGTTCGAAGTGCACGGCGGCCGGATCACGCTGTGGCGCGACTATTTCGACACGTTTGATTTCTTTGTCAAGGCGCCACTGCGTGCCGTCGCCGCAATGGTGTTTCCGTCATTGAGGCCGACGCTGTAGTGGCCGGACGACACACCCCGCACCAAGCCGAACCTGTTGCAGTACATCGGCTTCTGCTAACTGCGCGTTTAGCAACATTGACTGTTGTTGAGTAAGCGAGTCTGCCCAGTTCAGCGGTGTTGATGTTGTTGACGGCAAACGACCGTTCGCGAAACTGCTGCGGACGGCCTGAGTCTTGGCTCACAGCATCGACCCGTCATCCTGCTTGGGTGGCGGGCCGACTGCTGCGACTACTTAGGTGTCAGCGCATGCCGCCGGGAAGGCCACCGTGGCCGCCGAGCAGAAATGGCATGTCTCCGTAGGGGTGGTAACTAACAGGAGGCGGCGCGTTGTTGATCTGAACATTGCCGGGCGACTGGCAGATGTTTCCCGAGCAGGTCTGCCCAGTTGCCGCCGCCGCAGCCGTCGGTGCAGCGGCGATCGCTACCGCAGCAGCACCCGCCGCCAACAGCGGTGCGATGTAGGTCAGTTTGATTCGCATGGTCGTGCTCCTTTGCGCCTCCCCATTTGTTACAACGGAAACCAGCCAGCCTTTGTTCATTCCCACAGTCGGCGATCTCGTCCGCTCCACCAACTTGGGGCATGGATGGTGCGGGCCCCGGAGCAGCTGTTAGACAGGCCAGCCCGACTGCGCAGCCCTCTTCGTCATCTCCCCTGCCGATTTGCAGCTTGGCGTCGGCGGCTCATCCGGCCACGGCTGAGCACCTACTCGTCTTCGCCGCTGGGTCCCTCGTCCGTTTGGAGCTGGATACGGACTAGGTCCGGGCCGGTAACGGTCACCGCCCAGCCCCGATGCGCCTGGTGCACAGCGCTGTGTTCGACATCGAACGTGGTGAGGTGTTCTACCCAGTGCTGCAGCACGGTGTAGCTCGGCACCGTCAGACCGAACAACGGGAATTCGCGCAATGCGGCCAGCGGCGCGGCGGCGCGCCGCAACAGCAGACGGACACCGCACGGATGCTGCAGCAGCACGGCCACTACCTCGCTTTCGCTTTCCTCGATCAAGAGAGCGGCGAAATCGAATATCCGTACATACCAGTCGCTGCAAGCCAGCGGATCGGTGGTCGGCATAGCAACGTGGTGTATGCCAGTCAACGGGGGCACTCGATGATTCTTGCCGCCGCGAGACAACTCGTCGATCTGCGACCCTTGACGGCCGGCAGCAGTGCGCATCTCCGACAGCCGGTAGGCCGCTTTGTTCGCAGGCCGGCGCTACGGTCGCTGACCGCGAGGCACCTTGATACTGGGGTGCTGAAACCAACTCAGCTACGGATCCATGTTCAGTTGTCCGGTCATTACCGGCACGTGGGTAGTCGCGAATACCGGCTGGCCTCAATGGCGGGGCCGGTTACGTCGGCCTAATGTGATGAGGCATGCACAATCTGCCCGATTGGGTCATGGACGACCCGCACGCCCTCGTGCAGCTCCTCTTGGAGGGCGAATTCACTCTCCACGACGAGGACACCCCACCGTGATCCCCTATCACATAGTCATCCTGTTGCTGCACCGCCAGAAGCACGAAAGGCGTTGAGCCACCGATGGACAACTTCGTCTGGTGGCACCGACTCAGACGCCACAAGGTCGAGCGCAGCGACCACTACCGTAAGAACAGTTGGACCGCCAAGGGTCTGCTGTCCTTCGTCCTACACTGCCGGACATGCAACTCCGAGTGGCACTGGACGATCTTGTGACCGTCGGGTGCGAGGGGATTTCGCGCTCTACAGGCTCATGAGTCCCGGTGCTGGATTCCCCTGGTGGGGTTTCGGTTCCGGCCCGCCTGCCGATTTCTCTTTTCTGTTATGAGATAAGCATCGCACGGAATACGTTGCAGCGAAACACTTTTATAGGTCGACTGTGAAATACCAAGGGCCTCACCAACAACCTTGTCAGTAGAGCGGTTAACTTCTGGTTCTGTAGGACCAGAAGTTGAATCATTACGAGTGCCCTGCCGCTCCTTCGCGCCGGGCCGCTCCAGCTCCTCCAGGCGGCGGCTGAGAGCATCCAGTGAGGCGGGCGCGATGTTCACCAGCCGCAATGCGGCAGCGCGCACGCGCCCGCACACAACAACGGACCAGCTGGCGAGTGCCGCGTCCGCGGCGGCGCATGCATCACGCTGGAGCGGAAGGTCACCTCCGGCACCAGGCCGAAGCTGGCCGTCGGCCGGTTCGACGATCCTGGTCAGCCCGAGGCGTAATCGCCGCAGCGGCGTGGAGGCGTTGGACAAAGACGGGCTGACCGAACGGTCCAGTGCTGCATGCGGTTCGACCGCGGAAGTGGCTGGACGGGCAGACCGCGGCGGATGTGTCGGGTACCCATATCGCGCCGCGTGACGCAAATGTCACGTTCTCTCAATGGGCCAGGGCGTGGCAGGCAGCGTACGCGGTCAATCGGGCGAGCAGCCTTGAGAGTGCCAAGGCGCATATCAAGGTCATCGAGGTGACGTTCGGGGATATTTCGCTGGCCGAGATCAGGCCGTCGACGGTGAAGACGTGGTTGGCGGCTATCTCGGAGACCTACGCGCCGTCGTATGTCCGCGCGGTGTACGGCCGGCTGTCGCAGATTCTCGGCGACGCTGTTCACGACGGGCTCTTGCCGCGTAACCCGTGCAGCCGGAAGACGGCACCCCCGGCCAAGGATCGGCCCGCGATCAGGCTGGCAACCACCGAGGAGGTGTGGGAGCTGGTCGACGCAATGCGTGAACTCCTACGGTCTGCCGTGCTGTTGGGGGCTTTCGCAGGGCTGCGGATCGGCGAGGTGTGCAGACTACGGATCGTTGACGTCGACTTCGTGCGCGGTGTCGTGTACCCCAAGGTGCAGTTCAAGTCGATGACCGAGACGGCCGCACCACTGAAGACGAAGTACAGCGCCGCGCCGGTGCCGGTGTGCGGGACTTGACGTTGCTGCTGTCGGCGTCGGTGGCCGAGTACGGCACTGATTTCGTCGTCACCGATGGATGCGGCGCGCAGGGTAAGAACTGGGATGTCGAACACGCCTTCGCCGACGCCATGGAGAAGGTGGACGGCCTGCCGGACGGCTTCCGGTTCCACGACCTTCGGCACTACTTCGCATCGGTGCTCATCGCCGGGGGATGTGACGTAAAGGCGGTACCGGCGGCGATGCGGCACGGCACGGCGAGCATGACGCTCAACGTCTATGCCGGTCTGTGGCCGGATGCCGATGACCGGGCTCGGACCGCGTCGAGCGCCGCACTGGCGAAGCGGCCCGATGCTGCTGCGGACGGACTGCGGACGATCACCGGTCAGGCGGTACGCTGACCAGCATGAACACGCCCACCAAGCCGAACATGTTGCAGTACATCGGCTACTGCTACGGGCGGCGGTTACCCGATTCCATGCGCGACTGGGTTCGCGAGGACCTCGCAGGCAAGGGTGCGACCATCCGGACGATGGTCCGCGCTGCGATTCCGGCCTTGCTGGTGCTGTCGCCGTTCTGGTTCATACCGATGTCTCTCTACCTCCACTTGAGCACGACGTTGCCGATCTTCATCCCGTTCGTGCTCTTCTCCCACGCGCTGAACAAGGTATGGCGTCGCCACCGGCTCCGTCAGCACGGCCTGGACCCCAACCTTGTCGACAAGCTGTCCCGCCAGAAGAACGCCCACATTCACGAGGCGTACATCGAGAAGTACGGTCCTCGGTCAGGACCGTCCAACTCGCAGGACATCTAGGCCCGGCGCAGGTGGCCGAGTTCGTCGAACGCCTGCGCCCAGCCCATCAGCCGGTCTGTGGCGTTGACCAGCTCGTCGCGGTAGCGCTGCTGCGACATCGGCGAGCTCGACATCGAACCGGTGTTCGCCGCTGACACCAATTGCGCTGCGGCGGTGACCATCTCGTTGTACTGACGAGCACCGTGGTCGAGCTGCGTGATGAATGCGGTGATCGTCGGCGCCAGGTGAGAGCGCGACTGCGGCGCCGAACTGATCGCCCGCTCCATCGACATCACCTCGTTGGCGGTTGCGGCCATGGTCGCGGCGGTCTGGTTGGCCGCCGCGGTCAGCTCACGAAGCTCGTCGGCGGGCAGCATGCGGCCGCGCTCCATCACCCCGAGCAGCGAGAACAACCCTCGCTCGGAAGCGGCGAGGGCGGCCATCGGTTGTCGCGCCGCCGACCCCCACGGCGGCAGCCGCCTGGCGGCCCTGGACCGCTGCGGTGGCAACGGCGACCCCTTCAGCCAGCGATAGCGCAGGAACGACAACGTCGCAAGGAACGCCGCGCCTGCCGCGATCGGCGCCGGGATGAACAGCGCCCACACCGGCGTGCTCCACGACGCCAGCAGAGCCGTCACCCCCACCCAGAACACGCTCGAGACCGTGAGGAACAGCCCGAGCCGCAGTGCCCGCCGCCGTTTGCGTATCAACTTGGCGCGCGGATCCGCTGCCGCATTGAGCTTTTCGGCCAGCACGTCCGACCATTCCGCGGCGGTGTCGACTCCGCGCTGCACCAACGAGCGCCAAGCCTCTGGTCGACCCGCTCGTGAATTCACTGCCATACCCTGCGAAAGCTATTGCGACAGCGGATTTTCCGGCGTCGGCTGCTGGTTGGTCGCCGGTGCGGCCGGCGCGGTGGCGGCCGTACCACCCGCGGGCAGCTGGTCACCGCGCATTGACGCACGGATCTGCTCCAGCCGGGAATGCCCGGCCATCTGCACGCTGGCCTGCTGCACCTCCATCATCCGGCCCTGCACCGAGTTCTGCGCGAGCTCTGCGGAGCCCATCGCGTTGGCGTAGCGGCGCTCGATCTTCTCCCGCACCTCGTCAAGGCTGGGGGTGTTACCTGGCGCCGCAAGATCACTCATCGACCGCAGCGATGCCGAGACCTGCTCCTGCATCTTGGCCTGCTCGAGCTGGCTCAGCAGCTTGGTGCGCTCGGCGATCTTCTGCTGCAATACCATCGCGTTCTGCTCGACCGCCTTCTTGGCCTGGCCGGCGGCCTGCAGCGCCTGGTCATGCAAACCCTTGAGGTCCTCAACGCTCTGCTCGGCGGTCACCAGCTGCGCCGCGAACGCCTCAGCGGCGTTGTTGTACTCGGTGGCCTTGGCGGCATCGCCGGAGGCGACGGATTGGTCGGCCAGGGTGAGCGCCTGTCGGACGTTGACCTGGAGTTTCTCGATGTCTGCCAGCTGCCGGTTGAGCCGCATCTCCAGCTGACGCTGATTGCCGATCACCTGGGCCGCCTGCTGCGTCAACGCCTGGTGCTGCCGCTGGGCATCCTCGATGGCCTGCTGGATCTGCACCTTCGGGTCGGCGTACTCGTCCACCTTGGAGCTGAACAGCGCCATCAGGTAGCGCCACGCCTTGACGAACGGATTGGCCATGAGTTCACTCCGCCTTCGTGTCTGTGTCTGTGTTCTGCACGTTCGGACTTGCCGTGCTGCCCAATCTATCGGGTCAGCGGCGATCGCCACACCCAGAACCGACTCAGGCCACCGCCATCGAGACGACCTGCGGGATGACAACCTTCGTGGCGACGTCGATACTGGCCGCGCCCGCGCGGGCGAACTCCGCGCTTTCCTGGCCGGCCATCTGGTCGCCGGCGTCGGAGAGCACTCGGGACAACGGGACGTCCAGGGCCCCGCAGATGGCGCTGAGCAGCTCGCTCGAGGCCTCCTTGCGGCCGCGCTCCACCTCCGACAGATAGCCGAGACTGACCCGGGCGGAGTCGGACACCTCACGCAGGGTGCGGCCCTGCTCGGTGCGGGCACGACGCAGCACCTCGCCGATCACCTCGCGCAGCAATGCCGTCATGATCGTCTGCTCTTCGCGCAAGCACTCATCGGTGTGCTCCCTTCTTCACCGGGCTTGGTTATTAGGGCAACGCTGCGCGGCGCCGGGTTGGTTCCCGGATTGCGCAGATCACTGTGCTCTGCTCTTCGCGCAAGCGCTCATCGCTGCCTTCTGCTCTTCGCGCAAGCGCTCATCGCTGCCTTCTGCTCTTCGCGCAAGCGCTCATCGCTGCTGTTCGACCAGCGCCCGCAGCCTGGCGATGGCCTCGTGCACCGCCGCGACCCGGATGTCCCAGCGTGAACCGGACAGCGCCAGCTCGACGACCTCGGTGTCAACGGGGCCGGCCAGGCCCAGAAACACGGTCCCCACCGGATGGCCGCCGTGCGGCTCGGGCCCGGCCACCCCGGTCAGGCCGATGCCCCAGGTCGCGGCGCAGCGCTGCCTGGCGCCGACGGCCATGGCCCGCGCAGTGGGGCCGGCGACGGGGCCGACCGCGTCGAGCAGCTGTGGCGCCACCCCGGCCAGCGCGATCTTGGTGTCCTCGACGTAAGTGACCAGGCCGCCCCGCAGCACCACGCTGGCGCCGGCCACCCCGGCCAGGGTGGCGGCCAGCAGGCCCGCCGTCAGTGATTCGGCGGTCGCGACGCTCTGCCTCCGCACGGTCAGGTCGGCGATGAGTGCGCGGGCGTCCTCAGTGACCAGCGGGTCGTCCACGCGAATCCCTGATTGCAGAGACGACGTAGTCCGCTCCGGTGAGTACCGTCAGCACCACGGCGGCCCACATCACCACCCATGCGCCCGTCAGCCAGGGCCCCGAAAGGGGCAGCACGAACAGACCGATCGCGACGGCCTGGACAAGCGTTTTCAGCTTGCCACCGCGGCTGGCCGGGATGACACCGTGGCGCAACACCACGAATCGCATGACGGTGACGCCGATCTCGCGCGCCATGATCACCACCGTCACCCACCACGGCAGATCGCCCAGCGTCGACAACCCGATCAGCGCCGCGCCGATGAGCGCCTTGTCCGCGATCGGATCGGCCATCGTGCCGAACTCGGTCACCATGCCGTAGCTGCGGGCCAGTGCACCGTCAAACCGGTCGGTGATCACGGCAACCGCGAAGACGATGAATGCGGCTATCCGCCAAAATGTTTCATGACCGTCGCCGACGAACAGCACGACGAGGAACACAGGAACCAACACCAGACGCACGCCGGTGAGCACATTCGCGATGTTCGCCACACGGGCGCGCGGAACCACCGGCTCGATATGAGGTTGGCCCGACACCGCAACAGAATATCGGTTGCCGAGCCGATACCCTCCACCTGTGAGCGGAGCGTCCGAGCGGCTTGTCATCCGGCGTGCCCGCACGTCCGATGTTCCGGCGCTCAAAGCGCTCGTCGACGTCTACTCCGGCAAGATCTTGCTGGAGAAGAACCTGGTAACGCTGTACGAGGCGGTGCAGGAGTTCTGGATCGCCGAACTCGACGGTGAACTGATCGGTTGCGGTGCCCTCCACGTGTTGTGGTCGGACCTCGGCGAGGTGCGCACGGTGGCGGTCCACCCGAGGGTCAGGGGCCAAGGTGTCGGACACGCGATCGTGGACCGGTTGCTGGATGTGGCCAGGGACCTGCATCTCGAGCGGATCTTCGTGCTCACCTTCGAAGTCGAGTTCTTCAGCAGGCACGGCTTCCAGGAGATCGAGGGAACGCCGGTGACCGCCGAGGTGTACGAGGAGATGTGTCGCTCCTACGACACGGGTGTCGCGGAGTTCCTCGACCTGTCCTACGTCAAGCCGAACATCCTCGGAAATACCCGAATGCTGTTGACCCTCTGAGGCGTACCGTTGTAAGTGTGATCCGCCGGATCCTCGATTGTGCGTGCGCTGCGGCTTGTGTCGCCGCCGCGGGTCTCGTCGCGTCCGCGCCTGCGAACGCCGGCCCACCGCAATGCGATAGCGGCCCCATCGTCCAGTACGACTGCCCGGCCGGAGGGCTGTGTACCGGCGTGATCGACGATCAGTGCGTCGGACCCATCCAGCCGCCGCTGCTCCCGCCGCCACCGGACGTCAGAGTCGGCATCAGAGGCGGCGTCGGCGTCGGGATCGGCTAGTCGCTTAGGTCCTCGCCGGTGGCATCGGAGCCGCCGCGGATGAGCGCGAGCGTCCCCGCCAGCTCGTCGGGCTTGACCAGCACCTCGCGCGCCTTGGACCCCTCACTGGGCCCGACGATGCCGCGGGTCTCCATCAGGTCCATCAACCGGCCGGCCTTGGCGAAGCCCACCCGCAGCTTGCGCTGCAGCATCGACGTCGAGCCGAACTGGCTGGACACCACGAGTTCGACCGCCTGCAGGAAGACGTCCATGTCGTCGCCGATGTCCGGGTCGACGTCGGTGCGCTCGCTGTTGGTCTTGGCGGCGGTGACACCCTCGGTGTACTCGGGCTCCGCCTGGTCCTTGCATGCCTGCACTACGGCGTGGATTTCGTCATCGGTGATGTATGCGCCCTGCAGCCGGAGCGCCTTGTTCGCCCCCATCGGGATGAACAGCGCGTCTCCCATGCCGATCAGCTTCTCGGCGCCCTGCTGATCCAGGATCACGCGGCTGTCGGTGAGCGACGAGGTGGCGAACGCCAGTCGGGACGGCACATTCGTCTTGATCAGGCCGGTGACGACGTCGACCGACGGGCGCTGCGTGGCCAGCACGAGGTGGATGCCCGCGGCGCGGGCCTTTTGAGTGATCCGAACGACCGCATCCTCGACGTCGCGCGGCGCCGTCATCATCAGGTCGGCCAGCTCGTCAACGATCGCCACCACGTACGGATACGGTCGGTACTCGCGCTGGCTGCCCAGCGGTGCCGTGATCTCGCCCGATTTCACCTTCTTGTTGAAGTCGTCTATGTGCCGGACCCGGGAGGCCTGCATGTCCTGGTAGCGCTGTTCCATCTCCTCCACCAGCCACGCCAGCGCCGCGGCCGCCTTCTTCGGCTGGGTGACGATCGGTGTGATCAGATGCGGAATGCCTTCGTACGGCGTGAGTTCCACCATCTTGGGGTCGATCAGGATCATCCTGACCTCCTCCGGGGTGGCCCGGGCCAGTAGCGAGATCAGCATCGAGTTGATGAAGCTTGACTTTCCCGAGCCGGTGGAGCCCGCCACCAACAGGTGTGGCATCTTCGCGAGATTCCACGAAATGTACTCGCCCTCAATGTCCTTGCCCAGCGCGATCACCAGCGGATGGTGGTCGGCGCGGGTGGACGGATCGGTAAGCACGTCGGCCAGGCGCACCATCTCCCGGTCCACGTTCGGCACCTCGATGCCGACGGCGGATTTCCCGGGGATCGGCGCGAGCATTCGCACGCTTTCGGTGGCCACCGCATAGGCGATGTTCTTTTGCAGCTGGGTGATTTTCTCAACCTTGACGCCCGGGCCGAGCTCCACTTCGTAGCGGGTGACGGTCGGCCCTCGGGTGCAGCCGGTCACAGCAGCGTCGACCTTGAACTGCTGCAGCACCTCGGAAATCGCCTCGGCCATACGGTCGTTGGCCGCGGTGCGCCGCTTCGGCGGATCGCCTGCTTTCAGCAGCTCCAGCGACGGCAGGAGGTACGGGCCGTCGACCACCCGGTCCAGTGACAGCGTCTCCTTCTTGGCCGGCTTCTTCTTGCGGGTGCGCGTGGTCGGCTCCGGAACCGTAGGCGCCTCGTCGTCGATCGGGTAGTTGTCCATCGGGGTGCCGCTTGGCCACGCCTGTGCCTCGTCATCGCTGTACGCCGACGGATCGTCGTAGTAACCGTCGGAGAAGTCCTCGGGATCCTCGGCGTAACGCTCTGGCTCGTCGTACTCCTCGTCATACTCGTCACCGCGGAACGCGCGCGCGGAGAACATGCGCTGCACAGTCGACGGCACCTCGCGGATCGTCGTGCCGGTCACGAGAAGAAGGCCGAACAGCGCGCCGATGAAAAGCAGCGGCGCGGCTATCCACTCGGTCAGCCCATCCGACAGCGGACCACCGATGGCGAAGCCGAGAAATCCTGCAGCATGCTGGCGTCCGGTCGGGTCGGGCGAACCCGCCCACAGATGCCACAGTCCAAGTGTGGGCAGGGTGATCATCGCGGTCCCGAGGATCAGCCGCGGCCGCGCTTCGGGGTCGGGTTCCGAGCGCATCAGCACCACGGCGACCCCAACCAGCACGATCGGAACGAGGACGACTGCCGAACCGACCAGCGTCCGTAGGAAGGTGTCGATCCACTGTCCGACGGGACGCGCGGCGTCGAACCAGGAGCTGGCGGCGATCACTACGGCGATGCCAAGGAGCGCCAGCGCGATGCCGTCGCGACGGTGACCGGGCTCGAGGTCGCGCGCCCGACCGACCGAGCGGGCGGTGGACCCGGCACCTTTGGCCACCATCAACCAGCCCGCGCGAACACCGCGCCCGACGGTCGCCCCCGCGGACGTGATGGCAGACGGGTTGCGGCGTCGAGGCGGCTTCCGGCGGTGCGCAGAGGCCCGCGACGGGCGGGATGCGCCCCGCGAGCCGGCCTTTGACCTGGTCGAACGCGTGCCGGACCGGGCGGCGGTCTTACTAGCCATGGCGCCAAGCCTAGTCGCAATTGCCCCACATTCACCATCTGCCACACGGGTAACAGAAACGTATCGATTCCGCTGAGCTGGCGCTTTAAGGTGCCGAAATGAGTGCACCCGAGCGCGCAACGCTCATGCCCACATCCAGCAAGCTGCTCTGTGCTGTCTACGCCGCCATCGCAATCGCAGCGCTGATCGCGACTTGGAGCCAGAACGCCGCGTACTTCGACAACCCCGGCGGATTCCTGGTCGATTTCCTGAACGACTCCAAGGTGACGCCCGCATCGCGGTCGCTCACCGTCGACATTCTGCTTTTCTTTCTCGCCGGTGCTGTTTTCATGGTGATCGAAGCCCGTAAGCATCAGATCAAGTTCGTTTGGGCGTACATACTCGGCGGAGCCTTCATCGCCATCAGCGTGACCTTCCCGCTCTTCCTCATTGCCCGTCAAATGCGCATCGGGAACACCGATCCGATGCGGGTGCGCGCCATCGACATGGTTCTGGTCACGGTTTTTGCCGTCGTGGTCCTGGGCATCGTCATTTGGGTCGACATGGCTTGACCGCGGCCAAAATATGGTGAGTAGGGTGGCTAATCGTCCAGCACGAACTCAGCGAGGAGTCCATCGCCATGCCCGTCACTGTCGTCGCAACCATGAAAGCCAAGCCCGAGTCGGTGGACGCGGTCCGAGATGCGTGCAAGCAGGCCATCGAGGCAGTGCACGCCGAACCCGGCTGCGATCTCTACTCGCTGCATGAGGCCGACGGAACCTTCGTTTTCGTCGAACAGTGGGCTGACGCTGACGCACTGAAGACGCACAGCGCCGCCCCCGCGGTCGCCGCGCTGTTCGGAACTGTCGGCGCGCATCTCGACGGCGCACCGGACATCAAGATGCTCACCCCCGTCGTCGCCGGCGACCCTGCCAAGGGCCAGCTGCGTCCCTGACGAGCGCTAGCGCGAGGAAGCGAAGACACCTATGGGTGCACTCGACGGCAGGGTTGCGTTCATCACCGGCGCGGCCCGCGGTCAGGGCCGTGCGGAGGCGGTGCGGTTGGCGTCCGACGGCGCGAACATCATCGCGGTCGACATCTGTGACCAGATCGCATCTGTTCCCTACCCGCTGGCCACCGCGGACGATCTGGCCGCGACGGTCAAGCTCGTTGAGGACACCGGCGCGCGAATTGTGGCTCATCAGGCCGACGTTCGCGATCAGGAGTCGCTGAGGACTGCCCTGCAAGCGGGCCTCGACGAGTTCGGCCGGCTCGACATTGTCGTCGCCAACGCGGGCATCGCGCCGATGGAAGCGGGCGCCGACGGCTGGCGAGACGTGATCGATGTCAACCTCACCGGCGTGCACCATACGGTCGAGGTCGCGAAGCGGGCGATGGTCAAGCAGGGCAATGGCGGGTCGATCGTTCTGATCAGTTCGGCCGCCGGCCTGATCGGCATCGGTAGCGCCGACCCGGGGTCCATCGGCTATGCCGCTGCGAAGCACGGGGTGGTCGGGCTGATGCGGATATACGCCAATCACCTTGCACCGTATAATATTCGGGTCAACTCGATCCATCCGACTGGCGTGAACACGCCGATGATCAACAACGAGCACACCCGGCAATGGCTGGAGCGGCTCGTCGCCGAGTCCGAAACTCCCGTCGATTGGGGCAACGCGATGCCGGTGGACGCCGTCGAACCCGAGGACATCGCCGCCGCTGTTGCGTGGCTGGTCTCCGACGAGGCGCGCTACGTCACGGGCGTCACGCTGCCGGTGGACGCGGGACTCGCGAACAAGCGCTGACCATGGCGCGAAACCCCGCCGCGCAGACCGCCTTCGGCCCGATGGTGCAGGCAGCCATCGAGCAGTACGAGCCACCGGAACGCCGCCTGATCTCCGACGACCTCGCTCTGTCGATGTTGCCCGCCGGACAGCGGGCGATGGTTCGGGCGATGGCGCTGCCGTTGCTGCGTCGACTGACGATATCGGCCGGCGAACGGGCCGTGCCCGGTTCGTGGTCACTCATCACGAGCCGCAAGCGCTACATCGATGACAAGCTGGACGAGGCACTGCCGAACATCGACTCCGTCGTGGTTCTCGGTGCGGGCTTGGACACCAGGGCGTACCGTCTCGCGCGTCGATCCGACATCCCCGTCTTCGAGGTGGACCTTCCGGTCAACATCTCCCGCAAGAAGGCCGCCGTCCTGCGGGCACTCCGTGCGCAGCCCGCGTCGGTTCGCTTGGTGCCGTTGGACTTCGAACGCGACGACCTGATAGGTGCGCTGACCGAGGACGGCTACCGTCCAGACGCCCGCACGTTCTTCATCTGGGAAGGTGTGACGCAGTATCTGACGGAGGACGCGGTTCGGGTCACGCTCCGCGCATTGCAGGCGGCACCCCCCGGCAGCCGGCTGGTGTTCACCTATGTCCGCAAGGACTTCATCGACGGGGTGAACATGTACGACGCCGCAATGTTGTACAAGCGTTTCAGGCAACGGCAGCAGGTATGGCGCTTCGGGCTGGACCCCGACGAGGTTTCGGAATTCGTGGCCGAATACGGCTGGCGGCTCGTCGAGCAGGCCGGGCCCGACTATTTCTTGCGAAACTACATTGAGCCGACGGGCCGTAATCTGGCCGCCTCGCAGCTCGAATGGTCGGCGTACGCAGAGAAGGTGTAGCCGGCATGTCCTGGCGCAGCGCAAGAGATCCATGATTCAGCAAATAGACGGCGGCGACGACTGCGTTTGACAGCAAGGTCAGCCCGACGGGACCCGTGCATATGTCATCCACTGCAGCCCCGAGTGCAAGGTGACGGTGCTCGGATATGGCGCAGTCGCCCTTACAACTAGATCTCGATGACGGTCGGCACGATCATAGGCTGGCGGCGGTAGGCCTCCCCAACCCACTTGCCGATGACGCGGCGGACAGCCTGGGCGATCCGCGTGGCTTCGGTAACTTTGTTGGCGGCAAGGACTTCCAGTTCGTCCTCAACTTTGCGCGCCACCGACTCCAGCGCCTTCGGATCCTCCGAGAACCCCCGCGACTGCAAATGCGCAGGCGCAGCGGGCCGTCCGGTGCCGCGGTGCACGACCACCGTCACCGCGATGAAACCCGACGACAGAACCAGTCGTTCACCCAACGTTGCCTCGCCAACATCGCCGGTGATCAGCCCGTCGACGAACATCTTGCCGGTCGGCACCGCGCCCGCGATCGAAGCCTTACCGGCCACCAGGTCGACGCTGACACCGTTCTCCGCGAGCACAATCGACTCCGGCGACACACCGCTGCGGACCGCCAGCGCGGCGTTGGCACGGAGCATCCGCCAGGTGCCGTGCACCGGCATCACGTTTCGCGGTCGCACCCCGTTGTAGAGAAAGAGCAGCTCGCCCGAGTACGCATGGCCCGAAACATGCACGCGCGCCTGGGCGTTGGTGACCACGCGGGCACCGATCTTGGCCAGCGCGTCGATGACGCCGTAGATCGCTTCCTCGTTGCCCGGAATCAGCGACGACGACAACACCACCAGGTCGCCGGACGTCAACGTGATGCTGCGGTGCTCGCCGCGCGACATCCGCGACAGTGCCGACATCGGCTCGCCCTGTGTACCCGTCGTGACGAGCACCACCCGCTCAGGTGGCATCAACTCGGCCGCCCCGATGTCCAGCAGGTCGGACTCGTCAACGCGCAGATATCCCAGCTCGCGGGCAATGCCCATGTTGCGCACCATCGAGCGGCCGACAAACGACACCCGTCGGCCCTGCGACACCGCCGCGTCGATGATCTGTTGCACCCGATCAACATTCGACGCGAAGCAGGCCACGAGGACGCGTCCGTCGGCACCGCGGATCAGCCGGTGCAGCGTCGGGCCGACTTCGCTCTCCGACGGGCCGACCCCCGGAATCTCGGAATTCGTGGAGTCGCACAGGAACAGATCCACACCTGCGTCGCCGAGGCGTGACATCCCAGGCAGATCTGTCGGGCGGCCGTCCGGCGGCGACTGGTCGAGCTTGATGTCGCCGGTGTGCAGCACGGTGCCCGCCCCAGTGTGTATCGCGATCGCCAGGCAGCCGGGAATCGAATGGTTGACCGCGAAGTACTCACACTCGAACACACCGTGCTTAGAGCTCTGCCCCTCCGCGACCTCGACGAAAACAGGCTTGATGCGGTGTTCGCGGCACTTTTCGGCCACCAGTGCGAGCGTGAACTTCGAGCCGACGACCGGGATGTCGGACCGAAGCTTGAGCAGGAACGGGATCGCGCCGATGTGGTCCTCATGCGCATGGGTGAGCACGAGCGCCTCCACGTCGTCGAGACGGTCCTCGACGTGCCGCAGATCGGGCAGGATCAGGTCGACGCCGGGTTCGTCGTGTCCCGGGAAGAGCACCCCGCAGTCGACGATCAGCAACCGGCCCAAATGCTCGAAAACGGTCATGTTGCGGCCGATTTCGCTGATTCCACCCAGCGCGGTGACCCGCAGTCCGCCTGGGGCCAGCGGCCCCGGTGGCTTGAGTTCTTCGTTCACTACCGGAGCACCGCGGCAGCCCGCATATCGGCGGCCAGCGCCTCGAGCTGCTCAGGGGTTGCCGGCACCTGCGGCAGCCGAGGATTACCAACCTCGATTCCCTGCAGGCGCAGCCCCTCCTTGGCCAAGGTGACGCCACCGAGTCGCGTCTGGGCATCGCTCAAAGGCCCGAGCGACACGTTGATCTTGCGCGCCGTCGCAACATCACCAGAGATGAACGCGGACAACATGTCTCGCAGCTGACCAGCGGCCAAATGTCCCCAAACACTTACAAAGCCGACGGCACCCATCGACAGCCACGGCAGGTTCAGCGCGTCGTCACCCGAGTAATACGCCAGCCCGGTCTCAGCGATGATCTGACCACCGCCGTGCAGGTCGCCCTTCGCGTCCTTGATGGCCACGATGTTTGGATGCTTGGCCAGCGTGCGGATGGTGTTCCACTCGATCGGGATCATCGACCGCGACGGAATGTCGTACAGGATCACCGGCAGAGGCGTGGCATCGGCGACCGCGGTGAAATGCGCCAGCAGTCCGGCCTGCGGCGGGCGTGAGTAATACGGAGTCACGACCAGCAGCCCGTGCGCGCCCTCTGCCGCACACGCCTTCGCGAGGTGCACGCTATGCGCGGTGTCGTAGGTGCCCGCACCCGCGATGACCCGCGCGCGGTCGCCGACCGCCTCCAGCACCGCGCGCAACAGCGCGATCTTCTCGTCGTCGGTCGTGGTCGGTGACTCGCCAGTGGTGCCCGACAGCACGAGGCCGTCGCAGCCGGAGTCGACAAGGTGGGTGGCGAGCCGGGCCGCGGCGTCGGTGTCCAGCGACCCGTCGGGCTTGAACGGAGTCGCCATCGCGGTCAGCACAGTGCCCAATCGGGCGGTCACGTCGAATCCGCTGGTGCTCACGGGGACCAAGATTACCGTTACAGACGCTACTGATGTAGCTGGCCATTGGTGGCCGGTGCCGGGGTAACGGTCGCCCGGCCCAGGTGCCGCGTTCTTGCCCGGCTGGGCGGACAGGATTTGGCTCCCCGTGTCCCTGGCCCGTGGCGGTTCCTGGTACTCACCGGTCGGTCATCGGGCGTGGCCTGGTCGGTAGCTCTCACGACACGATCCTCTGGTCGCGTGCGTGTCACACCTTCCCGTCGCCGCGCCTTGAAACCTTGGGCGCGTCTGCCGATCACGGTGGCGCCCGCCTCGTGTCGGGTGACGTTCTCATACGGCGTACGCCAGTGCTGATCGCCCCATGCGCTGGTGTATGCCGGGTTGACCGCGAACAGGCTGATGCCATGTCTAGTGGTTTGCGCGGAGAGCCGGCTGCGGAACACCGCCGTCGGAATGCCGGCCACCGTTTTACGGAAGCGGTTGCCGCGTCGTCCGCGGCCCATGGTTTCCCGGCCTGTGGCGCGGGCATCGGCGAAGTCCAGGTCCTCCACGGCGACGTTGTCGATGCCATGACCCAGTGCGAAGTGGATGAGCCGGGTGATCGCGTGCCGGACCTGGGCATCCCGGCGTGCGGACGACCCGGAAAGGTCGAGATCGACGCGGTGCGGTCGGCCGACCGGGTTGCCATGGGCGTCGAGGCGTCGCACCGCGAGGTGGTCGCCGTTTAGGTCCACCCCCGCCACCGGGCCGTCCGCATGAACGCCGTGCGGGCTCCGCAAGCAGGTCGCGTCGGAAGTCGTCGGCAGGCATGCCCAGGCGGCGGTGAGGTAGCGGCCAGCCCGGCCGGGCTTACGCGCAATCGTGTACGAGACGGGCTGGCCGCTCGTGATCCGGGCCCGCCACTCCTCGCCGCGGTAGGAAAACACCGCCTTGCCGGAGAGCACGAAGCGGCCGTTTTTGGCGTTGGCCAGATGCTCCAGCGGGCGCGGCAGCCGCAGGCTGACTTCTCCATCCGGCGCCGATCCCGCCGCAGCTGCCGCTTAGCTGCGTCGTCGAACGCCGAATCCAGCGCCCCGGGCCGGGCAACTGTGCTTAGGTCCGCTCGCCGCAACCGGCCTAGATGCTCGGCAACCAGATCGAGAACTTGCTCGTCGTCAGATGTGGTCAGCAACCGAGTGCTGATCGTTACCCCCGACGGGCCAGCCACCGGCTTTACCCCACGCCAGTCCCGCAATCCAACTGCCGTCACGCACTCGATCATCCCGAACAGGTACGACAAACTCGGCACGTCCATCACTGGCGACGAAGACCAGTAACAGTTCAGTACACCGCTGAGCCTCAAGCCTCGGTGGCTAAAGGGCTGGTCGCCACCTCCGTACCGTCGGCCAGCGTGGCGATCTCGAAGTCGGAGAACACCTGAGGCGCCAGGTCGATGAGCTGTCGCAGGCACCCGATCGCCAGCCGGCGCATCTCGACGTCGGCGTGCTCGCTGGCCCGCATCGCGATGAAATGCCGCCAGGCGCGGTAGTTGCCGGTGACGACGATGCGCGTCTCGGTGGCGTTGGGCAGCACTGCGCGGGCTGCCTGCCGCGCCTGCTTGCGCCGCAGCACCGCGTTGGGCTGGTCGGCGAACTTGGCCTCGAGCCTGGCGAGTAGCTCGGTGTAGGTCGCTCGGCTGGCGTCGGCAGCGGCCTCGAAGATCTCCTGCAGCTCGGCGTCGTCCTCCATACCCGGCGGCACGACCACTTCGGCGTCGTGTTCGGGCACGAACCGCTGCGACAGCTGTGAGTAGGAGAAGTGCCGATGCCGGATCAGCTCGTGGGTGCACGAGCGCGAGATGCCAGTGATATAGAACGACACGGACGCGTGCTCGAGCACCGAGAAATGCCCAACGTCGATGATGTGGCGCACGTATGCGGCGTTCGTCGCCGTTCTGGGATTGGGCTTCGACCAGCTCTGGTAGCACGCCCGGCCGGCGAACTCCACCAGCGCCGGACCGCCGTCGGCGTCGGTGCTCCACGGCACGTCCGGCGGTGCCAAGAAATCGGTCTTGGCGATCAGCTGCACGCGCAGCGGCGCGGTCTCGGCCACGGCTCACCCTAGCGTGATCGCCTTGCCGGCCGTGATATTAGTTGACTAACATGTTAGGGGCTAACAGTAACCAGGGAGGCGACACGCGGAGCGACGTGATCGTGGTGGGAGCCGGGCCGACGGGCCTCGCGTTGGCGTGCGGGTTGCGGGCGGCAGGCGTCGACGTGCGGGTGCTCGACAAGGCCGCGGGCCCGGCGGTGACCTCTCGGGCTTTGGGCCTGCAACCGCGCGGCGTCGAGGTTCTCGATCGACTGGGCGCACTCGGTGATCTGCCCGACCGCGGCCTGCCGATCCGCAGTGTCGTCATCAACGTCGACGGGCGTGAATTGGCGAGCTTTCCGGTCGGGCAGGCGACCGGCCTCGGCGGACCGCGCGGTCTGATCATGTCCCAGGCCGACATCGAGGGTGCGCTCCGCGACCGGCTGGCCGCCCTTGGTGGAGGGGTCGAATGGGGCCGAGGCGTCTCAGGACTCGCGCAGGTTCCTGACGGTGCGACGGTGCGCCTTGACGACGGATCTGAGGTCGACGCCGCATGGGTGGTTGGCGCCGACGGCGCGCACAGCGTCGTCCGTAAGGCAATGGGTGTCGGATTTCCCGGAGTACCGATCGTCGAGCGGTTCCTGCTGGCCGACGTGCACGCCGATATCGACCGTCCGCGCGAGGGCGCGGTGTCCTGGCTGCGCGGGGACATGGCACTGGCCGCCTTCCCGCTGCCGGGCGACGACCTGTGGCGGGTGATGGCGCCCGCACCAACAGAATTCGGCGATGACCCCGCACCGGATGCGATCGTCAACTATCTCGGTTCGCGCTTGGCCGCCGAAGCCGCCGGAACGATTCGTTCGGCAGTGTGGACATCCATGTTCCGGATCCACCGCCGCCTCGCCGACGCGTACCGGCGCGGAAGGATCCTGCTGGCCGGTGACGCCGCCCACATCCACAGCCCGTTGGGCGGGCAGGGCATGAACACCGGCATCGGTGACGCCGAGAACTTGGCGTGGAAACTCGCGCTCGTCGCGTCGGGGCGGGCAGACCAAAGCCTGCTCGACACCTACGAGGCTGAACGACGGCCGATCGCGAAGGACGTGCTCGAGTCCACCAGCAGCGTCACGGAGGCGATCGTCAGCCGACGATGGGCCGCCCGGCAGTTGCGCGACCGAATCGCCGTCCCGTTGATGAACCGCGAATGGGTGCAACGGCGCATCACCGAGAAGGCGTCGCAGCTGCAGGTTTCGTACCGGCGCGGCCCGCTGGGCGCGCGACTCTTGGGGTATCTGCCGGGGCTGCGGGCGGGCGATCGAGTTCGCGATCGGGAATGCATTGGGGTGGACGGGCTTCCGATGCGGCTCTACGACGCGTTGGGACCCGGGTGGGCGCTGATCGGGGCGGACTCACTGGCCGAAGTGGCGCGACGGCGATTGGGCGACGTAGTGGCCCTGCGCGGCGAGCCGATCGCAATGCTCGTGCGGCCCGATGGCCATCTCGCGTGGCGCGGCACCGACGCCGCCGGATTGCAGGCGTGGCTGGACCTTGCGCTCGGCCCGCGTGTCGGAGTGCTGACGCCGTGAGCGATGACGATTGGCGGGCGCGGAAAAAGGCAGCGACCAAGCACGCGATCCAGGAACACGCGTTGCGGCTGTTCGTCGATAAGGGTTACGACGCAACGACTGTCGACGAGATCGCCGCAGCGGCGGGCGTATCGCATATGACGTTCTTCCGCTACTTCCCCCGTAAGGAGGAGGTCGTCGAGTACGACGAATACGACCCGCTGCTTGAGGAGTTGATCGCGGCGCGGCCGCCGGAGGAGCCACCGCTTGCCGCGTTACACGCTGCGATCCGTGAAGGACTCAAGCACATCATCGCCACCGACCGCGAGGCGCTGTTGATCCGAACTCGTCTTGTGTTGCGCAACCCGGTGCTGAGAGGCCGAAACCTGTTCGCGCAGGACGAGACTCGGGATCTGCTCGCCAATGCACTCGCCCGGCGGGCGGGCCTGGCTGAAGCCGATCTTGCCGCTACCGTTCACGCGTCCGCCGCGCTCGGTGCGATCGCGCCCGCGGCGATGGCCTGGGCGGAAAGCGACGACGCGGACTTCATCGCCCTCATCGATACCGCTTTTGCTGCATTAGAGGCCGGTGTGTCGCGCTAGTGTGACGCCATGGTTGCCTCCGCGAGCGCCCCCCGCCTGCTCGACGTCATGGAGCACGACATCCTGCAGATGACCGAGCGCGGTGTCGCCGCCGGGAACAAGGTTTCGCGCCGCTCTCCTACTCGGATCCGACATGTCGGTGGTTATCGCGGGCGCCAACGGCGAAACCGACAATCCGCTGCTGCACGGCGAAGTCAGCACTCTCAACGAGTTCTACGAGATGCCCGACCGGCCGTCGACCCGCGACTTGTTGTTTCTATCCACCCACGAGCCCTGCCCACTGTGCTTGTCCGCCATCACCTGGGCGGGATTCGACAACTTCTACTACTTCTTCACTTACTTCTTCACTTACGAGGATTCCCGCGATGCCTTCGGCATTCCCCACGACCTGAGGATCCTCACAAGAGGTGTTCGGCGTGGACGACCGCGGGTACCGGCGAAGCAACGCGTTCTGGACCGCCTATTCGATAGCCGCTCTGGTCGAAGTCGAACCGAGCCGCTACGCACTCAGTTACGCGTGCAGGACCAGCGGATCCGTGCCGTCTATGCGGCGCTGTCGCAGCAGTATCAGGATTCGAAGGGCGACAACGATATTCCACTGAACTGATGTTGGCTCGCCGCGCCTCGATCAGTCGATGAGCACGCCGGCGCGGCGCATCGCCGTGGTGATGAGTTCGAAGTCGATGGCGCCGTGATGGCGTGCAAGCTCGTCGGCGTCATCCCCACGGCCGTCGGCGATGGCGGACACCAGCTGTTCGTGTTCGCGCAATGCCCGTAATTCCATGCTGCGCATGGTCGATGGCTCACCCCACAGATGCGCAGGGGCGCCGATACTCACGGTGGCCTTGAGGTCGAGCAGTACCTGCGTGAGGACGTCGTTGTGGGCGGCGTCCAGGATCGCCAGATGAAACCGGCTGTCGGCTTGTTGGGCGTCCAAGCCGCTTTCAGCGGTTCGGTATGCCTCGAATCTCGTGTGCAACACCGACACGTCGTGTTCGGAGCGGGATTCCGCGGCGGCGCGGCAGACAGTCCCCTGCAGCCGACAGATCGCATCGCAGCGGTCTCGTAGTTCGTCGAGGCGCGCCCGCAGCGTGCGGCCCACAACGTCGGTGGAGGACTCCGGCCACTGGTCAAGCACATACGATCCGCCGCCGCGACCCCGTCGCGTTTCCAGCAGGCCCCGCTCGACGAGCCGTGCCAGCGCGGCCCGCACCGTCATGCGCCCGGCTCCGAGGGATGTGGCGAGGTCCCGTTCGACCGGCAGCCGCGCGCCGGGCAGGTACTCGCCGATCGCGATCGCGGTGATCAACCGGTCGGTGATCTCGTCGACCCGCGACGGCGTGTCGAGCTGCTGCTGGAGCAGGCCCGGCGTCGCCGGCGCGCCGTTGTGGGCCATGGGCCGATTCCCCTCCGTCGTTTGCGCAATGTTAAATCGAGATCAATGGTCTTGCTATGAGACCTTTACGGGTCCATTCTGATCGCCATGACTCATACGACCCAGATGGTGCCCTTCCATGGCCACGAAACATGGGTGCGGATCACCGCGCCGGACGTCGAGCGGCCCGGCGCCCTGCCCCTTTTCGTCCTGCACGGCGGCCCTGGGATGGCGCACAACTACGTGAGCAACATCGGCGAGCTTGCGGCGGAGACGGGCCGCACGGTCATCCACTACGACCAGATCGGCTGCGGCAACAGCAGTCACCTCCCCGACGCTCCCGTCGATTTCTGGACTCCGGACCTGTTCGTCGACGAGTTCCACACCGTGCGTGGTGCGCTCGGCATCGACGAGTACCACCTGCTCGGCCAGTCGTGGGGAGGCATGTTGGGCGCGGAGATCGCGGTTCTGCAACCCTCCGGTCTCGCGTCACTGGCGATCTGCAATTCGCCAGCGTCGATGGCCCTGTGGAAGGCCGGGGCCGACGAATTGCGCGCCCAACTACCGCCCGAAACCCAGGACGCGCTGACCCGGCATGAAGAGGCGGGCACGCTCACCGATCCCGAGTACCTGGCGGCGACCGAAGAGTTCTACCGACGCCATGTGTGTCGCGTGGTTCCGACACCACAGGATTTCGTCGACACCGTGGCGCAGTTGGAGGCGGAACCGACGGTCTACCACACCATGAACGGCCCCAACGAGTTTTACGTCCTCGGCACACTGCGCGAGTGGAGCATCATTGACCGTCTGCCCCTCATCACCGCGCCCACCCTCGTCATCGCAGGCGAGTTTGACGAGGCCACCCCCGCCACCTGGCAGCCGTATGTCGAGCACATCGCCAACGTCGAAAGCCACGTATTCCCCGATACCAGTCACTGCACGCACCTGGAGAAGCCCGAGGAGTTCCGCGCCGTCGTCGCCGCGTTCCTCGCCAGCCGCGATGCCGTAGCCCGTATCTAGCCCATCCTCGACCCGACAGGACATTCATGGACGGCCAGCGCACCCTCGAATCCTTCGGCTACAAGCAGGAACTCCACCGCTCGGTCGCGACCGTCGACCTCGTGATCTACGGGCTGGTCTTCATGGTCCCGATCGCGCCATGGGCGATCTTCGGGACCGTCTACAACAGCGCTTCGGGCATGGTCCCGCTCGTGTACCTCATCGGCCTGGTGGCCATGGTGTTCACCGCGATGGCCTACGCGCAGATGGCCAAGTCCTTCCCGCTGGCGGGATCGGTGTTCTCGTATGTGGGCCGAGGAATCCGACCCGGCGTCGGCTTCTTCGCCGGCTGGGTGATCCTCCTGGATTACCTGCTGGTGCCGACTCTGCTGTACGTGTTCGCCGCCGAGTCGATGATCGGCCTGTTCCCGGGGACACCACGATGGCTGTGGGCGATCGTGTTCGTCGTCGTCAACACCGTGATCAACCTGCTCGGCGTCGACTCGCTGAAGATGGCCAACCGCGTGTTCTTGGCCATCGAATTGGTGTTCGTGGTGATCTTCGTGGTCATCGCGGTGCGCGCGATCAACGGCGACTCGCTGCCCAACGTCGGCTGGAGCACCACGCCGATCTGGAATCCGGAAACCGTCAGCGCGCCGCTGATCGCCGCGGCACTGTCGATCGCCGTGCTGAGCTTCCTGGGATTCGACGGCATCTCCACGTTGGCTGAAGAATCCACCGGCAGAAAGAATCCCGCGGGTCGGGCCATGGTGGTCTCGCTGTTCATCGTGGCGTCCCTGTTCATCGTTCAGACCTGGCTGGCCAGCCTGCTCGCCGGCGGCCGCGAGGCCTTCAGCGACGACGAGGCCGGCAACGCGTTCTTCGAACTGGTTCGCGCGGCGTCCAACACGGGCTGGATGAACGCGTTCTTCGTCGTCAACGTGCTCGCTATCGGCTTCGCCAACGCCATGGCCGCCCAGGCCGCGACCAGTCGGCTGCTGTATTCGATGAGCCGCGACCGCCAGCTGCCGAGCTTCCTATCCAAGGTCAGCGCACGCCAGGTGCCGATCGCGGCGATCCTTGTCGTGAGTGCGATCAGCATCGTGCTGGTGCTGTTCTTCGTTGGCCAGATCGGGCTCATCTCGTCCCTGGTGAACTTCGGCGCCCTGTTCGCGTTCTGTCTGCTTCATGTGTCGGTCGTTTGGTACTACGTCGGGCGCAAGAAGTCGAAGAACTATCTGTTGCACCTCGTCGTGCCGACGCTTGGCTTCCTGATCATCGCCTACGTCCTGTTCAACGCCGATTACCTGGCCAAGATCGGCGGAATCGTCTGGTTGGGCATCGGCGCGGTCGTGTTCATCGTCAATAAGCTGCGCGGCCGCGGTGTGCCGGAACTGGCTGCAGAGCCTGCAGTACCGGGTGAGGGCGTCAGTCCAGCGAGCGCGACCGCTCCTTCGTCAGATCACCTCGGTCCCGACGCTGATCTCCGCAACGGTCGGGGCGACAGCGGCATCTAGCCGGCATCAGATGGGCCTATCGCGTTAGCAACGGGAATTCTGATGCCGAATATGACTAGCGATAGGGGTACAGATATCCACCCGACCAGCATCCCTCGGCCGAAGTGGCCCAACGCACCGGCGAAGAAGTTAAGGACTGCGGGCACCACCAAATCCGCCAAGAGCAACGGTATTGGAAACTCGCAACCCCAGAATGTCCTCAAGAAGAGCATCCACAGAACGCTGTTAAGCACGAGAGGCTTTTCGCAATTTCTGGCGCGAACGGATTCCCGGCGTCGTTCTGGACACGAACCGCCCCCTCGCTCGTCTGCCACACCCTAGCTTCGGGGACGCCGATCTTTACCTATCCAGGCCCGCCGCTTTCGTCGAGTTCGACGGAAGTGTTCTGGCGCATCTCGACTAGGCCGTTCTCGTAGTGAATCTCATCCCAAAAATATTGCAACTCAGAATTTGCTGAATAACCTACCAGCGCCCAGGCCTGCCCTCGTGCGCCAAAATTACGCCGCGGCAGCGGGTGGTCACTGGCGCTTGATAGCCAGCCGGAGCTCTCCGGCCAGATCGCCTTTCGAGCCGACGGTGACCTCCGCCAAGCCGAGCCAAGCCGCCATCGCCTGCAACTCGGAGGCCAGTGTTTCTGCCACTCGCGATTTCTGCTGGCCATCCTCGGCGAAGGCGCCGACGACGTGCAGCGCGTCGCGCGTGCGTTCGGCCTTGAGATCGACGCGGCCGACCAGCCGCCCGTCGAGCATGAACGGCCACACGTAGTACCCGAATTGGCGTTTCGGCGCTGGGGTGTAGATCTCGATGCGGTAGTGGAAACCGAAAAGCCGCTCCACCCTTGGCCGGAAGAAGATCAACGGATCGAACGGGCACAGCAGCGCCGTCCCGCGATCCTGGCGCGGCACGATCTGGCCGGCCCGCAGATACGCCGCGGCTGTCCAGCCATCGACCTCCACGCGTTCCAACTCTCCGTCGGCGACCAGCTTCGCAAGTGCGGGCTTGACCTGTTGGGCCGCCAGCCGGAAGTAATCGCGGACGTCGGCCTCGGTCCCCACGCCGAGCGCCGTCGCCGCGCGCAGCGCGAGTTCGCGCACGGCCTCGTCGTCATCGACCTCTCGGGCCACGACGTCGGGCGGCAGCACGTTCTCCGTCAGGTCGTAGTGGCGGGCGAAGCCGACGCGGGTGGCCGTCGTGAGTACACCGGCCGCGAACAACGCCTCGGCGACCCACTTGGTGTCGCTGCGGTCCCACCATGGGCCTTTCCTGCCGCGCGGCTCCGACTCGAGATGGGCCTCGATCTGCCCCGAGGTCGCCGGGCCGAGTTCGGCGACGGCGGCGACGATGTCGTCGGCGAGCTTCGCGTTCTTCTTGACGATCTCGGTGCCCCACCTGCCGTGGGTGTACTCACGCATCCGCCAGCGCAGCAGCGGCCAGTCGTCGACGGCCATCAACGCGGCCTCGTGCGCCCAGTATTCGACCAGCAGCCGCGGTGAACGTGCGGAGTGGCTCCACGCGGCGCGATCGACGATGTCGCGGTCGTACGGGCCGAGCCGACTGAACACCGGCGCGTAATGGGCGCGCACCGCAACCGACACCGAATCCAATTGCAGAACTTGGATTCGGGAGATCAGGCGCCGCAGATGCGCACGCGTGACCGGACCCCGCGGCTTCGGCTCGGCGAAACCCTGCGCGGCGACTGCGATCCGTCGCGCCTGGGCGGCCGTGAGTGTTGTCGGCACCACGTCATCGTGCAGGACGCCACCGACAGGTGGGCTACCGGTCGGGCACCCCGCGCAGCGTCGCGGCGAGGAACGTCGTCGCCTGCGCCCAGGACAAATGATCCAGCAGTGGGTCGTAGGCGGTGCCCGGGACGTCATGGTCCGCGATGTCCGGCATGGTGAAGGCGTGCAGACCCTCGCCGTAGAGGGTCACCTGCCAGTCAACTTCGGCGTCGGTCATCTCCCGTTGAAAGGCCTCCATGTCCTCCACCGGCACATAGGGATCTTTCACGCCGGTGATGCTGAGTACCGTCGCCGTCACGCCACCGCGTTGTGCCGGGCTCGCCGTCCTGAGGAGTCCATGGAAGCTCACGATGGAACACACCTCCGCGCCGCTGCGCGCCAATTCCAGCGCACATTGACCGCCGAAGCAGAACCCGATCGCAGCGACGCGTGTGCCATCGACCTCGTCCAGGTCGCGGACCGCGGTGAATGTCGCGACGAGTCGCGCGCGCAACAGATCCGGGTTCTCGACTAACCCGAGGAAATGCTTGCCGGCCTCCTCTTTGGTGAGTTGACGGCCCGCGCCGTACATGTCGGTCGCGAGTGCGACATAGCCCAACGCCGCGAGGTCGCCGGCGCGTCGGCATACAAGATCGTCGATCCCCAACGCGGAGTGCATAACCAGCACCGCCGGGTGCAGTCCTCGGCCGGACGGTCTCGCGATCTGGCCTTTCAGCCGAAGGCCGTCGTGTTCGTAGGCGAAATCCTCCGTAGCGCTCATGATTTCCGCTGGTAGCTGAAGACCCGGTAACGAAGGCCGGAACTACTGGTCAACCACTCCCCCTCGATGCCGACCCAAGCTTCGTTCAGCACCGGCGCCACCGCGTCGGCGTCCTGACGCGGCAGGTCGATCTCGACCTCGGTGACCTCACAACGCGTCGCGATCGGCAGCGCGAGCGCATAGATCTGCTCACCGCCGATCACCCAAGTCTCATCGCCGGTGAGCGCGCCCTCGAGCGTCGTCACCACTTCTGCACCGTCAGCCATGTAGTCGGCTTGCCGGGTGACTACGACATTTCTCCGGCCTGGCAGCGGCCGCACCTTCGCCGGCAGCGATTCCCACGTCAGCCGGCCCATCACCACGGTGTGCCCCATGGTGAGTTCCTTGAACCGCGCCTGGTCCTCGGGCAGCCGCCACGGGATACCGCCGTCGCGGCCGATGACACCTGAGGTGGACTGGGCCCAGATCAGGCCGACAGTCCTCACCGAGATTCGGCCCTGCAAGCAGGCCTCATACTGCGACGGGCGCCTTGATCGCGGGGTGCGGGTCGTAGTTCACGATGGCGATGTCGCCGTAGATGTAGTCGAAGATCGAATCACGCGGCGCCAGAACGAGTTCCGGATACGGCCGAGGCTCGCGGGACAGCTGCTCGGTGACCTGCTCGACGTGGTTGTCGTAGATGTGGCAGTCGCCGCCGGTCCAGACGAACTCCCCGACCCTCAGCCCCGCCTGCGCGGCCATCATGTGCGTGAGCAGCGCGTAGCTGGCGATGTTGAACGGGACGCCGAGGAACAGGTCGGCACTGCGCTGGTAGAGCTGGCAGGACAGCCGCCCGTCGGCGACGTAGAACTGGAAGAACGCGTGGCACGGCGGCAACGCCATCTGCGGGATCTCGCCGACATTCCACGCCGAGACGATGTTGCGTCGCGAGTCGGGATCGGTCTTCAGCAGCTCGAGCGCGGCGCTGATCTGGTCGATCTGCTCACCCGACGGCGTCGGCCACGACCGCCACTGCACGCCGTAGACCGGGCCCAGATCGCCTGTCTCCGAGGCCCATTCGTCCCAGATGCTGACGCCGCGTTCCTGCAGCCATCGCACGTTCGAGTCGCCGCGCAGGAACCACAGCAGCTCGTAGATCACCGACTTGGTGTGCACCTTCTTGGTGGTGATCAGCGGGAAACCGGCCGTGAGGTCGTAGCGCATCTGGTGGCCGAACAGGCTGCGGGTACCGGTGCCGGTGCGGTCCGATTTCGGCGTTCCACGCTCGAGCACCAGCCGCAGCAGATCCTCGTACGGCGTGGCGATTGGCACGTCGGTCAGCTTACGTCCAGCGCCGACGAGTAGAACGGATGCCATGCCGAGTATCTCCGCGACCGTCACCACACCCGACGGCACCTGCCCCGTGACTCTGCACACCCCGAAGGGCACCGGCCCATGGTCGGCGGTCGTGATGTATCCCGACGCCGGCGGTGTCCGACCGACCTTCCAGGAGATGGCGGCCAGGCTGGCCGGCTTCGGCCACGCCGTTCTGCTGCCCGACGTGTACTACCGGCAGGGCGCCTGGGAACCGTTTCAGATGGAAACCGTGTTCGGTGATCCCGAGCAGCGCGAGCGCCTGATGAAAATGGTCGGCAGCGTCACACCCGACATGATCGCTTCCGACGCGGCTGCGTTCTTCGATTTTCTGGCGTCGCGGCCCGAGGTCAAGGGTGACGCCTTCGGCATCTGCGGGTACTGCATGGGCGGTCGGACGTCGGTGATCGTGGCCGGCCGGGTGCCGGACCGCGTGGCGGCCGCGGGATCGTTCCACGGCGGAGGCCTGGTCACCGATGACGCCACCAGCCCGCATCTGCTCGCCGACCAGATGAAGGCGACGGTGTACGTCGCGGGCGCCGAGAACGACGCGTCGTTCACACGGGAGCAAGCCGAGACGCTGGACAAGGCGCTGACCGCGGCCGGTGTCACCCACACGGTGGAGTTCTATCCCGCGGCGCACGGCTTTGCGGTCCCGGACAATCCGCCTTACGACAGGGAAGCCTCCGAGCGGCACTGGATCGCACTGCAGGAGCTGTTCGGGTCCGCGCTGCCCAATTGATGCTTACGGCTTAGGTTCGTCACGGCGCGTGAACCGGGCGATCGCACGGATGAGGCCGCGCCCCGCGTAGATTCCCGCCACGATCGACAACACGATCATCACGATGAACAACAGCAACCAGTTGCTTCGGCTATGACTTACGTTCCACCAGATGATGGTGAACAGCACGGCACATATGAACACCACGATGTCGCGCCAGTTTCCGGTGTATGACGCGGCCGCCCGCCGCAACTCACGACTGCGTTCGGTGGCGCTGATCAGGTCGTCGACGCGCTGGTCGATGCTGGCCTTGAGCCGGGCCTTCAGTTCAGGCTGATCGTCGGGGATCCGCTCGAGCAGGTCCATGTCCTTGAGGATCAGACCGCGAATATCAGGCCCCTTCAGGCTTCCGGCCGCAACGCCCAGCAACGCGCCACCGGCGATTGGTGCTGCGCCCAAAGCAAGTTCGGCTATCCCGGGCATGTTTCCTCCGTCATTCCATCAGCGTCGCGGCCAGCGTGCCACCGAGCTCATACGCCCGTTCACGAACTCCTGCGTCGATGGTGCCGACGACTTCGAGCACGTCGGCGGCCTTGTTCAGGGCGAGCCCGGTGGCCACCTTGTCTACCGCATTGGCTGCGCCGACGGTGTCGTTATTGCCATGGACCCACAAGCCATATGGCCGTCCGGCCACGTGGTCGAGGCTTGGGTAGTAGACGGTGTCGAAGAAATGCTTGAGCGCGCCGGACATGTAACCAAGATTGGCGGTGGTGCCGAACAAGTACCCGTCCGCGTTGAGCATGTCGGGGACCGTCGCCGCGAGGGCAGGCCGTACCTCGATGTCGACGCCCTCGATGTCGGGGTCATGGGTGCCGGCGAGGACGGCTTCGAGCAGTTCGCGGGTGGCCGGCGATGGAGTGTGGTGGACGACCAGCAGCGTCTTGCTCACTGGTGTTCCTCCATTTCGACCGCCTTCTTCATCGTCTCGCGCGCGCGGCTGCGGTCGCCGGCATAGTCGTACGCTCGCGCCAGCCGGTACCAGCGCCGCCAGTTGTCCGGGTCGCTTTCGAGTTCGCCGCGGACAGTTTCGAATAGCGCGTCGGCAGCATCACGCTGAATCCGGCCGGACGGCATCCGCGGCAGCGAACTGACGTCGAGTTCCATGCCTTCCTCCTTGATGATGCGCCCGAGACGCTGATGGGCAAGGCCGGCTCTGAGCGTGCTGACCATGACCCAAGTCCCGATCAGCGGCAGGATCATCAAGGCCAGGCCGAGACCGATGGCCGCCGGCCGGCCGGAGGCGATGAACGCCATCGCGATGCGGCCCAGCATCAAGAAGTACACGACCAGGGCCACGCACATGAAGCCGATCACCAGCTGGATGCGCACTGCGCGCGCCCCGTCGGTCATGCCAAGTCAAGGAAGGGCTCGAGACCCACTGTGAGGCCGGGGTGTTCGCGGACGGTGCGGACGGCCAACAGCACACCGGGCACGAAAGACGTGCGGTCCAGGCTGTCGTGCCGGATGGTCAGAGTCTCCCCTTGAGTACCGAAGAGCACTTCCTGATGAGCGACGAGTCCGGCGAGCCGCACCGAATGGACCGGAATGCCGTCGACGTCTGCACCGCGGGCACCCTCGAGACCGGTTCTGGTGGCATCGGGGTTGGGCGGCAGGCCTTTTCGGGCCTCCGCGATGAGCCGAGCGGTGCGGGCAGCGGTGCCGGACGGTGCGTCGGCCTTGTGCGGGTGGTGCAGTTCGATGACTTCGGCGGATTCGAAGAAGCGGGCGGCCTGTCGGGCGAAATGCATCGAGAGCACCGCGCCGATGGCGAAGTTCGGGGCGATAAGAACAGCGGTAGTCCGCGACTTTTCCAACCACGCCTGGACTTGCTGCAGGCGCTCGTCGGTGAACCCGGTCGTGCCGACCACGGCGTGGATTCCGTTGTCGATCAAGAAGTTCAGGTTGTCCATCACAACGTCGGGATGGGTGAAGTCGATGACAACCTCGGTCTGGCTGTCGGTGAACAGGCTCAGCGGGTCCCCCGCGTCGACCCCAGCCGTGAACGTAAGGCCTTCGGCGGCCTCGACAGCCTGAACCATCGTCGCGCCGACCTTGCCCTTGGCGCCCAGCACACCCACTCGCATGGATGGGAGCCTAGTCGCCGCCGGTGATCCGGTCGGTGCGCCAGCATCCCCGGCGCTGCGGTGGTTGCTCCCATCTCGCCGCGTCGGGGTGTCTGGGTAAGTCGCATGTGACGCGGCGTCACCACAGCGCCCGGCGGCCGGCTTGGAAACTCCCATGTCCGACAAACCAGCGCGGACATCGCTGGAGGCAACCAGTGGAAATATTCACCTGATGTTGCTAGTTGTTACGCTCCTGTGACGTATATCACGCGGGGCTTAACTGACAATAGTTGACATTGTTTCCGTTTATTTCCTATTGTTGCAGGCAGAAGGAGATCGGATATGACATCCACAACGATCGTGCAAGACCAGCTGCTTCTGAGTTCTCTCGTAGGTCCCCGGCGCGTATGCGGACTAATTTCGAGAGTCGAATCAGCCTGGAATCGAGGACGTTTCGAGCACTCTCTCAACGAATGGTCGGCCATGAGCAAGCTCATCAAGTTCGCTGGTGGGTTGGCGTTCGCCGCCGTCGCGCTTGCCATACCCGCGAACGCCGACAGTACAGACCAAGAATTCCTCAACGACTTGACGCGGCATGGACTCTGGTACTCCGACGCCCTGTACACCATCAACTACGCTCACGGCTCCTGGCCTTCTTCGAAAGGCGTCCACAGATGAGCCGCCGTCGGAGCGTGCAACTTACGGCCCCGTCCTGCCCCGCCGGGTTTCAAGCTGGCCGCGACAGCATTGCTGGCCACAACAATAACCGCGAGATGATCCAGTTGGTCATCGAGTTGATCACGGGCCGCACCCAGCACCGGGACGTGGAACCCGAACCCGCCGAGGACCAGGGAGAGGACCGGTGAAGATTCTGTTGCTCGTGTGGATATTCGGTGCCCTTGGCATCGGCATCGGAGCCGTCGTCGTTGTCGGCGATCACCAGTACAACGTCGGTAACATGCTTCAGTCGCTGACATCAACGCCCACGACGACACCAGCACCGGTCGTGCAGCCCACCGGCTCGATGAACCAGTGGGTCACCGACGGGCCGATCAGCTTCTACGTCTTCCACGCTCAACCCGGCCCGAAGTGGGCCGACGACGATTACTCCCCCTACACATCGCCGCCGCCCGGCAAGATCATGGGCCTGGACATCTACGTCTCGGGCACCGGCGCGGTTCCGTCGACCTACCGGGTCGAAAACGTGATGCTTCGCGACGAGCAGGGGCGGCTGTACGCGCCGACGCGGGCCACGATGAACAGCATCACGCGTCAGGTCGAACTCAATCCTGGCACGATGTCCGGCTTGATCGCCCTCGACTTCGCCGTGCCGCTGATGACGGACATCAGCCAGTACACGCTCGTCGTCCACAGTTCCCCGGATTCGGTCGGGGTCGCCATCCCGTTGCACAACATAGGGTGGGCGACCTGATGGACACTCGGTGCCACGACTGCCGGGTCGAGACCCTGTCCGTCGATGACCGGCGGGTACGGCGCACGGGAGATAACAGAGAAACGAGAAATGAGTAATCCTGCGAAATTCGCACCCGAAGTCGTCTTTGCGTACGACGTGCTGGTGTCGTGTGCGGAGGAAGGTAAGAAGACCACCTATAAAGACCTGTATAACATCATGGCTCCCGAGTTCGGCTGGCCTGCCTGGAAACCTGGACACAGCTGGTTCCAACGTCTCCCGCTGGCCGAAGTGGGTTCTCTCAACGGGGAAAACGGCGAGCCTTGTCTTTCTGCCCTGGTGCGTCAACAGAACGGCACCATTGGGAAGGGTTACCAGACAGCGCATTTCAATTGTTACGGCAAGAAGCTAACCAGTCACGACTACGCATGTGAGTGTGGCAACTGCGACTACCTCATCAGAGAAGCTGCCCGCAAAGAGATGCAAGCGGTCTTCGAGCATTGGAGTGCCTAGAGCCACCATTGACGGTGCCCATCCACCCCTCCACCGAACTCGTAGAAATATGGGATCGAGCCGCTGACGGTGCCCATCCACCGCTCCGGTAACCCAATCCCACCGGAACACACTCAACCCGACCGAGACCAACGCCGACCACCCCACACGCCCACTCGGGGACCGCCACGCCACACGCTTACGAACTGAGGGGGCGATGAGCTGTTGCCAGTCCCGACGTGGAAGCCAGGACTTCAACGGCCCTGCGAATGGACGGTCTGACCGCGCTGGGCCACGGCCCCGGGGTGTGACGGCCCTCGTCTGGGCCGCGACCCAGTAGTTATCGCATCATGCGACGCTTGAACATCTCCCGGAAGTGCTCCTTGGCGGCATCATATGCCGCCCGCCACGAAACACCTTCAGCCAGCGCAACTGTCGACTTACAACAGTTGCAGCCGAACGTCGAATGGAAACGACCGCCCTGCCCCCAAGGCTCTACCGTGTAAATGCCCCAAGGACTTTCCGACGTATGTGGGCCTGCCGGGACACCTGAACCGCGCCCGCCGATGCGGTGCCCGACGCGCTGCTCATGCCAGCGCCGCATAATGTGCGGCCAGGAGAGCCAATTGCTGCACCAGGGCTATCCAGTCGTCCTCGGTCCACTCGTCACCGTGCTCCCGCGCCAACGCTTGCCAGGTCTCAATCGTGCTCAGCGCGTCGAGGTCACCGTCAGCGTTCCCAATCCCAGCGTCGCGAAAGTCCGCAACAAGCTGATCGGCAATTGCCACACATTCACTGTCGGGACTACCGAGTCAGGCTCCCGAGTGACAGGCTTGCTCTGTACACAGGCCCCGCTGATCGGAGCCAACCTACGATCGAGGAGCATCGAATGGCTGACAACCGCCTGAGCGAGAAATTCGACGCGCTTTCCGATAAGGCAATGGAATCGGCGAACAAGCTCAAGGCCTCCGCAGGACGCGAGAAGGATCAACTGAAGGCGGACGCCGCCGCTGCGCGCGCGCGTGCCACCGCGACCGCGGACCAGTTCGAGGAGAGGGTGGTCGACGCCTCCGTTAGGGCCTCGTCGCAGTGGGATGAGGTCCGCGGGAAATGGAAGGCCCACGTCGCCAAGGTGCGATCAAACATCGACGCGAAGATCGACGAACAGGATGCGAAGGCCGCCGCGCGGGACGCCGACGACGCCGAGGACTACGCCTTGGACGCGATCTCGTTCGCGCAGGGTGCAATTGAGGAGGCCGAGGCCGCGGCCCTCGACGCTGTCTACGCCCGGGCCAACGCGGTGGCGCTCAGCTCCGGAGGTTCTCGGCCATGACTGTCCGCGAACCGCCAAAGCTGTTGCCCGACCTGTGAAAATGGACGCTGGCCTCCGGGGTGCTGGCGGTGATCCTCGGCATCTGCGTGCTGCTATGGCCGGGCATTTCGATCCTGGTCGCGGCCATCTTGTTCGGCGTCTACCTGCTGATCACCGGGATCGCGCAGGTCATTTTCGCGTTCGCCCTGGACGTGTCCGCGGGCAGCCGGATCCTGCTGTTCCTCAGCGGCGCCGCATCGCTGATCCTGGCGGTGCTGGCCTTCCGTCATTTCGGTAAGGATCAGACTACTGCGGTGCTGTTGCTGGCCATCTGGATCGGCGTCGGCTTTATCTTCCGCGGCACCGCGACCACGGTTGCGGCGATCAGCGAGCGCGGCCTGCCGGGACGCGGATGGCTGATCTTCTACGGTGTGATCAGCGTCATCGCCGGCGTCGTGGTAATGGCGTGGCCGTTCGACTCGATCGTTTTATTGGCGATCACCATCGGCGTGTGGCTGGTAATCATGGGCGTGTTCGAGATCGTGTCCGCGTTCGGCATCCGCAAAGACGCCAACAAAATCGCCGATTTCCGCCAGGAGATCCGCGGGCAGACCCTCAAGGACAGCAAGGGCGCAGCACCGCGCTGACGCGCACCACAAACCGGCTGACACAAATGAGAGTCCGGCCGTGGATTTCGACGCGCGTGCCGCAGCGGCATCGGCTTACGTGCAAGCTGACGGGTCTAGGCAGGGCGTGACCCGACGGCGCCTACCATCGGTTCATTGGTCTGTGGCTCGGATCGAAAGCCCCGGAAAGGAACAGAAATGAGCGTGCCCAGGAATATTCTGCGGATCGTTTTACTGGCAGCAGCAGCAGGGTTGCTCGCGGTCGCAGCAAGCGTGTTACGCGAGAAGAAGATTACCGTCGACCTGACCACCCAGCAGATCGAGGACGCGATCTCGGCGCTGGACCCAGGCACCCGTGCAGCCGTCATCGGCCGACTGACGGCCGACGCGGTACAGCAGGTCAAAGACCACGTCGACCGTTGACCCCGATCTCGGGGGTTGGTCTCGAATCGCGGCCTACCTCGGTAAAGGCGACGCGGCAGATAGGGCGTTGGCCCTGTTTCGCGCAAGCGTATACCGACCAGATGAACGCGACTCCGAAGCGCTGCGCGAGGCCGTAGCCAGCAGTCGCGTGACGGGCGAATACGACCTCTCAACGGGAGTCCGGAGCCGGACCGTCAAAGGCCGCCGTTTCCGCTGGCCAGTTCTCTGGCCAGGATCGACGCCCTGTTACCCAAACAAGTTGACTACGTTGGCCTTTGGTCTCGCGGCAACGGGTTCAGGAGCGGGTTTTCGGCTTCCTGCTCGGGGATGTAGTCGGCGTAAGTGGTCAGCGCTGCAGTGAGCCAGAGGGTTGCTGCCGTGTGGCGGAGGTCGTGCAGCCGAACACCTTTCGTGGCGGGGACCACCGTGCCGTCGGCGTCGGTGCGTTCTGGCCGGCTCGCCGGTAGGCCGATAGCCTCCAAGGCCGGGCGGATGATCTTGCTCTGTAGGCCGTTGAGGTCGAGCGGTGCCGACCAGTCGAGTTCCGGCTTAACCACACCGTTGCCGTGCAGCCGTCGCGGCCAGAGCACAGCAGTCGGGGTCCCGGCTGCCGGGTGCGTATCTCCCAGGTAGGCAGCAAGTCTCGTCGCTAGCCAGGGCGGTAGCGGCACGGTGCGCTTGCTCGTCTTGGACTTGGGGGTGCCGGTTACCCACTCTCGCTTGCGCCGGGACTTGGTGCGCTGCACACGAACCGACCCCTTGGTGGTGCCGTCTGGGCCGGTCGTCAACACGAGGTCGCGGACCTCCAGTCCCTGCACTTCCGCTGCGCGTAGGCCGGTGTACGCCATGAACAACACCAACAGCTCGTAGACCTCGTAACGCTCGCCAACCTTCGCTGCCAGGGCGGCTGCTTGCTGGGCGGTGAGCAGGTGCGGCTCGTAGCCGCTGTCGTCGCCTACCGCGTAATGCACTGCCGCGCGGTCGATAACGTCGGTGGGTACCGCGCTGATGGCCTTGTGCTCGTAGGCGTACTTCAACACCCGGTCCAGCATCTGCCAGACGTTGCGCACTGTCCGCGGTCGCCGGGTGGCTAGCAGGCTTGCGCGGAACTGGATCCCACCACCACACCTCGACTGGGGGCACCTCCCGCTTGCGGGGGACGGGCAATTCCGGGTGAACGACTACCACCACCCCGAAAACTACCTACTGCCCGACGAAGACGACGAGCCGACGGCGGACTGACAAGCCCCCAGCAGTTCGGTGTCGATTCAGCACGCCACGTCAACGAACACGGTCATGGCGGTGACGGTGGTGACGATGTCGTCCATCGCACCGGGCGCACCGGAGTCCATCCTGGAGAATGTCTGACCCGGCCGCACCGCGTTGACGATGCACCGGTCCAGCGGTGCGGTGCCGACCTTGTTCACGATCACATCGAACCCGCGGGCCCGCAGTTGGTCGACCGTCTGGGACGCGTCGAGGGCCCCCGAGGGAGCCGCGCCGGCGGCGCCGGCCAATCCCAATGCCGCAGTTGCGATTGCTCCAACGGCGATAGCCGGCAACGTGAAGGACTTCATTGTTCTTCCTTATCTGCGTTGGGGACGGCGCTTTCCTGACTGCTGTGCGCCAATGCCCTTCATTCGTTACAGCCGGCTTCCCGGATGGGTTCGTCCGCAATCGGCGCTGGCCGAGATGCCTTCGCGGTAGCTCGATGCACGCCCTGGCCATCGGCCGGTTGACGTCGTCGGGCAGGCGTATCGCCGCCAACCCTTGCCTCCCGCCGGGGCTACAGCGGCGAGGCGCCGCGCAAGTGCTCGAAGATCAGCGACGTCTGTGTGCCCGCCACGTCGGCGTCGGCGTTGAGGTTCTCCACCACGAACGACCGCAGATCGTCGGTGTCGCGCGCGGCGACGTGGAGGATGAAGTCGTCGGCCCCGGCCAGGAAGTAGACGTCCATCACCTGTGGCTTGCGCCGGATTTGACCAATGAAGTTTCGGATCTTGCCGCGCGCGTTGGATTGCAGGCTGACCGAGATCATCGCCTGGAGGTTGAGCCCGATGGCGGCCGGGTCGATATCGGCATAGAAGCCGCGAATCACTCCGAGGTCCTGAAGGCGGCGCACCCGTCCGTGACATGTCGATGGAGCGATGCCCACCAGCTCGGCCAGCGCGCTGTTGGACATGCGCGCGTCCGCGTGTAGCGCAGTCAGGATGCGCCGGTCAATGTCGTCGACGTCGACGGTCCGAACATCCTTCGGCGACCGAGCTGTAAAACCCGTCGTTTTCGTTGATCCATCGGCCATAGCCAGACTCTACCGAATAATCATCGCGATGATTGCCATTACGTCGCAGATTCTTCACAATCTAGGTAATCCAATACGAATTGAGGAGCGTCATGCGCGTCGGCATCCCGACCGAGATCAAGAACAACGAGTTCCGTGTTGCCATCACCCCGGCGGGAGTGGCCGAGCTGGTCCACCGCGGGCACGAGGTGATCATCCAATCCGGCGCAGGCGAAGGGTCGGCGATCTCAGACGCCGACTTCAAGCGGACCGGCGCGCAGCTGATCAACGGTGCCGATCAAGTGTGGGCCGAAGCCGAGCTGCTGCTCAAGGTCAAGGAGCCGATCGAGGCCGAATACGGCCGCATGCGCAAGGGCCAGACCCTGTTCACCTATCTGCACCTCGCCGCGTCCAAGCCGTGCACCGATGCGCTGCTCGCCTCGGGCACCACATCGATCGCGTACGAAACCGTGCAGACCGCCGACGGCGCGTTGCCGCTGCTGGCCCCGATGAGTGAGGTCGCCGGACGACTGTCGGCCCAGGTCGGCGCTTATCACATGATGCGCAGTCACGGCGGCCGCGGCGTCCTGATGGGCGGAGTGGCCGGCGTCGCGCCTGCGGACGTGGTGGTCATCGGCGGCGGTACCGCCGGCTACAACGCGGCGCGGGTAGCCGCCGGAATGGGTGCTCACGTCACGGTTTTCGACGTCAACATCAATAAGCTCCGCGAGGTCGACGCCGAGTTCGGCGGCCGCATCGAGACCCGCTACTCGTCGATGCTTGAACTAGAGGATGCGGTCAAGAAGGCCGACATGGTGATCGGCGCGGTGCTGGTGCCCGGCGCTAAGGCGCCCAAGCTGGTGACGAATTCGACTGTCGCGCACATGAAGCCGGGCGCGGTTCTTGTCGACATCGCGATCGACCAGGGCGGCTGCTTCGAGGATTCGCGGCCCACCACGCACGACGACCCGACATTCGCCGTGCACGACACGCTGTTCTACTGCGTGGCCAACATGCCCGGCGCGGTGCCCCGCACCTCGACCTACGCGCTGACCAACGCCACCATGCCGTACGTGCTGAAGCTGGCCGACAAGGGCTGGAAGGCCGCCTGCGAGGCCGATCCGTCCCTCGCGAAGGGCCTCTCCACGCACGATGGTGAACTGCTCTCCGAGCAGGTGGCAGCCGACCTCGACCTTCCCTACACCGATCTGGTCAACACGCTGGCCTGACGCTCATTCCCGCGAACCCGGGCGTCGCAGATCGGCGGTGCCCGGGTTCGCTGTCATATATGGGGTCGATCGCCACAGCGATAGGGAATCGCCCGATTCCTCGCCGACGACGATCCCATACCGTCATCTCCGTAAATATCGGTCGGCATCCCGACGGAGGAGATGCAATGCGGCAGGTGATGGTGCCGATCGGGCGTCAGCGTCTGGTGCCATCGCGCCAGGACCCAGGACGGAGACCCCGGCGCAAGCTTGCCGCGACGACCATCCAGCAAACTCCAGTTCACAGCAATGGCAAATCAATGGCATATTCGATTGGACCGTTCCATAATTGGGAATCAGTGCCCATCTTTGGGACTTCAACAGTCCACGCCGCAGAACGTTCTGTTGCTCAGCCGACCACGCTGACCTCAGTGTCGGATGTTCGGACGAATCGTTCGATATTTGCTAACTCCGCTTGTTTGCAAATCCGGCGCGATGGAACATCAGTAGTGCTCTACTCGTGTGAATCGGGCCGGCAGGGCTTGCGCTGAACGCGCGCAAGGACAACAGTGGGCCTAAATGGCTGACGAAGAGGCGCTAGGAGGGGCGCAGTTCTAAGCCAGTCGCCCGGCTGCGAGGGGTAGCCGGGCGGCTCGGTCGCCCACAGCGTCCCAGGGTTTGCTAAAGTCCAGCCTCTGTGCAAGTGCTGAGTCAGCGAACCACGCGGGCATCAGGCTCTTCGGGCGAAGAGGGTAAGGGAATGACGCACCTGGCCTAACGGCCAGAATCCGGCGCCACGCCCTAATGATCCCACAGGGCGTTGCGGCTTCGGCAACTCCTGCAAATCATTGACCGCAACTTCCGACCGCACGATCACGTGGCTCCGCCGATAGCAGCCGCCCATAGTGAATCACCACCCCGGCAGTCCGGGACCGAATGCCCGCTGTACGTATCGAACTTTCGCTGCGAATGCTCATTGCGCCGCTTCAGCGCCCGTCGTGGGCTTCGCTTTTCACCGCCGAAAGCAACCCGCCGCTTTGACTAGATGTCGTCGACGCTGACGATGCCGTCCTGTATCGCGCGAGCGACCAGGGCCGCCTTTGTCGTCGCGGGGCGTCCGACCGCGGCATACTTTGCCCGAACCCGCTGCAGGTGCGTGCGGACGGTCGTCGGCGCAATCTGCAGTTGGCGGGCGACCACGTCCTTGCTCTCGGTGCGGAACCACGCGATCAGCACTTCCTTCTCCCGCGGTGCAAGATTTGCGCGGCCGACTGTGCTGACGTTGAGCATCGCCAGGGCCATGCGCGGTCCGACATAGGGCGTGTCGGTTCTCGCCGCCCGGATCGCGTCGATCAGGTGGTCCTTGCGTTCGGATTTCGTCACGTAGGTGACCGCACCGCGGTCCAAGGCCGTCAAGATCACTTCGTCGGTTGCGATGTGCGAGTAGACGATTACCCGATGCCGCCGCGAAACGATACGGTCAAGCGCGGCGAAGTCGACGCCGTTGCGCTCCATTCGCAGTTCCAGCACGACCGGGCCGACTCCCGACGCGGACGGCGAAGGGTGCTCGTCGAGAAACTGCTCGGCGGAGAAATATTTGCCTACGAATCGAATGGGAGGTTGCGCCTGGCTGCACCACAACTCCACCGCGGCATGGATCGCGTCGTGATCATCAACGATCGCGACCGAGCCCGTCAAGTCGTGTTGGGTGGCCATCGCTGCGCTGCTTCCCTCGCCATGCAGCCGATGGCCATACCGGCTAGGCCGGTGGCCATTGAATACCGATTCCGACACGACTAGCGACCTCGTTCATTGCCTGCGTGCCCCTCGTGTCTTTGCCTGCCAAATCTCCGCCTCCTCCGTCCCCGCAGTAAACGTATGACAGGGCGGGTGGGCGAGGAATCGGGGATTTCCCTAGGAAATGACCCCTAAGTGAGCATTGCGGGCAGCACCAGTGTGGTGAGCTCGCCGACGAGCGGGCGCAGATTCTGGGCCTTCGGGTCGTTAGCCTGCGAGCGCGTCATCATCGCGAGCAGCACCCGCTGACCTGCGGGACCGTAGGCGACCCCGACGTCGTTGGTGCTGCCGTAATCGCCGCTGCCGGTCTTGTCGGCGGTGGTCCACCCCGGGCGGCAACCCTGCGCGCAGGCTCGACGTCTCGTTTGCCAGCATCCAGTCTTCGAGCTGCTGCCGCTTCGGCGGGGCCAACGCATCGCCGGTCAGCAGGGTGCGATATCCACCTCCGAGCGCCTCGGGCGTGCTGGTGTCACGCGGATCACCGGGTACCGCCGCATTCAACGCAGTCTCCCACCGGTCCAGCCGGGAGCTCGGATCGCCGATGCTGCGGGCGAACGCGGTGATGGCGGACGGCCCGCCGATGGTCTTCAGCAGCAGGTTTCCTGCGGTGTTGTCGCTGACCTGCAGCGCCGCCTGGCAGAGTTCGTCCAGCGTCATGTCGCTGCCCGCCCTGGGCTGCGTCCTCGGCGAGTTCGCCACGATCTCGGCCTGATCGATGAAGACCTTGTGATCCAAAGTCAGTTCACCGCTTTCGACCATCTGCAGCACCCGCGCCGAGGCGTAGCCCTTGAATGTCGAGCACATCGCGAAGGGTTCTTGACCGCGGTGAGACATGGACCGACCGCCTTCGAGGTCGACGGCGAACAGGCCGACGTACGCGCCATGGCGTCGCTCCAGCGCCCCGATGCGTTCGTCGATTCCTGTGAGGGGCTCCGCCGGTTCGGCCAGTGCGGGCGAGGGTGCGGAAGCGGCCACCGCGGCGAGCGTCAACCCACCGAGAAGCGCCTGCCGCCGGGACAGTCGAGTCATCGGCTCCAGGCTATCAACTAGGCTGGAATGCTCCGAAGCGGCTGTGGCAGAGACTTTTTCGATCGCTGCGGGCCCAAAACCGCGGCACCGTAGGGTCGGGTCAGCAGTTGACGCGCGACGGCGTTCACCTCGTCGAGCGTGACGTCGTCGATCTTGCCGAGGGTGTGCGCGATGCTGCGGTGTTCGCCGTAGTTGAGCTCACTGCGGCCGATGCGGTTCATCCGCGACCCGGAATCCTCCAACCCGAGCACCAGCCCGCCGCGCAGCGATCCCTTGGCGATTCGGCATTCCGCTTCGGTGATGCCGTCGCGTGCCACATTCTCGAGTACTTCGGTGGTCACCCGGACCACTTGGTCGAACCGTTCGGGCTGGCACGCGGCGTAGACCGACAGTGCCCCACTGTCGGAGAAGGTATCCACGGTCGAGTACACCGAGTACGCCAGGCCGCGTGTTTCCCGAATCTGTTGGAACAGCCGCGAACTCAGGCCGCCGCCCAACGCGGTGTTGAGCACCGACAGCGCCCACCGGTGGTCCCAGTTTCTCCCGGGGGTTCGCACACCGATCGACAGGTGCGTCTGTTCGGCTTCGCGGTTGACCAGCTGCAGGGTCGGCCGCCCGGTCACCCGCCCGGTGCCCTTGCGCGGGGCCACCGGGCTGCGGCCGTGAACCAACCTCGACCCGAAGTACTCAGTCACCAGCGCGACCACCTCGTCGTGCTCGACGTTGCCCGCCACCGCCACCACGATCCGCTCGGGGGTGTAGCGGCGGACATGGAACGAATGCAGTTGCGCCCGCGTCATTGCCGAGACCGACTCGACGCTGCCGATCACCGGACGGCCCACAGGGTGCTCGCCGAACATCGCCGAGAGGAACACGTCGCCGAGGGTGTCCTCCGGGTCGTCGTCGCGCATCGCGATTTCCTCGAGCACCACGTCGCGTTCGAGTTCGACGTCGTCGGCGGCGCAGCGGCCACGGAGTACAACGTCGGCAACCAGGTCGACGGCCAACTCCAGGTCGGTGTCGAGCACGTGCGCGTAGTAGCAGGTGTGCTCCCTGGCCGTGAACGCGTTCAACTCGCCGCCGACCGCGTCGACCGCCTGCGCGATGTCGACTGCGCTGCGTGTCGGGGTCGACTTGAACAACAGGTGCTCCAGGAAGTGTGCCGCGCCTGCGACGCTCGCACCCTCGTCACGGGACCCGACGCCGACCCACACGCCGACCGACGCCGAATGCACCGAAGGGATGTACTCGGTCACCACCCGCAGGCCGCCGGGCAACGTGGTGCGACCGACGGCCGTGGATGTTTCGTCGCCGCGACGGCCGCGACGCAGGGCCCTAGCTGCTGGCCGCTGCGGCATCTGCCGGCGCCGGCGCGTCTGCGTTGTCCCCAGCTTCTTCTTCGGCGACGAGGATCAGCGAGATCTTGCCGCGGTTGTCGATGTCGGCGATCTCCACACGCAGCTTGTCGCCGACGTTGACCACATCCTCGACCCTGGCGATGCGCTTACCCCTACCAAGCTTGGAGATGTGCACCAGTCCGTCACGGCCCGGCAGCAGCGACACGAACGCGCCGAAATCGGTTGTCTTGACGACGGTTCCGAGGAACCGCTCACCGACCTTGGGCAGCTGCGGGTTGGCGATCGCGTTGATCTTGTCGATCGCGGCCTGCGCCGCTTCGCCGTTCGTGGCGCCGACGAACACGGTGCCGTCGTCCTCGATCGAGATCGAAGCGCCGGTCTCCTCGGTGATCGAGTTGATCATCTTGCCCTTGGGCCCGATGACCTCGCCGATCTTGTCCACGGGGACCTTGATGGTGGTGATACGCGGCGCGTACGGACTCATCTCGTCGGGGGCGTCGATGGCCTCGGCCATCACCTCGAGGATGGTCAGTCGCGCATCCTTGGCCTGCGACAGCGCACCGGCCAGCACATGCGACGGAATGCCGTCGAGCTTGGTGTCCAGCTGCAGCGCGGTGACGAAGTCCTTAGTGCCCGCCACCTTGAAGTCCATGTCGCCGAACGCGTCCTCGGCGCCGAGGATGTCAGTCAGCGCCACGAAGCGACGCTCAGTGCCACCGCCTTCAACTTCAATGTCGTCAGACACCAGGCCCATCGCGATGCCCGCAACCGGCGCCTTCAGCGGTACACCGGCATTGAGCAGCGCCAGCGTCGACGCGCACACCGACCCCATCGAAGTCGAACCGTTGGAGCCCAACGCCTCCGACACCTGCCGGATCGCGTACGGGAACTCCTCGATGCTCGGCAGCACGGGCATTAGCGCACGCTCGGCGAGGGCGCCGTGGCCGATCTCGCGGCGCTTGGGCGAACCGACGCGGCCGGTCTCACCGGTCGAATACGGCGGGAAGTTGTAGTGGTGCATGTAGCGCTTCGAGGTCTCGGGCCCAAGCGAGTCGATCTGCTGGGCCATCTTGATCATGTCCAGCGTCGTGACACCCAGGATCTGGGTCTCGCCGCGCTCGAACAGCGCGCTGCCGTGTGCCCGCGGCACTACGGCCACCTCGGCGCTGAGGGCACGGATGTCGGTGATGCCACGACCATCGATGCGGAAGTGGTCGGTCAGGATGCGCTGGCGCACAAGCTTTTTAGTCAGCGACCGGAACGCGGCACCGATCTCCTTCTCCCGGCCGGTGAACTGCTCGGCCAACCGCTCGAGCACCTCGGCCTTGATCTCATCGGTGCGGTCGTTGCGCTCGTTCTTGCCCGCGATGGTCAGAGCCTTGGACAGCTCGTCGGTCGCCACCGACGCGACCGAGTAGTACACGTCGTCGCCGTAGTCGGGGAAGACGGGGTACTCGCCGGTCGGCTTGGCGGCGCGATCGGCCAGCTCCTGCTGCGCCGCGCACAGCGTCTTGATGAACGGCTTGGCAGCCTCGAGGCCTTCGGCGACAACGGATTCCGTCGGCGCTTGGGCGCCGCCCGCAATCAGCTCAATGACGTTCTCGGTGGCTTCGGCCTCGACCATCATGATGGCCACGTCATTGTCTTCGAGCACGCGGCCCGCAACGACCATGTCGAAGACGGCGCGCTCGAGCTGCTCGACGGTCGGGAATGCGACCCAGGTAGCCCCTTTATTTGCAGCATCCGAGATCAGCGCGACGCGCACCGCGCCGATGGGTCCGGAGAACGGAAGGCCCGCGAGCTGGGTTGACATCGACGCGGCGTTGATTGCCACCACGTCGTACAGATCGTTGGGATCCAGGCTCATCACCGTGACGACGACCTGGATCTCGTTGCGCAGGCCGTCGACGAACGACGGGCGCAGCGGCCGGTCGGTCAGCCGGCAAGTCAGGATTGCGTCGGTGGACGGGCGGCCCTCCCGCCGGAAGAACGAGCCGGGGATGCGCCCAGCGGCGTACATCCGTTCCTCGACGTCGATCGTCAGCGGGAAGAAGTCGAAGTGGTCCTTGGGGTTCTTGCTGGCGGTGGTCGCCGACAGCAGCATGGTCTCGTCGTCGAGGTAGGCGACGGCGGAGCCGGCGGCCTGCTGGGCGAGCCGCCCGGTCTCGAAGCGGATGGTGCGGGTGCCGAAGCTCCCGTTGTCGATTACGGCGCTGGACTCGTATACGCCGTCTTCAATTTCAACTACAGACATGGACGTCCGTATGGCCTCTCTGATTCACTGTTCAGCTGTTTCGCGTCGTCACAGCGTATGAACCACCGGCCTTGATGCGGCTACGGCCATCGATCGAAGCTGTCGGGATTCAAACCCGGCAGCCACTACCGAAGACCGCGCGATCAGGCGGGTCCTGACGTGACACGCGGGAACGGTGCTCGCGGATCTGCGAAAACCGCACCCAATCGTTCGCACCAAATGGCTGGCGAACACGGACATCTTACATCGCAGCAGGTACCAGACTCCTAATCAGCCCCGCTAGGACATGGCCTCCACGCACAGGGTGAAATCGTTCAGCGACGCAGGCCAAGCCGGTCGATCAGGGAGCGGTAGCGCTCCACGTCGACCTGGGCGACGTACTTCAGCAGCCGGCGCCGCCGGCCAACCAGCAGCAGCAGCCCGCGCCGCGAGTGGTGGTCGTGCTTGTGCAGCTTCAGGTGCTCGGTCAGGTCGGCGATCCGCTTGGTCAGCAGCGCGACCTGGGCTTCCGGGGAGCCGGTGTCGGTGTCGTGCAGGCCGTACTGGCCCAGAATGTCCTTTTTCTGTTCGGCAGTGAGCGCCACGAAATTAACTCCATCAAATCGGTCCGCGAACTGGATATCTAGGCGTGGCCACCGCGAACTGCAGCACACGCTGGGTCGGCGAGCAGTCTAGCAGCGCGGTTGCTGAGCTGCGAAATCGCCAAACTCGTCGAAATCTCAGCCTAATGCGCGGACAGTATCGTGCGGGCGTGCTCGGTGTCGTCGCCCATTGTCACCACCAGGTCCTCGACCTTGTCGAATTTCTCCTGGCCACGGATGCGGGCGACGAAGTCCACCGCGACATGCTGGCCGTAAAGATCGGCGGCGGTGTCGAGGACGAATGCCTCCACGGTGCGGGTGCGACCGGAGAACGTCGGGTTGGTGCCCACCGAGACCGCGGCCTGATAACGCTCGCCGGGGACGACGGTGCCGGTGATCGGGCCGTGTCCCAGAACGGTGAACCACGCCGCGTACACGCCGTCGGCGGGGATCGCCGAGTACATCGGTGGCGCCACGTTGGCGGTCGGGAAGCCAAGCACCTTGCCGCGCCCGTCGCCGCGCACCACCACCCCCTCTACGCGGTGCGGACGGCCCAGCGCCTCGGCGGCCGCCACCACGTCGCCCGCGTCCACGCAGGACCGGATGTAGGTCGACGAAAACGTGATGTCCTCGTTCTGGTGGTGCTCACTCACCAGCGACATGCCTTGCGTCGCAAAGCCGAACCGTTCGCCCGCCTTGCGCAACGTGTCGACGTTGCCTGCGGCCTTCTTGCCGAAGGTGAAGTTCTCCCCCACCACGACTTCGACGGCGTGCAGGTTTTCGACGAGCAGCTCATGGATGTAGCGATCCGGGGTGAGCTTCATGAAGTCGGTGGTGAACGGCATCACCAGGAACACGTCTATGCCCAATTCCTCGACGAGCTCGGCGCGGCGGGTCAACGTGGTCAGCTGCGCGGGATGGCTGCCTGGGAACACGACCTCCATCGGGTGCGGGTCGAATGTCATCAGCACCGTCGGGACGCCACGAGATCTGCCCGCCTTGACGGCGTGACCGATCAGCTCCTGATGCCCCCGATGCACACCGTCGAACACGCCGATCGTAACGACGCATCGGCCCCAGTCCGTCGGGATGTCCTCTTGCCCCCGCCAGCGCTGCACAGCCGCAAGCCTACGGCGCGCCCACTCCGCGGGCGGCGCGAGATCCCCAGATCAGGTGATGATTGCCTAAACTTTGTAATCGTGAGTCCGAACGGTAACCCGCGCGACTTGACGACGGTTGCCCAGGACTATCTCAAAGTCATCTGGACCGCCCAGGAATGGTCACTGGAGAAGGTCAGCACCAAGATGCTCGCCGAGCGGATCGGGGTGTCGGCCAGCACCGCGTCGGAGTCGATCCGCAAGCTGGCCGACCAGGGACTCGTCGATCACGAGAAGTACGGCGCCGTGACGCTGACCGAGGCAGGCCGACGGGCTGCGCTGGTGATGGTGCGCAGACATCGGCTCATGGAGACGTTCCTCGTTCGCGAGCTGGGCTACAGCTGGGACGAGGTGCACGACGAGGCCGAAGTGCTCGAGCACGCGGTGTCCGACCGGATGCTCGACCGCATCGACGCCAAGTTGGGGCATCCCACCCGCGACCCGCACGGCGATCCGATTCCCGCCGCCGACGGACAGGTGCCGACCCCTGATGCCCGACAGCTGTCGGTCTGCAAGAACGGTGATGCGGGCACGGTGGCCCGCATTTCCGATTCCGACCCCGAGATGCTGCGGTATTTCGACAGTGTCGGGATCAGCCTGGATTCCCGGCTGCGGGTACTGGCCCGCCGCGACTTCGCCGGGATGATCTCGGTCTCGGTCGAGTCCGCCGACGGCGACAACACCACGGTCGATCTGGGAAGCCCTGCCGCAGAAGCGATCTGGGTGGTCGGTTGAGACCACCGCAAACTTAGCGCGTGCCATTCTCTCAAGTCGGCGGAGAGAAGACGCCGGTTTAGCTAACGCGTCAAATAACCCGCTATATCCGCAGGATTTCGTAAGATTGCCTCATCCACAGGGGTGTGGGGCGGATGGCTAGGTTCCCGGTTGATCCCCTGTTCGTGATGGCGGCATGCTCAGCGAGGTTCTAGGCGCCGACGTGCGGGAATATCGGCTCGAGCAGATCGGCACCGGGTCCGGTCGGAAATCTTTGAGGATCTCGAGTTTTACCTGCGCGAGGTGCGGCCGCCGCGCACCTTTCTACATGGAGACCGGGTGTTCGGCGAGCTCGGCGGCCCCGACTTCCCGCCTCGAGAACCGGTCGCGGTCAGGCTTCGGCGATCTCTCCGCCACCGAGCTTCGCGCCACCTACGACGACTTGACCGCGATGGTCGCATCGGCGCGAATATGGCACTCGGCGCTGTGCTGGCTGTCGCCGACCTTGGCCGTCGGTCGTTTTGAGCGCGACGCCGTCGGGCGGGACGGCGAGCGGTACGCATGGACCCTCATCGACGTGGCCGAGATCCGAGACGGGCAGGTCGCCTTGACGTGTCAGTTCGAGCTTGATGACGAAGAGGCGGCGTTCGCTTACGCCGAGGAGTGCATGCGGACCGGACGCCCAACCTCGCTCACACAGCTAGCCGGCCAGCAGACCCTTCGCGATGTGCGTGGCGGCTCAGCGAGTTTCGCGCCCACGTGCGAGCGAGGCGATGCCTGCCAGCGCGGCGAGTGCAATCGAAACGCCGAATACGACTGTGAGGCCATGGTGGAAAGGCACGGAGATGAGATGCGGGAAGAACTCGCGGCCGGTGATTGTGGCGAGGTTCTCGGATGGAAGATGCGCCAGCACTCCGGTCGGGGCGAGCAGGTGCTCCAGCGGGTTGATGCCCAGCACCGCTGCGAACAGCGTCGAGACCGGCGGCAGTACGGCGACCTGCTGCGCGACGGCGTGGGGCACACCCTGATCCTGCAGTCCGCTCGTGAGCGCGTCGGGCAGGCTCCCTGCGAGGCCGACGACCATCAGCGAGAAGAACACGCCTATCGATAGCGCGGTGCCGCTGTTCTGGAATGTCGCGCGCATGCCGGACACCACGCCGCGCTCACTGGGCAGGACGCTGCCCATGATCGCGGAGGTGTTCGGAGCGGCGAACATGCCGCTGCCAATTCCGTTGAGCGCGATCAACATTGCGAAGGCCCAGTACGGGAAATCGATCGGCAGCACCATAAGGCCAACGAAGCTCAGCCCGAACAGCAACATGCCGACCGATGCTATGCCGCGCACACCGAACCGGTCCGACATCGCACCGGCCGCTGGGCCCGCGACGAGGAACCCGGCCGTCAACGGCAGCATGAAAATGCCCGCCCACAGTGGGGTGTCGGCGTAGTCGTAACCGTGCAACGGCAGCCAGATGCCCTGTAACCAGATGACCAGCATGAACTGCAGCCCGCCCTGGGCCAGCGCCGCCGCAAGCGTCGCGGCGTTGCCTGCGCTGAATGCCCGGATCTTGAACAGGCTCAGGCGGATCATCGGTTCGGCGACCCGGGATTCGATGACGACGAATACGATCAGCAAAACCATCCCGAGCGCCAGCGTTGTCAGGACGAAGGGGCTCTGCCAGCCGGTCGGGCGGCCGCCGCGGGGTTGGATGCCGCTGGTGATCGCGATCAGGACCGCGGACAGGCCGACTGCGAACGTGATGTTGCCCCACCAGTCGATGCGGCCGCGGTGCCGCTCGCCGTTGTCGCGCAGGCGCCGGTACGCCCAGATGGTGCCGAACACACCAACGGGCACGTTCACCCAGAACACCGCCCGCCAGTCCCACGCGGCCAGCAGCCCTCCGGCCACCAGACCGAAGAACTGCCCGGCCAACGCAGCGACCTGGTTGAAGCCGAGCGCGAAGCCACGCCGCTCCGGCGGGAACGCGTCGGTCAGAATCGCCGCGGAGTTCGCCGTCAGCATCGATCCCCCGACCGCTTGCAGCAGCCGCCAGCCGATCAGCCACTGCGCGGCCGCCGCACCGCTGAAGGGGTCGAACGACAACAGAATCGACGCGACCGTGAAGACGCTGAACCCGAAGTTGTAGACGCGGACGCGACCATACATGTCGCCGATGCGGCCGAGCGTGACCACCAGCACCGACTGCACCAACCGGTAGCCCATGATCATCCACAGCAGATAGCTGATGTTGGCGGGCGCCAACGGGTCCAGGTGGATACCGCGAAAGATCGCAGGCAGCGAGATGATGACGATGGACCCGTCGAGCGCGGACATGAAGACCGCCGCGGTGGTGTTGGTCAGGACAACCCAGCGATAGTTGTCGCGGGTCTCCGTCCCCAACTGGTCGGTGGCCATCTATAGGTGGTAAGCCAGTCGTTCGATCAGGGGCGCAGCGACGGCGAGTTGTGCGAGCTCGGACGCAGTGAAGTCTGCAAGTCCGTCGGCGAGTTGTTCCACGCGGACGTTGCGCCGCCGATTCAGCTCGCGCCTGCCAGCGGCGCTGATGGTCAGCAGGATTCGCCTGCCGTCGTCGGGATCGGGTTGACGATTCACGAGGCCACGTGCTTCCAGCTCGCCCAGCGTCGCACCCATCGACTGCGGGCTGATCTGCTCCTGACGGGCGAGGTCGGCCGACGTGGCGTGGCCACCCCGATCAAGACGGCCCAGCGCCGCCGTTTGCGGGAATGTCAGCGCATCGGCGACGGGCACCTGACGCAGACGGCGACGCAGTAGTCCCACGCACAACAGCAGCGCCCTTGCCACGTCTTCGGCCTGTTGGTTGACGGGCATATTCATCAGCCTAGACTGATCAGTGTCGGCTGATCAGCGCCCATAGATCTACGGAAGAGTGACGGGACGTAACACCACGACGGGTTTGGTGCGATTGGCTTGATCCGTCAATAGCGCGATGACCTGACCGTCGGGCGCCGTCGCGGCGTAAACCCCTTCGATTCCAGCGGGTTTCAGCCACCTGCCGTGCCGGGTGTCCTCGGCCTCCTCTGCCGTCAGGTCGCGGCGCGGAAACGACAGCAGGCACGCCTCGTCAAGGGTGTAGCTCAGCCGCGGCCGGTCTGCCAGATCGTCCAGAGTGCACGCCTGGTCCAGACTGAAATTGCCGACGCGGGTGCGTCGCAGCGCAATGAGATGCCCACCGACACCGAGGACCGCACCGACGTCGCGCGCCAGCGCGCGGATGTACGTGCCACTCGTACAGTCAACCTCGACGTCCACGTCGATGAGCGCGTCATGGTGCCGGATGGCCAGCACGTCGAACCGCTCGATGCGGACGCTGCGAGGTGGCAGTTCGACGGCCTGGCCCTCGCGGGCCAGTTGGTAGGCCCGCTTTCCGCCCACCTTGATCGCGCTGACCGCGGACGGCACCTGTGCGATCTCGCCGCGAAGCGCTGCGACGGCCTCACCGATCTGTGTGTCGGTAACGCCATCGGTCGAAACGGTCTGTAGGACTTCACCTTCGGCGTCCTCGGTCGACGTGGTCTGACCGAGTCGGAGAGTGGCGGCATACGACTTGTCGGTGGCGGTCAGAAGACCCAGGATTTTGGTCGCGCGTTCGATTCCGACGACAAGCACTCCGGTGGCCATCGGATCGAGCGTGCCTGCGTGCCCCACCTTGCGGGTGCCGAAGATGCGCCTACAGCGGCCCACCACGTCGTGACTGGTCATGCCCGCCGGCTTGTCCACCACGACAAGGCCAGCGTCGGTCACAGGACGATCGCCGTGAGCGCCAGGCCGTCGCGCACCGACCAGCGTCCGGACAGCGACTCCAGCGGCGGTCCGAACTCGGCGGCGGGATCGATGAGGATGCGCGATTCGAACCCACCCGCCGTGCCGGTCTCGTCGACATCGAACGTGATGTGGGCATCTTCGAAGCCGAGCCAGCGGTGCGTCACCGGAAACCACGCCTTGTACGTCGCCTCCTTGGCGCAGAACAGGATTCGATCCCAGTGCAGGCCACCGGGCAGCGCCTGCAGTTCGGCTCGTTCCTTCGGAAGGCTGATCGCGCCGAGCACACCGTCAGGCAACACGTCGTGCGGTTCGGCGTCGATGCCGACGGAGCGCACCTCGGTCCGCCTGCCGACGGCGGCGCCGCGGTAGCCCATGCAGTGGGTGAGGCTGCCGACGACGCCGTCGGGCCAGCAGGGTTCGCCCTTGTCCCCCTTGAGGATCGGCACCGGCGCCACCCCGAGTTCGCCTAGTGCCTGACGGGCGCAGTACCGGACGGTGATGAATTCGTTGCGCCGCTTCGCCACCGACTTCGCGATCAGTGGTTCTTCTTCCGGCAGCGGTGCCAGTTCCGGTGGATCGTCATACAGTTCGGCCGCGGCAAGGGCATCGAGTCCGGGCAGCACGCCAGACAGCAGGGTCGCAACGATCGTCATGACTGCCTGCCCTGAATTCGCTGTTGCACCTTCTCGGCGTGGTCGCGCATCTCCTGCGTGATCTCGAAGTGGCCCCCGAACTCGTTGAGGTATCCCGGCGCGTACTTCGGGTCGGGCAGCACCTGGCGCAGCCACCGATATGGCTTGCGGCGCCGCCATTCTCGCGGATAGCCCACCGACACCTCTTCGTGCCGCACGCCGTCATACCAGGTGGTGCGCGGGATGTGCAGGTGGCCGTAGACCGAGCAGACCGCGTTGTATCGAGTGTGCCAGTCGGCGGTAGCGGTAGTGCCGCACCACAGCGAGAACTCCGGGTAGAACATCGCATCGCACGGCTCGCGAACCAGCGGGAAATGGTTCACCAGCACCGTCGGCGTCATCCAGTCGAGGTCTTCCAGCCGCTTTCGGGTGTAGGACACCCGGTCGCGGCACCACGCGTCGCGAGTGGCGTAGGGCTCCGACGACAGAAGGAACTCGTCGGTGCCAACCACGTTTCGCTCCCTCGCGATGGCCAGCCCCTCGGCCTTGGTCGCCGCGCCCTGCGGGAGAAACGTGTAGTCGTACAGCAGGAACATCGGCACGATCGTCGCCGGGCCGCCCTCCTCCGTCCACACCGGAAAGGGGTGCTCGGGGGTGATGACGCCCATCTCGTCGCAGATGTTGACCAAGTAGTCGTAGCGGGCCTTGCCGAAGATCTGCATCGGATCCCGGTTGGTCGTCCACAGCTCGTGGTTGCCCGGTACCCAGATGACCTTGGCGAACCGCTTGCGCAGCAGATCAAGTGCCCAGTGGATCTCGTCGGTGCGTTCGGCAACGTCCCCCGCGACGATCAGCCAGTCGTCGGGTGTGGACGGGTGCAGCGATTCGGTGACCGGCTTGTTGCCCGTGTGACCCGTGTGCAGGTCGCTGATCGCCCAAAGTGTGGGTCGGCGGCCGTCACGTGTCACAGCCGACCAGCCTACTTGCGATACCGTCAGCGCCCGGTTCGGCAACTAGAACATGTTCTCATTTCCCGTCCGGGCCGCCGCGGCGGCCCGCTACACTCCCCCGCAGGGTCGGACCGACGTAAGGGGTTTGATGGCCGCTAAACTGCGCGTCCTGTCGGCGCTGTGCGCGCTGGTCGCAGCGGTGATCGTGGTCTGGCAGACCAACCCGGCCGGCCCAGTCGCGGCAGGCAGTGTCGAGCTGCGCTCCACGGCCGCTCCCCTGTCCGACGTGGCGACGACGATCAAATGGCCGGTGGTCGAGACCGTCAACCCGCGGCCGTTCGACCCGTGCGAGGACATCCCGCTCGACGTGATCCAGCGAATCGGCCTGGCGTTCACACCGCCAACGCACGAGGACAGCCTGCGCTGCCATTACGATGCCGGGAACTACCAGCTGACTGTGGAGGCGTTCGTCTGGCGCACCTACGAGGCCACCTTGCCGCCGGATGCCGTCGAACTCGACATCAACGGCCACCGCGCGGCCCAGTTCTGGATCATGAAGCCGACCGACTGGAACGACCGCTGGTGGGTCACCTGTGAGATCGCGTTCAAGACCAGCTACGGCGTCATTCAGCAGTCCCTGTTCTACTCACCGATCGAGTCAGCGGACAATCCCGACTGCCTGCAGACCAATCTGCAGCGCGCCCACGAGCTGAGCCCGTACTACAAGTTCTAGGGCGAGATCTTGTCCATCAGGCTCGACCGCTCGAGCATTCCGTAGGTCTGCTCGCCGTCCCACCGATAGCGCACCCCCGCCTGCTGCAGCGCAGGGAACGTCCAATTTGCGAACTTGGCCAGCTGATCGGCCGGAATCTCGCTGGGGTCTGTGATGTCGTGGGTGGACAACACCGTCTCGCCCTCAATACGCACAGTCGCGTCGGCGGTCTCCAGCACCACGGAGACGTCTTCGCCGAGCGGCTGCAGCGTCGTCAGCCACGGCGCCTCGACGACCCGCGCAGGGATGAGGTCGCCGTCACCGCCGAACAGGTAGCCCTCGTTGAACGTGGGCTGGCCGTCGGGGCGCGGCGGGTAGGCGATGTAGCCGAACGCCCTGCCGCTGCCGAACAGCGCCGACTGCCAGCAGTGCCCCCAGAATCCCTCGAGCCGGCGTACCCCCTGGCGGCGGATCCGCAGACCACTGCCGGTGAAGGCATGTTCGGTGCCGCCCACCCGCACCGCGCCGGTCGCCCGGAACAGCTGCTCGTAGCGGGGCCCGCCCATCAGGTCACCCTCGATTGACGTCTTCAGCGCTGAACTCGCGTCGGGCTGCAGCGCGCCCTGCACCCATGGCGGGACGGCCAGCTTCGCCTCGACCTCGAACTGCAGATCCACCAGCGGCCCGTCCTTGCGGCCGTCGACGAGATCTGCCGATGACGTCTGGACCGCCTGCCCGTCGAATGTCATCGTCCACACGTTGAACGGCTCGACACAGGTGAATGCCAGCGGGCCTGCGCCCAGCACCGTCGCCTTGCCGTTCGGGCCCTCGACAGGCCAGCTGGCGCCGTCCTCCCGCAGCCGGTACACGCGACCGTCGGGGAACGCGACGTTGACCTGAACTCCGTGGGCGTCCCAGTTCGCGGCCACCGCCTCTATGCCGATGCGGGGCAATCCGACCTGGCCGCGGTCGTCGAAGACCCAGAAGCTCGCCGAATCGCGCATCTCGGGGGTGTCGGGTCGCTCGGCGAACATGTATTCCCGGGCGGGGTCGATGCCCCCTGTCAGGTCAATCGCCATACGGGTTTCTCCATCTCTCAACGTAATTCGCGAAAAGCGGTCGAATCGCATTCAGGTCCAACCCAAATGCCTCCGGGTCCGCGTGAATGTGTGGCTCACGTTTCTCGGCATTGTCGGTCCACCATGCGCGCATTCGTGCTTCGAACTCATCGCTCACCGGCTCGCCCAGCCAGCCATACAGGCGGCGTACTTCGCCGATCGGGTCGGCCTGCATGGCGCGAAAGTCGATGTCGAAGAATCGGTGTTCGGCCCCGCCGTCGCGGAACTTCACCACCCGGTCCATGCCAATCGACCACTGCTGCACGTTCAGCTCGCCGAGGTAGCGCCGGTCGAGGTGGTCGGTGAAGCCGCCGACGATATCGGCGTAGACGTCGGCAACCGACAGAATCACATCGGTCGGATCGCGATGTGTCATAACGAATTTCGCGTCGGGAAAGACACGGTCGAGGTAGTCCAGCGAAAGCACGTGCGCCGGCGACTTCAGCCGCCACGGCCGAACGGGCTCGCCCCAAGCCAGCAGCTTGAGCACGCGGCGCTCGTAGCGGTAGGTCGCGGTGAAGTCCGCCCGGTCTACGAGCCAGGCCGAGTACGACGGGACCTGGGCGTAGGCCTGGAAGATCTGCGACTTGAAATCGAGCGCCATCAGGTCCAGGCATTCCATCGGACCGTGCGCGTCCTGTGGAACGTGGTGCCTGCTGCCCGCCACGACCTTCTGTTCGCCCGCGGGGATTCGCGGATCGTCGCCGCGGACGGTCGACGGCGGCGGACATGGCTGGGCCGATTCCCAGCTGCGCAGATAGCGGACGTTCGGGTCCTGCGCGAGCAGGAACGTCAACGCGGTAGATCCGGTGCGCGGCAAGCCCATTCCGAACAGCGGCGGCTCGAGCGACACGTCGTCGATCTCAGGGTGCCTGCGGTACCAGTCCTCGACCTGGAGCCGCTGCGCGAGATGAAGGGCGATGCGGGGGTAGACGAATCCTTCGCCGCGGGCGTTCAGTCGCGCCTCCTCGCCCAGCGCCCGAACCAGGATCTCGAGGCCCTCGCGGAAGGAGTCGTCGCCGAAGTCCTCAAGCCCCGTTCGCTCGACGGCCGCCGCCATCAACTCGCCCGGTGATGCCACCGTGCACCTCCCACGCAATTGGTGACAGTATACTGCCGCTATTGTGAGCGACTCGTCAATAGGGACTCGACGCACCTACGACAACCGCGCGCGTCAGGAGAAGGCGGCGCAAACGCGGGAGCGGATCATCGCCGCCGGCAGCCAACTCGTGCGCGAATACGACAGCTGGAGTTGGCGCGACCTGACCTTCCGGGCCGTCGCCGAGCGCGCCGGCGTAGGCGAACGCACCGTGTATCGCCACTTCCCGACCGAACGGCACCTGCACGACGCCGTCATGGCGCGGTTGGAATCCGAGGCAGGCGTCTCCTACGTGGACGTCGACCTGACCAACCTCGCCGAAACGACGGCGCGCGTTTTTGCGGCGTTGCAACGGTTTTCGGTTCGTGAATGGGTTCCGACGCCGAACGACTCGGCGTTCGTCAGCTCCGACCAGCGTCGGCGCGAGGCGTTACTGCGCGCCGTTTCGGGAGCATCCCCAAACCGGCCGGAACAGGAACGGCGGACGATTGCGGGCCTGCTCGACGTCCTGTGGAGCCCAGCGTCCTACGAGCGGCTGGTCGGTGTGTGGGGGCTCGACGGCGCCGACGCCACGCGCGCGATCGAATGGCTGATGGCCAGGGTGGTTGAGGCGATCGAGGACGACGATCCGCCGGCTGAGTAGCCTTTGTCAGGTGAGCGCAGTATCTACCGCCGTCTCGTCGTCACCGCCTCGCTCGAGGTTCAAGCAGTACGTCGGCCGCACCGTCAGCTCCCTGCTGAAGCTCCCACCGCACACCACCGAGTACACGGTGCATCACGGGCTCCGCGTGCCGATGCGGGACGGCGTCGACCTGATCGCCGACCACTACAAACCCGCGACGACGAATCCGTTGGGCACCCTGCTGGTACGCGGACCCTACGGCCGGGGCTGGCCACTCTCGCTGCTATTCGCACGCGTTTACGCGTCGCGCGGCTATCACGTCGTGGTCCAGAGCGTCCGGGGAACCTTCGGTTCTGAAGGCGAATTCGCGCCGATGGTGCACGAGATCGCTGACGGTGCCGACACCGCCGCCTGGCTTCGCGACCAACCCTGGTTCACCGGATCGTTCGCCACCCTGGGCCCGTCCTATCTGGGCTTCGCGCAGTGGGCCCTGCTGAGCGATCCGCCGCCGGAAATGAAGGCCGCGGTTATCGTCGTCGGTCCCCACGACCTCAGCGCCCCACGCTGGGGCACCGGCTCGTTCGGGCTCAACGACTTCCTCGGCTGGTCCGACATGGTCGCCCACCAGGAGGAACCCAGAACCCGCGCCATTGTTCGGCAATTGCGGGCGCGACGGGCGCTCGCGGCTGCGACGAGCGCGCTGCCACTCGGCGAGGCGGGCCGGGCGCTGCTCGGCACGGGCGCCCCGTGGTACGAATCCTGGCTCGAACATCCCGACCACGACGACCCGCACTGGGCCCGGCTGCAACTCCATGAGGCGCTGGAGCGCACACAGATTCCGGTGCTGCTGGTCGGCGGATGGCAGGACCTGTTTCTCGAGCAGACGCTGGCGCAGTACCAACGTCTACGCGAGCGTGGGGTGCCCGTCGCCGTGACCATTGGACCGTGGACGCACACGCAGCTGATGACCAAGGGGGGGCCCACGGTCATCAGAGAATCGTTGGGCTGGTTGGGCACTCACCTTGCAGGCACCCGCACGTTGGCGCGCGAACCGGTGCGCATCCATGTCAACGGACAGGGATGGAAGGACCTGTCCGACTGGCCGCCCGCGATGCCCGAGCACGTGTTGTATCTACGGCCGGCAGGCCACCTCGGCGCCACCGCACCTGATCAGGACGCGCCCGCGTCGACGTTCACCTTCTACCCCGCCGACCCGACGCCCACGGTCGGCGGCCGGCTGCTGTCACCGGAGAGCGGCTACCGCAACGACACTCGGCTGGCCGAGCGCGCGGACGTGCTGACGTTCACCGGTGCCCCCCTGCCCGCGGATCTCTACGTCGTCGGAACGCCGCTGCTGCAGCTGTCGCATTCGTGCGACAACCGCCACAACGACCTGTTCGTCCGGATCAGCGAGGTGGGCGCGCGGGGCCGTTCCCGCAACGTGAGCGACGGATATCTCTGCGCGACACCGGATTCGCGCAACGTGCGCATTGAACTGGACGCGGTGGCACACCGTTTCCCGGCCGGGTCGCGCATCCGGGTGCTGATCGCCGGTGGATCGCATCCGCGGTTCGCGCGCAACCTCGGCACAGGAGAACCATTGATCAGCGGGCGGGAGCTGGCGTCGGCCACGCACACCGTGCACCTCGGCGATGGCGGCACCTCGCGGCTCGTGCTGCCCGCGGGACCGCGTCTCCCCTAGCCGACTGCGCTGCGCACGCTCTCGGCGATCTTCAGCAGTGCCGCGTTGTCGTGTACCGGGTTGGCCCAGTCGGGCTGCACGGCCAGCGGAACCCAGCTCTTGCAGCCCGCGTACTCGGGTGTGCGAACCAGCCACAGCGGCTCGACCAGCGGGCTGGCCTGCACCACCAGCACGGTGAGCCGGTGCTTGGGCCGGAAGTCGAGCCGGTCCTCGCGCACCGACTCCGCGGTCCAAATGTGCAGGGACTCAATCTCGTTGAGGGCCTCTGGGCGATAAACCTCAATGGCAGCAACCACTTTGGCGCCGGCGCGGACAACCACCCCATCGTCGGTGCTGTCGGCCGCCGCCGGGTCGAGCAGGTCACGATTTTCAGGTCGCACCCGCTCGGCGTGGCTGTGTGCGACGGTCGGGAACAGCAGGAAACGCGATGCCGACAAAGCGAACCGCTTCTCGTGAATGCCTCCCTTGCGGAGCAGCACGGTCTGCCGACCGTCGAGCATCGCGTGCACCGCCGCGCTCCACTCCTTGAGCGCGGGCCGGGCGAGGGTGGAGGTCATGCTGTGTCTGATGTCGCCGGCTACCCGGCTCCGGCATTCAGACGGGCCCGTACTTCCGGCCGCCGCAGCGGCGGCACGGTCTTGGGCGGCTGCCGCCGCGGCTGTAGGCCGGCCAACAACCGGGTGGTGACGTCGGTGACTTCGGCGACCGCGGATTCGAAGGCCTCGATGTTGGCGCCCGACGGCCGGGTGATGCCGCTGACCTTGCGGACATACTGGCGCGCGGCCGCCGCGATCTCTTCGGCGGTCGCCGCCGGTTCCAGGCCACGCAGCTCGGTGATGTTTCGGCACATAGTGCCCACGATAGGTTGATCTCATGACCGACGACGACGTCCTGCTCATCGACACCCAAGACCGGGTACGCACGCTGACGCTGAACCGGCCCCAGGCCCGCAACGCCCTCTCGTCGGCCTTGCGTACGCAGTTCTTCGGCGCCCTGCGCGAAGCGGAAGTCGACGACTCGGTCGACGTCGTCATCCTCACCGGCGCCGATCCGGTGTTCTGCGCCGGGCTGGACCTCAAGGAACTCGGCGACTCGGCGCAGCTGCCTGACATCTCGCCGCAGTGGCCGCCGATGACCAAGCCGGTGATCGGCGCGATCAACGGCGCGGCCGTGACGGGCGGGCTGGAACTCGCGCTGTACTGCGACATCCTGATCGCCTCCGAGCATGCCCGCTTCGCCGACACACACGCCCGCGTCGGGTTGCTGCCCACCTGGGGTCTTTCGGTGCGCCTGCCGCAGAAGGTCGGCGTCGGCATGGCTCGCCGGATGAGCCTCACCGGTGACTATCTGTCGGCCGCCGATGCCCTGCGGGCCGGGCTGGTGACCGAGGTGGTGCCGCACGACGAGTTGCTTGCGACGGCCCGCCGGATCGCGGCGTCGATAGTCGGCAACAACCCCAACGCGGTGCGGGCACTGCTGGCGTCCTACCACCGCATCGACGATGCGTCGACGGGCCCGGGCCTGGCGATCGAGGCGCAGTCAGCAGCACAGTGGATGAGCACCGCCACCGGCGACGACATCGCCGCCAACCGCGACGCCGTGCTGCAACGGGGCCGCGCACAGGTGCGCTGAATATTCGTAGGCTGCTGTCGTGAACAAAGCGCACGAACACTGCGGCAGCGACGAATGGCGGCAGGCGATCCGAGAAGTCATCCTGCCCTGGGCGTTGGGTGAGACCGACCTCGGTGACGACGTGCTCGAGGTCGGACCCGGTTACGGCGCAACGACCGATGTGCTCAGCGAGTCGGCACCGCGGCTCACCTCCGTCGAGATCGACGACGAGCTCGCGGCCATGCTGACGGAACGATTCGCGGACGTACCGTCCGTGCAGATCGTGCACGGCGACGCCACGTCGCTTTCCTACGCCGACGACAGCTTCTCCGGCGCGGCGTGCTTCACGATGCTGCATCACGTCGCGACGGACGACCTTCAGGACCGGCTGTTCGCGGAGATCGCCCGGGTGCTGCGGCCCGGCGCCCCGCTGGTCGCCAGCGACAGCCTGGCCAGCGACGAACTGGAGGCCCACCACGAGGGCGACACCTACAACCCCGTCGACCCCTCGGCGTTGCCGTCCAGGCTGGCCGCCGCCGGGTTCGATCGCGTCGAGGTGCGCACCAACCCGTTCGGGTGGGCCGTGATCGCGCGGACCGCCGAAAACTAGTTCCACAAAAAGTGTGCGAGGTGCGCATGGTCGGCGCTCTTACCCATAACCGCAGCCCAACGAGGGCGGCGAAAGCGCACCGAGGAACCAGCCATGACCGCCTCCTACGACACCGACCCGAACACCCAGACGATCGCCGCCGCATGGGCCTCCAGCGAACTCGGTCAGCCGGAACGTGAAGTCCGCTACGGCTTCGCCACGACCGGTCCGACCGAATCGGTCACCGCATCCGAAGAGGAGCCCACCGCCAGGCGTGTGATGGTCGCTGCCGGGCTCGCGTGCGGCGTCGCCGCCGGAGCCCTGCTCGGCGTGATGTTATTCACCTACAACGACTCGTCAGAACCCACGGTCGTGGCACCAGGACCGGCTCCCCAGCACGCCGTCGTCGTCGGCCCAAACACCGCCGCGCCCACTCCGAAACCCGTTGTGTCCGAGCAGAGTACAGCTCCGACCGCTGTCATACCTGCGCCTCGTGTCCAGCCGCCCATGGCCGATGTCGCCACACCTCCCCCTGCGTCGAAGGGCGACACCACCGTTGTCGTCGACGTCCCGATTCCGGACTACCGCCGCTGCCTGAGCAGCCAGGACAACACGACCCCGAGGATCCGAAGCCCGAACCGCCGACGTTCGTGCCGGACCTCCCGCTGTCTCCGAAGCCGCCGAAGCCGCCCGTCGTCATCGACCCGGCGTTTGGTCCATAACGACGCGATCCGTACGCCAAACCTGCTGCAATATCAGAACTACCCAAGTTGGGGACGATGTCATGACCGCAGTACCTAATTGGGACATCGTGGGTCCGTCGGGAAGCGACGCGGAGCTCGCCCGAGCGTCCGCGGCCGGCGACCGGATGGCGTTTGCCGGCATCTACGACCGCTACGCGGATCGCCTGCACGACTTCTGCGCCGGAATGCTCGGCGACCGTGACGGCGCGGCGGACTGCGTGCAGGACGCGTTCTGCATCGCGGCGACACGCCTGCCGCAGCTGCGGGATCCGGACAAGTTGCGGCCCTGGCTGTACTCCATCGCCCGTAACGAGGCGCTGCGCCGAATTCGCGAACGTCGGCGCGAAACACCATCCGCGGATCTGCCGGATACGGCGTCTGGTGAGGCCGGCCCCGACACGTTGGCCGCCCGCATCGAACTCGCCGATCTGATCGCCGACGCCGCAGGCGGGCTCTCGGATCGCGACCGCTCCGTGCTGGAGTTGGCGTTCCGGCACGGGCTGAACGGGCCGGACCTGGCCGAGGCGCTCGGGGTCAGCCCGAGCAACGCCAACACCATCGTTCACCGGCTACGCGAGACCATCGAACGGTCCCTCGGCGCGCTGCTGGTGTCTCGGCGGGTGCGCAATACCGGCGGCTGCCAGGAACTCGCCGCGATCCTCGATGGCTGGGATGGACACTTCAATGTCCTTATGCGCAAACGTATCTCGCGGCACATCGAGTCGTGTCACATCTGTGACGAGGAGCGGCGGCGACTGGTCACCCCCGCTGCATTACTCGGCGCCGCGCCAGTGTTCATCCCCGCACCGGAGTGGCTACGCGAACGCACGCTGAGCGAGGTTCAGCTGACCTCTGCCGCAAGCCCCATCGCCGACGACCGCCCCGACGGTGCGCGGGATGGCCACGGATTCCTGCTGCCGGTGGCATTGTTCGTCGCGGCGTTGATCGCCACGGTCGCCTTGACCTTCATCTGGTTGAACCAGAAGGACACGATCATCACTCCGACAGAGGTCAGCGTGACGGTATCGGCCACCAGCGCGCCTCCGCCGCCACCACCTACCGTCGCGCCACCACCGCCCGCACCCACCGTCGAGAAGACAATTTCGCCGCCGCCGACCCGACGGACCCAGGTGGTCGAGCCGCCGCTACCCACGTCGCCGCCGGTGTCAGAGCCGCCGCCACCCGAGGTCACACAGGAGGAACCGTTGCCTCCTCCACCGCCCCCGGCGTGGCCGGATTGGTTGCCCCCGTTGCCCTCGTGGCCGCCGCCCCCGCCACCGTCAAGGGGCGACTACCCGGGCCCGGGGAACCTCACTGGTCCCCAACTACCGCGTGACAGTTCGACGCGCCCCTGAGCGCGACCCGCTTTCCGATTACCGGTAAGTCGTCTGGCGTGCTCGGACCTCACCGAAGTGCTGGCGCCAGCCCTGGACGGTGTGAACGTTTCCAAAAAGTGTGCGACTGACGGGGGGTGGCGGCTCTTACCGGTGAGCGCGGCCCATCGGGGGCCGCTGATCCGAAAGAAGCACAACATGAGCACCACAGCATCCCCCACGTCACGGACTGCGGGCCACAGCGCCCGACACGTGTTCGTCGTCTTGGCGCTGGCCCTCGTCGCGCTGCTGTTCCCGTTCAACGCGCCGGCAGCCCATGCCGCGCCGACGCTGACGGCGAGCGAGAACCCAGTGTTCATCCCTTACAGCAAGGACACAAAGGACATCAAACTGACCTGGAGCCTGGAGCCCTGGCAGCTGCTGGCGACCTTGACCGTCACCGAGAGCGGTACGCCAGCACCAGTGATCGACAAGACGGTGGGTCCAATACCGCCGCCCAACGGCGAGCCGCTGACGGTCACCTACGGCAAGACCTACACCGCTCAGCTCAAGGATGTCATCACCCAGCAGCCGCTCGTTGCGCCGCTCACCATCACCACCGACCGGCTCGACATCAAAATCGACATGGGCTGCCTGGCTGACTGCATCACCAAGGTCGATCCGGACGAGCACGGCGGCTGGGCACAGTTCACCATCAACACCACTGAGACGGCGAGCATGACGCTCGAGGCGAGCAAAACGAAGCCCAACGCCAACGGCACGTGGAGCAACCCCAAAGATGTCGCGGCCTCCAATGCAACGATTCTGCCGACCCAGAACTGGACGGCGCCGCTGCCAAACCTGGACTCGAACACGACCTACCACTACGTCGTGCGCGCCCATGACGCCAACGGCAACGAGTGGGTCGAGACGGGCAGCTTCAAGACGCTGACCCGGCGCGTGGACGTCACCTTCGCCGAGATCGAGATGATCGACGACAGCGACGGCCCCGACTGCGAGTGCTGGTTCTGGTTCAACGCCGGCGACGAAACACCGAAGCCCTACGGTAGCTTCTCGGACCCGAAGAGCATCGCCAGCGGCACCACCGTGCACCCGAACGTTACCTTCACCATCGCGAACGCCCCGAGCGAGATCTGGATCCGCGCGATGGGTTACGACGACGACGTCGACTGGGGTTCGTTCTGCTCCGAGAGCGGCGGCTACCTGCCATACACCGGGCACGCGAGCTGGTTGTCCGCGAACGACGTTGATGGGTGCCTGGAGGAGTCCGGGAACCAGGCCGTGGTGTCGGTCTCCCGCCAGGGACAACCCGCTGCGCCGGACGCCGTTGATGAGCAGTTCACGGAGAAATTCACGATCTCCCCGGGATTAGGGTTGCTGGAGTTCAAAGTCCACGGGACCTACAAGGTGACATACGCGCCGTAACCCGGCGCGCCCTGATAGCGCACGGCCCGGTGCGGGCGGCACCTGCCAACCCGCACCGGGCTGTCGCGCGTTGTAGAGACGTGTGGCGCTGTCTTTCGCCGAGGTCAACTGCGGCTGCATTGGATTCGTCGCTCGACTACCGGTGCGAGCGGCACCCGTTGTTCAAGTCAGAACGGTTGTACCGTCTCAGTGCTGACCGACATGCCGTGACCCGTGCGGTCATTGGTGAACTTGGTGGCATCGGCGGTCGCGACGATGGTCCAGCCCTGGGCGCCATAGGTTTGGTACTCCATCGTAACGATGCCCTCGAGTGCGCCGAGGTCGGCCTTGACCCACTCGAACTGGCCGTCCGGCGTCACGCTCGCGACGTGGAAGGGCTGTCCATCTGGCCCGCGAGACCAGTTGTCAGCGGAGGTTTGGCAGGCAACCAGCTCGACGTTGATCGAACAGCGGACCAATCCCGACTTGGACTCCACCCGGACGTATCCGTGGTCATTGGGTGAGAGGGCGACGACCGATGGCGGAGGCGGTGTGGAGGTTGAGGCCAGGCTGGATTCCATCGCCGAGGTGCCAGGTGGAGGGCTTGTCTGGGGGGCACAGGCGATGCTGCCGGCGATCACCGCGCCACCAATCACGGCGCCGACCGCCGTCGTGTGGATGTGGCTCGTGTTCGTGATGTGCTCCTCGTCGGTCGTCGCGGCCGATCGGCCGCTCTCAACGGTAGGAGCAGCCAGCGACGTTCGTCGCACGCTTTTTCGAGGAGATTGTGCGGACCGTGTCCGCCGGCGCCAACGGCTAGGTAGTCGACGCCCGGGCCGGCCCTAGACCGTGCCCGGCACCAGCCAGTGACCGGAGAAGGCACGCCAGCCGACGAACGCGAGCCGCAGCACCATGAACGTGCTCAAACCCGACCAGATGCCGAGTAGGCCCCAGCCGAACGTCAGCGAGAGCCAGATCAACGGCAGGAACCCGACGAACGCGCTTATCAACGTGGCATTGCGCATGAACTTCGCGTCGCCTGCGCCGAGCAGCACCCCGTCGAGCGCGAAAACGATTCCGGCGACCGGCAATTGGGCCACCATGAACCACCACGGCACCCCGATCGCGTCGAGCACCGCGCGGTCGTCGGTGAACACGCTCGGGAACACAGGCGCGCCGACGGCGAAGATCCCGGCCAGCAGTGCGGCGGCCAGTGTCGAGAAGATCGTCACCCGCCGTGCGACGGACTTGGCATGCGCAAGCTGTCCGGCGCCCAACGCCGCCCCAACCAGTGACTGCGCGGCGATGGCCAGCGAATCAAGCACCAGCGCAAGGAAATTCCACAACTGCAGCACCACCTGGTGTGCCGCAACGGCGGCAGCGCCGAACCGGGCGGCGACGGCGCCGGCCGACACGAAGCAGGCCTGGAACGCCATCGTGCGCAACAACAGATCGCGACCCATGACAACCTGGGAGCGCAGCACCGCCGGTTGGATGCGCAGCGGCACCCGCTCGGCGAGCAGCGAGCGCAGGAACAGCAGCGCGGCGATCCACTGCCCCACCAGGTTGGCGACCGCCGAACCGGCGAGCTCCAGCCTCGGCATGCCGAGCCAGCCGTACACCAGTAACGGGCACAGCACGGCCGACACCGCGAACCCCGCGACGACGTAGCGCAGCGGCCGACCGGTGTCCTGCACGCCACGCATCCAGCCGTTTCCCGCCGCCGCGACGAGAATCGCCGGCACGCCCACGATCGCGATGCGAACCCACGGCAAGGCGGCTGACGCGATCTCTCCACCGGCCGCCAACACCGACACCAGCGGCACCGCGACGGTCTCGACGACGACGACGATCAGCAGGCCCAAGCCCAGCGCCAACCAGGTCGCCTGTACCCCTTCCCCGACGGCCGATCTGCGGTCGCCCGCTCCGAAGCGGCGGGCCGAGCGTGCGGTGGTGCCGTAGGACAAGAAGGTCATCTGTGAACTGAGCGTGCTCAGAATCAGCCCGCCGATGGCGAGGCCGGCCAGTGGCACAGCGCCCAACCGTCCGACGACCGCGATGTCGAAGAGCAGATAGATCGGTTCGGCGGCGAGCACGCCCAGCGCCGGAAAGGCCAATGCGGCGATGCGCCTGCCGCTGGCCGCCGGGGCGACCGGCAGATCTCCCGCCTGCTCAGCCAAGAGCGGTATACAGCGCCTGCACGACGTCGTCGGCGGATCCGGTCGCGGAGTAGCCGGCGGCCAGGCGGTGCCCGCCGCCGCCGAAGGCGCTGGCGACCGTGGCCAAATCGAACGATTTGGCGCGCATCGACACCGACCAGTGTCCGGGCTCGATCTCCTTGAACACCGCGGCGACCTCGGCCTGCTGGGTGGTGCGCACGATGTCGACGATGCTCTCGACTTCCTCGGGACGCGCGTTGGCCCATTCCTGGTGTCCGACAACGGCATACACCAGACCACGACCATCGGCGGCGTCGGGTAGAAGTTGCGCCGACGACAGCACCCGCGCCAGCATTGTCAGCCATGCGAACGGATGGGTGTCGAGCAGGGTGCGGCTGATCGAGGCGTTGTCAACGCCGAGCTCAAGGAGCCGGGCCGCCAGCCGGTGCGCGCGGGCGCTGGCCCACCGGAACGAGCCGGTGTCTGTGGTCAGCCCGGCGTACAGGCAGTGCGCGACGCCGACGTCGATAGGTTTGCCCCAGGTGTCGAGCAACTCGGCGACAAGCATCGTGGTGGAGTCGGCCGATGGATCGACGTAATTGGCGGTGCCGAACAGCTGGTTGGAGGCGTGGTGGTCGATCACCAGCACCTCGTGGCCGGGGTCGGCGAGCTCGCGCAGCGCGCCGAGCCGGTTGATGCTCGGAATGTCGACGGTGACGACCAGATCGGCGTCTCGGCGTATCGCCTTCGGACCCACCAGCAGGTGACCACCCGGCAGCGACTGCAGGGATTCGGGCAGGTCGGCGGGCGCGGCGAAACTCACGTCGACCGCCTTGCCTGCGTGGTCAAGCACCAGCGCCAGCGCCAGACCTGCGCCAATGGTGTCTGCGTCGGGATAGACGTGGCAGACGACACTGACGGTTGCGGCCGCGTCCAGCAGGTCGGCTGCCTGGCGCGCATCGACGCGCAGGCCCTCGATGGGAGGAGCGTCAGTCATCTTGTCGATTGCGGTCACCGGTGTCCTCAGCGTCAAGCCCATTGTCTAGGTCCCCGCTTGAACCCTCAGCCCCGCCCCTACGGTACGGGTCTTCCTCGCCCGCGTGCTTGGCACCCTGCCGAACTCTTGCCAAATCCTCATCTGCGGCCCGTGCCCGAGCCAGCAGATCCGCCATCCGGTGTGCGGTGTCGGGAACGGTGTCGCGTTCGAACGCCAGGGTCGGGGTGAACCGCACGCCGAGCGCGGCGCCCACTTTCGTACGCAGCACGCCCTTGGCCTTTTCCAGCGCCGCCGCCGCACCTGCATAGTCCGGCTCGTCCTCGAGACTGCGACCGAACACCGTGTAGTACAGCGTGGCGTCGTGCAGGTCGCCGGTGACCTTGGCGTCGGTGATCGTCACACCGGTAAGCCGCGGATCCTTGATCTCGTACTCGATCGCCGAGGCGACAATAGTGGAGATGCGCTTGGCCAGCCGGCGTGCTCGTGCCGGATCAGGCATATCGATGGGCTCCTACCTTGGTGCTTTGGCCTTCTTCGCTTCGCTCATCAGGCGCGTTCTTTCTCTACCAATTCGTAGGTCTCGATGACGTCGCCTTCCTTGATGTCGGAATACGACAGCGTCAGACCACACTCGTAACCGTCGCGCACCTCGGTGACGTCGTCCTTCTCCCGGCGCAACGATTGCACCGTCATGGTCTCCGCGACCACGACGTTGTCGCGCAGCAGCCGCGCCTTCGAGTTGCGCCGGATGATGCCCGAGGTGACTAGGCAGCCTGCGATGTTGCCGACCTTCGACGAACGGAAGATCGCGCGGATCTCGGCCCTGCCCAGCTCGCGCTCCTCGTAGATCGGTTTGAGCATGCCCTTCAGCGCGCTCTCGATCTCGTCGATGGCCTGGTAGATCACCGAGTAGTAGCGGATCTCCACACCCTCGCGGTTGGCGAGCTCGGTCGCCTTGCCCTCGGCGCGGACGTTGAACCCGATGATGATCGCGTCCGAAGCCGACGCCAGGTTGACGTTGGTCTCGGTGACACCACCGACGCCGCGATCGATTACGCGCAGCTCCACCTCGTCGTCGACCTGGATGTTCAGCAGGGCTTCCTCCAGCGCCTCGACCGTGCCGGCGTTGTCGCCCTTGAGGATCAGGTTCAGCTGGCTGGTTTCCTTCAGCGCCGAATCCAGATCCTCGAGGCTGATCCGCTTGCGGGTACGGGCGGCCAGCGCGTTGCGCTTGCGCGCGCTGCGCCGGTCGGCGATCTGGCGGGCGATGCGGTCCTCGTCGACGACGAGGAAGTTGTCGCCCGCGCCGGGCACCGACGTGAAGCCGATGACCTGCACCGGCCGCGACGGCAAGGCGGCGTCGACGTCCTCGCCGTGCTCGTCGACCATGCGGCGGACGCGACCGTATGCGTCGCCTGCCACCACCGAGTCTCCGACGTGCAGCGTGCCGCGCTGAATCAGCACGGTGGCCACCGGCCCGCGACCGCGGTCGAGGTGCGCCTCGATGGCCACACCCTGGGCCTCCATATCGGGGTTGGCCCGCAGATCCAGGGCGGCGTCGGCGGTCAGTACGACCGCCTCGAGCAGCGCTTCGATGTTGGTGCCCTGCTTGGCGGAGATGTCGACAAACATGGTGTCGCCGCCGAATTCCTCTGGCGACCAGACCGTATTCGGTCAGCTGGCCGCGGATCTTCTGCGGATCGGCGCCTTCCTTGTCGATCTTGTTGACCGCCACCACGATCGGCACGTCGGCGGCCTGCGCGTGGTTGACCGCCTCCACCGTCTGCGGCATGACGCCGTCGTCGGCGGCGACCACCAGGATCGCGATGTCGGTTGCCTTCGCGCCGCGCGCACGCATGGCGGTGAACGCCTCGTGACCCGGGGTGTCGATGAAGGTGATCGGCCGTATCGTGCCGTCGAGGTCGACCTCGACTTGGTAGGCGCCGATGTGCTGGGTGATGCCGCCGGCCTCTTCCTCGCGGACATTGGCCTTTCGGATCGTGTCCAGCAGTCGCGTCTTGCCGTGGTCGACGTGACCCATGACGGTGACGACTGGAGGTCGAGTCTGCAGGTCCTCTTCGTCACCCTCGTCCTCGCCGTAGGTGAGGTCGAACGACTCGAGCAGCTCGCGGTCCTCGTCCTCGGGGGACACGACGTGCACGACGTAGTTCATCTCGCCGCCGAGCAGCTCGAGGGTCTCGTCGCCGACAGACTGCGTGGCGGTCACCATCTCACCGAGGTTGAACAGCGCTTGCACCAGCGAGGCCGGGTTGGCGTCGATCTTCTCGGCGAAGTCGGACAGCGACGCGCCGCGGGCCAACCGAATCGTCTCGCCGTTGCCGTGCGGCAACCGCACGCCACCGACGACCGGCGCCTGCATCGAGTCGTATTCCTGGCGCTTTTGACGCTTCGACTTGCGGCCACGCTTGGGTGCGCCGCCGGGACGACCGAAGGCGCCTGCGGCTCCGCCGCGTTGTCCGGGGCGTCCGCCGCCACCACCACCGGGGCGACCGCGAAAGCCGCCAGCCGCGGGCGCGCCACCACCACCGCCGGGGGCGCCCCCGCCACCACCACCGCGGTAGTTACCGCCGCCGCCAGCACCGCCGCCGGGGCGACCGCCAGTGCCCGCACCGGGACCACGACCACCGGGGCCGGGCCGGGCGCCGCCCTGGCCGGGCCGGGGCCCGCCGGGACGGCCGCTCGGAGCCGGCCGGGTTCCGCCCGGACGCGGGGGCATATTGCCCGGCGACACGCCGGGCCGCGGGGCACCCGGACGGGGTGCCTGCGGACGCGGAATCGGCCGGTCAACCGGCTGCGCCGAGGAGAACGGGTTGTTGCCGACTCGCGGGGTCCGTGCGGCGGGCTTGGGCGCGGGCCCGGGCCTCGGACCAGGAGTTGCGCCGGGGGCGGGACCCGGGTGGGTAGGAGTGGGCACCGCCGGAGGCGCCGCCGCCTCCGCGGGGGGCGCGGCCGCTGCTGCGGGAGCCGCGGCCGCCGCTGCGGAAGGCGCGACCGCCGGTTCCGCAGGTGCCGCGGGCGCCTTCGCTGGTGTGGGTTTTGTCGCGGCGGGTTTGGCCGGTGAGCCGTTGCCCTCGGTCTTTACCTTCACGGCGGCGGGCCTTGCTCCGCCGAATGATTCGCGCAGCCTGCGCGCGACGGGCGCCTCCACTGTGGAGGACGCGGACTTGACGAATTCGCCCTGTGCACTAAGCCGGGCGAGCACTTCCTTGCTGGTTACACCGAGTTCCTTGGCCAACTCGTGTACGCGGGCCTTGCCTGCCACTACATCTCCATCTCTAGAGGCGTCAGCGGTGGTAGGCGCCGCGCCTCGGGTTAGCTATGACGCATGGTCATCGGGACTTCACGGTGTGCTCATGTTCTTCGCTGCCTGTTCTCTTGCCGGGCGGGTCGAACTCTTCGGGGCCTCTAGCAGCGCCGACGTGCTCTGCCACCGCGGTTATGTCCGGTGAACCGGTGATGCGCAACGCTCGGACGAACGCTCGCCGCCGAATTGCTGTGTCTAGACACTGCGGATCGGGATGCAACCAAGCACCCCGCCCCGGCAGTTTTCTCGCTGAGTCAACGGTCACGGCACAATCACCATTCCCGCCGTCGACAGCGACCACTCGAAGCAGTTCGACGGCCAGCTCTCGCTTCCGGCAGCCAACGCACATCCGAACCGGTCCATCTGGTCGTCGATGCGTCGCAGCCGAAGTCTCGCGCTGGATCACAGTTGAGTCTACCGTCACCGGGCCTGCGAACTTCAAACGGCCGTGCTGGTAGCACGTGGAACTAGCGGTCGTGAACCGCCCCGTGCGCCGCATCCGGATTTGGCTCGGGCTTGCTGGCGGGCACGGCATCGCTTCGGATGTCGATCCGCCAGCCGGTCAGCCGGGCCGCCAGCCGGGCGTTTTGCCCTTCCTTGCCGATGGCGAGTGACAGCTGAAAATCGGGCACTACAACGCGGGCGGCGCGGGCGGACTCGTCGATGACGCTCACCGACACCACCTTGGCCGGCGACAACGCGTTGGCCACGAACTTCGCCGGGTCGGGGTCATAGTCGATGATGTCGATCTTTTCGCCGGACAACTCGCTCATCACGTTGCGCACCCGCTGGCCCATCGGGCCGATGCAAGCGCCCTTGGCGTTTAGGCCGGGCACCCGCGACGTGACAGCGATCTTGGAGCGATGACCCGCTTCCCGCGCCACGGCAACGATCTCGACGGACCCGTCGGCGATCTCGGGCACCTCCAGCGAGAACAGCTTGCGTACCAGGTTCGGGTGGGTGCGTGACAACGTGATCAGTGGCTCGCGGGCACCGCGGGTGACGCCGACGACATAGCATCGCAACCGGTCGCCGTGTTCGTACCGCTCACCGGGGACCTGCTCGGCGGCAGGGATGACGCCCTCGGATCCCTTGGTCTCGCTGCCCATTCGGACGACCACAAGACCGCGGGCGTTCGCGCGCGCATCGCGCTGGATGACGCCGGCTGCGATGTCGCCCTCCCGCGCCGCGAATTCGCCGTAGTTCTTCTCGTTCTCCGCGTCGCGCAACCGCTGCAGGATCACTTGACGCGCGGTGGTCGCCGCGATGCGGCCGAAACCCTCTGGGGTGTCGTCCCATTCATTAATAAGGTTGCCGTCGTCGTCGGTCTCACGCGCCATCACCTTGACGACGCCGGTTTTGCGGTCGATCTCGATTCGCGCGTCGGCCTCATGGCCTTCGGTATGGCGATAGGCGGTCAGCAGTGCCGACTTGATGGTCTCGACGACCACGTCGACTGTTATGCCCTTGTCGGCCTCGATGGCGTGCAATGCCGCCATGTCGATGTTCACGCTGAACCCTCCTTCCCAGATTGGCCGGCAAGCTCCAGCTCACGCTGGTTTGGCGGCGAAAACTCAACCTGGACAACGGCTTTGGTGATGCCGCCGACAGGCAGTTCACGGACCGAGAAGTTGGCCCTCGCGCCCTCGCGCACCACGAGTCGCACGGTGCCCTCGCGGATTTCGCCGAGCCGGCCGATCAGCTGCGAGCCGTCGGAGAGCGTGAGTTCGACCTTGCGGCCGCGGGCGCGCCGGTAGTGCTTTTCGCTGGTGAGCGGGCGATCGACGCCAGGCGAGGAGACCTCCAGGACGTACGCCGGGCCGTCGATGCCGTCCAGCAGCTCGGACGCGGACCGGGACAGCGCGGCGATCGAGTCGAGATCCAGAGGATCGTCGCCGTCGGCGACCACGGTGATGCGGGGTGGGCGTGCCGCGGTGTCGATCACCACGTCTTCGATGTCATAGCCTGCGCGCGCGAACTCGCCGTCGAGTAGCTCGATCACCTGTTTCTGCGACGGTAATCCCGCAGACCGCTCCGTCACGGCGAGCTCCTCATCTTGAGTTGTCCGGACACGATTCCCCGCGGCGCAACTTGGAACCGACTATCAACGATACGCCAGCGCCGCCGCGGCAAGCGGCAAACGCGTGGCGGCATCCAGCGAATGCACAGCGCCGTGTGGATGCTCATCACGCATGCCTTGTCACCGCGTTGGGGCCCCGCGGGCAATGGCAGGATGTTGCACGTGCCGAGCCGCCCGCCGACCGTGAGCAGACGACGTGTGTTGTTCGGTGCGGCGGCGCTCGCGCTGCTGGGCAGCACCGCCGTCGCGTGCGGGCCGTCGCCACCACCACCGGAATTCGACGAGCTGGTCGCCCAACTCGACCGTGCACGCGCCGACAGTCAACTCGCCACTGACGCCGCGGCGGCGACGCCTCCGCCGCCGACGGCACAGGCGCTCACTGCGGTGGCGTCAGAGCGGTCGGCGCATGCCCAGGTGTTGTCCGATGAACTCGTTCGGATGGTCGGCAAGGATGCGCCAACGACAACTGTGACCAGCACGACCGCGCAGCCGGCGACGGCGCCCACGACCAAGGACGTGATGGCGGCGCTGCGTCAGTCAGCGGACAGCGCTGGACAATTGGCGGCCAAGCAGTCCGGCTATCGCGCCGGGCTCCTCGGCTCGATCGCCGCCTCCTGCACAGCGGCCTACACGGTCGCGCTGGTTCCGGCGGGGGCGCCGCAATGACCTCTCCGGAGCCGACGCCGACCACCACAACCACAACCACCTCGTCGCGGGCGGCCGAGCCCACCACGCCCGGACGGCCGTCGGACGCGGCGAATGGCGCCCTGTTCGACGCGATCGCGACCGAGCACGCGACCATCTACGGCTACGGGCTGGTGTCGGCGCACTCGACGCCCGATGTCAATGGCCTGGTTTCGGCCGCGATAGCCGAGCATCGGGACCGGCGTGAGGGAGCGATCGCAATGCTCAAGGCACGGTCCGCCGACCCGCCGCTGCCCGCCGCCGGCTATCAGCTGCCGATGGAGGTCGGCAACCCGACCGACGCGGCAAACCTGGCCGTGCGGATGGAAGAAGACGCCGCCGTCGCGTGGCGCGCGGTTCTCGAGCAGGCGACCGACGAGCAGGCCCGGGCGTTCGCGGTGACGGCGCTGACACAGTGCGCCGTCGCGGCTGCCCGATGGAGCCGGGTCCTCGGCATCTCACCGATCACCGTCGCTTTCCCCGGCGGTTCTGAATAACCGCGAGCGCTGCCCACGCCAATTCTGTTGCGTTTGTTGCGGCAAATCGCGAGATGACGCCGCAACAAACGCAACACAAGGCAGCGGGATTCAGCCGGGCCGACCCGCCGCCCGGAGCTTGTGCGTGACGCGCTCGACGATCACATGCGGACGAGACAGCATTTCTGCGCTGACTCGGATGACCGTCCAACCCCGAGATTCAAGAATCGCGATTCGATCGATGTCCCATGATCGCTGACGAGAGTCGGACCAATGCTGGACGCCGTCGTACTCGACGGCGACTTTCCATTCCGGCCAACCCATGTCGACACGAATATGCACGGCGCCGTATTCGTCGGTGAAGCAGACCTGCGTCTGCGGTGGCGGAAGGCCTGCACGAACCAGCACCAGCCTGACCCGGCTCTCCTGTGGGGACTCGGCGCCTCCGTCGACGAAAGCTAGCGCTGCGTGTAGTCGCCGGCGACCGTTGGCGCCAGGACGGCGCTCGGCAAGCGCCACGACGTCGGCGACCTCTAGGTTCATCGCGTTGACCAAGGAGTCCAGAACCGGAATGGAGCGGTCGGGCAATAGCAATCGGCCGATGTCGAAGGCGGTCCGCTCGACAGTGGTCAACCGCATGTCGTCGACCCAGCACACGTCGTCGAGCGGCAGTCTGAATGTCCGCACCTTGATACGGGTGGGTGGCGTCGGTCAGGCCGGCATAGCTCAGCGGCCAGATTGGCGTCGATCCACTTGGTGCCGTGCTTCCTGGCCGAGAAATGGCCGCGCTCCGTCCACAGTGAATCTGACGGCCATGCACACGCGGCGGTTCCCCACTCTTCTCTGTTGCGTTTTGTTGCGGCGAATCGCGAGATAACGCCGCAACAAACGCAACACAGTTGGCGGTGATTAGCTCCCGAGCGCCGCGGAGATGTCGGCGGCCGCGTTGTCGACGGCGATCTCGCGGGTCTCGCCGGTAAACCGGTTGCGCAACTCGACCACGCCGTCGGCCCAACCGCGACCCACCACGACGATCCACGGCACCCCGAGCAGCTCGGCATCCTTGAACTTCACCCCGGGTGAGGCCTGCCGGTCGTCGAGCAGCACCTCGACGCCCAGCCGGTCCAATGCGGCGGCCAGCTCGACGGCACCGGCGCGGGCGGTGTCGTCCCTATTGGCGATCACCACATGGGCGTCGAACGGCGACACCGACGACGGCCATCGCAGCCCCAGCTCGTCGTGGTGCTGTTCGGCGATCACGGCCACCAGCCGGGACACGCCGATGCCGTAGGAACCCATGGTCAGGCGGACCGGCTTACCGTCCTCGCCGAGCACGTCCGCCGCGAACGCGTCCGTGTACTTGCGGCCGAGCTGGAAGATGTGGCCTACCTCGATGCCGCGGGCCGAGACCAGCGGGCCTGCGCCGTCGGGCGAGGGGTCGCCGTCGCGCACCTCGGCGGCCTCGATGGTGCCGTCGGCGACGAAGTCACGGCCGGCGACCAGGCCGACGACATGCCTACCTGGCTCGTCGGCGCCGGTTATCCAGGACGTGCCGTCCACCACACGGGGATCGACCAGGTAACGAACGCCATTGTCCAGCAACGCCTTCGGCCCGATGTAGCCCTTCGCCAGGAAGCGGTGCTTGGCGAAGTCCGCCTCGTCGAGCAGCGCGTATTCGGCCGGGTCCAGTGCGGCCGCCAGCCTCTTCTCGTCAACCTCGCGGTCCCCGGGCACACCCACCGCGAGCAACTCCCACTCGCCGCCGGGCTGACGCACCTTGAGCACCACGTTCTTCAGCGTGTCGGCGGCGGCGATCTCGCGGCCGAGGTCCGCGGTGTTGGCCCACTCGACGAGGGTGGCGATCGTCGGGGTGCCGGGCGTGTCGTGCACCTTGGCCTCGGGCTGCCCGTCGATCGGCGGCGACTCCGGTACCGCCGTGATCACCGCCTCGACGTTGGCGGCATACCCCGACTGCAGGCACCGTACGAAGGTGTCCTCACCGATGTCGCTTTCGGCCAGGAACTCCTCGGATGCGCTGCCGCCCATCGCGCCGGAGACGGCGGAGACGATGACGTAGCGGACACCCAGCTTGGCGAAGATACGCTGGTACGCATCCCGGTGCGCGTGGTACTGCGCCTTGAGCCCATCGTCGTCGACGTCGAACGAATACGAGTCCTTCATGATGAATTCGCGGCCCCGCAGGATCCCGGCGCGCGGCCGGGCCTCGTCGCGGTATTTGGTCTGGATTTGGTACAGCAGCACCGGGAAATCCTTGTAGCTGCTGTACTCCCCCTTGACCGTCAGCGTGAACAACTCTTCGTGAGTCGGGCCAAGCAGGTAGTCGTTGCGGCGGCGGTCTTGAAGCCGGAATACGCCGTCGCCGTATTCGGTCCAGCGATTGGTCACCTCATACGGTGCCTTGGGCAGCAGCGCGGGAAACAGAATCTCTTGTCCGCCAATGGCATTCATTTCGTCGCGCACGATCGTCTCGATCTTGCGCAGCACCCGCAGGCCCAGGGGCAGCCAGCTGTAGAGCCCGGGGCCGATCGGGCGGATGTAGCCGGCCCGGATCAGCAGCTTGTGACTGGGCACCTCGGCGTCGGCAGGGTCGTCACGCAGGGTGCGCAGGAACAGCTCGGACATGCGGGTGATCACAGCGGGCTAGCTTATAGGCGCCCTGAGCTTGTGCCGATTCAGGCAGCTTGACGCGGAAGACTCCATGTCCTCGGGGTTCTGGCGCTTCGTGTCTCTTCGCCGCCACGTCAATCCCTGCCTTGCCATGTGCAGATGCAGGCCTCGTTGCCCTCGGGGTCGGCCAACACCCAAAAAGCCGGCGCCGCCCGATCGGAAAGCAGCGTGCCGCCCGCGGCGAGCGTGGCGTCGATCCGGGCACCGGCCTCCTCGGCAGGCACATCGACGTCGATGTGAATGCGATTGCGCTGCGGCCGGGGTGCGTCCATCTGCTGAAACCAGATCGCGGGCCCACGCCCGGACGGGTCGACCAGCGCCTCCTGCAGTTCGGAGCCGGGTTCGTCGGCGTATCCGGTGATCGCCTTCCAGAACGGCCGCACGGCCGGGATGTCGAGCGCGTCGATGGCGATTTCGAGCGCCTGCACGGCGCCCGGCGTCGGCTGCAATCCCCTGGCCGCCAGCGCCCCCGACACCGCGTACGCCAACCGCACGTCGCGCCCGGTGACCCCGCCGACGTCGGCGGATTGCAGCCGCAGCAGGGCCCGGTCCGCGCGGATGTCGACGGTCAAATGCCCCTGCCCGTCGCCGCCGACCGCCGAAACCGATAGCGATGCCGCCTCCGTCGCCTCGACCAGCGACGGCGTGACCACTTCTGTGTAGATGGCCCCCAGGACTAGGCACCAGCCCGCCGGGTCGACCGCATCGGAGATCTGCTGTCGGGTGGGTCTGGAATCGTCGTCCACCGCGCCAGCGTAACTACAGCTCGCCGGCCTCGACCGCCTCGCGGGTGTGCTGCGCCGTCGCGATCTGACGTGCGGAGAAACCGATCCAGAACGCGGCGATGCCGACGATCACCGCGATCCCGGCGACCCACAGCAGCGAGTAGGTGTAGCCGTAACCCAGCGCATCCAGTTGCGCTGGCGTCATGTTCTTCACCGGCCCCGTCGTCCCGCCCAGATACAGCGTGCGCGAGGTCTGTACGGCCATGATCACCACCAGCACCACGGGCCCGCCGAGGTTCTGCACCATCAGCGTGATCGCCGATACCGGCCCGATTTCCAGCGGCCCCACCTCGGCGACCGCACACAGCGGCAGGATCACCGCCATCATCCCGATGCCGAAGCCACCGACGACGATCGCCACGAACAGGTCGGGGAAGTACGGGATATGGCGGGTCAACGTCGAGCCGTAAAGCATGGCGGCGAGCACAAAGAGGCCGCCGCCGATGATCAGCCAACGGGGCTTCACGTACGGCGCCAACCTGGCGGCGAGCGCACTTCCGAGGGCGAAGGCGAGAGCGAACGGGATAAAGCTGATACCTGCCTTCAGCGCCGAGTAGCCAAGCACATCCTGAACCAGCAGCCCGATCATCACCGTTAGCGTCAGCAGCACGCCGCCGGCGAGGAACAGCGTCACGAACGTCATCACCCGGTTGCGGTTGTCGAAGACCGAGAACGGAACCAGAGGGTTCTCGGCGGTGCGCTCGACGATGAGGAACGCGGCGAAGAACACCACTGCGGCGATGGCGGCGCCGATCACCCACGGGTCCACCCAGGCGCGCGGTGGCCCCTGGGTGAACACCAGCACGGCCGCAGTACAGCCGAGCGTGGCCAACAGGGCGCCGGTGATGTCGAGCTTGAGGCGCTCGTGATGCGTTTCGGAGATCCGATAGACGGCGATCGTGATGATGACGACGCCGATCGGCACGTTGATCAAGAACGCCAGCCGCCACGAGATCACGGTCAGCGCGCCACCGAGCACCAGGCCCAGCACGGACCCGATGCCCTGCATCGCGGCCGACACCGCCATCGCGCGATTGCGGGCGTGACCGACGGCGTAGGTCGTCGCGATGAGCGCCAGACCCGTCGGCGCGGCCACTGCGGCACCGGTGCCCTGGACCGCGCGCGCGACGATCAGCGTGACGCCGTCGGTGGCCAGGCCGCACACCAGCGACGCAATGGTGAATACCCCGACGCCGGAGAGAAACGCCCGCTTGTGGCCGATCGCGTCCCCAACGCGGCCGCCCAGCAGTAGCAGCCCGCCGAACGTCAGCACGTATGCGGTGATCACCCAGCTCTTGGTCACGTCGGACAGGTCCAGATCGGCCTGCATGCGCGGCAACGCGACGATGACGATGGTGCCGTCGAGGGTCGACATCAGCTGCATGCCGGTGATCGCGATGATCGCGACGCCGAGCACGGACGACGACAGCGGCTCCGAACGAGCCGACGTTGCGCGTTCGTCCGGGGTCCCTGAAAGACCACCCTCCCCGGACATGGGTAGCCACCCTACCGATGGGAACACGGACAAAGCGCGGGCACCGCGACTGCCCGCCGTGATTTAGCCGCGAACGTCCGCCGCTGGTACCGCGCCTTCCAGGCCGAACCTCGTCTTCGAGGTCGGCGCGCAGGATGTGCTTGAGGATCTTCCCGGAGGGTTCCGCGGGATGTCACACAGAACGAGCTCTCGCGGCAGCTTGTCCGCTGAGGCGTTCCGCACCGAATTCACGCAGTGCGTCGAGCGATAGCTCCTGCCCGGGCTGGGGGTTGATGATCGCGACGACGGTCTCGCCATGTCGGGGTGCTTGCGAGACACGATGGCGATTTCGGCTACCGCGGGATGCGCCGCGAGTGCGTTCTCCACTTCGACGAAGTAGATGTTGCGGCCGCCCGAGGTGTCCTTCGTGGCGTCGGGCTTGCGCGAATACTCCTTCATGATCGTCTCGCGGCGGAGAATCAGCTCTCCGATACCGCCGGGGTCGACGTCGTTTCCGTCCGGTCGATCCGCGCTTCAGTGTTGAAGAGCGCACGACGCCCGGGACGACGATCATGCCCCGATGGACGAACCACCCACGCCGGACATGGGTAGGCGGCCTACCCAGCGACGGATTCGGCGTGATCAGGAGCGCTCGGCGCGGCCGAAGACATCCAAAATCCATGCCAGCGGGCGTGAAGAAGAAAAGTTCACAGAAAAAGTGTCCGTTCGAGGCGGGGTTGCCGCTCCTACCTGTGAGAAGCGCCCATCCGGGGCCGCAAGCCACGAGTAAGGACACGAGATGACACATCCAACGGCGAGTCGCCTCCGAATAACGGGCATGTACCGGCGGGCAACTCGAACCAGTCGAACCAGGGCGATCTATCGCGTCAGTGATCGCTTGCACGAAGGACGCACGGTCGACGTGCCCGCTCATGAGATCGCGACGACCGTCGCGGAGTGGTTGGCGGAGTTGGGCGCCCACAGCCCATTGGTCGACGACCTTGCCCGCGCGGTGCGTGCCGGCGACTGGCCCGCAGCCCTTGGCATCGGCGAGTACCTGTCCGTCGAGGTGACGGTCGCGGCCTGATCTCGCAAAAGTGTCCCCGCAGCGCAGGGTGCGTGCTCCTACCTGTGCCGGCGGCCGACCCGCCCACTACCAGAACCCAAGGAGCAGGATCATGACAAGCACCACCCCCACAGGTTTCGCACTGCGCAGGGTTGTGCCCGCCGCGCTATTCGCCGCGGCGACGGCACTGGCCGTCAGCACACTCGATCCCGCAATGGCGGCCACCGCACCTCGAGAGTGGGATCTGGGGACCCACAGCCAGTGCATCGGACCCCGCTCAATGTCGAGCTAAAGCTCTCCCCGCTCAATGTCGAGCTAAAGCTCTCCCCGCTCAATGTCGAGCTAAAGCTCTCCCCGCTCAATGTCGAGCTAAAGCTCTCCGGCGTCGATCGCGTCCTTGACTTCCTGCGCGTGCGCGACCTGCGATGAGGTGTAGCCGATGAACAGCGCTACGCCGCCGACGAGCACCGCGACCGCCGCCACCCACAGCAGGCCGTAGGTGTAGCCCTGGTCGAGTGCGTGCAGCTGCGCGCTGTCCATGTACTTCACCGGGCCCGTGGTGCCGCCCAGATACAGCGTGCGCGAGGTTATGACGGCCTGGATCACGGCCAGCACGACGGGGCCGCCGAGGTTCTGCAGCATCAACGCGATCGCCGACACCGGGCCGATTTGGTCGAAGCCGACCCCGGCGATCGCCGACACGGTCAACGGGACGACGATCATGCCGATGCCGAAGCCGCCGACCGTGATTGGCAGCACGAGATTCGGGAAGTACGGGATGCCGCCGTTGAGCGTGGAGCCGTACAACATCGCGGCGAGCACCAGCACGCCGCCGGCGATCACCAGCACCCGCGGCGGGAACAGCGACACCAGGTGCGACGACAGCCCGAGCCCGATGCCGAGCGCGATGACGAACGGAATGAAGCCGACCCCGGCGCGTAGTGCGGTGTAGCCCATGATGTCTTGGACGTAGAGGCCGATCAGCACGGTCAGCGTGAACATCACGCCGCCTGCCAGGAAGACCGCAGCGAACGTCGCGACCCGGTTGCGGTCCTTGAAGAGATCGAACGGCATGACGGGGTTTTCGGCTGTGCGCTCGACGTAGAGGAACGCGATCAGGAAGACGGCGGCGGCGACGCCCGAGCCGATCGTGAGCGGCGAGAGCCAGCCCTGCTCGGGGCCCATCGAGAAGCCGAACACCGCGGCGGTGCAGCCGAGCGTGGCCAGGACGGCGCCTGTAGCGTCCAGCTTCAGCCGCTCGCGATGGGTCTCCCGCAGCGTCTTGCGGGCCAGGTGAATCATCAGCAGCCCGATCGGCACGTTCACCAGGAACGCCCAGCGCCACGACACCTCGGTCAGCGCGCCGCCGACGACCAGGCCCATGACCGAGCCGACGCCCGTCATCGCGGCGAATACAGCCGTCGCGGAGTTACGGGCAGGGCCTTTCGGGAAGGTCGTCGCGATCAGCGCCAGTCCGGTCGGTGAGGCGATCGCGGCGCCCACACCCTGCAGGAGCCGGGCGGTGACCATCGTGGTCTCGTCCCACGCAATGCCGCAGAGGATCGAGGCGATGGTGAACAGCGCGACGCCGACGATGAAGGTGCGCTTGCGTCCGATGGTGTCGCCCAGGCGACCGCCGAGCAGCATCAGCCCGCCGAAGGTCAGGACATACGCCGTGATCACCCAGCTACGGCCCGCATCGGACAGGCTCAGTTCGTCCTGAATCTTAGGAAGCGCGACGATGGCGACGGTGCTGTCCATGGTGGCGAGCAGCTGCATGCCACCGATCGCAACGACCGCGGCGATGAAGCGCCGCGACGGCAGCCAGGCCGGGTACCTCCCGGTTCGCTCCAACGGCGTGTGCTCCACGTGCACTGGAAGAGCCCGGTTAGCCCCGCCCTCGGCGTCGCGACGGATGGCGGCGCGCTCTGCGTCATTGAGAGCCGTCATAGCGGGTTACCTTACAGTAATCTTAAGAATCCTTTAACCGCCGAAGGCCGCGACGGAGCCGATCACGATGATCGCGGGAGGCCTGATGCCCTCTTCGCGGATGCGCTCCGGCGCGTCGATCAGGGTGGCGCGCAGAGTCCGCTGAGCCGTCGTGGTGCCGTGCTGGACCACAAGAACGGGTGTATCCGCTGGTCGGCCGCCTGCCAGCAGTGCCTTGGTGAAGAGCTCGATGCGCTCGACGGCCATCAGCAACACGATCGTGCCCGACAGCGCGGCCAGTGCGTTCCAATTCACTAACGATTCGGGGTGGTCGGGCGCAACATGGCCGCTGACCACCACAAACTCGTGCGTAACGGCCCGATGGGTGACAGGAACGCCCGCCAGCGCGGGAACTGCTATGGCACTCGTCACACCCGGCACAACTGTGACGGGAATCCCGGCATCCGCACACGCGAGCACCTCCTCGTAGCCGCGTGCGAAGACGAACGGATCGCCCCCCTTGAGCCGCACCACGAACTTGCCCGCCTTGGCCCGGTCGATGAGCACGTCGTTGATGGCGCCCTGTGCCATCGCACGCCCATACGGGATCTTGGCGGCGTCGATGACCTCGACCTGGGGCGGGAGCTCGGCTAGCAGCTCCGGCGGGGCCAGCCGGTCGGCGACGACGACGTCGGCGTGGGCCAGCAGGCGCCTGCCGCGCACGGTGATCAGTTCGGGGTCACCGGGTCCGCCGCCCACCAGCGCGACGCCGCCGTGCACGACGCCGGGGGCCGCAGTGCCCTTTAAGGCGATGACCCCCTGTTGCAGCGCCTCGCGAATGGCCGACCGGATCGCGGCCGACCGGCGGTGCTCGCCGCCGGCCAGCACTCCGACGAACAGGCCTTCGTACTCGAACGAGGCGGGTGTGACGGCGCTGCCCTCGCGGGCCACGTCGGCGCGCACACAGAAGATGTGCCTGCGCTCTGCCCCGGCGACGACGGCTGCGTTGACGTCCGGGTCATCGGTGGCCGCGATCGCATACCAGGCGTCGTCGAGGTCTTCGTCGCGGAACTCCCTGAGCGTCAATGTGATTCCCGCCATGCCCTCGACGGCCGGGGTGGCGCTGCGGGTGATGACGTGCACGTCGGCGCTATTGGCGATCAACAGGGGCAGGCGGCGCTGCGCGACCGTACCACCGCCGACGACGACGACCTTCTTGCCGGCCAGACGCAGGCCGACCAAGTAGGCATTCTCGCTCACCCGGCGAGCCTAGAGGTTGCGGCCACTGGAGCTAAAGCGCGTCTCCGCCGCGGCCACGAAGCGGGTTATCGCTTGCGGGTGCGCTGCCGGGTGGGTGTGCAGATAGCCGGCGTGAACTCCGCGGTCAATGGCGCCATCGCGAACAGTGGGCAAGTCACGTCCGGAATACACCCATGCGGGCGGATAGCTGTCGGCGAACGTGACTGTGGTGCGGTGAAATTCATGCCCCATGATGCGATCGCCGATGGTGTGCAGCGGCGAGTCGGCCACCGCGACGGCCTGGCGATAACCAAGCGTGAGCCGATCGGTGAACCGCGCCGATCCGCACAGCACACCGCACATCGGATACCCGTCGAGCTCGTCGACGAGATAGGTGAGGCCCGCGCATTCAGCGTGTACCGGCGCGCCACTGGCCGCGAGCTCGTGAATCTGTTGACGCACAACGTCATTGGCCGACAGTTCGGTAATGAACTGTTCGGGGAATCCACCCGGCAGCACCAGGGCCGCGGTCTGCCGCGGCAGCGGATCGGTCAGCGGGTCGAACTCGACGACGTCGGCCCCGGCCGCGCGGAGCAGTTCGCTGTGCTCCGCGTAGCCGAAACTGAATGCCTTTCCCGCCGCGAGCGCGACCGTGACGTTCCCGGTGGCGGGCGCGGCCACGGCGGGATCCCACGGTTGGTCGGACACTCGACTGGCCGCCATGGCGGCGATACCAACCAGGTCGACGTGGCGACCCACCAGTGCGATCATCGCCTCGACGGCGGCCCGCGCCTGCTCGCCGTGTTCGACGGCGGTGACCAGGCCGAGGTGCCGCGACGGGACGGACAATTCGTCGGCACGCGGGATCACGCCGAACACCGGCACGCCTGCGTGCTCGCAGGCCTGCCGCAAGACCTCCTCGTGCCGAGGCGAGCCGACCCGGTTGAGGATCACCCCCGCGATGCGCACGGATTGGTCGAATGTCGAAAAGCCGTGCAGCAGAGCCGCGATGCTGTGGCTCTGGCCACGGGCGTCGACAACCAGGATCACCGGGGCGCCCAGCAGCGCGGCGACGTGCGCGGTCGACCCCTGGGCGACGGAGGCGTCGGCCGGGCCCTCACTGATGCGTCCGTCGAACAGCCCCATCACGCCCTCGATGACCGCGATGTCGGCGCCCACGCTGCCATGCCGGTACAGCGGGCCGATCAGCCGCTCCCCCACCAGAATGGGGTCGAGATTGCGGCCCGGCCGCAGCGCCGCCAGCGCGTGGTAGCCGGGGTCGATGAAGTCCGGACCGACCTTGAACGGCGCGACCCGCCGCCGGGCACGGCGCAGCGCGCCCATCAAACCCGTTGCGACGGTAGTCTTTCCGCTGCCCGACGCGGGCGCGCCAATGACCACCGCGGGAACGCTCACCTCAACCCCCGCGACCGTGCGCGTCTGCACAGCGACACGCCGCAAATCGTGAGATTTCGCGGACGCTCGCGGCCGGTGAGCGTGCCCATTGTGCTCACCACTCGATGCCCCTCTGGCCCTTGCGGCCCACATCCATCGGATGCTTGACCTTCACCATCTCGGTGACCAGGTCCGCGGCGTCAAGCAACGGCTGCGGCGCATCACGCCCCGTAATGACGACGTGCTGGGTGCCGGGCCGCGACGCCAGCACCGCGATCACCTCTTCGACATCGACCCACCCCCACTTCAGCGGATACGTGAACTCGTCGAGCACATAGAAGTCGTGCCGCTGCTCGGCCAGCCTGCGGGAGATCTCGGCCCAGCCATCGGCGGCGGCCGCCGCATGGTCGACCTCGGTGCCGTGCTTGCGCGACCACGACCAGCCCGCGCCCATCTTGTGCCACTCCACCGGGCCGCCGACCCCGTGCTCGTCGTGCAGCCGACCCAGTTCACGAAACGCGGCTTCCTCGCCCACCTTCCACTTGGCGCTCTTGACGAACTGAAACACCGCGATCTTGAACCCATTGTTCCAGGCTCGCAGCGCCATGCCGAACGCCGCGGTCGACTTGCCCTTTCCCGCACCGGTGTGGACGGCGAGCAGCGGAGCGTTGCGGCGCGCGCGGGTCGACAGGCCGTCGTCGGGGATTGTCAGCGGTTGACCCTGTGGCATCGACGTCTCCCTAGGCTGCGGTGCGATCGACCTGGGACGTGACGAGTGCCGTCAGAGCGTCGGCGCGCAGATGCGCCAACCGCACCGCAGGCGCCCCGAGATAGCCGGCCAGCTGCTCGGCCAAACCCAGTCGCACGTGCGACGTTTCGCAGTCCACCACGACGGCGGCTGCGCCCTCGGCGACCAGTCGGGCCGCGGCCACCCGCGCGCGGCTCAGCGGGTCCGGGCCGCCGGTGGCACGCCCGTCGGTAATTACCACGACCAGGCTGCGCCGCGCCCGGTCGCGCGCCTTCTCACGCACCACCACATCGCGTGCGGCCAGCAAGCCTTGCGCCAGTGGCGTTTTCCCGCCGGTGTCGAACCGGGCCAGCCGGCGGCCCGCGATGTGCACCGACGATGTAGGCGGCAACAACAGCTGGGCGTCCTGCTGCCGGAACGTGATCACCGCCACCTTGTCACGGCGCTGGTAGGCGTCTCGCAACAGCGACAGCGTCGCACCGCTGACCGCGGACATCCGGTCGCGCGCGGCCATCGACCCCGATGCGTCGACGACGAAGATCACCAGATTGCCTTCGCGGCCTTCCCTGATCGCACGACGCACGTCGTCCGGCTGGGGACTCGGCCTGCCAGGGCGGCGCTGACGACCGGCCGCGGCCAGCAACGTCCCGAACACGTGTATGCCGTGGCCGGCCCCCGGTTCGGCGGTCGCCGAGATCGACTTTCCAGTGCGGTTGCGCGCGCGTGACCGGCGACCCGGCGCGCCCTCACCCACGCCCGGCACGACGAGCGCCCGGGTGCGGAACACCGCCGAGGGCGCGGCGCTCGGTCGGGGCGCAGAGCTCGAATTACGGTACGGCACTGGGTGATCTGCCGCGTCGTCCGAGATCGAATCGCCACCGCCAGGCGGATCTGGGTCGGGCTCCGGTTCCGGCTGGTCGGCGGATTCGCGCGCCTGACTCAGCGCCTCGTCGAGCAGGTCCGGATCGAGCCCAGGGTCGTCGAACGGGTCGCGGCGTCGCCGGTGCGGCAGCGCAAGTTCGGCGGCAACCCGAATATCCTCCTCCGCGACTGTGGATGCGCCACGCCACGCGGCGTGCGCGACAGCGGTGCGCGCCACCACCAGATCGGCCCGCATACCGTCGACGTCGAAGGCTGCGCACAGCGCAGCGATGCGGCGTAACTCGTTGTCCGGCAGGCAGACAGAGCCGACCGTTGCGCGCGCCGCGGTGACGCGACGGGCCAGTTCGGCATCCGCCTCAACATATCGATCGACGAACCGGACGGGGTCGGCCTCGAACGCCATCCGCTGCCGGATGACATCGGCCCGAACGTCGACATCACGAGAGGCCCGCACGTCCACAGTGAGCCCGAAGCGGTCGAGCAACTGCGGGCGCAGCTCGCCCTCTTCGGGATTCATCGTGCCGATCAGCACGAAGCGGGCCTCGTGACTGTGCGAGACGCCGTCGCGCTCGACGTGCACGCGGCCCATCGCGGCCGCGTCCAGGATCACATCCACCAGGTGGTCGTGGAGCAGGTTGACCTCGTCGACATACAGCACGCCACGGTGTGCGCGGGCCAGCAGGCCCGGCGAGAAGGCGTGTTCGCCATCGCGTAGCACCTTCTGCAGGTCCAGCGACCCGACTACCCGGTCCTCGGTCGCGCCGATGGGCAGCTCGACCAGGTGGCCGCCGACTCCACCTGATGTCGCCGCCTCCGCGGCTCCGACGGCCGCCAACACGGCCGCCAGTCCCCGCACGGCGGTGGACTTCGCGGTGCCCTTTTCGCCCCGGATCAGCACGCCGCCGATCTCGGGCCGCACCGCGCACAACACAAGCGCCAGCCGCAGGCGGTCGTGGCCGACGATCGCGCTGAACGGGTAGACCGCTGTTGATTCCCGGGTCGCTTCGCTCCTGCCCTCCGAAGTCACGGCTATCCGGCTTCTGTGGGAGAAGAACCCGGTTTCACCATCGGCACATGCGGGATGCCGTCATCGAGAAACTCGTCGCCGTCGCGGACGAATCCGTGATGGCTGTACATGTCCTCCAGGTAGGTCTGCGCGTTGATGTGGCAGGGGTAGTCACCGACTTCAGCCAGTGCCGCCTGCAGCAGCCGGGTGGTGTGGCCGTGGCCGCGGGCGCTGCGTTTGGTGCAGACGCGTCCAATTCGGAAGGCTTTCTCGCCGCCGGGGTGCTCTTCCATCAAGCGCAGCGTGCAAATCACTTCGCCGCCGGGCCCTTCGAGCCAGAAATGGCGGGTTTCGGCGAGCAGGTCGCGCCCGTCCAATTCGGGATACGGGGTGGCCTGTTCGACGACGAACACCTCGACACGCAGCTTCAGCAGCTCGTAGAGCGTGCTGGCGTCCAGGTCCTTGGCCCAGCTGCGGCGTAGTGCGATCGTCATTCAGCAGCCACCGTCCCACGCTCACCGGTGGTCGGGATGTCGGCGCCTGACTCCACGGACAGCGGTGCGGGCGGCACGCCATTGGCTGGCTTATCCAACTTCAGCACCTTTATGCCCCACGACCAGACCTCCTCGAACAACGTCGGCTCGCCGGACAGCTCGGTGCCCAGCGACGGCACGATCTCCTTGAGCTTGGGCAACCAGGATGTGTAGCGGTCGCCAAAGCAGCGCTCCATCACGTCCAGCATCGCAGGCGCAGCGGTGGACGCCCCCGGCGAGGCACCGAGCAGTCCGGCGATGGTGCCGTCGGCCGCCGACAGCACGGTGGTGCCGAATTCGAGCACGCCGCCCTTGCCCTTGGCCCGACGGATCACCTGTACCCGTTGGCCGGCGACGTCTGGTTCCCAGTCGGAATCGGTTGCGGTGGGGACGAATTCACGCAGGGCCTGCACTCGATCGGATTCCGACAGCAACAGCTGTCCGATCAGGTACTTCACCAGACCCGCCTGCGTGAACCCGACGTTGACCATCGATGCCAGGTTGTTCGGCCTGACCGACAACGGCAGATCGGTGATGTTGCCCTGCTTCAAGAACTTCGGCGACCAACCCGCGAACGGCCCGAACAGCAGCCACGACTTGCCGTTGATGATGCGCGCGTCGAGATGCGACGCCCCTGGATGGGGGGTACCGAGCGGCAGGATTCCGTAGACCTTGGCCCGATGGGCGGCGGCCAGCATCGGGTTGGCGGTACGCAGGAACCGGCCGCCGATCGGGAATCCGCCGAACCCTCTAACCTCCGGGATGCCGGCCTTCTGTAGCAGTGGCAGCGTGCCACCGCCCGCCCCCACGAACACAAACTTCGCGTTCAGCTTTCGCTTGTCGCCATTGCGCCGGTTGACGATGGACAGCGTCCAGCTGCCGTCGGATTGCCGGATCAGATTGCGAACCTCGTGACCGAACAGGGTGGTCATGCCACGCTGCGCGGTGTTGCCGATCAGCTGTCGCGACAGTGCCCCGAAGTCGACGTCGGTGCCGTCGTGCACCCAGCCCAGCGCCACGGGGTCAGAGAAATCACGCTGGGCGGCCATCAACGGCAACCGGCGAGCGAACTCGTCGTCGTCGGCGATGAACTCCATCGACGCGAACAGCGGATTGTCGACCAGCGCGTCGTGGCGCCGCTTCAAGTAGTCGACGTTGGCCGCGCCTTTGACGAAGCTGACGTGCGGGACCGGATTGAGGAAACTGCGCACATCGGGCAGTAGCCCGTTCTCGACCGCATAGGCCCAGAACTGCCGCGTCACCTGAAACTGCTCGTTGACCTGCACCGCTTTGCTGATGTCGATCGAGCCGTCGGGCCGCTCCGGGGTGTAGTTCAGCTCGCACAGTCCCGCGTGACCGGTGCCTGCGTTGTTCCACGGGTCGCTGCTCTCCGCGGCCGCCCCGTCGAGGCGCTCGACCAAGGCGATCGACCAATTCGGCTCTACCAGTCGCAACAGCGCCCCCAGGGTGGCACTCATGATCCCCGCGCCCACCAGAACGACGTCCGTCTGTACAGCCTTCGGGTCAGACACCGAATCGTTGGTCCTTCGCGGTCGCGGTCCGCTGTCACGGCTTTCCGCTGTTCAGGTTATCCGCCCTGGTCTGCCGCCATGGGCCCAGGTCGGCGGCGAAGTGGCTAAGGTCTGCCGAGCAACTCGCTGCGGTCGAGTCGTTGGAGTTGGAATGGGTTGTCGTCATCGACCCGACCAGGGCGCGGCCCTCGCAGCATATCGTCGTGAGCACCCTCCGCCCAGATGCCGGCTCGGCACCAACGCAGAAACTGCTGCCGCCATGCGCGGCCGGTGGGCGGCACCTACGCCCATGGCATCGAGGTAGTCGCTCAACTGTTCGGGCGGGCATGGCCACCCTCCGTGCGGATGGTGCGCGACCTTGCGCCGGGCGAGGCGCGCCAAGACGTTGTAAGACGCGCCAGAGCTGTGGCGTGATCACCGTCGGGTCACATGAGACTCGACGGTGATCACGCCGACCGACACCACTGTTGATCCGATTCTGTCGGTGGGTGTTGGGATGCTCGTCGGTGAGATGAGTCGGCACACAACGTTCAGGTTCTGCCTGGACCCCACCGATCAGCAGGAGCAGGTGCTGGCCCGGCACGCGGGGGCGGCCAGGTTTGCGTTTAATCAGTGCCTCGGGATGGTGAAAACCGCACTGACCCAACGCCGCACGGACGCGAACACGCAGGTGCCGTGGACGGGGTTTGATCTGATCAACGCGTTCAACGGGTGGAAGAAAACCGAGGACGCCGGCCGGGTCTTCACCGTCGGCAGCGATGGCGCGGCTGATGTCGTGGTGACCGGCCTGCCGTGGCGTAGCGAGGTGTGCCAGCAGGTCTTCGAGGAGGCCTGCGTGGATCTGAGCAAGGGTCTGAAAGCCTGGTCAGATTCGCGCTCCGGCAGGCGCAAGGGTAAGCGAGTGGGCTTTCCGAAGTTCAAAGCGAAAACTCAGGCGGTGGCGTCATTTCGGCTGCGCAACAAGCACCCCAAAGGCCGCCGGTCGGCGATCCGCGTCGGTGACAACAACCGCCCCCGCTCGGTCATCCTGCCCGGCATCGGCCAGATCAGTGTGCATGACGACACCCGAGAACTGCGGCGCATGCTCGCCAACGGCAGGGCCAAGATCCTGTTCGCCACCGTCAGCCACCATGCGGGCCGGTGGTGGGTGTCGCTGAATGTCGAGGCCGCAGCGCTGCACCGCGACCACCGGCACCCGGCCCGCGAAACGAGGGACGGTGGCGGTTGGGTGGGCATCGACCTCGGCTTGTCGGCGTTTGTGGTCGCTGCCCGCGCCGACGGAACCGAGGTGGCCCGCATCACTGATGCGCCCAAAGCACTGGCCGCCGGGCTGAAACAAGAACGGCGGCTGGCGAAATCGTTGTCGCGCAAGCAGAAAGGATCACACAACCGCCGTGACGCCGCGGCCAAGCTGGGACGTCACCACCATCACATCGCCAATGTGCGGCGGCATTTCCTGCATCAGGTGTCGAACGCGCTGGTCAAGACCCACGACCGGCTCGTCATCGAGAACCTGAACATCTCCGGGATGCTGGCCAACCATCGCCTGGCCGGCGCTGTCTCCGATGCCGGCTGGGCCGAGTTCGCCCGGCTGCTGGCCTACAAACAGGTCTGGCGCGGCGGCGAACTCGTCGTTGCGGATCGCTGGTACCCGTCGAGCAAGCTCTGCCCGCAATGCGGCGCCATCCAAGCCGATTTGACGCTGGCCGATCGGGTCTTCAGCTGTGGCTGTGGACATTCGGCCGATCGCGACCTCAACGCCGCAGTGAATCTCGCCCGCTGGGGCCAGGCCCAACAAGAACTATCCCTCGATCCCCGGACCCCCAAGCACGGAGGCCAGGCCACCAACGCCCGCCGACGGGACGGCGCTGACCAGCACCCCACGTGTGCCGGTGAAACCAGCCCGGAAGACGCGGGAACCGACGTCCACACCGCACCAGCGGCGTGAACCGACGATCGCCCGAGAAGGGCGGTGCCGACACTCACAGGGTGTTCGACACGCTTTAAGGTAGCTGTCGTGCCTGGATGGGAGCCCGACGTGCTGCCTGGTTACTGGCAGCACACAATCGGCCTTGGCCCGGATCCCGACGGCGAAGGTGACCTCGTCGCCACGCTGGTGCGCCGCGGTGAGCCCGACCCGTCGGCGACCCACGCGGTGCTGCTGGTGCACGGCTTCACCGACTACTTCTTCAACACGGAACAGGCCGACCACTTCGCCGCCCGCGGCTTCGCCATCTACGCCTTGGACATGAACAAGTGCGGGCGGTCATGGCGCGAGGGGCAGACGCCGCACTTCACCACCGACCTGGCGCGCTACGACTCCGAACTGGAGCGGGCGCTGGACCTCATCGCGGAGGCGTCGCCGGCGAAGGTGCTGGTGTACGGGCACTCCGCGGGCGGGCTCATCGTCTCGCTGTGGCTTGACCGGTTGCGCAGTCGCGGCATGACACAGCGCAAACACGTCACCGGCCTCGTCCTCAACAGTCCCTGGCTGGATCTGCAGGGACCGGCGATTCTGCGCACCGCCCCGACGCGGGCTGCCATCGGCGCGATCTCGCGCGTTCGCAAGAAGCGGGTGGTGCGCCCGCCCACCGAGGGCGGCTATGGCGCGACACTGCACCGTGACTACGCAGGCGACTTCGACTACGACCTGAATTGGAAGCCGATCGGCGGATTTCCGGTCACCTTCGGCTGGATTCACGCGATCCGGCGCGGACACGCCGCGCTGCACCGCGGACTCGACGTCGGTGTGCCGAACCTGATCCTGCGGTCTGATCGCAGCGTGCGGGAGGTCACCGACCCCGAGAAGATTGACGAGATCCAGCGCGGTGACGCGGTGCTCGACGTCAAGCAGATAGCGCGCTGGGCCGGCTGCATCGGCAACCGCTCCACGATTGTGCCGATCGTCGACGCCAAGCACGATGTGTTCCTCTCGGTGCCGGAGTCCCGGCACGCGGCGTACCGCGTACTGGACAAGTGGCTGGATTGGTATCTGGCCGAAACCTCTGATGCGGCAACTAAATCCGAACGGGGATGATCACCATGGCCCACTTCGACATCGCGGTTATCGGCACGGGTTCGGGCAACTCGATCCTTGACGACCGCCACGCAGGCAAGCGCGTCGCGATCTGCGAGCAGGGCGTGTTCGGCGGTACGTGCCTCAACGTGGGATGCATACCGACGAAGATGTTCGTCTACGCGGCGGAAGTGGCTCAAAGCGCCAGGGACTCTGCGAAATACGGGGTCGACGCACACGTTGACGCCGTACGCTGGGGTGACATCGTGTCCCGGGTCTTCGGCCGCATCGATCCGCTCGCGGTGGGTGGCGAGAACTACCGACGCTCCTCCCCCAACGTGCAGGTATTCGCCAGCCATACCCGATTCGGGAGGCCGTTACCCGACGGCCGCTACACGCTGCGCACCGACGACGGTGACGAATTCACCGCCGATCAGGTGGTCATCGCGGCGGGCTCCCGCCCCGTCATCCCGGACGACATCGCGAATTCCGGTGTGCGCTATCACACCAGCGACACGATCATGCGGATCGCCGACGTGCCCGAGCACCTGGTGATCGTCGGGGGCGGGTTCGTGGCATGCGAATTCGCCCATGTCTTCTCGTCGTTGGGCAGTCGCGTCACGATGATGATTCGGGGCAGCACCCTGCTGCGTGGTCACGACGACACGATCTGTGAACGGTTCACCGACATCGCCTCGAAGAAGTGGGAGATCCTGAGCCATCGCGAGGTCGCGAGCCTCCGCCGGGACGGCGACGGCGTGGAACTGCGCTGCCACGACGGTTCGGCGGTGCGGGGTGATGTGCTGCTGGTGGCCACGGGCAGGACTCCGAACGGTGACCTGCTCAACGCGGAACAGGCCGGTGTGAAGGTGACCGCGGACGGCCAGGTGGTCGTCGACGAGTACCAGCGGACGACCGCGCGCGGCGTCTACGCCCTCGGGGACATCTCGTCGGACTATCAGCTCAAGCACGTGGCCAACCACGAGGCGCGTCGGGTGAAACACAACCTCTTACAGGATTGGGACGACGTGGAAGCCCTGATGCCGTCAGATCACCGGTATGTGCCGTCTGCGGTCTTCACCGATCCGCAGATCGCCAGCGTCGGGCTTACCGAAAATCAGGCCCGGGCAAAGGGATTCAACATCCGGACCAAGGTCCAGGATTTCGGCGACGTCGCGTACGGCTGGGCGATGGAGGACACCAACGGCATCGCAAAGATCGTCGTTGACGACGACAGCGGGCTGATTCTCGGCGCCCACATCATGGGCCGTCAGGCCTCGTCGTTGATTCAGCCGCTGATCCAGGCGATGAGCTTCGACCTGCGGGCTCAGGACATGGCGCGCGGCCAGTACTGGATTCACCCCGCATTACCCGAGGTGATCGAGAACGCGTTGTTAGCGCTATGCGGGGAGCCGCCGTGGCCACCGTCGCGACGGCATTGACGAGCGCCGAACGCTAACCGGAAGCCTGCGGCGCCCAGCGCTTCTCGACTTGTCCGAGGTGCCACACCGCCAGGGCGATCATCCAAGCCGCGACGAATAATCCGACAATCATGAACCCGACGAACTGCAGGTTCGCCGAACCGATCACAGCGAGCGGACCCGACTCGATGCCGAGGCGGTCGGCCACGAGTCCGGCGAGCACGATGACGCCGATGACCAGAGCGACGACCACCGACAGCACTGTCACGGTCAGGTTGTAGTACACCTTGCGGACCGGCTTGAGGAACGCCCAGCCGTAGGCCCGCGACATGAAGATCCCGTCGAGCGCATCGAACAGGCTCATCCCGGCCGCGAACAGCACAGGCAGCACCATGATGGCGTACCAGGGCAGCGTGAACGCCGCCGTTCCCGCGGCCAGCACCAGCAGCGCCACCTGAGTGGCCGTGTCGAACCCCAAGCCCATGAGCAGCCCGACCGGGTAGAGGTGCCACGGCTTGCTCACCCGACGCATCACCTTGGCAAGCAGCCGCGCCAGGAAGCCGCGCTGCTCGAGTTGCCGTTCGAGCTCGGCTTCGTCGAAGTCGCCGCTGCGCATCCTGCGGAACACCTTGGCGATGCCCACCGCGGCGAATAGGTTCGTCAGCCCGATGAGGATGAGGAAGGTACCCGCGACGAGCGAGCCCACCAGCCCGAGGGTCTGCAAGAGCGGCGAGCCCTCATCCTGGACGGGTCCCACGATCGCGCGCACGCCGATCGCCAACAGGAAAGCCAGCCCGAACACGACGCTGGAATGGCCCAGTGAGAACCAGAAACCGGCGGACAGCGAGCGGGTGCCCTCCCCGACCAGCTTTCGCGTGGTGTTGTCGATCACGGCGATGTGGTCGGCGTCGAACGCGTGCCGCACTCCGAGCAGGTAGGCGGTCACACCCAGTCCGACGCCGAACACGCCTGCCGAACCGAGCGTGATGTGCTGCGGCGCCACCCCGAGCACGAGCACTCCCCAGCCGAATAGGTGGAGCGCCAGCACGACGCCGCCGATCGCGGCGATCGTCGTCCAGTCGGTTCGGTCGAGTCGCTTGGAAACGGTCGCTTCGGGCTGCTCGACGACGCTCATGGGTCGACCCTATGCCCGCATCGTCTCATCTGTCTAGATGAACAGATGATCAGAAACGGTGCGCGGAAATGCCAACCGTCGCTACGGGCGGATTCTCGCGTTCGTCGGGTCGAAAACGGGCCGTAGAGTAACCGAGATCGGGTACAGCTGCCCGCCGACGTTGACCTCGTAACTGCCGGCGTTGATCCACTCGGCATTGATGACCGCTTGATCCGGCGCTCTGATGTAGGCCAGGCCCACACACGAGCCGATCGTTTCGCCCCAGGCCGCCGACGTCACCTGCCCGGCGACGCCGCCGTCGCGCAGGATCAACTCGCCTCCCCACAACATCGCCTCAGGATCATCGACCCAGAACCCGACAAGCTTGCGGCGCGGTCCTTCCGCCTTGGCCTTCTCGACCGCTTCGCGGCCGAGGAATGCGATGTCGGTTTTCAGTTTGCATGCGAACAGCAACCCCGCTTCGACGGGGTTCTCGCTCGGTGTCAATTCCCGGCCGAATGCGCGGTAGCCCTTCTCCAGCCGAAGAGATTCGATCGAGTAGTAGCCGCCGCGAACGACACCGAACCGAAAGCCGGCTGTCATCAGGTCCTCGTAGACGCCGACCGCGAACTCGGCGGGAACGTAAAGCTCCCAACCCAATTCGCCGACATATGTGATCCGGGTGGCGCGCACCGTCGCGTAACCCAATGAGATTTGCTGGCTTGCGGCGAACGGGAACGCTTCGTCGGACAGCTCGGCCGACGTCAGAGCGCACAGTAGATCGCGTGACTTGGGCCCCATCACCCCGAACACCGCGTACGCCGACGTCACGTCGACGAGCGCGGCGCCGGCCCCGTCGGGCAGGTTCCTGCGGATGTGGTCCTTGTCGCGTTCGGTGGTGGCCGCACTGCTGATGATCAGGAAGTCCTCGGGTCCAGTGCGGGTGACCGTCACATCGGACTCGTAAGTGCCCCGCTCGTTGAGCATCCCGGTGTAGACCGATCTGCCAATTTCGACGCCGACGTCCGCAGTGCACAGCCATTGCAGCGCCGCCTCGGCGTCGGGACCGACGAGCAGGTATTTGGAGAAGGAGGTTTGGTCGAACACGGTCACGTTCATCCGCGTATTGGTCTGCTCCGCGGCCGACCATGGCAACCAGTTGGGCTTGCCCCACGTGTATTCGATCGTCGGCTCCGCCCCGTCGGGTGCGAAGAAGTTGGCCCGCTCCCAGCCCATCTTGCTGCCGAAGTTAGCGCCGGCGGCCTCCAGCAGGTGGTGGACGGGTGAGCGCCGGAACGGCCGTGCGGTGGTCATTTCCCGGTTGGGCCAGGGGATCTCATAGTGCAGGCCAAGCACCTCGGCCACTCGGTCGTGCAACCACCGGTTGTTCCCGTTGAACGGCGCGAACCGGCGAATATCCACTCCCGTCAGGTCGCTGGTCGGCGCGCCGTTGACGATCCACTCTGCAAGCGCGCGTCCGGCGCCGCCTGCGGTCGCGATGCCGACTGAGTTGAAGCCCGCACCGACGTAGAAGTTCGCGAGCTCGGGCGCTTCGCCGAGAATGAACTGGTTATCGGGCGTGAAGCTCTCCGGGCCGTTGTAGAACTTCTTGATGCCGGTCTCCTCGAGCGCCGGAATCCGCAACAGCGCGTTGCTCATCAAGATCTCGAAGTGGTCCCAATCTTCATCTAGCAACTGGAATTCGAACGGGTACGGGATCGCATCGGGTGCCACCCACGGCTTGGCTTCCGGCTCGAAGCCACCGATCACGAGCCCGCCCACTTCCTCCTTGAAGTACGTATAGCCGTCGGGATCACGCAGGATCGGCAGGTCGGGGTGCACCCCGTCGATGCCTTCACTGACGACGTAGAAATGCTCGGCCGAATGCAGCGGGACATTGACACCTGCCATGGCACCGACCTGTTTGGCCCACTGCCCGGCGCAGTTGACGACGATCTCAGCCTCGACGTCCCCGCCATCGGTCCGCACCCCGCTCAGCCGGCCCTCATCGGTCAAAACATCGAGCACCCTCACCTTCTCGACGATCCGGGCGCCCCGCATCCGTGCGCCCTTAGCCAGCGCGAAGGTCAAATCGGTCGGGTTGGCCTTGCCGTCGGCCGGCAGCCAGATGGCGCCCACCAGGTCGTCGACCCGCATTACCGGGTATTGCTCGAGCGCCTGCTCGGGCGCGAGCAGTTCACATTCCATGTTGAACGCCGCGGCGTTCGCCGCGGTGCGGCGCAACTGGATCATGCGGTCCTCTGTGCGCGCGACCGTCACTCCCCCGCACTGCTTGTAGCCGGCAGACAGGCCCGTCTGGTTCTCTAACTCGGCGTAAAGCTGCGTCGAGTACTGGACCAGCCGAGTGGCGCTCTCCGATGCCCGCAGCTGACCCACCAGCCCGGCGGCATGCCACGTTGTGCCGCATGACAGTTGGCCTTGATCGAGCAGCACGACGTCGGTGAGGCCGAGCTTGGTCAGGTGGTAGGCGACGCTGGTTCCGATCACGCCGCCGCCGATGATGACGACGTGCGCGCGGTCGGGCAGCGTTGTGGTGGCCATAGATGTCACGGATCCCTTGCGTCAGTCGGTGGCTGATACGTCGTCAAGCAGGCGGGTGAAGTGCGGTGCCTTGAATTCGGCGACGGCAGCCTCGTAGCGCTCCATCGCCCAATCCCAGAAGTCGAATTCCAATGGGCTCGAGGCACTTTGGATACAGCCCCACAGTGTCCACCCGTACTTGGCGACGATGCCTTGCAGGTGGGCCCTGGCGATCTTCTGGCGTAGTCGGCGGCCGTAGTACGTGGTGACGAGCTCGTCCAGCTGGTCGGTCGACAGGCCGCACTCACTCCAGATGTTGCCCAGTTCGAAGCATGGGTCGTTGTTGCCCGAGTACTCGTAGTCGATGATCCACACCCGCTCGCCGTCTTCGATGAAGTTGCCGGCCAGCAGGTCGTTGTTGCACGGGACAGTGGTCTGGTCGGTGGCCGTCAGCGCCTTTTCGATCTGGGCAAATGCATCCGCGTGGTCGAGGTAGTCGAACGGAATCTTGAAGCCGTTGTCCCTGACGGTTTTCAGGTACCGGGGCTGGCGTTCGAACATGTCGAACCGGCCGCGGAAGCGCGGCCCGTCGTGCAACGCCTGGCATCCTGCGGCCACCTTGGCCACCACTCCAGGCCGCTGAAAGTCGTCGTTGGACAGCGTCTTTCCGTTGAGGTATCCCAACAGCAGGATCCCGAGGTCGGGTCGGTAGTCGATTACCGGCGCGCCGACGCCGGCCTGCTCGGCCGCCTTGGTGTTGTAGTACTCCTCGTCGCGGTCGATGCCGAGGAAGTTGCCGCCGGTGTCGACGCACCGGGCGACATAAACGGCGTCCGGGGTGGTCACCTTGACGTTGCGGTTGGTCAGTCCGCCTGACAGATCCTGCAGCTGCCTCGGCCGTCCGGCCAGCACAGGGATTTCATCGAGCAATGCCATCAGGCGGGCGTCGGTGAGCTGAAACGACATTCGAGTTCCTCGCGTGCCAGTGCGGTCGACTTCACTGTAAACCGCGAGCGATCAAAGGTCTAGACTATTGAGCATGTCGTCGGCGGCGGACGTGATCACCACCTGGTTGCGCAGTGACCAGCCCGCCGTCATCTTCGACTTCAACGGCACGCTCTCCGACGACGAACCCATCCTGTTCGATATCTTCAGCGAGCTGTTCCGCGTCCACCTCGACTGGGCGATGACTGCCGAGGACTACCGCGACGAGCTCTTGGGCCGCAGTGACCGCGAGATCATCGAACGCGCGGTGGCGCGGCATGGCCGCGGAACCGAACACGAAGTCACCGAGCTGCTCCGGTTGCGCCAGGACGTCTACAAGCAACGCGTCGCAGACAAGACACCGATCGCCGAAGCTACCGTGCGACTGGTGAAGCTGTTGGCCGACAACGAGATTCCCCTCGGCATCGTGACCGGCGCCCAGCGCGACGACGTCCTGGCGGTGCTGGCGGGCAGTATCGCAGGTGACTTGTTCGGGGTGCTGATCGCCGAAGAGGACGTCAGCGACGGCAAGCCCCATCCGGAGGGATTCCTCACCGCGGCCCGGCTGCTGCATCGTCGGCCCGGCGATGTGCTCGTGTTCGAAGACTCCGTGCCGGGTGTACGGGGCGCGCTGGCCGCAGGCATGCATTGCGTGGCCGTCGCCTCCGAGCCGAGCACGGAACTGCACGCCACCGCCCCGGCCATGGTGTCCGAGCTGTCGGCCGAACTCGTCGAGGACGCTCTCATCGGGTGGCGTCGCGGGCGGGCACCTCACCGTCGACCCGGGACTTGATGCGGATACGCGCGCGATCCGAGCGGTGATAGTCGCGGGAGAACTCGACCGCAACGCCGCTCTCGCTAAACGATGTGCGCGTGATCAACAGCAACGGGCAGCCCGCCTCGATACCGAGAAGTCCGGCTTGTTCTGGCGTGGCACGTGTCGCCTCGATCTCCTCGTCGGCCGAGAACGGGGATGCACCGTAGGAGCGCATCACCATGTACAACGAGCCGGTCAGGCTCGCCGAGAGCAATCCAGGAAAGATCACCGCCGGTAGATACGCCTCCTCGAGAACGATGGGCTCGCCGTTGGCCGATCGGGCGCGCAGAATCTCGTGGACTAGGTCGCCGCGTTTGAGCCCGAGGCGCTGACGCACCTCGGCGGTGGGGCGACCGGTCGTGGCACGCAGGACCTCGGCCCCTGCTTCGACATGGATGCGGCGTAGCTGTTCGGTGAACCCGGGCAGCCTGGCATGGTCGAACTCGATCCGCGGCGTCGCCACAAAATTGCCGCCGAACCGTCCGCGTCGGCGGTCGATGAGGCCTTTCGCTTCGATCGAACTCAGCGCCTGCCGCAACGTCATCCGGCTGACCCCTAAGCCGTTAGCGATATCCACCTCGGACGGCAATTTGTCGCCGGGCGCCAACGTACGGGACACGATCAACTGCTCGAGCCAATTGGCAATGCGCATATGAGCGGGCAGATCTCCTGCGCCGCCCAGGTCAGGACGATCCACAAGCAGCGGATCGTCCATCGTCAACGCACGCACATCAGGAAGTTTAGGTGGCTGGACCGCAGTTTCAGCCGTGCCGGGCACCGATCCAGTGCAGCAGGTCGTGCACGATCTCGTCCTCGAGGCGATAGCTGACGGCCCGGCCCACCCGCGTAGAACTGACCCAGCCCTGCTGCCTCAGCACGCGCAGCGCCTGGGAGACCGCGTTCTCCGATCGGCCGAGCGCCGCCGCGAGGTCCCCGACGCAGATCCCGGGTGCTCGGTGCAGAACGAGCAATATCTCCAGGCGGTTGGGGTCGGAGAGCAGGTCGAAACGCTGCGCCCAACCGGCGGTATCGACGTCGGCGAGCGCCGACGACGCGCGTCGTGCCACCGCCTGATCACCGGGTAACGCCACTCGTCAAATCTAAACCCACGACCTAACCAGGCGGGCCTTGACAACCCGCCTGGTCATCATGAGTTCCTTCTCGCTCTGTCACGGGACGGGCGTCCCGTGATTGCGAGATTCAGGCTCGTTGAAAAGCGCGACCGCCATCGGGAAAACTTCCCTACCTTGCGGCGACGCTGCGGAATAGGTCGCGTATAGGTATTCAGTCCAGGAAGCCGTGCAACAGGGCGGCCGATCCCGCGACATGCGCCCGCATGGCCTCCGCAGCGCCTTCGCCATCGCCCGCCAGGATCGCCACGACGATCGCCTCGTGCTGCTCGTCGGAGTGGGCGATATTGCGCGGCAGCAAGGGAATCTGGTCGAGCAACCCGTTGAGTCGCATCCGGTTCTCGGCGACCAGGGGAACGAGCGACGGCGAGCCGGCCGCCTCCGCGATCGCCAGGTGCAGCCGCGAGTCCAGGCGCCGGTAGTCGTCGGGCGCCGCACCTCGGACGTCGGCCAGGCGCGACCACAGCACTTCCCGCTCCGCTGCGGTCAGGGTGCGGTTCGCCGCCATCCGCGCGGCGCCGACCTCGAGGATCTCCCGCAACCGCAGCGCGTCGTCGATCTCCGCGCGGGTCACCCCTGGGCTGTCGCCGGTGTGTCTTGGCAGCTCGTCGGCCAGGAACGTGCCGCCATATCGGCCGCGACGCGACACCAGATATCCGGCATCGGCAAGCGACTTGATCGCCTCCCGAACGGTGTCGCGGCTGACGCCGAGCCGTGCCGCGAGCTCGCGCTCGGGTGGAAGGGATTCGCCCGGATGCAACACTCCGAGCCGGATGGTCTGCAACAGCCGTTCGACGGTGTCTTCGAACGGGTTCCCCGGCCGCACGGGGCGCAGCAGTGCTTCGCTGGCGTGCGGGACGTCCGGCGCTGCCGACATCGTCTTACAGCGGAGTGACGTAGTGGCCGCTGATGCCGCCGTCGACAAGGAAGGTTGCTCCGGTGATGAATGACGCGTCGTCGCTGGCCAAGAACGCTACCGCGGCCGCCAGTTCGTCCGGCTCGGCGAAGCGACCCATCGGGACGTGCACCAGCCGCCGCGCCGCCCGCTCCGGATCCTTCGCGAACAATTCCTGCAACAGCGGGGTGTTGACCGGGCCCGGACACAGCGCATTGACGCGAATCCCGCTGCGCGCGTACTGAATCCCAAGCTCACGGGACATGGCCAGAACGCCGCCCTTGGACGCCGTGTAGGAGATCTGCGAAGTCGCCGAGCCCATCACCGCGACGAACGAGGCGGTGTTGATGATCGACCCTTTCTTGGCCGGCGCCATGTGCCGCAATGCGGCCCGGCACGACAGGTACACCGACTTGAGGTTGATGTCCTGCACCTTCTGCCACGCGGGCAGCTCGGTGGTCTCGATCACGTCGTCATCTGGCGGTGATATGCCTGCGTTGTTGAACGCGATGTCGACCGACCCGTACGTGTCGGCGGCGGTGTCGAACAATGCATCGACGGCCGTCTGGTCCGAGACGTCAACGGGCACAAACAATCCGTCGAGTTCGTCGGCGGCGTCCTTGCCCGCCGTCGGGTCGATATCGCCGACGACGATCGTCGCACCCTCGGCGCGCATGCGCCGCCCGGTCGCCAGTCCGATGCCGCCGGCGCCGCCGGTGATGACCGCGACCTTGCCGGCCAGTCGTTGGGTCAAGTCCATCAGGCTTCTCCGATCGCGAAAAAGACGTTCTTGGTTTCGGTGAACGACAGCGGTGCGTCGGGGCCGAGCTCGCGGCCCAGTCCCGACTGCTTGAATCCGCCGAACGGCGTGTTGTAGCGGACCGACGAGTGCGAATTGACCGACAGATTGCCGGATTCCACGGCCCGCGACACTCGCAGCGCCCGGGACAGGTTGTCGGTCCAGATCGATCCCGAAAGGCCGTAGGGCGTGTCGTTGGCCAGCGCGATGGCGTCCGCCTCGTTCTCGAAGGGCAGCACCGTCACCACCGGGCCGAAGATCTCCTCGGTGACGCTGCGGTCGGTGCGCGGCGGTGTCAGCACGGTCGGCGCGAACCAGTAGCCGGCGCCCGACGGTGCATCGCCGCGGAACGCGACCGGCGCGTCGTCGGGGACGTAGGAGGCGACGGTGTTCCAGTGCGCTTTCGAGACCAACGGCCCCATCTCGGTGTCCTTGGACTGTGGATCGCCGACCACGACGCCCTTGACAGCCGGTTCAAGCAGCTCCATGAATCGGTCATACACGCTGCGCTGCACCAGGATCCGGCTGCGCGCACAGCAATCCTGGCCAGCGTTGTCGAAGACGCCGTACGGCGCGGTTGCCGCGGCCCTCTCCAGGTCGCAGTCGTCGAACACGATGTTGGCGCTCTTGCCGCCCAGCTCCAGGGTGACCCGCTTGACCTGGACCGCCGCCCCCGCCATCACGCGTGTGCCGACCTCGGTCGACCCGGTGAACACGATCTTGCGTACGTCAGGGTGGGTGACGAAGCGGTCCCCCACCACCGAGCCCTTGCCGGGCAGCACCTGGAACAGATCGGCGGGCAGCCCGGCCTCGACGGCCAGCTCACCAAGTCGGATAGAGGTCAGCGGGGTGATCTCGGCAGGCTTTAGTACTACTGCATTGCCTGCGGCCAGAGCCGGCGCGAAACCCCACGACGCAATCGTCATCGGGAAGTTCCACGGGGCAATCACGCCGACGACACCAAGCGGCTCATTGAACGTGACGTCGATCCCACCGGCAACAGGAATCTGTTTGCCGGACAAGCGTTCCGGGGTCGCCGAGTAGTAGAGAAGCACGTCTCGGACGTGGCCGGCTTCCCACTCAGCGTTCCCGAGTACATGCCCGGAGTTGGCTACTTCGAGAGCGGCCAACTCATCGACGTGCGCGTCGACGACGGCCGCGAAGGCCCGCAAACCCGCCGCCCGTTCGGCAGGCGCGAGACGGGCCCAATCCCGTTGAGCCGCCTTGGCGCGTGCTATTGCGTCATCGACGCCCGCGAGGTCGGTCTGCTCGACGGTGCGCAGCAGTTCCTCGGTCGCGGGGTTGATCAGCTCGCTAGCGCTCACGCATTCACCTTTCCTGTCGCGTAGGCCGCGGCGGCCTCCACTACCGCGGCGAACAGCCGCAGATCGTCCAGTCGTTCTTCCGGATGCCACTGCACGGCCAAAACGAAGTGCTGTCCAGGGATTTCGATTGCCTCGATCACGCCGTCGGAGTCTTGGGCGCTGACGATCAGGCCGTTGCCAAGCCGGTCGATGGCTTGGTGGTGATAGCACTGAGCATCAGACGATTCGCCGATCAGTGCGGCCAGTCGCGTACCGGGCACGGTGCGCACCGCCGACGTCGCGAACACCGCGTTGCCCAGCTGGTGGTGGGTGTGGCCGATCACATCGGGCAGATGCTGATGCAGGGTGCCGCCCAGCGCGACGTTGATCACCTGCGCCCCGCGACAGATACCCAGCAGCGGCATGCCCCGCCGGATCGCACCGTCGACCAACGCGAACTCGAACGCGTCGCGCTGCCGGTTGTCGGCGACGGCCTCGTCAGTCCCCGGGTGCGGCTGCTGGCCGTACCCCGCCGGGTCGACATCGCGTCCGCCCGTGATGATCAGGCCATCCAAGCCGTCGAGAACACGCGAGGCGATCTCGGCGTCCACAGGCTGGGGCGGAAGCAGCGCAGCAATTCCGCCCGCGAGGTTCACCCCGTCGATGTAGATGCCTGGCAGGAAGCTGGCGCGTACGTCCCAGACCCCGGTCTGCGCCTGCTGCAGGTACGTGGTCAGGCCGACGATCGGTCTAGAGACGCTCAAAGCCACGCACCCTTTCCCAGTCGGTCACCGCCGAATTGAACGCGTTCAGTTCGACGCGCGCGTAGTTGAGGTAATGCTCGACGACGTCGTCGCCGAACGCTTCTCGCGCCAACTCCGACTTCTCGAACAGCGCCGCGGCTTCGGCCAAAGTGGTCGGCAGGTGTTCTGCCCCGCTGGTATAGGCGTTGCCCTCCAACGCTTCCGGCAGCTCCAGCTCGTTCTCGATGCCGTACAGCCCGCCCGCGATCAGCGCCGACACCGCAAGGTACTGGTTGACGTCGCCGCCTGGCGCGCGGAGTTCCATCCGCATGCCGTGGCCGCGACCCACCACCCGCACCGAGCAGGTTCGGTTGTCCATCCCCCACGCGACCGCCGTTGGCGCGAAGCTGCCCTCAACAAAACGCTTGTAGGAGTTGATGTTCGGCGCGTAGAACAGTGTCAGCTCGCGCAGCGTGGCCAGCTGGCCGGCGATGAAGCTACGGAACATCGGCGACATGCCGAGCTCGTCGTCCGAGTCGGCGAACACCGCGGAACCGTCGTCGCCGCGCAACGAGATGTGAATGTGGCAGCTATTGCCTTCGCGCTCATCGAATTTCGCCATGAAGGTCAGGCTCTTGCCGTGCTGGTCGGCGATCTCCTTGGCACCGTTCTTGTAGATGGTGTGGTTGTCGCATGTGACACGGGCATGGTCGTAGCGGAACGCGATCTCCTGCTGACCGAAGTTGCACTCGCCCTTCACGCCCTCGCAGTACATGCCTGCGCCGTCCATGCCGAGCCGGATGTCGCGCAGCAGCGGCTCCATCCGGGTCGACGCATGCATCGCGTAGTCGACGTTGTAGTCGGTGGCAGGGGTCAGCCCGCGGTAGCCGGCCGCCCACGCTTCCCGAAATGCGGTGTCGAAAACGATGAACTCCAGCTCGGTGCCGACATAGGGCACCAGGCCGCTCTCGGTGAGTCGATCAATTTGGCGGTTGAGGATGCTGCGAGGCGCCTGGGTCACGGGATTGCCGTCGGTCCACGACAGATCGGCCATCACCATCGCGGTACCCGGCAGCCACGGGATGAGCCGCAAGGTGGCGAAGTCGGGCGTCATCACCATGTCGCCGTAGCCGGTTTCCCAGCTCGAGATCGCGTACCCGTCGACGGTGTTCATGTCGACGTCGACGGCCAGCAGATAGTTACAACATTCGGCGCCGTGCTCGGCGACATCCTCGACGAACAGCCGCGCCGACACCCGCTTGCCGGTCAGCCTGCCCTGCATGTCGCAGAACGCGACGATCACGGTGTCGATGTCACCACCGGCGACGAGTCGCTCGAGCTCGGCCTGCGACAACATGCCCGATGTGGCGCTCACTGCGGACCTCCCTCTCGGCGGATACTGCCGGCAAGCCAACCATTGGGGTTTGCTCCGCGGGGACTTCCCGCCGGTGACTATCAAACTCTCATGTCCAAAGGTAGGACACCAGACCATTGGCATCCTATTCTCTTGAGAAGTGAGCAGAGTCCACTCCGCCATGCCAGAAGGAGAATGACCGTGCCAGAAGGCCACGAAGTACTGAGCGACGACGAAAAGCTACTCGCGGAACTCGGATACACCCAGGAGCTACACCGCTCCTGGTCCGGATTTTCCAACTTCGCTATCTCGTTCTCCATCATCTCGATCCTGGCCGGCTGCTTCACCTCGTTCGGCCTCGGCTGGAACAACGGCGGCCCGGCCGCCATTGCCTGGGGCTGGCCGCTGGTCTCGATCTTCATCCTGATCATCGGGCTGTGTATGTCCGAACTCGTCTCCGCAATGCCGACTTCAGGCGGTATCTACTGGTGGGCCAGCAAACTCGGCGGTGCGAAGGCCGGTTACTACACCGGCTGGCTGAACCTGATCGGGTTGATCGCCATCCTGGCGTCGGTGGCCTACGGCTGCGCGACGTTCCTGGACCTGACACTCAGCACATTCAGCGAGGGCTGGGCGGCCGGCTACAGCCTGACCAGGGTCTTCATCATGTTCGTGATCATCCTGGCGGTCTCGGCGACTATCAACATCTTCTCGTCGCACCTGCTGGCCATCATCAACAACATCTCCGTGTGGTGGCATGTGGCGGGAGCGGCGGCCGTCATCCTGATCCTGTTCCTGATTCCCAAGCGGCACGCCAGCTTCAGTGACGTCTTCGCCACGACGGTCAACAACACGGGCATGTTCAACGGCGACAAAGGCTTTGGCTGGCTGATCTTCGTGCTGCCGATCGCGGCGATCCTCACGCAGTACACAATCACCGGTTACGACGCCTCCGCGCACCTATCCGAGGAGACGAAGAGCGCTGCAGACGGCGCGGCCAAAGGCATCTGGCGCTCGATCTTCTATTCGGCCATCGGTGGCTGGATCCTGCTGCTGTCGTTCCTGTTCGCGGTCCAGGACGTGGACGCGGTGACAAAGGGCGGCGGCCTCGTGCAGGTTATCTTCGCCCAGGCGATGGATTCCCAGTGGGTCGCCATCGTGCTGCTGATCTCGAGCGCGGGCCAGTTCTTCTGCACCACGGCCTGCCAGACAAGCGCGTCGCGGATGCTGTTCGCGTTCAGCCGCGACCGCGCGGTACCCGGCCACCAGCTGTGGTCGAAGTTGAGTTCCAACAAGATCCCCGCCAACGGCGTCATGGTCACCGCGCTGCTGGCCGCCATCATCACACTGCCTGCGCTCGTGGCGGTCGACATCAACGGTGCGCCTGCGCCAGTCGCCTTCTACGCGGTGATCTCGATCGGCGTTGTCGGGCTGTACCTATGCTTCGCAGTCCCGATCTACTACCGCTGGAAGGCAGGCGACTCCTTCAAAGTGGGCAGCTGGAACCTGCGCGGACACCACAAGTGGATGGCCCCCGTCGCGCTGATCGAGATCGCAGTCACCTCGCTCATCGCGCTGTTCCCGACATCGATCGGCGGCGTGCCATTCGGCGGCAGCTTCGAGTGGAAGTTCGTCAACTACACCCCGCTACTTGTCGGCGGCGTGCTGATCCTGCTCTACATCTACTGGCACGCGTCGGTGAAGAACTGGTTCACCGGGCCGATCAGGCAGGTCGACGAAACCGGCGAGCAGCTGGAGGGTGTTTCGTAACCGGTCACCGACCGCCACGACGCCGAAGAGCTAACCCGGTAGGGTCCAATGGGTGTGCGGAGCCGCCGGCGAGGTGCGTCTCGACGGCCAAACACCTGACATCGGAGCTGTCTCGGCCATGGCCGAGGCGATGGCGGCCCGAGGTCCGGATGCCGCAGGCGTGTGGTCGCAGGGCCGCGTCGCGCTTGGCCATCGCCGCCTGAGGATCATCGACCTGTCCGAGGCGGGCGCACAGCCGATGGTCGACTCGGAGCTGGGACTGGCCGTCTGCTGGAACGGCTGCATCTACAACTACAAGCAGCTGCGGCGTGAACTCAGCGAGCACGGCTACCGGTTCTTCTCGCACAGCGACACCGAGGTCCTGCTGAAGGCCTACCACCATTGGGGTGACCGCTTCGTCGACCGCCTCTACGGCATGTTCGCGTTCGCGATCGTCGAGCGTGACAGCGGCCGGGTGCTGCTCGGTCGCGATCGGCTGGGCATCAAACCGCTGTACCTGACCGAGGACGCGCACCGGATCCGGTTCGCGTCGTCGCTACCGGCACTGCTCGCAGGCGGCGGCGTCGACACCCACATCGACCCCGTCGCCCTCCACCACTATCTGTCCTTCCACTCCGTCGTCCCGCCACCACGCACGATTCTGCACGGCGTGACCAAGGTGCCGCCCGCGTCGCTCGTGGCGATCGAGCCGGACGGGCGCCGCAGCACGACGACGTTTTGGGAACCCGACTTCACCCGGCGCGAGGAGCGGGCCGACTGGTCCGAACGTGATTGGGAGGATGCGGTTCTCGCGTCGCTGCGCCTCGCCGTGGAGCGCCGACTGGTGGCCGACGTGCCTGTCGGGTGCCTGCTGTCGGGTGGCGTCGACTCCAGCCTGATCGTCGGCCTGCTCGCCGAGGCGGGTCAACACGGCCTTGCGACGTTCTCGATCGGCTTCGAGTCGGTCGGCGGCGTCGAGGGCGACGAGTTCCGCTACTCCGACATCATCGCCGAACGTTTCGACACCGATCACCATCAGATCCGCATCGGCACCGATCGCATGCTGCCCGCGCTCGATGGCGCGATCGGCGCAATGAGCGAGCCGATGGTCAGCCACGACTGCGTCGCCTTCTACCTGCTCAGCCAGGAAGTGGCCAAACACGTCAAGGTCGTGCAGTCCGGGCAGGGCGCCGACGAGGTGTTCGCCGGATACCACTGGTATCCCCCGATGGGTAAGCCCGACGCCGCCTCCATCGAGGGGTCGGTGGCCAGCTATCGAAAAGCCTTCTTCGACCGCAACCAGTCCGCTTACGAGGCGCTCGTCTCCCCCGCGCTGGCCACCGCCGACGACCCCAGCGAACGGTTCGTCACTGAGCACTTCGCCTACGCAGGCGCCGCAACCGGTGTCGACCGAGCGCTGCGGCTCGACACCACGGTGATGCTGGTGGACGACCCAGTCAAGCGCGTCGACAACATGACCATGGCGTGGGGCCTGGAGGGCAGAGTCCCGTTCCTCGATCACGACCTGGTCGAGCTGGCCGCCACCTGCCCGCCCGAGCTGAAGACCGCCCATCAGGGCAAGGGCGTGCTGAAAGAGGCCGCGCGCAGGGTGATCCCTGCAGATGTCATCGACCGCCCCAAGGGTTATTTCCCGGTGCCTGCGCTGACCCATCTGGAAGGTCCGTATCTGGACCTCGTCCGTGACGCGCTGTATGCGCCCGCCGCCAAGGAGCGTGGCCTGTTCCGGCCGGAGGCGGTCGACAGGTTGCTCGCCGACCCCAACGGTCGGATCACCCCACTGCGGGGCAACGAACTCTGGCAGATCGCCCTGCTCGAACTGTGGTTGCAAAAGCACGGGATCGGGGTCACGGCGTGACCGCCCTCGACCCCGACAAGGACCATCCAGAGGCCATTACGCTCGGCCTGCACGACGCGTCGCCGCAGCACATGGTGGACGCCATGGCCGACGACGTCGTACTCGAACTTGGTTGGGGCAGGCTGGTTTTCGGGCAGACGTTCGCGGACCCTGACAAGCTTGCCGAGGTACTGCGGCAGGAAGGTCAGGGCCGACGCGACATCTGTATTTACGCGCGCGAGCCGCAGGTGCTGGTTGCCAAGGCACCCGCCGAGCTGTTCATCGATCCGAGCCACACCTACCGGCTGAGGTTCACCGACGATGAGCCGGAATCCTCGCCGACCGGATTCACGTTGCGCACGCTGGAGAGCCCGGAGGACGCCGACGCGATGAACCGGGTGTACGTGCGCTGCGGGATGGTGTCCGCCCCCGTCGAGGTCATCTGGGACAACCATCTGCACCATGACCCCGTCGACTACCTCGTTGCCGCGCGCGACGACGACGGCACCATCGTGGGCACCGTCACCGGCGTGGACCACGTGCGATTGTTCTCCGACCCGGAGGAGGGCTCGAGCCTGTGGACCCTGGCCGTCGATCCGTCGTCCAGCCTCCCGGGCGTCGGCGCGGCGTTGACGCACGCACTCGCCGCGATCTATCGCAGCCGGGACCGCGCCTACATGGATTTGTCGGTGGCTCACGACAACGCCGCCGCGATCGCGCTGTACGAGAAGCTGGGGTTCGCGCGTGTGCCGGTGATGGCGGTGAAACGCAAGAACGCGATCAACGAACCGCTGTTCACGCACCCACCGGAGACGGTCGACGACCTCAATCCGTACGCGCGCATCATCGCTGATGAAGCCATGCGCCGCGGCATCTGGGTGGAGGTGCTCGACGCCGAAGCGGGTGAGATGCGGCTGTCACACGGCGGGCGCAGCGTCGTCACTCGAGAGTCCTTGTCTGAGTACACATCCGCGGTGGCGATGAGCCGATGCGACGACAAGCGATTGACCCGTCGGATTGTCGCTGAGGCCGGAATCGTCGTCGCCAGAGGGCGGCTGGCCACCTTCGACCAGGAGGACTACGCGTTCCTCGACGAGGTGGGCGACGTCGTGGTCAAGCCGACCCGCGGCGAGCAGGGCAAGGGCATCACGGTCGGAGTCGACAATCCCGACGAACTCGATGCGGCGCTGGCCCGGGCCCGTGAGCAACACCCCGATGTCCTGATCGAGCAGCGCGCGGCGGGCGACGACCTGCGGCTCGTCGTGATCGACCACAGGGTGGTGGCCGCCGCGCTGCGAAGGCCCGCCGAAGTCAGCGGCACCGGGCATCACACCGTGCGTGAGCTGATCGATGCCCAGAGCCGGCGCCGCGCCGCGGCGACCGGCGGTGAATCACGCATACCCATCGACGACGTGACCGCGGCCACCGTCGCCGAAGCTGGCTGGTCGTTCGACGATGTGCTGCCAGAGGGGACCCTATTGCGGGTGCGCCGCACCGCCAACCTGCATCAGGGCGGCACCATCGATGACGTCACCGCCGAGGTGAACCCAGAGTTGTGCTCGGTGGCGGTGACGGCGGCCGACGCCATCGGCATTCCGGTGACGGGTATCGACCTTCTGGTACCGAACGTGACCGGGACGGACTACGTGTTCATTGAGGCCAATGAGCGCCCCGGCCTCGCCAACCACGAGCCGCAACCCACCGCACAGGCTTTCGTCGACTTCCTGTTCCCGGGAAGTCCGGGCCTGCCGCAGGCATGGACCCCGGACCAGGCGCCAGCCACATAGCCGATCACACCTTCTATCCCAGAAGCGCTCGGATATCCGACGCGGTGATGGCTGACCCCAACACCTCGCCTTCGTCGACGACCGCAGTGAACAGCTCACGCTTGCGCTCCTGCAGCGCCACCACCCGCTCCTCGATGGTGCCCTGGGAGACGAGTCGGTAGACGGTGACGGGGCGTGTCTGGCCGATTCGGTGAGTCCGGTCGATGGCCTGAGCCTCGGCGGCCGGACTCCACCACGGGTCGCAGACGAAACAATAGTCGGCTTCGGTGAGATTCAGCCCGAAGCTGCCGGCCTTGAGGCTGATCAGGAACACTGGGGTAGCGCCGTCCGCGGGGGAAACGGTCAGGTCGTCCAACACGCTGGTGAGCTCCGATGAGACGCTGCTGGGTGGGGACAACACCTCGGCGGTGGTCGAAGGTTATGGGCCGATTCCGGCCAGTGTGGCGCGCAGCCTGGTCGATGCGGCGGTCACCGACGAGCGGTCTCGGGCCACCCTTCGCCGGCTCTATCGGCACCCAAGGTCCGGGGCGTTACTGGCGATGGAATCACAATCACGATGCTTCCCGCGCGGGCTGGCGAAGTTCATCGGGTTGCGCGACCTGACCTGTCGCACGCCGTACTGCGATGCCCCGATCCGGCACCGCGACCACGCCCAGCCCCGCAACCGCGGCGGGCCGACCAACGCCCGCAATGGCCTGGGCATGTGTGAGCGGTGCAACTATGTGAAGGAAGTATCCGGCTGGCACGTGCGTGCCGGTGACGAAAACGGCGTGCACACCGCCGAATTCACCACCCCCACCGGAACGCGCCACCACTCCACTGCGCCACCCCCGCCCGGACCACCACCAATCGCAGTCAGCGAAATCGAACCCAGAATCGGCATCGCGATCGCACGGCACGCGGCCTAGCCCCTACCAGTTGCTGGTGCGCAACACGATCTCGGCGGCCAGCTGCGCGGTGGACTCTTGTGCGTTGCGCCTGCCGAGCAGGTCGACCAGCCGGAAATCGCCGTACACGTAGCGCTGGCTGGCCTTGGCGACCGCCCGCGCGGCCGGCGTGCTGACCAGAGCGGTGGTGTTCATCTCCACCGGCGGGCAGTGCTCGTCGCGGATCACCCCGGTGAGGTCGGCGACGCGCGGATGACCCCGGTCGATCACCACCAGCCCGATGAACCGGTCCAGCCGCGTGGCGGCCAGCTCCCACGCCAGTTCGCCGCCGATGCGGTCGCCGACCAGCAGCGCCCACCGCACGTCGAGCGTGTCGAGGATGCCGACCACCGATTTGGCGGTCAGCCGCGGATCGGGGCCGATCACGATGGTTCGCAGCGATGCGGTGTGCAGCCGCTGACACACCGCCTCATACGCGGCGGGCGCGTGATGCGCCGCGCCGAGGACCACCACGACGGATCCTTTGTCCGGGCCGGCCACGTCGACTGGCACCGGAAAGCCGTCGACGGTGACCATGGTGGAAGGCATTTGGTCACGCTACAGTGGTTGGCCGAGTTGGTGGGCCGATTTTGATGGTCTTAACCTCTGCGTCAGGGGGTCTGAGCTCGATCAGCCTGCTTTGCCGCGATATCCAGAAACGTCTGCGGCAGCGAGGCTTTGACGGCGATGGACGGGTTCGGCGTGGGAAATGCGATGCCGAACACCCCCATCCCGCTGATGTTCTCGAACGTGAAATAGGCGCTGCTGTCAACGTTGTTCAGCCACATGGTCTGTTGGTACACCAGCGCATCGGGGCGCGGTGTCTGCAACCGCGTGGTGGTCATCGGAATGCCGGGCGCCGACGGGTCGAAGAACGTCTGGAAATGCGCACAGCGGTCGGCGGTCGCGGCCAGCCGCGGCAGGTCCAGTGGCCACGTCAACACCGTCATCACGATCCGCGCGCCGTCGTACCCGACGGCATACTCCGCCGCGCTGCCGGGGCCGCGCTCGGCCGAGTCCGCGATGGCGCGGGTGAGCCCGTCCGAGCAGCCTTCCGGGTTGGACATCATGGCCGGCGGGCCGCCCACGCCGTCGGGCTGGCCGGCTGACCGGAAGATGCGGTCGAATTGCACACCCGGCGGGAAGTCAGCCGCGGTCAGGACAACCCTTTCCAGCCTGGCCCCAGGCCAGGTCGCGGTGCCCGAGATCGCGTGCGCGCAGCCGGTGAGCACTGCGGCGAGCACGACGGCCACCAGGGCCGTCCCCGAGCGCCGCCTGGTCATATGGCCAGGCTACCGACGCATAGCGACGGAACCGGTGGTCCCTTCGGTGGCGTGTCCAGCCCACCGTCGATCGGCCCGCGCTAGCGACAGGTGTAACCGCCATCAATCGGCAGCGTCACCCCGGTGATCATCGAGGCGTCATCGCTGAGCAGGAAGCAGATCGGCGCGGCGATCTCCTCCTCGGTGGCCCAACGACCCAGGGGCATCTGGTCCAGGAATGGCGATCCGACATCGGGGCGTCCCCAGTAATAGGCGGACATGTCGGTCATGACCACGGTCGGGTTGACGCTGTTGACGCGGATGTTGTGTTTGCCCAGTTCGAGCGCGGCCACTCGGGTGATGTTGTCGAGCGCCGCCTTGGACGATCCGTAAGAAATGTGGCCTGACAATGCCACGAGGCTCGCTTGACTGGACACATTCACGATCGACCCGCCCACACCGCGCTCGATCATCCCGGGTGTCACGTGCTTGATGACCAGCAGGCTTCCTCGCGCGTTGATGCTGATCACCTTGTCGAACACTGCGATATCGGTGTCTTGAGGCGTCGCTATCTCTCCGCCGAAACCGCCACAGTTCACCACACCCCACAGGTCCAGGCCCGACACGGCGGCGCGAATCTCGTCTTCGGAAGTGAGATCGAACGGAACCGGCTGAGCACCCGTCTCGGCGCCGAGCTTGGCCAACTGCTGGGAGTCTCGCCCACCCGCATAGACTGTCGCGCCTCGACTGGCGAGCCGACGCACAGTCGCGGCGCCGATGCCACCACTCGCGCCCGTCACCAGCACTGCGCGTCCGGTGAAATCAGCCATGCGCCGCTCAACTTTCGATATCGGGATGACGACAAGCCCGGACGGTGAGGAGCCCTATCATCACACGCCATGTCACCGATGTCATACCCTGCTTCATGGTGACCTGCAACGACACGGTGAGCCTCAGCGTCGACGGGCTGTTGCTCGACTGCGACGGTGTCCTCGTCGACTCCCACAGCGCGGCGGCCGTTGCCTGGAACCTGTGGGCGAAGCGCTGGGCACCGGGTTTCGACTTCCACCGCGATGTCGAACACGGAAGACGAATCGCAGACCTTGTCGCCGAATTGATAAGCACACCAAGCGATGTCGCCGCGGCGGCCGCTGACCTCACGCAACAAGAGCTGGACCACGCCACCGACGTGGTAGCGATACCAGGCGCACGCCAACTCCTCGAATCCAGCCCTCGCGGAAGCTGGGCGGTCGTGACGTCCGGCGGCCGCGCCATTGCCACCGCACGCATGGCGTCGGCCGGTTTGGTCCCAGCCGACGTGCTGGTCACAGGCGAAGACGTCGAACGCGGGAAACCCTTCCCCGACCCCTACCTGCTCGCCGCGCAGCGCCTGCAGGTATCTCCTCAACGTTGCGCGGTGTTCGAGGATGCGCCCGCCGGAATCGCGGCAGCGCGTGCCGCAGGCGTCGCCACGATCATCGGCGTCGGGAAGAGCGCAGCCACTGCCCGAGTCACTGCGGCCGTCGCGGATCTGCGCGGCGTCCGCTTCGACGGACAGCATCTGCGAATAGACGCAAGCACGATCCTGCCGGCTGGCAGCGAGTAGGTTGGCCGTCATCCCTGGAGGAGGTGCTCATGCATGTACCCGACCGGATGCGCCGCGTTGTGGTCTCGCACAGCTCCATCGATATCGTCGAATCCCCAACGCCCCAGCCCATGTCCGGCGAGGTTCTCGTCCACTCGGTCGTGTCCGGCGTGTGCGGATCCGACACTCACGCCGCGAATGGGCGACACCCGTTCATCGATCTGCCGTACCACCCTGGTCATGAAGTTGTCGGCGTGATCGCCGTGGTGGGACCGGAGGTAGCCGGCATCGCGGTGGGTCAACGGGTGACCGTCGAGCCCGATCTTCCGTGTTGGAACTGCAAGCAATGCCGCAGTGGCAGACAGAACCTCTGTGAGAACCTGCGTTTCTTCGGGTGTGGTTACGACCAGGGTGGGATGGCGGATTATTTCACCATTCCAGCGAATCGCCTTCACGTCATTCCGGATGAACTGGACTATCGGGCGGCGGCTCTCATCGAACCGATGTCAACGCCCGTACACGCCGTGCGCATCGCCGGCGACGTGCGCGACAAGGCGGTCGTGATCCTCGGTGCAGGTACGATCGGGCTGCTCCTGTTGGCGGTGGTTCGGGCGCATGGGGCCAAGCGTGTCGTGGTCACCGATCCGCTGGCGGCCAAACGGGCACTGGCCGCACGACTGGGCGCCGATGCCGTGCTCGACGCCACGGCCGACGACGTCGCGGCGCAAGCCCGTGCCGCGCTCGGCGAGAGCGCCGACGTCGTTTTCGACTGCGTAGCCGTCACGGCCACCGTCCGACAGGCCATCGGTATGGCCAGCAAGGGCGGCACGGTGGTCATTGTCGGCGTGCCTGCAGACGACGTGGCCGTCCCGCTACCGGTCGTTCAAGACCACCAGATCTGCATCCAGGGCAGCGCGACCTACCTGCCCGAGGATTACGCCGAGTCGATCCGTCTCCTCGTCGAAGGCGACGTACGCGTCGACGACATCGTCACGGCCGAGGTGCCGCTCACGCGAGTGGCCGACGCCTACGCGCTGTCGTCCGGCGGACAGCACGTGAAAGTTCTTGTTGCCGTGGACGAACAGTTGCTCGCTGCAACGTCATAGCGCGAGCGGCGTCTGGGCCGCGGCGGGTCCGATGTAGACCGGACGGCGCGGATCGGGAACACCGAGCAGCGTGCCCTCGTGCTCAACGGCGGTGGCGCCAAAGCGCAATGCGTTCGCGAGCGCATCGCCGCTTGTGGCTCCGGCATATCCGGCGGCGAGCCAGCCTGCGAGAAATGCGTCGCCGGCGCCCACAGTGTTGACAACCCTGTGCGCGGCTGCGGCACCGTGTAGTGGCCCTGGCAGGTCGGCATCGACAAGGAGCGCCCCGTGGCGACCGAGGCTGACAAGGACGGTGCGCACTCCGCGTTCCAGCAGCATTTGTGCCGCGTCGGCCACGTCACCGAGCGTGCGCAGGGAGCGACCCGCGACTTCGGCGAGCTCGACGGCGTTGGGCTTCACCAGATGCGGCAGTCGATCGCCGTCTTGCGTGAGTGCATGGCGCAGGTGGGCGCCGGAGCAGTCAAGCGCGACGCGTCGGCCTGCCGCTCTGGTGGCCGCCATGGCGTCGGCGAACCGCTCCGGGCTGAATCCGCCTGGAAGACTGCCCGCCCACACTACCCACTCGCCGATATCGGTGTGCGCCAACGCCATTGAGCACAGTGCGTCGACCTCGGCTTCCGACAGTTTGGGGCCTGGCTCGTTCACCTTGCTGGTGCGTCCGTCCGCTTCGACGAGCGAAATGTTGGAGCGCGGTGAGCCTGCGATCGGCACGTCAATATGGTCGAGCCCGAGATCGTCGAGCAGCATCACGATTTCGTGCCCGACACTCCCGCCGGTCGGTAGCACCGCGCGCACGGGCACGCCGACGCCGTGCAGCGCCAGGGCGACGTTCACGCCCTTGCCGCTGGGCTCGACCATCGTGGCGGTGGCCCGGTTGACGTGCCCGGGCTCGAACCGGGGCAGGTGCAGTGTCCTGTCGAGGCTCGGGTTCGGCGTGACGGTGGTGATCATCGGGCCACCTCCACCGTTACGTCGACCGCGAGCAGCCGCTCACGCTGCCCGGGAGTGACCGCGTCGTCGGTCACGAGGACATCTACGTCGGTCAGCGTCGCGTGCCTCGCGCGGCTCTGCCGACCGAATTTGCTTGTGTCGACCAGGAATACCCGCTGCCGTGCGGCCGCCAGCATCTCGTGCTTGACCAGGGCCTCGTCGAGGTCGGGGGTGGTGAGCCCGCGCTGAAACGACAGCGCATTGGTACCGAGGAAGGCCACGTCGGCGTTGATGCCGCCGAGCGCCTCGATCGTCAGGGGGCCGACAGCGGCCATCGTCTCGGTGCGCACCCGGCCACCGAGGCCCACGACCGCGATCCCGCGTTGCACCAGGGTAGTGAGCACCGGGATGGAGTTCGTATAGACGACGAGGTCGGCGTCGGTGGGCAGCAGCTCGGCGAGCCGTAGCGTGGTAGTGCCCGCGTCTAGAAGCAGCGTGCCGCCGCTGGGTACGAAGCGCAGAGCATGCCGCGCGATGGCGAGTTTCTGCTCAGCCTGCTCGGTGCGCGTGCCGACGCCCGGTTCCTCACCCAGGCGCTGGACCGGGACGGCGCCACCGTGCACACGACGCAGCAATCCGCGGGCCTCGAGCTGGGCCAAGTCCTTGCGGATGCTCTCGGCGCTGACTCCGAAACGCCTTGCTAGCCATGCGCTCTCGACACGCCGCTCGGTCGCGAGCAGGCGAACCACCTCGGCGTGCCGCTCGTCGGCGAAAAACGTCCGCTGGCCCGGCGTCATTGGTCCCCCAAGTGTTCATTAGGACCGATCAGACCGGCGGCACGCGCAGCCAGCGTCGCGGCCCCGAGCGCCCCCGCCTCGTCGACCGTCGACACCTCGATACGGTCGAAGCGGGCGGCCTTGGCGCGCATGACTTCTGCGCTGTGCCGCCACCCACCCGTGACAACGACGCCGGCGACGGGCCCGACCACATCGTCCATCACCCTGTGCAGTGCCAGTGCCTCGTCGGCGGCCGCCGAGACCACGGCTTTCCACACCTCGCCTGGTCCCACTCCGCCAGCGACGCCGCCGAGCATCAGCGCTTCGGATCCGATGCCGCCCACCACAACACGACCTTCGGGCGCCCGCTCGGCGGCGGCGTCGAGCCGGCCCAGCCCTTCGTCTCCCACGCCGAGCATCTCAAGTGCTCGGTTTTGGGCCAGGCCGCCTTCAGTGCCCCCGAGCAGGGTCCAGTGGTCGGTCATGACGCTCGGGTCGGTGGTGATTCCCGAGGCGGCCAGCCGTGCCATGTCGGCCCGGCTGGGTACTCGGGACACGGTGCGCACCAACGCTTCTGCGGTGCCTGATGAGTCAAGCTCACGCCCCGGACCGATCGCGCGGGCGCCGAGCGCGGAGGCCTGGTGATCGTGACCGGCGACCGTCAGCACTGCGCCGCG